>NZ_BAFV01000062.1 GCF_000308515.1 Nocardia carnea NBRC 14403 | reverse complement strand
GGCGATGCCCTCACCGCGCGGATCGGCTACCCGACCACTCAGCTGTCGGCAGCGGAAGCGGCCGAATTCGGTGAACTGTGGGTGCAGGCGCTGGAAGCCGTGGCCCGCCATGCCGAGTCCGCGACCGCGGGCGGGTACACCCCGTCCGACTTCCCGCTCGTCGAGCTGACGCAGGGCGATATCGAGACCATCGAGCAGCGGTTCCCGCTGCCGGTCGCCGATATGTGGCCGCTGACCTCGCTACAGGCCGGCATGCTGTTCCACGCGCAGATCGCCGCCACCTCGGTGGACGTGTACACCGCGCAGGCGGTGCTCACGCTGACCGGCCGGGTGGATGCCGACCGGCTGCGGTCGGCCGCGCAGGCCCTGGTGGACCGCTACGAGAACCTGCGCACTGTCTTCGTGACCGACCGCGCGGGCAACTCGGTCCAGGTCGTCCTGGACGAGGTGCCGGTCGACTGGACCGAGCACGACCGCAGTGCCACCGGTACCGCGGACGATCTCGTCGAAGCCGACCGGTTGCGGCGCTTCGATCTCACCGAGCCGGGGCTGATCAGATTCACCCTGATCAAGACCGGGCCGGACGCCTGGCAGTTCGTGGTGTCGAACCATCACATCGTGCTCGACGGCTGGTCGATGCCGCTGCTCATGCGGGATCTGCTGGCGCTGTACGCGGTACGCGCCGACCGCTCCGCATTGCCGGCGGCCCGCTCCTACCGCCACTTCCTGGACTGGGTCGGCCGGCAGGACCACGACGCATCGCTGGCGACCTGGCGCGAGGCCTTGGCAGGAGTGAACGAACCGACGCTGCTCACCCGGCCGGATTCCGCGGGCGGCGCTTCCACCCACGAAATCGAGACGCTGTCCGGCGAATACGCCTTCGAACTGGACACCGCCGCGACCGCCCGGATCGTCGCGCTGGCCGCCGAACTCGGTGTCACCGCGAACACCGTGCTGCAGGTGGCGTGGGCGATCCTGCTGGGCCGGATCACCAGCCGCGACGATGTGGTGTTCGGCGCGACCGTCTCCGGTCGTCCGCCGCAGCTGACCGGTGTGGAGACCATGGTCGGGTTGTTCATCAACACCATTCCGGTGCGAGTGCGTTTCGATCAGTCCGAACCCACGCGGGAACTGCTCACCCGGACCCAGGGCGAGCAGGCGGATCTGCTGGATCACCACTATGTGGGCCTGGCCGATATCCAGGCCGCAGCCGGGCAGGCGAACCTGTTCGACACCCTGCTGGTGTTCGAGTCCTATCCGGTGGATGCCGAAGGTATCCAGGAGCAGGCCACCGATATCGACGGGATGGCGGTGACCGGGCTGACCGCGGTCGACGCCACCCACTACCCGCTGAGCCTGATCGCCACGCTGGGCAGCACGCTGCGGATTCGCGCCGGTTACCTCCGGGAACTGTTCGACGAGCCCGGTGTCCGCCGGATCGCCGACCAACTGGTGCGGGTACTCAACGCCCTCACCGCTGCACCGGACCGGCCGCTCGGCGAGATCGATCTGCTCGACGACGCGGAACGTGAACTGGTGCTGCGCGGGTGGAACGACACCGCCCATCCGGTGGATTCCGCCGTGACTCTGGTGTCGATGTTCGACGCGCAGCTCGCCCGGACCCCGGACGCGCCCGCGCTGACCTTCGGCGCGGAGACGCTGTCCTACGCCGAGTTCGCCGCCCGGGTGAACCTGCTGGCACGCTGGCTGATCGACCGCGGGGTGGGCCCGGAATCCTTCGTGGCCCTGGGGATGCGGCGTTCGATCGACCTGGTGGTCGGTATGTATGCCGTCACCGTCGCCGGTGGTGCCTATGTACCGCTGGATCCGGACCATCCGGCCGAACGCACGGAATACATCCTCGCCACCGCTGATCCGGTGTGTGTGCTGACCTCCGCGGACGATCTGCCGATCGATACCGCTCAGGTGCGGATCGACAAGCTGGATCTCTCCGGATACAGCGATACTCCGATCACCGACGCGGACCGGGTCGCGTCGTTGCGTGCGAGCAATACCGCGTACGTGATCTTCACGTCGGGTTCGACCGGCCGGCCGAAGGGTGTGGCGGTCTCGCATGCGGCGATCGTGAACCGTCTGGTGTGGATGCAGTCCGAGTACGGTCTGCAGCCTTCGGATGTGGTGTTGCAGAAGACTCCGTCGACATTCGACGTGTCGGTGTGGGAGTTCTTCTGGGCCTTGCAGATCGGCGCCCGGCTGGTGGTTGCCAAGCCGGACGGTCATCGCGACCCCGCCTACCTGGCCGAGGTCATCGACGCCGAGCAGGTCACTGTGGCCCACTTCGTACCGTCCTTGCTGACCGTGTTCGTGGCCGCGCTGCCGGGTGAAGCGGGCGCGCGGACGTGTGCGTCGCTGCGGCTCGTGTTCTCCTCCGGAGAGGCACTTCCGGCGAAGCCCGCGCAGCGGTTGCGTGAGCTGACCGGTACCGCGGTACACAACCTGTACGGCCCGACCGAGGCCGCGGTCGACGTCACCTTCCACGAGGTGACCGACGCCGATACCGCCGTCGTGCCGATCGGTGCCCCGGTGTTCAACACCCAGGTGTACGTGCTGGACGGCCGGTTGCGGCCGGTGCCGGTCGGCGTCGCCGGTGAGCTCTACCTGGCCGGTACCCAGCTGGCGCACGGCTATGTGGCCCGCCCGGATCTGAGCGCGGACCGTTTCGTCGCCAACCCCTTCACCGCCGGCGAGCGGATGTACCGCACCGGCGACGTGGTGCGCTGGAACTCCACGGGCGAACTGGAATACCTGGGCCGCTCCGATTTCCAGGTGAAACTGCGTGGTCTGCGCATCGAACTCGGCGAGATCGAAACCGCCCTGGCCGATATCGACGAGGTCGCGCAGGCCGTGGTGGTATTGCGCAGCGATGCCCGCACCGGGGATCAGCTCGTCGGCTACCTGGTGCCCGCGGCGGGTGCGCCGCTGGATATCGAGGATGTGCGCGAGGATCTGTCCGCGCGCCTGCCGTCGTACATGGTGCCGGCCGCGTTCGTGGTGCTCGACGAGCTGCCGCTGAACGCCAGCGGCAAACTCGACCGCCGGGCCCTGCCGGCGCCGGTGTTCGAGGCCCGTGTCTTCCGGGCGCCCTCGACCCCGATCGAGGAGATCGTGGCGAATACATTCGCCGAGGTCCTCGGCGTGGAACGGGTCGGTGCGGACGACGACTTCTTCGAGCTGGGCGGTAACTCGCTGAGCGCGACCCGGGTGGCGGCCCGGCTGTCGGCGGCGCTGGACACCGATCTCGCCGTGCGGGAACTGTTCGAGGCCTCCACGGTGGCCGCGCTGGCGGCGCGCGCCGAAACCCATTCGGGTACGGGCGGCCGGGTACCGCTGGTACCGCAGCCGCGGCCGACCCAGACCCTGCCCTCGGGCGAGGTCGTGGAGCGGGTGCCGCTGTCGCTCGCGCAGCAGCGGATGTGGTTCCTGAACCGGTTCGATCCCGAATCGGCCGCCGACAACCTGCCGATCGCGGTCCGGTTGTCGGGTCTGCTGGACCGGCAGGCCCTGCAGATCGCCATCGCCGATGTGCTGGCGCGGCACGAATCGCTGCGCACGTACTACCCCGAGGTGGACGGGACCCCGTACCAGCAGGTGGTGCCCACCTCGGCGGTGATCCCGGATCTGACGACGGTGGATGTTTCGGAAACCGACCTGTTCGCGCGGATCGCCGAATTCGTCGGCACCGGATTCGATGTCACCGCCGCGGTGCCGTTCCGGGTCCGGCTGTTCGAGGTGGACCCGACCGAGCACGTGCTGGTGGTCGTCGTCCATCACATCTCGTCCGACGGGTTCTCCATGGGACCGCTGGCCCGCGATGTGGTCACCGCCTACAGCGCCCGGATCGAGGGCGGCGAGCCGGGCTGGCGCCCGCTCGAGGTGCAGTACGCCGATTACGCGCTGTGGCAACGGCAGGTGCTGGGTTCGGAGGACGATCCGGAGTCGGTGATCGCCGCGCAGATCGGGTATTGGTCCACCGAACTGGCCGGTATTCCGGAGCAGCTGGATCTGCCGGCCGACCGGTCGCGGCCCGCCGTGGCCTCCGGCCGGGGCGCGAGCCTGGACTTCGAGATCGACGATGCGGTGCACGCCGAACTGGCCGAACTCGCGCGCAGTCGCGGGGTGACCTTCTTCATGGTCGTGCACGCCGCGTTCGCGGTACTGCTGTCGCGGTTGTCGGGCGAATCCGACATCGTCGTCGGCACCCCGGTCGCCGGACGCGGTGAACGTGCGCTCGACGAGGTCATCGGCATGTTCGTCAATACCCTCGCCTTGCGGACGCCGATCGACTCCGAGGCCGGTTTCGCCGAACTGCTCGAGCAGGTCCGCGGTAACGATGTGGCCGCGTTCGGGCATGCGGATCTGCCGTTCGAGCGGCTGGTCGAGGTGCTGAACCCGGTGCGGTCGCAGGCGCGGCACCCGCTGTTCCAGGTGATGCTGTCGCTGCAGAACAACAACCCGCAGGTCAGCGGCGAGCTGCCCGGGCTGGCGATCAGCGGTATCGATTCGCCCATCGAAACAGCCAAGTTCGATCTGCATCTGGAACTCGCGGAACGGATCGGCCCGGCCGAATCCGGCGCGAACACCGCCCGCGGTGTCACCGCCAAGTTCATCTACGCGACAGATCTGTTCGACGAGGCCACGGTGGCCGGGTTCGCGGATCGGTTCACCCGGTTGCTGACCGCGGTCGTGGCCGATCCGACGGCACCGGTCGGGGATCTGGAGATCCTGGCCCCGGCGGAGCGGACGCGGGTGCTGTCCGACTGGAACGCCACCGAACACCCGGTATCCGCGCAGCTGCTGCTCGACGGATTCCACCGGGCGGTCGCCGAATACCCGGACCGGGTTGCGGTGACCTCCGATGGTGCCGAGGTCACGTACGCGGAGCTGGATGCGCGGGTCAACCGCCTGGCCCGGCATCTGATCGCGCAGGGCGTGGGCCCGGAAGCACTGGTCGGGCTGCTGGTCTCGCGGTCGCTGGACCTGGTGGTGGGCATGTACGCGGTCGCCGCTGCCGGTGGCGCCTACGTGCCCCTGGACCCGGCGCATCCGGCCGAACGGATCCGGCACATCCTGGATACCGCGGCACCGGTATGCGTCCTGTCGACCACGGCCGATGCCGAGACGCTCGACGCGGACGTGCCGGTATTCACCCTGGACACGGTGGATATCAGTGGATACGCCGACACCCCGGTCACCGATGCCGATCGGATCGCGCCGCTGCGTACGAGCAATACCGCGTACGTGATCTTCACCTCCGGTTCGACCGGCCGGCCGAAGGGTGTGGCGGTATCGCACGGATCGGTCGCCAACCAGATCGCCTGGATCGTGGGCGAATACGGTATCGACCGCAGTGATGTGGTGCTGTTCAAGACCCCCGCGACCTTCGACGTCTCGGTATGGGAGTTGTTCGCGCCGTTGACCGTCGGCGGCCGGATGGTGGTCGCCGAACCCGACGGTCACCGTGATCCGCAGTACCTGGCGTCGGTGATCGGCGAACAGGGTGTGACGGCGACGTCGTTCGTCCCGTCGATGCTGTCGGTGTTCGCCGAGAGCGCCGCTGCCGTCCCGGGTGCGCTGGCCTCGCTGCGGATGCTGTTCGTGGCCGGTGAAGCGTTCACCGGTGATGTGGTCGCGGCGGTGCGCCGGGTCAGTGATGTGGCGATGTACAACCTCTACGGTCCGACCGAGTTCACCGTGCACGCCACACATGCCGCGGTCGCCGAGGAGGTTTCCGGTGCCGTCCCGATCGGTGGCCCGGTGTGGAACGCGCGGGTGTACGTGCTGGATTCGCGATTGCAGCCGGTTCCGGTGGGGGTGACCGGTGAGCTGTACCTGGCCGGCGCGCAGCTGGCCCGCGGTTATGTGGGCCGCCCGGATCTGACTGCGGACCGGTTCGTCGCTGACCCGTTCGGCACCGGTGAACGGATGTACCGCACCGGTGACGTGGTGCGCTGGACCGACGCCGGCGAACTGGTCTACATGGGCCGCTCCGACTTCCAGGTGAAGGTGCGCGGCCAGCGCATCGAACTCGGCGAGATCGAGGCGGCGCTGACCGATCATGCCGCGGTGGCGCGGTCGGTGGTCGTGGCGAAGTCCGACCCGAATACCGGCGACCGGCTGGTCGGGTACGTGGTGCCCGCCAAGGACGCCGTGGTCGACACCGACGAGCTGCGTGCCCAGCTGACCGGCCGGCTCCCGGCCTATATGGTTCCGGCCGCGTTCGTGGTGCTCGACGAGTTCCCGCTGAACGCGTCCGGGAAGCTGGATCGCAAGGCTTTGCCGGAACCGGTGTTCGAGGCCCGGGAATTCCGGGCGGCCTCGACCCCGATCGAGGAGATCGTGGCCGGCATCTTCGCCGACGTGCTCGGGATCGACCGGGTCGGCGCCGACGACGATTTCTTCGCCCTCGGCGGTAACTCGCTGATGGCGACCCAGGTCGCGGCCCGGCTCGGTGCGGCGCTGGACACCACGGTGCCGGTGCGCGCACTCTTCGAGGCCTCCACCGTGTCCGCACTGGCGGTACGCGTCGAACAGCACGCCGGAACCGGCGGCCGTAAGGCCCTCGAAGCCGGCCCGCGCCCCGAGCGGTTGCCGTTGTCGCTGGCCCAGCACCGGATGTGGCTGATCAACCAATTCGATCCGAGTTCGGCCGCGTACAACATTCCGCTGGCCATCCGGCTCACCGGCGCACTCGACGTCGCGGCCATGCAGGCCGCGGTGACCGATGTGCTGGAGCGGCACGAATCGCTGCGCACCCGGTACCCGGCCGGCCCCGACGGGCTGCCGTACCAGGAGATCCTGCCGGCCGCGCAGGTGCTGCCCGGCGGGTTGAGCGTCGAATCGGCCGACGATCCGGTGGCCCGGATCGGCGCGCTGATGTCGACCGGTTTCGATGCCACGCAGGAAGTCCCGGTGCGGGCGCTGCTGCTCGAAACCGGACCCGGCGAGCATGTGCTGGCCTTCGTCGCGCACCACATCACGGCCGACGGCGCGTCCATGGCGCCGCTGGCCCGGGATCTGGTGACGGCCTACCTGGCCCGCGTCGACGGGGACGCACCCGGCTGGTCGCCGCTCCCGGTGCAGTACGCGGACTTCGCGCTCTGGCAGCGCACCGTGCTGGGTGACGAATCCGACAGCGGCTCCGTCGCTGCCGAGCAGCTGGCCTACTGGCAGAAACAACTCGATGGGGTCACCCCCGATGTCGAGCTGCCGCTGGACCGGCCGCGGCCGCTGGTGCCGTCGCTGCGCGGCGGGCTCACCAGCTTCGGGGTGGACGCCGAAGTGCACCGGCTGCTGGACGAGTCCGCCCGGGCCCGGGGTGTCACGCTGTTCATGGTGTTGCACGCCGCAGTGGCGGTGCTGGTATCGCGGTTGACCGGCGCCGGTGACGTTGTCGTCGGTACCCCGGTCGCCGGCCGTGGTGAACGGGCCCTCGACGATCTCGTCGGCATGTTCGTCAATACGCTGGCGCTGCGGACCAGGATCGATCCGGCCATGACGTTCGCCGAACTGCTCGACCAGGCGCGGGAAACCGATCTCTCGGCGTTCGCCAACGCCGATATCCCGTTCGAACGAGTGGTGGAAGCGGTCCTGCCCGACCGGGCGACCGCGCAGAACCCGCTCTTCGATGTGGCGCTGTCGTTCCAGAACAACGAACGGGCCGTCGTCGATCTGCCGGGCCTGACGGTCCAGGCCATGGACGAGGGCGCGTTGGCCGCAAAGTTCGATCTGCAGATCGGTGTGGACCCGCAGCGTGATGCCGACGGTGGCTACGGCGAACTCTGGTCGGTGTTCAACTACGCGGCCGATCTGTTCGACGAATCGACCGTGCAATCCTTCGGCCGCCGGTTCGAACGCATCCTTGCCGCGGTGGCCGCCGATCCGCAGATCCGCGTCGGCGAAATCGATATCCTCGACGCCGCCGAACGAGAACGGATGGCGGCACCCGCGCCGCAGGCGGCCCACACCGCCTCGTCGGGTACCGCGCTGCCGCAGACGCTGCGCGCTTCGGTCGAGGAGGATCCGGAAGGCCCCGCCCTGGTATGGGGTGAGGAAGAGATCACCTACCAGGAACTGGACGCGCGCTCGTCGCGGCTTGCCCGGGTTCTGATCGCGCGCGGCCACGGGCCCGGGACCGGTGTGGTGGTCCGGCTCGATCGCGGGGTCGAGGCAGCGGTCTCCACCTGGGCGGTGCTGAAGTCCGGTGCCGCGCTGGTGGCCGCCGACGCGGTGGCCGCCGCCACAACCGCGGGGCTGTCGGTCGGGGCCGGGATCGTGTCCGGCTCCGCGCCGGACATGCCGGAGGTGGACTGGCTGATACTGGACGATCCGGAGCTCGCCGCCGAGATCGCTGCACAGTCACCGCGCCCGGTCACCTATGCCGACCGCGGCCGGCCGTTGCGCGGCAGCGACGTGGCCTATGTGGCGGCGGACGGTGCCCAGGTCTCCTATGACGATCTGGCCGCCGTGGTGGCCCGCGTGCACGCCGACACCGAGCTCACCTACGAATCGCGCACGTACCGGCACGGCAAGGCCGACAGCCTGGCCACCGTGGTGGAGATCGTGGCGGCCGGTGCGGCCGGGGCATCGGTGGTCCTGATCGCGGAGGTGAGCACCGAGGCAATCGCCGACGAATGGGTCACCCACCTGTGGACCGACCGTGCGGGGCTCGGCACACTCGATCCGGAAGCTCTGGAGGATCTGTCCGCGCTCGTCCTGGACGAGGGGGGACAGCCGGACGGGCAGTGGTCGGAGATCGAGTACGTACTCGATCTGTCGGCGTTACCGGACTGACGGGTCGGCCCGAGGCTCCCGTGCACCGAGTGCGCGGGGCGTGGTCCGGTCGGGGGCGTCGGTCGTGACCCCGGTCGGGGGCGTCGGAGATGACCCGCTTTGTGCGCCGGCGGTGATCCGCGCTGTGCGCCGGGTGTGACCCCGATCGTGCGTCCGGCGTCGTTCCCGCCGGGCGCGGTGTGATCCGCGCCGTACGTCCGGTGCGCTCTCGGGTGGCTGTGGCCTGCGACGGTAACGGCGGGGCCACGTCGGACCATGTAATGATGGAAGACTGCGAGTGCCGCAGCGGTCGGTCGTGCCCTCATGGCGGTACCGCCGCCGCGCCCGGGCGGTGCGATCCGCGGCCCCTGGGCGCACGGCGTGCAGCAAGGAAACGGCAGGTGAGGTAGGTAGATGGGTTCTGTTGTCGGTGACCAGAGCAGCCATCTCCAGGAAGTGATGCGAGGATGACCCGAACGGCACGCACTAGGCCCACCCGCGCCCGGCGCCCCCGTTTCACCAGCCTGCCCCAGCTCATGGCCACGGCCGTGGAAACCAACCCCACCGGGATCGCCGTCCGGTATGCCGATGCCACCGCCACCCTCGGCCAGCTCACCTACGCGGAGCTGGACGAACGCTCCAACCGGCTGGCCCGGTTGCTCATCGCGCGCGGAGTAGGCCCCGAGGACCTGGTCGCGATCGGTATCCCCCGTTCGATCGATTCGGTGGTCGCGGTGTGGGCGGTGGCGAAGACCGGCGCCGGTTATGTGCCGGTGGACGTGAACCACCCCATGGACCGCATCACGCATATGGTGACCGATTCCGGCGTCGTGTTCGGCCTGTCGGTGGCGGATTCGGTGGCCGGACTACCGCAGCAGGTCGAGTGGCTGGCGATCGACAGCCCGGATACCGCCGCCGCGCTCGATCGGTACCCGGCCGAACCGGTGTCCTTCGACGAACGGCTGCGCCAGCTGCGCGCCGAGCATCCGGCCTATGTCATCTACACCTCCGGGTCGACCGGCCTCCCGAAGGGCGTCGTGGTCACCCAGGCGGGGCTGGCCGGGTTCTGTGCCGAGGAGTGTGAACGGTTCCTGGTCGATACGACCGCCGGGCTGCTCCATTTCGCCTCGCCGTCCTTCGATATCTCGGTCAACGAAATGTTGATCGCGCTCGGGGCCGCGGCGACCCTGGTGGTGGTCGCGCCCACCGTCTACGGCGGCGACGAACTGGCCGGGTTGCTGCGGCGCGAACGGGTGACCCATATCATCCTCACCCCGTCCGCGCTGTCGTCGATCGATCCGGCGGGTCTCGACGATGTGCGAGTGGTGGTCGTCGGTGGCGAGGCGTGCCCGCCGGAACTGGTCCGGCGGTGGGCCGGAACGCTGGTGGACGGCCATCCGCGCAAATTCTTCAACGGGTACGGGCCGACCGAGACCACCATCCTGGTCAATATCAGCGAACCCCTGAAACCGGGCGAACCGGTCGATATCGGCGCGCCCGTCCGCAATGCCACCGAATATGTACTCGACGAACAGCTGCGTCCGCTGCCCACCGGTGTGACGGGCGAACTCTACGTCGCCGGTATCCAGTTGGCGCGTGGCTATCACAACCGCCCGGCTCTCACCGCCGAGCGTTTCGTGGCCAACCCGTTCGACGGCGGCGGCACCCGCCTCTACCGCACCGGCGATCTGGTGCGCTGGCGGGCAGACGGCGCGATGGATTATCTGGGCCGCAACGATTTCCAGGTGAAGATCCGGGGTTTCCGCATCGAACTGGGCGAAATCGACGCGGTGCTGGCCGGGCACGAATCGGTGAACTTCGCGGTTACGATCGGGTACGAGCCGCCCAGCGGCGCCACCGTATTGGCCGCTTACGTGCATCCGGCCGACGGGGCCGTGGTCGATACCGGCGAGTTGATCGCCCTGGCCGAGAGCCGGCTGCCGGCGTACATGGTTCCGGCGAGTATCACCGTGCTGGACAAGATCCCGCTGACTCCCATCGGGAAGCTGGATCGCCGAGCCCTGCCCGAACCGGTGCTGCGCACGACGGAGTACCGCGAGCCGGAGACCTGGCTGGAGAAGCAGGTCGCCGCCGTATTCACCGAACTGCTGCATCCCGCCGACCCGATCGGCGCCGATGACAACTTCTTCGACCTGGGCGGTAATTCGCTGATCGCGACCCAGGTGGTGGCCCGGCTGGGCGCGGTGGTGGATGCGCGTATCCCGGCCCGGATCATCTTCGAAGCCTCGACCGTGGCCCGTTTCGCGGAACGGCTCGGCGAGATCGGCAGGGACGGTAACGAGCGCCGGGCGCTCACCGCCGGGCCCCGTCCGGAGCGGGTGCCGCTGTCGATGGCGCAGCAGCGGATGTGGTTCCTGAATCGGTTCGACGAGCAATCCGCGGCGTACAGCATCCCGATCGCGGTACGGCTTTCGGGCGAACTGAATGTGGCGGCCCTGCGCGCGGCGATCGGCGATCTGGTCGATCGGCACGAGGTGCTGCGGACCTACTATCCGGAAACAGAATCCGGCCCGGTACAGGTGGTGCTCCCGCCCGGCCGCCAGGTCGTCGAATTGGAATCCCGGATCGTGGCGCCGGACGCGGTCGAACCCGCGCTGATCGAACTGCTGTCGCTACCGTTCGATGTCACCTCCGAGGTGCCGTTACGGGGTGTGTTGTTCGAAATCGACGGTGCGGCAGACGAATACGTACTCGCCGTAGTCGTGCACCATATCTCCGGCGACGGCGCCTCGACCGGCCCGCTGACCCGGGACCTGATGACCGCCTATGCCGCCCGCGCCGCGGGCGAGGAGCCGGGCTGGCAGCCGCTGCCCGTGCAGTATGCCGATTTCAGTATCTGGCAGCGTGAACTTCTCGGCGACGAGAACGATCCGGAATCCCTGGCGCACAAGCAGATCGAATACTGGCGGGAATCGCTGGCCGGACTGCCGGATCAGCTGGAACTGCCGGCGGACCGGCCGCGCCCGGCGGTGCAGTCGTTCGCGGGCGGCCGGATCGAGGTGTTCGTCGGCGCCGAGACCCATGCGGCACTGCTGGATATCGCGCGCGGCGCCAACGCGACCGCGTTCATGGTGATCCATTCCGCCTTCGCCGTGCTGTTGTCGCGGCTGTCCGGAACCGACGATATCGCCGTCGGCACACCGCTGGCGGGTCGCGGTGAGGAAGCGCTCGAGGATCTGATCGGCATGTTCGTGAACACCGTGGTGTTCCGGACACAGCTGGATCAGGGGGAGGCCTTCACCGATCTGCTCGCGCGCCAGCGTGAGATCGACGTCGCCGCGCTGGCCCATGCCGATGTCCCGTTCGAACGCCTGGTGGAGGTGCTGAACCCGGTTCGTTCGCAGGCGCGGCATCCGCTGTTCCAGGTGGGTCTGTCGTTCCAGAACCTGGCGCAGACCAGCCTGGAGCTGCCCGGGCTGGCGGTCTCGGGGGTGGAGTTCGACTCCGAACTGTCGCAGTTCGACCTGCATCTGATCATCGGCGACCGGTACGACGAGTCGGGCGCGCCGATGGGTCTCGGCGGTGTCCTGACCTACGCCACCGCGCTGTTCGACCGTGCGACCGCGCAGGGATTCGTGGACCGGTTCGTGCGGTTGCTGGAGGCGATCGTCGCCGCTCCGCGCACCGCGGTCGGCGAACTGGACCTGCTGGCCCCCGCCGAGCGCGCCGCTCTGGTACAGCGCAATACGACTGCCCGGGAACTGGATTCGTCCGACACCCTGGCCTCGCTGCTGGACACTACGGTCGCAGCGACTCCGGACGCGGTGGCATTGGTGGCCGCCGACGGTTCGCAGGTGTCGTATGCGGAGCTGAGCGCGCGGGTCAACCGGCTGGCCCGGTATCTAATCGCGCAAGGAGTGGGCCCGCAGGATCGGGTGGTGCTGGGCCTGCGCCGTTCGGTGGATCTGGCCGTCGCGATGTACGCGGTGACGATGGCCGGTGGTACCTACGTGCCGATCGATCCCGACCAGGCAACCGAACGCACGAACTACATTCTCGAGGCCGCGGCACCGGTATGTGTGCTGACCGACGCCGCGACCGGATTCGGCCGGGCCGGATCCGGCGCGGCTTCCGACGGCGTGCGGGTGGAGGCGCCGATCGCGGATCTGGACACCCTCGATCTGTCCGGCTACACCGGTACCCCGATCACCGACGCGGATCGGGTGTCGCCGTTGCGGGCGTCGAATACGGCATATGTGATCTTCACGTCCGGCTCCACCGGGCGGCCGAAGGGCGTACCGGTGCCGCATTCGGCGATCGTCAACCAGCTGCGGTACTTCACGGCCGAGTTCGAACTGAACGCCTCGGACACGATCGTGCTGAAGACCGCGGCGACGTTCGATGTGTCGGTATGGGAGTTCTGGGCCGCGGCCGTCTGTGGTGGCCGCATGGTCGTCGCCTCGCCGGATGGTCATCGCGACCCGTCCTACCTCAACGGCCTGATGGCTCGTGCGGGTGTGACGACGCTGGCGGTGGTGCCGTCGATGCTGGAGGCGCTGCTGACCGCCGACGTGGGTATGCCCTCGTCGTTGCGCCGGGTGCTGGCGATCGGTGAAGCGTTACCGGCGCCGACCGCGCAGCGGATGCTCGCCGACTACCCGGATATCGAGTTCTTCAACCTGTACGGTCCCACCGAGGCCGCGGTGTCGATTACGACGCACCGGGTCACGCCGGCGGATACGGTATCGGTGCCGATCGGTGCGCCGCAGTGGAATTCCCGCGTGTATGTGCTGGACGGCCGATTGCAGCCGGTCCCGGACCGGGTATCGGGTGAGTTGTATCTGGCCGGTGTGCAGTTGGCGCACGGGTATTTCGGTCGTGCGGATCTGAGTGCGGAGCGGTTCGTGGCCGATCCGTTCGCGGCCGGTGAGCGGATGTATCGCACGGGTGACCTGGTTGCGTGGAATCGTGATGGTGGTTTGGAGTATCGGGGTCGTACCGATTTCCAGGTCAAGATTCGTGGTTTCCGGATCGAGCTGGGTGAGATCGAGGCGGCGCTGCTGGCGTTGCCGGAGATCGCCCATGCGGCGGTTGTGGCGAAGTCCGATCCGCGGACCGGCGATCGGCTGGTCGGCTACCTCGTCCCGTCCGCCGGTGCCGACAGCACTGCCGGTGCGCTGGATTTCGTTCGTGTCCAGGACGCGCTGGCGCAGCGGTTGCCCTCGTACATGGTGCCGTCGGCGTTCGTGGAACTCGACGCCCTGCCGTTGAACGTGAACGGCAAACTCGATCGTAAAGCGTTGCCGGAACCCGAGTTCGAGACGCGGGCGTTCCGGGCGGCGTCGACTCCGATCGAGGAGATCGTGGCGAACGTCTTCGCCGAGGTTCTGGGTGCCGATCGTGTGGGTGCCGATGACGATTTCTTCGCGTTGGGTGGTAATTCGCTGGTCGCGACGCAGGTTGCGGCGCGGTTGAGCAAGGCCCTCGATACGACTGTTCCGGTCCGTGCACTGTTCGAGGCGTCCACGGTGGCGGGTTTGGCCGTGCGTGTCGAGCAGCATGCGGGTGCGGGTGGCCGGGCGGCATTGGTGCCGCAACAACGGCCGACCCGGGTCACCGAGTCGGGTGAGGTCCAGCAAGCTGCGCCGTTGTCGCTGGCACAGCAGCGGATGTGGTTCCTCAACCGTTTCGATCAGCAGTCGGTGGCGTAC
>NZ_BAFV01000063.1 GCF_000308515.1 Nocardia carnea NBRC 14403 | reverse complement strand
CGGCAACTGCCGCGCCGAGTTGGTGGGCGGCAAAACCCAGCCGAAAACGATCGGGGTGTATGCAGCGAACCAGCGGCGGCAGATGGCAAGCATCTCTCGATGCACATTTTTTAACCCCATACGCCTGACGTAGGCACTGAGTAATAAGCATCATCAGCCGGCCCCGGGGGGTGATTCCGGGAAAGTTCGCCACCCGGTCAGTACATTGCCATCCGAGTCTCCGCGTCCGGCGATACCGATCACTGAGGATCCATAATCGGCTTCATGCCCGAACGAGGTTCTTCTGTACTCTGTAGCCAAGAATACGGAATCTGTTGCGGCCTGAACCTCCCGATCCACCCCATTGGCCCGCAAAGAGGCTGCTGCACTCTCGGCGGCATCGCCTTCATGTGACCCCGCGCTACAGGAAAGCATTCGTATCGGACTGTCGGGCGTCTCGGCGGCAGCATCCAGCTCGGGCTTTTTTGCCGCAAGTAATCGTCCGTACTCCGCTCCGCCCAGGAATATATTCCGACTGGGATATATGAGTCGGGGAGTCCCAGTGTGTGCCATAAATCCCGGCATTCTATTTCCGGTGAGTACGGAAAATGTACCCAGGGGGGCGGATACGGATTTCAGGTTCGGTGGTCCCTCTGTTCTTACTTTGACGGCGAATCCATCTGGATTGGCGTGTGAAATTACGAGAATGCCGCGGCTGGTCTCTTGGTTCCCTGTATTGGGAAGGGGTTGAGGGAAGGGGTCTCTCGTCAAACCCAATTCCCTTGTGTCCACCCTCGAAGCCGGCCAGAAGTGGTTGAACTCTCTATCGATTTTTTCTCCGGCAAGGCGTGTCCATGCGACATACTCGGATTTGTCCTGGCTCTTGGTCGGGAAACCGATTCCGCGTGGGCCGTGTCGGTCCCTCAGGACGTCGAATAATACACTGTCGGGCGAGAATACCGCAGGTTCTCCGTATTCGTCTGCGCCACGGATCTCGGCAATTATCGGACCAGACCCGTCACGGTCGGCCTTCCCTGCCGCTCGTAAGGCCTCGCCGAGGCCGTCGGCCACATCGTTCAAGGGACGTGCACAATCAAAAGCTGCCCGGTCGATCTTTGTGTTGATCGCCTTGGCCAGCCTCTTCATAACTTCCTGTGCCGTGGCAGTCACTGCCGCGAACGCCGGGAGAATTCGCTCGCATTATTTCTGAGCATGGGGTCCAGCGTAGATCATCCAGCCAACGCCCACCTTGGTTACGACTGTCTCCGTGAGCCGGAAAGCCCCTGTGGGGCAGCCGAACTCCGCTCTGTAGTGGCGCCTGCTCCCTGGAGTATTGCTGCTGATAGCTTTTCGGCGTCGCCTCTGATCGGCGGCTCCAGAACCCGCGCTGGTCGGTTCTGCTCATGGAGAGGTGAAGCGCTTGCGCCCGAGTAGTCGGGCGGTGGCCAGAACCGAGGCGGTGGCGGTGGTGGCGCCTGCGCCGAGCGGCGAACCGGTGGCACGTATCAACCGCACGGTGCGCATGGCCGCGAGCAGTACTTCGCTGCCGCGCACCCGCATATCCGCCTCGAACCGGCTCACCGCTACAGGCAGGGTCACCATGCCTGCCGAGACCGCGCGCAGGGCGGTGACCAGGCTCGCGGCGTCCTGGATGGCAGCCCCGGCGCCCATACCCGCGGTGGGCGGGGTGGCATGGACCGCGTCGCCGAGCGCGGTGACCGAGCCGGCCGGCCAAGGGGCGAGGTCCCGAGCCCGGGTCGAGGCGGCATTGAAGCGGAACGCCGCGATACTGCCGGGTTCGGCGCGTTCGACGACCTCGAGTGCGGATCGGCGCCAGCCTTCGCGATCGAACGCGGTGAGCAGCGCCGACCGCAGCTCGGCGCCCTGTAGCGCGCGCAGCGAATCGGTCGCGGATTCGGCGAACATGGCGCCCCAGATGTAGGTGGGGCCGGTTGTGATCGCCTCGCTGGGACGGGGCGTATCCAGGACGGCATGGCCGACCGGGTCGAGGAAACCGATGTACAGCGCCGTGGCGTGCGGTCCGAGCACCATGCTCGAGCGTGCCCCGAGCCGCTGCTGCTCGGTGGCACCGAGATCGCTGGCGGTGGTGCGGCCGGAGAAGCCGATGATTCCGGTCGGTTCGTTGGTCGGACCGCCCGCCAATCGGCGCGCGACCAGCGAGTGGGCGCCGTCTGCGCCCACCAGCAGATCGCCCGGCACCGTGGATCCGTCGGCGAGTACCGCTTGCGGTGCGCCGGTGGCCGTGCGGGCGATATCGGTGACCGGCGAACCCAGGTGCAGGTCGGCGCCGACCGCGTCGGCCAGGATCGTTCGCAGGGTAATGCGGTCGATATCGACGCCCGGGTTGTCGTCGAGCCGCGGACCGTGCCCCAGCAGCCGGCCGTGCCGGTCCCAGAAGGCATCGCGGGTTCGCAAGCGCAACGCCGAGGACGAGCCCAGCAGCCGTTCGAAGATTTCCGGCGCGACAAGCTCCTGAAGTGCCGCCTGTGCCCGGCCGTCGAGGGTGATGTGGTAGCCCCCGGTCTGCGTGATATCGAGATCGCGATCGTAAACCGAGACCTCGAATTCGTGCCGGCGCAGCCCGGCGGCCAATGCCAGGCCGCCGATTCCGCCCCCGGCGATGATGATGCGCACTATCGGTCTCCCGGATTCGTGGTGGATTACTTCCGGGCACCGACAGTGCCATCGGTAGTGGCCGCCGAATGTCCACTACTTTGGTGCCGGTGGCCGAAACTTCCCGGCGTGCACTACGCCTGCTGTCGCTGCTCACCGCCCGTCGGAGCTGGTCGCGCGGTGAGCTCGCCGCCCGGCTGGAGGTCAGTGAGCGGACGGTGCGGCGGGATATCGACACGCTGCGCCGGCTCGGCTATCCGGTGGCCTCGCTGCGCGGCCCGGCCGGGGGTACCGGCTCGGGGCCGGGCATACGCTGCCACCACTGCTGTTCGACAGCGATCAGGCCCTGGCCGTTGCGGTGGCCCTGCAAACGGCGCCGCACACCGTGTCGGGGCTCGCCGAGGACGCCACACGGGCCCTGGAGGCCCTCGAACAGATCATGCCCACCAGGCTGCGCCAGGCGGTGGAAGCGCTACGGCTCACCAGGTTGCAGAACTACTGGGAGTTCCCGGCGCCGCCCATCCAGGCGGTGGCGCTACAGGTCGCGGGTGGTGCGGTCCATCGGCACGAGGTGCTGATCGCCGAAACTCTCGGCCCCGGCGGTACCCGCCCGGTTCCCGGTACGGCCGGGTTCAGTCCGGCCCGGCGCATCGAACCCCATCATCTGGTGGTCTGGGCAGGCCGCTGGTACCTGGTCGGGTTCGATCACGCCGACGATGCCTGGCGCGTGCATCGCCTCGACCGTCTTCACCTGCACGCTCCCACGGGAATTCGGTTCACTCCGCGAGAACTACCCGGAGGCGATGTCGCCCACCTGGTCATGACCACCTACGACCGCGGCGACACACCAGCCGCGTGGGAGTGCACCGGAAGCGCCCGGCTCGATCTTCCGGCGGAGACGGTCGCGCGCTGGGCACCCGGCGGATCGGTTGTCGAACACCTCGATTCCGGCCACTGCCGCCTCACCGTCGGCGCTTGGTCGTGGGCCGGTATCGCAGGACTGCTGGCCACCTTCGACACCGACCTCACTGATGTTCAACCCGCCGAACTGGTGGCAGCCTGTCACCGGCTTGCGCACCGATTCCGGGCGGCCGCAGGCACGGGCTTGCCGACGGCAGGGACACGTCCGTGAACTCCAGCCCTGCGGTTGCGCTCCGTGGCGGGCGCCCGTCGGTCAGGCCGATATCGGCCGGGTGACCTCGAGCTCCACGGTGGCCGCCGGATGCGCAGGGTTCGCCGAAGTGCACCCGGCTGTCGGGACCATCGCCCGGCCCGCCGGAGTTCTCGAATCCGCCGACCGGCGTGTTCGGCCGGCACCGATAGCCCGGTGTGGCGCCGGTTCAGGATTCGCGGGCGGCCTGCAGGAGCGCGTTGGCGAACTTCACCATCTGAGCGGGCCCGCCGTACCAGGCGGTTACCGCCGACAGGACCGCGGCGCGGGCCTCCCGTGCGGCGCGGGCGACCTCGTCCGCCGAAACCTCGCCGGCTTCGGCCTGTCCGGCGAGTACCTCGAGATCATCACTGGCGGTGAGCAAACGCATGATGAGGTGGATATCGATATCCGCGCCTTCCTCGCTGCGGCTGTGCCGGGACGCGGGCTCGGCCGGTACCGGACCGAGCTCCGGTTCGGCGAGACCTGGGGTGCCGGGTTCGGCCTCGATCGGCTCCGGCCGGTCGGCCGGTGCGGCTTCCGCGGCTTCCCGAGCGCGCCGGGAGCGGCGCGTTTCCAGTGGTGGGCGCGACTCGTCGCCGCCGGTCAGCGCTTCCGGTGCGGTACGGGATTCGTCGGGCACCAGAGTCAATGGTGAGGAAGTGCCGCGGCGTGGAGTGGGCAGCGGGTCTGCCGCTGCCTCGGCGGTAACGGGTTCGGGTTGGGGGGTCGGCTCGGAATGGCGGGAACCGGGTGCGTCCTGTTCGGAGTCCAGGATTCGGGAGAGGATTTCGGAGACGGGGGCGGCGTCGTCGTCGGGTTCGGTGCTGTGTGCCGGCTCGGGATCGAGCAGACGATCGAGTATGGGAGTGCTGTCCGACGGTGGCGCGAGTCGCGGGGGTGCGTCGGCTTCCGGCGGGGAATCGCTGCCCTGGTCGCCGGAATCGGCATCGCCTACCGGCTCCGTGGCGCGGAATACAGCGGAATCCGGTTCCCGGCCCGCGGAGCCTTCGCTCGCCGGTTTGTACCGCGACGCGGACCGTGGCATCCGGCGCGGGGCGGCAGGTTCGGCGGCCGCGCCCGATTCCGGGGTATCGAGCTGCGGAGACGTCCGCTGCGGGTCCGCGGCCGCGGTGTCCAGCGCGGGTGCTTCGCCGTTGCCGGGAGTGGGCGCGTCCTCGATTCCCGCAGGGGTGTGGCGGGCAGCGGACCGAGGCAGGCGGCGGGCAGGCAGGGCAGGCAGGGCGGAGTCTTCCTCCGTGGCGGACGCCGGCGTGGGGGTCTGCCCGTGCGGCGAACGGGTGGGGAGAGCGGACAAGGCCGGTGCGGAACCTTCGACCGAATCGGCTGCGGTGGCATGCAGCTCATAGGGGTCGCCGGAACGGGCGCCGGATTCTCCGGGGCGGTGCTGGTCTTCGAACGGATTGAACTGTTCGGCGTCGGATTCGGCCGGTTCGGTCAGCGCCGATTTACGGCGCCTGCCGCCGCTTTCGAGGGCCTGCGGTACCGGTTCGTCGCCGATGGAGCTGAGCCAGCTGGGCAGGGAACCCGTATCGGCGGACGAACCACCGAAGGAATCGGTTTCGGTGGGTGCCGGGCGATAGGACGCGGGATCTCCCCGCGTCGGCAACGGCTTTCCGGAGCCGCTCTCCTCGTTCTGCTCCGCGGTGGGCAGTTGAGTGGTTGTCGCGCCGGACAACTGGGCCGGGCCGCCGGACGGTACGGTCAGCTCGTCGGGGTGCTGCGCATCCGGTTGGTACGGCGCCGGCATCGGTATCCGCTGTGACGACAGCGCGGGCGATGGACCGCCGGGCTGGGAAATACGTGGCAGCGCCGCGGAATCGGCCTGGCCGGGGGCCTGATGCGATCCGCCGGTCGCCGCGGAGCGGGTGGGCAAGGCCGTGGTTTCGGGAGTGTCGTCCGGTATATACGGGGGGCCGTCGGCCGGTGGTGTGGTGAAACGGGAATTCGGCTCGGGCTCCGCTTGGCTCATCATCTGGACCCCCGGCGCGTCGCCGATGACACCCGAGGTGTTCCAGGCAGCGAACGGGTCGAGAGCCGCTGAACCACCGGTGTTCTGCGGGTTCTGGTGTGGGGTGGACAGTGGTGCGGGGGTCCACGTGTAACCGCGGTCCGGAACGGACTCGGGCCGGTTCGTGGCGCCGTTCGACCCCTCCGCCGAATCGAATCCGTTGGATCCGAAGCCGGCGAAGCCCCTCGACTCGGAGTTGTTCTGCCCGCGCCCGTACTCCTCCGGGCGGGCGCGGCGTTCGTCTCCGAGGCTGGCATTTTCGGCATCCATGCGCTCATTCTTACCCACCCGGGTGGGCTTCGTTCTAGTGCGCGAAGCACCTCATCTCCCGACGGAGCGCCCGGGGTGACGAGGATTACATCGGTGTCGTGATCACTGTTCGCTGGGACGCAGGCTCGTCGCGTTACGGACACGCCGCGTTGACGTGCTTCGACGACGAGATGTCGAGTAGCGGGGCGAGGACCGGTCCGGTGGCTGGGCCACTCGGACACGAGCTGCTGCGCCGGGCCGGCTCACCTCCGGTGCGATGGCGCAAATGTGCCTAGTCGGTGCCCCTGGACGCGACTGGTGTTGCCCCCACGGTGGGTGCGTGCGCAACCGGGGGCCTGCTCCGGACGAAACCGCAACGCCCTACCCGCCGGTGCCGCCGGCGGGTAGACCGGTGCCGCGCGGGATCAGTGGTGCGGTGCTGCCCGGTGCATTCGTCCTGCGACGGCGGGCAGTGCCGCGACCGCGAGAACCACGGTGACCAGACCGACGACCCACGACGTCCACGCGGCGCCGTTGTACGCGGTGTAGTCCATGACCCAGGGCGCGAGGAACAGCAGCGCGCCGAACAGGCCCATGGCGTAATCCGTGGCCGCCATCGACGGCCGGTACATCTGGGCGAGCCCGGTCAGCGCGATGAGCACCCCGAGCACGATCATCGTCCAGACGGCGCGATCATTGGTGGCGACCCAGATCGGCGACAGGGCGGTGAAGGCTCCGAGTATGACGGCCAGGAAATCCTGGGTCCGGCTTTCGGTGAACATAGTGGCCTCCTGAAAGTGGATACAGGTCCGTTGACAGGGCCTGACCTCGGTATAGCTGCCCCAAGGGGGGCCGGTCGATATCGCAATGGACACGATTGCGCGGCGAAACGATGCGTAAGGCGTCGCTGGCCTCCACCGGGCCGTCCAAGTTAGGGTGGGCTACACCATTTTCTAGAACCTGTTTCAGGCGCGGCGCGAGCGGGCCGCGGGAGGGAGTTCGGTATGTCCGCGCCGATCGTGATAGCCGGTGCCGGCCTGGCCGGGCTGCGCACCGCCGAGGAGCTGCGCCGCGCCGGGTACGCCGGGGAACTGGTGGTTATCGGTGACGAGGCGCATGCGCCCTACGACCGCCCGCCCCTGTCCAAACAGTTCGTGCGCGGCGAAATCGACTCGACGCCGCTGCGCCCGCAAGAGTTCTACGGCGAGAAAGATATCGACCTTCGCCTGAAAACCGCGGCCGTAGGCGTGGACACCGCTGTCAAGAAGGTGCGGCTGGCCGACGGTTCGGCCGTGGAATACGAACACCTCGTGATCGCCACCGGTCTCACCCCGCGCAAACTGCCCGGCACCGAGGATGTCACCGGCGTCCATGTACTGCGCAGCCACGACGACGCCGTCGCCATCCGTGCGGGCGCGCGGGCCGCCGAGCACGCGCTGATCATCGGTGCCGGATTCATCGGCTGTGAACTCGCTGCCAGCCTTCGCGCGGAGGGGCTGTCCGTGGTGCTGGTGGAACCACAGCCCACCCCGCTGGCCGGTGTGCTCGGCGCGGAAGTCGGCGAACTGGTGGCCCGCCTGCACCGTGCCGAAAAGGTCGATCTGCGCTGCGGTATCGGTGTCGACACCCTGCTGGCCGATCCGGACGGCCGGGTCCGTGGTGCCCGGCTCGCCGACGGTTCGGAAGTGCCGGCGCAGCTGGTGGTCGTCGGGATCGGGTCCCGGCCGGTCACCGACTGGCTGGCCGATTCCGGGATTGAACTGGCCGAACCCACGGCCGGTGGCGGTGTGTTCGCCGACGAGGCCGGGCGCACCAGCGTGCCCGGAGTCTGGGCGGTGGGCGACGTCGCGGCCTGGCGCACCCCGACCGGCGAGCACCGCCGGATCGAACACTGGACCAATGCGGGTGAACAGGCCAAACTGCTCACCGGTGCGCTGCTGGGCGTCGAACCACCGAGCACGCCGCAGGTGCCGTACTTCTGGAGCGACCAGTACGACCTCAAGATCCAGGCCCTGGGCACGCCACGCGCGTCCGACGAGATCCGCATCCTCGCCGACGACGGCCGCAAGTTCCTCGCCTACTACATCCGCGAAGGCCGGCTGGCCGGTGTGGTGGGCGCCGGTATGACCGGCCGGGTGATGAAGATGCGGGCCGCGATCGCCGCGGCCGCCCCGGTGGAGGAACTGCTCGGCGCCACTCAATAACCTGTTCGGTGTGATCGTCGCGCTCATCGATTCGGGTTTCGGGCTGCTGCCCACCGCAGCGTGGCTGCGCAAGCTGCGCCCCGATGTGGATCTCCTGCTCCGGTTGGACCCGGACGGCGCGCCGTGGGGTCCGAAACCGCAGGAGTGGGTTGTCGACCGGGTGGTGTCGGCCGCGCGTAGCGCGCGGGATCTGGGCGCGGAAGTGGTGGTGCTGCCGTGCAATACCGCCAGCGTGACCGCGCTCGAACAGGTCCGCGCGGATCTGGGCCCGCAGGTGCCGGTGGTGGGCACCGTGCCGGCGATCAAACCGGCGGCCGCGGTATGCCGCGCGGTCGCGGTCTGGGCGACCGCGGCGACCACCGCAAGCCCGTACCAAGCCGATCTGATCGCCCGCTTCGGCGGCGACGCGACCGTTACGGGTGTGGCCTGCCACGGCCTGGCAGAGGCCGTGGACCGCGGCGATATGACCGCGATCCGCGCCTCGGTCACCGATGCCGCCGCCCGCACACCCGCCGACGTCGAGGGCGTCGTACTCGGCTGCACCCACTACCCGCTGGTCGTGGACACGATCGTCGCCGCGCTGCCGGAAGGCGTCCGGCTGTTCGACAGCGCCCAGGCCGTCGCCGCGCAAACGGTCCGCCGGATGGACGAGCTGGGCAACCCGGGCAGTGGAAACGGCACCGTCAGCGTCTACCTCAGTGGCCGTCCGGGCGAACTACCTCCAGGCGCCGCCGCCTACGAATCCGGCCGGCTCCTCGGCGCGGGTTAGCGCCGCCGAGCGGCCCACCGTGTTCGTCTGCCCCATCCCACCCAGCGCTCATCACCATGCCTCCCCTCTTCGGATACTCACACCCCACGGGTGGGGCCCGCCCGGTTCTGGAGCGACGGAGCGGGGGAGTGAAGCGGAGGAGCGGAGGAGTGAAGAACCGGGTTGATAGGGCCCCGACCTCGAGCCGCGGAGCGGCTCCAGAGTTACAGCCCCCGAAGCCGCCTTCAACTCTCAGAACTGGATGCGCAGACGATCCGTAACCGGCCGCGCCTGGCAGCCGAGGATATAACCGGCCTCGATGTCCTCGGGATCCAGAATTTCGGCGTTCTCCATTTCGACCTTGCCCTCCAGCACCGTGCAGGCGCAGGATCCGCATTCGCCTTCCTGGCACGAATAGGGCACATCGAGACCTTTGTCGAGCATGATGTCGACCAGGGTCTGTTTCCGCGGCCAGCTGAGGTTGTGGACCTCGCCGTCCAGTTCCACTTCGACGGTGGCCGCGTCGGCGGCTTCCTCCGCGGAGATCTCGAGGGGCGCGCTGTCGGCGAAGGGGTCGCCGGCGAGGGAGTTGAAGATTTCGGCGTGGGTCCGGTTGCGCGGGACACCGAGTTGGCCGAGGGCGTCGTGGACGCCGTCCATGAACGGTTTCGGTCCGCACATGAATGCTGCGTAGCTGGTGTAGGGCCGGAACAGTTCGGCGAGCGCGGCGACCGTCGGCAGGCCCTGGACGGTTTCCAGCCAGTGCAGGACGACCAGCCGTTGCGGGTTCTTCTCTGCCAGCTCGCGTAGTTCGGTGGCGAAGATGACCGATTCGGGGTCGCGGTTGGCGTAGAAGAGCACGATCCGGCCGGTGCCGCGGTCCAGCGCGGATTTGAGGATCGACATCACGGGGGTGATGCCGCTGCCGCCGGCGCAGAGGAGCAGTTCGTCGTCGAGGTCCTTGGGGGTGAATACGCCCGAGGGCGGAAGGACCTCCAGTTCGTCGCCCGGTTTGATGTTGTCGCAGAGCCAGTTGGAGCCGTATCCGTCTTTGGTCCGCTTCACCGTGACCTTCGGCAGGTCGTCGGTGAAGGGGGAACTGGCCAGCGAATAGCATCGCGCCACCGACCCGGTGCGGTCGCTGGGGATGCGCAGGGTGAGGAACTGGCCGGGCTGGTAGTTGAACTTTTCCCGGGCCTGCTCCGGTACCTCGAAGACCAGCGAGCTCGCGTCGGTGGTTTCCGCGATGACCTGGGCGACCCGGAGTACGACGGATCGTGAGCCATGGGGCACTTCGACGGTGGTCATCTCGTCCTCTCGACACCTGGTGGCCGTTGGCATCCGCCTACGGCAAAACTAGAACGTGTTTCAATTTTAGCCTATGCCGGCTGCCTGTTGTCGAGTGAGCTGACCCTCGAGTCCGGCGACCAGCACGCCGACCCCGAAATCGTAGGAGTATTTGCCGCGCAGATCGGGCAGGTATTCCATTGCGCGGGCAACTCGCTCCGGCATCACCACATCGGGTGGGGTGTCGAGATTGCGCGGATTCACCCGGCGGCGGCCGAACAGGTAGGTGTGGATGGTCGCGTAACCGGCCAGGACGTTGCGGTCCTCGAAGCCTGCCTCGTAGAGGATCTCCATGATCGCGGCGATCAGGTCGAGCTGTTTACCGAGCATCTGCTCGATGAGAATGTCACCCAGGCCGGGGTGACGGCGCAGGCGTTCGTCGATCTGAGCGAGTAGATCGATCAGCCGGTCCTGCCATGTTCCCGACTCGGGTGGAGGTTTGCGGACCCCGGCGAGCGCGGCCGTGGCGACCAGGTCGAGTAGTTCACGCTTATCGGCTACGTAGTAGTAGGGAGCCATGGGGGAGACGCCCAGCTCGCGCGAGAGCCGCCGCATGGATAATTTCTCCACCCCATCGGCACGCACGACCCGGAGTGCCGCCTCGACGATCTCCGTCTCCGAGAGGGTGCTGCCGTTGCCGCCCCCGCCCCCGCTCGTCTGCATTCGCACGACTCCCATTGCCACCTCTACATGCTGGGCGGCATGCGCCCGTCACGTTCTGTTCAGCTGCTTTTGCCCCCGCAGTCTAGAGGTCGCGTTCCGGCGTGAGCGTCCACATTACTCGAAAACCCTTTCTTTTTGTCAGTGTATGACGTTATGGTGTGACTGCGGTCGCATCCGGCGACCGCAGCGCCGGCACTGTGCCACGGCTCACCGGCGGTATCCGACGCGGTACCGCGGGACAGCGTCGTGGCAGCCCCTGGCCGGCGCAGGCGCCAATCAGTGGAGGTAGCCATGGCGGACAACCGTTCCTTCGGACCGGCAGAAACCGATCACCGCGGACCGATCGGCACAGTCGAGAACCAGGTGAGCGAGGACGCTCCCATCGTCGAGGAGACCTTGATCGAAGAGGTGTCCATCGACGGTATGTGCGGCGTCTACTGATCGGGCCGGAGATGCTCGATCTGGAAACCCGCTGGCAGTTACATCCCCGCGTGGCGTTGCGGCCGGAACCCTTCGGTGCGCTGCTGTACCACTTCGGGACCCGCAAACTGTCCTTCCTGAAGAATCCGCGGATCGTCGAGATCGTGCGCTCCCTGCCCGGGCACACCTCGGCCCGCGCGGCCATCCGCGCCGCCGGTATCGGGGATTCCGCCGCCGATCCGTATGTGCAGGCACTGGCGAATCTGGCCGAATCGGACATGATCCAGCAAGCACCGGAAACGGCCGCGCTCGCCGAGACCGCGCCGTTCGCCGGTGTCGGTCCCGCCGATCCGGCGGTCCGGCTGGTGGATCGGTTCGAATCCGGGCTGGCAGCACCGATCTGTCTCACCTGGGAACTCACCTACGCATGCAACCTTTCGTGCGTGCACTGCCTGTCCTCCTCGGGCCGGCGGGATCCGAACGAACTCAGCACCGAGCAGTGCAAGGCACTGATCGACGAGTTCCAGCGGATGCAGGTGTTCTACGTGAACATCGGTGGCGGTGAGCCGACCGTGCGCCCGGATTTCTGGGAACTGGTGGACTACGCGACCTCCCACGATGTGGGCGTGAAGTTCTCCACGAACGGTGTGCGTATCACCCCGGAGGTCGCGCAGCGGCTGGCCGCGAGCGACTATGTGGACGTCCAGATCTCGCTGGACGGTGCCGATGCCGAGGTGAACGACGCGGTCCGCGGGCCGGGGTCCTACGATACGGCGATCCGGGCGCTCGAGAACCTGGCGAACGCCGGATTCAAGGACGCGAAACTGTCCGTGGTCGCCACGCGGCACAATATCGACCAGCTCGACCTGTTCAAGGAGATCGCCGATCGTTACGGCGCCACCCTGCGGCTCACCCGGCTCCGGCCGTCGGGTCGCGGTGCGGACGTCTGGGACGAACTGCATCCGCTGCCGGAACAGCAGCGGACTCTCTACGACTGGCTGGTCCGCAACGGCGAAGGTGTGCTCACCGGCGATTCGTTCTTCCACCTCTCCGCATACGGTGAGGCCCTGCCGGGCCTGAACATGTGCGGGGCCGGCCGGGTGGTGTGCCTGGTGGATCCGCTCGGCGACGTCTACGCCTGCCCGTTCGCGATCCACGAACGGTTCCATGCCGGAAACGTCGTCACCGACGGTGGTTTCGCCACGGTGTGGCGGGACTCGGAGCTGTTCAACGAGCTGCGGGAACCCAGCGGTGGGGGTGCGTGCACCAAATGCGCGCACTACGACTCCTGCCGCGGCGGCTGTATGGCGGCGAAGTTCTTCACCGGACTGCCCGCCGACGGACCGGACCCGGAATGCGTTCAGGGTTACGGGGAAGCGGCGCTGGCCGACACCGGGCGGATCATCCCGCGTCCGGCGGTCGACCATTCGCGCAAGAGCACCCCGCGCCGGCAGCGTTCGGGTGGACCCGTTCCGCTGACGTTGCTGCCTCCGGCGAAACGTCCGGCTCGGGCCTGTGACGAGAGCCCGCTCGTGTGAGAATTATTGGATGACACCCGCCCTGGGCAACGGTAGCCGGATCGTTGCCCAGGGCGGTTCCTTATGTCCGCGCTATCGTTCCGGTGACCTATCTCATGACTGTGTCCACCGCTGTTCGGCAAATTTCTCCCGAACGAAACACTTTTTCCCGGACTGCTGATGTCTCGTAACGAATCGGCAGTTACCATCCGTGGAATGCGCCATGATCGCCTGCCCGACGGATTCGGGGTGCGGATCGACCCACGGGTACGCGCATACTCGGGGGGACGCATCCTTATCGGTGGCTCACCCGCTCGTTTGCTGCGCCTCGCTCCCGAGGCCGCGGAAATGATCGGCGACGGCTACCTGGAAGTGAACGGCCCGCAATCGGCGGTGGTTGCCAGACGGCTACTGGATTCCGGTGTCGCCAACCCCCGGCCGCGGCTGCTGCCGAAGCCGGAGGACGTCACCGTCATCGTTCCGCTGCACAACAACCCCGACGGTCTGCAGCGGCTCCTGGGGACCTTGACCGGCCGCACGGTCATCGTGGTCGACGACGGTTCCGACGAACCGGTTCAGGTGCCCGACGAACACGGCCGCCGGTGCCAGGTGAAGGTGCTGCGCCACGAACAGCGGCGCGGTCCGGCCGCCGCCCGCAATACCGGCCTGCGTGCCGCCTCCACCCAATTCGTGGCCTTCCTGGATTCCGATGTGGTGCCGCGTAGTGGCTGGCTCGAGGTGATGCTGGGGCATTTCAGTGATCCGCAGGTGGCGCTGGTCGCCCCGCGGATCGTCGCACTGGACCCGGAATCCACCACGCTGGCCCGCTACGAACACACCCGCTCGTCGCTGGACCTGGGCCGGCGGGAATCGGCGGTGCAGTCCGGCGGTGTCGTGTCCTATGTCCCCAGTGCGGCGCTGCTCGTCCGGCGTACGGTTCTCGAAGCCGAGGGCGGTTTCGACGAAAGTATGCAGGTGGCCGAGGATGTCGACCTGTGCTGGCGGCTGGAACGCGCGGGCTGGCGGCTGCGCTACGAACCGGCCGCGCATGTGGCACACGACCATCGGGTCTCGTTCCGCGAATGGTTTCGCCGCAAACTGTTCTACGGCACCGGCGCCGCGCCACTGAGCCGCCGGCACGCCGGGAAGGTTTCGCCGCTGCAGATACCCAAGTGGACCGCGCTGTCGGCGATATTCCTCGCGACCCGGAACCGCTGGGGAGTCCTGGCCGCGGTATTCACGCTGCTGGTGCCGCTGCGCCGGTTGCGGATCGCGTTCGCGGGTGTGGACAACCCGACGGGGGTCGCGGCGATCTATGTGGCCCGCGGTTTCTTCGCCGGGTTGTGGCGGCTGTCCTCGGCGATGTTCCGTCACTATTGGCCGATAACCCTTGCGGCGATGCTGTTCTCCCGCCGGATCCGCCAGACCGCGCTGACCCTGGCACTCGCCGAGGGCGCAGTCGACTGGTACACCCACCGTGAGCCGGGCGGTCTGGACCCGCTGCGTTATATCGCATTCCGGCGGATCGACGATATCGGGTACGGCACCGGGCTATGGCTGGGTGCGTGGCGGGCGGGCAGCCCGGCCGCTCTGAGACCCACCGCCCCACCCCGGTAGGGGGCCGGGCACCATGGTGGACACGCTGATCATCGGTGGCGGAAGTGCCGGTTCGGTGCTGGCCGCGCGGCTCAGCGAGGATCCGGGGCATACCGTGCGGCTCGTGGAAGCCGGTAGCTCGCGCCGGTCGGCGGCGGATTTCCCGCCCGAGCTCCTCGACAGTGCCGCGCTGCCGGTGAGTGCCGACGCGCCGTGGTTGTGGCGGTATCCCGTGGCGTTCACGCCGGAACTACCGGGCCATACCGTGCGCGGTCGGGGGATCGGCGGTTCGGGCGCGGTGAACGGCTGCTATTTCATCCGGGCCGCGGCGCGCGATTTCGCGGCCTGGAGCCGGGAGGCGGGCACGCCGGCCTGGGATTTCGAGGAAGTGCTGCCGTTCTTCCGGTCGCTCGAGAACGACGAGGACTACGGCGATCACGCCGGGCACAGCCGGACGGGGCCGGTGCCGGTCCGCCGGATCACCCGGCCCAGCCGGCTGGCCCAGGAATTCGCCGCCACCTGCCTGGACCTCGGTTTCGGCGAGGTACCCGACTGGAATTCGATGCCCGGCGGGCCGGATACGGGCGTCGGTCCGGTGCCGTGCACGATCGGCCCGCCGGATTCTTCGGGCCGGCATCGGCGCATCGGCCCCGCGCATTCCTATCTCCTGCCCGCGCTGTCGCGTCCGAACCTGATCATGCGCGGCGACACCCTGGCGATCCGCCTGCGGTTCGAGGGGAACCGGGTCGTGGGGGCGGAGTGCCTGGTCGAGGGGAAACCCGAGACGATCCATGCGGATCGGGTGGTGTTGTGCGCCGGCGCGATCGAATCCGCCGCGCTGCTCCTGCGTTCCGGTATCGGGCCCGCCGATCAGCTCGCCGAGCTGGGGATTCCGGTGGTGGTCGCGGCGCCGGTCGGCCAATGGACGGTCGACCACCCCGAGATCGGTATCGAGTACCGGCATCCGGCTCCCGCGGGTGGTGTGGTCCCGCTGGAATATGTGCTGGCCTTCGACGATATCGAGATCCGTCCCTATACGGTCGCCTTCGCTCCCGGGGTGCATCGGATGGGCGTCACCCTGATGCGGCCGACCAGCTCGGGCCGGCTCCGGTTGACCGGCGCCGACCCGTTCACACCACCGCTGATCGAACAGGGTTATCTCACGACGGCCGCCGATCGCTCGCGCCTGCGGGCTGCCGTGGGATTGGCCGGCAAAATCCTGGACGTGATGTCGGCGCACTGGTCCGGTGGGACGGACGAGGGCGCGATCTCCGATCACTGGCTGTACGAACGCCTCGGAACCTCGCAGCATCTGGCGGGAACCTGCCGGATGGGCCGACACGATGATCCCCGGGCGGTGGTCGACGAGCGCTGCCGGGTGCACGGTGTGGAGGGCTTGTCCGTGGTCGATCTCTCGGTGGTGCCGGTATCCCTCAGCCGAGGGCCGCATGCGACGGTGGTTCTGCTCGCCGAACGCGCCACAGCGCACCTGCGCTGAGTCCACCCGGGAAGCACTGGCGCACTGGTTGTCTCGAACGAACTGCGCGGTATTCGGTACACATACCGGCTACTGTCGCGCTAACGGTCGAACGGCCGGACCGTAGGCAACGGGCAACGATGCAGCTCCGCCGGGTGGCGCGACCCGTTCGGCTACGGTACTTTCCTCCGGTGCGGTACGCCGGTCGGGTGCCTCACCGCCCGGATAGCCTGTTCCGCCGCGGCCACGAATCCCGGCCACGGACCGCCCGCCCGCGGGTGCGGCCACCGGCTTTCGCCGCACCCCGACAGCCTGCGCCGGGACAACCGGTCTGGTAGGTGAGCTGTATCGGTCGGGGATACAGCTCACCGGGTGGGCGCGGCGAAATACCAAGTGGCGCCGCGCAATATTGCGTCTCCATTTTCGACACCCCGGCCCGATCTCCCCGGTTATCTCCCGCCGAGCAAGTACTCTGGTCCCTCGGGAGGCCTGCCGCGGCAACGCGATCCGGCCCCCGGGAATCCGCACCCGGCGCCGAACACCGGGGAAGGTACGGCGCCGGTGCGGAAGATCCCAGCGAACTTCCCGCGACCCCTTTGTCCTGCGACGATCCGGTCTATCGACCGCCGAGGCCGGACAGGGTGACACCGCGGACGAACGCCTTCTGCGCGATCGAGTAGACCAGCAGCAGCGGAAACAGGATGAGTATCGACGCGGCCATCAGCACCGGCCAGTTCGACACGTACTGACCCTGCATCCATACCAATCCGAGGGTGACAGTGGAGATGTCCTCGCGCTGGATCATCACCAGCGGCCACAGGAAATCGTTCCAGACGTTCACCCAGGTGAGTACCGCCAGCACCATGACCGCCGGTTTCGCATTGGGCAGCAGCACCCGCCAGTAGATCTGCCACGGTGAACAGCCGTCGAGTACCGCGGCTTCTTCGAGTTCGGCGGGCAGTGTCCGGAAGAACTGCCGCATCAGATAGGTGCCGAAGGCATTGCCGAACAGGCCCGGCACGATCAGCGCCCAGGGCGTATCCGCCCAGCCCAGGGTGCGGATGAGCAGGAACTGCGGAACGACGGTCACCGTGAGCGGGACCATGAGCGTCGCGAGATAGGCCACGAACAGAACCTCCCGGCCGCGGAAATGCAGCCGGGCGAAGGCGTACCCGGCCAGCGAACAGAAGAAGACCTGTCCGGCGGTGACACATCCCGCGTAGACGACGGTGTTGAAAAACATGCGGCCGAACGGCATCAGCTCGAAAACCGCTCCGTAGTTGGACCACTGCGGATCCCGGGGAAACAATGCCGGGGTGGTGACCTCGGACTGTTTCTTCAGCGAACCCGACAGTGCCCACAGGATCGGCAGCAGCGCGCACCAGGCCATCGCAATGAGGGCCAGGTAGAGCGCCGCCGCCCGGCCGAAAGCGCGGGTCGGCCGCCACCGGACCGGCATCACGCGTCCGTGGCGTTCTTGCGCGAGAACCATACGTGCGCGCCGGTCAGGGCCAGCAGTACCACGAAGATCAGCCACGCGATGGCGGAGGCATAGCCGGCGTCACCGAACGCGAACGCGTTCTGGAAGATCATGATGCCGAAGACGTAGGTGCCGGTCTCGGGGCCGCCGTGGCCGCCCGTGAGTACATAGATCTGGTCGAAGGCCTGGACCGCGTTGATGATCGAGACCACCAGGACGAACGACAGCGCACCCCGGATCATGGGAACGGTGATGGATACGAACCGCCGGACCGCGCCCGCGCCGTCGATTCTCGCCGCCTCGTAGAGATCGTCCGGCACTCCCTGCATCGCGGCGAGCAGGACAACCGTCGCGAACGGCACGCTCTTCCACGTGGTGACCAGGCAGACCGAGACCATCGCCCACCACGGGTCCACCAGCCAGGGCACCGGCCCGATTCCGGCCCAGCCGAGCATCGTATTGAGCAACCCGTTGTTGGTATCGAAGACGAAACGCCAGATCACCGCCATCACCACACTCGACACCGCCAGCGGCAGGAACATGACGGCCCGGAAGAAGGTGATCCCCTTGATCCGCCGGTTCAGCGCCGCGGCGACGACGAGGCTTATCGCCACGGTCGGTAGCAGGGTGCCGAGGGTGAAGACGATGGTATTACGCAGGGCGATGGCGAACAGCGGGTCGGCGGTGAGCAGCCGGCGGAAGTTCGCGAGCCCCGTGAACCGGATCGGGCCGAACAGATCCCATTCCTGAAAGCTCAGATAGAGCGAGAATCCCAGGGGAAACAGCAGGAATACCAGCACAGCCAGCAGATTGGGGGCGATGAACAAGCGCGCCGCCCGAGCGCGGCGAACGGCCAGCTCCGAGGGTGGCCGCGCCGGGGCAGGTTCGGGCGTGGGTGGTTTCGCGCGGACGGCCTTCTCGGTAGCGGTCATTGGTTGCGCAGTACCTCATCGGCTTCGGGAGCGAGTCGGTTCTTCAGCGATACAGCGGGCCTGGTACCGCGGAGCACGGGACCCAGATAGCGATCCATCAGAGCATCGATCCGCGCCCACGCCGCGGTGACCGGAAGCGGTGCGGAGCGCGCCGGTCCCTCGACGAGAATGTCCAGGTTCTCGATATCCCGATGGGCTTCGGCGAACCCGCGCGACCGCACCGCGGATTTCCCGGCCGGTACGAACAGCCCGGACTCGGCCACAACGGCCTGCCCGGCCGTTCCGGTCGCGAACTTCACGAACTCCCAGGCCTGTTCTTTTCGCGGGCTGTCGGCGGATATGGCCAAGCCCGTGGTGCCGATATTCGACCTCGCCCCGTGACCGTTCGGACCCACCGGTAGCGCGGTGATATCGAAATCGAGCTCCTCGGCGGACGAAAAGGTCTGGTAGCGCCAGTGCCCGCCCAGGGCGAGCGCCGCCTTGCCCTGGGTGAACAGGTCCATGGTCGAAATCGACTGTTGATCGGCCGGGGTGGGCGCCACTTCGTGCCTGGTGGCCAGGTCGGCGTAGAACTGAATGCCCTCGAGGAAGGCCTCGTCGGCGAAGGCCGTGCGGTCCGGTACGGTTTGCGGGCTGGCCCATTCGGCGCCGTTATTGATGGCGAACAAACCGGCCGAATAGTAGGGCACCCAGGTATCGGCGAAACCCCACTGCCCGACCCGGCCCGACCGCTCACGTTCGGTGAGCGCCCGGCAGATATCCAGGAATTCGGCGAAATTCCAGGCATCGTCCCAGCGCGCGGGCGCGCGGAGTCCGGCGTCGTCGAACAGTTTCCGGTTGTAGAACAGGAAGTTCCCCGACCATTGCTCCGGCAGTGCGTACTGCCCGCCTTTGAATCGGAAGGTGTCGTACAGCGCCGTGACACTGTCGTCTTCCAGTTCGGCGGCGAATACCGGATCGCGCGCGAGCATGGTGTTCAGGTCCAGCAGGACACCACGGTCGGCGAGCCCGGCATAGGTCTGTTCCCAGGCCATCAGCACGTCCGGGCACTTTCCGCCGGCGCAGAAGGTGAGCATCTGCTGCATGGGATCGGGTCCGGACAGTAAGGTCCGCACCCGGATCTCGGGGTACCGGCGGGCGAACTCGTCGATCACCCGCTGCCGGCCGTCGGCCTCGTCCGGGTTGGCCTGGAAGAAGAATGTCAGCGCGTCGTCCTCGCCGCCGCATCCGCTCAGCGGCGGAACCGCCAGTGCGGTGCCGATGCCGCCGGCGATACGCAAGAACTCGCGCCGGCCGACAGCCGGTCCATGCTCCTGCACGCCGCGTCACCTCGTTCCTGCGCCCGGTCGCGCAGAATCGTCCGGATCGGGAACTGTGGATCTTGTACCGGTGCGGGTTCGCTACGGGGCCGGTACCAGCAGATTGTCCAATGCCGGACGGTGAATCGACCCGAACGACTCACCCGGACCTCACCTCGGCGAGTCTTGCGCACAGTCTGTCCGGGGTGGCGGCCCAGCGGCAGGTCAGATGAGCTTCTTCTGTTTCTGGATGCGGCGGCGGACATCGGCCATGAGGGCGTGGCTGCCGCCGTGGCGGAGGAAGCGGGGGATGAAGCGGTTGACGAAACCTACGAAGAGGAAGAGGTTTTCGAAGCGTCGCTGGTCGGCGGCGGTCCAGTCGACCTGCATCTGTTCGCGGAAATAGGGGGCGAGGAAGCCGATGGTGAGGAAGCGCAGCAGACTGCGGAACGGGATGCGCAGGTACCAGTGGATCATCCGCAGGTTCAGCAGATCGTCGAGGTAGGCGCGGACGTACTCGTCGAGGACGGCTTCTTCGCATGCCCGGTTCCAATACTCGTCGAACTCGGCACGGGTGGCCGGCCACATATCCTCGGTGACCTGCAGGGTGGTGCCCAAGGAGGACGAGGAGCGGTAGAAGGCCTCGTTCTGTTCGGGGCTCATCTTTCCGGCGAGCAGCTGGTAGGTGTCCTCGAAACCGATGTACAGGCACGCCGCGACCCAGAGTTGCAGCTTGCGGTCGAAGGCGTTGTATTTCACCGGGGCGCCGGGTTCGGAACGCACCTGCCGGTGGGCCCCGTTCACCGCCTCACGGAAGGCCTTCTTCTCCTCGTCGTCGCCGAGGATGGCGACGGCCAGGTACTGGGTGGTGGTGCGGGCACGCTTCCAGGGGCGCTTCATCAGCGAACCCGATTCCACCTTGCTTTCGGCGACGCCGTAGCCGACGCCGGGGTTGGCCATCTGCATGATCACGTTCGCGGCGGCGCCGGCGAACTGCCAGAAGTCGAGGGCGTCGGTGAGTTGCAAGGGGCGTTTGGTGAAGGGGCGATGGGTGGTGCCGATCCGGATCCGGGTCTGCTCGGTGGTCAGCGGCAACTGATTTCCCGGCTGCCGGCCGTGCAGGCTGTCGGGTTGCCAGGAGTGTGCTGCGGCGGTCATGAGTGTCCTTCCCCAGAGATCCGGTGTGGTCTAAGTTACTCCAGATTCTTTCAACAGTCACTTGGCATGAAGGAACAGTCGCTAACTTATGTCTACTTGATCTTGTTGGTAAACATACCTAGAACAGGTGTCAAGCCCTTGTCGGCGACCAGGAATCTTTGCGAAAACCTTCCGCGGTGACGTGAATCGTGCGTAACATACCGCTCCGACCCGACCGTCTCAGACGTTCCCCGGTGGGGAGGGCACGTAGCGGCCGGACAAGGAAGGAGCCCAGCATGCTCAAACGGCTGGATCGCATATTCAGCTATGAGATGAAGGTGTCGGAGTTCCTCGGCACCCTCATCATCCTCGGAATCCCCTACGGAATCATCGGAATCGTCTGGACGCTCACCCACACCTCGCATCTTCGCGAGATGCACGGTCTGGACGTGGTCATTTCGTTCCTGGGCTCCATCGTGTGCTGGCCGGTGCTCACCTTCTCGAACGTGACGATGACCTGATGATGGCGCTGGTATGGCTCATCGACATCGTGGTGATCGTCGTCAAGATCCTCGGAGGGCGGACGAAAGTGAATCCGGTACTGCGCTTCGGGTTGTGGCTCGCCCTGCTCTGTGTCCTCGCCGCCGGTCTCGCCGTCGTGGGCGCCGGGTTCGTGCTGCTCCAGCAATACCTCAGCGGTGATCTCGATACGACCGGACCGGAACTGCCATGGTGACGACCGGAAAGAACGAACCCGAGCAGCGCACCGACCTCGAACAAGCCCTCGACGATCTGAAGGGCCTCTGGCAGCGCCACCCCCAGCGCTCCCTGGAAACTCTCGGGCGTCAGGTCACGCTGGGCCGGGAAGCCGTGGTGGAGACGCTGAAATCCATCGCCGCCCGCCGTTTCCCCTTCGCCGAATTCGCGAAACAGTGCGGGTTCATGGCCAATGTGTCGGCCGCGCCCACCATTTTCGTCGCCATGCCGATCGCGGTCGTGGTATCCATCCAGATCGGTGCTCTCGTCAACCAGGTCGGCGCCACCACGTTCATCGGCGCAGTCGCGGGCCTGGGCATCATCCGCCAGGGCGCCCCGCTGGTGACCTCGCTGATGATCGCGGGCGCGGTCGGTTCGGCCATCTGCGCCGACCTCGGCTCGCGCACCATCCGGGAAGAAATCGACGCGATGATGGTGATGGGGGTCAACCCCGTCCGGAGACTCGTGGCGCCACGGCTGGTGGCGGCCGTGGTGGTGAGCATGCTGCTCTGCGGATTCATCGTTTTCGTCGGATTCGCGACCGCCTACATGTTCAATGTCTACGCCCAATCGGGTACGCCGGGATCGTTCATCGGCTCGTTCGCCTCCTTCGCGGTCGCCAACGATATGGCGGTGGCGCTGGTCAAATCGGCGATCTTCGGGGTGCTGACCGCGATCATCGCCTGCGATATCGGCCTGCACGCCAAAGGCGGGCCCGGTGGGGTGGCGAATGCGGTGAACTCGGCGGTGGTGTCGTCGGCGCTGATGCTGTTCGCCACCAACATCATCATCACGCAGGTGTACAACACTGTCTTCCCGACGAAGGTGATCTGACGTGGGCACTCCCTATACGCCGCCGGCGCTCAAACCGGTCCGGATGGTGGCCTCCGCGGCGGCGGTACCGGTGGACGCGAACCGGCGGCTGGGCCACCAGGGGATCACCTTCGTCCAGGCGCTGATCGCGATCCCGTTCGTACTGAAGCACTATCGCAAGGAAGTCCTGCGGCTGACCGCCGATGTCGGGTGGGGCAACGGATCGCTGGTCGTGGGCGGCGGCACCGTCGGCGTGGTGATCATTCTGTGCGGTTTCGGCGGAATCACCGTGGGAATGGAGGCGTTCAGCGCGCTCAACCTGTTGACCATGGGTCCGCTCACGGGCGCGATATCCGGGTTCGCGACCACCCGTGAGTTAGCGCCGATTCTTGCCACCCTCGCCTTCGCGATCCAGGCGGGCTGCCGATTCACCGCACAGCTGGGATCCATGCGGATCGCCGAGGAGATCGACGCGCTGGAATCCATCGCCATCCGCCCGCTGCCGTATCTGATGACCACCCGGATGATCGCGGCGACCCTGACCATCATCCCGCTCTACAGCGTGGGCCTGGCGGTGGCGTACCTGGCCACGAAACTGTCGGTGCTGCTGCTGGGCGGTACCTCCGCGGGCACCTACGACCACTACTTCTACCAGTTCCTCCTCGGCCCGGACCTGTTCTTCTCGCTGCTCAAGGTTGTGGTGTTCGTGCTGCTGGCCACGTTCATCCAGTGCTACTACGGCTTCTTCGCGGCCGGCGGCCCCGAAGGCGTCGGGGTGGCGGCCGGGCAGGCCATCAAGATGGTGATCGTCGTGATGGTGTTCGCGAATCTGTTCTTGACACTGGCGATCTGGGGTATCGACCCCGGTTTCCGGATTTCGGGGTGAGGTGTCGATGATCGTCGATCACAGCGGCCGGGGGCCGCGGCCGTGGCATATGACCGTGGCGGGCCTGGTGATGCTGACCGTTCTGGCGGTGCTGCTGGGTCTGCTCGGGCTGCGATACACGGGTCGTTTCGAGGACGTCGTCCAGGTGCGGGCGGTGCTCACCAGTACCGGGGACGGACTGCCGGAGCGCGCGGATGTGAAATTCCGGGGCATGGTCGTCGGGGCGGTATCCGCCGTGGATGTGGTGGCCGCCGGGAAACGGCAGCGCGTGGCCATCGATCTGGATTCCCGGATCGCACCGACCATTCCGGACAATGTCACCGCGCGGGTCGTCCCGAACAACCTGTTCGGGGTCACCGGTATCGAACTCGTGGACAACGGTGTCACACCGGGCCGCCTGACCACCGGCGCCGAGATCGCCGAGGACACCAGCGAGGGCACGGTCCAATTGCAGACCACACTCACCGTGCTGCGGGACGTGCTGGACAAGATGCAACCCGAAAAGCTGGGCCGGGTACTGGCGACCTTCTCCGAAGCGCTCGATCCCGGGGCACGCGCACCGGGCTCGACGATCGAACGGCTGGACACCTGGGTCACCGAGGTACGCAATATCGACGGCGTCGGGGAATTACTGGGCGACCTCGGCCGCGCGACCACCGCACTGAGCGAATCGGCGCCGGAACTGGTGGGGGTGCTGTCGGAATCGGTGACCACCGCGCGCACCGTCACCGAACGCCGGGAAAACCTCATCACCATGCTCGCCAACGCCAGTGGTGCCGTGGACTCGGTGAACAGCCTGTTCGCCCGGAACCCGGACGCGGCCAAGGAGTTGGTGCCCGGACTCGACGGCCTGTTCGGATCGCTGGCACAGGATCCCGAGGCGATCCCGACGTCGGTGGCCAACCTCAACGCCGCACTCGGGAAACTGTCGGGTGCGTTCGGGTGGGGCGCGCAACGGCAGATGCGCTGGAGCCTGGATGTGTCGTTCACGCCGTTCCAGCAGTACACGGCGAAAGACTGCCCCCGCTACGGGGAGATGGCCGGTCCGCGCTGCGGTGGTCCGTCGGTGCCGCAGGTCGCGCCGGTACAGCAGTACCCGCCGAACCTACTGCCCGGCTGGCTGCCGGGTGCGGGCCCGAAACCGCAGCTACCCGGGCCGCCCGCACCGGTACAGATGCCCGCGCTACCGCAGATCCCGGGGTTGCCGGCACTGCCCGGTCTGCCCGCGATTCCGGGAATCACCGTGCCACTGTTCCCGGTGCCTGCGGGACCGCCGGGGCCGCCGGGACAACCCGTACCACCGGCGCAGCCGGGACAACCGGGACCGCCGGTGCCCGCGGCGGCGCCGGCCGGTCAGCCGATCGCCCAGTTGCGCGGGCACGCCGCCGTCGCCGCGCTGCTCGGCCGCCAACCCACCACATCCGAATTACTGCTGCTCACACCGGTGCTGGCGGGTGGCACGATCGACGTCTACTCCGAGGGGGCCGCCTGATGCGCCTGGCGCGGACAATAGCCGGTTTCAGTATTTTCGCGGTGATCGCGATCGTGCTGACCTACACCATCTGGTCCACGTTGCAGCGTTCGGTGCCGGGGGAGACCGAAACCTATTCGGCCACCTTCACCGATGTGATGGGCGTGCGTATCGGCGACGATGTGCGAATGGCCGGTGTGCGGGTGGGCCGGGTCGACGCGATCGAATTCGAACCGGATTACAAGGCCCGGCTGGTGCTGCGGGTCGAGGAACGGCAGCGGCTCACCGACACCACCAAGGCGCTCGTGCGGTACCAGAACCTGATCGGGCAGCGGTATATCGCGTTGTTGCCGGGCGAGGAGAAAGGTGCGGAGGTCGCGCCGGGTTCGCATATCCCGGTGGAACGCACGGAGCCGTCCTTCGATGTTTCGGCATTGCTGTCCGGGTTCGAACCGTTGTTCAGCGTGCTGCAACCGGACCAGATCAATTCATTGTCCGACACGCTGGTCCAGGCGCTGCAGGGCGACGGGGTGTCGCTGAGCGCGCTCATCACCCAGGCCGCGGAACTGGCCACCACCTTCGGTGAACGGGACGAGATCCTGGGCGCGGTGATCACCAATCTGAGCAGTGTCATTGCCGGGCTGGCCAACCGTAGCCAGGAACTGGAAACACTGATAACCCAGACCAGAGGCCTGATGGACGCGCTGTACGCCGAGGGCGAGACCCTGAAGGCTTCGGTGGATACGGTGGCCCGTTCCACCGATTCGCTGACCGGCCTGATCAGCACGGTCAAACCGGATATCGCGCTGGCGCAGGACGAGGCGACCACCGCGGTGGAACTGCTGCTGCTCAACGGCGCCGCGCTGGACCAGGCGGCGATCGAACTGCCGACCGTACTCAACGGCCTTGCCCGGTTCACCGGTTACGGCGCCTACGGCAACGCCTATATCTGCAACCTCGACGTCTCGCTGTGGGGTGTGCTGTTCCCACCCGGACTGTTCTCCCAGATCGGCGGCAATTCGCAATCGGAGGTGTGCCGCTGATGGTGAGATTACGAATACCTTTCGCGAAGAACCGTTTCCTGTGGCAGGGGTTGATCGCCGCGGCTGCGGTGGCGCTGCTGCTCATCGGATCGAGTGTGGTCTCGCAGATGCGGTTCACCGACAAGACCGTGGTCGCGGAATTCGCGCAGGCCGCGGGTATGCGGGCGGGTGCCACGGTGGACGTTTCGGGGATCGAGGTCGGCGAGGTGCGGGCGGTGCGGCTGGCCGGCGACAAGGTCGAGGTCGAGATGAAGATCAGCCGGGATATCCGGGTGGCCACCGACGCCCGCGCGGCGCTCGAGATGTCCACCATTCTCGGCCGGCTGCATATCGAACTGATCCCGGGTGCGGGTGCGGAATCGCCGGACAACCGGATTCCGCTGGCCAATACGGCCGTTCCGTACAACCTGGCCAAAGTGATCCAGGACCCGGCCTACAAATCGTCGTTCGAGCGGATCGAGCGGATCGACCCCGGCAAACTGCGGCAAGCCCTGGATGTGTTCTCCCAGCAGATGGGTGATTCACCGGAACTCGCCGTGACCGCCCTGGATTCGATCGGCTCGCTGGCCGAGGTGATCAACGCCCGGCGTGACGAGGTCGACCTGCTCCTCAAGAGCATGGACCAGGTCTCGCAGCTGGTGGCCGATAACCAGAACAGTGTGCTCATGCTGCTCACCCGCGGTGAGGCGATCGGCAACGCGGTGGCCGTACGCCAGGACATGCTGCGACGTCTGCTGGACAACGTCGCCGCGCTGTCGGGGCTGCTGCGGGATATGGGGCTGGAGAACAACGGCCAGCTCGGCCCGCTGATCCAGAATCTCGACACCATGACGCAGGGCCTGGAGAAGAACAAGGACAACCTGGACAGGCTGTACGAGATCATGCCGGTCACCCTGCGCCAGTTCAACAATGTGCTCGGCAACGGGCCCTACGCCGATGTGTGGGCGCCCTGGTTCCTACCGGACAACTGGCTGTGCTTCGCGCAGGTCGTCGAGGGGTGTGGCAAATGAGGCTGCGGAGGATCGCGCGTGTGGTCGCGGCCGGAATCGCCGGACTCTGCGCGGCCGGCTGTGCGGTACTGCCCGACAGTATCGCCGGGCTACCGGAACAATATCTGGGCGAACATATCCGGGTCAGCGCCGATTTCGAGAACGTGGCCGGACTGTACGCCGGTAACGAGGTCGCCGTACTCGGCGTTCCGGTGGGCCGGGTGGAAACCGTGACCCCGCGCGGTACCTATGTCGAGGTCACCATGGCCCTCGACAAGGATGTCGAGGTACCTGCCGATGCGATGGCCGCGCTGATCTCCCCGCAGCTGATCACCAACCGGCACGTCGAACTCGCTCCGGCCTACAGCGGTGACGGACCCACGCTCACCGACGGTGCACATATCCCACTGGAACGCACCCGGGTGCCGGTGGAACTCGACCGGATCCTGGAGAACTTCGACCAGCTCGGCGCCGCGCTCAAAGGCGATAACGAGGTCGGGCCGCTGGCCAGCCGGGTGCTGTTCCCGCTGCTCGAGGGGAACGGCGACCGGCTACGCGAAACGCTCGACGATCTGTCCGCCGCATTCGAGGTGACCTTCGCCAACAAGGACCAGATCGCCAACACCATCATCAAGCTGAACGAGATCACCCAGGTCGTCGCCCAGAACGACCAGACCGTCCGCGATTTCAGCGCCCGCCTCACCGAACTGGTGCAGTTGATGGGTGAGCAGTCGCCGGGGCTGCACGCGGTACTCGTGCAGTTGAACGATTTCGTCACCAACACCTCGACGCTGGTCGGGCAGAACCGCGACCAGCTCGCCGGTGCGCTGGAGCGGTTCGTCACCATCACCGCCCAGATGCGCGCCAACGCCCGCGGACTCACCGAACTGGTGGATGTGGGCCCGCTGTTCTTCGACAACCTCGCCAACGGTGTGAGCCACGAACACCGGGCCTTCCGGGTGCACGCGCTGCTGGACAAATCGCTGCTGGACAACGAGGTGCTGTCCACCTTCTGCGAACGGATCCAACTGCGCGCCGACGGGTGTCGCACGGGCCGGGTCCAGGATTTCGGCCCCGATTTCGGGATCACCGCCGCGCTGCTGGGGATGACGCAATGAGGTGGATACGCGGTGGGCTCGTTGCTCTGATGTTGACGGGGATGCTGGTGGTTTCGGGGTGTGGAGCGGTGACGGTGCAGGAGATACCGATGCCCGAACCGGGGATCGGTGGTCCTGGATATACGGTGCGGGCCCGTTTCGAAGACGCGCTGAACCTGCCGGACCGGGCGCATGTGAAGATCGGCGGCACCGATATCGGGGTGGTCACCGATATCTCCACCACCGATTTCGTGGCGGATGTGAACTTGCTGATCCGCGAGGACATCCGGCTGCCGCGCGGGACCACCGCCGAATTGCGGCAGGCCACCCCGCTCGGTGATGTCTTCATCGCCATGACGCTCCCGCGGGAGGATCCGAACGCGGCTCTGCTCGGTGAAGGCGATGTCATCGATACCGACCACACCGGTGCGGGTGCCTCGGTGGAAGAGCTCATGGTGTCGGTATCGATGCTGCTCAACGGCGGTGGGTTGAATCAGGCGGCCCGGATCACCGCGGAAATGGATTCGATGTTCGCCGGGCGCGCCCCGCAACTGGCGCATCTGATCACCGAGATGACCCAGGTACTGGGCGCCCTGAACGCGCGGACCGCCGATATCGACGGTGTGCTGCACGGGGTGAACGTACTCACCGGTGAACTGGCCGCGCGGAAACAGGAATTGGGACAGGCTGCGGACACTTTCCCCGATCTGCTGGGCTTGGTCGCGGAGAACAACCGCGATATCACCGCACTGATCCAGAAGATCTCGGTGACCATGTCGGCGCTGGGCGATTTCACCGATACGACCAACCCCGAATTCATCAGCCTGTTCGACAGTATCCGCCGGCTCATGGGTGGATTCACGGCCATGGGCGATAACCTGCGGCAGACACTGGACGGGTTGCATGCCCTGTATCCCTCGCTGGAACAGTCCTTCGAAGGGCCGACGCTCGCTGTTGCGGCGCGAGTCTCCTACCTGAGTATCGGTGCGCTCACCGATCCGACCAAGAGCCGGCTGCCCGACGGCACCGATGTGCCGGCCTTCATCGGCAGCCTCGCCCAGGTATTGCAGAAGATCCAGGGCCGGTTGACCAGCCCGCCGCAGCCTGTTCCGGCACCGCAGGAGGCCCCGCGATGAATATTCCGTTGTGGAACTGGCTGGTCCGGCACCGGATCAGGGTCGCGAATATCGGGCTCGTGGTGGTGCTGATCGCCGGGTGCGGATACCTCGGCGCGGAAGTGCTGCGGATCAACCTGCTACCCAACAGCACCTACCGGGTGACCGTGGCACTCGCGGGGTCGGGCGGACTGCTGGCCGACCACGATGTGAATTTCCGCGGCACGCGGGTGGGCCGGGTGGCCGATGTCCGGGTTTCCGATACCGGGATCGAAGCGGTCGCCGAAATCGATTCGGGGGTACGGATTCCGGTCGGCGGCACGGTGGTGGTCGGACGGCTGTCCGCGGTGGGTGAGCAGTACCTGGACTTCCGGCCGGATTCGGATACCGGCCCCTACCTGCGCGACGGTGACCGGGTGGAGGTCGACCGCACCCATATCCCGGTGACGGTGCATTCGCTGCTGTCGAATATGAGTGCCATGATCAGCGGTCTCAATCCCGACCGGCTCACGGTGATCGTGGACGAACTGGACAAAGCTCTGGCCGGGGGACCGGACCGGTTGCGCAATATGATCTCCGGGATCAGCCGGGCGATGGCCGGACTGGAAAATCTGCTGCCGCAGACCCGGCAGCTCATCGAGAACCTGACGGTGATCGCGGAAACCACGCAATACGCGCAACCCGATCTCGGCACCCTGACGGGTTCGGCGAGCGCGCTGTTCCAGCAACTGACCGCCGCCGACCAGGAAGTACGGCAACTCTTGGACCTGGCGCCCGGGCAGCTCGCCACGCTGGGCGGTTTCATCGACGAAACCCAGGACCCGATCACCGATCTGGTCACCAATTTCCTGGCCATCACCCGGGCCGCGAAACTACGCCGGCCGGCGATCGCGGCCTTGTTCCCGGCTCTGCGGGCGGGTACTTCGGCGCTGAATGTGCCGGTACACGACGGGATGTTCCACACCCTGGTCGATATCTGGCCGCGCCCCACCTGCGAGTACAACACCATTCCACTGGTCCCCACCGAACCGGTGGCCGATACCCGGGTTCGTCTGTACAACTACTGCGTCACCAACGACCCGGCCCTGCAGGTGCGCGGTTCGGCCAATGCGCCGCGGCCGAATGTTCCCGACAACACCGCAGGCCCGCCGCCGGGAGTCACCGGTAACGAACTGTCCCGTCCCATCCCGGGTCGTTAGGAGAAGACGAGAATGACCGATAAGCCCGCCGAACCCGCCGGAAAGCCGGACGACGAGCCGAAACCGGTGACCGGCGAAACACCCGCCGCCGATGCGGTGGCGAGCGCGGCTGCGGACGATACGGCGTCAGGTGCGGATTCCGTGAGTTCGGCGACCACGACGCCCGAAACGGCAGCGACCACAGAGCCCGACCGGGCCGATCGGGCAACTTCGGAAGGCACCGGGCCGGCGCGGTCCGCTCCTTCGGCGGGCGAATCGGCAGGATCAGCAACGGCAACGGCGAACACAGAGGCCGAAGTGCCGGAGACCACCGACAGCGATACGGCGCCGAGCGACCCCGTTACGGCGGGGGTGGGCCCGTCGGAATCGACTGCCCGGGCACCGGAAAACGGTTCGGCGGCGGCCGGATCGGCTCCGGAGCACGGTAAGACCGTATCGATGAAGAAGCTGCTGGGCGGGCGGCGCACGAGCGGATCCGGTGGTGCGCCGGAACGGGCCGGCTCGGGATCGCGGCCGCGCGTACTGCTCGGGGCGCTGGCCGTGGCGGTTCTGCTGTTGATCGGTGCGGTGGGGGTCGCGGGGTATCTGTACGTCGAAGAGCGGGACAAGGCCGAAGTGCTGGCCGCATACGACGAGGTGCGGCAGGCGGCGTGCCGGTACGCGCCGGTGCTGGCCAACTACGACGCGAAAAATCTGGAACCGTATTTCTCCGCTGTCCTCGACGGCGCCACCGGCGACTGGAAGAAGGAATTCGAGACCACCACCACCGAACTGCGCGAGGCGCTGGCGGCCGGTCAGGTCGTTTCGACGGCCGGGGATATCCAGTGCGCGGTGAAAACCGTGGACGCCGGTTCGGCGGAGGTCGTGGTGGTGATCGGGCAGACCATCACCAGTCTGGGCACCCAGGGACAGCCCGCCCCGGGGCAGCTGGCCATGGTGATGCGGATGCAGAAAACCGACGGCCGCTGGCTGGTCGATCAGATGACCTCACCGCTGGCCGAACCGGTGCAGTGAACGCGGCGCCCCGGCCCGGCTCAGTTTGCGCCGGGGCGGCCGTAGAGGACGGTCTGCATGAGCAGCGTGACCCGTTCCTGGGAGGCGATGGGGACGGTGCCGAAGGATCGTCCGAGGTCGACGACCAGGGCGAAGGCAGCGTGTACCAGGAACCGCGCCTGCGGACCGGACAGATCGGGCCGGACCTGGCGTACCAGCCGGGCCCATTCGTCCACGCTGAGCCGCTGAACGTTACGCAGCGCGGCGCGTTCCTCGGCGGGGACGTGCTGGAACTCCGTGTAGTACACGAAGGTGAGTTCCCGTTCGGCGAACGAACCGGCGACATACTGGTCGATCAGCGAATCCAGCGCCTCCCGGGGGCCGGCGGCGGATGCCACAGCCGGGCCGATGGCACTCGATACCCGTTCGGCTGCGCGCCGGAACGCGGCAGTGAGCAGATCGCTCTTACCGCGATAGAAGCGGTACACCGCCGAGGCCGCGGAAAGCCCCGCGGCAGTGGCGATATCCTCCACACTCACATTGGGATAGCCGCGGGCGTGGAACAGTTCCACGCCTTTGCGCAGCAGCAGTTCGTGTTTGAACGATTCCGGTATTTCCACCGGCGGTGCGGGCGCGGTGTCCACCGGTGGTGGCAGGGTGACATCGGCAAGGCCGGTGCAGATCGAAACCAGCAGGGCCACAAGCGGTTTGTTGGGTAGTGCCGCATGGTGATCGGCAATGCTCGTGATAGCCGACAGCAGCGATATCGCCAGCACCTTGCGGTCGCCGTTGCGTAGCCCGGGGGAGTACGCGGCGAGCCGGCCCTCCAAGGCATCCAGCACCGCTTTCTGCTGCTCGGCGCGGACCTCTCGATCCGCCGGCTCCAGATAGCGACCCTCCCAGCGCACCAGCGCGACACTGGCCCGATTGGCGACGGTGACCGCGCTCAACGCCTCGAGGACCTGTTGCAGCGCCTGCTGCGGTGGCAGGTCCGCGGCGGCGGCCGGCAACCGGACGGATTCGGCCATCGCCCGGCCGACCCGCAGCGATTCCTCCTGGAACAGCGCGTACTTGCTCGGATAATGCCGGTACAGTGCGGCCGAACTGATCCCCAGGCCGCCGGCGATATCCTCCATGCTCACGCCGTGGTAGCCGAGGGATCCGAAGGCGTTGGCCGCCGCGGCGGCGATCTGCGCCCGCCGGTTCTTCGGCCGGCGCCGCACCGGGCGCGCGGGGAGATCCCCCGTGTTCTTGCGGGCGTCGGCGCCGTCTCCGGCCAGGTCGTCGCGGCCGCGCACGCGCACCGCGGGCGTGGACGGCCGGGCCCGGCTGTTGTCGACGCTCATCCCGTAATCCTATCGTCGGCCGACCGGCATCCATGTCCCGCACCCCCGGTCAGGGAGGTATTCCGCCCTGCTCGGGCCGCGCGTACCGCCGGTGGGCGAGTTCGCGACGGGCGGTGGCCTGTCGCGAACTCGGTGGTTGATGCTGCTCGGTGCTGGTTACGGCACGATCACCGCCCGCCCGCGCAGGGTTCCGGCGGCGAGCCGGCGGTAGGCCTCCGGCGCTTCGTCCAGGGAAAACCGTTCGACGGCGATATCGAAGACGCCGTCGTGCGCCAGATCGATGAGCTCGATCAGTTCGGCGCGGGCGCCCCAGTACGGCGCGGTGGCGGTCGCCTCGTACGGGCTGACGCCGAAACCGATCCGCGCGCCCGATTTACCGTCACCGAGACCGACGATGGTCACATCGGAATCCACGCCCGCCACCGCCATCGCCGTATCGATGGTGGGCTGGAAGCCGACGAAGTCGAGTACCAGGCTCGCCCCGGCCGGGCCGGTGATCTTACGGACATTCCCGGCGGCGTTCGCGTCCGACAGTACGGCCTCGTGGGCGCCCACCGACCGCGCGAAGTCCAGCTTCTCGTCGTTGACATCCAAGGCGATCACCCGCGTGGAAGTCAGATGCCGCAACAGCTGGATGGCGACATGGCCGAGGCCACCGCTGCCGATCACCACGGTCCACGAGCCCGGCCGCAGTTTGCCCAGCGAACGTTTGATCGCGTGGTAGGGAGTGAGACCGGCGTCGGTGAGCGGCACGGTGGCCACGGGGTCGAGATCACCGATCGGCACCAGGTGGCGGGGCGAATCGACGATCAGATACTCGGCGATGGCACCCGGTGCGCCGAGACCGGGCGGGAGAATGCGCAGCTCGGCCGCGCGGGAACAGTAGTTTTCCCGGCCCTGCGCACAGAACCGGCAGTTACCGCAACCCCACGGCCCATAGACCACGGCATTCGTTCCGATATCGATCCCCCGGACTCCCGCGCCGACCGCCGCGACCTCCCCGGCCCCCTCGTGCCCGAGGGTCAGCGGGAGCTCGATACCGAAGTTCTCCGGCGGGTTGTTCATGACGAAATCGTCGGAATGGCATACCCCGGCCGCGGTCACCCGGAGCAGTACCTCGCCGGGGCCGGGCTCGGGGGTGGGAATGTCGCGGACCTCCGGTTCCGCACCGACGGCCACATGCTGCAGAGCCTTCATAGCTGCCTGTCCTCTCCTGAGCCGAACGACTGTGTGCGTACAGGTGGAGCGGGCTTTGCTTGGTGGATCAGCTCAGATCAGGCTAGTTCGCGCAGCGGTCCCGGCGGCGCATTTTGGTGTGGTCAGCGGCCGGCGGGTGGGCGGATACCGCTGTACCAGTCGAGTAGCGCGGGATCGTCGACGGCGCTGCGTTCCACCACCCGCGCGGGATCGGCGCCCTGGAACAGGCGTTTGATCGGCACCTCGAGTTTCTTACCGGTGCGGGTGTGCGGGACGGCGGGAGCGGCCAGGATCTCGTCGGGGACGTGGCGCGGGGAGACCTCGGTGCGGATCACCTCCTTGATCCGGTCGCGCAGGTCGTCGGTGAGTTCGGCGCCGGGGGCCAGGACGACGAACAGCGGCATCCAGTAGCCGCCGTCGGGCTGTTCCGCGCCGATGACCAGGGCTTCGCTGATCTCGGGGAGCCGTTCCACCGCCTGGTAGATATCGGCGCTGCCCATCCGGATGCCGTGGCGGTTGAGGGTGGAATCGGAGCGGCCGTGCACCACCACGCTGCCGTGGCCGGTGCGGGTGATCCAGTCGCCGTGGCGCCATACGCCGGGATAGGTGTCGAAGTAGGCGTCGTGGTAGCGGGTGCCGTCGGGGTCGCGCCAGAAACGGATCGGCATGGACGGCATGGGTGCCGTGACCACCAGTTCGCCGACCTCATCGCGTACCGGCTGCCCGGCCTCGTCGTAGGCATCCAGCGCGACTCCCAGATACGGTGCCGACAGCTCACCCGGCCATACCGGGACGGTGCGCACCCCACCGGCGAACGCCGACACCACATCGGTACCGCCGCTGATGGAGGCGACGGGGACTCCGCCGGCGTTCTCGTGCAACCACACGGAGGAGGCGGGTGGGAGCGAGGAACCGGTGATTCCGATGAGTCGCAGCGCGGAGAGGTCGTGATCGATCGCGGGTACCGAATCCGCCTTGATACAGCCCAGAACGTAGCCCGGGCTGGTGCCGAGCACCGTTGTGCCGGTACGGGCCGCGATCTCCCAGAGGGTGTCGGGTCGCGGATGGGCGGGGCTGCCGTCGTAGCAGACGATGGTGGCGCCGGCGAGCAGTCCGGCGATCTGGAAATTCCACATCATCCAGCTCGGGCTGGTGTACCAGAAGAAGGTGTCGTCGAGTCCGATATCGGATTGCAGAGCAACGGCTTTGAGGTGTTCCAGCACTACCCCGCCGTGGCCGTGCACGATTCCCTTGGGCAGCCCGGTGGTGCCCGAGGAGAAGACGATCCACAGGGGGTGCGAGAAATCGACCGCTTCGGTTTCCGGGAGGGTGTGCCCGGCCGAATCGGCGGCCACCGACCACGGTGTGCTGTCGGGGATCTCGATTCCCAGCCGGGAGACCACGACGGTGGCGCGCAGGGTGTCCAGCCCGGCGCGCAGCGCGGCGATATCGGCGCTCTTGTCGTGTGCTTTACCGCCGTAACGGTAGCCGTCGGCGGTGACCAGAACAGTGGGCTCCAGCTGGCCGAGCCGGTCCAGGGCGGCTTTGGCCGAATAGTCCTGGCCACACGCGCTCCATACCGCACCGACCGCCGCGGTGCCCAGGAAGGCGATCACGGTCTCGGTGGTATTCGGCAGATAACCGATCACCCGGTCGCCGGGCCGGACACCCAATTCACGCAGCGTCCGTGCGAATGCGGCCACTCCGGCGAGCAGTTCGGCCCAGGAGGTTTCGATGACGCCCTCGGACCCCTCCGTGACCTGCACTATCGCCGGCCGGTCGGTGCGGGCCTGCGCGATCACCCGATCCACATAGTTCAGGGTGGTCCCGGGAAACCATTGCGCCCCCGGCATATCGGGCCGGGCCAGTACTTCGCCCGCGACGGGCCCGAGATCGAAGTAATCCCAGAGCGCTGCCCAGAAATCGGCGATATTGTCCACCGACCAACGCCACAGGCCGTGATAGTCCGGTAACTCGGTGCCCGTTCGTGTTTCGACGAAGCGGGCGAAATCCGTGACCCGGGCATCAGCGATATCACGTGCGCTGGGGACCCACTGTGGTTCCACCGCGTCAACCTCCTGCTTTTCCGGCTCGCTGCAGTATCTGCTCGGCATGGCGGAGTAGTGGGGAATCCACCATCCGGCCCTCGTAGGTGAAGACTCCGCGGTGGTTCGGGGCGGCGGCGAGTACCCCCTGCGCCCACGCCACCTCGGCCTCGGAGGGGGCGTAGGCCGCGCGGATCACCGGGATCTGGGAGGGGTGGATGGCGACCTTGATATCGAAACCCACGGCCACCGCGTCTTCGGCTTCGGCGCGCAAACCGTCCAGGTCGCGGATGTTCAAGTACACCATGTCCAGGGCGAGCCGCCGGTATGCCTTCGCGGCGAGCAGGCCGGTGCTGCGCAGATGCCGTGCCACGTCCCGGTAGCTGCCGTCGGCGCGCCGGGTACCGGTACCGCCCATGGCGGCGACGAGGTCCTCGACCCCGCACATCACGCCCAGGGTGTTGGGTGCGGCGGCTATCGATTCGATGGCCAGCGCACCCACCGGGGATTCGATGAGCGCGAAAACCTCGTACCCGGTGAGGCCGGATACCTGTTCGGCGGATTCGGTTTTCGGCAGCATGATCAGCCGGTACTCGGTGCCGCGCAGGGCCTGTAGGTCCAGGTTGTGGTCGGCGGTGCCGGCCGGATTGACCCGCACCACGGTGGTGGCGGGGTCGAGCGGGGTTTCGGTGAGGGCCGTGCGGGCGGCGGGTTTGTCGGCCGGTGCGACACCGTCCTCGAGATCGAGGATCACCACGTCCGCGGCGTCGGCGGCCTTGCGGTAACGCTCCGGACGGTCGGCCGGGCAGAAAAGCCATGCCGGGCCGGCGGGTTCCCAGCCGGTGGGATCGGTCATCGGACTGTCCTCCTGCGCGTACCGGCCCCGGCGGTGCGCGGGTTCATGCCTGCTCCGCCGGACGCATCCGGATCATGGCGTGCCGTACGGCGATACCCACGATGGCGCCGTGCTGGTTGCGCGCCACATGCCGGAACGTGACCACTCCCTGGCCGGGCCGGCTCTTCGATTCGCGTTTCTTCAGGACCACGGTTTCGACGTAGATGGTGTCGCCGTGGAACAGGGGTGCCGGGAACTTCACCTCCTCGAAACCGAGGTTGGCGACCGTGGTGCCCTGGGTGAGGTGCGCGACCGCCAGCCCGACCATCGTGCCCAGGGTGAACAGCGAGTTCACCAGCCGCTCGTGGAACGGTTCCTGGGCGTCGCTGTAGGCCTTGTCGATGTGCAGACCCTGGTTGTTCATGGTCAGGGTGCTGAACAGCACGTTGTCGGTTTCGGTCATGGTCCGGCCGGGCCGGTGCTCGTAGAGCACACCGGTTTCCAATTCCTCGAACCACAGACCGGACTGTACGACCCTTTTCAGGCCGGTGGTGTCGTGCTCGACATTTTTGGTGATCTTGTCCTCGCTGCTCACAGCCCGAGCTCCCGTCCGATCAGCATCAGTTGTACTTCCGTGGTGCCCTCGCCGATTTCCAGGATCTTGCTGTCGCGATAGTGGCGCGCCACCGGGTATTCGTTCATGAACCCGTAGCCGCCGAAGATCTGGGTGGCATCCCGGGCGTTGTCCATCGCCGCCTCGCTGGCCACCAGTTTCGCGATGGAAGCCTGCTTCTTGAAGGGTTTCCCGGCCAGCATGAGGGCAGCCGCGTCGTAGTAGGCGGTGCGGGCGGTATGCGCGCGGGCTTCCATCCGGGCGATTTTGAAGGCGATCGCCTGGTTGCTGCCGATCGTCCGCCCGAACGCCTCGCGTTCACCGGCGTAGCGCACACATTCGTCCACACATCCCTGGGCCGCACCCACCGACAGCGCGGCGATGGCGATCCGGCCTTCGTCCAGGATGCGCAGGAAGTTGGCGTAGCCGCGGCCGCGTTCCCCTAATAGGTTCTCCTTGGGCACCCGGACATCGGTGAACGTCAGCGGATGGGTGTCCGAGGCGTTCCAGCCGACCTTGTTGTAGGCGGGCTCGGCGGTGAAACCGGGAGTGCCGGCGGGCACCAGGATCGTGGAGATCTCCTTCTTGCCGCCGGTCTGCCCGGTTACCGCGGTCACGGTCACCAGGGCGGTGATATCGGTGCCGGAGTTGGTGATGAACTGCTTGTTGCCGTTGATGATCCAGCTGTCACCGTCCTCGACGGCGGTGGTTCGGGTACCGCCGGCATCGCTGCCCGCGCCCGGCTCGGTGAGCCCGAACGCGCCCAGATTCTCGCCACTGGCGAGCCGGGGCAGCCACTGCTGCTTCTGCTTCTCGTCACCGAACCGGTAGACCGGCATGGCGCCCAGCGAAACCCCGGCCTCCAGGGTGATGGCAACGCTCTGGTCGATCTTGCCGAGTTCTTCGAGGGCCAGGCACAGCGCGAAATAGTCGCCGCCCATCCCGCCATACTCCTCGGGGAACGGCAACCCGAACAGGCCCATCTTCGCCATCCCGGAGACGACCTCGTACGGGAAACTGTGCTCGGCATCGTGTTTCGCCGCCACGGGCGCGACGACCTGATTCGCGAAATCCCGTACGGTCAGCGCGAGGTCGCGGTAGTGGTCGGGCAGGGTGCCGGTGGACAGGAAATCGCTCACCTTCGCCTCTTCTCGTTCTCGGAGTGGTACAGGGTCGCCGTGTCGTCCGGCGCCGGCGCTGTGGTCGTCGATCCCGTGGGGGTCATTCGGGATCGGCACCGATGTATTCGGCGGAACGTGCGGGGCCGGTTGTCCCGGCGCCCGATGCGGACCCGGCGGCTTCCGTGCTGGACGCGGGATCTGTGCCGCCCGGCCCGGTGGAACCGATGGCAGCCGGCGCGGCCGCCGACCCTGCTGATCGGTCGTCGTCGGCTCCCGGGACCGATCCCGCGGATTCGTTTCCGCCGGGCTCGACGTGGACGCGGGCGAGAACCTCGTCGAGCCGCACCGAAGCGCCGGCCGCCACCAGGATCTCGACCGTGCCGGTGAGCGGTGCGGTGAGCGAATGCTCCATTTTCATCGCCTCGACCACCAGGATCGGATCGCCGGCCGCCACTGTCGCGCCGCTCGCCGCGGCGACTGCGAGCACGGTTCCGGGCATCGGGCTGCGGATCTCGGCATCGTGCACCGCGGCGGCGTCGGCCCGGACCGATTCCTCGGCCAGCTCCCGCACCGCCGCGACTCCGCCCGGCCCGGCCACCCAGAGGGTGCCGTCCGATTCCGCGACCCGGTAACTGCGCCGCAGGCCGTCGAAGGTGAGGGTGACCGTGCGGACGGATTCGCCGGAAGCCTGCCCTGCGGATGGCCGGCCCAGTTCCGCTGTCACCGATACCGGTTCGGCGTCCTCGACGCGTAGATCGGCCGAATCCGGGGTGCCTGTGAGGTAGACGTGCACCGTGCGATCGCCGCCGGCCAGCCGGACCCGGATCGGTGCGGCCGACCCGACCCGCCACCCGGTCGGGTAGGACCACGGGTCGGCCGGTCCCGCCGGCCACTGCCGCAGCCAGCGGTATACGGCGGCGGCCGCGAAAACCTCGTCGGAGACCGGGTCCGGCGCGAAATCGCCGGCCCGCCGGTCCAGAAGCGCGGTATCCAGGCGACCCGCCACCACATCGGAATCGGCCAGCAGGAAACGCAGGAAATCGGTGTTGGTGCGCACCCCGAGTACCGCGGTCTCGGCGAGTGCCCGGTCCAGCGCGGACAGCGCGGCTGCGCGGTCGGGACCGTGTGCGATGACCTTCGCGAGCATCGGGTCGTAATCGCTGCCCACCACCGTGCCCACCGCGAGCCCGGAGTCCACCCGAACACCCGGGCCCGCCGGTTCCCGGAGATCGAGGACGGTGCCACCCGTCGGCAGGAAACCGCGGCCCGGATCCTCGGCGTATACCCGCGCCTCGACCGCGTGACCCTGCATCCGGATATCGTCCTGCTCCAGCCGGATCCGCTGCCCGGCGGCGATGCGGACCTGGCATTCCACCAGATCGAACCCGGTGACCAGTTCGGTCACCGGATGTTCCACCTGCAGGCGGGTGTTCATCTCCATGAAGAAGAACTCGTCCGGGCGATCGGCGGAGACGATGAATTCCACCGTGCCCGCGCCCACATAGTCCACGCTGCGCGCGGTGGCGCAGGCGGCCGCACCGATCCGGGCGCGGGTCTCGGCGTCCAGCAACGGTGAAGGTGCTTCCTCGATCACCTTCTGATGCCGGCGCTGCAGACTGCATTCGCGTTCACCCAGATGCAGCACGGTGCCGTGGGTATCGGCCAGGATCTGCACCTCGATATGCCGCGGGCGGGTGACGAACCGTTCCAGGAACAGAGTGTCGTCACCGAACGCGGAAGCGGCCTCCCGCCGGGCGCTGACCAGGGCGGCGGGCAGGTCGGCGGGATCGTCGACCCGCCGCATACCCTTGCCGCCGCCGCCCGCGGACGGTTTGACCAATACCGGATAGCCGATATCGATGGCGGCGGCGATGAGCTGCTCATCCGTCAGACCTGGTTCGGCGATGCCCGGGACCACCGGCACCCCCGAGGCGGACACCGTGGTCTTCGCGGTGATCTTATCGCCCATGACCTCGATCGCCTTCGCGGGCGGACCGAGGAACACGATTCCGGCGGCATCCAGCGCGGCCGCGAAAGCGGCGTTCTCGGAAAGGAATCCGTATCCCGGATGCACGGCCCGGGCGCCGGTGCGGCGGGCGGCATCCACGATGCGGTCGATATGCAGATAGCTGTCGCGGGCCGCGGCCGGTCCCAGCCGGACCGCGATATCCGCGGCCTGCACATGCGCGGCGTGCGCGTCGGCATCGCTGTACACGGCCACCGACCGCAAGCCCATGGTGCGCAAGGTGCGGATGACGCGGACGGCGATCTCACCGCGATTGGCGACCAGTACGGTGTCGAACGGCAGGGGATGGTTGGTGTTCAGCACGGTCATCACATCCTGAATACGCCGTAGGAGACCGGTTCCAGCGGCGCCTGCGCGCACACCGAGAGAGCCAGTCCGAGCACGGTCCGGGTATCGGCCGGGTCGATGACCCCGTCATCCCAGAGCCGGGCGGTCGAATAGTAAGGATTGCCCTGGGCCTCGTATTGGCGCCGGATCGGTTCTTTGAACGCCTCCTGGTCGGCGTCGCTCCAGGGTCGACCGTTTCCGTCGAGTTGGTCGCCGCGCACGGTGGCCAGCACCGATGCCGCCTGCTCGCCACCCATCACCGAGATCCGGGCATTCGGCCACATCCACAGGAACCGCGGTGAATAGGCCCGCCCGCACATCGAATAGTTCCCGGCGCCGTACGAGCCGCCGATCACCACGGTCAGTTTCGGCACCCGCGCACACGCCACCGCGGTGACCATTTTTGCCCCGTGTTTGGCGATACCGGAGGCCTCGTAATCACGTCCGACCATGAATCCGGTGATGTTCTGCAGGAACAGCAGCGGGATCTTGCGTTTATCGCAGAGTTCGATGAAATGCGCGCCCTTCATGGCGGATTCGCCGAACAGCACGCCGTTGTTGGCCACGATACCCACCGGATGTCCGTGGATATGCCCGAAACCGGTGACCAGGGTGGTGCCGTACTCGGCTTTGAATTCATGGAATCCGGTTTCGCCGCTGGGATCGGCGTCGACGAGGCGGTGGATGACCTCCCGCACGTCATACGGGGTGCGCAGGTCCACCGGAACCACGTCGTAGAGGTCGTCGGCGGGCACCGCGGGCTCGCGGGCGTCGCGCACCTCCCACGCGGGTTCTGGGCGGGGTCCGAGCGTGCCGACGATCCGGCGCACCGTCCGCAGCGCATCCCGGTCGTCGTCGGCCAGATGGTCGGTGACCCCGGAGGTGCGGGAATGCAGAGCGCCGCCACCGAGCTCCTCGGCCGTCACCACCTCGCCCGTCGCGGCCTTCACCAGCGGTGGGCCGCCGAGGAAGATCGTGCCCTGATCCCGCACGATCACCGCCTCGTCGCTCATCGCCGGCACATAGGCCCCGCCCGCGGTGCACGACCCCATCACCGCGGCGATCTGTGCGATACCCTGCGCGCTCATGGTGGCCTGGTTGTAGAAGATCCGGCCGAAATGCTCGCGGTCGGGGAACACCTCGTCCTGTTCGGGCAGGTAGGCGCCACCCGAATCGACCAGGTACACGCACGGCAGGTTGTTGTGCAGCGCCACCTCCTGGGCGCGCAGATGCTTCTTCACTGTCACCGGGTAGTAGGTGCCACCCTTGACCGTGGCGTCGTTGGCCACGATCACGCATTCGCGGCCCGCCACCCGCCCGATACCGGTGATGATGCCCGCACCCGGCGATTGGTCCCCGTACATGCCGACTGCGGCCAGTGGCGAGAGTTCCAGGAACGGACTGCCCTGGTCGAGCAGTTGATCCACGCGATCACGCGGCAGGAGTTTGCCGCGGTCGATATGACGCTGCCGGGCCTTCTCCGAGCCACCGCGGGCGGTCTCGGCGAGGCGGCGGCGCAACTCGTCTACCAGGGCCTGATTGGCGGCCCGGTTATCGGTTGCCGGCCGGGCGGCGGTCGCGGGGCTCGCGGTGCGGGTCATCACATGATCCTGCCCATCTGAGTTAATCGCTGATAACTGGAATTCAGGTTAATCTTGACTAACCGAGTTGTCCAGAGAATGCCGAAGGAGTACGGGTGACCAGCGCCGATTCTGCCACCCCGACCAACCGGGAGCTGCGCAAACAGCAGCGCCGCGACCAACTGCTGGCCGCCGGCGCCCGGCTGATCGCCGAACGCGGCTACCTCGGTATGCGCCTCGACGATCTCGGCGCGGCGGTCGGGATCAGCGGCCCCGCGGTCTACCGGCACTTCCCCAACAAGGAAGCCCTCCTCGTGGAACTCCTGGTCGGCATCAGCCGCCGCCTCCTCGACGGCGGCACCGCGGTAGCCGCCGACGCCGCCGATCCGTCAGACGCCCTGGCCGGCCTGGTCGATTTCCACCTCGACTTCGCCCTCGGCGACCCCGAACTCATTCGCATCCAGGACCGCGACCTCGACAACGTCCCCCTTCCGGCCCGCCGCGAGATCCGCCGCACCCAGCGCCGCTACGTGGAGATCTGGGTACGGGTGCTCTGTGACCTGACCCCGGAACTCGACGAGGACACCGCCCGCATCCAGGCCCACGCCGTCTTCGGCCTGCTCAACTCCACCCCGCACAGCGCCGGCCCCGCCCGCGGCCGCACCCGCTCGGTGCTGCGGTTGATGGCGCTTACCGCGCTTACCGGGCCCCTACCGGACTGAGTCGGTGGGGCCCACCCGGCGGCCGTTCCGCTGTCGGCACCCCTACCGGCGTGCCCGGTCAGGGGTGCGGGCCCGATGCCTGCGCTGTCCGGGCCCGGCTGAGCGGCGATTCGGCGCGGTCCGAATGAGGCTCCCGAGCAGGACTGCGATCGCGAGTGCGCCGTCCTGCTCGGCCGCAGGAAGGCGGCTGAATCCGGCGCCGACTTTGATTGCCGGCTTCCACGTCCAGGCTGGTATTCGCAGTCCCGAGATGCTCCACGTCGGCACGTTCCCCGCCACGATACGTGGCGCCCGAACACCGAAAGCTGCGGCAAGTTCTGCAGCTCGGATGCTGATTCGATCATCCCGGACGCAGTCGGCGTGCTCGGTCGGAAGGACTGCCTCGCAATCGATTTGCCTGATCGTCTATTTGTCGGACGCCGCGCATATCGTCTCCGCCATGACGGAGCAGCGGTCCAACCCGCACGACGCGTACTTCCGGAAAGTCATGTCCTGCCGCGATAACGCTGCCTCCGAAATACGCGCCGCGCTGTCCCCAGCGCTAATTGCCCGCCTCGACCTGACCGACCTGCGGCCCCACCCGAGCAGCTTCGTCCATCCGGACCTGGCCAACCGGTACAGCGATCTGCTCTACCGCACCCGCCTCGACGGCCACCCCGCCTACATCTACATCCTGATCGAACACCAATCCAGCAGCGACCGGTTCATGGCCTTCCGCATGCTCGAATACGTGGTGGCCATCTGGCGCCAGTACCTGACCGACAACCACCGCGAGCGCAAGTCCTCCGGTGCCGCCAAGGTCACCACGCTGCCCGCGATCATCCCGCTGGTCGTGCACAACACTGCCAAGGGCCGGGCCTGGTCGGCGCCCACCGAACTGGCCGATCTGTTCGACCTTGACGACGACACCCGCCAGGCCATGGGCCCCTACCTGCCCCGGTTCCGTTTCCTGCTCGACGACGTGGCCGTGCTCGACCCGGCCGCCCTGCGGGCCCGGGACCTGACCCCCGCGGCCAGGGTGCTGCTGGTCCTGCAGCGCATCGCTCCCAAGAACCCGGCGCTGGGACGCGATATGCTGGACTGGCTCGAAGATCTGCGTGCCCTGGAATCCGGTCCGGACCCCCTCGGCAACTACCTGACCGTGCTGACCTACCTCGTCACGGTCGGCGAAACCCCCGAGGCCGACCTCGCGGCGGTCTTCGAACAGCTCGGTCCACGAGCGAAGGAGGCGATAGTGACCACAGCAGAGATGATCGAAGCACGGGGCAAAGCGCGCGGGCGCGCCGAAGCATTGCTCGAGCAGATGGACGCCAAGTTCGGTCGGCTACCCGCCGCGACCGTCGATCGCGTCCGGTCCGCCGACCTCGACCGGGTCCGCGCCTGGACCACTCGGATTCTGTCGGCGTCCACCCTCGACGAACTGTTCGCCTGACTCCGATTGCTTACCCAGCCTCCAATGTAGAACGAATCTATGTAGAAGCTATCTACATGGAACGGTGCCACCTACTCGGTATCCACGCGGGAGAGGTCGTCGAAAGTGGCCGTGACCTGCTGGGTTCGCTGATGTTGATTGTGCGGCCGAACCAGAGGTCGAGGCTTGGAGCTTTCCTATTCTTCGAGGCATGGTCTCAGCTCCATATAGACTCGGTCCAAGTCGTAAAGCCCTCCCATGCAGCCGTTGTCGATCCATTCCTGCATGCTCGACCGGAAGCTGAGATCGTCCCCGCCTGGTCCGAACAGCTTGCCTACCCTCAGGACCGCAACTTCCAAAGCCCACCCGGAATACTGGATGCAGACACTGCTATCGGGCAACCGCCCTACACGGGTATGGATGACACCCTCACCCTTGACAGTTAATTCTCTGATCCTTTCGAACCGGTAGCCATCTGTAAATTGGAGTGCCCAGTCCAGATCGTTTGCGGTTCCGACAGCCGATGCCATCGCGAATCGTCGGCCCGCGACGGGCAGTTCGACTACTGCCAATATGCGATCCGGCCCCAACCATTCCCCGGGGCGGACATTGATCGTGAACACCGCGATCCTCCTGGGTCGACATATCCGGTCTCCGCTGGTCTGCTGATCAGCGCGCGTGATCATGGCACCGGCAACCGACAAGTGGGGGGCAGCCTTGCTCGCCGGTACATCGCCGTGCGGTCGGCGCTACCTCCAGACCGAAAGAACCTCGTCCGGGCCCCAAATCAGGTCCGCGCCCGCGTCGCGGACATCCGCGGCGATCCCGGACCGGCTGACTACGACCAAACCGGATTCGCCCGGCTCGTAGCCGGGTACCTCGGCGGCGGACTTTCGCAATGTCACGAGATCGCGCCGATCAAAGGGCGTACCGAGCCATTTCACCGAGCCGACGAATTCGATCCGATTCGCGACCGGTCCGCGATCGGCGCCTACCAGGTCTACCTCGGGATCGAAACGCCGATTCCACCAGCCGCCGACGGTTTCCACGGACTGCCACGGTAAGCGGCCGCTGAGAGCGGCAAGTTCCAATGATTCGCGGATGAGCGGTTCGACAGCTCGTCCCCGCCAGGTGGTCCAGCGCCGTTCGATCAGCCGGAACGCGGCTGCGGACCGCCCCCGGCGCGAAAGGTCCTGCGCGGCGCGCAATACCGCAAGGTACAGCCGGAGATTGCTGTCGGAGACCCGGTACAAGGCCGGTTTGCCGGGCCGGATCGACAATGGCTCGTCGATAGCGAGCACTCGTTTGTCGACGGTGAGTCGCCGTAAAATCGGCGACAGGCTGCCGGAGGCAATCGGGCCGCCGCTGCCACCGGCCGCTGCCGCGATATTGGCGTGAGTTCGGTCGCCGCCGCCGACCGACTCCAGTACGCGGCGTGTTTGGTCCGGCGCCGGGAACTCGGCCAGCAGTGCCGACTCCGGCACGCTGAACAGCGGCGCCGCCGGATCTGCACATTCCCCCTCGAGGAACTCCAGCGGGCTACGGCCGCGCGGCCAACTCCGCAGAATTCCCGGCAGCCCGCCGGTGATCAGGTGCGCATCGAGCGCGTCCGCCGCACCGAGTCCGGTGGCGTCCGCGATCTCCACCGGGTTGAGGGGCCCGAGAACGAAGTTGTCCGCTCTGCCGTAGAAAGGCCGATCGTAGGCGGTGAGGCGTTCCATCATGTGCAAGTCACTGCCCAAGAGCAGTAAAAGCACCGGATGTCGCGACAACATCCTATCCCAGGCGGTTTGCAGGACCCCGTCGAAACTCTGGTCCTGCTCGGTCAGCCAGGGCACCTCGTCGATCACCACGACCGACGGCCCGTCCGGTAGGGCTGCGGCTATGGCCCGGAATCCGTCCGCCCACGAACCGATCTGCTCGGGCAGCAGTTCGGGATCGGTGATCAGCGAGGATTCGCGCAGTTCGCGCAACAACCCCGCGAGGGATTCCGCAGGTGCGGCGCCTTTGGTTGCGGTGAAGTAGAGATACGGCACCGCGGACTGGTCGCAGAACTCCTGGACCAGCCTCGACTTGCCCACCTGCCTTCGCCCGCGGATCGCGACTGCGATCCCGGACGCAGACTCGGTGACGCGGCGCAGCCGACTGTCGAGCATATCCAGTTCACGTTGTCGTCCGACGAAACCAGCCACCCGGCCTCCAATGTAGAGGTCTTCTACGTAGAAGTTATCTACATAGAAGGGTACTACCCATTCAGAGCGCGTAGCGTGCGGGAAGTGAGTTCTCTCGAGCACGCCTCGGTCGGTGGCCGTCCAGCAGCCGGAATATCCGGTGCCGACGCGGCGACGACAGCCGAGATCGACACCCTTTTCCGGCAGCTGGAATCGGCATTGGAGGCCAAGGACGCAGCGGCGTTCGATCGGGTGTTCACCGAAGACGTCGTCTTCATCACGCCGGCGGGGGCGATCTTCCGGGGGTGGGATGAACTGCACGCTTACCATCGCGCTCGTCTCGGTGACAGCCCTGATGCGCGAGCTCGTTTCGAGCTGCTGGCCCTCCGTCTGTTGACACCTGACCACGCAATCGTCAACGTCGAGCAAACCCTGCACACCGCAGAGTTCTCACTCGCCAACCGAGGCACCTGGGTCCTGCTTCGGCGCGACCGGACCTGGTGGGTCTGCTCGGTGCACAACACCAATATCGCGGGCTCGATCCAGAGCTGAACGAACGACCGGCCGGCCGACCAGGTGTCGGCGCCTGTGTCCGACGGCGGTAGTAGTTCCTCGTGATGCCGGTTGTCAGAGCCGGACGGTTGTCGTGGTGTCGCGGGCCGCATCGGCTCGGTCGATATCGGTCAGGTCGAAACCCTTGGTTTCGCGCGCCACCAGCACCGCGACCGCGGTCACGGCAGCAGCCGCTGCCAGGTAGATGGCGATCGGGACAGGGGAGTCGAAAGTGTCCAGGAGTTTGACCGCGATCACCGGGGCCAGTGAGCCCGCGACGATCGAGGTGACCTGGTAGCCGAGGGATACGCCGGAATAGCGCATCCGGGTCGGGAACATTTCCGCCATGATCGCCGGTTGGGGGGCGTACATGAAGCCGTGGGCGATGAGGCCGAGGACGATTGCCGCGGTGATGATCCAGCCGTTGCCGGTGTCCATCATCGGGAAGGCGATGAAGCCCCACAGGCCGGCGCCGATCGTGCCCGCCAGGTAGACCGGACGCCGGCCGATCCGGTCGGTGAGTGCGCCGATCAGCGGGATCACCGCGAAATGCACGGCGTGGGCAGCGAGCAGCCACCACAGGATGTCGTCGGTCGCCATATCGTGCTGGACCTTCAGGTAGGTGATGGTGAAGGTGACGACCAGGTAGTACATGATGTTTTCGCCGAAGCGCAGGCCCATCGCGGTGAGCACGCCGCGGGGATACCGCTTCAGAACCTCGATCGCGCTGAAGGACGAGGTCTTTACCTGTTCGGCTTGCTTCTGCGCCGCGGTGAAGATCGGTGCATCGGTCACCTTGGTGCGGATGTAATAGCCGATCAGAACCACCACCGCGGACAACCAGAACGCGATACGCCAACCCCAGGACAGGAAATCGTCCTCGGACAGGACGGTGGTGAGTACCAGCAGAACGACGGTGGCCAGCAGATTGCCGCCGGGGACACCGGATTGCGGCCAGCTGGCCCAGAACCCGCGACTCTTGTCCGGGCTGTGCTCGGCCACCAGCAGGACGGCGCCGCCCCATTCCCCGCCGACCGCGAAACCCTGCAGGAAGCGCAGGATGACCAGGAGGGCGGGCGCCAGGTAGCCGATCTGGCCGTAGGTGGGCAGGCAGCCCATCAAGAAGGTGGCTGCACCCACGAGGATCAGGCTGAACTGCAGGAGCCGCTTGCGGCCGTATTTATCGCCGAAATGCCCGAAGACGATGCCCCCGAGCGGGCGGGCCGCAAACCCGACCGCATAAGTGAGGAACGCTTTCAGGATCGCATCGAGTTCGCTGTCGGATTCCGGGAAGAAGATCTTGCTGAACACCAGCGTCGCCGCGGTGCCATAGAGGAAGAACTCGTACCACTCCACCACGGTTCCGGCCATGGATGCGGCGACCACCCGCCGCAACCCGCCTCGCTCCGGTGGTGAGTTCCCGTCGGCCTGTTTCGCACCGTCCACCACGCTCATCGCCCACTCCTCACGCGCTGCGGCCCCGACCCGGAGGGCCATTCGGAGTATCACCCGGATGCAGACGCCGCATCGGCAATTCGGCGCGGTTTGTTCGTACGGAGTCCGGTCAGCGGGAACGGTTGTCCGCGGCGACCACCGGTCTGCCTGCGGGATCCCGGCCCGCTTGTCCACTGCGAACAAGTACGGAGATTGTCGCGCTCAGACCCTCCCGGCGCCGGCACCGGCGCGGATGGTGTCGATACGCAGCGGTTCGGCTTCCGCCGTATTCGGGGCCGGGCCCGGCTGTACCGGTACAGCCGGGCGAGAACCTGCGCCGGTTCGGAGCTTGGCCGATCCGGGTCCGTCATCCGCACCGGTTACCGGGCGAGTTGGAGGGCCAGGGTCGCGGCGACCGGAAGCAAGTACAGCAGCGGGAAGACCGAGGTCTTGTACGAGCGTGCGCGTAAGGCCGTTGCGGTGGCCCCGAGGAAGTAGAGGATCAGGCCGGCGGCGGCAGCGATGCCGAGCGCGGGCAGCGCGAAACCGGCGATCAGCCCGAGTGCCCCGGCAGTTTTGGCCGCGGCCAGCCAGTTCCACCACGACCGCGGCACACCGTATTGCTCGAGTGGTTCGACGACGAATTGCTGTTTCGAGAAAAGTGAGTAGCCCGAGAACCCGACCCATAGAGCGGTCAGTATTCCGACTGTGTAGTAAGCGACGTCCATCTCGCACCAACTCTCTGCGGCCGGCGTATCCCGGCGGGTATCCGGTCGACGACGCGGGCCACCCGGGTGTGACATGGTCATGGCGGCTCGCCGCGCCGCGAGATATGTCCGGGCAGCGCTCGCGGCGCCCTAGGCTGATCCGTATGGCCTCGCTTTCCGATCCCAAGGTGCGCGAATTCCTCAGCTACGGAACCCGTACCGCCAAAGTGGCGTTCACCGCCGGTGACGGGCGTCCGGTGGTGACCCCGGTCTGGTTCCTGCTCGACGGGGACGAAATCGTGTTCAACACCGGAAAGAACACCGCGAAGGGAAAGGCGTTGCAGCGCGACCCGCGGGTCGCGCTGGTGGTGGATCTCGAGGAGCCGCCCTATGCGGCGGTGCAGATCCAGGGCACGGTCACCTTGTCCGAGGACCCGGCCGAACTGCTGCGGACGGCGACCGCGATCGGTGGCCGTTATATGGGTACGGCCCGCGCCGACGAGTTCGGCCGCCGCAACGGTGTACCCGGTGAACTCCTGGTGCGGGTACAGCCGGCAAAGGTCATCGCCTTCTTCGACGCCGTCGGCTGAGCCGGGCGTCGTCCGCCCGAGGCCGTCGCCGGTGATCATGGCGCAGCCCCTGATCGCGGCGGTGCGCCGGAGATCCCGGACGTGCGCCGCGCGGATGCGGTGAACCGTTTCGGCGGTGCCCCGGCCGCCACCATACGTACTCCGTCCGTGTCGTCTGCCGGATAGGGCCGTTCGCCTTTTCGGGGATCTCTCGGGACGTGGCGGCCGGATCCGGCGCCGGACCGGACGCGGCGTCGAAAGAGTCCTGGCCGGGGGCCCGGATGTCGGGCGTGCGTGGGCGGGGGCTCGGGGGAAGAGGGCGCCGGACCTATGCTCGTCCCATGACCGTGCACTTCATCGGGGCGGGGCCCGGCGCCGCCGATCTGCTGACCGTGCGTGCGGTGGAGCTGCTGCGGCGGTGCCCGGTATGCCTGTACCCGGGGACCTACCTGGACCCCGAGGTGATCGCGCACTGTGCCCCGGGGACCGAGCTGATCGATACCCAGCGGCTGGACCTCGACGAGATCACCGGACATCTGGTGCGGGCGACCGCGGCCGGGCGGGATGTGGCCCGGCTGTGCTCCGGCGATACCTCTCTTTATTCCGCCCTCACCGAGCAGACGCGCCGGCTCGACGCCGCGGGTGTGCCGTGGGATATCACCCCGGGAGTGCCCGCGTATGCGGCCGCGGCCGCGTTGCTGGGTACGGAGTTGACGGTTCCCGAGGTCGTGCAGTCGGTGGTGCTGACCCGGATGCAGGCCCGTTCGACGGCGATGCCGGATTCCGAGGCGCTGTCCGGTTTCGCCCGGACCGGTGCCACGCTGGCCCTGCATCTGGCTGTCACCCGTACCCGGGAGCTGGCGGTGGAGCTGGCCGAGTACTACGGGGCCGGCTGTCCGGTCGCGGTGGTGTACCGGGCCAGCCAGCCGGAGCAGATGGTCCTGCGCGGCACCCTGGCCGATATCGCCGATCAGGTCGAGACGGCCGGGCTGCGACAGGCGGCGGTGATCTTGGTCGGCCGGGCGCTGGCCCCGGGTGCGGCCTGTGTGCAATCCCACCTTTACGACCCGGCACGTGACCGTGCCCACCTCACCGGATAGGCCCGGACGAGACCGGGACGAGAGCCCACTGCGGGACCTGCCCGGACACCCCGGCAGCCACCGCGCGGGCCCCGGCCTGCACCTGCGTAACGCGGTTGGTGTGGCGCCGGTACGACGGTAGATTGGATCGGTGGTCAGGAGTCGGCGCGCGGGTGCGGGTACACGGTGTCCCACGGCACCGGAGGTGCCCGGTGGTACCCGGCGTCCGATGTAACGTCCTCGGCCCGATAAACGGATACTTCCGATGGACATTTCTGCCTGATCGAACAAGAAGTGGACCTGGAACAGCGGACATCGCGCTACGGGCGGTGCGCGTCGCGACCAGGTGGTGACGGGAAGCGCACGCGTGCGTTCCGGAAGCGAGGTTACGGTTGGACCGGCTGGACAACGGCGGGAACGGTACGAACAGTGGTTCGGCAACCGCCGACGGGGATCTGTTCCCCCTGTCGCCTGCACAGCTGGGTATCTGGTACGCGCAGCATGTCGACCCACAGGTGCCGGTCAATATCGCCCAGTACGTCGAATTGCGCGGTGAGCTCGATGTCGACACCCTGACCCGGGCCAGTTTGGACGCCTCCCACGAACTGGGTTCGGGCCTGCTGCGCATCGTCGAACGCGACGGGGAACCGCTGCAGTTCGTCGATCACAGCCTCGAGGACGAGGTCCGCTATGTGGACCTGCGTACCGCAGGCGATCCGGTCGCCGCCGCCCGGGATTGGATGCGCGACGAGTACGGCCGCCCGCTGGATCTGACCACCGACCGCCTGATCCGTGCCGCAGCCCTGCATCTGGGCGAAGATCACTGGTACTGGTATGTGCGCGCACACCACATCGTGATCGACGGCTACGGCGCCATGAACATGATGAACCGGATCGCCGAGCTGTACACGGCCTACCGGGCGGGTGTGGAACCCGCGCCGTCCAAGGCCGCGCAGCTGCGCACCCTGTACGACCAGGAGCTCACCTACCGCGAGAGCAACCGCTTCCGCACGGACAAGGAGTACTGGGCCGAACGGGTCGCGGGGCTCGAGGAGGGCACCAGCCTGGCCGGGCGTTCGGCTGCCCCGGCCGCCCGCAACGGTGTGGTCCAGGGGCCGCTCACCGACGACCAGAACGCCGCGCTCGACGACGCGGTGCGCCGCTACGAATCCTCGCCCGCCCAGGAGCTGATCGCCGCGTTCGCGGCCTACCTCGCGCAATGGAACAGCGCCGAGGACGTCATTCTCAGCCTGCCGGTCACCGCGCGCACCACCGCGCTCATGCGCCGCTCCGGCGGCGTCTCGTCGAATATCGTCCCGCTGCGGCTGCACGTCGGCGCCGAGACCACGATCGCCGATCTGCGCCGCCAGGTACAGCTCGAGGTATCCGGGGCGTTGCGGCATCAGCGCTACCGGCACGAGGACATCCGCCGCGATTCCGCCGGCGGTGGCGTGGTGACCACGGAATTCTTCGGGCCGTGGGTCAACATCATGCTGTTCCAGGACGAATTGCGCCTCGGTGACAGCGTCGGCAGCCTGCATGTGCTGTCCACCGGCAGTATCGAGGATCTGGGCGTCAACTTCTATCAGTCGATCGGCGGCACCCGCAGCCATATCGACTTCGAAACCAACCCCAACCTCTACACCGAGGAAGAGGCCGGCCGGCATCACACCCGGTTCCTCGAATTTTTCGAAGGATTCCTGGCCGCCGAGGCCGACGAACCGGTGTGGCAGCTCGCGATCACCACCGCCGCCGAACGCACCGCGACCGTGGAGACCTGGAACGATGCGGCGCACGAGGTACCGGACACCACGCTGCCCGCGCTGCTGGATGCCCAGATCACGCGTACCCCGGACAACCTCGCGGTCGACTTCGAGGGGACAGGTCTGACCTACGCCGAATTCGGCGCGCGGGTCAACCGGCTGGCCCGGTATCTGATCGCCGACGGTGTGGGCCCGGAATCGCTGGTCGCCCTCGGGATGCGCCGATCGGTCGAACTGGTCGTGGCGATGCACGCAGTCCTGCGTGCCGGCGGCGCCTATGTCCCGATCGACCCTGACCATCCGGCCGAGCGCACGGCCTACATCCTGGAGAGCGCGGCGCCGGTCTGCGTGCTGACGGTTACCGCGGATCAGCCGGACCTGCCCGAATCGGTGCGGTCCCGGACCGTCGACACCCTGGATACCGCCGGGTTCTCCGACGAGCCGATCACCGATGCCGACAGGCTCTCCCCGCTGCGCCCGGACAACACCGCATACGTCATCTACACATCGGGTTCCACCGGCCGCCCCAAGGGTGTGGCGGTGAGCCATCACGCCATCGTCAACCAGCAGCTGTGGATGCTGGACACCTACGGTTTCACCGCGGACGACGTCTACCTGCAGAAGACCGCCACCACCTTCGACGTCTCGCTGTGGGGTTATTTCCTGCCGCTGATGTCGGGCGCCACCCTGATCGTCGCAACTCCGGACGGCCACCGCGATCCGGCCTACGTCGCCGAAACCATTGCCCGGCACGGGGTGACCATCACCGATTTCGTCCCGTCCATGCTGACGGTGTTCGCCTCCTACGCCGACCCCGAGCAGATCGCTTGGCTGCGCGCGGTGTTCGTGATCGGCGAGGCGCTGCCACCGGAAACGGTCGCGGCGATGAAGGCGATCTCCGGTGCCGGCCTGCACAACCTGTACGGACCCACCGAGGCCGCGGTGTCGGTGACCTACTGGGAGGCCACCACCGCCGATACCGTCTCGGTGCCGATCGGTGTGCCGGAGTGGAATGTCGGGGTCCAGGTGCTCGACGCCCGCCTGCGGCCGGCGGCCGTCGGCGCACCGGGTGAGCTGTATCTGTCGGGCCGGCAGCTGGCCCGCGGCTATCTGGGCCGCCCGGATCTGAGTGCCGACCGTTTCGTCGCCGACCCGCTGGGTGCACCGGGAGACCGGATGTACCGCACCGGCGACCTGGTGCGCTGGCGTGCCGACGGGGTGCTCGAATACCTCGGCCGGACCGACTTCCAGGTGAAGTTCCGCGGTCAGCGCATCGAACTGGGCGAGATCGAAACCGATCTGCTCGCCCATCCGGCGGTGAGTCAGGCCGTGGTGCTGGTGGTCGATACCGCCACCGGCCAGCAGTTGGCCGCCTATGTCGTACCCGCACCCGGGCATACCGTCGAACCGGTCGAACTCGGCCGGTTCCTCGGCGAGAAGCTGCCGTCCTATATGGTCCCGGCCGCGATCCTGGTGCTGGACGCGCTTCCGCTCAACACCAGCGGAAAATTGGATCGCAAGGCGCTACCCGAACCGGTGTTCAGCGCCGATGTGGCCGGTTTCCGCGCCCCGCGCACGCAGGCCGAACATGTCGTGGCCGGGATCTTCGCCGATATCCTGGGCCAGCAGGTGGTCGGTGTCGACGACAGCTTCTTCGATCTCGGCGGTAACTCGCTGGTCGCGACCCAGGTCGTCGCGCGGATCAGCGCCGCGTTCGGGGTCCGCATCGGGGTGCGGGCGCTGTTCGAAACCCCCACCGTGGCCGCTCTGGCGGGCCGTATCGAGATCGCCACCGCGGGCGAATCCCGTGAGTCCCGGCCTCCGCTGGTGGCCCGGTCGCTGCCCGATCGGGTGCCGCTGTCGCCGGCGCAGCAGCGGATGTGGTTCATCAACCAGTTCGACCCCGCCGCGCCCACCTACAACCTGCCGTTCGTGATCCGGCTGCGCGGTCATGCCGATGTCGCGGCGCTCACCGCCGCTCTCGACGATGTGATCGAACGCCAGCAGTCGCTGCGGACCATTTTCCCGGAATCCGGGGACGGCGGTTATCAGCTGGTCCTGCCGATGGACGATATCGACCTGGGGCTCCGGGTGGAGCGGATCGATGCCGACCGGCTGCCCGACGCGCTGGCCGAATTCGCTGCCACCGGTTTCGACGTGACCCGGGAACTGCCCATCCGGGTACGGGTCTACGAGGTGGCCGGCGCCCGGTCCAACGGCACCCCGGAGCATGCGGTCGCCATTGTGGTGCACCATATTTCGGCCGACGGGTTCTCCTTCGGCCCGCTGTCCCGCGATGTCGCCGCGGCCTATGTGGCGCGCGCGACCGGCGTGGAGCCGTCCTGGGCGCCGCTGCCGGTGCAGTACCGGGATTACAGCGTCTGGCAGCGGGAACTGCTGGGGCGCGAGGACGATCCGGAATCCATGGCGGCCCGGCAGATCGCCTTCTGGCGGGAAACGCTGGCGGGGCTGCCCGATCAGCTGGATCTGCCGATCGATCGGCCGCGCCCGGCGGTGCAGGGTTTCCGTGGTGCGCAGCACCATTTCGCCATCGATGCCGAACTGCACGAACGCCTCTCGGATCTGGCCCGCGGCAACGGCTCGACGTTGTTCATGGTGCTGCACGCCGCGCTGGCGGTACTGCTGTCGCGGCTCTCCGGAACCGGTGATATCGCCGTCGGTACGCCGGTGGCCGGCCGCGGCGAGCAGGCGCTCGACGATCTGATCGGTATGTTCGTCAACACCCTGGTGTTGCGTTCGGACGTGGACGGCACCCGTCCGTTCACCGAATTCCTCGACAGCACCCGCGAAGCCGATCTCGCCGCCTTCGCGCATGCCGATGTCCCGTTCGAGCGGCTGGTCGAGGTGCTGAACCCGGCCCGCTCGCAGGCCCGGCAGCCGCTGGTGCAGGTGATGCTGTCGTTCCAGGAGATCTCGCACGCCGATCTGGAGATCCCCGGGCTGTCGATCAGCGCCGCGGAAATCGAACTCGCGATCGCCAAATTCGACCTCGTCTGGACCATCACCGAAAAACGCGGCAGCCGTGGTGAACCGGCAGGTATGGACCTGGTCCTCTCCTACGCCACCGACCTGTTCGACGAGTCCACGGTCCGCTCGTTCGTCACCCGCTGGCAGCGCTTGCTCGACGTGATCGTCGACGATCCGCACACCCGGGTCGGCGCCATCGAACTACTGCATCCCGCCGAGCGTGCCGAACTCACCGCCTGCGCCGGTGGACCGGCCGAACAGCCGGATACCCTGGCCGGTCTGCTGGCGGCCGCGGCGGTCACCAATCCCGACGGTATCGCGGTCGTCGCCGATGACGAGTCCTATACCTACGCCGAGCTGGATTCCGCCTCGAACCAGCTGGCACGGGTGCTCATCGAGCGCGGGGCCGGGCCGGAGGTCTCGGTCGCGTTGGCGCTGGGCCGCTCGTGGCGGTATCAGCTGGCGCTGTGGGCGATCGTCAAATCCGGTGCGGTGCTGGTCCCGGTGGACCCGGCCTACCCGGCCGACCGCATCATCCACATGGTCACCGATTCGGGCGCCGCCTTCGGGCTCACCGAGGATTACGAGCTGCCGGAACTGCCGGAACTGTCCGGCGGCTGGATCAGTCTCGACGATCCCGAACTCGCCGCGGAGGTCATGGCGAGTTCGGCCGATGCGATCACCGATGCCGATCGGCGGGCGCCGCTGCGCACCGCGAATACGGCGTACATGATCTACACCTCCGGTTCGACCGGTCTGCCGAAGGGGGTCGCGGTCACCCACCTCGGCCTGCGTAACTTCGCGGCCGAGCAGGTGCAGCGGTTCGGGCTGGATACGTCCACCCGCGCGCTGGCCTTCGCCTCCCCGTCGTTCGACGCCTCGGTGCTGGAACTGCTCCTGGCCGTCGGTGCGGCCGGAACCATGGTCATCGTGCCGCAGATGATGTTCGGCGGCGCGGAACTGGCCGATCTCATCGAGACGACCGGGGTGACGCACGCCTTCCTCACCCCGTCGGTGCTGGCCTCCCTGGATCTCGATGCGATGGACGATGTGCGCGTCGTCATCACCGGTGGTGAAGCGATTCCGGCGGATCTCGCGGGCCGCTGGGCGGCCACCACGGGGCGCCGGCTGTTCAACGCCTACGGTCCGACCGAGGCCACCATCGCCACCAATATCAGCGGCCCGCTGCAGCCCGGCGAACCGGTCACCATCGGTGGCCCGGTACGGGGCATGCGGGCGCTGGTGCTGGACGGCGGGCTGGACCCGGTGCCGGAGGGGGTTATCGGCGAACTGTATCTCGGGGGTGTCCAGCTGGCCCGCGGCTATCACGCCCGGTCCGCGCTGACCGCCGGCCGGTTCGTCGCGGACCCGTTCGGCAGCGACGGGGAGCGCCTGTACCGGACCGGTGACGTCGTACGCTGGCGGCGCGACGGCTCCGGCGCGCTGACCGTCGAATACGTGGGCCGCAACGACTTCCAGGTGAAGGTCCGCGGGTTCCGTATCGAACTCGGCGAGATCGATGCCGCGCTGACCTCACACCCTGCCGTCGATTTCGCCGTCACCATCGGCCACGAGAATGTCTCCGGCGCGATGACACTGGTGTCGTATGTCGTTGCCGCGCCGGGTGAGTCGATCGATGTGCCCGCGGTGACGGCGCATATCCAGGATCGGCTGCCCGCGTACATGGTGCCGTCCTCGATCATGGTGCTGGACGAGATCCCGCTGACCCCGGCCGGGAAGCTGGATCGCAAGGCGCTTCCGGTGCCGCAGTTCCAGACCCAGGCGTTCCGCACGCCCGTCACGCCCATCGAGGAGATCGTCGCGGACGTTTTCGCCGAGGTCCTCGGCGTCGACCGGGTCGGTCTCGACGACGATTTCTTCGAACTCGGCGGTAATTCACTGATCGCGACCCAGGTCGCGGCGCGGCTCGGCGCCGCCCTGGACACCCGGGTACCGGTGCGCACCCTGTTCGAAGCGTCCACCGTGATGGCGCTCGCGGCGCGGATCGAATCCCATGTCGGTGAAGGTGCGCGGCAGGCGCTGGTCGCCCGCAGTCGCGACGGCGATATCCCGCTGTCGCTGGCCCAGCAGCGGATGTGGTTCCTCAACCGCTACGACACCGAATCGGCGGTCAACAATATCCCGGTCGCCATCCGGATGTCCGGTGAACTCGATGTGGCGGCACTGCAGGTCGCGATCATCGATGTGATCGACCGGCACGAATCCCTGCGCACCGTGTTCCCCGAAACCGGGCAGACACCGGTTCAGGTGATTCTGGATGCGGCGCAGGTGGTTCCGGACCTGACCCCGTTCCGGATCCGCGAGGACAAATTGATCGATCACCTGATCGATCTGGCGACGATGGCGTTCGACGTCACCGGTGAAGTGCCTTTGCATGCGCGGCTTTTCGAAATCAGCGATTCCGAATACGTGCTCGGTATGGTGGTGCACCATATCTCCGCCGACGGCTGGTCGATGGGCCCGCTGGCGCGGGATGTGATGGTCGCCTACGCGGCCCGTATCAGCTGGGAATCGCCGGCCTGGGTGAATCTTCCGGTGCAGTACGCGGATTACGCGCTCTGGCAGCGGGAAGTGCTGGGCTCGGAGGACGATCCGCAATCGCTGATCTCCGATCAGATCCGGTACTGGAAACAGGAACTGGCCGGACTGCCGGACGAACTGGCCCTGCCCGCCGACCGTCCGAGGCCCGCGGTGTCGTCGTATGCGGGCGGCACCCATTCCTTCGTGATCGAGCCGGAGATGCGGCGCCGGATCGCCGATCTCGGCCGCCGGCACAACGCTTCACCGTTCATGGTGGTGCACAGTGTGCTGGCCGCGTTGCTGGCCCGGCTGACCGGCGAATCCGATATCGCCGTCGGTACTCCCGTCGCCGGCCGTGGTGAGGCCGCGCTGGAGAACCTGGTCGGCATGTTCGTCAACACGCTGGTCCTGCGGACTCAGGTCCAGGGCGGGATGAGTTTCGCCGAACTGCTCGCCACGGTCCGTAATGCGGACCTGCAGGCGTTCGCGCATGCCGATGTGCCGTTCGAACGGTTGGTGGAGGTCCTCAACCCCACCCGCTCCCAGGCCCGGCACCCGTTCTTCCAGGTGGCGCTGTCGTTCGAGAACCTGCCGGACCGCACCTTCGAACTGCCGGAACTGCGGGTCGCCCCGGTCGATTTCGAGATCGGGCTGGAGAAGTTCGACCTTTCGCTCAATTTCCGTGGCATGGGCGAGGATACGAACTCCCCGATGCAGGGTGAACTGTCGTTCTCCCGCGACCTCTTCGACCCCGAGACCGCCGCATCGTTCGCCGATCGGTTCATGCGGTTGCTGGACGCGGTGGTGACGACCCCGGGTGTCCCGGTGGGCGATCTGGAGATCCTGGCGCCGGTCGAACGCATGGAGGTGCTGGCCGACTGGAACTCGACCGAGCATGTGCTGCCCGAGCAGCTGCTGCTGAACGGGTTCGAGCAGATGGCAGCGGCGCACCCGGATCGGGTGGCGGTGTCGTTCGAGGGGACAAGTCTGTCCTACGGCGAGTTCTCGGCTCGGGTGAACCGTTTGGCGCGGCATTTGGTCGCGCAGGGTGTGGGTCCGGAGTCGTTGGTCGGGTTGCTGGTTTCCCGGTCGGTGGACCTGGTTGTGGGTATGTATGCGGTGGTGGCGGCCGGTGGTGCGTATGTGCCGTTGGATCCGTCGCATCCGGCGGAGCGGATCGGTTACATTCTCGATACCGCGGAACCGGTGTGCCTGCTGTCCACCACGGCCGACGTACAGGCGGTGACCGGGGGCTCCGATAGCGGTGTGGCCGACAGCGGCACGCCGGTGGAGATCGCAGGTGTGCCGGTGCTGGCGTTGGACACTCTCGATACCAGTGGTTTCGATGCCGCGCCGCTGACCGATGCCGATCGGCTCGCGCCGGTTCGGTCGTCGAATAC
>NZ_BAFV01000064.1 GCF_000308515.1 Nocardia carnea NBRC 14403 | reverse complement strand
AACATTCCGCTGGCGATCCGGTTGTCCGGTGAACTCGATATCGAGGCTCTGCGGGTCGCGGTCGCGGATCTGGTGGCGCGGCACGAGGTCCTGCGCACGGTGTATCCGGAGACCGAATCCGGTCCGGTGCAGGTTGTCCTGCCGGTCGGCCGGGCGGTACCGCAGCTCGAGGTGCGGACCGTGGCGGCCGGCGAAATCGTCACCGCCGTCTCGGAACTGGCCTCGTCCGGTTTCGATGTGACCACCGAGGTACCGCTTCGGGTAACACTTTTCGAGGTGAACGCGGCCGGCAATGCCGCGGATGCGGCCGAATACGTGCTCGCCATGGTGGTGCACCATATCGCCGCCGACGGCTCTTCGGTCGGCCCGCTGACCCGCGACCTGATGGCCGCGTACGTGGCCCGCACGGCCGGTGAGACCCCCGGCTGGGCACCGCTGCCGGTGCAGTACGCCGATTTCAGTATCTGGCAGCGCAACCTGCTGGGCGACGAATCCGATCCGGGATCGCTGGCGGCGAAGCAGCTCGGGTACTGGGAGACGGAGCTGGCCGGGATCCCGGAGCAGCTCGACCTGCCGGCCGATCGCCCGCGGCCCGCCGTGCAGTCCTATGTGGGCGGCCGGCTCGAGGTGCGGATCGACGCCGAGACACACGCCGGGCTGCTGGCCATCGGTCAGCAGCAGAATGCCACGTTGTTCATGGTGGTGCATTCGGCGCTGGCGGTGCTGCTGTCGCGGCTCTCGGGCACCGACGACATCACCATCGGTACCCCGGTGGCGGGTCGCGGCGAACAGGTACTCGACGATCTGATCGGTATGTTCGTGAACACGCTGGTGTTCCGGACCCGGCTCGATCGCGGTGAAGCGTTCACGGATCTGCTGGCACGGCAGCGCGAAATCGATATCGCCGCCTTCGCGAATGCCGACGTGCCGTTCGAACGTCTGGTGGAGGTGCTCAACCCCGTCCGCTCGCAGGCGCGGCATCCGCTGTTCCAGGTCGGCTTGACCTTCCAGAACATGGCGCGGTCCGCCCTCGAACTACCGGGTCTGACGGTCGCCGGTGTCGATATCGATATCGAGATCTCCCAGTTCGACCTGAATCTGATGGTCGGCGACAGCTACGACATCGCCGGAACCCCGGCGGGTATGGACGGTTATCTGACCTACGCCACGGACCTGTTCGACCGGGCGACAGCGCAGGAATTCGTGGACCGGTTCACCCGGTTGCTGGGTGAGATCGTCGCGAACGCGTCGGCGCCGGTGGGGGATCTGGAGATCCTGGCCCCGGTCGAGCGCGGTCGGGTGCTGGCGGAGTGGAACTCGACCGAGCATGCGCTGTCCGAGCGGTTGCTGCTGGACGGGTTCGAGCGGATGGCAGCGGCGAACCCGGATCGGGTGGCGGTGTCGTTCGAGGGGACAAGTCTGTCCTACGGCGAGTTCTCGGCTCGGGTGAACCGTTTGGCGCGGCATTTGGTCGCGCAGGGTGTGGGTCCGGAGTCGTTGGTCGGGTTGCTTGCCTCGCGGTCGGTGGATCTCGTTGTGGGTATGTATGCGGTGGTGGCGGCCGGTGGTGCGTATGTGCCGTTGGATCCGTCGCATCCGGCGGAGCGGATCGGTTACATCCTCGATACGGCGAACCCGGTGTGTCTGCTGTCGACCACTGCCGATGCGCAGGCTGTGGGAGTCGAACCGGCAGACGGGGGCACAGATGGCGCCGGTCGTGACGGTTCTGTTGCCGATGACGGTGTGGGCACACTCGCGGGTGTTCCGGTGTTGACGCTGGACACTCTCGATACAAGTGGTATCGACGCTGCGCCGCTGACCGATGCCGATCGGGTCGCGCCGGTGCGTGCGTCGAACACGGCGTATGTCATCTTCACCTCCGGTTCGACGGGGCGGCCGAAGGGTGTGGCGGTGCCGCATTCGGCGATCGCGAACCAGGTCGCGTGGATGCTGGCGGAGTATCCGATGGATACGGGCGACGTCTATCTGCAGAAGACCGCGACGACGTTCGACGTCTCACTGTGGGGCTACTTCCTCCCGTTGGCCGCGGGCGCTCACTTGGTGGTGGCAACTCCGGACGGTCACCGTGATCCCGAGTATCTGGCGCGGGTGATTGCCGAACAGCGGGTCACGGTCACCGACTTCGTGCCGTCCATGCTGACTGTCTTCGCGGCGCATACGGCGGCTGGGGCGGTGTCGAGTCTCGAGCATGTGTTCGTGATCGGTGAAGCGTTGCCGCCGGAGACGGTGACTGCGATGCATGCGGTCTCGGATGCTGCGGTGCATAACTTGTATGGTCCGACCGAGGCTGCGGTGTCGATCACCTATTGGAAGGCCACGGGTGAGGAAACCGCGAGTGTGCCGATCGGTGTGCCGCAGTGGAACTCGCGTGTGTATGTGCTCGATTCGCGGTTGCGTCCGGTGCCCGAGGGCGTCACGGGTGAGTTGTATCTTGCGGGTGATCAGTTGGCGCGCGGGTATGTGACGCGTCCGGATCTCAGCTCTGACCGGTTCGTGGCGAGCCCGTTCGACGCTGGTCAGCGGATGTATCGCACCGGCGACCTGGTGCGCTGGCAGCGGGTCGACGGCCAAAGCCAGCCGGTCCTGGAGTATTTGGGTCGTACGGATTTCCAGGTGAAGTTCCGTGGTCAGCGGATCGAGCTGGGGGAGATCGAGTCGGCGTTCCTGGCGCAGCCGCAGGTCAGTCAGGCCGCGGTGACGGTTTCCGCTTCCCAGTTGGGCGAGCAGCTGGTTGCGTATGTAGTGCCCGCCCCGGGGCAGGAGATCGTGCAGACCGCTCTGCTGGATGCTGTACGTGAGGTGCTGCCGACCTACATGGTTCCGGCGGCCGTCGTCGAACTCGATGCGTTCCCGTTGAATACGTCCGGCAAGCTGGATCGTAAGGCGTTGCCGGAACCCGAGTTCGAGACGCGTGAGTTCCGGGCCCCGTCGACTCCGATCGAGGAGATCGTCGCCGGGGTCTTCGCCGATGTCCTCGGAGTGCGCCGTATCGGTGCGGATGACGATTTCTTCACGTTGGGTGGTAACTCGCTGATCGCGACCCAGGTCGCCGCCCGTGTCGGGCAGGCGCTGGACGCGCAGGTGCCGGTGCGGCTGCTGTTCGAGGCATCGACGGTGACCTCGCTGGCCGCGCGGATCGAGGAGCAGGCCGGGGCCGGCGGACGTACCGCACTGGTCCCGCAGCAGCGTTCGAGCACGACGCTGCCGTCGGGTGAGGTCGTGGCGTCGGCGCCGTTGTCGTCGGCGCAGCAGCGGATGTGGTTCCTCAACCGCTTCGATCAGCAGTCGCTGGCGTACAACCTGCCGATGGCGATCCGGTTGTCCGGTGAGTTGGATGTGGCCGCCCTGCGCGCGGCGGTCGGCGATCTGGTGCGCCGGCACGAGGTGCTGCGCACGGTGTACCCGGAGACCGAATCGGGCCCCGTGCAGGTGGTGTTGCCCGCCGGTGACGCCGGGCCGGGCCTGCAGGTGCGGTCGGTGCCGGCCGCCGAGGTCATCGCCGCGGTATCGGAGCTGGCCTCGACCGGTTTCGATGTGACGGCCGAGGTGCCGTTGCGGGTGGCATTGTTCCGGGTGGACGGACCGGCCGATACCGCAGGCGTCGAAACAGGCGCCGTGCACGGGGAATTCGTACTGGCGATGGTGGTGCACCATATCGCCAGTGACGGTTCCTCGGTGGGGCCGCTCACCAGGGATCTGATGATCGCCTACGCGGCGCGCGCCGCCGGCGAGGCGCCGGGCTGGGCGCCGTTGCCGGTGCAGTACGCCGACTACAGCATCTGGCAGCGGGCGCTGCTCGGTGACGAATCCGATCCGGAATCGCTGGCGGCCGAGCAGCTCGGGTACTGGGAGTCGGCGCTGGCCGGGATCCCGGATCAGCTCGACCTGCCGATGGACCGGCCACGCCCGGCGGCGCAGTCGTTCGCCGGTGGCCGGGTGGAGATACGGCTGGATCCCGAACTCCATGCCGGTCTGCTGCGAGTGGCGCAGGAACAGGGCGCCACCTTGTTCATGGTGGTGCATTCGGCACTGGCAGTGCTGCTGTCGCGGCTGTCCGGCGCCGACGACATCACCATCGGCACCCCGATCGCGGGTCGCGGCGAACAGGCCCTCGACGATCTGATCGGTATGTTCGTCAACACGCTGGTGTTCCGGACCCGGCTCGATCGCGGCGAAGCGTTCACGGATCTGCTGGCGCGGCAGCGCGAAATCGATATCGCGGCCTACGCGCATGCGGATGTGCCGTTCGAGCGTCTGGTGGAGGTGCTGAACCCGGTTCGTTCGACCGCGCGTCATCCGCTGTTCCAGGTGGGGCTCACCTTCCAGAACATGGGGCCCGCCGGTCTGGCCCTGCCGGGCCTGACGGTATCGGCCGTGGACTTCGATACCGAGATGTCGCAGTTCGACCTGAACCTCATCGTCGGTGATTCCTATGACGAAACCGGCGAACCCCTGGGGTTGGACGGTTACCTGAACTACGCCACCGCACTGTTCGATCACGCGACGGTCGAGGGATTCGCCGACCGGCTGACCCGGCTGCTGCGCGGTATCGTCGCGAACCCGGCCGTGCCGGTCGGTGACCTCGAGATCCTCGCCACGGCCGAACGCACGCGGGTGCTCGAGCAGTGGAACGCCACCGGATACCCCTTCACCCCGCGACTGCTGCTGGAAGGATTCGAGCGCGCGGCCGCCGCTTTCCCGGATCGGGTGGCGGTGACGTACGAGGGGACGAGTCTGACCTACAGCGAGTTCTCCGGCCGGGTGAACCGGGTGGCGCGGTTGCTCGTTGCGCAGGGAGTCGGCCCGGAATCGCTGGTCGGGTTGCTGGTATCGCGGTCGCTGGACCTGGTGGTCGGTATGTACGCGGTGGTCGCGGCCGGTGGTGCGTACGTACCGCTGGATCCCGCGCATCCGGCCGAACGGATCGGCTACATCCTCGATACCGCGCAACCGGTCTGCCTGCTGTCGACTACTGCCGATGTGCGAGCGGTCCGCGGCGACGCGGGCACGGACCCGGCAGGCACCGGATCTGACGAGATCGCGGGTGTGCCCGTGCTCGCCTTGGACACTCTCGATACCAGCGGTTTCGCCGCCGCGCCGGTCACCGATGTGGATCGGCATGCGCCGATGCGGCCGTCGAATACCGCGTATGTGCTCTTCACATCGGGTTCGACGGGCCGCCCGAAGGGGGTGGCGGTATCGCATTCGGCGATCGCCAACCAGGTCGCGTGGATGCTGTCGCAGTATCCGATGGGTTCCGCGGACGTGTATCTGCAGAAGACCGCGACCACCTTCGACGTCTCACTGTGGGGATATTTCCTGCCGTTGGCCGCCGGCGCGCATTTGGTGGTGGCGACCCCGGACGGTCACCGCGACCCCGAGTATCTGGCGCAGGTCATCGCCGAGCAGCAGGTCACGATCACCGATTTCGTGCCGTCGATGCTGACGGTGTTCGCCACCCACACCGCGCCGGGGTCGATCCCGAGCCTGCGGCATGTCTTCGCGGTCGGGGAGGCGTTGCCGCCGGAAACCGTCACCGCGATGCACGCCGTCTCCGACGCCACGGTGCACAACCTCTACGGACCGACCGAGGCCGCCGTCTCGATCACCTATTGGCAGGCCACCGGTGACGAAACCGGCAGTGTGCCGATCGGTGTGCCGGAGTGGAACTCGCGGGTGTATGTGCTGGATTCGCGGTTGCGGCCGGTGCCCGAGGGGGTGACCGGCGAGCTGTATCTGGCCGGTGACCAGCTGGCCCGTGGATATGTGACCCGCCCGGATCTGAGTTCGGATCGGTTCGTGGCGAGCCCGTTCGACACCGGCCGGCGGATGTACCGCACGGGCGACCTGGTGCGTTGGCAGCGGGTCGATGGTCAACCGGCCCTGGAGTATTTGGGCCGCACCGATTTCCAGGTGAAGTTCCGCGGTCAGCGGATCGAACTCGGGGAGATCGAATCCGCGTTCCTCGCGCAGCCGCAGACCAGCCAGGTGGTGGTGACCGTCGCCGCGTCCCAGCTCGGTGAGCAGCTGGTGGCGTATGTCGTACCCGCCCCCGGGCAGCAGATCGAATCGGCCGCCCTGCTGGAGGCGGTACGCGAGGTCCTGCCGACCTACATGGTCCCGGCGGCTGTCGTCGAACTCGACGCATTCCCGCTCAATACCTCCGGGAAGCTGGATCGCAAGGCACTGCCGGAGCCGACCTTCGAAACCCGGGAATTCCGTGCCCCGTCGACCCCGATCGAAGAGATCGTCGCCGGCGTCTTCGCCGATGTGCTGCATGTGGAACGCGTGGGCGCGGATGACGATTTCTTCGCCCTCGGCGGTAACTCACTGATCGCGACGCAGGTGGCCGCACGCCTCGGCGCGGCCCTGGACACGACGGTCGCGGTCCGGCTGCTCTTCGAAACGTCCACCGTCACGGCCTTGGCCACCCGGATCCAGGAACAGACCGGATCCGGCGGCCGCCCGGCGCTGGTACCGCAGCCGCGCCCGAACCGGGAACTGCTGTCGGGCGATATCGTGGCGGCCGCGCCGTTGTCGCCGGCGCAGCAGCGGATGTGGTTCCTCAACCGCTTCGACGGCGCGTCGGCCGCCTACAACATTCCATTGGCGATCCGTTTGTCCGGCGAGCTGGATGTGGCGGCGCTGCGGGCCGCGGTCACGGATCTCGCGGCGCGCCACGAGGTGCTGCGGACGGTGTACCCGGAAACCGGGTCCGGCCCGGTGCAGGTGGTACTGCCGGTGGGGCAGGCCGCCCCGCGGCTCGAGGTGCGGTCGGTGGCCGCCGACGATGTCGTGGCAGCCGTTTCGGAATTGGCGGCGACCGGTTTCGATGTGACGGCCGAGGTGCCGTTGCGGGTGGCGCTGTTGCAGGTGACCGGCGCGACCGGCGCCCCCGACGAGTTCGTCCTCGTACTGGTGGTGCACCATATCGCGACCGACGGTTCGTCGATCGCTCCGCTGACCCGCGATGTGATGACCGCCTATGCGGCACGGTCCGCGGGCGAGGCGCCGGGCTGGTCGCCGCTGCCGGTGCAGTACGCCGATTTCAGTATCTGGCAACGGGACCTGCTGGGCGACGAATCCGATCCGGAATCGCTGGCGGCGAAGCAGCTCGGCTACTGGGAGTCGGCGCTGGCCGGGATTCCGGAGCAGCTGGACCTGCCGATGGACCGCCCGCGCCCGGCGGCGCAGTCGTTCACCGGTGGACGCGTGCCGGTCCATATCGATGCCGAGATCCACACCGGTCTGCAACAGTTGGCGCAGCAGCAGGGCGCGACCCTGTTCATGGTGGCGCATACCGCGTTCGCGGTACTGCTGTCGCGGCTGTCCGGCGTCGACGACATCACCATCGGCACACCCGTCGCCGGCCGCGGTGACCAGGCGCTCGACGATCTGATCGGTATGTTCGTCAACACCCTGGTGTTCCGGACCCGGTTCGACCGCGAAGAGACATTCACCGATCTCCTGGCACGGCAACGGCAGGTGGATATCGCGGCATTCGCGAACGCGGACGTGCCGTTCGAACGTCTGGTGGAGGTGCTGAACCCGACGCGTTCGCAGGCGCGGCATCCGCTGTTCCAGGTCGGCTTCACCTTCCAGAACCTCGGTCGCACCAGCCTGGAACTGCAAGGGCTGACAGTCTCCGGCGTCGATATCGATACCGAGATCTCCCAGTTCGACCTGAACCTCATCCTCGGCGACGCCTACAACGAAACCGGCGCGCCACAAGGTGTTTCCGGTTACATCACCTATGCGACCGCCTTGTTCGATCGCGCCACGGTGCAGGGTTTCGTCGACCGGTTCATCCGGTTGCTGGGTGAGATCGTCACGGATGCCGCGGTGCCGGTGGGTGACCTCGAAATCCTCGCCCCTGCCGAGCGCAGCCTGGTTCTGACGGAGTGGAACGCCACCGAACACGCGGTACCGCAGCGGTTGCTGCTGGACGGGTTCGAACGGGCGGTCGTCGCGAACCCGGATCGGGTGGCGGTGTCGTTCGAGGGGACAAGTCTGTCCTACGGCGAGTTCTCGGCTCGGGTGAACCGTTTGGCGCGGCATTTGGTCGCGCAGGGTGTGGGTCCGGAGTCGCTGGTCGGGTTGCTGGTTTCCCGGTCGGTGGACCTGGTTGTGGGTATGTATGCGGTGGTGGCGGCCGGTGGTGCGTATGTGCCGTTGGATCCGTCGCATCCGGCGGAGCGGATCGGTTACATCCTCGATACAGCGGCACCGGTCTGCCTGCTGTCGACGACTGCCGATGCACAAGCTGTCGGCGTCGGCGCGGCAGCCGGTGCGGGCGGTTTCGGTTCCGGCGGTGACAGTGTGGTCGCCGGAGACAGCCTGGGTGTGCTCGCGGGTGTGCCGGTGCTGGCGCTGGACATCCTCGATACCAGCGGTTTCGATGCCGCGCCCGTGACGGATGCCGATCGGCTCGCGCCGGTTCGGCCGTCGAATACCGCGTATGTGATTTTCACGTCGGGTTCGACGGGGCGCCCGAAGGGTGTGGCGGTGCCGCATTCGGCGATCGCGAATCAGGTCGCGTGGATGTTGGCGGAGTATCCGATGGACGCATCGGATGTGTACTTGCAGAAGACCGCTACTACCTTCGACGTCTCACTGTGGGGTTACTTCCTCCCGTTGGCCGCGGGCGCTCATTTGGTGGTGGCTACTCCGGATGGTCACCGTGATCCGGAGTATTTGGCTCGGGTGATTGCGGAGCAGCGGGTCACGGTCACCGATTTCGTGCCGTCGATGTTGACTGTGTTCGCGGCGCATACCACGGCTGGGGCGGTGTCGAGTCTCGAGCATGTGTTCGTGATCGGTGAAGCGTTGCCGCCGGAGACGGTGACTGCGATGCATGCGGTCTCGGATGCTGCGGTGCATAACTTGTATGGTCCGACCGAGGCTGCGGTGTCGATCACCTATTGGAAGGCCACGGGTGACGAGACCGGCAGTGTGCCGATCGGTGTGCCGCAGTGGAATTCCCGCGTGTATGTGTTGGATTCGCGGTTGCGTCCCGTGCCCGAGGGGGTCATCGGTGAGCTGTATCTCGCGGGTGATCAGCTCGCGCGCGGATACGTAACCCGGCCGGATCTGAGTTCTGACCGGTTTGTGGCGAGTCCGTTCGATCCGGGTGCGCGGATGTATCGCACGGGTGACTTGGTGCGTTGGCAGCGTGTCGATGGTGAACCGGTGTTGGAGTATTTGGGTCGTACGGATTTCCAGGTGAAGTTCCGTGGTCAGCGGATCGAGTTGGGGGAGATCGAGTCGGCGTTCCTGGCGCAATCGCAGGTCAGCCAGGCAGCGGTCGTAGTAGCGGCATCACAACTCGGTGAGCAGCTCGTCGCCTACGTCGTGCCCGCCCCGGGACAGCAGATCGTGCAGACCGCTCTGCTGGACGCGGTGCGTGAAGTTTTGCCGACCTATATGGTCCCGGCGGCCGTCGTCGAGTTGGACGAGTTCCCGTTGAATACGTCCGGCAAGCTGGATCGTAAGGCGTTGCCGGAGCCTACCTTCGAGACTCGTGAGTTCCGGGCGCCGTCGACTCCGATCGAGGAGATCGTTGCGGGCGTGTTCGCCGATGTGCTCGGTGTCGAGCGTATCGGCGCGGATGACGATTTCTTCGCGTTGGGTGGTAACTCGCTGATCGCGACCCAGGTCGCCGCCCGGGTCGGCCAGGCGCTGGATACGCAGGTCCCGGTCCGCATGCTGTTCGAGGCTTCCACGGTGTCCGCCTTGGCGGCCGCGGCGGAGACTGCCGGCGACCGTGCCGATCGGCCCGTGCTCGCCCCGCAGCCGCGACCCGATCGGGTGCCGTTGTCGCTGGCGCAGCAGCGCATGTGGTTCCTCAACCAGTTCGACCCCGACTCGGCGGCCTACAACATTCCCGTGGCGGTCCGCCTGACCGGCACCCTCGACGTGGCGGCGTTGCGCACGGCCGTCACCGATGTGGTTTCGCGGCACGAAACCCTGCGCACCGTCTACCCGTCCCACGACGGGCGGCCCTACCAGATGGTGCTGCCGGTGGCCCGGGCCGTGCCCGACCTGACGCCGATTCCGGTGGCGGCCGATGATCTGCGTGCCCGGATCACCGAGGCGGTCGCGGCCGGTTTCGATGTGACCACCGAAATCCCGTTGCGGGCGGCGCTGTTCCATCCGGCCGCCGATGAATACGTACTGGTTTTCGTGGTGCACCACATCAGCTCCGACGGCTGGTCGATGGGTCCGCTGACCCGTGATGTGATGACCGCCTACGCCGCTCGTTCCGCCGGTGCGGTACCTCAATGGGCGCCGTTGCCGGTTCAGTACGCGGACTACAGCATCTGGCAGCGGGCGGTGCTCGGCTCGGAGGACGATCCGGAGAGCCTGGTCAGCGCGCAGGCGCGTTACTGGCGCCGGGCGCTGGCCGGGTTGCCGGACGAACTGAATCTGCCCGGTGATCGCCCGCGGCCCAGCGTGCAATCGTTCGCCGGTGGCACCGTGCCCTTCCGGATCGATTCCGGGCTGCACCGGGGTGTGACCCGGCTGGCCGCCGAACACAACAGCACGGTGTTCATGGTCGTGCACGCGGCGCTGGCGTTGTTGCTGGCCCGATTGTCGGGCACCGACGATGTGGCGGTCGGCACCCCGATCGCGGGCCGCGGCGAGGCCGAACTCGACGATGTGGTCGGTATGTTCGTCAACACCCTGGTGCTGCGGTCGCATGTGCGCGGAGAGCTGAGTTTCTCCGAATTCCTCACAGCGACCAAGGAAGCCGATCTCCAGGCGTTCGCGCACGCCGATGTGCCGTTCGAACGGCTGGTGGAACTCGTCGAGGTCGAGCGTTCCACCGCCCGGCATCCGCTGTTCCAGGTCGCGCTGTCGTTCGACAATCTGCCGGCCGCCGGATTCGAACTGCCCGGGCTGCGGATCGCCGGGGTCGAATTCGATGCCGACACTGCGAAGTTCGATCTCTCGCTGCGGATCGTCGAAACGGAAGCAGGGATGGCGGCGGAATTCTCCTACGCCCGCGACCTCTTCGACGAGGAGACCGTGGGAGTTTTCGCCCGCCGCTTCGTACATCTGCTGGACGCCCTCGTCCGGGCGCCCGAAGCGCCGATCGGCGATCTGCCGATCATCGACGATTCCGAATACCGCCTGCTCACCCATATCCACGGCGACGAGGTGATGGCGACCGGGCTGCTGCCGGAGATCCTGCACCACGGTGTCCGGACGAATCCCGACGGTGTGGCGGTCCGGTACCGCGGCCGGTCGGTGACCTACCGGGAGCTGGACGCGGAATCCTCCCGGCTGGCCCGCGTGCTGATCGACCGCGGTGTCGGACCGGAAAGTATTGTGGCGCTGGCATTCCCGCGTTCTTACGAGATCGTGCTGGGGTTCTGGGCGGTCACCAAGGCCGGTGGCGCGCATCTGCCGGTGGATCCGAACTACCCGGCGGACCGGATGCGGCATATGCTCTCCGATTCCGGCGCCGTACTGGGTTTGACCAGCAGTGAGTTCGTCGACCGCCTGCCGGGCGATTCGACCTGGCTGCGGCTGGACGATCCGGCCGTGCAGGCCGAGATCGCGGCGAAGCCGGATCACCGGGTCACCGATGCCGAGCGGCTCGCGCCGCTGATGATGTGGCATCCCGCCTATGTCATCTACACCTCCGGCTCCACCGGCCTGCCGAAGGGCGTCGTGGTGACGCACGCGGGTATCGGGGGTCTCGCCGATGTGGCCGCCGATCTGTACCAGCTCGATTCGCGGCACCGGTTCCTGCATATCTGCTCACCGAGTTTCGACCCGTCGGTCCTGGAATGGGTGTGCACGGGCTATGTCGGCGCCACCCTGGTGGTGGTGCCCGGTGAGATCATCGGCGGACCCGACCTGGCCGAACTGCTGCGGTCGGAAGAAGTGACCCATATGGTCATCACTCCGGCGGTGCTCGGCACCATGGACCCGGCGAATCTGGATGCACTGCAGGTGGTGTCCGTCGGCGGTGATGTGACCACACCGGAACTGCTGGCCAAATGGGAGCCGGGGCACCGGTACTTCAACGGTTACGGTCCCACCGAGACCACGATCATTTCCTCGTACGCGCGGCTGTTCCCCGGCGAACACGTCACCATCGGCGATCCGGTGCACGGGATCTCGGCGCTGGTCCTGGACTCGCGGTTGAATCCGGTACCGCCGGGTGTGGCAGGTGAGCTGTACCTGTCCGGTGGTGCGCTGGCACGCGGTTACCACAACCGGTCGGGCCTGACCGCCGACCGGTTCGTGGCCAACCCGTTCAGTTTCGAAGGTTCGCGGATGTATCGCACCGGCGATGTCGTCCGGTGGTACGCGACACCCGGTGAGCGCGCCGGTAACGAGGCCTTGCCCACGGTGCGCTGGGAACTGGATTACGTCGGCCGGTCCGACTTCCAGGTGAAGATCCGCGGTTTCCGCGTCGAACTGGGGGAGATCGATACCGCCCTGGCCGCGCATCCGGATATCGACTACGCGGTGACCCTCGGCCGGGAAACCGCCGCGGGCGCGACGATTCTGGTGTCGTATGTGCTCCCGGTGCGGGGGCGCAGCGTGGATACCGCTGCGGTGACCGAATTCGTCTCCGCGGGACTGCCCGCCCATATGGTGCCGTCGGCGATCGTGGTCCTCGACGAGATACCGCTCACGCCGGTGGGCAAACTGGACCGTAAGGCGCTCCCGGAACCGGTGCTGGAGGCACAGAGCTACCGGGCCCCGGTGGGCGAGGCCGAAACCGTGATCGCCGAGGTGTTCGCCGATGTGCTCGGGGTCGAGCGGATCGGTGTCGACGATTCGTTCTTCGCCCTCGGCGGCGACAGTATTCTGTCGATCCAGCTGGTCTCCCGGGCCAAGGCCCGTGGTGTGGCGTTCAGTCCGCGCGATGTGTTCGAGCGGCGAACCGTGGCCGGGCTCGCCGAGATCGCGACGGTCGGCGCCGCCGCGGAACAGCGGCTGGCGGAACTGCCCGGCGGCGGAGTCGGCACCATGCCGCTGCTGCCGGTCATGTCCCAGATCCTGCACGACGGTGCGCCATATCAGCGGTTCACCCAGCCGATGATGCTGCGCCTACCGGTCGATATCGATCGGGAGACCCTGGTGGCGACCCTGTCCGCGGTATTCGATCACCACGATGTCCTGCGTTCCCGGCTGGTGCAGCCGGCCGCGGGTGCGCCGGAGTTCGAGGTTCTGGCCCCCGGCGCGATCGATATCGATGAGCTGGTGCACCGGGTGGACCTCGACGACGAGATCGGCGAGGCCGAACTCGCCCGCCTCGCCTCCGCCGAATTCGATGCCGCGCTGGGACGGCTGGATCCGGACGGGGCCGTGATGGCCCAATTCGTCTGGTTCGCCTTCCGCGGCGAACGTCGCGATGTGCTGCTGTTCGTGGCGCACCATTTCATCATCGACGGTGTATCGTGGCGGATGGTCATCCCGGATCTGGCACTGGCCTGGTCGCAGCTCGCGGCCGGGCAGGCGGTGGCCCTGCCGCCGGTCGGTACCTCGCTGCGCCGCTGGGCGCACGGGCTGGCCGAGGCCGCCGGCGATCCGGAACGCCGCGCCGAATTGCCGTATTGGCAGAAGACCGCCGCCACCCCGGACCCGCTGCTCGGCACCCGGGCTTTCGATCCGGCGATCGACACCAACGCGACCGTCGAACGGTTCGAGGTCTCGCTGCCCACCGAGGTCACCGAGGCGGTGCTGACCACTGTCGGCGCCCGCTACCACGGCGGCCCCAACGATGCCCTGCTGGCCGCGCTCGCGCTGGCCCTGGCACGGCTGCGCGGTGACGATCCGTCGGCGGCAGTGCTGGTCAAACTGGAAGGTCACGGCCGCGAAGAGACCGTGGTGCCGGGTGCCGATCTGTCCCGCACCGTCGGCTGGTTCACGGCCGTGCATCCGGTGCGGCTGGAGTTGCCGGGTATCGATGCGGACGAAGCCTTCGCGGGCGGTCCCGCCATGGGTGCGCTGGTGAAATCGGTGAAGGAACAACTGCTCGCGGTTCCGGACAA
>NZ_BAFV01000065.1 GCF_000308515.1 Nocardia carnea NBRC 14403 | reverse complement strand
GTACTCGAGGGCCCGGTCGGTGATGTCGACGCTGAGGTGATAGCCCTCCTCCGGCGTCGAGGGCTGCTCGACGGGGTGATTGTCGTGCACCAGATCCGGATACCACTGGTTGGTCTCGGCGCCGAGGAAACCGTAGAAGCGCTCGAAACCGCGACCGACCGGCCAATTACGTTTGGTGGAAGCGAGATTCATCTCGTCCTCGGCGCACAGATGCCATTTGCCGACCATCGCCGTGCTGAAACCCTGCTCCACCAGAACCTCGGCCAGGGTCGCGCACTCCGGAGGAATATGGCCGTTGGCACCCGGGAATCCCACCGCGCACTCGCTGATGCACGCCATGCCGTTGGTGGTGTGATTGCGGCCGGTGAGCAGACACGAGCGGGTCGGCGAGCACAGCGCGGTGGTGTGCCATTGGCTGTAGCGCAGGCCTCTCTCGGCGATCCGATCGATATTCGGTGTCTCGATCGGGCCGCCATAGCAGCTCATGGCACCGAACCCGACGTCGTCGAGCACGATGTAGACGACATTCGGTGTACCCGGCGCTGCTTTGGGCTGTTCGTAGGGCCCCCAATCCGGGACCGAATCGCGGATATCGAGATTGACCACACCGCGGAATGGCGTTGCCATGGGCGCTCTCCTCACAGATGGACCCCCGTATGGATGGACCCCCTCGAAGAGTGATAACTGATAGTTATCTGATTCTTGACATACTGTCGCTGAGTTGTTGCCGAAGCTAACCGAGCCTCCGGGCCGGCGCGTATATCGACACCGTGCGACTACGACGTCGCGCGCGCGGTCGGGTCGTGCCCGAGTAGCGATATCGGCACGATATGCCGACCCTCTGACACGTTCGACCATACGCCTCAGCCGTGGCAAATACCGTGATAATTCTGAGTATTTCACCTTCGCTGGAGGAAAATCGGCATCACAGCAGTGTGGAAGATCTACGTAGATACGCGATACTCGTCGACGGATGGAGAGTGGGAAGTATGAGTGGTCGACCCGCGAACGGACTCCGAGGTAGCGACCATCGTCCGGCCACGATCAGCACAACCGGCGGTGATGCCGATAGTTCGCCAGCGGCCCCCGTCGAAGCTCGGACACTCGGTGGGCACGAGCAGATGGTGTGGATCGAGGGCGGCACGTTCACCATGGGCTCGGACAGCCACTACCCCGAGGAGGCACCGGCGCACCGAGTCTCGGTCAGCGGATTCTGGATCGACCCGCGCCCGGTGACCAACAGTGAGTTCTCCCGGTTCGTCTCCCGCACCCGCTACGTCACCGTCGCCGAGCGGACACCCACGGCCGCCGACTACCCCGATGCCGACGCCGATCAACTCGTCGCGGGCTCCTCTGTATTCGTCAAGCCGGATCGCCCGGTGCGCATGGACCACCCGTATCAGTGGTGGCATTGGGTTCCGGGCGCGGACTGGCGGCATCCGCAGGGGCCGGGTACCTCGGTCCGCAAACGGCCCGACCATCCGGTGGTGCATATCGCATGGGACGACGTCGTGGCCTACGCCGACTGGGCAGGAAAGCACATACCGACCGAGGCAGAATGGGAGTACGCGTGCCGAGGGGGCCTGGAACGCGCCGAATACGCGTGGGGTGACGACTTCGAGCCGGGGGACACGGTGATGGCCAACACTTGGCACGGCGAGTTCCCCCACCACCACATACGGGCCGACCGATACGAAGGGACCTCGCCAGTCGGTTCCTTTCCCTCGAATGGATACGGGCTGGACGACATGGTCGGCAACGTGTGGGAGTGGACCCAGGACTGGTACACCGCCCACCAGGGCCAAGAACATGCCTGCTGCGTCAACGTCGATCCGCGCGGCGGCACCGAGGAAGGCAGCCGCGATCAGGCGCAGTCGCTGATCGGGCGCCGCGTCATCAAAGGCGGCTCGCACCTGTGCGCCCAGAACTACTGCCGACGGTACCGGCCTGCGGCCCGCATGGCCCAGGCCGTGGAGACCTCGACTTCACACCTGGGTTTCCGGTTGATCATCCGGCCGTGAATCCACGGGGTCGACAAACCGGAATTCACATTCACTCGCGCACGCTGTTCAGCGCGAACTCGGTGATCCTCCGGCTGGGGGTCGCCGTAGTATCGGCCGAATTTCGGGCGGATATGGCGGAACCCGCTGTTAGTGGTGGGGTTTGAGGTTGTCGCGCTGCGGGATTGGGTTGTTGGTGCTTTGCTGGCTGGCGTCGTGGTCGGTCGGTGTGGTGGAGGGTGAGAGTTCGTGGCGACGCGGGTGTTCGCGGACGAAGAGTTGGAGCGTCTGCGGGAGTTCCCGGAGATCGGTCGGGAGGAGTTGTTCCGGTTTTTCACGTTGACGCCGGCGGATGTGGCGTTCGTGGATCCGGGGCGTGGTCGGGGGCCTGCGGATCGGTTGGGGTTGGCGATCGCGTTGTGCACGTTGCCGTGGCTGGGGTTCGTTCCGGATCGGCTGGTCACGGCGCCGCCGGTGGCGGTGGCACGGTTGGCGGGGCAGTTGGGGGTCGATCCGGTCGAGATCGGCTCCTACGGCCGTCGCGCGAAGACCCGGACCGAGCATGTGCGGTTGGTCGCGCGGTATCTGGGCTGGCGCAGCGCGGGGGCGATGGAGTTGAAGGAACTCGACGAGTTCCTGCTGGCGCGGGCGTTGGAGCACGATTCCCCGACGCTGTTGTTCCGGTTGGGGTGCGAGTTCCTGGTGGCGGCGCGGGTGATCCGGCCGGGGCCGGTGACGGTGATCGAGCGGGTCGCGCACGCTCGCGCCCAAGCCCAGGCCGAGACCTACGATCGGCTCGCCCACGAGTTCACTCCCGAGCGGTGCGCGCAGTTGGACGGGTTGCTGGTCAACGACGCTTCGATCGGGATGTCGCGGTTGCGGTGGCTGTCGACCGGGCCGGTGGAGGCGTCCGCGTCGGCGGTGCGCGCGGAGGTGGACAAGCTGGGTTTCCTGCGCGGTCTCGGCGCTGATGAGCTGGATATGTCGGTGCTTCCGGCTGAGCGGCGCCGGTTCCTGGCCACGATGGGGCGCCGGTTGACCGGCCAGGCGCTGGAGCGTCGTGACCCGCAGCGACGGTATCCGATCCTGCTGACGGTGCTGGCGCAGTCGGGCACCGATGTGCTCGATGAGGTGGTGGGGTTGTTCGATCAGGCGATCTCGGCGAAATTCGGTGCCGCCGAACGCCGGATGCAGCAGGAGCTGGCCGAACGCGGCAAGACTGGCGAGGACCGCCAGGCCCTGCTCGACGATCTCCTGGCGATCGTCACCGACCTCGGGATCGGTGACGAGCAGATCGGCGGGCTGATCCGCGGTGAGCGTATCGGGTGGGAACGGCTACGCGCGGCGATCGCGCAGGCCAAGCCCCGACTTCCGCGTGATCACGGGCATCTGGCCGCGCTCGACGCCTCGTATTCGTATCTGCGCCAGTTCACTCCGGCGGTGCTCTCGACGGTGCGGTTCGCGGGCGGGACCGCGGCGACGGAGTTGCTGATCGCGGTGCACATGCTGCGCGAGTTGAACGCGACCGGCGCCCGCAAGGTCCCCGCGGAAGCCCCGACCGGGTTCGTGCCCACGAAATGGCGCGGCTACCTCGACGAAGCCCGCAAATCCGCGAGCGCCACCGCGTATCGGCACTATTGGGAGCTGTGCGTGCTGCTCGGGTTGCGCGACGGGCTGCGTAGCGGGTATGTGTTCGTGCCCGGCTCACGCCGCTACGCCGACCCGGCCGCCTACCTGCTCACCGCCGAGCAGTGGGAGCCCCAGCGGGGCGAGTTCTGCCATCTGGTCGGCAAATCCGCCGACCCCGCCCAGGCGTTGGCGGCGGCGACCGACGAACTGCACACCGCGGTCGCCGAGCTGGAGGTGGTCCTGGCCGGCGGTGACGGCCCGGTCCGCCTCGACGAGGCCGGGGATCTGGTGATCTCGCCGCTGACCGCCGAGGACGTCCCGGCCGAGGCGATCGCGTTGAAGGCCGAGCTCACGGAAATGCTGCCGTTCGCCCCGATCGTGTCGCTTCTCATCGAGCTGGACAAACGCACCCGCTACCTGGACTGCTTCACCCACGCGAGCGGAAAACAGGCCCGCACGCCGGAATTGAAACGCAACCTGATCGCGGTCCTGCTCGCCTATTCGACCAACCTCGGACTCACGCGGATGGGTGAGGCGTGCGGGACCACCTACGACATCCTGGCCTGGACCAACGCCACCGATCTGCCGATCACCGAGCACGCGACCGACACCCACGGCGTCACGCTGGTGAACTTCGGGCTGTTCGACCTGCTCGGGATGCAGCTCTCGCCCCGGATCCGGGACCTGGGACGCATCACCCTCTACCGGCCGGGCCCGCGCGCCGACGCCGAGGCGCGGTTCCCGCGCACGGGCCCGTTGATGACGCGCAAGCTGAACACCGAGTTGATCGCCGAACACTGGGACGACCTGCTGAGGTTGGCGGGATCGCTGAAGTTCGGGCACGCCACCGCCTCGCTGCTGGTCGGAAAACTCTCGGCCTCGGGCCGCCAGAACGCCCTCGCCGCGGCGCTCAAGGAATACGGGGCGCTGCGGCGCACGATCTACGCCGCGAAATACCTCGCCGACCCGGACTACCGGCGCAAGATCTCGCGCCAGCTGAACAAGAGAGAATCCCTGCACGCGCTGCGCCGCGACCTGCTCTACGCCCACGAGGGCATGATCCGGGCGCGACACCTCGACGGGCAGACCGAACAAGCCTGGTGCCTCACCCTGGCCACGAACGCCGTGATCGCCTGGACCACAGAGTATTACGGTCTCGCCGTGGAGCAGATTCGGCGGTCCGGCCGCCGAATCGATGACGATGTGCTTGCCCAGTTCTCCCCGGCGCACAGCGAGAACATCAATTTCTTCGGCGCGATCGAGGTCGACATCGACGCCGAACTCGCCGCACTCGGCCCAACCGAATATCGGCCGTTGCGGGTCCGCGACACCCTGTTCTGATCGCCGCCGCGGGCGGGATTCACAGGGCTTGCAGGGTGTAGAGCGCGGCCGTGGTCACGACGGTCGCGCCGAGGGCATAGCGCAGTGTCGGCGTCCATCTCGGGCATCGGCTCCGGATCCGACTGGCGAGCCCGACATATGCAGAAGTCAGGACTTACTGCGTGCGAAAAGAATCGCTTGCTGAGCTTTCGCATCCGGGTCGAGCAGCATCTGGGCCTCGACCACGAATCCGGCCTCGCGCAGCCAGGACGCCACCTGGTCCGGCTGACGGCGGTGGACATGGACCTTCATCGGGTGACCGCCATAGCCCTCCGTCTTCAACAGCGACTCGTCGCCGACGTGAAACAGGAGTTGCAACGGTCCGCCGGGACGCAATGCTCGGTGGAAGCGCCCGAATACAGTCGGCACCTCGTCGTCTGGGATGTGGATCAACGACTGCCAGGCGAGCAGGCCGGCCACCGAAGAGACGGGCAGGTCCAGTTCCGTCATCGAGCCCACCTCGAACCGCAGGCCGGGGTGGTCGCGCCGGGCCACGTCGATCATCGCCGGGGAGAGGTCGATACCGAAGGCGTCGACACCGAGCTCATGCAGGTGGGCGGTGACTTCACCGGGGCCGCAGCCGACGTCCGCGACCGGTCCGCCGCCGGCGGCCCGCACGCTGTCGGCGAACAACGCCAGAGCCGCGCGAAGGTACTGGTGTCCGGCGAGGGCGCCGCGCACTTGGTCGGCATAGCTGACCGCGACCGTGTCATAAGAGGTTCGGGTGTCGGCCAACCAGTCATCCGTGGTCATGACCGGCACGATATTCCATGATCACGACCTCGTGGACGGCCGACGCAGACAGACCGATCATCGGCCCGCCGAGTGGCCCGGAACTCCGCCGCGTTTCCGCGGACCGCAATGCAGGAGAGCGGGGGTCGAGGAGCATTTCCGCCCGATCCGGCGCTAAGGAGTTACCGCAGACAATCGCCTATTATCTGCGGTAACCTCGGTGGCGGGCTGGCGCTATATCCGGTAGTGAGCGGGGTGACTCCGTAAATTATCTGCGGTAGTGCCGATCGGGGTCCGTAGACTTGGCGGAAGGGCTGATCGTGGGACAGGTGCGGGCGCTGCCGGCGCGGGGTGTGCGGTTGAAGGACGCGGTGGCGAACTACCTCGCGACGGTCCCGAGCGCCAACACCCGTCGCGGTTACGCGATTGCCCTCGACCAGCTCGTGCGGGATTTCGGCGCCGATTCCGATGTTGGGCTGTTGGAGGCCGAGCGGGTCGGCGGCTGGTTCACCTTCAAGTGGGGTGGCCGCTCGGCGCAGACGTTCAACGTGCGCCTGGCCTCGCTGCGCGCGGCGTGCGAGTATTGGCGCAAGCAGGAGTGGCTGGTCGGTGATCCTCTGGTGCGGTTGGTACCGCGGAAGGTTCCGCTGGATCATTCCCGGGCGATGACCCGCGATGAGGTCGCACAACTGCTGGCGGCCGACGTGCCGCTGCGTGAGCGGGTGTTGTGGACGATGCTGTACGAGACCGCCGCCCGCGCCGATGAGCTGCTGATGCTCGACATAGGAGATCTGGACACCGCCAATCGGTGCGGCACCGTCACCCGTAAAGGCGGAGCCCGCGATATCGTGGCCTGGCAGAGCGGCACCGCCCGCCTACTGCCCAGGCTCCTCGCGGCCCGGAAGACCGGGCCGGTGTTCCTGACCGACCGCAAAGCCAAACCCGGTGTCGCCGCGGGCGATATCGACCCGGCGACCTTGCGCGGGCGGTTGTCGTACCGGCGGGCATTGGAACTGTTCGAGCATCACACCAGCGACTTCCCACGAGGACCGTTCACTCTGCACCAGCTGCGTCACTCCAAGCTCACCCACGCCGCCGAGGACGGGGCGTCCACACCGATGCTGATGCGGATGAGCGGGCACACCTCGATACGGTCCCTCGGGAAATACTCACGCCCGTCGGCCGAAGCGCTGATCCGCTGGCAAGCCCAGACCGACCCCGCTGCCCGCCGCCGACGCTGAGGTCGATGGCGAGGTCTTCGAGCATCCAGCCGGGCGTCTCGTTACCGCGTTGTTCGTTTCAGCTGTGCTCGTCTGTCGTGGCGGAACGGAGAGTGTCTGTTCGGAGCCGGAAGGGAGCGGCGCCTGAGGGGTTGAGAAGAACATCGGCGGCGGGCGGGATGATGTCGGTGAGTTTGCTGCCGTGGACCGGAGTCCACCGGTCGACGTCGATGTGTGCTTTCTGTGGCTCGGCGGTGGCGACGACGACGCAGGGTGTCTTGTCGGGGGCGGTGCCCAGCAGTGGCTGGTTGTGCACGTCACAGCCGATTTCCACGAGCGAGTCGCGGATGGTGTTGACGAGTTCGGTGCCGAGTTGTCCTCCGGCGGCGATGCGGCGTAGTAGGGCGTCGATCGGATCGGTCGGCACGGTCGGGGCGCTGGGGCGGTAACGCGGATTCGGCCGAAACGGTCCCGTGCTGCCGTCGTCGTGTAGCTCCCAGCCACCCACGATGACATCTGCGGGCGGGGAAGCGCCCGGGCCGGCCTGGTCCCATCCGGGATCGATCAACACGAACCAGTTGTTGTGCCGGACAGCTTCCGGTGGCGGATTCCCCACAGTTCATCGTCCTTATCTCGGTTCCAGGTCCTGCACCGCCACTGTCTCATGACATCCTGCCCGGTGAGCCGGACCAGGCGTTGCCCGACGCTGTCTGAACGGACCGGCACCCGATCTCTCGACAGCCCGGCGCATGAGCCGCGGTCGGTCACTCGACGCGACTCCAGCACCCGACCTACGATTGCGCGCCCGGACGTTGCGCACGTAGCCTGAGGCAATGCCCAGGTGGTGCCTGATTTCTGCCTTTCGTGTGAGTCGGTGACGCGGGTGCGATCGTCCCATGGTGTGCGGAGGGTGGAGGCCATGGCATTCTTGCCCAATCCCCAGACCACACCGTGAGCGGTGTTGCCGGTGGGCTGTCGATCGGCGCGGAGCCGGCCCGAGTGATGGTCGAGGCGACCGAGCTGATCGCACGATCGATCAATGACGGCGCTCGTGCCATACACAACCGGGCCGGCGGTCTTGCAGCCGGGGTCCGCGGTGCTGCGCACGGCCCTGAAAACGCCGATGCAGTCGGCGCCCACATCATCAACCGGTACAGTTTCAGCTCCACTGACGACCAGGGCGCCACCCACTACTTCCAGGACATACGTGTCGAACCGTTGGTGGATCACGAGGGCAGAACGGTCGGAATTTCGTTCCCGACCAAAAGCGCAGCGGAACAAGGCGTTTCGGACGAGGAAGCCTATTCGACGTGGGCGCGGATGCCGAACCAGCTGGCCGAAACCGAATTCTTCCCCGGGCACCGGGTCACCCCAGCTGACGGGGGTGAACCCTATTGGGAGGACACAGGACCTTCCCAGCGGGCCCCATGGGCCGATGACGCCAGGGACGGGATGCTGTATGTGCACGCGCACGCAGGCCCGGACGGGTTCAGGATACTGGCCAACGCCGGTACCGAAACCGATCCCGACTGGAAACTTCTGGCACTTCCCGGGGGATCATTCGGGCAGTTCCTTGCGGCGAACGAGGATCTGCGAGCCGCTTCCCTCGCAGGACCGGACAAACCGCTGATGATGCTGGCCTGCACTGTCGGTAACCCGGTATACGCTCACGCCGAGCAGGCGGCAGAAGTCATCCACCGCGCCGGTATGAACCACGACGTGTACGCCATGGTCGGCATCAACTCTATTCGCTACAAAGCCGAAAGAGGCACAGCGGAAATCGGTGCGGAAGTGCCGGACGGCACCATGCCCTCCGATGCCATTACCGTCATCCGCGCCCCGAACCGGCCACCCGCGCCCTGACGAAAACCGGAACGTTGATAGGGCACGCTGGGCAGTTTCCGCGGCCCTCGTCGCCGGCATCCCCGCCGCAGTGGCAGCCCTGGCTCCCACTCGCAGTCCGCCCCGAGCGATCGCTACCCTCTCGGCCACTTCACCTCGCCCAGCGGTGGTGAGGCCGTGACTCAATCGTCCCGCTCGGGCGCATTGGGATCCCGTAGCGGCCGGTGGGTGCCGCCGAGGTCGGGTAGGTGGAAGGCATAGTGGCCGTCGATGCCGATATGGGTGCGGATGAACGCCGACAACCGGGCCGAGTCCTCATCGCGCACCGGATGAGCCCGTTCCGGGAAGTTCGCTCGGCTTTCTGGTCAACGCGGGCCTGGAGGCTTTCGTGCAGGCGGCGGCGACCGAGATGCTGCGTGGCGTTCGCCTGAATGCGGTCAGCCCCGGTTGGGTGCGCGAAACCCTGCTCGGCTCGGGTATGGATCCGGCTGACGGTATCTGTCGCCCGGGTATATCTGGACGCCGTGGAGGGCATCGTCCACGGTCGTGTGCTGTCCGTGGGCATGCCGTGACCGCACCTGCTCCTCCACCGCGGCCCACCCGGCAGTGACGTGACAAGCCCCTCGGCAGATTGCTACGGCAAGGCCGAATCGGCCAGAGGGGTTGCGGTAGCGATCGCCGGTAGCTTGTCGAGTATGGATATCGAGGGACCCAGCCGGACAGCGCTCGTGACTGCCTACGCTCGTGCCTATCATCAAATTTTCGACCGGCCGAGGATTCTCACCGATCCACTGGCGACACGTCTGCTGGGTGTCGGTGTGGACGAGCTGGCCGAATTGGGCCGGCCGGCGGCCGATCGTGCTGGTGGCGGCGGTCTGGGTGTCCTGCGGCTGGGTGTCGGTGATCGGCCGCGCCGCCTGTTCTTTGCTGCTCGTGCTCGTTTCGCCGAGGATCGTGTGGCCGAGGCCGCCGCTGCCGGCGTGGAACAGGTCGTTGTCCTCGGCGCGGGCCTGGACACTTTCGCTTACCGCAACCCGCATCCCGGTCTGCGTGTCTTCGAGGTCGACCACCCCGCTACTCAAGCGTGGAAACATCAACGCCTCGCCGAATCCGGTATCGACCTGCCCGAGCGGGTGACTTTCGTGCCGGTCGATTTCGAAACCGACACACTGGCAACACGATTGGAGGACACCGGATTCAGCCGGACCGATCCGGCCGTTTTCGTGTGGCTCGGTGTCGTCTACTATCTGACCCCGGACGCCGTTCGCACCACCCTCGAATACATTGTTCGCCAATCCGAGCCGGTCGAGGTGATCTTCGACTACCTGCAGGCGGCAGATACCAACAAGGATCGTGCACAGCTGCAGGCGCGCGCCCATCGAGCGGCCGCTGTCGGCGAACCCTGGTTCAGCTATTTCACTCCTGACGATATCGCCGCACAGCTGCGCACGCTCGGCTTCACCGACATCGAAGACCGCCCCGCCACGGACCTCATCACTGGTTATCTTGATGGTTCCACGGAATTCGCGGGTGAACCACCCGAGGCACTGCGCCCGGTACGCGTACTGCGGGCGAGCCGCTGAGGGTTCCCCGCCAGTTTCTTGCCGGCACGGCGTCCGGCCGACCGGTCGCTGGTGATTCTGGAGACTCTGAGTCGTTCGCGCCTGCTGTTCGGGCGGGCCCTGCTCCGTCGGTATCCCTGTCAGAGTCCGAGTTTGGTGACGGCGTTGTCGGCGAGGGGGTCGGCGGTTCTGATGTAGCGGTGGACGGTGCGGGGGTTGCTCCAGCGGCCTTGGCGCATGATTTCACGGTCGGCGGCGCCGCCGAGGGCGGCTTGGGTGGCGAATCCGGCGCGCAGGGAGTGGCCGGAGAAAAGGGTGGGGTCGAGTCCGGCGCGGGCGGCGTAGCGTTTGACGATTTCGGCGACGGCGCGGCCGGAGAGTGCGGTGTCGCCGAGTCCGCCGTGCCGGTTGACGGCGGGGAACAGGGGTTGCGCGGCAGTGAGCCGGGGGTCGGGGTGGTAGCCGTGGCAGCGGTGGATGTGGGGTTCGGGCGCGGGTAGTTCGTCGATCCAGGTGCGGACGTTGTGGGGGTTTTCGCTGTGCACGGCGAGTAGGCGTAGCCAGTCGGCGCAGGCGCAGATGGGGCAGGTGTGTGCTTGGCTGCCGCGGGGCAGGGCGACGTGTTGTTCGGTGATGCCGGTGGGGTCGGTTTTGGTGGTGGGCAGGTGGATCAGCAGAAGTGGTTCGCCGGTGGCGTGGTCGGTGCCGAAGTGGATATCGGCGATGCGGAGGGCGGCGAGTTCGCTGCGGCGGAGGGCGCCGGCGAAGCCGAGGAGTAGGAGCAGGGTGTCGCGGCGGCGGGCGGGTTCGCCGGGCCAGCCGGGTTCGGGGAGGCCGGTGAGGAGTTCGCCGAGGGTGTGCAGCAGGATCGGGCGTTTGCGGTGGGGCCGGGTGCGGCGGGTGCGGCGGATTCCGCGGAGGGTCAGGCGGACGACGTCGCTGCGGGTGGGTGCGGGGAGTCCGTTGGCGGCGTGGACGGCGGCGATGGCGGCGGATTTACGTTCGAGGGTGGCGGGGCTGTAGGCGTGGCGGCCGTTCGCGTTGCGGGCGTCGGCGGCGGCGGCGAGGTAGACGGCGACGTCGAGGGGGTCGGCGGGGAGGGCGGTGCGGTTTTCGCGGGTGCACCAGGCTGCCCAGGCGATCCAGTCGGTGCGGTAGGCGCGCAGTGTGTTGGGGGATTGGGAGGCGGTGAGGTAGCGGCCGAGTGCGGTGGCTTGTTCGGTGTCGAAGCGTTCGCGGACGTTGCGTAGTGCGGCGGTGTCGACAAGGACGCTGGTGACGCCGCGGCGGAGTTCGGTGCGCACGGTGTCGGGTAGGTCCACGGCTGGTTCGGTCACTGTTCTCCTCGTCGGTAATTGCGTCACACAATCCGTTACGTTTGTAGTGACGTAACGAAACGTATTGATCGGGAACGAATCTTCCGCAACCCTACCTGCCTAACCTCCGATAATGTTCACTTATCGGAGGTTAGGACCGACTGCGTCCTCAGGGACCCGAAACGCCCACTTCGCGTTTCGTTTCGTGTCATTCCGTTTGATTTAACGAAACAAACGCTACGATTTTCGGGTGCCGACAACCTGCAACTATCCCGGCTGCACGCAGCCGATCCCACGCCCCTCCGGCCCCGGCCGCCCCTCGGAATACTGTGACCGCCCCGAGCACACCCGATGGCGCGCCTGGCGCGAAAGGCAACGGCTACAACAGGAAGCCGAACCCCATCCCGATTCCGTCACCGTGACGCAAACCGGCCCGGTCACTGCCGCCCGGCTCCGCGCCGACGAACTGCTCACCCAATTCCGCACCCTGGCCGAACAACTCGGCACCACCCTCAACGCCGCAGTAACCGAAATGTCGACACTGGCCGACCCCTCAGCAGCCGAAGCACAAGTCCAAGCCGTACAAGCCGACGCCGCCCGCCGTATCGCCGAAGCCGAAATGGCCGCGGCTGCCGCCGAACAGGCACGCCGCGACGCCCAGCAGGCACGGATCCACGCCGAGGAAGCAGCCGAGGACGCGGCAGCCACCGCAGATACTGCCGACGCGCGCATCGCCGAAGCCCGATCACAGGTCGCAGCCGCCGAAGCCACCCGCGACGACGCACTTCGCGAAGTGGAAACCGTCACCACTCGCGCCGCGGATGACGTTTTCGCGGCCCGCTGCGCGGCAGAGGAAGATATCCGGGCCGCACGGAACGAGGCCGCCGCGGAGGTCGAGCGGGTTCGCGCCGAATGCGCCGCGGAAATCGACCGTGCCCGCCACGCCGCCGACGCCGATATCGAACGCGCGGACCGGGAGAACACCCAGAAGGTCAAGGCCGCCACCGCCGACCGGGACCTGGCCCTGCAGCGGGCCGCCGATACCGAGCGCGCCCTGGAACGAGCCGAACGGGCGGCCACCGAACGTGAGGAAGCAGCCCGGGAAGCGCGCACCGAATTGCAGCGGTTGCGGACCGAATACGATACCGTCCGGCAGGATCTCGTCGATGTCCGTCGCGTCGCGGCCGCGGATCTGGCCGCCGCCCGCGCCGAGGCCGCAGCCGCCGTCGAGCAGGTGCGTACTGAGACTGCGCAGCGTATCGAGGCACTCGATCAGGCGCGGACGCAAACCTTGGCCCGTGCGGAACGTGCGGAACAGCAACTGGACACCCTGCTGTCCGAACGGGCGGCGCCGCACCCACAACCGGATCCCGTGTAGAGGCATTGCCTTCGCAGGATCACGTCCATTCCCGGGGGCCGGCTCAGCGCGGCCCAGGGTTCACGTTCGTTGCCGGGGCCCGTCGAGGACGACATCGCAGGTCTCGGCGCCGGGGTCGGTGAATGCCAGCAACCCGTGGGCTTCCTCGGTCACTGCCGCCGCGTCTTCTGCGGTGAACGGGCGACCGTAGGGCCGGATAGTGATGGTCGCCGTTCCGGTGCCCCGGGTGATCGTCCAGTCTCCTGCGGTGAATCCGTCGAGCAGCAGGATCTGCGGGGCGGGTCGCTGGGTGCGGTATCCCTGCCGGCTGTATTCGTCGGTGATCACCCGGGTCCGGTCCGCATGGGAGAGCAGCAGGTTGTCGAAGTCGTACAGAAACCTGGGCGGGGCCGGAGTATCGCGGTCCGGGCGTACCGCGTCGGGGAGGTCGAACAGTTCCTGCCCGTGCTGGTCGCGGAAAACCATGAGTTCCGGCCGGATCCGGTCCACGATCTCGCGCAGCCTGGTGAGGCCGGACCACATCTGCACGTCCTTCACACCGGCCGGGCCGAAGGCGGCCAGATACCGCAGAATCATCTGTTCGAGTGAAGCAGTGCTCGTCCGGTCCGCGCCGAGCCATGCATCGGCGGTGGTGTGTGCGATGGGCCCGCTACGTCCCCACACGCCGCGTGGCGGCACCTGCACCAGCGGCACTTGGTTGCGGATGGCGTAGACCAGTGAGGCGGGTGCGCGGCCGGGCCACCGCTCGGCGAGTAGTACGCCGAGCTGCTTGTTGGTCAACGGTTCCGCCGCGAGGAGCTCGATACCGTCGGCGACCAGTTTCGCCATATCGATACCTTCGATCGGTGTGCCGTGGGTGTGGTTGCGGTAGAGGTCGCGATCCAATACGGGTTGGATCAGTGGCCGCAGCGCACGCGCATCCTGCGGGGTGACCAGGTGAATCGTTGAGCGCATCAACGCGATGCGAATCAATGTACGGGCGGTGAGCAGGTCGGCGGCCTGTTCGGGGACGAACCCCGACAGTCGTGACCACAATCCGACATACCAGGTGTGCGGGGTCTGGGCTTGTAACCCGACCAGATGCTCCACCGCGTCGACGACCGGCAACTCGGAACGCCGTAACAGCAGCTGCCGGTCGAGCGTCGCGCGATTGAGCGCCCGGCGGTCGAGGACTCGGGTCATCAGCGGAAACCTTTCGACAGAACAACGGTGTGGTGGCGCGACGCGACGCCACCACACCCGTGGCTGCCCGGTCGAACGTGTTCCAGAACGCTACCGTGCCCCCATGGCCGAGGACCCACTGTCACATCTACGCCGGCTGTGCACCGCGCTGCCGGAAACCACCGAACGGCTCAGCCACGGCGAACCCACCTGGTTCGTACGCGGGAAGAAAACGTTCGTCAGCTACGCCGATCACCATCACGACGACCGGCTGGGTTTCTGGTGCGCGGCCCCGCCGGGCGCCCAGGAGGCGCTGGTGGCGGCGGAACCGCAGCGGTTCTTCCGCCCACCGTATGTGGGCCACCGCGGCTGGCTCGGGGTGTATCTGGATGTTCCGGTGGATTGGGCGGAGATCGCCGAGATCGTCACCGACGCCTACCGGGTGGTGGCGCCGAAAACGCTGGTGGCTCTACTCGACGAGCTGTAGCCGGTTCTACGGGGTTGCGCCGCCGGTAGCGGTCACCGCCGATTCCTGCTCGGGGCTGCGGCCGCCGAGGTGGCGGGCGAAATGCTGTTCGATCGCGCGATACAGCAGGACCTGGTTTTCCGGGTTGTCGAAGCCGTGTCCCTCGTCCTCGGCGACCAGGTACTCCACGGGGACACCGCGTTCACGCAACCGGGCGACGATATTGTCCGATTCGGCCCGCACGACGCGGACATCGTTGGCGCCCTGGGCGACCAGTAGCGGGGTGCGGATTTCGTCGACCATGGTGATCGGTGAGCGGGCCAGCATATCGGCTTCCTGCTCGGGGATTGCGGGGTCGCCGACGTAGCGGTACCAGTTGTTGACGCTGTAGGCGCGGGTGAACGGCGGCAGGGTGCGCAGGAAGTTGGCGAGATCGGAGATACCGACGTAGTCGACAGCGGCGGCGAAACGGTCTGGGGTGACGGTGACCCCGACGAGGGCGGCGTATCCCCCGTAGGAGCCGCCGTAGATGCCGATGCGGGCCGGGTCGGCGTACCCCTCGGCGACAGCCCAGTCGACTGCGTCGATGAGGTCGTCGTGCATCGCACCGGCGAATTCACCGATCGCGGCCGTGACATGGCGTTTCCCATGGCCGAGCGAACCGCGGAAGTTCACCTGCAGTACCGCGTACCCGCGGTTGGCGAGGAACTGCACATCGTTGCTGTACCCCCAGGAGTCGTGGTACCAGGGCCCGCCGTGCACCACCAGTACCAGCGGGAGGTCCCGCGGCTCGACACCGACCGGCAAGGTGAGGTAGCCGTGCAGCGGCAACCCATCACGGGCCGGGAAACCGACGGGTTGCATGGGGGCCATGGTGTCCGGGTCGCGGTCCGGGAAGGAACGGAACAGCAGGCGGGCCTCGCCGGTGGTGTTGTCGTAGAACCAGGTGACGCCGGGGTCGCGGTCGTGGACGAAGGTGGCGATCCAACGCTGCCCGGAGTCGTCACAGGACAGGGTGCCGAGCACACCGTCGGACAGTTTCTGCAACTGGGCGTGGATTTCGGCGAAATGGGGGTCGAGGATCTCGATATGGGGGCGGTCGGCCACGAAACGGGCGGCGAGGATTTCGCCGGTGCGCCGATGGGTGTGGACCGGCGGCGGGAGCACGCCGGGCAGCATCATCCCGCTGAGATCCAGGTCGTGACCGTCGACGGCGGCGACGACGGTGTCCTCCCCGGTCTCATGGTCGATGCGTACCAGTCGCAGGTCGTCGCCGTCCTGGAAGGAGCCGACGAGCAGGCCTTTGCCGTCGGCGGTGACCTGCTGGGGGTGAATACTCATCGGGTGCTCGGCGCCACCGAGCCGGCGCAGCGACCGTATCGCCCCGGTGGGGTCGATCGCGGCGACCTCGACCGCACCGTCGGCGGTGAGCGCGGTGCGGAACACGGGCGCACCGGCGCGGTCGAGCAGTACGGTGGCTGTCGGATCGTCCTGTTCGAGATGCAGGGTCGTTTCGCCGGTGGCGACGTCGATGCGGAAAATGTCGAAGAACAGTGGGCGCCGGTTCATGGTGACCAGCACACTGCCGGGTTTCGACGGCAGGTCCTCGGCGCCCACCACCCGTGACCCCGGGTCGAGGGGAGTGAGATCGACGGCGGGCGCTGCGGGGTCGTCGAGGTCGACGCGGAAGAGGTGCCAGTCCTCGTTACCGTCGGTGTCCTGCAGATAGAGCAGCCAGCGCGGGTCGTCGGTCCAGTGGTAGGTGGTGATCCCGCGGCGGGTGTCGTGGGTGACGGGGACCGCGTCGTCGTGGGTTGCGTCGATACCGCGGACCCAGACGTTGCGGCGCCCGCGGTGTGGGGCGAGGTAGGCGATTCGGGTGCCGTCGGGGGACATCGAGGGGTTCGCGAACTCCGGGTCGGCGAAGAAGGTGTCGATATCGATCAGTGCCGGCCGCTGGTCGGTCGGGTCTCCGGTCATGGTCACTGTGCACTCCGCTCTGTTCCGGGTCACGCTGTCTTCACCGACTCAACACTGTGACGCAAGGGCATACTCAACCCTGTCGCAGCGTGTTCCCGGCCACGTTGCACTCCGAGAACCCGGGCTTACATGCGCAGTGGGAGCCCGGCTTCGATCCGCGCGATACGGTCGGCGTGCACGAGATGTGCCCGTTCGAGCAGCGCGACCAGTTCGGTTTCGCCTTCGCGGATCCGCCGCCGGTATTTGGCGGGTAGCCCGGCGAGTGTTTTCTCTTCGCCGAGCATCTTGCTGTAGGTGCGTTCTCGCAGTTTCTGATCGGCTTCGTAGCCGAGGTCGAGGTAGCGGGTGGCGTGGCGGCGAGCGTTACCGACGGCGGTTTGCGCGCGCCCGGCGGGGCTGAGCAGGGACGCGACGACGGTGACCACCAGTATCAGCACGATGAGGGCCAGTGACAGGCCGGTGGAGATCTCGGTGACCGGTACCGGTTCGCCGTGGTTGATGAACGGGACGTTGTTTTCGTGCAGGGCGTGCAGAACCAGTTTGACGCCGATGAGGGCCAGGACGGCGGCGAGACCGAAGCCGAGGTAGATGAGGCGGTCCAGCAGCCCTTCGAGCAGGAAGAACAGTTGGCGCAGGCCGAGCAGGGAGAACGCGGTGGCGGTGAAGACAATGAACACGTTCTGGGTGAGTCCGAAGATGGCGGGGATGGAGTCGAGGGCGAACAGGACGTCGGTGCCGCCGATGGCGACCATGGCGAGCACCATCGGGGTCATATGGCGGCGGCCGTCGATGGTGGTGAACAGTTTGTCGCCGTCGTAGATGTCGCTGGTGCGCAGGAAACGCCGGGCCAGCCGCAGGACGATATTGTCGCCGGCGTGGCTGTCCTCCCCTTCGGGGCGGAGCATGTTCCCGGCGGTGAGGAGCAGGGCGGCGCCGAACAGGTAGAACACCCACGCGAACCGGTTGATGAGGGTGGCGCCGACGAAGATGAATCCGGTGCGCACCACGAGGGAGAACACGATGCCGACGAGCAGCACCTTCTGCTGGGCGACGCTGGGGACGCGGAAGGTGGTCATGATGATGAGGAAGACGAACAGGTTGTCCACCGAGAGCGCTTTCTCGGTGATGTAGCCGGCGAAGTACTCCAGGCCCATATCGGATCCGCCGAACCCCCACACCGCGAACCCGAAGGCCACCGCGACACCGATATAGGCGGCCGACCATACCGCGGCTTCGGTGAGTGACGGGGTGTGTGCGGTGCGGACGTGGAAGAAGAAGTCGAACAGCAACAGTCCGGCGATCAGTGCGAGGGTGCACCCCCATACCAGCGCGGGAACGGTCACGACGGTCTCCTGACTGGTGCCCTCGATACGTGTCTCGCTGCGACTGTAGTGCCCGGACCGGGCCGGTGGCGCGGTTTACCGCGCGGTGTCGCCGGGCCCGGCGGTGTCGATCCGGGCCCGTACGGTGACCCGGTTCGCGCCGGGATCGTAGGCGAGCGGCGGCGGGTGCACGGCGGCCGCGGTTCCAGGGCAGCGCGCGGCCGCCGGTGATAGGAGCGGCCCGGCGGGCGGTCTGCGACAGGCGGGTAACGGCAACCGCTGGGCAATCGGGCCGACCGGCCCATATCATTCAGCTATGCCGACCTACGAGGAAGCGGGGGCCGCTCCGGTGTTCGGTCACGGTGTACGTCAGACAGTGCTGGCGATGGGGGTGTGTTCGGTGGTGATCGGGGTCGCGACGGTGGTGTGGCCCGATAAATCGCTGGGCGCGGTGGGGAATCTGTTCATGTTCTCGCTGCTGTGCGGCACGGTGTCGTTGGCGACGGTGGCGTTCGGTAGCAAGCTGGGCCGTTTTCCGCGGACTCTGTTGTTCTTGGCGGCGGTGGTGTCGCTGGTGACCGCGACGCTGTGTTTCCGGGCGGGGAACTGGACGCTGCTGCTGGCGATGTGGCTGGGGTTGGCGTGGTCGGTGCGGGGTATCGCGCATGCCGTGGCGGGAGTGTGGGACGACGACGAGGTGACCGGGCAGGGGAAACAGGAGCTGTTCGGTCTGGCGACGTTGGCCGCGGGTCTGGTGATCGCGGTGGCCCCGTTCGACAGTATCGAGATGCTGGCTGCGGTTGCGGGTTGTTGTATGACGGCGTTCGGTGCGCTGGAGGTGTGGACGGCGCTGCGTTCACCGCTGGCGGTGCGGTCCCCGGAGTCGGATGCGTTGACACCGGAGCAGCATCTGACGTCGGTGATCGCGAGCGCGGGAGGTTCGGGGGGACGCGCCTCGGACTGAACCGCCGGATCGGTCCGGGTTTCGCTACTCTTTCCTGCTATGGCGATCATTGCGAGCCATCGGATCATGCGCCTGCGTGCTCTTATCGAGCACCCCAATACCGGGGCCGACGAGCGGGCGACCGCGCAGCGGATGCTGGATCGGCTGCTGGCCCGTAGTGGTGGCGCGCCGGTCGGTGACCGCACCTACGGCGACCGTCATCACCGGGTCGGTAAACATGCGGATCTGCCGGCGGTGGCGGAGATGATCCGGGCCGATATCGCACTCGGGCGGATCATGTTCGCGCCGCAGACGCGGGTGGGTGAGCCCGCGATCCGTGACCCGCTCGGCGATGCGCCGGTGCAGATCGAGATCACCGTGGCTCTGCCGCATCACGCGTGTATCGATATCACCATCGACCAGGTGCCGCGGGAGTGGGGCTGGGTCGTCGAAGACGGTATCGAACGGGTCAGCCCGCAGTTGCAGGAGCTGGCGACCGAACTGGCCGATATCATGAACGGCAACAACTTCGACGGCAGCGATATCGCGAAACGGTTCTTCGGCCGGGTCCGTATCCCGGAGCTCACTTTGGTTTGGTAGATGCCGGCGGCCGGGCCACGCGTCGGACGCCGGATCAGTCCGTTGTTTCGCGGACGTCTTTTCCCTGCTCGGCGAATGCTTTGAAGTCCTGCATATGCTGTTGCGACTGCTTGCGGAAGGCGCCGGGCATCAGAAATACCATCAGCTTCATCACAAAGCCGTCGAACCGGTATTCGTTCTCGCACTCCCACAGCGTCGTTTCCGGGCCGGCTTCGGTGAGCCGGTCGCGCACTGCGCTCCACATGCCCTGGCCGACGATTTCGCGGTCGAAGTGAACGACACTCGTTTCCGGGACCTCGCGAAGGTCTGCCGGTTCCCGGCGTGTGATGGTCTCGGTGCACTCCATCGTCCGCCCGCTCGACTCCATCACGACCCGCGATGTGGTGCCGAGCTGCCCGTGCTCTCCGCTCAACGGTTCGTGCAGTACGACGCCGCGCAGCCATTTCGGTAGGTGTGCCGGGTCGGCGAGCAGTTGGACCACCTTCTCTCGCGGCAGGGCGATCTCGATGGAGTCGGTGTATTTCATGGGCGCATCGTTCTTTCCTTGAAGTCAGGGGCAGACGTGAGGTCTCCGGTGGGATGCCAGAGGATGCGATCTCTGTGCGATCCCGGGTGCGTCGATGAGCTTACGCAGGGTGTGGGCAGCCCTGTGCCGCCGATACGTCTGCTCAGGTGTTGCGGTGTTCGGAAGTCTGGGCGATCTTCTGATAGGCGGCGGTCAGTTCGGCCAGCACGCCGTTCTCGGGTGCCGGGTGCCGGTGCAGGTGGATGTCGCGGAGTTCGTTCATGAAACGCTGCCCGAGTTCGGGTCCGCCGTCGGCGAGCAGGCGGGCGCGGATGGCGAGTTCGGGGGTGGTGGGTAGCCAGCGTGCACCCCAGGCGCCGAGTTCGGTGATCAGGGGGACGAGCTGGATCGCGGCTTCGGTGAGGTGGTATTCGACTTTCTGCCGGTGGCTGGGGTCGTCGTCGCGGGTGAGCAGTCCGGCGTCGACGAGTTTGGCGAGGCGGGCGGCGAGCATATTGGAGGCGATTCCTTCCATGGAAGCACCGAGCAGTTCCCGGAAGTGGGTGTTGGTGCTGAACATGAGGTCGCGCAGCACGATCAGGCTCCACCGGTCGCCGAGGAGTTCCATGGTCATGTTGATCGGGCAGCCGGATTTGCCGGGCGTCACGGGTAACACCTCCGGAGAAACTGGTTGCATCATGAGATCAGTCTAGGTTAGGTTCACAACCAGTTGCAGAATGAAATCAGAAGGAGCCGAGGATGAGCCCACTCGTACGCGTACAGAATTTCACCGTCTCCGCCGACGGCTACGGAGCCGGTACCGGCCAGAGCCTCGATCGGCCCTTCGGCCACGCGGATCCCGGAGCCATGATGGCGTGGGCGGGCGCCACCGCCAGCTGGCCCAACCGCACCGATCCCGGCGGCACCCGCGGCCTCGACGACTACTTCACCCGCGATTTCGCCCGCAATATCGGCGCGGAGATCATGGGCCGTAACAAGTTCGGCCCGCAACGCGGCCCGTGGGAGGACTACGACTGGCAGGGCTGGTGGGGCGGCGAACCCCCCTTCCACACCCCCGTGTTCGTCCTCACCCACCACCCGCGCCCGTCGTTCACTCTCTCCGATACGACCTTCCACTTCCTCGACACCACTCCGGACGAGGCGTTGAAACAGGCCTTCGCCGCCGCGGACGGTAAAGATGTGCGGATCGGCGGGGGAGTGACGACCGTCCGCGAATTCCTGGCCGCGGACCTGATCGACACTCTGCACGTCGCTGTCACACCCAACGATCTCGGCGACGGCGAACGCCTCTGGGAACGGCCCGAGGAACTGCTCGACCGGTTCCACCTGGAAAAGGTTCCGAGCACCCGCGGGGTCGTGCACCACCTGTTCTGGCGCCGCTGAACAGCACGATGCCCCGGGCATCCGAAGACACCCGGGGCACGTTGTCCGGCTACCCGGTAGACCGGGTGCGCGGGATCAGGCCAGGTCGAACCGGTCCGCGTTCATCACCTTGTTCCAGGCGGCGACGAAATCGTGCACGAACTTCTCCTTGGCATCGTCGGCCGCATACACCTCGGCGACGGCGCGCAGTTCGGAGTTGGAGCCGAACACCAGGTCGTAGCGAGTGCCGGTCCATTTGACCGCGCCGGTCGCGGCATCGCGGGCCTCGAAGGTCTCCTGGGTTTCGTCGGTGGATTTCCACTCCACACCCATATCGAGCAGGTTGACGAAGAAATCGTTGCTCAGGGCGCCGACGTTGTCGGTGAGTACGCCGTACTTCGACTGCTTGTAGTTGGTGCCCAGGACGCGCAGGCCGCCGACCAGCACCGTCATTTCGGGTGCGGTGACGCCGAGCAGGTTCGCGCGGTCGATCAGCAGGTGCTCCAGCGGCAGCCGGTGGCCCTTGCCGATGTAGTTGCGGAAACCGTCGGTGCGTGGTTCGAGCACCGCGAACGAATCCACATCGGTCTGCTCCTGCAGAGCGTCGTTACGGCCCGGGGTGACCGGAACGGTGACCTGCACACCGGCTTCCTCGGCGGCCTGTTCGACACCGGCGGCGCCGGCGATCACGATCAGGTCGGCAAGCGATACCTTCTTGCCGCCGGTCTGGGCGGCGTTGAACGATTCCTGGATCTTCTCCAGTGCACCCAGCACCGTGCCCAGCTGCTCGGGCTCGTTGACATCCCAGCTCTTCTGCGGTTCCAGCCGGATCCGGGCACCGTTGGCGCCGCCGCGCTTATCGCTGGAGCGGAATGTCGATGCCGACGCCCAGGCGGTGGACACCAGCTGCGGCACGGTCAGGCCGGCGGCCAGGACCTGCTTTTTGAGTGCCGCGATATCGGCGTCGCCGACAACCTCGAAGTCCACGGCGGGGATGGGGTCCTGCCAGATCTGGATCTCGGCGGGGACCTCGGGGCCGAGATAGCGTTCGATCGGGCCCATATCGCGGTGGGTCAGCTTGTACCAGGCGCGGGCGAACGCGTCGGCGAACTGCTCCGGGTTGTCCTTGAAACGGCGCGAGATCGGCTCGAATTCGGGGTCGAAGCGCAGCGACAGGTCCGTCGTCAGCATCATCGGCTTTTTCTTCTTGCCCGGGTCGTGGGCGTCGGGGATGATCTCCTCGGCGTCCTTGGCGACCCACTGGTTGGCGCCCGCGGGACTCTTGGTGAGTTCCCATTCGTAGCCGAACAGGATCTCGAAGAAGTCGTTGGTCCACTGTGCGGGTTTGGTGGTCCAGGTGACCTCCAGGCCGCTGGTGATGGCGTCACCGGCCTTACCGGAGGCGTGGGCACTCTTCCAGCCCAGACCCATCTGTTCGATGGCTCCGGCTTCGGGTTCGGCGCCGACGAGGTCGGCGTCACCGGCGCCGTGAGTTTTGCCGAAGGTGTGGCCGCCGGCGATCAGCGCGGCGGTTTCCTCCAGGTCCATCGCCATCCGGCCGAAGGTTTCCTTGATGTCCACGGCCGCGGCCAGCGGATCCGGGTTGCCGTTGGGGCCTTCCGGGTTGACGTAGATCAGGCCCATCTGGACCGCGCCCAGCGGGTTCTCCAGGTCGCGTTCGCCGCTGTAGCGTTCGTCGTCGAGCCAGGTGGATTCGGGGCCCCAGTAGACGTCCTCGTCGGGTTCCCACACGTCGGCGCGGCCGCCGGCGAACCCGAACGGCGTGAAGCCCATGGTTTCGAGGGCGACGTTGCCGGCGAAGATCATCAGGTCGGCCCAGGACAGTTTTTTGCCGTACTTCTTCTTCACCGGCCACAGCAGCCGGCGGGCCTTGTCCAGGTTGCCGTTGTCGGGCCAGCTGTTCAGCGGAGCGAACCGCTGCTGACCGCCACCACCGCCGCCACGGCCGTCGATGGTGCGGTAGGTGCCGGCGGAGTGCCAGGCCATCCGGATCATCAGCGGGCCGTAGTGGCCGAAGTCGGCGGGCCACCAGTCCTGCGAGGTGGTCAGCACCTCGGTGATGTCCTTGCGGACCTCGTTCAGGTCGAGGGTTTCGAAGGCCGCGGCGTAGTCGAAGTCGGGTTCCATCGGATCCGAGGCGGGCGCGTTCTTGCGCAGGATCTTCAGGTTGAGCTGGTTGGGCCACCAGTCACGGTTGCCGGCACCCGTGGTGGGGTGTTTGGCCGCGAACGGGCACTGGCCTGTGGTGGTCTCGGACACTGCTTTCCTTCCGGTTGACAAGGGGTCACTGCGGGCTGGACGACATGGAGCAGGTGGGGCACAGGCCCCAGTAGACGACCTCGGCTTCTTCGATGGTGAAACCGTGGTCGTCGGCGGCGGTCAGGCACGGCGCCGCTCCGGTGGCGCAATCGACGTCGGTGATGGCGCCGCAGGAGCGGCAGACGAGGTGGTGGTGGTTGTCGGCGACGCGGGTTTCGTAGCGGGCCACCGAACCGGTGGGCTGGATACGGCGCAGCAGTCCCGCGACGGTCAATGCCCGCAGCACGTCGTAGACGGCTTGCTGGGAGACGGCGCCCAGGGTGGCGCGTACCTGCCCGATGATCGTGTCGGTATCGGAATGTGGGTTGTCGTGTACGGCGTTCAGCACCGCGAGCCGTGGGGCGGTGACACGCAGCGCGGCGTCGCGCAGCATGATCTCGAACTCCGCGGTCGTGGGCACGGCAGGAAGCTTACCGCTTTTCTGGACTCAATCAAGTATCAGTATCTATCCAGAAAAGGCCCGGAATTGCGGTCCGGCAGGTACCATCCGCGCAATACCGACGGCGCGCGGGGGAGCCCGCCCCACTCAGGAGGTGGACGATAATGCGTCTCCCGATCTGCCGCAGGACAATCGCCACACCGGTCGTTCTCGCCGTTCTCGCCGCGCCCGCAGTCGCCGCCGTCCCGGCTGCCGCACAGCCCTCCTATTACGCCCCGGAGATCACCCCGTGCGATCACCTGTTCCGCAGCCCACTGGACGCACCCCGTCGCGGCACCGCGGTCTTCTGGAGCCCGTTCGGCGCCACCGGGATCGTCTGCTACGACAACGGGACGGGGATGGCCGACTACTACCAGCGCGACCCGTGGGGCGCCTGGCACGACATGAACGAGCTGACCCCCGGCCACTTCTTCTACAGCGTTTTCACCACCGGCATCCCCGACGCCGCGCAATGGCGCTGATCCGATATTCCGCGACGGCACCCGCACGCTCGTGAGGGCTCCCCAACCCCGCACAGAGCGCAGAAAATCGATACCCATTGCGCCCGTCCTCAAAACTTGCTTATCATTGCCTTCTCAAGCTGGTCGTCAGAACGCGAGCGCGCTCCGGCGACTGCCGGACCGGATATCGTCACCGACCGGTCGGGCGAAACCGATGAATCCTCCAATTGTCGGGGTTGCGGGGAATCCATAGCCCGAATTCGACGACAGTGCGGTCGCCGAATTCTGCTGGAACAAACTGGTACATAGGCACGCCACTTCCGAGAAGGCGATCCAGTGCAACCAATGAATTCCACGACGGTCCGCTTCCTGCCCGCCGCACCCAATACGGGGCCGAGACACCGCTGTGACCTGCGAACTTACTGCCCGCCGGGCAGGGGTTGCCAGAGCGCGCCACCGACGCGCACCGGGTCCGCCGGGAGTCCGCCCTGGAGTCGGGTTCGCCGGCAACGCCTCGTCCCGGGATTCACGGCCGCCCGTACCGATGACCGTCCGGTCATCGTGCGCGACGACTCGCGACCCTAGCCGCCGATAATTCACGACGGCCTTCTACACGAATTCGATAACCGTCAGGTCTCAATACTCGAAGGTGATCCATTACGGGTTGACCACAATTATCCAGCCATTGCCGAATGCCGCATAAATCGCGAACCAATTCCGCACCGGCGGCATTCGGTGCCATTTCGATGAAATTCACTTCGGCTTTCCGGAGTGATTGACGAATTCTTGCGGTGCGGGGGCGGTCTCGACGTGTCGACCGGCCCTCGAAACGACGAAATTCATGGAGGTCAGGTGACCCAGTCCGAGCGCAACCTCGACAGCAGCCGGGAACAGTCGGTTTCCGCGCCGGGCGGCGCGGCAGAGTTCCCCGGCCCGGTCCCCGGTAACGGCGCACACCCGCACAACGGCAACGGCAGCCACAACGGCGCCTCGCCGAGCCCGCGGACCGGCGAGAGGCTGCGCCTGTCCGCGGCGCAGCGCGGGATCTGGTTCGCCCAGCATCTGGCCGGGTCATCCCCGATTTCGGTGGCGCAGTATGTCGAAATCGCCGGCCCCATCGACCTCGATGCGCTGGTCGCGGCCTGTGATACCGCCGGCCGCGAGTTCGGTTCCGCCTATGTGCGACTGGTCGAGGAGGACGGCGAGCCGTATCAGATCGTCGACGAAGGACTGCCCTCACCGGTGTCGGTGCTGGATCTACGGGGCCACGACGACCCCGTGGCGGCCGCGCACGACCTGATGGTCCGCGACTATTCCGCCCCGCTGGACCTGCGCAGCGACCGCCTGATGAAATGCGTTGTCTTCCATGTCGGCCCGGACCACTACCTGTGGTACCAGCGCGCCCACCATATCGTCCTCGACGGTTTCGCCGCGGTGACAATGCTGCAGCGGATCACCGAGCTGTACAACGCGTGGGTGACGGGGGAGCAGCCGCCGGCCTCCACGGCGAAGGATCTCAGCGAAATCGTGGACCAGGACCTGTCGTACCGAGGTTCGACACGGTTCGACAACGACCGCAACTATTGGACCGAACACTTGGACGGCGCCCCACCCGTGGTCAGTCTCGCGGGCCGTGTCGGCAAACCCACCATTCATCCGGCCCTGGTCAGCGCCGACCTCCCGGATGTCACCGCCCAACTGCTGGACCGGGTGGTAGCCGACCGCGGAACCAGCGTCACACCCGTGATCGTCGCCGCGTTCGCCGCCTATCTCGCCCGGATGACCGGCAGCGACGAAGTATTGCTGAGCCTGCCGGTGTCGGGCCGGCATTCCGCGGTGCTGCGCCGGTCCGGCGGCATGGTCGCCAATGTGGTTCCGTTGCGGGTCCCCGTCGCCGGCCGCGGCACCGGCGCGGTGATCGACGCCGTACAGGGCGAGCTGACCAGTGCCCTGCGGCGGCAGCGATACCGGCAGGAGGACATCTTCCACGATATGGGGATCGCCCGCGACGAAACCGCGTCGTTCGGCCCGGCGGTCAACCTGATGATGGTGGACAACGAGATCGTGCTCGGCACCACCACCGGCCGGTTGCACGTACTGACCTCGGGCCCCACCGCGGACCTGTTCGTCAATATCTATCCCGGTGCGGGCCGCGACAGCACCCAGATCGATTTCCAGGGCAACCCGAGCGCCTACAGCAGTGACGAACTCGCCGCCCACCACACCCGGTTCCTGATGTTCCTGCACGAATTCCTGGCCGGCGGACCGGAACACCCGGTCAGCACCCTGCCGCTACTGGAACCGGCGGAACGGGCCGCGCTGCTGCCCGTACGAGGACCGCAAAACACCGGCGACCGGCTGCTCCCCGATATCCTCACCGAAGGCGCCCACCGTGATCCCGCCGCGACCGCGATCGCCACAACCACCGAAACACTCACCTACCGCGACCTCGACACCCGTTCCTCGCAGCTCGCGCGGTACCTGATCGGCCGCGGCTGCGGGCCCGGCACGGCGGTGGCGATCGTACTGCGCCGCTCCGCCGAGACGATCGTCGCGGCATGGGCGGTCGCGAAATGCGGTGCCGCGATCGTGCAGGTCGACCCGGACTATCCGGCGAAACGTATCGAGCACATGATCACCGACAGCGCCGCCCGGACGGTGATCACCCTCGACGCCCTCCGCGACCGGCTACCGGCCGACGCGCCGGCACTGCTCGCCGACGACCCCGCAACCCGGCAGGCCTGCGCGGACAACGATCCCGGCCCGGTCACCGACGCCGACCGCACCCGCCCGCTGCACACCGGCGACCTCGCCTACCTCACCTACACCTCCGGTTCCACCGGTGTGCCCAAAGGCGTGCAGGTCACCCACCGCGGCCTCGCGAACCTCGCCGCCGACCGCAGCGACACCTACGGTATGACCTCGCGGTCCCGGGTGTCCTATGCCCTCTCACCGGCTTTCGACGCCTCCTTCGAACAGTTCCTCACCTGTTTCGCCAACGGCGCCACACTGGTGGTGGTGCCGCCGGAGGTAATCGGCGGCGAACGGCTCACCGGGCTGCTGGCCGACCGGCACATCACCCATCTGACGCTGACACCGGCGATGCTGGCGACCGTGGACCCCCATCCGCTCACCGACCTGCGGGTAGTGGTGGTCGGGGGTGACGTATGCCCGCCGCATGTGATCGAAAGGTGGTCGCGGCACTGCGCGATGTTCAACGAATACGGGCCCACCGAAACCACGGTGACCGCCGCGGCCGCCCGGATCCGGCCCGGCCGTGACCTCACCGCCGGCGGCCCGATCCGTGGTGTGGCGGCGATGATCCTGGACCGGGCCCTGCAACCGGTGCCGGTCGGCACCGCCGGAGAACTGTATCTGGCCGGGCCCGGCCTGGCCCGCGGCTACAACCGACGGTTCCCCGATACCGCGGCCCGTTTCGTCGCCGACCCCCACGGTGACCCGGGACAGCGTATGTACCGCACCGGCGATCTCGCCCGCTGGACCGTCGAGGATTCGCGGGTGTCGCTGGAACTGCTGGGCCGCAGCGATTTCCAGGTGAAGATCCGCGGCTACCGGATCGAACCCGCCGAAGTCGATGCCGCCCTCACCGCCCACCCGGACGTCGACCTGTCGGTCACCGTACCGGTGCACAACAATGCCGGCGCGACCGTCCTGGCCTCCTACGTCGTCCCCGTCGACGACCACCGCGCCGACCCGGAGCAGCTGCAACGGTTCGCCCGCGAGTCCCTGCCACCGCATATGGTGCCGGCGGTGATCGTGCCACTGGACCGGCTGCCGGTGAACGCGTTCGGCAAACTGGATCGTGCCGCGCTCCCGGAACCGGAATTCGGGGCGGCCCCCGCCGGGCGCGCCCCGGAAACCGCCCGCGAAATCCTGATGGCCGGCCTGTTCAGTGAGATCCTCGGGGTACCGCAGGTCGGCGCCGACGACAGTTTCTTCGCTCTCGGCGGCGACAGTATTCTGTCGATCCAGCTGGTGTCGCGCGCCAAAGCCGTGGGCCTGGGGTTCTCCACCCAGGACGTATTCGAGCACAAAACCGTCGCCGCCCTGGCCGCTATGGCCACCGAAGCCGGTGGCGCGCCGCAGTTGCGGGAACTACCCGGCGGCGGCACCGGCCCGATCCCGCTGTCGCCGATCGTGCACGCCATGCTCGGCCGCGGCCACTACGACCGCTTCGCCCAAGCCACGCTCGTCGAACTACCGGATCGCCTCGACCCCGCCCATCTCGTGCGCGCCCTGCACACCCTGCTGGACCGCCACGACATACTGCGCGCGACCCTGCACGTCACCGCCTCCGGTGAACACCGCCTCGACGTCGCGGCCCCCGGATCCGTCGACGCCGCCACCGTCCTCACCGACCGGACGCTGCGCGACCGCGACGCAGGCGAAATCGACCGGCACCTGCAGGCGGCCGCGGACCACCTCGACCCCGCCGCCGGTGTGCTGGTGCAGGCCGTCCGCATGCAGGACGGCACCGGCGCGGCCCCGGACCTGCTGTGGCTGGTGATCCACCATCTCGCCGTCGACGCGGTGTCATGGCGGATCCTGCTCGCCGACCTCGCCCATATCTGGCTGCAGGTGTCGACGGGCGAGGACCCGCAGCCCGGCGCGGGCACCACCTCGGTCCGGCGCTGGGTACACGGCCTGACCGAACAGGCCTCCGCGCGGCGCCCGGCGGAACTCGCACGCTGGACAGAGGTGCTCGCCGGCGGTGACCGGCTGCTCGGGTCACGGCCACTGGACCCTGCCCGTGATGTCATGGCCACCGCCGGCCGGATCCGGTTGCGTATCCCGGCCGATATCACCGAAGCAGTACTCACCACCCTCCCGGCCCGCTTCCACGGCAGCGCCAACGACCCACTGCTGGCAGCGCTGGCGCTGGCGTTGGCGCAATGGCGGGCCCGCCGCGGCGGCACCGCCGGCACGGAACTGATCTCCCTGGAAGGCCACGGCCGTGAAGAGCAGGCGGTACCGGGTGCCGATCTCAGCGCCACCGCCGGCTGGTTCACCACCCGGTTCCCGGTCCGGCTCGAAATGTCCGGCGTCGATCTCGACGACGCCTTCGCCGGCGGCCCCGCCGCGGGGTCGGCGATCAAACAGGTGAAGGAACAACTGCGCACGGTCCCGGACAACGGGATCGGCTACGGGATGCTGCGTTACCTCGATCCCGTGGGCAGCGCCGAACTCGGGAGCGCGCCGGAACCCCAGATCAGTTTCAACTATCTGGGGCGGGTGGGTGTCCGCGACCACTCGGGGGCGTGGACACCCACCACCGAATTCACCTCGCTGACCGCGACCACCGATCCGCGGATGGCACTGCCCGCGGTAGTGGATGTGAACGCGATCGCCGAATCCGGCCCCGACGGCCTCGAACTCGACGCCACCTGGGAGTTCGCCCGCAACATCGTCGACGCCGACGCGATGGCCGAACTCGCCGACCTGTGGGTGCAGGCACTGCACGGCCTGGCCGCGCATCTGCACACCGATTCCGCCGGCGGTTACACACCGTCCGATTTCCCGCTGGTCACGGTCTCGCAGGCCGATATCGACGGCTGGTCGCGGGAATTCCCGGCAATGACCGATGTGTGGCCGCTGACCGCGCTGCAAACCGGGCTGCTGTTCCACACCCTCTACGACCGCGACGGCGACGACAGCTACATCGTGCAGGCGACACTGACTTTGGCCGGTCAGGTCGATCCGCAGCGGATGCGTCAGGCCGCGCAAACGCTGATCGACCGGCACGACAGCCTGCGCACCGCCTTCGTCGAAACAGCCGACGGCCCCCGCCAGATCGTGCTGCAGAACGTCCGCGCCGACTGGCGCGAAACCGACCTCACCGCCCACGATCCCACTGCCCGCGACCGCGAACTCCACCGCCTCACCACCGAAGCGGCGGCACCGTTCGACCCGGCCCGCCCGCCGCTGCTGCGCTTCCAGCTGCTGCGCACCGGCGCCACCGAATACCGGCTGCTGATCACCGACCATCACCTCGTCCTGGACGGCTGGTCGATGCCGCTGCTGATCCATCAACTGCTCGTCCTCTACACCAACGGCGCCGAGGCAGCTGATCTCGCGGCTCCACGATCGTTCCGCGACTACCTGCAGTGGCTGCACACCCAGGACGACGATGCCGCCACCACCGCCTGGCAGCGGATGCTCGCCGGGGTGGACAACCCGACCCGGGTCACCGGCCGCCCGGACCGTACGGGCAGCGCCGCCGGCGGTGAGGTCGGGCTCGACCTCGATACGGCGACCGCCGCCGCGGTCCTCGACCTGGCCCGCTCCCACGGTGTCACCGCCGGCACCACCGTCCAGGTGGCGTGGGCGTTGCTGCTCACCGCCCTGACCGGACGATCCGATGTGGTGTTCGGTAACACGGTGTCGCATCGCCCGCCGCAACTGCTCGGCGTCGAACACATGGTGGGCCTGTTCATCAACACGCTGCCGGTGCGGGTCCGGTTCGACCCCCGGGAAACGGTCGCCGAACTGCTGATCCGGGTGCAATCCGAACAGGCCGCGATGCTCGAACACCGCCATATCGGTTTGGCGGAACTCCAGCACGCCACCGGTATCGCCGATATGTTCGACACCGTCACGGTGCTGGAATCGTATCCGCTGGACCGGGAAGGCCTGGCCCGCGACCTCGACGCCGCCGGACTGCAACTGGTCGATCTCGACGCCCAGGACGCCACCCCCTACCCACTGAGCCTGCAGGTCACCCCGCCGCGCCCTACCGGCGACGACGCCGGCACCTACACGATCACCCTGCGCTACGCCGCCGACCGGTTCGACACGGAACAGGCCGGCTCCCTGCTCGCCCGATTCGAGCAGATCCTCACCCAGCTCGTCACCGACCCCACCACCCACACTGCCGCCGTCACCCCCGGCCGCGACCCCGAAACCCGTGCACCGCTGCCGGCCACCGGCGCGCCCGCCGTCCCCGAACGCACCCTGCACGACATCCTGACCGCCACCGCCCACCGGTACCCGGACGCGGCCGCCGTACGATCCGGCGACACCACCCTCACCTACCGTGTCCTGCAGCAGCGCGCCGAGGACCTCGCCGCCCTGCTCACCGATCGCGGCGCCCGCCCCGAAACTTTTGTCGCCCTGGCACTCCCACGGTCGATCGATCTGGTCGTCGCGATCTGGGCGGTCGCGAAAACCGGGGCCGCGTTCATCCCGCTCGATCCCGCCAACCCCGGCGACCGGATCGCCGGGATGCTCGCGGATTCGGGTACCGGCCTGGGTATCACCACCGTCCCCGTGGCCGCACACCTCCCCGGCACCGTCGACTGGCTGACCCTCGACGACACCCACATGCGGCGCGCGGCGCCGACCCCCACTCGCGCGGCGACACCCGGGAACACCGCCTACCTCATCTTCACCTCCGGGTCGACCGGCACCCCGAAAGCGGTCCAGGTGACCCACCGCGGTCTGGCCGATCTCGTCGCCGCCCACACCGAAGCCTTCGCCGCGGACTCCACCTCCACAGTTCTGCAGGTCGCCTCACCCGGATTCGACGCCAGCGTCTCGGAACTGCTCCTGGCCCACGGCAACGGCGCCTGCCTGCTGATCGCACCCCCCGACGTGTACGGCGGCACAGACCTCACCGAACTACTACGCATCGGGCACGTCACCCACGCCATCATCACCCCGTCCGTGCTGAACACCCTCGACCCCGCACGGCTACCGGACCTCACCACTCTCGCGGTCGTCGGTGAAGCCACCGGCGCGGACACCGTGCACCGGTGGGCGCCCGGCCGGCGCCTGATGAACCATTACGGACCGACCGAAACCACGATCTGGGCCACCGGATCCGCCGCCCTGCAGCCCGGGGAACCGGTCACCATCGGCGGACCCGTCCACGGCATATCGGTCACGGTCCTCGATATGTGGCTGCGGCCGGTACCGGCCGGGGTCGCGGGGGAGCTGTACCTCGGCGGACCCGCCCTGGCCCGCGGCTATTTCGGCCGGCCCGCCACCACCGCGTCCCGTTTCGTCGCCGACCCTTACTCCGCCCACGGTGAACGCCTCTACCGCACCGGCGATTCCGTGCGCTGGATCCACGGCCGCACCGGACTCGAACTCGAATATCTGGGCCGCAACGACCAACAGGTCAAAATCCACGGCCTGCGCATCGAACCCGGCGAGATCGACACCCAGCTCACCCGCCATCCCGCGGTCGCGAGCGCCGCCACCATCACCCGCACCGGCCCCACCGGCGAACCGATCCTCGTGTCCTACGTCGTCCCCGCCCCGGGTGCCACCCTGGACACGACGGCACTCCACGACCACCTCGACCGCACCCTCGCCCACTACATGAACCCCGCGGCGATCATCGAACTCGGCGACATGCCCGTCACCGCCACCGGCAAAGTCGACCGGAAAGCGCTACAGCACCACGAATTCACGACACCCGATGTCGCGGGCCGCGCCCCCGCCACCCCCGAAGAACACACCATGGCGGACCTGTTCGCGCAGGTCCTGCACCGGGACAACGTATCCGCCGACAGCAACTTCTTCACCCTCGGCGGCGACAGTATCGTCTCCATGCGCCTGGTCGCCTCGGCCAAAGCCGCCGGCCTCGTCCTCACCCCCCGTGAAGTGTTCGAAGGCAAAACGGTGGCCGCACTCGCCGCCACCGCCCGCCACGACCTCCCGGCCACCGACACCGGCGCCGCGCAGCACCCGCTCGTCACCCTCGACGAACCCGAGATCGACGCACTACGGCAACGCTATCCCGGCCTCACCGACATCTGGCCCCTGTCGCCGATGCAATCCGGTATCCACTTCCACTCCACCTTCACCGGCGAGGACACCGGCACCACCGACAACTACACCGTCCAGACCACCATCGGATTCACCGGCGATATCGACACCGACCGGCTGCGCCGCGCCGCCCAGGCCCTGATCGACCGCCACGACATCCTTCGCGCCGGATTCGTCGAAACCGCCGCCGGACCACACCAGATCGTCGTCGAACACACCGGCACCGTATTCCGGGATATCGACCTGACCCGCGACGATCCGCGCACAGCCGCCGAGATCGCCGCCGCCGACGCCGCCGCCGGTTTCGACCTGTCCGCGCCGCCACTGATCCGGTTCACCCTGCTGCACCTCGAACCCGGCGTGCACCGGCTGCTGGTCACCAACCATCACGTCATCCTCGACGGCTGGTCGATGCCGCTGCTCATGGGCGAACTCCTCGAAAACTACGGCACACCGGAACGGATCGGCGCCACCGAACCCGCGCCGTCCTACCGCGACTACCTGACCTGGCTGCAACACCAGAACCCCGCCGCCTCCAAATCCGTCTGGGCGCGCGAATACGCGGACGTGGATTCCCCGACCCGCGTCGCCCGCGCAACGTCCACCGCGAGCACCGCCGCCGAAGTGAACGCCGACCTACCCGCCGACCTGTACGGCGCGCTACGCGACGTCGCCGCCGACACGGCCGTCACCGTCAACACTGCCGTCGCGGCCGCCTGGGCGCTGAACCTGCGCGTCCTCACCGGCGACACCGACATCGTCTTCGGTTCCGCGGTCTCGGGCCGCCCACCGGAACTACCGGACGTCGACCGCACCCTCGGCATGTTCCTCAACACCATCCCGATGCGGGTCCGGCTCGACCCGGCACACACACTGCGCGACCTGCTGACCCGAATCCAGGACCAGCACGCCCGCATGCTCGACCACCACTACATCGGGCTGCCCGAAATCCAGCGCGCCGCGGGCGTCACCGAACTGTTCGACACCGCGATCGCGTTCCAATCGTTCCCCGTCGACCGCCCCGCCCTGCAGCGACTCGTCGAATCCGCGGGCCTGCACATCGGCGAGATCAGCGGCGTCGACGCCACCCCGTTCCCGCTGAGCCTCGTCGTCGCCCCCACCCACGACGGCTCACCCGGCCTGCGAATCACTCTCCGCTTCCTGGAAGACGGCTTCGACAGCGCCCACGCCCACCACATCCTCACCCGGTTCGTGGACATCCTCACCCGCATCGCCCGCGACCCCGCCACGCGACTCGGCGCGCTCGCACTACCCGACGTACCGGCACCCGACCACCCCGGCACCGCCCACCACACCCCCGACACACTCGCCGGGATCCTCACCGCGACCGCCGCTACCGCACCCGCCGCGGTCGCCGCACACTACGGCACCACGACCCTCACCTACCGGGAACTCGACGAACAATCCAACCGCCTCGCCCGCACCCTGCTCCGCCGCGGCGCCCGCCCCGGCCGGATCACCGCCCTCGCACTCCCACGGTCCCTGCCCGGTGTCGTGGCCCTGTGGGCGGCCGCCAAAGCGGGGACCGCGTTCGTCCCGATCGACCCGAACCTGCCCGCCGGGCGCATCGAATTCCTGCTGTCGGATTCCGCGGCCCGCCTCGGCATCACCGATACCGCCACCGCGCCGAACCTGCCCGCCGGAATCGACTGGCTGATCATCGACGACGAAACCACCCACCGCAGTGTGGCCGCCGAATCCCCGGAACCGGTCACCGACACCGAACGCGGCACCCCACTGCACCCGGACCGCGGCGCCTACGTCATCTACACCTCCGGCTCCACCGGCACCCCCAAAGGTGTACGGGTCGGGCACCGCGCCCTCGCCGACGTGGTCGCGGCACAACACCGCACCCTGCACGTCGACGAACAGTCCACAGTCCTGCAGGTCGCCTCGCCCAGTTTCGACGCCAACCTGTTCGAACTGCTCATGGCACACGGTTCCGGCGCCCGCCTGGTCATCGCACCCCCCGACGTGTACGGCGGCCGCGAACTCGCCGACCTCATCCGCCGCGAACACATCACCCACGCGGTCATCACCCCGTCCGCCCTGTCCACCGTCCCCGCCGACGACCTCACCGGCCTGCGCGTCCTGGCCACCGCCGGCGAACCCGTCGGACGAGAACTGGTCGACCGCTGGGCACCCGGCCGCACCATGATCAACCTCTACGGCCCCAGCGAAACCACCATCTGGGCGACCGCCGGCGAACTGACCGCCGCCACACCGATCGGTATCGGCCGCCCCGTCGGCCCCGTGGCCGCCGCCGTACTCGACACCTGGCTACGGCCCGTACCGCAGGGCGTGGCCGGCGAACTATACCTGTTCGGGCCGGGCCTGGCCGAAGGCTACATCGACCGGCCCGGACTGACCGCCACCCGGTTCATCGCCTGCCCGTTCGACACCGGTAGCGCCCGCATGTACCGCACCGGCGATATCGTCCGCCGCACCCCCGGCGGCGACCTCGAATTCGTGGGACGCAACGACTTCCAGGTGAAAGTCCGCGGTTCCCGCGTCGAACTCGGCGAAATCGACGCCGTCCTGTCGGCCCGCCCCGACATCACCTTCGCGACCACCCTCGCGCACCACGGCGACGGGGGACCGGCACGACTGGTGTCCTATGTGGTGCCCGCACCGGAAGTGAACGTCTCGGCCGACACCCTCACCGCCGCACTCGCCGCCGCACTCCCCACCTACATGGTGCCCGCCGCGATCATGGTCCTCGACGACGTACCGCTCACCGCCCACGGCAAACTCGACCGCGACCGCCTCCCCGAACCCGCATTCGCCGCCCGCGAATACCGGGCCCCCGCCACCTGGCCGGAAGAACTGGTCGCCGACACCTACGCCCAAGTCCTCGACATGCCCCGCGTCGGCGCCGACGACGACTTCTTCGCCCTCGGCGGCGATTCCCTCAGCGCCTCACTGGTGGTGGCCCGCATCGGCGCCGCCCTCGGCGTCCGCGTCCCGGTCCGGGCCCTGTTCGAAGCGCCCACCGTCGCCGCCCTGGCCCGCCACACCACCACCCTGCGCAGCGGTGACCGCATACCGCTCACCGCCCGCCCCCACCCCGAACCCGTACCGCTGTCGCTGGCCCAGCAACGCATGTGGTTCCTCAACCGGTACGAACCCGACTCCGCCGCCTACAACATTCCCGTGATGCTGCGCCTCACCGGCCACCTCGACACCGGCGCCCTGCACGACGCCCTCACCGACGTCATCGCCCGCCACGAAGTACTCCGCACCATCTACCCCGAAACCGCCGGCGAACCCCGCCAACAGGTCCTGACCGACCCCGCCCCGCCCCTGCACACCGTCCCCGCCGACGCCGCCACCCTGACCGATACCGTGACCGCGTTCGTACGCACCGGATTCGACGTCACCACCGAAGTCCCGCTCCGCATCGGACTGTTCGACCTCGGCACCGGCGACTACATGCTCGTCCTCGTCGTCCACCACATCGCCGGCGACGGACAATCCATGGGGCCACTGGCCCGCGACGTCGTCACCGCCTACGCCGCCCGCGCCGGCGGCCACGCACCCCACTGGCAGCCACTACCCGTCCAATACGCCGACTACGCACTCTGGCAGCGCGAAGTCCTCGGCGCCGCCGACGACCCCGAATCGCTGCTGTCGGCCCAGCTGCAGTTCTGGCGCGACACCCTCACCGACGCCCCCGACCGCCTCGACCTCCCCACTGACCGGCCCCGCCCACCGATCGCCTCCCTCGCCGGCGGCCGCATCCCCGTCGCCATCGACGCCGCCCTGCACACCAAGCTCCTCGACCTCGCCCACACCCGCGGCTCCTCCCTGTTCATGGCCGTACACGCCGCCCTCGCCGCCGTACTCGCCCGCCTCAGCAGCAGCGACGACATCGTCATCGGCACCCCCGTCGCGGGCCGCGGCGAACCCGGCCTCGACGACCTCGTCGGCATGTTCGTCAACACTCTCGCCCTGCGCACCCCCGTCGACACCGGCGAATCGTTCACCGACCACCTCACCCGTACCCGCGACACCGACCTCGCCGCTTTCGAACACGCCGACGTACCGTTCGAACGCGTCGTAGAAGAACTCAACCCGCAACGCGCCACCGACCGGCACCCCCTGTTCCAGGTGATGCTCGCCTTCCAGAACCTCGCCGGCACCGGCGTCGAACTCCCCGGCGTCACCGTCACCCGCGCCGATATCGACACCGGACTGTCCCAATTCGACCTGCAACTGATCCTCGCCGACACCTACGACGACGGGGGAGCAGCCGGCGGACTCTCCGGAACCCTCACCTACGCCCGCGACCTGTTCGACGACACCACCGCACACCAATTCGTCACCCGACTGCTGCGCGTCCTGGAAGCCGTCACCACCGACCCCGCGGTAGCCGTCGGCGATATCGACTGGCTCGACACCAGCGAACACCACGACCTGCTCACCCGGATCGGACCCCACCCCACCGGCCCGCAGCCACCCGCCCTGCTCCCGGACGTATTTGCCGCCGCTGTCCACGCCAACCCCACCGGCGCCGCCCTCCTCGCCGGCGACACCGAACTCACCTACCGCGACCTCGACACCCGATCCAACCAGTTGGCGCGGCTGCTGATCCGCCGCGGCGCCGGACCCGAACACCCCGTCCTCGTCGCCACCGGCCGCACCGCCGAAGCGATCGTCGCCTGGTGGGCCGTCGTCAAAACCGGCGCCCCCTACGTCCCGGTCGACCCCCGCTATCCCACCGGCCGCATCGAACAAATGGTCACCGACTCCCACGCCCACCTCGGCCTCACCCTCACCGCCACCCGACCCCAACTGCCCGGCAACGTCGACTGGATCCTCCTCGACTCCCCGGACGCACACCCGCACATCGACACCGAATCCGCCGAACCCGTCACCGACACCGACCGGCTCCGGCCACTACGACCCGGCAACACCGCCTACATCGTGTTCACCTCCGGCTCCACCGGCCGCCCCAAAGGTGTCGCCGTCACCCACACCGGAATCGCCGACTTCGTCACCGCACAACGCAGCGGCACCCCGCCGGACTCCAGCGACCGCGTCCTGCACTTCGCCTCCCCGTCCTTCGACGCCTCCCTCCTGGAAATCCTGCTCGCCGCCGGCCGCGCCGCCACCCTCGTCATCGCTCCCACCGGCATCTACGGCGGCGACGAACTCGCCGAATTCCTCCGCACCCACCGCATCACCCACGCCTTCGTCACCCCCGCCGCCCTCGCCTCCGTCGACCCCACCGGACTCGACGACCTCCGCACCGTCATGTCCGGCGGCGACGAAGTCCCCGCCGACCTCATCAACCGGTGGGCCGGCACCGACCGCGCCGGCACCCGCGAATTCCGGGTCCTGTACGGGCCCACAGAAACCACCATGGTCGCCACCGCCACCGCCCCCGTACACCCCGGCGAACGACCCACCATCGGCACCCCACTCCCGGGAATGCAGGCCCTGGTCCTCGACGACCGCCTCCGGCCCGCCCCCGTCGGCGTCACCGGCGAACTGTATCTCGCCGGCCCCGCCCTGGCCCGCGGCTACCTCAACCGCGCCGCCACCAACGCGGCCCGATTCACCGCCTGCCCCTACGCCGAACCCGGCAGCCGCATGTACCGCACCGGCGACCTCGTCCGCTGGAACACCCACGGCGACCTCGAATTCGTGGGACGCAACGACTTCCAGGTGAAAGTCCGCGGCTACCGCGTCGAACTCGGCGAAATCGACACCGCACTCGGCGCCCGCCCCGATATCGCCTACGCCGTCACCATCCCGCGCCGCGACGGCACCGGACCCGTCACCCTCGTCTCCTACGTCGTCCCGGCCCCCGGCGCCGACCTCTCCGCCGACACCCTCACCACCGCACTCGCCGACACCCTCCCCGCCTACATGGTGCCCGCCGCGATCATGGTCCTCGACCGGATCCCGCTCTCACCCAACGGCAAACTCGACCGCAAAGCCCTGCCCGAACCCGTCCTGCAAGCCAAACAATTCCGGGCCCCCGCCTCCCCGGTCGAAGAGATCGTGGCCGGAGTTTTCGCCGACGTACTCGGCCTCGACCGCGCCGTCGGCGCCGACGACGACTTCTTCGAACTCGGCGGCAACAGCCTCGTCGCCACCCGCGTCGCCGCCCGCATCGGCGCCGCCCTCGACGCCACCGTCCCGGTCGCGATGATCTTCGACGCACCCACCGTCACCAAACTCGCCGCCCGCGCCGAATCCCACGCCGACACCGGACGCGTAGCACTCACCCCACAACCCCGGCCCCCGCATATCCCGCTGTCCTACGCGCAGCAGCGCATGTGGTTCCTCAACCGGTTCGAACCCGACTCCGCCGCCTACAGCATCCCCATCGTCATCCGCCTCACCGGCCACCTCGACACCGACGCCCTGCACCACGCCCTCACCGACGTCATCGACCGGCACGAAGTGCTGCGCACCTACTACCCGCACACCGACGGCGAACCCGCACAGGTCGTCCTGCCCGCCGACCACACCACACCACCCCTGCACCCCACCCCGATCGACGACACCGACCTCCCCGCCGCGCTCGCCGGATTCGTCGCCACCGTCTTCGACGTCACCAGCGAAGTACCGTTACGCGCCCGCCTCTACAACACCGGCCCCGACACCTGGGTCCTGGCCGTCGTCATCCACCACATCTGCGGCGACGGATCCTCCCTCGCCCCACTGGCCCGCGACATGATGACCGCCTACCAGGCCCGAGTGAACAGCCGCCCACCCACCTGGACACCACTACCGGTCCAATACGCCGACTACACCATCTGGCAGCACACCGTCCTGGGCTCCGAACACGACCCCGGCTCGCTGCTCCGCGCCCAAATCGACTACTGGACCACCCAACTCGCCGACCTGCCACCCCTACTCGAACTACCCACCGACCGGCCGCGACCCGCGATCCAGACCTACACCGGCGCCGACATCCCCCTCACCATCGACGCCGGCCTCCACGCCGACCTGGACACCATCGCACGCACCCACAACACCACCCTGTTCATGGTGTTCCACGCCGCCCTCGCCGCCACCCTCGGCCGGCTCGCCGCCACCGACGATATCGCCATCGGCACCCCCTACGCCGGACGCGGCGAACCCGAACTCGACGACCTCGTCGGCATGTTCGTCAACACCCTCGTCCTGCGCACCCGCCTCACCGCCCAGATGACATTCACCGAACTCCTCGACCACGTCCGCGGCACCGACCTCGCCGCATTCGGGCACGCCGACGTACCGTTCGAACGCCTCGTCCAAGAACTCAACCCCGTCCGCTCCCACGCCCACCACCCCCTGTTCCAGGTGATGCTCGCCTTCCAGAACCAGACCGGCACCGAATTCGAACTCCCCGGACTCACCGCCTCCGCCGTCGAAGCCGATACCGCAACCTCCCTGTTCGACCTCCAGATCACCGTCTCCGACACCTACGACGCCACCGGCGCACCCACCGGAATCACCGGCGGCATCACCTACGCCACCGACCTGTTCGACCCCGCCACCGCCGCCACCCTCGCCGCCCGCCTGCATCGCATGCTGCGCGCCATCGCCGCCGACCCCACCCGGCAGGTCCACGACATCGAACTCCTCGACACCACAGAAAAAGACGCCGTCCTGCACCGGTGGAACACCACCGAACAGCCACTCGACCCGGACGAAACCCTCCCCGCCCTGTTCACCCGCGCCGCCACCACCCACGCCGACCGGCCCGCCGTCGAATACGGCACCCACACCCTCACCTACGCCGAATTCGCCGCCCGCATCAACCGCCTCGCCCGCTGGCTCATCACCCGCGGCGTCGGCCCCGACACCCTGGTCGCATTACGCATGCCCCGATCCCTCGACCAGATCACCGCCATGTACGCCGTCCACGCCGCCGGCGGGGGATACGTTCCCATCGACCCCACCCACCCCGCCGACCGCATCGACTACATGCTCACCACCGCCGCCCCCGTCGTCGACCTCACCACCCTCGACGGCATCGACCTCACCGGCTACGACGACACCCCCGTCACCGACACCGACCGCCACACCCCACTACGACCCCACAACACCGCCTACGTCCTGTTCACCTCCGGCTCCACCGGCCGCCCCAAAGGCGTCGCCGTCCCGCACAGCGCCGTCCTCAACCAACTGCACTGGATCATCGGCACCTACCGCCTCACCGCCGCCGATACCGTCCTGCAGAAAACCCCCGCCACCTTCGACGTCTCGGTGTGGGAACTGTTCGCCACCCTCGCCGTCGGCGCCCGCCTCGTCATCGCCCGCCCCGACGGACACACCGACCCCGCCTACCTCGCCGACACCATCGACGACCGGCACATCACCCTCACCTCGTTCGTCCCGTCCATGCTCGCCGCATTCGCCGACGCCGCCCCCGCACAATCCCTCACCTCCCTGCGCGCGCTACTCGTCGGCGGTGAAGCATTCGGCGCCGACGTGGCCGCCACCGCACACCGCGCCATGCCCCACACCGAACTGCACAACCTCTACGGCCCCACCGAATTCACCCTGCACGCCACCTCCCACCCCGTCACCGGCACCGACGACGGCAGCGTCCCCATGGGCACACCCGTCTGGAACGTCCGCGCCCACATCCTCGACACCCACCTCCGCCCCGTCCCACCCGGAGTAGCGGGAGACCTCTACCTCGCCGGCAACCAGATCGCCCGCGGATACCACGCCCGCCCCGGCCTCACCGCGGAACGATTCGTCCCCGACCCCTTCACCGACGGCGAACGCATGTACCGCACCGGCGACCGCGCCCGCCGCCTGCGCACCGGCGAACTGGAATACCTGGGCCGCACCGACTTCCAGGTGAAACTCCGCGGACTGCGTATCGAACTCGGCGAAATCGAAGCCGTCCTCGCCGAACACCCCACCGTCGCCCGCGCCATCGCCGCCGTACACACCTCCACCACCGGCGACCGGCTCATCACCTACCTGGTCCCCGCGGCCGGCGCCGCCGTCGACACCGACGCCGTCCTCGCCCACGCCGCCACCGAACTACCCGACTACATGGTGCCCACCACCGTCATGGTGCTCGACACCGTACCGTTCACCGCCTCCGGCAAACTGGACCGCACACACCTACCCGAACCCGTCTTCGCAGTAGGGGAGTTCCGGGAACCCGAATCCTGGCTGGAAGGAGAAGTCGCCCGAGCCTACGGACACGTCCTCGGCGTGGACCGCGTCGGCGCCGACGACGACTTCTACGCCCTCGGCGGCAACTCCCTGAAATCGGTACAGGTGGTCAGCGAACTCCGCAAAGAACTCGACTACGAAGTCCCCGTCAGCTGGATCCTGTCCGACCCGCGCCCCGCCGAACTCGCCAAACGCATCGAAACCGGCATGCGCACCGGACACGTCACCAGCGAACCCGCGGGCCCGGGATTCGATGTCCTGCTACCCATCCGCACCACCGGCACACAACCCCCGCTGTTCTGCATCCACCCCGCCTCGGGCCTGGCCTGGAGCTACCGCCCCCTCGGCGAATACCTCACCGGCGACCGGCCGATCTACGGAATCCAGGCACCACAGCTCAGCGGCGCCGACCCGGGACCGGCCACCATCGACGACACCGCCCGCCGCTACCTCGACGAAATCCGCACCATCCAGCCACACGGCCCCTACCACCTGCTCGGCTGGTCCCTCGGCGGCCAGATCGCCCACGCTATCGCCGTCGAAATACGTGCCGCCGGCGAAGAAGTCGCACTACTGGCCCTGCTGGACGCCGAAGCCGACGGATTCGACCGATCGGCCGTCACCACCGTGACCGCCGGCGAACTCGTCGCCAACCTCGGCCCCGTCATGGGTATCGATTTCGTCCCCACCGACGCCACCGCCGAGGAAGCCGCCGCCCTGATCCGGCAGAACCTGGGGGAGGAGCTCGGTATCGACGCCACCCTCATCCAACGCATGACCGACGCCTACAACCAGTCGATCCGCGCCGCCGCCGAATGGCAACCCCGGATCCTCGACAGTGACATGCTCTACTTCACCGCCACCGGCGAACGCCGCGCCGCCGCCACCGGCCACCGAGGCTGGGAACCGCACGTCCGCGGCCACATCACCGATATCGATATCGACGCCACCCACCTGGCGATGACCGAACCGGCGGTCCTGGCCCGCATTGCCCACGTGCTGAACGACCAACTCGACCGAGAAACCGCCGGACACAATGGATGACCGCGCCGGGTGTGGGGGTCCGGGCGGGCCTCCACACCCGGCGCCCGAATTCAGCTCAGGGGAGACCTGTCACCGCGCCGCAGAGCCCGCGCTGTGCCCACACCGGCGGCGGCGATCACAGCGGCAACCGCGATGAACACAACCTGCGGCCGGCCCAAGGTGTCGTCACCGACCGGTAGATACACCGCGATATTGATCAGCCAGTGACCGACCGAAGCGACCAGCACACGCTGAACGTAACTGCCCTCACTCAGGTATCCGAGCACAACAGCGAACGCCATCGTCGATACGACGAAGCACACCGCGGTCACCGGTCCTGCCGCGAATGCCTGAACATGCCATAGCGCCCAGGTCGCCCCGGTCACCGAAATCGCCGCGAAACGGGTCATCCGGGATTCCAGCATCGGCTGCATAAGTCCCCGCCACCCGACCTCCTCGCCGGTCGCACCGAGCAGCTGCAGTAGCAGGAATACCGTGAAGGGAACAGTCCCGGCCGCCGCAGGCCCAGCAAGAGCCGCCCCCGAAGCAAGGACTGCTCCGGCGACCAGCAGCCCGAACACTACGGAGGTACCGACCACTGCCACGATATTCATCCCTGTTCGCCGGGCGGAAACCGGCGCGGGGGACTGTCGGGCAACGGTCCGCCGGAATATCAGCCATGTGGCGAGCGCGCCCAGCGCCGGAGCGAACTGGACCAGGGACAGCGCCGCAGGAGCGACACCCGAATGGGGTTGCACGACAAGCAGCGCGACCGAGGCCGCCAGCGTGCCCGCCACATAGGTACCGAGAGCCGGCCAGACTTGGGCGGTAGCTGATGACTGTGGTCCGCGGACAAGGCCGGGACGCACGTCGCGATTCGACATTGGACTCACGTTCTCACAGTGATCGGCCCGCGCCGGTTCGTGCATCACCCTGGAGTGCTGACTTCGCCTCGGTGCCCGGCGGCACGCACCCCGCCCCGTGTCGACTCGCCCCTTCCTGCTGGACAGCGGGGTTCACAGGGGGAGCCGGCTGCCGCGGGGGACGTCCCACAGACCGTCTCCTGGAGACTACTTGACGTAATGTAGATTATCGGCATTCTTCGGAAGGCCGGGTCGGAGACCGAACACCGAGCCGTAGCGACCCATGTGCAATCCGGGAAAAGGTGAGAGTGATCCGGGAAGAGTTGAGAGTAGCCGGTGAATCCGGGAAGGGTTGAGAGTCGTTTCGCATACCGACGGCTTGGGTGAATATTCATGCATGCTTGGATACGTCACTGTGACGCAATGGGATGCGTGTGACTGATGTGGCCGTGCCGGGCACTCTCATCTTTTTCTGGATTCGATCGATGCGACCGTCGACTGAGGCTGCCGAGTGATTGGCAACCACTGCGCGGTCGATCGTGCGCCACCTTCCGGACTCTGCGTGGTCTCCATGCCGGAGGTCCGGAACGCCTGTGACCTTCCGGATCTCTGTGGGTGGTCGGCTGCCGCCAGGCTACTCCCCTGGGTGTTGTTGTGCTGCAACGGGTTTGCCGATAATAAGTAATTATGTCAAGTAGAGGGTTCGGCGCCGCAGGATCCCCTTCTTCCGTGGACGAGATTTCGGCCCGGTCGACATCTCGTGCGCTTCATGCTCGGAGCCGGACTCGCGAGGTGAATTTCGTCGTATGACAGGGGTGGTCGGTTGGTGTGAGGAGATCGCGCTGCTGCGGATTCAGGGCAAGAGTGTGCGGGAGATCGCGCAGGTCCTGGGCCGTAGCCCGTCGACCATTTCCCGTGAGTTGCGGCGCAACGCCGCTACCCGCGGCGGCAGACTCAACTACCGCGCCTCGGTTGCCCAAGTGTGACAGTCGCGTGCGGTGCTTCGGGGGCAGCTGTGGCGTAGCCCGCCAGGCGAGCTGCCCCAGTTGTGTGCACGCCGGCGAACTCGGCATGTTCGAGATGCTCGTTGGCCGGGTCGATACGTTCGGTGTTCTTCAGGTGAGGCGCGATCAGTGCTCGCAGCGCCTTGCCTTGCAGGATTACCAAGGTCGGTTCGAGGATGTGGACCGTCGCGGCGAGGTGCGGTCGGCATGCCTGGTCCATCGACGGTATCTGCGCGGCGCAGTATTCATCATCTCTCCAGAATGGATGGATGTGTCTCGTCCTAAGCTATGGGGATTAGATCGACAACGTGAGGTTCCGGGCGAATGACGTCAAAATATATAGATGCGCATATCTGATTACCGTAATCTTTATTTCGTCAGCGAAACTGTCGTTCTACTACCTAACGTCATGCGACATGATCTGGCCCGCCTGCCGACCTTGCGTCCCCCTGACATGCTCGAATCCACCGCGGCAAGCGCACCTCGGACTTGGGGCTTCCGCGTTCAACCCGAAACGTAGACAACGTTTTTCAGGTTCCACTCCCCCGTGCCCGCGGTTCGCGTATGACCGCCGCAGCCGCCGACCGGGCCGACTCCCCAGGCCCTGGCTCGACCTGGTGTGCGCCACGTTCGCTCTACAGCTCGCGCCAGCGGTGATCGAAGCTCTCGCAGCGATGAGCGTCGACTTCAGCATAACGGAAACGAGCTGCGGGACTGGCTGGCCAACCCGCAGTTCACGCCTATCCGGCCACAAGGGGCTGCTGCACGATCAGGTGACAATGTCACCTGATCGTGCAGCAGCCCCTCTCCTGGTAGCACAGTGGTAGATTCTCGGTTAACCTCTTGAGCACCACCTGTGCATTTTCAGGATCCTGTCTCCGTGGTTTCTTACTAACTTGCCGCAGTCAGATGTATCTCGCAGTCGTGCTCTGACTCGTCACCGTGAGTTGGACACCAACACAAACGTACCTCCACAGTCGCACCTCGCTGCGGCTGCTCTGTCTCCTGACGCATAGGGAGACGTACTGATCGTGCGTACGGCACGACTCTGATACCGGCGACAGCGAAGGAACCGTCGCTGCCCAAGGGCCTCTGTGTTCATGACCAATGGCAGGCGAGACGCCCGGGTCGGCCGATTTAGCCTACGGGTGTTCGCCCTCGTAGAGCCGAAGGGGTCAGCGCAATGGCCACGGACCGTACCGGACACTCGCGTATGTCGGCAGCGGCGGCTGTCGTGGTGGGAACTGACGGCTCCGATGCCGCGAGCCGGGCGGTGCGCTGGGCCGCCGAAACTGCGTCCCTACGTGGCCGCGAGTTACTTATCGTGCACGGACTCGATCTCATGGCTGCTTCGAGCGCGCTCGGTATCTACGATGTGACGGTCCCCGGGGTTCTCGAAAACATCCGCCGGCGCGGGGCCGACTATGTTGCCGCGGCTGTCTCGCTCGCCGGCACCGTCGACCCCGCGCTGCGGATCCGGACCGAAGTCGCCGAGGACGATCCGTCGCGGCTGTTGCTCGCCCGATCGGCCGACGCGCATATGGTCGTTCTCGGAGCCTCGGGCGATAGCGGGACGTTCACCCATCTCGGCTCCACGCTGCTTGCCGTCACCGCGCACGGTCACGGCTGCATCGTGGTCGTGCGCGGTGACGATACCGACCGGCACACCCGCGCGGCGCTGCCGGTGGTGGTGGGGGTCGACGGGAGCCGGACCAGCGAAGCCGCTGTCGCGGCTGCGTTCAATGAGGCAGCGGAGCGGTCGACCCGGCTGATCGCGGTGCACGCCTGGAGTGATCAGCGGTTCGACCGGTTCGCGGGATATCCGAATGCGATTTCGAATCCCGATGTGGCCGCCGCGGCTCATACCGTTGTGGCTGAGCAGCTGGCGGGTTGGCAGGAGAAATACCCGGAGGTCGACGTCATCCGCAAGGTCTATCTGTTCGGTCCGCGCCACCAGCTCCTCGCATGGTCGAAGGTGGCGCAACTGGTGGTGGTCGGCAGCCGCGGGCGTGGTGGATTCCGGGGTCTGCTGCTCGGTTCGACCAGCAACGCGGTGGTTCAGCACGCGAGTTGCCCGGTCATGGTCGCGCACGACGCTCGGTGAACAGCAGGAAGGACATGATGAAGGTCGACGATATTCTCACCACAGCGAAGGACTCGATGAGTGTCCGGCGAGTGTTCGCCGATCCCGTCGAACGCGACGGGATCACGGTGATCACGGCCGCGGCGGTCTCCGGCGGGGCGGGCGGTGGCGCCGGTACCGATGAGGAAGGGAAAGAGGGGTCCGGCGGTGGCTTCGGCGTCGGAGCCAAGCCCGTCGGTGCCTATGTGGTCGCCGACGGCCGCGTGCGCTGGCAACCCGCCGTGGACGTCAACCGGCTCATGACCGTCGCTGGATGCGTTGCGGTCGCGCTCACCTTTGCCGGACTGCGTCTGGCACGGCTGCGCGCACGTCACCATGCAGAGGTGTGAGTCCCGAGGGGGTTGAGACGGTGAGCGCGGCGGGCGCCGCGCATAGCGCTCCCGGCGACGGCGGACGGGCAGCGCCGAGGGCGCCGTCACCGCACCGAGGATGGCCAGGATCAGGAATATGACCCGACGCTGTCGGTGCCGGTAGCGCGCCCCTCTTACTCGTGCTCGCCTGCACTGTCATTGTGTGCAGGCCGGGCGCGGACGACGATCAGCGGAGTGTCCACCGAATGAAGCAGGGCGTCGCTGGTGGAGCCGAGCAACAGACCCCGAAATCCGCCGCGGCCACGGCTGCCGACGACGACGAGTTGCGCGTCGGCCGAGGCGTCGTGCAACGAACGCGCGGGCCGGTCCACGCGGACAATCCGCTGCACCGCGACATCGGGATACTGTTCGCGGTAGCCGGCCAAGGTCTCGGCGAGCGCCCTGTCGGCGGAGTTCCGGACGTCGTCCCAGTCACGGATCGGGAAATCGAGTCCGCTGGTGTCACTCCACGAGTGCATGGCGATCAGTCCGACGTTGCGCCGGGCCGCTTCGTCGAACGCCAGCGCCACCGCCGGCGCGCTGTTGTCGCTGCCGTCCACTCCCACCACTACCGGTCGCCCGGCCGAGACCGAGTCCAGCGGTGCGTCGGCGTGGATGACCGCCACCGGGCACCACGCGTGCCGGGCGACGGCTGTGCTCACCGAGCCGAGCAGCCCGCGCTGGAACGCACCCAGGCCGCGACTGCCGACTACCACCATCCGGGCCGAGTGCGATCGCTTGATGAGCGCCGTGGTGATGAGCAAGGAGGTCACCTCGGTGCTGATGATCGGCGCCTTGCCCGGCGAGGCGGTCCGGGCCACGTGCTCGGCCTCGTCGACGACACGCTGACCCTGGTCGTACAACCAGCGCAGGTCGTTCTCGGTCATCGTGGCCTCGGGACCGAATCCCGACGGAATGGCCCACGAGTTGATCAGATGCAGCCCACAGCCGTGCATACTCGCCTCGACCGCTGCCCAGGCCACCGCTCGATACGAACTGGGTGAGCCGTCCACCGCGGCAACGACATCGGCTGCGCTGTGGTTCCCGAAAGCGGGTGCCGTGCGTTCGGTCATGCTCTGCCTTCCTCGCGGTTGGATCCCGTCCTGTCCCAAGGATCTCGTCGATACGTGTTTGTGGGGCAGAGAAGAAGGTCATCGAGGCCGTGGCGCAATGCCCGGGCCGCGCCCGGACCCCGGGGATTCAGGGTCGGATGATGCAGCGGAACCCCAGGTGACCGGTCGAGGTTTCCTCGGATTCCCCTTGGCGTGCCGCGGCCCGGTAGCGGAAACAGTAGTTCGGTGCGCACAGGTGCGAGCCGCCTTTGATCGTGCGCCGCGGATACGGTTCGCCCGGCGCCGAGTGCGCAGCGCCGGGGCGGCAGCAGGATCCGGCCGGCCGAGCATCGAGGCCGGCACCGGTGTGGTCGCGGGTGTGGAGATCGGCGGTCCACTCCCACACGTTGCCGGCCATATCGTTGAGACCGTAGCCGTTGGGGCGGAAATGCCCGACCGGTGAGGTGCGGGCGAAGCCGTCGTCGAGGGTGTTCTCCCAGGGAAAGCGACCGTGCCACACGTTGGCTGCCGGTCGCCCGCGCGGGCGGTGCTCGGCTCCCCACACGAACGGTTGACGGTCCAGCCCGCCGCGCGCGGCATACTCCCATTCGGCCTCGGTCGGTAGCTGTTTGCCTGCCCATTCGGCATAGGCGCAGGCGTCGAACCACGACATATGTGTCACCGGATGCCGGCGCCGCTCGCCGATACCGCTGCCCGGTCCTTCCGGGTTGCGCCACTGGGCGCCCGGGACGAATGACCACCACCGGGTGAGGTCGTCCAATCCGACCGGCCTTGGCGATGGGGTGAAGACCAGCGATCCCGCCACCAGTAGCGCCGGATCGGCGTCCGGGTAGTCCGCCGGATCCGGCGGGATCTCCGCGGTGGTCGTATATCCGCGGTCGCGGACGAAACGCTGGAACTGGGCCACGGTGACCGGGTTTCGGTCCATCCAGAATCCGTCCACGGCCACCTCGTGAACCGGGGACTCCTCGGGATAGAAATCGTCGGACCCCATCCAGAAACGGCCCGCAGGTATCCAGACCATATCCTTCGGGGCGGGCGTAGCGGGCACCGTCGTTTATTCGCGCGCGAACGCGGCCGCAGCCTCACGTTCGAGGTCGCGGTACTGACGGGCACTGACATCCACGGCCGCACCCAGGAGTTCACCTCCGGTGAACCGGAACGGGCTGCGGTAGAGCCGGCTGACCGCGTCTCCACTGTCGTAACCGACGCACAACCCGTCGCCCGCGAGGGTGAACGGCCCGGCTTGGGTACGTATCCGGTTCTCGGCGACCACCTGTTCACCGATGTGGAGCCGGCCGACGCCCAGTGACTCTCCGTACTCTCCCGTACCTTCCCGCGTGAATTCGAACCCGACGGTGAGGGGGCCGGCGGGGAGGGGCTCCGGTGAGACGAGGACCTGTTCGGGCTGGATGCCGAGAAAGTTGTACACGTAGTACAGCCGGCCTTCGAGGATGAACAAGGCATGGCCACCGAACCTCGAGCCGTGCGCGAACAGCACCCCCTCAGCGTTGCCGGTCAGCGAGACATCGGCGACGATCTTGTAGGACCGGCCACGAATATCGACCGCCACGGCTTCGGGCACCGGCGCGGTATCCGGATAGTAGACGTAACGGTCACGTGGCGGCTCGGCCAAGGGCCGCTCGAGGGTCAGCAATTCCAATGCGGTGCGATCGTCCAGCGGCAGAGCATCGTTGCGCTCGGCTTCCTCGAACCAGGCCGCGATCAGCTCATTCAGCTTCTCCGGATACTCACCGGACAGATCGTGCGCTTCGGCCCGGTCGCGATCGACGTGGTAGAGCTCCCAGCGATCGGAATCGAACCCGCCACGGCCGCTGAGCGGTGCGTGCAGCGCGGCCGCCTTCCATCCGTCTTCCCAGATTCCGCGCGTGCCCAGCATCGCGTAGTACTGGCGATGCTTGGTGGTGGGCGCCTCCGGCCGATCGAACGAATACCGCATGGACACGCCGCTCAACGGATGCTGTTGTACGCCTCGGTACACCGCGGGCATCTCCAGCCCGGCCGCCTCGAGGATCGTCGGCACGATATCGGTCGCATGGTGGTACTGGTGGCGCAGTTGCCCGCGAGCCGCGGTACCGGCGGGCCAGTGGATCACCAGCGGATCGCAGGTACCACCGGAGAACTGGGAGTAGCGTTTGAACATCTGGAACGGGGTCGAGAACGCGGCCGCCCAGCCGGTCGGGTAATGGTTGTAGGTCTGCGGGCTGCCGATCGCGTCGAGGTAGCGCATGTTCTCCGCGAGATCATCGGGATAGCCGTTGAAGAACTTGTTCTCGTTGACCGAGCCGTTGGGTGTCCCCTCCCCCGACGCACCGTTGTCGGCGCAATAGATGATCAGCGTGTTGTCCAGCTGACCCGTTTCCTCGAGATAGTCGATCAGCCGCCCGGTCTCGACATCGGTGTACTCCGACAGTGCGGCGAATGCCTCGGCCATGCGCGCGAAGAGCCGTTTCTCGTCGTCGTTGAGTTCCGACCACGGCCGTACGTGATCGGCCGGGTTGGCGACTTCGTCGCACTCCGGGGGGATGCGCCCAGCAGCACCGGGAAAGCCGTCGGTGGCTTCCATGATCGACCCGCATCGATTCAGGTTGTGGTTGCGGCCGGTGAGGAAGATCGACCGCGTCGGTGAACACAGCGCCGTCGTATGCCATTGGGTATAGGTCAACCCGTTGTCCGCCAGCCGTTGCAGCGTCGGCATCTGGATCCGTCCCCCGTAGGGTGCCCACGCATCCATCCCCGTGTCGTCGTACAGAATCACCAGAATGTTCGGCGCCCCGTCCGAGGCCGCGCGCGGTGTATACGGCCCCCAATCGGGTACGGAGTCACGCACGTCCAAGCCGATCCGTCCACCAAAGGGCGAGGTCATAGCCGTGAATGTTACCCGCATCACTGCTTGGTGTCCGGGACCGACGGTGACGTTTCGCCTCCGACCGTGAAGCCGGCCGCCGCACCGGTCACGATCTGCTCCCAGGTTCGTTTCCGGCTCCGGTCGACCGATGGACCGCTGCGTGGCGCCGAAGAAGTCCGCACGATTTCGGCTACTCCGGTCGTGTGGCCTGCCGGACCCCGGTGGCGTCGAGTCGCTGGTCGACGAGTCTGTCAGTTCCCGCTGGTTTGGAGGGAACCGATGGCAGCTTGCAGTTTCGTCGTTGCTTCCTCGGCGATCGGGGCGAGTGCCGGTTGCCCGGTGACCTGGACTATGAGGTTCGGGTTCATGGCTTCGACGAAAACGTCGGTGTCGTTGGCGGGGTCGCGACGGACGATGATTGCAGGGCAGTAGGAGCCCGACCTGGCGGTCGATACCGACGGCACGATGGGCCAGGGGCGGGTTGCAGGCGCCGAGGATCGGATAGTCCTCCATATCGTGGCCGAGTTTGGCCTCAAGGGTGGCGCGCATATCGATCTCGGTGAGGACGCCGAATCCTTGTTCGGACAGGGCGGCGCGGGTGCGTGCCACGGCATCGTCGAAGCTGGTGGTCAGTGTGGCAGACAAGGCGAGTGCAGTGGTCTCGGTCATCGGATCTCCTCACTTCCGGTATGCGTTGGATGATGATTGGACCGCGGGTTCACGCGCGGGGGCCCGGTGCGGCCGGCGGGTACACCCAGGCGTGTCATGATCAGGGTGGCCGGGCACCAGCCGACGACGCCGTAGAGCAGCAGGTTGGCGCCGACGAGCGCGGTCAGGATCAGCCACCACGTTGAGACGGTTGCGGCCAGTACGGTGCCGAGCAGGACCATCGTTGCGGCCAGCAGCGGAACGATTCGATCGATGGTCCATTCGCGGTGACGCACGAGTGTCGGCATGGTGGGCCGTCCTTTCACGAGCGGTGACGTCCCCGGCCCCGGTGGTGTCAGGCCAGGGCGAGGAACAGTTTTTCCAGTTCGTCGACGGTCAACGGGTCGGTGTCCTCCTCGCCCTGCCGGTCGAGGCATTCACGCAGACCGGTAGCGACGATCTTGAATCCGGCGCGGTCGAGCGCGCGGGACACCGCGGCGAGCTGGGTGACGACGTCTTTGCAGTCGCGGCCCGCCTCGATCATCGCGATCACGCCCGCGAGCTGGCCATGGGCGCGTCGTAAGCGGTTGAGCACGGGAGCGATGGTGTTTTCGTCGCCGATCATGGTGTCTTCTCCTGTTTTCGCAGTTCTGTCAACAATACCCCCTGGGGTATCAGTGGGTGGTGGTCAGTGGCTGAAGTTGATTGTCGGTAGGACTCGGCGTAGCCATCGTGGTGACCACCATGCGCCGTGGCCGGTCAGCCGCAGGACGACCGGGAGCAGCACCAGCCGGACGACGAGCGCGTCGAGCAGGACCGCGACGCCGAGGATGATGCCCATCTCCTTCGGTGGTAGGGGCTGGGCCAGCGCGAAGGTGAAGAACACCGCCACCATGACCGCTGCCGCGGCGAAGATGACACGGCCGGAGTGGGCCAACCCGTCGATATGGGCGGTTTTCGGATCTTTGGAATGCTCGTAGTGTTCTTTGGCGGTGGCCAGCAGGAACACCGTGTAGTCCATCGCGATCGCGAAGATCATCGCGAAGAAGAACACCGGCCCCCAGCCGTCGAGGAAACCCTGCGGGGTGAAACCCAGCAGGCCGGATCCGTGGCCGTCCTGGAAGATCAGTTTCGCCACTCCGAATGCCGCGGCCGTCGACAGCAGGCTGACCAAGGTGCCCAGCGCTGCGATGAGCGGGGCCTGCAGGGCGACCAGCAACAGTACGAAGCCCAGCACGAGGATCACCGTGACGATGACCGGCAGGTAATTGTCGAGGGCCTGCTGCAGATCCAGGTTCTCGGCCGGGGCGCCGCCGACAAGGGCCTGGTCGGGTAGTTGTGCGCGCAGATCGTCGAGGATGGTGCCCATACGTTCATCGGAGGGGTCGACCTCGGGTAGTGCCTGCAGCATCACCAGCTCCGATCCGTCGCCGGCAGGCTGGGCGGGTGTGACCATGGCGATGCCCTCGGCCGCCGCGGCCTTGTCCGCGGTCTCGATGGCGCTTTCGGCCGGAGTCACGATCTGCAACGCTCCCGGCGCACCGGGCCCCAGCTGTCGCTGTACCAGCTCATAGCCCTGACGCACCGGGGCATCGGCGGGCACGACCTGAATCGAGGGCATGGCGACCTTCAGTCCGAACACCGGTATCGCCAGCCCGATCAGCACCGCCAGCGCCGCGATGGCAAACGGCCACGGGTGGTTGAGCAGAATCTCGCCCCACCGGGCAAAACGCGGCGACCGATGATGCTGCCGCTTCGCATACGGCAGGGCACCGGCGTTGATCTTGGATCCGAGCGCGCCCAGTGCTGCGGGCAGCAGTGTCACCGTCGCGGCGAGCACGAAGATCACGGCCAGCATGATGCCCACGGCCATCGTGCGCACCGCCGGCGCGGGCACCAGCAGCACCGCCGACAAACTCACCACCACGGTGGCGCCCGACAGCACCACGGCTTTGCCTGCGGTGTCCATCGTTTCGGCCACAGCACGCCCGGTATCGGTCGTCTTGCTCAAGGCGTCGCGGAAACGGGCGACGATGAACAAAGCGTAGTCGATGCCCAGGGCCAGGGCGAACATCATCGCGAAGTTCATCGCCCACACCGAGATCGGGGTGATCTCGTTCAACAGCACCAGCCCTCCCGCCGACGCCACCAACCCCGCGACGGTCAGCAACAACGGCAGGCCCGCAGCCACCAGTGACCCGAATGCCAGCACCATGATCGCCAGCGTCACCGGCCAGGAGAACAATTCGGCTTTGATCATCGCGTCGTGGTTGGCCTTGTTGAAGTCGCTCCACAGCGCCGACGCGCCGGTCGGATAGACCTCCACACCCTCGCCCGACAGCGCGGTCAACGCTTCTTTGTGGTCGTCGACCGCCCGGACCATGTCATCGGTGGACGCATTCGCGCCGGCGACAACGATGCCGGTGTGCCTGTCCGGACTGATCGTCATCCCCGGCTGCGGCACCACCACACCGGCGAAGCGGTCGTCTCCGGCGAACTCGGTGGCCACCTCGGCCACTATCCGCTGCACCGCAGGGCTGTCGACGGTGGCGGTGTCGGAGTGCACGACCACCTGTACGGCCGCGGAGGAATTCCCACCGAAATGCTGCTGGGCCAGTTCACGCACCTGCACCGACTCCGACCCCTCGGCCTGCCATCCGGCTCCGGCCAGCGAGGTGAACACACTCGGCGCGGCCGCGCCGAGAGCGACGAGAACCACCAGCCACACCCCGAACACCCAGCGGGCACGCCCGGCCATCGCCGCGCCGAGTCGCGCCAGCGGACCACCGGTCGCTGCGCCGACGCCCGCCCGTCCGGTCATCGTCTCCGTCACCGCTGTACCTCCACCTCTTCCGATCACTCCCACCCCACCTTTCATACCCCCGGGGGTATATTCGAGTTCCGATAATACCCCTGGGGGTATATTGAGCAAGTGAGGGAGGCGATCGCTTCCCGTGTAGTCCGCTCACCGGCCGGAGCCCGCGAAGGCGGACAGTGATGGCAGAGATCGATTTGTACGTGGACCCGGTGTGCCCGTTCGCCTGGGTGACAGCCCGCTGGCTGCTCGACACCGCACGTGGCGAACACGCGGTGGCCGTGAAACAGATGAGTCTGGCGGTACTCAACGACGGCCGGGCCGTCGACGCCGGCCACGAACCGATGATCAGCCGTTCACGCCGGTTCGGGCGCGTGTTCGCTGCCGTCGAACAGCGCCACGGCCCCTCAGGCTTCGTTTCTCTCTACCTGGCGCTGGGCCCGCGGCTGCATCCGCGAACACCCGAGACCGATGACGATGCCGCCGCCGCGGCGGCCCTCGCCGAGGCCGGCCTGGAATCGACCCTTCTTGCCGCTCTCGACGACGCCTCGTTCGACGCGCCGGTCGCCGATGCACACCAGGCCTCACAGCAGGCTCTCGGTGGTCGAGGCGGCAGCCCCATCATCGCGATCGACGGGCAGGGATTCGGTGGGCCCGTACTCACCGCACCGCCAGCTCCTCACCGCGCCACCGCACTGCTGCGCGCAGTGATAGACGCCGCGACCACACCCGAATTCGCCGCGCTGCAACGCCCCTACCAAGGCCCGCCGGCATTCACCACCGGCGAGCGCACTGTCCACTGAGTGCCGCACCGCAGTGTCCTGCCCAACAGGCGGTCGAGCAGCCACGATGCCAGAACGCGGTGCTTCCCGACCTCGGCCGACGTCGTGAATCGAGGATTACAACTCTGACCTGCACCGGTTCACTGGCGCACTACAACGAACGCAATCTTGCGTTTCCGCTGTGGTGGTGGCGTCGGTCGATTACTGTCCCCCTCGGAAGCGATACTCCGTTTCATTCAACAAGTTCAAGGGGGATTTGATGGTTGAGCGAAATATGTCGGGGTCGGTGGAAAGCAGAGATTCTCCGGATACTGCGGCGCAGCGTCCGATCCTGCCGGGTGTGCCCGCGATTCTCAGTGTTTTCCAGGGGCGAAGCTATGAAGACGATCAACTGCTGCGGTGGGCTCATGCACTGGCGAAACTGCACGACCGGCGGGTCGGGGTCGACGCCTCGACCTGGCTCACCGAGATCGATCACCGGCGTCGAGAACTGATCGAAGAAATCGACAGTTGGTGTCTGCAGACCTCATCCGCCGATACAGCCGATCGCGGCGAGACCGTCGGCGACGTAATCGACCGCTTGGCGCAAGGTTGGGTCAGCGCCAACCAGCCGATCACGGCCTGAGCCGCCGCTGTGGAGCCGGCCCGGGCCCGGCAGAAACGAGTCCCGGCCCGGCGATGTGGTCGACGTGGCTCACCGGTCATGCCGGCCGGGTGTGCAGGCGACCGAAGTCCCGGCCACGGGTGACGAATGACAGCCGCGGTGGCTTGTCCTACCGGCTTAGTCTCGAAAGGATCGCAGCTCCGGAGCCCGAAGGACAGCCGTCATGGACAGTTCCGCACAGTCACCCGAGTCGTCCCTGACGATCGTTGTCGGAGCCGACAGCTCCGAGCCGTCCGAACTCGCCGTGCGGTGGGCAAGCCGAACCGCCTCCCGACGCGGCTGGCGGTTACGCATCGTGCACGGATACAACCTGGCTGCCGCGCGTTCCCTCACCGGCGTCTACGACCAGATGGAGCCACCTGTGCTCGAGGCGGCGTATCGCCGCGGAAACGACTGCGTGGAGCGCGCCCGCTCGCTGGCACTGCAGATCGATCCTTCGCTGACGGTGGAGACCGAACTGTCCGATGCGGAGCCCTCGCGTCTGCTGGTGGAAGAGTCCGCCTCCGCGGAACTGACCGTGATCGGCGCCGCCGGAGAAGGATCCACCCTGGCCCATCTCGGATCCACTCTGCTCGCGGTCACCAGCCACGGCCACGGGAAGATCGTGGTGGTGCGCGGGCACGAAACCGAATCGAGTACCGGCCGTGAACGGCCCGTCGTCGTAGGCCTCGACGGAACTGCGGCAAGTAACGCCGCCGCGGCCGCCGCATTCGCCGAAGCAGACCTGGTGCGGGCGCCCGTGGTTGCACTACACACCTGGCACGACCTGCGTTTCCACTGGTTCGCCGGCATGCCCGAAACCATCGACGATCCCGACATCGCCGCTGCAGCGGACGCGCAGATGAGCGAGTGGCTCGCCGAGTGGACGGAGAAATACCCTGACGTCGAGGTGATCCGCAAGATCTATCTGGCCGGCCCGGACCTGCACCTGCTCGACTGGTCCAAGTCGGCGCAGCTCGTCGTGGTGGGCAGCCGTGGCCGCGGCGGTTTCCGTGGTCTGCTCATGGGCTCCACCAGCAACATCGTCGTGCAACGAGCCCACTGCCCGGTCCTCGTTGCCCACCAGAGCTGACCGGCGGCCGCCGAGCCGGCTACCGCTGAGAAAACCCTGGTCGTGCGAGGAGGAAGGCATGCATTGGTATGACCACGGAATGAACGGCTGGGAAACCACGCTGATGATCGCCACAGTGGTGTTACTCGCGGTGCTGGTCGCCCTCGCGGTGTTCGCCGTCGTCCGTGCCCTCACGGCACCCTCGTGGGCTCCCCCACATCCTCGGGGCGATGCTCCAGCGGATCCGGAAGCAGTCCTTTCCGAACGCTTCGCCCGCGGGCAGATCGATGAAGACGAGTGCAGGGTCCGGCTCGACGTCCTCCGGCGCAACCGCCCGCCCGGGTGAACTCGTAGCCGCCGCCTGCGGAAAGACCACACGCGAGTGGTGACCGCGGCTCAGAGTCCGCCGTGCAACCCAACCCGCGCCGGCGGCGCGCGGTGTGCACCGGATACGGTGACGATGCACCGCTCCTCAGGGCCCGGCCGCTCAGACTCCGGCGATGTCACGGCGATCGAAGATCGGAAGCCCCGCCGCCAGCACCAGAACCCCGGCGAGCAGCAGCCAGCCATAGGCGGCGGGGAGACCGGCACCCATCGGCCCACCTTCTATGGCTTGGTGAAACGGTGACAGCGGCCCCCAGGGGCGCACTGCCTCGACGAGCTTGCTCGCTACATACAGAACATAGGCCGCGACCGCGAAGACCGACGTGACGGCCGCTGCCAGTACACGGCGGCCGGTCGCTGCACCGATCGCCAGGGCGAGCAGGCCGAACTCGATACCGATGAGCACCATCGACAGTGCTCCGGTCATCGCCGAACCGATGGTGACCCCCAGACCGAACACCGCCGAGAACACCACCACCGCGCCACACAGCACCACCCCCACCGTCAGGACTGCGCTGACCAGCACGGCCGCTTGCTCGAGCATGAGCCGCACCGGCGAGACCCTGGTCACCAGCAGTACCTCCAGTGTCCCGCGTTCTTCCTCGCCCGCGATCGCCTTGGCACCGCGTCCGACCGCGAAGACCAGGAACAGGATCGGTAACAGCATGCTGAACAGTTCGACGTTGAGAAAGCCAGTACCCGTCCCGAATGCCTCCAGGTCGAACAGTTCGCGCAGCGCTTCGGGGTAACTCTCCACGATGTCCTGCATTCCTGCCATTCCCGAGATCGACGGCCACAAGGCGCTTTCCAACAGCACCAGCGCCACCCCGCCGATGCTCCAGCCGAGAAGACCGCGGCGTTGATCACGCAGAGATTTCAGATACACGCTGCTCAGCATGGTATTTCAGTCCTGTCCATAGTGGCCGAGAAAGATCTCTTCGAGGTCGGGGTCATGGCTCACGATGTCGACCACTTCATAGGGTGCGATCGTCTTGAGCAGCTCGGCGGTGGAGCCCTGTACTTCGATCTGCATTCGCTGCGAGTCCTCACGCACCTGCCGGACCCCTGCCAGACCACGCAACCCGGCCGGATCCGGTGGCCGGGCGCCGAAGGTCACATCGAGGCGCCGCAGTGTCCGGCCCGTGAATTCGGCGACGGTCCCGACGTCGATGAGCCGGCCCCTGCGCAGCATCCCCACGCTGTCGGCGACCGCTTCCACCTCAGACAGCACGTGCGACGACAGGAAGACTGTGCACCCGTTGTCGCGGAATTCGCGCACCATGGCCAGAAATTCCCGCTGGACCAAGGGGTCCAGGCCCGTGGTCGGCTCGTCGAGCAACAGCACATCCGGTTCGGTCATGAACGCCTGCACGATGCCGACCTTCTGCCGGTTCCCGTGCGACATCGCACCGATGCGGGTAGAGAGGTCGAGTTCGAGACGTTCGGCGATACCGCGGCGTCGCTTCGGGGCGACACCACCGTGCAGGTTCGCCAGATAGTCCAGGTACTGCTCGCCGGTCAGGTCGGGGTAGGCGACGAATTGGCCCGGCAGATACCCGATGTGGTGTTGCGCTTTCTCCCGCTCCCGCACCGTGTCGGCGCCGCAGATCCGCGCGCAACCGCGCGTGGGTCGCATCAAACCGGCCAGGATGCGGATGGTGGTGGTCTTGCCTGCCCCGTTGGGTCCGACGTATCCGAAGACCACACCCGCCGGTATCTGCACGCTCACATCGTCGAGTGCCACCGTGCGCCGGTACGCCTTGCTCAATCCGGCGAGCTCTATCATCGCCGCCGCCTCTCTATCGTTCTCGGGAGCGTTGTGGCTGTCCCGTGCGGCCGCGGCACAAGCCACTGCGCTCACAGGCCTGTGGCATGGTGCCCGCATCACGGCGGCTGTCCGGTTCCAGTGGTTGCACAGCGGTGGTGCGGTCGATATGGATCACCGCGTCGAACTGCTGGGTGGTGCGGGCACGGAAGTAGTGGTTCTGCCGCTCGGTGCCCGGGCTGTAGACCATGCCGATCGCGCGTTGTATCCGCGGTGTGCTCAACAGTTCGGCGGCAGGACCCGGGATGTCGAGGCGAAGCAGGAATTCCGGGTTGCCAGTGTCGTGCAGCAGCCCTTCGAGGCTGGACGGCAGCAGCTCGCGCACGGTATCCCGCTGGGCCGTACCAACAAGCCACCCACTCACCGGCGGCGGTGACCGTGCCGGAGCTGGGCCCAGCGACACCGTTGGCTGCAGCATGCTCATCTCACTCCGTCGCGTGCTGATCCACCAGCCCCTCTGCCAGCAGGATGCGGTGCGCCGACTGCGCTGCCGTGGCGACCCGTTGTTCGTCGGCGGGCAGCGACGGCAACTGTTCGAGTCCACGGGCCAGCACAGCGACCGCTTCTCCCAGCACCCGGACCTGCTGGGCGAGATCGTGCTCGCGCTGCGCAGCGCGCAGGGCACGGACCGGCGGCACCGTCCTGGCCGCGGTGGTCTCGCCGAGGAAATCGCCCCACAGGGCTATATCCAGCGGCGCGGGCAGAACGGCGAAGATCCTGTCGAGCTGACCGGGCGCGAACAGCCGATCCAACGACCGTGTGATCTTCCCGGCGACCACGACAACATCGTCACGGTCGATCCGGGCCTCCTCGGCGAACTGGTCGATGAACGAGGCGACACCGTGGCGAACCGGGACCTTGGCCGGTATCCAGCCCTCGTACCACATCCCGCGAAGCACCTCGGGAAGTTGCGCGGTCACGTGGGCAGAGTTGGACACCCCGACCCGGTCGCGGACCGCATGCATCCATGCGCGCAGAGCGCGGAGGGCGAAATGGCGGTCCTTGGTGCCCAGGCCGTCGGCGATAGTACTCAGCCAGGCGTGCGCGGTGTGAACTTCCGCGGCCAAAGGATCGGTGCGATGCGCCATACCATTGCCTTCCTCACGGGGTCCGAGATACCGGCTGGGGTGCTTCTCCAGCATCGATTCCGGCGCCCGCCCCGGCCGCAGGGCCGGAAGTCGCCGATAGACAGGGAAATGGTCCCGACCGCTGCACCGGACACGTGGTCGAATCCCGCCGGACGCGATCGGTTCGACACGGCCATCCCTCGAAGCGCCTGATACGACCGCCACGGGCGATCACCCGATGCGAGCCGGCCCGTCCTGTTGTCGAGAACCCAGCCCGGTGTCTTTCCCTGCACGAGCAGTGACTTTGTGCCCTGCCAGGACAGCACCGGGGCCGGTGATGCTGAAACGGCAGCAGCCGCGCCCCCGCACGTTGGGAGATCCCGCGATGAACCCGGTTCGATCCCACATGCACCGCGACGTCATCTGTCTCGGGCAGAGCGCGACCGTGACAACAGCGGCCCGGCAGATGCGGCAGCATGGCATCGGATCGCAAGCGGTGTACGACGGGCAAGACAAAGACCACCCGATCGGCCTCGTGACCGACCGCGACATCGTCATGATGTGCCTTGCCGAGGGGTACGATCCTGATAGCTGGGCCGCCGGGGACCCGTTCGAGGGAACGATGCTGCGCAGCATCGTTATCGACAGCGATGCGCAGACGGTGATGCAGCGCTACCGGATCCGCCGGCTTCCGGTGACCGAACAGGGCCGGCTCGTCGGCATACTCACCGAGACCGATATCGCCCGCGCCCTGCCGGACGAAACCGTCGGTCGGTTCGTCGACACAGTCTCCGAAGCCCCATCGCAGTCCGGGCGGGCGCCCGCGGCACCGGAGCACGACAGCTTATGAGCCGCCTGCACCCCCTCGATTCGGCCTTCCTGTACATCGAAGACGCCGACGGGACCGCTGATGTCGGCATCGGCATCGCCACGGTGCTGGACGGGCGAGCACCTTCGCAGCCAGAACTCATCGAACGTCTCCAACAGCGCGTCGACCGCGATCCACGGCTACAGCAGCGAGTCCACCGGACGCCCTTGGACCTGCAGGCACCCCGATGGGTCGACGACCCCGACTTCGACCTGACACGGCACCTGCGGTGGCGCGCATTGCCGCAACCACGCGGGAAACAGGAGCTCTATGACCTGATCGCCGCAGAGTCGACCGAGAAATTCGACCGGAACCACCCGCTGTGGCGCTGCCTGGTCATCGAGGAATACGGCGTCGATCAATGGGCGCTGCTGTTCGTGGCACACCACACGATGGTCGACGGTATGGCCGGCATGCGGTTGTTCGAACAACTCTGCGATGACACGGACGACCACCCCGACCACCCGACACCCGGGCCGCCGCCCACGATTTCCACCGTCCAGAGCCTCGCCACTGCCGGCGCACGCGTAGCGACCGTCGCGGCCCGGGGCGCCGGGAGCCTGGTCCGCAACGCGGTACCCCTGACCTGGGCACTGCTACCAGCCGGGAACGGCTCACTGGGCGCCGAGGAGCTCGGGCCCCGGCGCCGCTACGGTGTCGCGGAATCGAATCTGGCCGACATCCGGAATATTTGTGCCGCGTTCGAGGTCACCGTCAACGATGTCGCGGTTGCAGCGGTCACCGGTGCGGTGCGGTCGGTGTTGATCGCCCAAGGCCGTGATCCGGCCACCGAGCACCTGCGCATCCTCGTTCCGGTCTCCACCCGGCCGGCCCGGTCCGGAGACGGACTCGGCAACGTCGTCGCTGCCCTCACCCCGCAGCTGCCGCTGGATGCCGCAACCGCTCGCCAGCGCCTCACCCGAGTACACCAGCGGGTGGCCCGGCAACGGACGACCGGCGAAGTGGAAGCCGAAGAGCTGGCGCTCGGCGTCGCGGCGCTGCTACCGACAGCGCCGGTGGCCGCCGCGCTCCGGTTCGCGGCGCGCTACCGGCAGCAGGCCGTCGGCGCACTGGTCACCAACGTGATCGGACCACAGGACACACTGTCATTCCTCGGGCGCGCCGTGCTCGACGCGTTCGCGCTGCCGCCGCTGGCCATGCGCATCGGCTTGGCGGTCGCGGTCACCAGCTACCACGGCCTGCTGCGGTTCGGCGTGCTCAGCGACTACGACAGCGTGCTGCCCGGCGAACAGATCGCCGCCGCAATCGAGACAGACCTCGCCGAGATGTCGCGCTGCGCCCAACAGTGCGACCCGCTGCTGCGGCCACCCTGACCACTGTTCACAGCCGGTCGGCGAAACGGTCTTGCCACCAGCGACCAACCCGGTTGGCAAGACCGTCTCCGAGTCTGTGCGGGCTCGCGGTGCACCGGTTGACGACTTCTTGCCCTATCCGCCGGCCACCGCGGTGGTGCAGGCTGACGAGGTGACCAACGGTGCAGACACCGCGACCGTGATCGACACACGTCGCTACGACGCCGTCGTATTCGACCTCGACGGCGTCGTCACCGACACCGCGTCGGTGCACGCGGCGGCGTGGACCGAACTGTTCGACACCTACCTCGACCGGCCCGGCGCGACCGCGGGCCAGGACCGTTCGCCGTTCACCCCCGACGACTATCTCCGCCACGTCGACGGCAAACCGCGCTACCGCGGCGTCGCCGACTTCCTGGCCTCCCGCGGCATCAGCCTCCCGTGGGGCGAGCCCACCGATGCTGAGACCGCGGAGACAGTGTGTGGACTGGGCAACCGCAAAGATCGCCTGTTCCGCGAGCGGGTCGTCCGCGACGGCGTGCGCGTGTTCGAGACCACGGTCTCGCTGATCCGGCGGGTGCGGTCACTGGGGATGGCGACCGGCGTCTTCTCCGCCAGCCGCAACCTCGACTACCTCCTCACCGCCGCCGGGCTCACCGAGGTATTCGACGCCCGCATCGACGGAATCGACGCCGAACAACTCGGTCTCGCGGGCAAACCGGACCCGGCGACCCTGCTCGAGACCTGCCGCCGGCTGGACAGCGCACCGGACCGCACCGTGGTCGTCGAAGACGCGGAAGCGGGTGTCGCGGCCGGCCGTGACGGCGGTTTCGGGCTCGTCGTCGGCGTCGACCGCGGCGGACACGCCGACCGGCTGCGGGCGTGCGGCGCCGACATCGTTGTCGACGATCTGTCCCGGATCCGAGCCCGCGGCGGATTCCGGCGCGTATCCGATGTTCCCGATGCCCTCGCGTTCTGGTCGCGCATCACCGACCAGCTCAGCGGCGAAACCCCGGCGGTCCTGCTCGATTTCGACGGCACACTGTCCGATATCGTGCCTGAGCCGGCCGCCGCCCACCTCGTCGCGGAGATGAAAGACGTGCTCGAAGAACTGGCGGCGCGCTGCCCCGTCGCCGTCATCAGCGGACGCGAGCTCGACGATCTCCGCGGCCGCGTCGACGGTGCCGGGCTCTGGTACGCCGGCAGCCACGGATACGAACTACTCGCCCCCGACGGCACCCGCCATACCGCCGCGATCCCGGCGGGCACCGAGCAGGCGCTGGCGGAGGCGGCGGACAAGCTGCACCGCGATTTGTGCGATATTCCGGGTGTGCTGGTCGAGCACAAGCGGTTCGCGGTCGCCACCCACTACCGCAACGTCGCACCCGGCGATATCGGCCCCGTCGTGGCCGCGGTACACGCCGCGGGACGCGCGCACGGACTGCGGGTGACCGGCGGCCGCAAAGTGATCGAATTGCGGCCGGACACCGACTGGGACAAAGGCGCCGCGCTGCGCTGGATCGTCGAGCGCCTGCCCGGCGCGGTGTTCCCGGTCTACATCGGCGACGACCTGACCGACGAGGACGCCTTCGACGCCGTAGAAGCCGACGGGCTGGGCGTGGTGGTCCGCAGCAACGAAAGCATCACGCGCGCAACAGCGGCCGGATTCTCCCTAGCCGAACCCACCCGGGTCCGCGATTTCCTGCATCGGCTCACCCGGTTGCTGGCCGCCGGTGCCGAGGCCCCGGTGCCCCCGTCGTGGACGATCACCTTCGACGGCTACGACCCGGCGAAAGAAAAACTGCGCGAAGCGTTGTGCACTGTCGGCAACGGTTACTTCGCCACCCGCGGCGCGGCACCGGAATCGGTGGCAGGTGATCTCCACTACCCGGGCACCTATCTCGCCGGCCTGTACAACCGGCTCCACGACCGCGTCGCCGGCCGGGAGATCGACAACGAAAGCCTGGTCAACGTCCCGAATTGGCTACCGGTGACCTGGCGCATCGGCGACGGCGACTGGTTCGATATCGACCGCGCCGACCTGCTGACCTACCGGCAACAGCTGGATCTGCGCCGGGCAGAACTCGTGCGCTGCTTCCGGTACCGTGACGCGCAAGGCCGCATCACGGACGTCACCGAGCGCCGCTTCGCCGCCATGCACCGCCCGCACCTGGGCGCGCTGCAGACCACGATCGTCGCCGAGAACTGGTCGGGACCGATGCAGATCCGCGCAACCGTCGACACCGCGATCGCCAACACGCTCGTGGCCCGCTACCGCGGACTGTCGAGCAAACACCTGACCACAGCCCACGGCAGGCAATTGTCCACCGACGCGGTCCTTGTCCGAACCCGGACGAACGCGGCAGGGCTGCCGCTGGCGATGGCCCTGCGCACCGTGGTGCGCAAACATGGTGATGCCCTCGAAGCCAAGCGACGATACCTGCACCACGACGGTGCGTTCGGACACCAGTTCAGCCTCGATATGGCGGCGGGAGAACCGATCTCGCTCGAAAAGACCATGGCGGTATCCACCGGCCGCGATCCCGCAACCGGCGACCCCGGCGAGGCCGCGGCCGGCCGGCTCGACGAATTCGCCGGCTACACCGAACTCCGCGCGGGCCATATTCTGGCGTGGGACCGGATCTGGGCGCGGCTGCGCATCGACCTCGACGGCGCGACCCACCCGGTGCAAATCGTGCGCCTGCACCTGCTGCACGTCATCCAGACCCTGTCCCCCAACACCGTCGACCTCGATGTCGGTGTCCCGGCGCGCGGGCTGCACGGCGAAGCGTATCGAGGACACGTGTTCTGGGACGAACTGTTCATCTTCCCCGTACTCAACCCCCGCTTCCCCGCGCTGACCCGATCCCTGCTGCGATATCGCTACCGGCGCCTACCGCAGGCACGGCGCGACGCAGCGCAGGCGGGATACGCCGGGGCAATGTTTCCCTGGCAGTCCGGTAGCGACGGCCGAGAGGAAAGCCAGCGCATGCACCTCAATCCGCTGTCGGGGCGCTGGAATCCCGATCCCAGCCATCGTGCCCACCATATCGGCAGCGCCGTTGCCTACACGGTCTGGCAGTACTATCAGGCCACCGGCGATATCGATTTCCTCACCGAATACGGTGCCGAGATGCTGGCCGAGATCGCCCGCTTCTGGGCCAGCCGTACCGAATTCGACCCCGACCGCGGCCGCTACAGCATCCGAGGCGTCATCGGCCCCGACGAATTCCACTCGGGATACCCGCACGCCCCGCAGGACGGTATCGACGACAACGCCTACACCAACATCATGGCGGCCTGGACAATCCTGCGTGCCCTCGACGCCCTCACCGCACTGCCGCCACTGTCGCGGGCAGAGCTGCTGGACGCACTGTCGCTGACACCGGACGAGCTGCAACGCTGGCAGGATGTCGTGCACCGGATGTACGTGCCGTTCCACGACGGTGTCATCAGCCAATTCGACGGCTACGACCGGTTACGCGAGCTGGACTGGGAGCACTATCGGCGCCGGTACGGCAATATCCAACGGCTCGACCGCATCCTGGAAGCAGAAGGCGAGAACATCAACAGCTACCGCGCCGGGAAACAGGCCGACGTCCTGATGCTGTTCTACCTGTTCTCCGCCGATGAGCTGCGGGCACTGCTCGACCACCTCGGCTACGCCCTGCCACCGGAGATGATCCCCCGCACCGTCGAGTACTACCTGTCCCGCACCTCCCACGGTTCGACACTGAGCGCTCTGGTGCACGCCTGGGTTCTGGCGCGTGCGCATCGCGAACGGGCCGTGGAGTACTTCGAATCGGTCCTGGAATCCGATATCGCCGATATCCAAGGCGGCACCACGGCCGAGGGCATCCACCTCGCTGCCATGGCCGGTAGCGCCGACCTGCTCCAACGCTGTTTCACCGGCCTGGAAATGCGCGAGGACCAACTCGTCTTCTGCCCCTCGTGGCCACACGCGCTGGGGCCGCTGTCGTTCCCCATGGTGTACCGGGGCCACCGGCTCACGGTGCACGTCAGCGGCCAGGGCGTGGAGCTCGGCTCCCATCCCGGGCCCGCGGCACCGATCACCGTCACCTGCCGAGACGAAAGCGTCGAACTCGCCGCCGGAAACACAGTGCGGTTTCCCAACGCGGCGTGCTAGCGGCCACGACAGCGCAGAGAGCCGGGGCCCGCCGGAGGACAGCGCGCACCCCGGCATTCCCGATTCACGACGGCGTGAAGCTCACCGCGTCGCGGACTCCTCGGTGGTCAGTATCTCGCGCAGCGGAAGCCGAGGTGTCGGTGCCGGCGGCTGGTCTCGGTGCGGTATGGCACCGACACGGACCAGAACTTGGGGCATCCTGCGGCCTCCGATCAGCTGACGGACCACTTCGCGGCTGCGCGCCACTTCGGTCAGGTTCGTCAGCGGGCAGGTGGCATACCCGGCGAGGGTGGATTCGAGCAGCACGGTGGACAGCACCTCGCCACAGCGCACGATCTCCTCGGCAGTGTCTCCCAAGGTCGACAGGACCAGTATCGCGGCATGGTCTTCGGCCTGTTCGAGGGTTCGGCCCGCCTCGTCGGGGGCGGTCGGGAATCGCCTCCCGACCGCAACCTGCTCTTGCTCGCCCGGGGAAACCAGCGCACTTTTCGGGATACCCGCGGCACTGACGACATGGCCGGTCCACCAATGCAACTCGGCGTGGTATCCCGAGTCGTATCGGCGCAAGGACGTGGTCATCTGCGCGGCGTGGGCCAGGTCGGCCCGGCTGTCCTCCGGCAGAACGTCCACCACGGCGTCGTCAGGATCGAATGTGGACCGCAGAATCGTCTCGAAATCGGCCCAGCCTGCGGGCTCCCCGAACGGCAGGCGGTCGGTGTAGCGGCTACCGACCGCTTCCGCACGCGCACGGTCGCCCTCGGTGATGATCGCTGCACGGCGAAAACCGATCGTCGCCAGATGATCACGGTTGTTCGGGTTGGGAAAGCGCGCCACCGACAGCCGCCATCCCGCAGCGGCCATCGCCACCCGCAGATGGTCGAGACCGGCGCCGCAGCTGAGCAGCATCTGCCGGCCGCCGGTATCGGTCGTCGGCAGCATCCGCTCCGGCACCGCATACAAGCTCAATGTCCTACCATCGAATACCCAGCGCCACGGCTGGCTGTTGTGCAGCGACGGAGCCCGCCCCGCGAGATGCACAGCCCGCTCGACCACCGCTCCTGACGGTCCATCGTTCATACCTCTGACGGTAGGAAATCCGCTGCGCCGAGACAGGTGCCATTGGTCCTTGATCCACCTCACCGGGCAATCAGATTACGCGACACCGACCCGGCGACATGCCCCGGCAGAGCCGATATTCGGCGGATCGGGTCTGGGCGGTATCCGGGTCGATGGTCCCCCGGTCCGGGGCCTGATGACCCTGCGCGCAGGCACCGGTGCAGCACCACACTCACTGGTATGACATCGACCATGCGCAGGGTGGCGGTCATCTACGCGACCGAGCAGGGAAGCACCCGCGATATCGCCGAGTTCATCGCCGCTGAGCTGGCCGAACGCGGTGCCCGCGTCGAGATGCACGATATCGACCACGCACCCGCTCCCGGGCAGGTCGACACGGTGATCGTCGGCAGCGCTGTTCACAACATGGATCTGTTACCGGCGGCTGCGGCCTACCTCGAACGCAACCGGGCCGAACTGGCGTCCACCGATGTCCGTCTGTTCACCGTCGGCCTCGGACCGGCGTTGCGCGGCCCCATCGGCCGCCGGGTCGGTCGCATGGTGCCCAAGAAGATCGCCGCGCGTCGAGACGCGGTGCATGCCCGCGACTACCAGGCATTCGCCGGCACCTACGAACGTCAGGGTGTGTCGCTGAAGGCGCGCATCCTCTACCGGCTCATGGGCGGTGGCCGCTACGGCGACCTGCGTGACTGGGCCGCGATCCAAACATGGTCGGCCGGTATCGCCGATTCACTCGGGCTGCCCGCGGCACGAACCCACACCATCCACCCGTGATCGCTTGCCCGGCGATCCCGGCGAGCACCGAACGCCTGGTTGGCCGGCCCGAAGGGCGCGGTTCCTCGCGGTAGGAGCGGAAAGGAGTGCCGTCGATGACCGAGGACCACGGCGACCAGGACACCGCAGCACCGATCGTGGCCGCCGTCGACGGCTCACCGACCTCCTACCGGGCGGCGGCGTGGGCCGGGCTGGAAGCGCACTTGCGGGCCCGCCCGCTGCATCTGCTGCTGTCCACCGCACGGATCCCGGCGCTCGTCCAGGCGAGCCGGCCCGCCGAAGACCTGTACTCGATCGCGGAGGACACCGTCGCCGAAGCCGCCCGCATCGCGCAGGCAGCCGCCGGTCACGACCCCTTGACAGTGAGCACCGAGGTGACATCCGAACTGATCACCCTGGCCCTGCTGGACCGGTCGTGGTCGGCGTGGATGGTCGTGGTCGGCAGCCGCGGCCGCGGCGGCGTGGCACCCACCGTGGTCGGATCGCTGAGCGCTGCGGTGGCCGGGCACGCCCGCTGCCCGGTCGCGGTGATCCGTGATCTCTCCGGCACCGACGCGGTGTCACAATGCCGGCCGGTACTGGTCGGGGTGGACGGGTCTCCGGACAGTGCGACAGCATTGGAGCTCGCCTTCGAGGAAGCGGCGTGCCGTCGAGTAGCGCTCGTCGCGGTCCACGCATGGAGCGATACCAGCGGGATCGACGTGCACACCCATTGGGAACGCGCCCGCGCGGACGAGGAGGACCGCTTCGCTCAGCAGCTTGCCGGCTACGCGCAGCAGTATCCCACCGTCCCGGTCGAGCGAGTTGTCACCTCCGATGCGCCCGCACGCAGCCTGCTCACCGAATGCGAGCGCGCACAACTGGTCGTGGTCGGCAGCCGCGGGCGCGGCGGCTTCGCCTCGATGGTGCTCGGCTCCACCAGTGTGGCCCTGTTGCATGCGGCGGAGTGCCCGCTGATCATCGCACGACATCACCCGCCCGACCCCGCATCGCCTCGGTGACAGAGGAGCAGAGTATGTCCGAATCGGAGCGCGAACCACTCCCGCAGGGTGTGCCTCGGATACTGGTCGGCGCCGACGGGTCCCCCACCTCCTTGCGGGCAGTCGCCTGGGCTGCTATAGAAGCGGGACTGCACCAGTGCGAACTGCACATCCTCACCGCGGTCGGGGTACCGAGCGGATTCGGGCCCGGAGCTGTACTCGGTGACGCCGAACGGCGGGCGATGCGACGCGACGGCGAACACATCACCAGCGAGGCTGCCCACGTGGCGCGCACCGCAGGCACGGACCGCCCACCGGTGTCCGTCACCACCGAGGTGACCGAAGAACTGCCCCCGCATGCGTTGCTCACCCGCTCCGCGCAGGCGCGGATGCTGGTGGTCGGCAGCCGCGGAATGGGCGCGTTTTCCCGCGGCCTGCTCGGGTCGGTCAGTACCACTGTGGCCCGCCACACACACTGCCCGGTCGTGGTCGTGCGTTCGCCCGCCGTCCTCGACGCGGTCACGGTGCGCCAGCCGGTTCTCGTCGGAGTCGACGGCACCGACAACAGTGCCCCCGCCGTCGCGGCGGCCTTCGACGAAGCATCCCGCCGCGAGACAGGGCTGATCGCACTGCACGCGTGGAGCGACACCAGCGGCCTGGAAGTCCCGGTCCGCGGCTGGGATGCCGCCCGCGCCGAAGCCGAAGCCGTACTCGCGGAAAGTCTCGCCGGCTACGCCGAGCAGTTCCCCGACGTCGAGGTCGAACGCATCATCACCGCCGACCGGCCGGTGCGCTCACTGCTCGACGCCTCGGCCGGGACTCAACTGGTTGTGGTCGGCAGCCACGGTCGCGGCGGCTTCACCGGCATGCTGCTGGGCTCCACCAGCAACGCCCTACTACACGCCCTGGACACCCCGCTTCTCATCGTGCGCTCCCGCACCGACGGATGAACCCACACGCCCTGGAGACGGGCCCATGTCACTGAACGAAAGCACCGCCGTCGCGGCCACCACCGGGCTGACCGCTGCGCAGGCAGCGCAACGGCTCTCCGCTGACGGACCCAATATCTTGCCGCAACGCCCACCGACCCGATGGTGGCAGCGCGTGCTCACCCAGTTGCGGGATCCGCTCATCATCGTCCTGCTGATCGCCGCGCTCCTGACGGTCCTCACCGGTGACTGGGCCGATATGACGATCATCCTGACCGTCGTGGTGGTCAACACTGTGGTCGGTGTCGCCCAGGAGATCCGGGCGGACCGTGCGATCGCGGCGCTGTCGGAGCTGACCGCACCCACCGCCCGGGTGCTGCGGGACGGAGTGCAGCGCGAGATTCCGGCGGCCGAGGTGGTCGTCGGAGATCTGCTGGTGCTCGGTGAGGGCGACATCCTGGCCGCCGATGCCACCGCGTGCACCGCTGAATCGCTGGCCGTCGACGAATCGGCGGTCACGGGGGAATCCGTGCCGGTGGACAAGAACCTCACCACAGCATCCGGCCTGTCCGCCGGCACGGTCGTGGTCCGCGGCCGCGGCGCCGCAGTGGTCACCGCGACCGGCGCCGCCAGCGCTACTGGGCAGATCGCCCACCTTCTCGACCGAGGTCACGCCTCCACACCGCTGCAGCGCCGCCTCGCCGGGTTCGGGCGGCTGCTGGCCGCCGTGGTCATCGTCTTGTGCGTCCTCGTTCTGACCTTGGGGCTGTTCCGCGGCCAGCCGGTCGAACTGATGGTGGTCACCGCGATCAGCTTGGCGGTGGCCGCGGTCCCGGAATCGCTGCCGGCCGTGGTGACCCTGAGCCTGGCGCTGGGCGCCCGGCGCATGGCACAACGCGCAGCGCTCATCCGGCACCTGCCCGCGGTGGAAACCCTCGGCTCGGTGACAGTGCTGGCGACCGACAAAACCGGCACCCTGACCGAAGGACGTATGGCGGCCCGCCGGATCTGGACCCCGCACACCCAGGCCTCGGTCACCGGCACCGACTACAGCCCCACCGGTGCCGTGCTCGCCGGTGACCGGCAACTGCGCCCCGACGACCGGCCAGCCCTCACCGAACTCCTCGCGGCAGCCGCCCTGTGTAACGACGCACGCCTGATGCCGGCCGACGACGGTGAGCCCGGAGAATGGGTGGCGCTGGGCGATCCCACGGAACTGGCATTGCTGTCGGCGGCGTTGAAGCTCGGTCTCGACACCGACGAACTGCACACCCGGATGCCACGGGTCGCCGAACGACCATTCGACAGTGACCGCAAACGCATGTCGACAGCCCACCGCGACCCGGCAGGGGGCTACCGCGTCATCTGCAAGGGGGCACCCGAAGCGGTCCTGACCGCACCGGTCCTCGATGACGATCCGCGGCAGCTGAGCCAAGCCGCCGAGCAAGCCGAACGCTGGGCCCGAGACGGTTTCCGCGTGCTCGCCGTGGCCGACGCGCACCGGGCCGACGCCCCGGCCTCGGGCGAGGAAACCATGGAACAGCACCTGCGGTTACTGGGTTTGATCGCCATCTTCGACCCACCCCGGACCGCAGCGGCAGCCACCATCGCCGCCTGCCGCAAGGCCGGGATCCGGCCGGTGCTGATCACCGGCGATCACGCCGGCACAGCCCAGGCGATCGCGACCCGCCTCGGGATCCGCGGCCCCAGCGAGCCGGTGATCGACTGCCGCGCAACCGTTCGCGACGAAGACCTGGTCACCGGCACCGTGTTCGCCCGCGCGACACCCAGCGAGAAGCTGACGATCATCGACGCCTTACACCACGACGGTCACGTCGTGGCCATGACCGGTGACGGTGTCAACGACGGGCCCGCGCTCCAGGACGCCGATATCGGGGTCGCGATGGGCAGCCGCGGCACCGAGGTCGCCCGCCAAGCCGCCGACCTCGTGCTCGCCGACGACAACCTCGACACCGTCATCGTGGCGGTGGAGGAAGGCCGCCGAGTGTATGACAACATCCGCCGATTCCTCGTCTACGGACTCTCCGGCGGAGCGGCCGAGATCGCGGTCATGCTGCTCGGGCCCTTCTTCGGGCTTGCCCTGCCCCTTCTTCCTGCCCAGATCCTGTGGATCAACCTGCTCACCCATGGACTGCCCGGGGTCGCGCTCGGCGGCGAACCCGCCGAACCCGACGCAATGAACCGGCCACCGCGCCCACCCACCGAAACCATCCTCGGCGCCGGGTTGTGGCAGCGGGTGATCCGGATCGGGATCGCGCTGACCGTGGTGACGTTGGGGGTGGCCGTCTGGGCCGACCACACCGGGCGCCCGTGGCAGAGCATGGCGTTTCTGGCCCTCGGGATGACCCAACTCGGCGTGGCACTGGGCTCACGCACACGGGCGCGTTCGCTGGCCAACCCCATGCTCTTGGTGGCCGTGGGTGGCGCGCTCCTGCTGCAGTTCGCGGGTCTGTATCTGCCCTTGCTGCGTGAGCTTCTCGGAACCGAACCCTTGGCCGCCGGTGACCTGCTGATCGTGAGCGCGGTCTCGGTTCTCGGTTATGTGGCCGCCCGCCTGGACCGTATCCTTCATCCACCGAAGCGCCGCACCGCACCGTTCACCACGGTCGCGGATCGTTGAGCCCATACCGACGCAGCCCTCCGCCCCGGGGTTCGCACCCCGGAGGTCATTGATCCGATGGGATCGCCGCGGTATCCACCACATGAACCTCGCCGACACCGGGGATCGTGCGTGTAATCGCCGCCAGCACCCGCTGCTCGGCCTCGTCCGCGCAGATCCCGCGGATCGTGACATCGCAGTCGACGACCTCGACATCCCACTGCCGGTGACTACCCGAATAGTCCTCGAGCAGCGAATACACGCGCGCCTCGAGCGCCTCCTCGTCCCGTGCCAGCGCCCGCAACAGATCCCGGCGGGCCACGATGCCGACCAGCACACCCGCCTCCACCACCGGCACCGACCGCCTGTGGTGATCGAGCATGACCTTCACCATCTCGGGCACCTCCGTGGTCGGCTCGACCACCTGCACCGGGGTCGTCATCGCCACCTCCACGATGCCGGCCTCCCGACCGGATTCGATCGCGGCCATCGCATCGGACTCCGACAGCATGCCCACCACACGCTCTCGCTCGTCGACGACAGGTAGCGCAGCGAAACCATGCCCGGTCAGTAACGCCACAGCGTCGGTCAGTGCCGTGTCTCGCCGGACCGTAATCACCGGTCGGCTGAGGATATCGCGTGCACGCATTCGAGATCACCTCATCGCAGGCTGATCGGTTGAGGACCGCCCGATGCCGTTCGAGGCCTTCGCCGTAGCTGGTCACCACGGGGCACCGGTCTTGTCTCCAGGCTCGTCGCCTGCTATCGCCCCCACCAGTGCGCAAATACCTCATCGCAGGGACCAAAGTCAGTCCGGAACCCGCTGCTGCGCCGCAGTGGTCGGGCACCGGGAGCACACCTGCGGTATCGCGCTCACACGATCGCAGTCCGTGGGCGGTGACCTTCGCCCCTGTCGACCGACTGGATTGCCGAGGCACAGTGAAGACGTCGAGCCCACTCACCCCGCTCAGGTTCAGGAAAGTAGCTGACCATGGGTTCTCGCTCATCCCATATGACCCAATCGGACCTGTTCACCTGGAGCATGGAACAGGACCCGATGCTGCGCTCGACGATCGTGACGATACTGCTGCTGGACGCCGAACCCGACTGGGCGAAACTGGTCCGGATGATCGACCGCGGAACCCGCGTCGTACCACGCTTCCGGCACACCCTGTCGCCGGTGCCACTGAGCCTGGCACCACCACGCTGGAAACCCGACCAGGAATTCGACCTGTTCTGGCATATCCGCCGAGCCACCCTGGCCCGCCCGGCAGATATGGCAGCGGTGCTGGAGTTCGCCCGCACCGAAGCCATGACCGCGTTCGACCCTGCCCGGCCGTTGTGGAAATTCACCCTGTTGACCGGGATGCCCGGCGGCAAATGCGCCGCCGTGCTCACCGTGCACCACAGCCTCACCGACGGCATCGGCGGTATCCAGATCGCCGGAGAAATCCTCGATTTCAGCCGCGAGGGCACAGAACGCGGCCCGATAAAGGTGAGAAACGAACCCGGCACGGGAACCCTCGCCGATATCGTGGCCTGGAACTGGGCCACCGGAACCAGACTTCTCACCGGCAGCATCGCCCGCACGCCGAAACTGATGCGATCCCTGGCCGACCCGATCGGCGCCGTCCGCGGAAGCGCCACACTGGCCACCTTGGTTCTGCGGCTCGCCAGACCCGTCACCAAAACCTTGTCCCCCGTCATGACCGACCGCAGCCTCGGCCGGTACCTGACGGTCCTGCAGTTCCCCTTGAAAGAGCTGTCCGACTCCGCGCTCCGCGTGGAGTGCACCCTCAACGACGCCTTCCTCACCGCGATCGTGCTGGGCCTGCGGGAATACCACGCCCGCTACGACGCCCCGGTCCACCGACTGCGCCTGACGATGCCGATCAGCCTGCGCACACCCGACGACCCGATCGGCGGCAACCGCATCACCCTCGCCAGATTCGCGATCCCCGCCGACACCGACAATGCCCTCAAACAGATGTGGCAGGTGCACACCCTCGTCGAGCGGTGGCGACGCGAACCAGCGATTCCGTTGTCCAACGCGGTGGCCGCTGTGTTCAACCGGATGCCGAGCCGGGTACTCGCGGAAATGCTGAAGCACGTCGACTTCGTCGCCTCCGACGTACCGGGTTCACCGATACCGCTCTACCTCGCCGGCGCCGAAGTCGAACATGTCCATGCCTTCGGTCCCACTCTCGGCACCGCGTTCAACGCCACCCTGCTGTCCCACCTGGGGACCTGCCATATCGGGTTGACCATCGACACCGCGGCCGTCCCCGACATCGCCGATTTCGTCGCGTGTATCGACTCCGGCTTCCGCAAGATCCTCGCGGCCGGCTTGCCGAACAGCAGCCGGGCAATACCACAGTGACCGAGCCCTCCACGTCGCCGGGGAGCTGCACGGCGCAGGGGTCAGGCGAATACCGTGCCGGTGCCGATCGGTGACCATCGACCCCGCGGTGCAGGCGAATGGACCATAGTGCTGCCGCAGCTCGCCCGGAAGACTCGGGTACGAAGCCAGAGCACCTGCGTGAGGCGGGTCCGCACACGCGATGCCCGGCCCATACGGTCGATGACTTCACAGAGAGGAACCGACATGGACTGGCCTACAGCCGCCGTGGTGATCGCAGCGTGATATCGGTCACTATCGTGGTGACAACCATGCTGTCGATCAGGAAACCCTGACAGCCCAACCGTATGCCGACCACCTGAACCTTCCGGTCGGCGACGCCACCGGTGATGGTTGAGACGGCGGAACGGACATCGCTGATCGGTCAATCGTGACCGCTGATGGGCGACGCTGATCTGGCACCGGCGAACCCCGACGCCACCTACGAGCATGTCCGGCTGCGGGGGATCTACTGCCCGACCCGCATCCACTAATCGGGTACCATCTGGTGTGGCTATCGGAGGTACTGCGAGCCATCGGACGCAAGCTTCACCGGCCGTCGCCTCGTACGCACTCGAGCCGACACGATGCCGGGTGCAAAGCCCTATATCGGGTTCACCGACCGACGGCGCCGGAGGTCACCGCTTCAGCCACGCCGGTCCACGGCGACGCAGCGGGCTCCTCGGGTTCGTGGCCTCCGAAGAGGAAGTGACGCGCCGCCAGCCGCTGGCTCGCGTGCAGATCCTCACTGGTGACCACGTGCGCATCCGGTCCGGGGAAGATCAGAGCCCGCCGCCCGGTATCGATCCAGTGGACCAGATACGGCGGGCCACCGTCGCGCCCATGTACTTCCTCGATGAGCCCGCGTTGTATACCGCCGCCCACTGATCCGCATTCGATGACCAGCCAGTCCCCGACCTGCGCTCGCATCGGATCGGTCCTTTCTCGTGTCCACCGAATAAGCTGCTACGGAAATCCACAATTCCTGGCCCCCGGCTGCTTGCCCAGTGCCGGCGGTCCCCACCCGCGGCGACTTTCGCCCCGGGCTCATGGTCTGCATGTCGCAGGCGAACGAGCCGAGCGAATATCAGCGGTCTGCAGCGGGCGCATCAGAGCTCGGCTGCAGCCGAGGATTTCCGGGTATGTGCAGCAGGGCAAATGCCCGGACGAGATCCACCACTGCCCGTCCTGCGGGATAGCCCGCACCGATGCGGCCTCGCGTTGCTGTTCTCCCGGCGTGGACGAGAGTGTCCGAGGGGGCACCCGCTGAGCGGGGTATGACGGGGTGGAGGTGTGCCTCGGCAAGAACGTGAAGCAGGTACACGCCGGTGATCACAGCAACCACCGCGCCCCGCAGCAGCACTGCCGCCACCACCGAGATCGTCGCCGCGGTGACGGTCATCGCCGCGCTGACCCGTACCGGTTGCGCGACGGCTACGAAGACGGTTGCGCCCATGATCCACGCTACGGCGTTGGCCCATATCCACAACACGGCTTGGTCCGACCACCGCCGCAGGACGAACCATTGGCCGACCCCGAGCGCGAACGTCACGGACACGATCCCCGCGGCTACGAGCGGAACCTGGCCGACGGCGGGCAGGTTTCCCACTCGTTCCCCATGAACGACGACCAGCGCGAGTACCGCCCACTCCACCACGGCAGCCACTGCCGAAACAGCAGTCCATTTGCGGACAGGGAACGAACTCAGCCAGCGGCGGAGAACAACAGCCTGCGCGCCGGCCAGCACGACTGCGCCCACTGCCCCGGCCGGCACCATCATCGCCGCCGGCTTCCACGGGGCGACCACCATCGAGAAGGTGGCCACGGGAACCGCCCATGCTGCGGCCGCTCCCACGGTCACCAGGGCCACCCACCGTCGCCGCAGCTCGCCGGCCGAGCCTCTGAAGCCGATACCGGACCGGGCAGGAGACGGGGTGCCATCTGCGGGGGGTCGCCGGTCACGGGTGCGTGGAGGATCGTTGCGCCGCTCGCCTGCATCCATACGTCGTCCCGGGGTCGTGGTGAACTGTGACGATCCCGATACTTCGCCTGTCGGTGGTATTCGGCACAGAAACCAACGTCACCGACACGATTGCCGAACGGAACCGGATCGTGGTGACCACACGGTCACAGTCGGGACTTTGGTCCTCCCTGCCTCCTGGCATGCTTCTTTCCTGGGTTGCAGGGGCGGGCATCGGGCGCCGTAGCCGGCAGTGGTAGCTGCCGGTAGCCGCTGGGAAACCAGCTTCTATCGGCGGTCGGTGAGGAAATCGGCGCAGGAATCAATGGTTGCCAGACTCGGGTAATCGTCCTCGTCGATTCGGCGGCCGCTGCCGGCGGAGAGCCGTTCGACGAAGGTGAGGAAGTCGATCGAGTCGAGTTCGAGCGTGCTACGCAACGACTGGTGTTCGTCGAGGCCGGTGATTTCGTCCTGGGTGGCGAAGCCTTGCAGGGATCGGCGCACCAGGGCGAGTGCTTCGGCTCGTGAGGTGATTCCAGCGGTCATGATCTACAACTCCTCCGGATGCTGTAGGTAGTCGGTGATGCAATGCAGGAACCGTGCACCCACGGCGCCGTCGCTGGCTCGGTGGTCCGCGGACAAGGTTGCGGTCACCTGCGGGCGGACCCCGACCAGGCCGGCCACCGCGCAGGGCCGTTCGGTCACCGCACCGAATCCGATGATCGCGACCTGCGGGACCGGGATCACACCGAACACCGCGTCCGCTCCGAGATCGCCGAGGTTGGTCACTGTGATGGTGGCCTGCGTGGTGTCGCGGGAACGTAATCGGCTGCTGCGGGTCCGGGCGACCAGCCCGCGCATGGCCTGCATCATCTGCGTGGGCGAGAGCCGGTCGGCGTCGGGGATGGTGGGCACCAGGATTCCGCCCCCCGCGCAGCGACACCACCGTGCCCAGATGGACATCCGACGCCGGCTGGAATCGGTCGTCGCTCCAGAATCCGTTGAGTTCGGGAACGGCGCGCGCTGCCCGGGCCACAGCGCACAGCAGCAGCGCCGAGACCACGATTCGTTCGGATACCGGTGCTTGTTCGTTGATGCGGCGCAGCGCGCGGGTGGCCTCCTCCATATCGACGACGCTCGACAGATGTAGTGGGGCACAGTGCGTTTCGATCGCGTCATCGCCGCGGCGATCAGCTGCCGGGCGGCGGTGGGATCGTGCGGTGGATTCTGTGCGGTCTTCCCGGCGTCGTCGGCGATGGCCGACGGTATCTGTGGTTGTCCGGTAACGGGTTCCGGCGCCCGACCACCGGTGGGGAGGTCGCGGGCGCGTACCGCGCCGTCCGGGCCGGACCCGGTGACCCCGGCAAGCTCGACCCCCGACGCATGTGCCACGCGGCGCGCGTACCCCGATGCGGGCCCGGTATACGGTTTCGCCACGCTGACCCCGGTAGCGCGCGTGGGGGCGGTGGCGCGGTCGGTGGGCGCCGGGCCGGGGCCGCCGTTGGGGGGGCTCGGTGGATGTGATGAGGCGCCGGTCTTGGCGCGTTCGATGTCGGCTCGCATGACCCGCCCACCGGGGCCGCTGCCGGGGACGGCAGCGATGTCGATCCCTGCCTCGGCAGCGAGCTTCCTGATCAGGGGTGTGGCGCGGTGATCGCGCTCGGACCCATCACTGCGCGGCGGGGCGGCCGGGTGGGCGGTTGGTCCTTGTGCGGCCGTTGGCGGCAGAGGGGCCGTTCCGAAGCCGTCGGTCGGTGCCGGCTCGGCATCACCATGCGCCGGTGGTGAGGTGTCTGGGGCGGGTTCTGCCGTGGTAGCGATGGTCGCCAGGGGTGTTCCGACGGCAACCGTGGCGCCTTCTGTCACGAGGATTTCTGTGAGGACGCCGTCGTCGAAGCTTTCCACCTCGATGGCTGCTTTCGTGGTGTCGATCTCGGCGACGATGTCTCCGGTGTGCACCCTCTGGCCGGGGCGCACGAACCAGTGCAGCACCGTTCCTTCGACCATATCCGCACCCAGGGAAGGCATCCGGAATTCGGCCATCTCACCTCACCACCGCGTGCACGGCCTCGACCACGGCCGCCGGTGAGGGCAGGGCCGCTTCCTCGAGCTGGCGGGCGTAGGGGATCGGCACGTCGGCGGTGCATACCCGGCGGATCGGGGCGTCGAGCTCGTAGTAGGCGTGTTCGGCAGTCGCCGCGGCGATTTCGGCGGCGATCCCGACCCGGCCCCAGCCTTCGTCCACGATCACCAGCCGGTGTGTGCGTGCCACCGAGCCCACGATTGTGTCCGTGTCGAGCGGTCGTAGTGTGCGCAGGTCGATGACTTCGGCGGCAATATCGGTGTCGGCGAGCCGGTCGGCGGCGGCCAGCGCGGTGCGCAGGGTGCCTCCGTAGGCGACGATGGTGACGTCGCTGCCCGGGCGGGCGGTCGCGGCGGTGTCGATACCGATATCGGTGATGGTGTCCGGTTCGGGGAGTTCGCCGCTGCTGTTGTACAGCGCGATCGGTTCGAAGATCACGACGGGGTCCGGGTCCTGCAGGGCCGGCCACAGCATGGCCCGGGCGTCGGTCATCGTCGCCGGTGACAGGACGCGCAGTCCGGGGAGGTGGGCGTAGAAGGCTTCGAGGCTGTGGGAATGCTGTGCCGCGAGTTGACGTCCGGCGCCGGTGGCCATGCGGATGACCAGCGGCACACCGATCTGCCCACCCGACATATGCCGCAGCGTGGCGGCGTTGTTGAGGATCTGGTCCAGGGCGAGCAGGCTGAAGTTTCCGGTCATGATCTCCACGATTGGGCGCATCCCCGCGATTGCGGCACCGATACCCGCGCCGACGAACGCGGATTCGCTCAACGGGGTGTCGCGGATGCGGCGCGGACCGTAGGCGTCGAGCAGGCCGCGGCTGACGCCGAAGCAGCCGCCGTAGGCGCCCACGTCCTCGCCCATCAGGAACACCCGCTCGTCGCGGTCCAGGGCCTCACGCAGCGCCTCGGTCAATGCCTGCCAGTAGGTGGTGGTCATGTCCGCTCCGCATACACGTGGCGGGTCAGGTCGGTGACGGGTTCTTCGGGGGCGTTTTCGGCGGCGGTGATCGCCGCATCTATTTCGGCGTCGATCGCGGACTGCAACTCCGCATACCGGTGGTCGTCGATGAGCTCGGCAGCGCGTAGCTGTGCGGTCAGGCGCGGGATGGGGTCGCGGGCTTTCCACTGGTCGATCTCGGCCTTGTCGCGGTAGCGGTCGGCGTCGTAGAGCGAATGCGCCCGGAAGCGGTAGGTGCGACATTCCAGGAAGCAGGGTCCTGCGCCACCGCGGATCATCTGTATCGCCCGTCGCGACGCCGCCGCTACCGCCTCGGCGTCCATTCCGTCCACCGGCCACGCCGCCATGCCGTAACCGGCGGCACGGAGGGCGAGGTCGGTGTTGGCGTGTTCGCGGCGCAGCGCGGTGCCCATGGCGTATTGATTGTTTTCGCATGCGAAGAGCAGCGGCAAGTGCCACAGTGCTGCCAGGTTCGCGCACTCGGGGAATTCGCCCTCGGCGAACGCGCCGTCGCCGAACAGGCATACGGTGACGCGCGGCGCGCCGGCCATGGCGTCGGCCAAGGCGATCCCGACCGCAAGCGGCAGTCCGCCGGCGACGATGGCGTTGCCGCCGTAGAAGCGTCGCCCGGCGTCGAACAGGTGCATGGAGCCGCCGCGGCCGCCGCTGCAGCCGGTGGTGCGGCCGAACATTTCCGCCATCACCGCCGTCATCGGTATGCCGCGCGCCAGTGCGTGTCCGTGCTCGCGGTAGGCCGACACCACTGCGTCGTCGGTGTCGAGTTCGCCGAGCAGGCCCGCGGCGACGGCCTCCTCCCCGATGTAGAGATGCAGGAAACCGCGGATCTTTTCGGCGCTGTAGAGCTGGACGCAGCGTTCTTCGAAACTGCGGATTCGTAGCATCTGCTGCAGTAATCCGAGCCCGTACGCAGGGTCGGTGTGGTCGAGGTCGGCCGGGTGTTCGGTGATGGTCACGGCAGCGCCTCCAAGGTCGATACGTCGCCTTCGGGGAGTCCGAGTTCGCGGGCGCGCAGTAACCGCCGCATCACCTTGCCGCTGCGCGTATGCGGGAGAGTGTCGACGAACTCGACCTCTTTGGCGGCGACCGCGCCGAGGGCGCGGCGGCCGAAAGCGATCAGCTCGTCGTGCAAGGCCTCGGTCGGTGTATAGCCGGGGCGCAGCAGCACGAACGCCTTCACCAGTTGCCCGGCCAGGGGGTCGGGGACCCCGATGACGCCGGCTTCGGCGACGGCCGGGTGCGCCATCAACGCGCTTTCCACTTCGAACGGCCCGACCAGATGTCCCGCGGACTTGATCACGTCGTCGGCGCGGCCGACGAACCAGTAGTAGCCGTCGGCGTCGCGGCGGGCCAGGTCACCGGACAGATACCAGGGCCCGGCGAACGATTTCTCATAGCGTTGCGGCTGCTGCCAGTACTCGCGGAACATCGACGGCCAGCCGGTGCGCAGCGCCAGCTCACCGATCTCGTCGACATTGGCCTGGACGACGTCCCCATCGACCAGGGTGCGGCCGTCGGGTCCGCGGCGCAGGATCGTGGCGTGCACGCCCGGCAGCGGGCGCCCCATGGAACCCGGCCGGACCTGTTCGGCCGCGAGATTGGCGATCATGATCGCGCCGGTCTCGGTCTGCCACCAGTTGTCGTGCACAGGACGGCCGAATGCGCGTTGCCCCCACACGACGACTTCGGGATTGAGTGGCTCACCGACGCTGGCGATGAAACGCAGCCGCGACAGATCGGTACCGCGCGGCAGCGCGTCGCCCTAGCGCATCAGCATGCGCAAGGCGGTGGGCGCGGTGTACCAGACGGTGACCTGCTCCGCGGTCAGGATGTCATACCAGCGGCGGGTGTCGAATTCGGCCTCGTCGCTGATCAATGTGGCGCCCAGGCTCAACGGCGCGATCACACCGTAGGACATCCCGGTGACCCAGCCGGGGTCGGCGGTGCACCAGAACACGTCCCCGCCCCGCAGGTCCAGGGCATAACGTGCGGTCACTCGATGCGCCAGAACCGCATTGTGCACATGCACGGCACCTTTCGGTGTTCCTGTGGTGCCGCTGGTGAAATGCAGCAGCGCCGTCTCCTGGGGATCGGTGCGGACGATGGTGTAGTCGGGTGAGGCGGCGGCCATGGCCGCCTGGAGGTCGACGACACCGTCGTCGCACCCCTGCCCGGTGTCGTTGTCGGTGTCGGCGATCAGAACATGGCGCAGTGCAGGCAGTTCCCGCCGGATCGGTGCGACTTTGCGCCGGTAGTGGGCGCGTGTGGTGACGAGTACTTCGGCGCCGGCGAGGGCCATGCGCTGGCGCACGGGTTCGGGGCCGAAGGCGGAGAACAACGGTGAGACGATGCAACCGGCCTTCCAGGTTCCGAGAGCAGCGATGTACAGCTGCGGGCTGCGTCCGAGCAGGGTGCATACGCGCGTGCCGCGCCTGACGCCGAGCGTGTCCAGGACACCGGCGAATCGATTGCTCGATGCCGCCAGATCCGCATAGGTCAGGGTGACCCGCCCGCCGGTGGCGCGTAGCCAATGCAGCGCCGGCGCGGCGGCCCGGGGTGTGTTCAGGTGACGGTCAACGGCTTCGTGGGCGATGTTGACCGCGCCGCCGGGCAGCGTGGACAGTTCGCCGGCGGCGCTGTCCCAGTCGAATTCCGTGCAGGCACGACGGTAGTCGGTGAGATTGGCCTGCCCACGCAGGGCGGCCGGCTTGTCGATGGGCGGCCAGCGGGTGGGCGCAGGCGCTGCGCTGCTGTGATGTACCGAGTTCATACCATCCTCCGTGACCGGCCAGGCAAGCCCGGGTTATCGGCGGTTGCTGTCTGTCGCCGGTGTGCTGTACCGGTGTTTCACCAAGGCCCCGGCCGCGGCGCGTGGGAGACGCCGGGCGATATCGGCTTCGGAAACGATCCCGACCGGGCGACCGTGGGCGAGAACCGGTACCCGGCGCAGCCGGTGTCCGCGCATGACGGCCACCACGTCGTCGATATGCTGGTCGGCCTGCGCCGTGACCACGGTGCGGGTAGCGACGACATCGACCGTCGTGGCTTGCGCATCGAGTCCGTCGGCCACACAGCGCAGCACCAGATCGCGATCAGTGACGATTCCGGTGACAGTCCCCGCGGTATCGACGACGAGCAGTGTCCCGACGTCGTCGGCGCGCATCCGGGCTGCGGCCGCAGCCACCGATTTCTCGCCGTCGATGCTGTGCACTCCGGCGTGCATCAGGGCGCGAGCGGTATCGGCGATCAGCAGATTGCGCACCTCGACGACGCCGTCCACCGCGGCGACCAAGGAACCGATGAGACCGATCATGGCCGCCTCGACCGCGCCCCTGAGGGTGACGACGCCGGCATGCACCTCGACCGTCACCGCGGCCGCCGGCAGCCACAACGCACGGCGTAACACGTCGTCCTCGATCAGCTGCGCCAACTCCTCGTCCGGGCGTAGATACACTGCGAGGACATCTCTGCGGCTGACGATCCCGACCATGTCGCCGCCGGAGTCGATGACCGGTGCGCAGCGGAGGTCGTGGCGGGCCAAGGTCGCCGCGGCCGCCGATACACGAGCATCGGACATGACCGTGATCACCAGTGCGGTCATCAACTGGGCGGCGGTGAGCGCTTCGCTTTTGCGTGCGAATGCCTTCTTCCACAGCACGGCCCACACGGTGCCCGTGATCGGGCCGCCGAGGCGGGACTGCCTGGCGAGCAGGTCGGCCTCGGTCACCATTCCCACGCACCGATGGCGGGCATCGAGGACAGGTACGCCGCTGATTCCGTGCCGGGCCAGTAGTTGCACGATCTGATGGAACGGTGTGTCCACGCCGACGCTGACCACATCTCGGGTCATCACGTCGGCCACCGTTGTGTGCCTCATCGCGCGGATCCTCTCTGGCGTCCGGGTGCGCCGATGCGGCCCGGTGCGGGCGGTGTCACAGCGGCTTGACCATGTGGGTGAGGGCCCGGCGCGGGGTGACCGGGACCGAGGGCGCGCGGGTGGAGGCCCATCCGACGCGGATGACGATCTGCGGGTAGCTGTTTGCGTGCAGGACATCGGCGCCCACCTGTTGCCGGGTGTCACCGATTTCGAACGGTTCGGACAACGGGCAGGTCGCAAGACCCAGCTCGGTGGCCGAAAGCAGTACGGCGCTGGTGGCCTCTCCGGCTTGCAGCCGCGGCAGCCGGTCATCGGTGCGGGTGTGCACCAGCAGCAAGTGCGCACCGTCGATCGTGTCGTCGACCACCTGTTGCATGGTGGGCCCGCGGAATTCGCGGGTGAGCGGGTCGGTGGCCACGACCGCGTTGCGGGCGGGAACACCGTCGGCGGTGGCGTAATGCCCGCTCCACCGCGACAGTTCGGCGCGGTAACCGTCATCGTGGTGATGCCGGTCGGCCGCGCGAGTGAACGCCTCACGCAATACGCTGCGCTGCCGCTCCTCGGTCACATCCAGGGCGTCGGCCCCTTCGTCGGTGGCAGCAGCGAGCAACGTGGCGATATGGCCGGGTGACACCTGCCATGAGGTGACCCGCCGGCGGTCGGTGTGACGGCGGTTGATGGCGCGCGCCAATTGCAGTACATCGGAATCCGGTGTGGCCCGGACGAACTCGATCGACGCCAGATGCTGCGGGTCGTCGGGATTGGGCAACCTGTGCACGATGGTGCGCCAACCGAGCGAATGCGCGGCGATGCGGAAGTGATGCAGCACCGCGCCGCAGCTGAGCAGCAGATCCCGGGAGTCGGGGTCGGTGAAGGGCAGGTGCCTGCTGGTGTCGGCGTACAGGTGGACCGTGCTGCCGCCCAGGCGCCACAGCCAGGGTTGGCTGTTGTGCACCGACGGCGCCCGGCTGGCCAGCGCCAGCGCCGAGTGGACGGTTTCGGGGCCGGGTACGCTGCTACCGGTCATCGTGGGGGTTTCCTTCCGGTGGGATCGAGTTCGTACCGCAGCCCGCGGCTCGGGCGGGGTCGGGTTCAGGAGACGTCGGCCAGATCCAGTGTCTGGCCGGCCGTGGCGCCGCCGTCGCAGACGAATTCCGAGCCGGTGGAAAACGTTGCCTCGGTGACCAGGAACCGCACCATGGCCGCGACCTCGTCGGGTTCGCCGAAACGGGGCAGCGGTTGATGGGCGGCGGTGGATTCGGGCAGCGCGGCGGTCATCGGGGTGTGGATCGGTCCGGGGTGCACCGAGCACACCCGCACACCGCCGGGTCCGAGTTCGAGCGCCGCGGCTTTGGTGAGCCCGCGCAGCCCCCACTTGCTGGCCACGTAGCCGCCGACTCCCGCGTATCCGATGAGACCGGCGGTCGAGGAGATATTGACGATCACCCCGCCCCCGGCGGCGCGTATCGCGGGCGCACACACGTGCATACCCAGCCACGAACCGTAGAGATTGACATCCACGACATGTCGGAACATGGCGGGCGACTCGGCCTCCACACCGGCGAAATCGACGATGCCGGCATTGTTGATCAATACTGCCAGGGGACCGTAGGTGGCCTCGGCGTCGCTGAGCACCTGCCGCCACTGCGTCTCGTCGGTGACATCGAGTTTGCGGAAGATCGCAGCCTCGCCCATCCGGTCGGCGAGTTCGCTGCCCTCCTGCTCGAGGATGTCGGCGGCCACGACACCGAGATCTTCCTTGGCGAGTGACCGGACCACGGCAGCGCCGATACCGCGTGCGCCGCCGGTGACGATTGCACTGCGACCCGAGAACGTATCCATGTCGGCTACCTCCCTCGCAGGGACCATTGCAGTTCCAAGCCTCGTCCCGCGCACGACTGTGTGGACACGGGCGAAAGTCACTTCTTCGCCGTTCCTACGACCCCGCCGGCTTTCCGTTGTTCTGCGCGGCCCTCGCTGTGTGGCGCGTGGGCAGGACGGTGGACGGCGCAATCCTGGCCTGCATTGAGGACCATGGGACTCAGTGGGGTATCGGCGCGGCACGATCCGCGATCTGCTCGGGCCGGGTTGTCACGGCCGTGGCCGGCACTGCGGGCTCGGCGCTGCCTGCGGTGGTTCGGACCCGCTGCGCCAGGTTGTGGAACTGACGTGCCTGCATGATCAAGTGAGCGGGTTCCCCGAACAACCAGTCGAACACCGCGGTAACGGCACGGGGCCCGTCCCGGCCGACGGTGCGCACAACCAGCCGGGTCTCGTTTCCGGGCAGTTCGCGCAGGTGAAAGCCCCACACTCCGCGGGCGAAGGCGCGTGGGTCGGGTTCGGCCGGGTCCAGCGGCCGACCGCTGGGCAGTGCGTAATCACTGCGCAGCACCAATGTCGAGGGATACTCGGCCAGAGCGACGGTGAAGTAGACGGTGCCGTCGACGGTTGCATAGACCCGATCACCGGGACGCAGATCCTGCCACTGTTCGATGATCTCGGAGGCGCTGGCCCGGCCGTCGTTGTCCAGCTGGTCCCAGCTGTACCAGCCGGCTCGGTCCGCGCCCATCTGCACCAACCATGGCCAGACCGCGGCGGGCGGCCCGGGAAGGGTCGTCGCCATGGTCGACCGTGAACAGGGGCGGTTGATCAGATCGTCGCCGGGATAGGTTGCCGCCAACTCGTCGTCGGTCGCGCCCCAGCGCAGCATGCGCCTTCGCAGCAGCAGCGCCGCTGCGGCGCCGGCGGTGGCGGTCGCGGCGGATATCGACAAGACCGAGGAACGCATTGAGACTCCTTTTACGAAATGGGTTGTCCTTGGATGCCGCGGCGGTCGATGTCGCTGTCGTGCACGGCGGCCGGTGGTCAATCCGCGCTGCGCGACAGCGGTGCCGGTGTCGCGGTGCGCGCATCGAGGAGGTTGGCGATGACGTCGGGGGGGCCGGGGTTGGTGCCGTGGGTCACCAGCGAGGCCGATGCTGCGGCGATCCCCAGTTCCATCGCGTCCATGGTGTCGAGCCCGCGGGCGAACCCCACGGTCAGGCCCGCAACCATCGCATCGCCGGCGCCGGTGGCGTTGGCGACCGCGACCGGTGTCGCCGGTACCGTGTCCCACCGGTCCCGGCCGACCACGAGTGCGCCGTCGGGACCGAGCGATACCACCACGAGCTCGCTGACACCACCGGTGATCAGTTCCCGTGCCGCGGTGATCCGGCTGTCCCTGTCGGGGAGAGGGTGTCCGACGTAGTGGGCGAGTTCGCGTGCGCTCGGCTTCACCAGATACGCGCCGTGGCGCATCTGTCGCAGTGCCTCACCGGAGGTGTCGAGTATGAACCGGCTGCCTGCCCGCGCCACCCGGGTGGCCAGCGCTTGATAGAAGTTGCTGGGCACACCGGGCGGGAGGCTTCCGCTGGCCACCACGTACCGGGCAGAGCGTGCGGCGTCGATCGCGGTGTCCAGGCAGCGGCTCCACTCGGGCGGGGTCAACGTCGGGCCGGGCAGAACGAACCGGAACTGCTGGCCGGATTCGTTGTCGGTGACCGAGAAGCTTTCCCGCGTCGACCCGTCGATCGAAATGATTCGACACGGTACTGCGGCACCTTCCAGCAGGTCTTCCAACACTGTTCCGGTGGAGCCGCCGACGGGCAGCACCGCCAGCACCTGCTCACCGAGCGCGAGCACCGTTCGGGCGACGTTGATACCGCCGCCGCCCGGATCCATTCGCGGCTGCGCACAACGCATCTTCCCCGTCGCGGTAACACGGCCGGTGGAGGTCGACAGGTCGATCGTCGGATTCATCGTCACCGTGACAATGGGCGCCACCATCGCCTCCTGAACACCTGGGTGCCCCGCGCCGGGGATGCCGGGAACCGCGGGGCTGGCTCGTGTCGGGTTCCCGGCTGTTCATCTGAGCGGCGGGCGCGCCTACTCGCCCTGCTTCACCTGGACCTTCTTTGCTTCGCTGGTCGGTTCGGAGACCGGCACCGACACCGTCAGGATGCCTTTCGCATAGCCGGCTTCGATCGCGTCCTCGTCTGCGCCCTGAGGCAGGGTGACGGTGCGGACGAAGGAGCCGTAGCTGAATTCCGACCGGCCTTTCTCCTCATGCTTTTCCGAGCGTTCGGCCTTGATGGTCAATTGGCCGTCTCGTACGGAGACCTCCACGTCCTTGTCCGGGTCCACGCCCGGGATCTCGGCACGGACCACGTAATGGCCGTCATCGACGGTGTCCTCGACGCGTAACAGGTGGGTGCCGAACATCGATGCCAGGCCCGCGGCCGGAGCCAGTGAGTTCCAGACGTCGGTGAAGTCAGGCAGTAACGAATGCTGTTGGCGGTGTGCAGGGATGAGGCTCATTACTCCTCCTGGTCGATGGTTGTCGGGTGACACTGTTCGATTCCACGCCGCCACGACATTCGCGTATAGGGACAGCGGTCACCTCTGGCAGAGACTCAGGTCGCCGCGGTCGAGGACCGGTCCTGCCCCGGGGCGGGGCTTTCGGTGCCGGTGTCGAGTACCGACTCCAGCGGCAGGCGCGGGGTAGGTGGCGGCGGGGGCGCGGTGGCCTGCCCGATTCGTACCAGGACTTGGGGATAGTCCAGACCCAGCAGGTCGCTCACCATTGCCCGCACCGACGGGGTTTCGGTGACGTGGGTCAGCGTGCAGCTCGCCATCGCCTCGACCGTGCATTCGAGCAGCAGCTGCGACAAGGCCCGCCCACAGGCAAGGACCGATTCCACGGTGTCGTTGTCGCTGGAGAGCACCACGATCGTGGCGCGGTCCTCGGTCGTGGGTTCAGGGCCCGCACCGGCAGCGCCGAGCGGGAACATCCGGCCGGCCGCCACCTTGTCCGCGGCCTGGGCCGTTGCCCGGGCAGACACAGGGATACCGGCATAGGGTCGCCAGGTGTCGCCGGCCCATCCATGTAGTTCTTCTTGATATCGCGGATCGGATCGGCGTAACGCGGCCGCTGTATCCGAGATCCGGTCCAGGTCGCGGTACTGGGATCGGTCCAGCACCTGCAGGTGGGTGCCGAAGTTGCGGCACAGTGTCCGCAGCACCACCTCCAGGCCTATCCACGCGTAGGGCGGGGCGAACGGCAGCCGATCGGTGTAGCGGGTGTCGATCGCGGCGCCGAGCAGCTCGTCGGCCTCCAAGGGCGCATGGCGGCCACGAAACGACAGCGACGCCACATGCGTCCGGTCCAGCGGGTCGGGAAACACCGACGCCTGCATTTCCCACCCCAATGCCGCACCTGCTACCTGGGCATGGTCGAGCGCGGCGCCGCAGGCGATGATCCCTTGCCGGTTGAACGCATCGGTGTAGGGCAGCAACCGACGATCATCGACATACAGCCGCAAAAATTCCCCGTTCCAGGTCCACCGCCACGGTTGGCTGTTGTGCAGCGACGGCGCGCGACACGCCCGGGCTACAACCTTGCGCACTGTCTGCACATCGGGGTTCGCGGCGACCATATCCCTCTCCTCGGGTGACCGAGCCGATCGTTTCTCTCTCAGAGTGGCCGTCGGCGGGCAGACTCGGGCAGAGCCCACCGGCCTATATCGCCGGCCGGCAGAAGCCGGTCGTGTCCTCACAACTCGTGACCTTCGGCCGTGTCGTTCGTCCCACCGAGTCCTCGCGAAACAGACCCCGGGTCCGAGAGCGCGAGGATCGAAGCCCGGGCGGGTAGTTGGTCCCGGCGCGCAGGGTCCGACGACTCTGCCCAGGCAAGGGTGCACGCGGGCAGTCTCACGCCCATGGACGCCTTGCCCCGTGGGGGCGCAGGTGCCGGTGAGCCGACCGGACAGATCCCGGCCGGTTTGACTACAGCCGAGGCGGCCGCACGGCTGCACACCGGTGGGCCCAACGAACTGCCGGCCCCGCAACGGCGGAGCCCGGTGCGGGAGCTGGCTGCGCAGCTGACCCACTTCTTCGCTCTCATGTTGTGGGCGGCCGCAGCGCTGGCGCTGGTGGCCGGGATGCCGGTGCTGGCCGTGGCCATCGCGGTGGTGGTGTGTCTCAACGCGGGCTTCGCCTTCGCCCAGGAATACCGTGCCGACCGGGCGACCGAACGACTGCGCGATCTGTTGCCGGTGCGGGCCCGAGTGCGCCGAAACGGTGCCGTCGTCGCCGTCGAATCTCGGGACCTGGTCGTGGGCGATCTGCTGGTGCTCGAGGCCGGGGCGCGGGTGTGCGCTGATGCGCTGGTCTGCGGGGCGCAGAACCTTCATATCGACGAATCGATGCTGTCCGGTGAGAGCACGCCGGTATCGGTGGGCCGCGGGCGAACCATCATGGCCGGCACCTATGTGGTGGCCGGTCACGGCACCGCGGAGGTCAGCGCGACCGGCGCGCGGACCCGGCTGGCGGGGCTGGCCGCCGCCACCGAGAGCGCGAAACGCCCGCCCAGCCCGTTGGCCCGGCAGTTACATCGGGTCGTGCGGGTGGTGGCCATGATCGCGGTCACGGTCGGCGTGATCTCTTTCCTGGTGTTCACGCTGCTGGGCGGAGACGCCACGCAGAGTCTGCTGTTTTCCATCGGGGTGACCGTCGCGCTCGTCCCGGAAGGACTGCTGCCGACGGTAACGCTGTCCCTGGCGCGCGCTGCCCAACGGATGGCGTCGTCCAATGCGCTGGTCAAACGCTTGGAAGCCGTGGAGACGCTGGGTGCGACAACCTTCATCTGTACCGATAAGACCGGGACGCTGACACAGAACCAGATGCAGGTCGTCGAGGTGTGGACCCCAGCGGGGACCACCACCGTCGAGGGCAGCGGCTACGACCCGCAGGGGCGTGTCGAGGGCACCGGCGCGGCGATGGCCGCGACCCACGCTGCCGCCGATTCGGCCGCACGCTGCTCGCCGGACGCGAGGGCTCAGCACACCCACGGCCGGTGGCTGCCTCTCGGTGACCCGCTCGAGGTCGCCGTCCATGTGCTGGCGGCCCGCGCCGGGATCACCGCACCACCACCGCCGGCGCAGCACCGCGAACCGTTCGACAACCACACGCGTCGCGCCACAGCCACCGATATCGACGGCACCCACATCACCGGCGCCCCGGAAGCCGTACTCGACCTGTGCGCCCGCCGACCCGGAACCGACCTCGCGGCCGCCACGGCCGCGCTCTCGCGGATGGCCGAACGAGGACTGCGCGTGATCGCGGTCGCCCGCACCGACCCCGAGGCGGCGGAACCGGCGCTGCTAGGCCTGCTCGCACTGGAGGATCCACCCCGGCCGGGGGTCGCCGAGGCGCTGACCTCCTGCCGGCGCGCCGGGATCTCGGTCGCCATGATCACCGGTGACCACCCCGCCACAGCCGCCGCCCTCGCCCAGGAGATCGGACTGCTCGGGGCCGACCGCTTCGTCGTGGTCGGCGCGGACCTGCCCCGCGACGACAAGGAACTGGGCGTGCTGCTCGACCGCGACGGTGTCGTCGTCGCGCGGGTGGCACCGGAGGAAAAACTGCGGATCGCGGCCGTTTTGCAACGCCGTGGCCACATCGTGGCGATGACCGGCGACGGCGTCAACGACGGCCCCGCCCTGCGCACCGCCGATATCGGGGTCGCGATGGGCGCCTCCGGCACCGATGTCGCCCGCGAAGCCGCCGACCTGGTGCTGCTCGACGACCATTTCGGCACCATCGTCGCCGCCATCGAACTCGGGCGCGCGACCTTCGCCAACATCCGCAGATTCTTGACCTATCACCTCACCGACAACGTCGCCGAACTCGCACCATTCGCGGTGTGGGCCGCCTCCGGCGGCTCGATCCCGTTGGGATTCACCGTCTTGCAGGTGCTGGCCCTCGATATCGGCACCGACATGCTCCCGGCCCTCGGGCTGGGCGCCGAGCCCCCGAACCCGCGCACCATGTCCGGGCGGTCCCGGGTCGGGAAACTGATCGACCGGTCCTTGCTGCGGCGCGCGTTCGGGGTGCTGGGCCCCACGGAAGCCGGAATCGGGATGATCGCCTTCCTCACCGTGTTGTCTGCGGGCGGCTGGCGGTGGGGCCTCGAGGCCGACACCACGCTCGTGGCCGTGGCCTCGGGCACCCTGTTCACCGCCGTGGTCCTCGGGCAGCTCACCAACGCCTTCGCCTGCCGCAGCGAAACCCGGTGGGTGGGGTCGACCGGCTGGCGGGGCAACCCCTTGCTGCTGTGGTCCGTGACCATCGAAGTGGTGTTGCTCGCCGTGTTCCTCTGGGTACCTCCCCTGCCCCAGCTGCTCGGCGGCACCGCCCCTACCTGGCAGGGCTGGCTGCTGGCCGCCGCCGCCATCCCCGCCGTGCTGGCCGCAGACACCGCCGACAAAGCCGTGCGCGCACACCGCCGCACAACCCCAACACAGGCTCCGGCATCGGCCGGCCACCGCGATGCCCGCCGGCCACAGGTCGTGCGCGCCGACGACTGAGCGCAACCAGCTTCACCCTTCCCGGCGCCGCCGATCCTGCCTACAGACAGCCGGTGCGGCGACCCCCAGAGCACAACCGGAAAGGTCCAAGGTCCCAGCGGCTCAGGCACGACGACACTGCCCCCGCGGCCGGTATATCGGCCACGCTGAACCCGTACCCAGGCAGACTCCGCGGCGCCCGCCGACCCCGGCGACGGTTGCCGCCGAGCCCGAGAGGACCGGCCATGCCGCTACCCCATGATCCGCTGGCCCCAGCGATCAACACGGCACACCAATGGCTGCGCGCGGTCACCGAAGCACTGAGCCGACTGTTCTCCACCGGGCAACTGGACCGGCTCCTTGCCGAACTACCTGCCCCCTTACGGCGGCTGCTCACCGCAGAGCTGCTCAGCAGCACATTCGCCGCCGCCGCCACCGACAACCAAGGGAGTCGATGATGGGCGCCTACGTCGCCGCGTTCGATCAACTGCGCCTGGCCGACGCCGACGAAGCCGGCGGCAAGGGCGCCAACCTCGGTGAACTCGTCGCCGCCAGCCTCCCGGTCCCGCCGGGATTCGTGGTGCTGCGCTCCTGCTACGAGCAGATCGTTGCCCAAGGAGCCCACGGCGCCAAACTTGCAGCGCTGCACGCCGAAGCGCTCTCCGCCGCCGCGGCGGCCGATCCTGTCCGGGTCGATGTGCTGTGCCAGCGCATGCGCGACATCGTGCACGCCTGCACTCTCGACGCCGAAGCGCGCTCGGCGATCACGGCCGCCTACAGTTTACTCGGCGACCGCGCCGACGTGGCGGTGCGTTCCTCAGCGGTCGGCGAGGACAGTGCGACCTCCTCGTTCGCAGGCATGAACCTCACCCGCACCAATGTGCGTGGCGAAAACGAGCTCATCGAGGCAATCTTCGACTGCTGGGCCTCGCTGTTCAGCCCACGGGTGCTGACCTATCGAGCCCGCCGCGACATGCAGGCCACACCGGCCATGGCTGTGGTCGTGCAAAAGATGGTGCAGGCACGCCGCGCCGGTGTCGCCTTCACCGCCGACCCCGCCACCGGACGCCGGGACCGCATCGTCATCGACGCAGCCCGCGGCCAAGGAGAGGTCGTGGTCTCCGGCGCCACCCAACCCGACACCTACCTCCTCGATACCGACGGCCCCCGCCTACTCGAACACCGGCCCGGACACCAGGATTTCGCCATCGTCGCCGGACCCGGCGGAGACCGCCGCATCGAACTCAGCGAGGAAGACAAAGCAGCGCCGGCGCTGACCGAACCCGAAGCCATCGAGGTGGCCAAGCTGGCCCTGGCCGTACACCACCATCACGGCGACCACCCACAAGACGTCGAATGGGTCTACAACGAGGACGCATTGTGGCTGGTCCAAGCACGGCCCGTCACCACACTGCCCGAACCCCACCCCGCCCCGGCCGCTCCCCCGCCGGCGACAGTGCTCGTCCGCGGTTTGGCCGCCGCACCCGGCACCGCCGACGGGACCGTGCGCGTACTGTCCGCGCCGGAACAAGGGACGGCGCTCGCGCACGGCGAGATCCTGGTCGCGCCCATGACCAACCCGGACTGGCTGCCCACCATCAGCCGCGCCGCCGCCGTGGTGACCGACAGCGGCGGAATGACCTGCCACGCCGCGATCGTCGCCCGAGAGCTCGGTGTTCCCTGCATCGTCGGCGCCCGCACGGCGACCACCACGCTCACCGACGGAGACACCGTCACCGTCGACGGCTCAACAGGTGAAGTCCGCGCCGGCGCGCAGCCCCACCCGGCGGTTGCCAGCGAACCCCGCACCGGTGGTGCCGCCGCAGCCGCGCCCGCTACGGCCACCAAACTGTATGTCAACCTCGCACTACCCGAAGCCGCGCAACGCGCCGCCGCCGCCGACACCGACGGAGTCGGGCTGCTGCGCGCCGAGATGCTGTTGACCCGCGCACTCGACAACCGGCACCCCCGTGAAGTGATCGCCCGCGGTGAACAACGCGTGTTCCTCGACCGCATGGTCGACGCACTCACCCACATCACCGCCGCGTTCGCTCCGCGGCCGGTGATCTACCGCGCCACCGATTTCCGCAGCAACGAATTCCGCGACCTCGAAGGCGGGGCCAGCTACGAGCCGCTGGAACACAACCCGATGATCGGCTATCGCGGCTGCTACCGATACACCCAGGAACCGGAAGTGTTCCAGCTCGAGATGACCGCCTTGGCCGAGGTCCGGCAACGAACCCCGAACCTGCACCTGATGCTCCCGTTCGTGCGCACCCGCTGGGAACTGGAAGCATGCCTGGACCTCATCGATTCCGGCCCGCTGCGCCATCAGCGCGGAATGCACCGCTGGGTCATGGCCGAAGTGCCGTCGATCACCTACTGGCTGCCCGAATACGCCGGCCTGGGCATCGACGGGGTCTCGATCGGCAGCAACGACCTCACCCAACTCACCCTGGGAGTCGACCGCGACTCCACCGAGTGCGCGCCGTTGTTCGACGAATCCGACCCCGCAGTGCTCGACGCGATCTCCACCATCGTCTCCACCGCACGCAAATCGGGGATCACCTCCTCGTTGTGCGGGCAGGCACCGTCGAGAAACCCCGACTTCGCCGAACACCTGATCCGGATGGGCATCACCTCGATATCGGTCACCACTGATGCCGTCCCGGCCGCACGCCGCGCCATCGATACCGCCGAACGACGGCTACTGCTCGAGCACGCCCGCGCGACCGCCGGATGAGCGGCAGTCCTCTGCCCGGCCCGGAGATACACCCAACAGACAGGACCCAGGATGGACCCAGCGGTCGAACTGCGGGAAACACACACCGGGATCGTGCTCCTCTGCGGGGACCGGGTGTACAAGGCCAAAAAACCGATCACCACCGACTTCCTCGACTTCGCCACCCCGCAACAGCGGGAACGGGCCTGCACCCGCGAGATCGAACTGAACCGGCGCCTCGCTCCCGACATCTACCTCGGACTCGGCCATTTCACCCACCCCGACGCAGCGGCGGACGAGCCGGTGATCGTCATGCGCCGCCTCCCCGAACACACCCGGTTATCGCATCGGCTCAGCGAACCGGCCGGCGAGCCCGTCGACCTCACACCCCTGATCGAGGTGCTCGTGGACTTCCACACCACCGCCCGGCGAGGACCCGAGATCGACCGCGCCGGCACCGCCGACGCGGTCCAGGGCCGGTGGACCGACCTGCTGACAAGCATGCGCCACCAGCCACCCGAAATCATCGACCCCGCACTGCTCGACACCATCGACACACTGGCCCGGCACTACCTGACCGGCCGCCGGCAGCTGTTCGACGACCGCATCGCCGGGCAACGAATCATCGACGGACACGGCGACCTGCTCGCCGAAGACATCTTCGAACTCCCCGACGGATTCCGCATTCTCGACTGCCTGGACTTCGACGACGATCTGCGGTTCGTGGACTGCCTCGACGACATCGCCTTCCTCGCCATGGACCTGCAGTTCCTCGGCCACCCCGACCACGCGATCGACCTGATACGCACCTATCAGCGCCGCACCGCAGACACCGCCCCGGCCTCGCTGGCCGATCACTACATCGCCTACCGTGCGCTGGTGCGCGCGAAAGTCGACGCCATCCGCGCCGGCCAAGGCGACGCAGAAGGCAGTGACCGCGCACACCGGCACCTGCAGATCGCCGTCGAGCACCTGCGGGCATCGGCAGTGCGACTGGTCCTCGTCGGCGGACTACCCGGAACCGGCAAAACCAGCGTCGCCGCCGGACTGGCACAACGAACCGGCGCCGAGGTGCTCTCCAGCGACACGGTACGTGCCGAATTGCGCGCCGGCGGCGACATCGTCGGGGAAAGCGGCACCTACGGCCACGGGGCCTACTCTCCCGGCAACAAGCAGCGTGTCTACACCGAACTGTTGAACCGCGCCCGGACACTGCTGGATTCGGGTCGATCGGTGATCCTCGATGCGAGCTGGGGCGACGCCACCGAACGAAGCCGCGCTCATGCCCTCGCACACCGGACCGGTGCCCGTTTCGCGACGCTGCGCTGCGTGTGCCCGGCACCCGTGGCCGCCGACCGCATCCGCCGCCGCCGACACGACATCTCCGAGGCCACACCACGCATTGCCGCCGCCCTGGCCGGCGCGGCGGACCCGTGGCCGGAAGCAGTCGACATCGACACAGGCACACCGCTGGATACCGCGGTGTCGACCGCTCACCTGGTATGGGACGCTCTCACCGACGAGCCCACCGCCGGCACAGAATCACAGCGTTGCAGCTCGTCCGCTACCACTGTCACCGAGTGGTCGTCGATCGCCCAACTCTGACGGCCCTCGATGATCGTTGACGTCGGTCGAACCGCGAGATCCTCATCTCGGCACGATCCGACGCCGTGGATCGCGGCTCCGGCACCGGTACCGGCTCGAGTTCTTCGAGGCACTGTGGGATATCTCGGCAAGCAAGTGGGCTCGGCGCTGAGGTCGTCCGCCAGGGCAGTCGAGTTCGGGCCGCTCACACTGTTACAGCCGACTCACTGTAGGCTCGCAGAAGATACGTGATCGGTTGTGACCGTGTGGGTTTGGCCCGATAATGCGTGTTGTGACGGCGGGTGGCAGGCAGCAATCGGCAGATGGCCCGGGAGAGGCACCACCTTCGAGTTCGGACGGCAGAGGACACGGGGCGGCGGTCTCGACTCCTGACGGACAGACGCCCACTGCAGAGGCTGCAGCACCGCCCGACGTCGAGCCCTCGGACATGGCATCGACTCCGTCGCCGCAACCGACAGCGGTCGGGTCGCAGGATTCGGGGAAGACGTGGTCGAAGGTCGCCACGATAGTGACCGCCTTCGGCACGTTGATAGCCTCATTCGCCGCTGTGGGAGCGCTCTATTACTCCAACAGCACTCTCAACGCCACCAACGACCAACTCGAGTTGGCGCGGCGGACCGCGCAATCCGAACAGATCAAATCAGCGACAGAACAACTCGATTCCGACAAGGAAAGTGTCCGCCTCGGCGGCATCTACCTCATCGAACGCCTCGCTCAGGATTCCGCCGACGACCGCGCCGCTCTCCGCAGACTGCTCGAAGCGTTCGTGCGCACGGAAACCCCGCACGGCTCCTGCGCGCTCAAAGTACCGGCCCCAGTCGATATTCAGGCTGCACTGGAGGTCATCACGAAGTACACCGCGCTACCCGACACCTCAAACATCGATCTCGGAGCGACCTGTCTCAACGACCTGTTCCTGCCCAGCCCGGACTTCAGCGGCGCGATACTGGCCGGCTCGAACCTCAGCCGCGGCGGCCTGGGCGGTGCGGACTTCAGCGGCACGGCCCTGTCCCATACGGATTTCACCGACACGGTCCTCGACAGTGCGGACTTCCGCGGCGCGATCCTGCTCAACGCAAACCTCACCGGCACATACCTGCGCGCGGCAGACTTGTCGGGCGCGCTCCTGTACGGGGCCGACCTCACCGACGCGTTCCTGGGCGATGCGAATCTCACCGGCGTCATCTACGACGACAAAACACGGTGGCCGCCGGGGTTTGTCCCGCCACCGTCGTCACAACCCTGAGAGCTGAGTTGTTACGGTGTGGATGGCTCGGTCTGTGCGGGTAGTTTCTGTTCACAGATCGCTTCGACGAATTCGCCGACAGCTTTTTCGGGCAGGCTCCGGGCGAGGTCGGCTTCGGTGATGATGCCCACCAACCGGCCGTGCTCGGTGACCGGTAGCCGGCGCACCTGGTACTGCTCCATCACTGCCACAGCGTCGCTGATATCGGCGTCGGATTCCACGGTGTGCAGCTCGTCGCCCTGGGCGTATTCACCGGCGGTGGCGGTGGCGGGATTGTGGCCCTGCGCGAGGCATTTCACGACGATGTCGCGGTCGGTGACGATACCGACCGCGTGGCCTTCGCCGTCGCAGATCGGCAGGGCACCGACGCCGCGTTGACGCATCTGCTGTGCCGCGGTGTCGAGTGTGTCGCGTACCCCGATATGGGCCACATCGTCGTGCATCACGGCCCCTGCTGTGGTCATTGCTGCCTCCTGACGTCGCGTTTTCGGTGGTGAGTTCCATCCTCGCCACCCCCGGGGCCCGCGCGGCAGGGACCTAGGTACTCAGTGGCAGGTCTTCGGTAATCCCGGTCAGGGAATCAGGACCGCCGCGCCGTCGTAGGCGCCGGCGGCGAGGTCGCTCAACGCCCAGTCGGCGTGGTCGAGTGGGTAATGGTGCGTGGTGACCTGCAGCCGCTGCCGGCCGGCCACTTCCAGAAACTCCCGCGCCGAGGCGCGGGTGTTGGAGGTGACACTGCGTATCTGGCGTTCCCAGAACAAGTGGCGTTGATAGTTCAATGGCGGTATATCGCTGAGATGGATGCCGGCGACGGCCAGCGTCCCGCCGGCGTCGAGCGCTTCCAGCGCCGGTAACACCAGTTCACCGGCCGGGGCGAACAGAATCGCCGAATCCAGTGGCTCCGGCGGCGGCTGAGCGGCATCGACGGCCGACGCGGCGCCGAGCGACAGCGCCAGGGCACGTGCAGCCGCGCCTCTGGTCATCACGTGCACGCGGGCGCCTCGGGCCACCGCGATCTGGACGGTGATATGGGCGCTGCCGCCGAACCCGTAGATTCCCAGCACCCCGCCGTCGGGCAGTTCCGCGCGCTGCAGCGCGTGGTAGCCGATCACCCCCGCACACAGCAGTGGTGCGAGATGTTCGTTGTCGTAGCCCGCGGGCAGCGGCAGCGCGAACTCCGCAGGAACGGTGGTGAACTCCGCGTAGCCGCCGTCGGCGTCCCAGCCGGTGTATCGCGAGCGCGGGCACAGGTTCTCCGCGCCACGCCGGCAGTAGCGGCACTCGCCGCAGGTGTAGCGCAGCCACGGCACCCCGATTTTCTGTCCGGACACGAAGGCGTGCGCGGGGCTGGTATCCGCGGAAACGACTTCTGCGACGACCTCGTGGCCGGGGACCACATGCCGGCGGTGGACGGGCAGATCCCCCTCCACCAGGTGCAGATCGGTCCGGCACACCCCGCAGGCCAGGACCCGGACCAGCAATTGCCCTTCGGCCGGTACCGGCATCGGTTCAACGCTCATGCGCAGCGGCTGCTGCCGGATATCGGCCGGCGAGTCCAGCCGCCATGCTCGCATCGACACGTTCGATCCTTTCGTCGCCTTCCCGTCTGTACTGCGGCTTTACCTACAACCGGACCGTTCAGCGGTCTCCGTCGGTCCCTTTGTTCTTCCACGATGGACTGTCGATCGGCCCCCGCGCCTGTTCTTCGGCGCCCGAGCAACTTTCGACCCACGGATTCGTGACAAACGGCAGCAGAAGAGCGCCACCACCACCCCTACGGTGAGGGTAATCGACCCGAACCCCGTGCCCGGGGCGACGCGGCCGAGCGTCAGGACCACCGTCGGCTCCCTTTTCAGCCGACACCGAGCGGAAGGCCTACCATGACCGCACATTCCCAGCCTGCCATCGTCGTCGGAATCGACGGATCATCGCCGTCGATGGCGGCACTGCTCTGGGCCGCCCAGGCCGCCGAGTCGCGCCGCGCGCCGCTGCGACTGGTCTATGCAGTCGGCGCCCCGATCGACTACGGCCCGGGGATCAGCGTCATCGTTGATAATCAGGCCATGCGTGTCGACGGCGAAGCCTTGCTGCGCACCGCCGAGAAGAATGCCCGGGAGACGGTGACCCGTCCCGACGAGCTCGAGGTCGAGACCGTGGTCGCCGATCCGCCGCCGGTCCCGGTGCTGATCGACCGTTCCAAAGGTGCGTTGATGATGGTGGTGGGTACTCACGGCTACGGCGCGGTGGGCCGTACCTTGCTCGGTTCGGTGAGCAGCGCTCTGGTTCGTCATGCCCATTGCCCGGTCGCGGTGATTCCCGAAGCCGACGGCGCCGACGTGGCCGAACGAGCCGGGCGGCCTGTTGTCGTGGGCGTGGACGGGTCCGAGGAGGGAGCCCTGGCCATCGATATCGCTTTCGACGAGGCCTCGCGTCGCGGTGTCGGTGTGGTTGCCGTGACGGTGTGGTCGGAGTTCTTCCGCTACATCTCTCGCGACGAGATGGCTGAGCAGGCCCGTGCGATCCAGTCCGAGAGCCTCGCCGGCTGTACCGAGCGATACCCCGACGTCGACGTGGTCCGCGTGGTGGTCGAAGACCGACCGGCCCGGCGTCTGCTGCAGGAGGCCGACAAGGCGCAGCTGGTGGTGGTCGGCCGGCGCGGTCGGGGAGGATTCGCTGGAATGACGCTGGGGTCGGTCAGCCGGGCCGTGGTACACCGCAGCGAAGTACCGGTGATCGTCGCACGTTCCCGCGACTGACACCCCGGCGGTCACGGCGCAGGCGAGCAGCTGCTGGACGCCGCGCACCGGGACAGGAGTTCGGACGCGGCGTCGCCTTGTTCGCCATGCCCCTGAAAGAGAGGCGCTGGACGTGGGAGTACTGCGGGAGAAGGCCGGCACGGCCTGTGCGATTGCGCTCGGGGGCTTGGCCGTCGGATACCGCGTGTGGCTGCGGCCACGCTTGCTGACCTGGGGCGCGACCCCCGAGGAGATCTCCCGGAACATGCCCGGTGATGAGCTGCAACCTGAACCCGACCTCACTGCCACCCGGGCGGTGACCATCCATGCCCCGCCCGACGCGGTCTGGCCGTGGCTGGTGCAGATCGGGCCCGGCCGCGGCGGCGCCTACACCTACGACTGGATCGAGAACCTGGCGGGCCTGGATATGCACAGCGCCGACGAGATACGGCCCGAGTGGCAGAACCTGGCCGTCGGCGACACCCTCTCGCTGGGCTCCTCCGGGCCGAGCATGGGTGTGCAAATCCTGTCCCGGCCACACGCGCTGGTCTTCGCCGACGATGACCGCACCTGGGTATGGGCGTTATGCCTCTACCCCACCGGCGATGGCTCCCGCCTGGTGAGCCGCAACCGCATCGTTGTCTCGCGGCGGGCTGCACTGCAGCGCCTGTGGTTCGCCTGCGTGGTCGAACCCGGTAGCTGGGTCATGGAGCGCAAGATGCTGCTCGGCATCAAAGAACGAGTCCACCATGCACAGCCGGATCGGCTGCCCGATTCACGCGAGGCAGCGCGCGCAGCTACCCGGCGCTGACCTGCGGCCGCTCTACCAGCCTGATTCCGGCCACCAGCGTGGGTTCGATAACGATGACTGGACTGTTTCCGCTGTCGAAGAACGTATCGAGACTGTGTTCATAGTCGGCCAGCGCATCCGGTGCGGTCACCGCACGCGCGGGGCCGGTGACCACCACCGACCATCCCAGCCACTGCTGCGGATCGATCGCGTCAGCTTGGTAGGCAACGATCACCGAACCGGTGGGCCGCAGGACGGAAAGACCCGGCAGCAAGCTGGTGCGCACGAGCACCGAACCACCTGGGACAACGAGATGGTTCACTGGACGCACCGCCGGTAAAGCACTGCTGGTGAACACGATCCGGCCGAACGGTGCACTGGCCAGAAGTGCCATCGCCTCCTCGCGCGACAACTCGACCGTGAGCCGCCCGGCATCCGGGCGATCGCGACGCGGCACGCGCTTGTCCACCTCTTCCACGCTGCCTCCTACCCGAGTGCCTACCACCACAGCGGAAATCGAAACACGGTCAGCTACCACGCCCACAGGGCATCAAGCCCCGCGCTCGACGGACCTTCGGCCTCCACCCCCAGCGGTGCAGTGTCGACCGTTGAGCAGATGAACCAGCCACGCCCCGGTGATCCCGGCCATCACCGACGACATGACCAGCCCTGCCAGCACCGCGATCGACACGACAGCCGCAGTGGACTGCCCGGGCTGCCACAGCGGTGTGCTGACGAGCGCGAACGCTGTGAGGCCGAGCATCCACGCCGCCGCGGTAACCCACACCCACGAGCCGGTGCCGGCGATCAATGAGCGCAACACCCACCACTGCGCGACGCCGAGGGAGCCCAGCATCACCGGCGCTCCCACTGCTACCGTGAGCACGACCGCCGGTACCGGCCACCCCTGTAACCCCTCGGAGGCCACGAGTACCGCGCCGACCGACCACGCCAAACCGGCACCGGCCATGGTGGCCACAACCCACTGCCGGGCCGGCATGCCGGAAACAGCCTCCCGGAGCACCCATGCCTGGATCGATCCGAGGATCGCTCCCTCACCGATTCCGGCGACCACCAGCAAGAGGGCGGCGAGGAACGGGCGGGCATCACGGATCGAGGCACCAACCACCGCGGGTACCAGAAACCCAAGCAGCTCACCAGCGGTGACGTAGCGGAACCAGCGCCACCACCACCTCATCGACTGCGCGGTCACCAGCGGACCGGAGGAAACGGGTGGCGCGGGTGCCGCGCTCGCCGCCGTTGCGGTTGTGCCGCTTGTGTGGCGCGGAGCTGCCGCCCGGCCCGAGCGCAGCGTGCATGCACAGGCATTCGATGCTCCGGCGGATCAATCCGGGCGCGGGGCCCGGTCGATGATCATCGGAATGTCCACGGCATGCAACAGAGCAGTACTGGTCGATCCGAGCATCATGCTGCTGAACCCGCCCCGGCCGCGGCTGCCCACGACCAGCAGCTGGCCGTACTCGGACTGGTCCAGCAGGGCACGCACGGGTCTGTCGAGAGTGACCACACGTCTGACTTCGACATCGGGATATTGCTCCTGATGGCCGGCCAGACTTTCGGCCAGCACCGCCCGGGCAGGCTGGTCCCAGTCCGTGGCCGGGAGATCGAGGCCGCTGATATCACTCCAGGTGTGCACCGCCAATAGGTCGACTTTGCGGCGAGCGGCTTCGTCGAAGGCCAGCGCTATCGCTGCGTCGCTGTTGGCGGTGCCGTCAACGCCGACCACGACCGGTTTGCCGACCGAGACGGCGTCGAGCGCGGAGGTGGTGTGGATGACCGCGACCGGGCAGTGTGCGTGGTGCGTGACCGCGGTGCTCACCGAACCGAGCATGCCCCGCTGGAATGCACCCATTCCACGGCTGCCGACGACCAGCAACTGCATCTGCCGCGACCGTGTGATCAACGCCGACGCGATGAGTTCGAACGTCACTTCCGTCGTGATCGCCGTAGCGCCACCCGAGGTCGTGCGCGCTATCCGGGCGGCTTCACCCGCGATCTGATCCCCCTCGCGACGGCCATGCTGCTCGGGCAGCGACGGCACTATATCGAGATCGAATCCCCCGGCGACCGACATCGACGTAAGGATGTGCAGGGCACACCCCCGCAGTGCCGCTTCCGCTCCCGCCCACGCGACGGCGTGGTAGCCGCTGGCCGACCCGTCGACCGCTGCCAGAATCGTCGGGACGGCAGAATCTTTCGCGCTGTGCGGATCACCATGACGTGCCATGCGTTGGTTCCTTTCTACGGCCGGCCGTGGCGGAATCGTCAGGGCGGCGAAATGGTCAGGACCTCGGAGCAGGGTCCGCCCGTGGCTGTGTCAGGGCAGGTTTTCGGTGGTGCCGGTGAGGGCCTGCCATTCCCGATCCCACTGCCTGTTACGGCGCCGCGACAACAGCCACGACGCGGAACCGGCAGCGCCCCACGCGGCGAAGCCGGCCATGACGACAACGGCCATCGCCACCATGGTCCCGGTCGTTGCCGCGGCACTGGAGTGGCGTGGTGGCCCGGTGCGCCGGCCTTCGCTGTCGACCCACAGCGTGACCCGGTCGCCGGGCACTGCCGTGGGAGGCACCGCGACGTCGGCCTCACCGCGGTGACCGCTGTGCTCCCAGCTCACCGTCGCTTCGGCGGCATGCAGACCGCTTCGACCCGGTTCGCCGACGATGACGGCGTCGACGGGGGATCTGCTACGTTGTTCGAGTTCGACCTGTGCGGCGACACTGGTGTAGACGCCGGTTCCTATCGCTGCCGAGATCGGGATCAGCACCGCCACCGCCAGCACCGCGAGGATCCGGATGGTGGTTTCGAGGCGATCGCACGGCCGCATCAGCGCGTTGGGGTTGGTCGGCCGCAGTGCCCAACTACGGGTGAACACAGCCCACCGGATGTGGGCGTTCGGCCCGGGCTCGGTCATCACCAACACCTCTTCCGACACCTTGCTCTGGGTAGAGCTTCGCGCCCGAAGCCGGGCGGGGTCAGAGAAGAAAGTCATCTCCCCGGCGGGCCGAGTGGCCCCTGACCGTCGGCCTCGAACGCGGCGACCGCGGTGGGCAAGGTGGGATAGAGATGCCCGGGACCGATCCGTTCGGTCAGTCCACACGCGTCCAGATCGTCGCGGAGGTCTTGTTTCACCCGTGCCAGCGCGAACACGATGCCCCGGCGGTTGAGTTCGTCATGGAGTTGCTCGACAGCGTCCATCGCCGTCAGATCGACTTCGACGTTGGCTTCGACGTTGAGAACGAACCAGCGCACCGGGGTGCCGCTGCGCTGCGCCCACGAGTCCACCGCGGCCGCCGCTCGTTGCCGGAACTCCTCGGCGTTGGCGAAACACAGCGACGCGTCGTAGCGGTAGATCACCAGCCCGGGCAACGGGCGCGCCTGCGGGTAGTCGTCGATATTGTGCATCCCCGCCATGTTCGGGACGAAGCCCAGGATCGCATCGTGGGCGCGGGCGATGCGCCGCAGCAGGTCCAGCACCGACAGCGCGACCGCGACGAATACCCCGTAGAGCACGCCCAGCGCCAGCACCGCAACGACGGTGGTGGCCGCCAGCACCACCGACACGGTGACCAGCGAATGGACCTGTGTGCGGCCACCATGGCGTCGATGATCGAGGTCCGGCTACCGCTGCAGCTCACCGGGAACCCCTGCAGGACTCCGGCACTCAGATTCGTGGCGCCCAGCGCACCGAGTTCGATATTGGCATCCACGTGCCGCCGGTGCCGGCCCGCGAAAGCGCGGGCGGTGAGGATGGTGTCGGAGAACCCGACCACCGCGATACCGACAGCGGGCAACAGCAACGCGGCAATATCGCCGGAGGAAACCCGCGGGATCTGCAGTGCCGGAAAATCCGCGGGGATCGTCCCGGCAACCTCGATCCCGTACCGGGTGAAATCGAAGACCGCCACCACCGCGGTCGCCGCCAAGACTGCGAGCAACGGCCCCGGAACCCGCGGAGTGCGCCATGCCAGTACGACCAGCGTGGCCAGCACGGCAGCGGCGAGCAACACGGTGGGCCAATGCCAATCGCCGAGGTGCGCCGCCAGCGACCGCATTTGCGCCGCGACGTCGTTGCCGGATATCGGGACACCGGTCACCGCACCGAGCTGGCTCACGATCATGGTGCCCGCGATACCTGCCAAGTACCCGACCAGTACAGGTTTGGACAACATATCGGCCAGCACCCCGAGCCTGGCCAGCGCCGCGGCCAGGCACACGCCCCCGACCAGCACGGCCAGCACCGCCGCGAGGGCGGCGTAGCGATCCGGCTGTCCGGCTGCCAGCGGGGCCAG
>NZ_BAFV01000066.1 GCF_000308515.1 Nocardia carnea NBRC 14403 | reverse complement strand
CCGGTTCGATCAGCACATCCGAATGCACCGAATCGCGATGCCGGATCCGGCCCTCCAGTGGCCAGGTGACCGTCTGCAGGCCGATATGCGGATGCGGGTCGATATCGGGTGGCAGATCCGTGGTGGTCACCGTCGGTGCACCGAAGTAGTCGAGGAAGCACCACGCCCCGACGGTCGGCAGATCCCGCTGCGGGAGGGTGCGCTCGACGTATGTGCCGCGTACCCCGCCCAGTGGCACTTCCCGGGCCGGATAGAGCTCTGTCACCGGCCCCGGCCCGGCTACCGGTACGCACAGCGTTTCGGCGGGATGCGGGTCGAGATCACTCACCGTCGACGCCGACCACATGCGCGGCGTAGTCGGGATGGCGCTCCAGATAGCTTCGGATGAACGGGCATTCGGGTCGGATGCTGTGCCCGCGGTCGACGGTGTCACGGACCGCGAACGCGGCGAGTTTGCTGCCGAGCCCCTTGCCCTCGTATGCCGAATCGACCTCGGTATGGGTGAAAACGGTTTCCGTGCCGCGTTCGGTGTACTCGGCGAATCCGGCGAGACCGCCGCCGTAGAACACCTCGTAGCGGTCTTTGTCCGCGTTGCGGACGACCGTGCTCTCCTCGGTTGTTCCGGTCATCTCCGCACTTCCTCTCGGTCTGCGACTACCGGCTCCCGGCGGCGCGGCCGCCGCCGGACCCCGAGCGCCAGCGTACTCAGCCTGCCCTGGCTGTGGAACGAGCCGGACGGAACCGGATTCCGCGGCTGCCAGCGCATCCGGTTCCGGGCACGTAACCTGGGATTATGGCTAAGGAAATCGACCGGGTCCGGGCGCGTTCGGCCTGGGCCACGGTCAAGGAAAGTCCGGTGATCACCGTTATTGCGGTGGCACCGGTCGTGGTGGTGTTCGGGCTGGTCTGGTGGCTGCTCGGCGGTTGGGCGGCGTTCCTGCTGCTGGTGCTGCTGGGCGTCGGCGCGGTCTTCGGCGGCAAACTCCTGCGCTGAGCGGCAGCGTTCGCTCAGCGCGGGATATGGAAGGTCGCCAGATCGCCGGTGCCCGGGCCTATCCGATCCCACGGTAGATCGAAATGCAGTACGGCCAGGGCCGAGGTGGGAAACTTGCGACCGATCCGCAGTGCGTCGTCGGTATCGTGATCGGACGCCAGGTCCCATGCAGTCCACGGCATACCCGGTGAGTGCCCGATGACGAGTAATGTCGACAGGGCCGGATCGGTCAGCTGGACGAGTTCGATCAGCCGATCGGCCGCTGCCTCGTAGATCCCGGCATCGAATTCCACCGGTGCGGTGATCGCGGTGGCGGCGAGGGTCTCCCGGGTGCGGGTCGCGGTGGAGCAGCGGACCGCCGAAATGGGAGGCTGGGTGGCACGCAGCCAGTCCCCGGCCAGTGCGGCTTCGCGCCTGCCACGCGGTGCCAGTGGGCGTTCGTGGTCGTCGATTCCGGGCGGGTACGCCGACTTCCCGTGCCGCATCAAGATCAGAGTCCGGGTCATGTGACCACCGTAAGCACCCTCCGTGCGGAGATGGACAACACACTCGAGGCAAACTGAAAGCGGCGTCACAATGGAGGTGGGCCGGTGACCCTGGTCCACACCGATTGTCTCGCCCTGCCCACCGTGACCCGGAAGGCACCAGCCCGCACATAAGTCTCGAGGATCTGCACAAATATGGCCTACGTAATCACGCAGCGTTGTTGTAACGATGCCAGCTGCGTTTCCGAGTGCCCGGTCGACTGCATCCGCCCGACTCCGGACCAGCCGGAATTCGCCACGACCGAAATGCTCTACATCGACCCCGACACCTGCATCGACTGCGGCGCCTGTGTCGACGCGTGCCCGGTGGAGGCCATCTTCTCCGAAGACGATCTCACCGCGTCGCTGGCCCGCTACCGCGATATCAATGCCGCCTGGTTCGAGCGGCACCCCCTGGAATCCAATCTGGATCCGATCGCCACCCCCGTGCGTCCGCCCAAGGAACTCGGGACGCTGCGGGTCGCGATCGTCGGTGCCGGGCCGGCGGCAGCCTATGCCGCCGACGAACTGCTCCGCCGCTGCGATGTCCAGGTGGAGATGTTCGACCGCCTGCCCACGCCGTGGGGGCTGGTTCGTGCCGGAGTGGCTCCGGACCATCCCGGTACCAAAACGGTGGCCGGCATGTTCGAATCGGCGTTCCGCCGCGACACCCTGCAGTACTACCTGAACGTCGAGGTCGGCGAGCACATCAGTCACGAGGAGCTGCTGGCGCACCACCACGCAGTTCTCTACGCGGTCGGTGCCTCGTCCGATCGGCGGATGGGCGTCCCGGGTGAGGAGCTGCCCGGCAGCCATTCGGCCACCGAATTCGTGGCCTGGTACAACGGCCACCCCGACTATGCCGATCGCACCTTCGACCTGTCCGGGGAACGGGCGATCATCGTCGGAAACGGCAATGTCGCGCTCGATGTGGCGCGCGTGCTCACCGTGCACCCCGACGAACTCGCCAAAACCGATATCGCCGACCACGCCCTCGCCGCGCTGCGTAACAGCAATATCCGCGAAGTGGTGGTGCTGGGCCGGCGCGGACCGTTGCAGGCCGCCTACACCTCACCGGAATTCCTGGCGCTCACGCACCTGTCCGGCGTCGACGTGGTCATCGATCCGGCCGATCTGAAACTCGACCCCGCCTCGCAGGCGGTACTCGACGATCCCGAGGTCGAGCCGTCGCTGCGGCTGAAGTACACGCTGGCCGAGGAATACGCCGCGAAACCGCCCACCGAGGGCAACAAGCGGATCGTGTTCAAATACCTGGCCTCGCCCACCGAGGTGCTCGGCACCGGCAAGGTGGAAGGGCTCGAGTACGCGCACAACGAGCTGGTCGACGTGGACGGTGTGCTCAACGCCCGCGCCACCGACCGCACCGGCAGCTACGACGCCTCCCTGGTGCTGCGCTCGATCGGCTACCGCGGTGAACCGGTACCGGACCTGCCGTTCGACGAGAAACGTGCCGTGGTACCCAACGAGCACGGCCGGGTGACCGGTCCCGACGGCACCCCGCTGACCGGCGTGTACGTCAGCGGCTGGATCAAGCGCGGCCCCCGCGGTGTCATCGGCTCGAACCGCATCGACTCCGAGGAAACCGTCGAAGCCCTCATCGCGGACTTCATGTCCGGCAGACTGGCCGCGCCCACCGGCGACCGGGACGCCCTGCGCGCCCTGGTTCAGCAACGCCAGCCGGATCTGGTGGACCGCGCCGGCTGGAAGGCCATCGATCAGGCCGAACGCGGTGCCGGGAAGGAAGCGGGCCGCCCGCGGGTCAAGTTCACCACCCACACCGACCTGCTCCAGGCCGCCAAAGGGAGCGAGTGACCGGTCCGCCCGGCGTCAGCGAAACCTGAGTGTTGGCTTTCGGCGGGTAAACGGATCGAGCACCCCGCCGTGCGCCGGTATCGGGTCGAATCGGCGCGCTTGTCGGCGCCGGATGCCGCGGACTCCCGGGTACTTGCCGTACCGGGAGTCCGCGGCGCGACCTGTCTTCGCCGCTCGCGGCGCCCGGCTGGATGCGGCTCCGCGATCGCACAGATATGCGGGCCGTTCATCGGTTCGGTGAGCTTCGGCTGTGCCCGGCACCGTGGCAGTGGAAATTCGTAAGGTGCGGCTACGTCCGCGCTGAGGCCACGGTCGAAGATCCACCTCCGAGCCCCGACGTAACCAGCGGTGCTGCCGAGTTCAGCGAGGCCCTGTGAGGTTTTGACCAAGGGGGGCCGAAACCCCGCGCCGACGGAGTCGGCGCCGAAATTACAGCGGCGCTATGCGGACGATGGTGGTAGTTATCCCGTCGACTACGAACCACAGGCGCAAGGTGGGACGGGCGTGCCGGTCGCCGGGTTCGTAACGGCTGCGGACGCCGATGTGCTGGCGCGCCAGCACCGGGGCGACATATTCGATGACGGCCCGGTGCGGGCCGCTGGCCAGTTTGGGGTAGTCGACGAGATACTGCTCCACCGCCTGCCAATAGCAGGCGTTGTTCACGTGGTTGTACTGGTCGATATCGGTGGCGCGCAGCGGAAACGGCAGATCGGTATCGGATTCCGGGGGAGCGGGCTCGGTGAGCCAGGGCCGCCAGCGCAGCCGCTGTTCATTGGTGGTCTGCGCCAGGTATGCCAGGCCCGCATCACTGATCCGGGCCGGCATATTGTTGGCCTCATTGATCTTGATCCAGAAACCCTCGGTCTCGATCAGGCCGCCCCGGTCGCTGGTTATCCGCACCCGCATATTCGACCAGCGGGTGGACATACTCGAACACCAGCGCAGCAGATGCACGGTATCGGGCCACCGGACCGGCCGGATCACATCGATCACGGTGCGCCGGATTATCCAATTGGGGTCGGTCTGCTCCAGGATGGACTGCTGGAGATGTTCCCAGGCGATGTCCTGGAGGTAGCGGGCGATACCGTCGAGGCGCACGCGGTTGTACGGGTCCACGTCACCGGCTCGCACCGGCCACGACGAAACGAACCCCATACCCTCCTGGGGAAGCGGGGCGAGTGGCTGATCGAGTGACACTTGCGCTCCTCGCGCGGCGGGTCGCGCCGCGGTACTTCTGCTGGTTCCTGAGCCAAGACTTTACGGTGCTGAATACATGGCGCCGCCTCCGGCGTCGCTGGTTCGGTGCCCTGATGGGTCTCGAATCTTCCCTCCTCCGCTCCTCCGCTCCTCCGCTGCGCTCCCCCGCTCCGTCAGTCCAGATCCGAGACGGGCACCGAACCACCGCTATGGACTTCCCGCTGGTGTGACCGATAGTTTGGGGTTGATCGGTGGATTGGTACATATCATCATGTGCGTCTCATGGCGCTAGGTGAACGAACGAAAGAGGTCGGCATATGCGCGCAGCTCAGGTCAGCAAACTCGACGGACCCGAAGCCATCGAGATCGTCGACATCCCCGAACCGGAACCGCTGCCCGGCGGCGTTGTCATCGATGTGCACGCGGCAGGGGTCGCGTTCCCGGACGTGTTGATGACCCGCGGGCTGTATCAGATGAAGCCCGAGATGCCGTTCGTCGTCGGCGGTGAGGTCGCGGGTGTGGTGCGGGAAGCCCCGGAAGGCGCACATGTGAAACCGGGCGACCGTGTCTGCGCCCTGACCATGCTCGGAAACGCCATGGCCGAGGTGACCAGCACCGCCGCCGAAATGGTTTTCAAGCTGCCGGACAACATCTCCTTCGAAGAGGGCGCCGGAATCCTCTTCAACGATATGACCGTGCACTTCTGCCTGCGTAACCGCGGCCGGCTGGCCGAAGGTGAAACGGTGCTCGTGCACGGCGCGGCCGGCGGGATCGGCACCTCGACGCTGCGGATGGCGGCCGCGCTCGGCGCCGGCCGGGTGATCGCGGTGGTCAGCACCGAGGCGAAAGCCGAAATCGCACGCGCCCAGGGCGCCACCGATGTGGTGCTCACCGACGGCTGGCTCGATCGCGTCAAAGAACTCACCGGCAACCGCGGTGTCGATATCGTCCTCGATCCGGTGGGCGGCGACCGCTTCACCGACAGCATCCGCTCGCTGGCGCGCGGCGGCCGGCTGCTGGTGGTGGGCTTCACCGGCGGTGATATCCCCACGGTCAAAGTGAATCGCCTGCTGCTCAAGAACGTCGAGGTCGTCGGCGCCGGCTGGGGCGAATGGATGCTGTCGCATCCCGGCTACCTGACCGAGCAGTGGGCCGAGGTCGGGCCGCTGTTCGAGACCGGCAAGATCGCACCCCCGCAACCGGTGCTGTTCCCGCTGGAGCGGGCCGCGGAGGCCGTTGGTTCGCTGGAAAACCGTGCTGCCACTGGCAAGGTCGTAGTCACCCTGCGCTGAGCCGGTTGGGCGGCGGTGCAGGTTCCACGGGCGACCTGCGCCGCCGCCGGGCCCGCGGTTTCGTCGGTATTGTTCACACCATGCGGATCAGGTCGGCGATAGTCCTCGGGTTAACCGCGGCGTTTGCTCTGACGGGGTGCGGTTCCGACGCCGGCTCCGAAGAAGCCGACGGTCCGCGGGGGCCCGCTCCCAAGGTGGCCGCACTGGGCCCGTTCGTGGGGGAATGCGGACACGTCACCGACGACGAGGTGCGCGATATCGGGGGGCTCGGCCAGATCACGCAGTCGTACAAGAACGCGGTCGGCTGTAACTGGCAGTCCGGTGGATTGAGTGGTGCGTCGATAACGTTCGCTTCCTATCGGGGCAGTCCGCTGGAGCGAGAGAAGGCCTGGGTCACCACGCACGGCCGGCCACCGGAACCGATCACCGTGGGCGGGCGACCCGGTTTCGCGGCGCTGGCCCCGGACAGCCGTATCTGCGATCTGGCAGTGCAGCTCGATGACGATTTCTTCGAATGGTCGACCGCACTGGGCAGCTATTCCGATATCGGCGGTAATCCGTGTGATCGCAGCCGCGCGCTCGCCGAACTGACCATCGAGCGGCTGGAGTGAGACGATGACGTTGCGCGAACGAGCCGGCCGCGGCCGGATCCGCACGCTGGCCGCGTCGGCGGCGATACTGGTGGCAGCCGTCTTCGGCGCCGGCTGCGGTAGCACGGTGGACGGTACGGCCCTACCGGTCGGCGGTGGCGAAACCGTCGACACCGCACAGATCGACAAACTGCTCCGCGAATGCGATGTGGTCACCGACCAGCAGATCATCGATGCGCTCGGCGGCAACACCTACATCCGGGATTCGTTCTTCGGCGCGGTGTGTATGTGGGATATCGGCGGCGGCTCCGGGATGCTCACGCTGAACTGGTACGAGAACGGTTCGTTGCGCAACGAGCAGGAGACCAACGACAAACTCGGCTACACCAGTACGAAGACCACGGTGCAGGGCACGATCGCCCTGGAGATACGCCGACCGGACGATCCCGGCGCCTGCGGTATGACGGCCAGCGCGGCCGATTCGGGAGTTATCGGCTGGTGGGTGAATTCGTCGCCGGGCGCCACCGGCGACCCCTGCGCCGCCGCGAAGAAGCTCCTCGAACTCACCCTCAACATCGCCCGATGAGGGGTAGAGTTCCCACCCTGTTTTGACCGTGTCATCTGCGTCCGAGTACAGTGGACGGCTGTGCCCGGAAGGATACGGGCAAGTTCGAGCGCAGACGTAGGCCAGCGAGAGCGGCTGACGATTCCAGCGTGCCTGTAATTCGGGCCCTGAACTGCGCGCGACACGCCCGACCTCGGGACGCGAGAAACGTGGTTGGACGTGCGGGTGAAAGCTCGATGAACAGACCTGACACCGCCAGAACCGATTAAAGGAAAGCCGGTCTATGCCAACCATCAACCAGCTGGTCCGCAAGGGTCGCCGCGACAAGGTCGCCAAGACCAAGACCGCGGCCCTCAAGGGGAGCCCGCAGCGTCGTGGCGTGTGCACCCGCGTGTACACCACCACCCCGAAGAAGCCGAACTCCGCGCTCCGCAAGGTCGCGCGTGTTCGCCTGACCAGCGCGGTCGAGGTCACGGCCTACATCCCCGGCGAAGGCCACAACCTGCAGGAGCACTCGATGGTGCTCGTTCGCGGTGGTCGTGTGAAGGACCTCCCCGGTGTGCGTTACAAGATCATTCGCGGTTCGCTCGATACCCAGGGCGTGAAGAACCGCAAGCAGGCCCGCAGCCGTTATGGCGCCAAGAAGGAGAAGAGCTGATATGCCACGCAAGGGCCCCGCTCCCAAGCGTCCGCTGATCAATGATCCGGTCTACGGGTCGCCACTGGTGACGCAACTGGTGAACAAGATCCTGCTCGACGGCAAGAAGTCCACGGCCGAGCGCATCGTCTACGGCGCGATGGAACAGGCGCGTGAGAAGACGGGCACCGATCCGGTTGTCACCCTCAAACGTGCGCTGGACAACGTCAAGCCGGCGCTCGAGGTCAAGCCGCGCCGTGTCGGTGGCGCCACCTACCAGGTGCCGGTCGAGGTCCGCCCCGGCCGCTCCAACACCCTGGCCCTGCGCTGGCTGGTGAACTACTCGCGGGCCCGCCGGGAGAAGACCATGGTCGAGCGTCTGGCCAACGAACTGCTCGATGCCAGCAACGGTCTCGGTGCCTCGGTGAAGCGCCGGGAGGACACCCACAAGATGGCCGAGTCCAACCGGGCCTTCGCGCACTACCGCTGGTGATGTCTGTCCGGCCCATCGCTCGGGTCGGGAGGCTTACGGAAGCACCGCTTCCGCTTTGACAGATATGGCGACCGGAAGGTCGTCGGCGAGAATCCCAACTAGCTACGAGCGGGGAAGAATTCCGTGGCACAGGACGTGCTGACCGACCTGAACAAGGTCCGCAACATCGGCATCATGGCCCACATCGATGCGGGTAAAACCACTACGACCGAACGCATCCTCTTCTACACCGGCGTGAACTACAAACTCGGTGAAACCCATGACGGGGCGTCGACCACCGACTGGATGGAGCAGGAGCAGGAGCGTGGTATCACCATCACCTCCGCGGCGGTGACCTGCTTCTGGAACCAGAACCAGATCAACATCATCGACACCCCCGGGCACGTCGACTTCACCGTCGAGGTGGAGCGCAGCCTGCGCGTGCTCGATGGCGCCGTCGCCGTCTTCGACGGCAAAGAGGGCGTGGAACCGCAGTCCGAGCAGGTGTGGCGTCAGGCCGACAAGTACGACGTGCCGCGGATCTGTTTCGTCAACAAGATGGACAAGCTCGGCGCGGATTTCTACTTCACCGTGCAGACCATCAAGGATCGCCTCGGCGCCAAGCCGCTGGTCATCCAGCTGCCGATCGGTGCGGAGGACACCTTCGAGGGTGTCGTCGACCTGGTCGAGATGAAGGCCAAGGTCTGGACCGGCGAAACCAAACTGGGCGAGAAGTACGAACTCCAGGACATCCCGGCCGATCTGGTCGAGAAGGCGGAACAGTACCGGCAGGAACTGCTGGAGACCGTCGCCGAGTCCGACGAGGAGCTGCTGGAGAAGTTCTTCGGCGGTGAAGAGCTCACGATCGACGAGATCAAGGGCGCCATCCGCAAGATGACCGTCAACTCCGAGCTCTACCCGGTGCTGTGCGGTTCGGCGTTCAAGAACAAGGGCGTGCAGCCCATGCTCGACGCCGTGATCGACTACCTGCCCTCGCCGCTGGACGTCGAGTCGGTACAGGGGCACGCCCCCAACAAAGAGGACGAGGTCCTCACCCGTAAGCCGAGTGCCGACGAGCCGTTCGCCGCGCTGGCGTTCAAGATCGCCGTGCACCCGTTCTTCGGCAAGCTGACCTACATCCGTGTCTACTCGGGCAAGGTCGACTCCGGCGCCCAGGTCATCAACGCGACCAAGGGCAAGAAGGAACGTCTGGGCAAGCTGTTCCAGATGCACTCCAACAAGGAGAACCCGGTTCCCTCGGTCAGCACCGGCCATATCTACGCGGTCATCGGCCTGAAGGACACCACCACCGGTGACACCCTCTGCGATCCGAACAACCAGATCGTCCTGGAGTCCATGACCTTCCCGGACCCGGTCATCGAGGTCTCCATCGAGCCCAAGACCAAGTCCGACCAGGAGAAGCTGGGCACCGCGATCCAGAAGCTCGCCGAAGAGGACCCCACCTTCACGGTGAAACTGGACGACGAGACCGGCCAGACCGTCATCGGCGGTATGGGCGAGCTGCACCTCGACATCCTCGTCGACCGGATGAAGCGCGAATTCAAGGTCGAGGCGAACGTCGGCAAGCCGCAGGTCGCCTACCGCGAGACCATCACCAAGAAGGTCGAGAAGCTCGAATTCACCCATAAGAAGCAGACGGGTGGCTCGGGTCAGTTCGCGAAGGTGATCATCGCCCTGGAGCCGTTCGTCGGCGAGGACGGTGCGCACTACGAATTCGAGAACAAGGTCACCGGCGGCCGCGTGCCGAGGGAATACATCCCTTCGGTCGACGCGGGTGCGCAGGACGCCATGCAGTACGGTGTGCTCGCCGGTTACCCGCTGGTCAACCTGAAGGTGACCCTGCTCGACGGTGCATACCACGACGTCGACTCCTCGGAGATGGCGTTCAAGATCGCCGGCTCGCAGGCCCTCAAGGAAGCGGCCCGCAAGGCCGGTCCGGTGATCCTCGAACCGCTGATGGCGGTCGAGGTCACCACGCCCGAGGATTACATGGGCGATGTGATCGGCGACCTGAACTCCCGCCGTGGCCAGATCCAGGCCATGGAGGAACGCAGTGGTGCCCGTGTCGTCAAGGCGCTGGTTCCGCTCTCGGAGATGTTCGGCTACATCGGTGACCTGCGGTCGAAGACCCAGGGCCGGGCGAATTACTCCATGGTGTTCGATTCGTACGCGGAGGTTCCGGCCAACGTGTCGAAGGAGATCATCGCCAAGGCGACCGGCGAGTAAGTGCCCCTCCGGGGCGGGTAGCTCGCCCGCCCCGGATCTCCCGGGAGTTTGTACAACCGTTAGTTCCCCGCGTACGTGGGGATGACCCCCGCACTGCTGCAACTGCAAGCACCAACAAGTCCAGGAGGACCACACAGTGGCGAAGGCGAAGTTCGAGCGGACAAAGCCGCACGTCAACATCGGCACCATCGGTCACGTCGACCACGGCAAGACCACGCTGACCGCAGCGATCACCAAGGTGCTGGCGGACAAGTACCCGGAGCTGAACGAGAGCTTTGCTTTCGACATGATCGACAAGGCTCCGGAGGAGAAGGCTCGTGGTATCACGATCAATATCTCCCACGTCGAGTACCAGACCGAGAAGCGTCACTACGCGCACGTCGACGCCCCCGGCCACGCCGACTACATCAAGAACATGATCACCGGTGCAGCCCAGATGGACGGCGCCATCCTCGTGGTCGCCGCCACCGACGGCCCGATGCCGCAGACCCGTGAGCACGTGCTGCTCGCCCGTCAGGTCGGCGTGCCCTACATCCTGGTCGCGCTGAACAAGTCGGACATGGTCGACGACGAGGAAATCCTCGAACTCGTCGAGATGGAGGTCCGCGAACTGCTGGCTTCGCAGGAGTTCGACGAGGAAGCCCCCGTCGTGCGTGTCTCCGGCCTGAAGGCGCTGGAGGGCGACGAGAAGTGGAGCGAGTCCATCGTCGAGCTGATGCAGGCCGTCGACGACTCCATCCCGGATCCGGTGCGTGAAACCGATCTCCCGTTCCTGATGCCGATCGAGGACGTCTTCACCATCACCGGTCGTGGCACCGTGGTCACCGGTCGTGTCGAGCGCGGCACGATCAACCTCAACGCCGAGGTCGAGATCGTCGGCATCAAGCCGGAGAAGACCAAGACCACCATCACCGGTATCGAAATGTTCCGCAAGATGCTGGACAGCGCCGAGGCCGGTGACAACGCCGGTCTGCTGATCCGCGGTATCAAGCGTGAAGATGTCGAGCGTGGCCAGGTCGTGGTCAAGCCGGGCACCACCACCCCGCACACCGAGTTCGAGGGTCAGGCCTACATCCTGTCCAAGGACGAGGGCGGCCGCCACACCCCGTTCTTCAACAACTACCGTCCGCAGTTCTACTTCCGTACCACGGACGTGACGGGCGTTGTGACCCTGCCCGAGGGCACCGAAATGGTTATGCCCGGCGACAACACCGAGATGTCGGTTGTGCTGATCCAGCCGGTCGCCATGGACGAGGGTCTGCGTTTCGCGATCCGTGAAGGTGGCCGTACTGTCGGCGCCGGTCGGGTTACGAAGATCCTGAAGTGATTCGCTGAATCGCTGGGAACGGCGTCGCTCCGAAAAGGGAGCGGCGCCGTTTTTCGTTTCACGCAATGATGCAGGTAGGAGCACCGACCGCAAGCCGACGCTTTCCAGGCGCCGGCCGGTCTGATAACGCTCGAACTTCTCAGCCGATGTTATGGGTGTCCGATGTCGAACGAAGGAACTCGGTTTGATACGTAAAGCTGCCGCTGTCCTGTCACTCGCCTTCGCCGCCACGGCTGCCGGTGCCGGCGCCGCCGGTGCTACTCCAGAAATCCCCGCCACACCCGAATCGTGCCCCGCGGTTCCCGCCGACCGAGTTGACGACGCCGTCAGCCGGCTACCGCAAGCTTTCCCGGATGTGCCGTGGAAAGTGACGGGAAGTGGTTCGTCCGTCGACTGCGCACTGAACTGGGTGCAGGTCGACCCGGATGGCGCGACCGGGAGTTCCCCCACACATATCCTGCTCTTCGACCACTTCAAGTACGGGAGCACAGCGACCGAGGACCCCGAGGCATTCGTCAACGTTGCCGGCAGCGACGCACCCGGGCAGATCACCATCACATTCCGGTGGCCGAACCCCGGCGACCCCAACGCGAATCCCACCGGCCGGGCCGACGTGCGCTACCAGCTCTTCCCGCAGTCACCGCCGGGGCCGATAGACCCGATTCCGCCAGAGGTGACCGGCTGACAATCGGCGTCGGTCCGGTTGCGAAGATCATCAAGTGATTCGCTGAATCGCTGAGAGCGGCGTTGCCTACAAGCGGCACGGTTCGCTGTTTTCCGGACCCTTGTTCGATCCCCGACACCCGTATGTCCGGGATTACATTCATTCTGCCCATGCGGTGGAACGTCGGGCAGGGTGGTTCATTCGAGGAAGGTCACGGTCTCGGACAGCGGGGCCCGGGGCAGGTAGGGGTGAGTGGCGGCGGGGTGGGCGAAGCCTATGGACATACCGCAGAACAGCATCTGTTCCGCCGGCGGTGAGATCACCTCTCCGACCGTGCGGTGATATTCCGCCCATGCGATTTGTGTGCAGCTGTGTAGTCCTTCTGACCGCAGCAACAGCATCGCAGTCTGTAGGTACATACCCGCGTCTGCCCATTGCGGCGCGGGCATGTCTCGGTCCAGATAGCAGAACAGCGCGGTAGAGGCTCCGAAACAGTTCCAGTTCTCGGCTCGGACCCGAGTGCGGGATTCGGTGTCGTCGTGGGCGATACCGAGTGCGCCGTATCGACGAGAGCCCATAGCCGCGAGGCGTTCCCGATAGGGCGAGGCCATGTTCAGCGGGTAGAAGGCGAACTCCGGCTCGTCGCCGCTGTCACCGGTAGCAACTCGTTCGGCGATGCGCTTCTTCAACTCCATCAGCCGATCCCCGGTCAGAACATAGATATGCCACGGCTGCAGATTGCCGCCCGACGGTGTGCGGGCAGCCGCTGTCAGTACCCTGTTCAGCACGTCGCGCGGCACGGGTCGGTCGGTGAACGTACGAATAGATTGCCTACTCGATACTGCCTCATACACATCCACGCCACGATCGTATTGGGGTCTTCTCTGGTACCAATGCGATCCATCCCTCGAACACCGAGATTGCTTGCACAGTCGGACCACACCGGGAGAGCGCGTCGAGCGTGGTCAGAAGAGGGTGTCGCCATGAACCCCGGCCTCCAGCACGCCGCCGATCAATCTCATCGGCAGCCAAGCCGGGCACCAACCGCCCGACCGCGCACCCCGAACGCGAAATCCCTCCCGACGCTGGGTTCACGCTCTCGAACGCACCGGGATCGCGCACAAATGGACCCGCCCCTACACATCTCGGACGAACGGGAAGGTGGAGCGGTTCAACGCCACTCTGGCCCGCGAATGGGCCTACGGGCGCGAAAACGACTCCGGGCAGGCCCGCCAGGCCGCGCTGGGCGACTTCCTGACCTACTACAACCCACGCCTGGCCCCACGCCGGGATCGGCCACCAGGAAGCGGTCAGCCGAGTCCTGCTACGCGATTACCGACTCACAACCGCCGGGCACACTCTCTCATCCCTGCCGATGATCGGACGGGCACAGCCACTGTGAAAGCCGGGTAATCCGCTGGGAATTCGAGTCCGGTCGGATCGCCGGCGATCAGGCGGCCTGTCGGTACCGCCAGGTGACCTCTGTCGTGTGCGTGTGCGGGTGCGGGTGCGGGTGCCGGCACTGTCGAATCCGAGAGGCCGGACTGTCAAGGGGATGTCAAATATGAGACCCGAGTTCGAATTCGTCGACGCCTGCTGGCTATCGTGGCAGGTCAGGTGACGAGTGCGGTCGAACGCTCGGTTGCGCAACGTCGAACGGAGCTGGGGCGTAGACAGATGACACGATCTGCGCAATGGCCGCTGCCGGTTTCCGCGGTTGCCCGAGTCGGCAGATTCGCTGAGAGCGGGTCGGGTCCGATTCGGATCGGCACCCGCCAGGCAGCACAACCTGTTACCGGCCAGTGAGATGCCGGACAACCGGATGCGCCGTTGCACCGCGGACCGAACAGTCGCCCCCGGGGGCCGGAGGGGCTCCAGTACAGGTGGCCTGGAGTCGAAAAGGCAGGACGAGATAGATGACGAACCCGCAATATCCGGGTGCCGGCGATCAGCCCGGTGGATATCCACCGCAACCGTTCGGAGAGCAACCGCCCGCCGGGTGGCAAGGGCAGGGGCAGCAGTCGTATGCCCCTGGCCCACAGCAGTATCCGTCGCAGGGTGTGCCGCCGGGGTACGGGCCGCCGGCGTACCCGCCGCAACCCGGCGGACAATACATACCACCGCCCGGCGGGCCGTACCCACCGCAGCCCGGCAAGAGCCGCGGGACCGTGGTCATGGTGACGCTCGTGGTGCTCGTACTGGTGGCCGGCCTCGGTGTCGGCGGATATTTCCTGGTGTCCGGCGGCGGGACCGGGGATCCGCGCACCGTTGCACAGCAGTTCGTGGACGGTGAAGGTGAGAACGAGGAAATCATCTGCGCCGCGGATCTGGCGAAGATCGAGGACGCCGGGAAGTCGGCGCCCCAGCCCACCGCGCCCGTGACGATGCCGGACGATTCGGCCGCCACGAGCGAGCTGGTCGGTGTCGACGTGCCCGAGGGGAGTGACCATGGGACCTTTACGGTCAAGACCGACGTGACAATCGGGACGCAGAGCCACAGCCGGACCGTGGAGTACGACCTCGTCGTGGAGGACGGCGACTGGAAGGTCTGCGGAATCCTGGAGGCGTCGGAGCCCGGCGACAGTGATTCCGAGGCTCCGGGCAACAATGTTCCCGGAGCGCCGGACAACGGTGATTCCGAGAAACCCGGGAACAATGACTCCGGCGGCGACAGTACCGGCGGTAGCGATCCGGGCGCCGCACGTGCTGTTGCACAGCAGTTCGTGGACCGGGACGGTACCGACAAGGGCTTGATCTGCGCGGCGGATGTCGCGACCCTCGAGTTGGCCGAAAAGTCGGGGTCCGGACAGGTCGAACTGCCGGATTCCGCCTATGCGACAAGGACGATCACGAACCTCGATGTGCCCGCAGGCAGCGAGCAAGGGACCTTCACCGTCGAACTGATGGTGAAGGGAACCTCGACGCTCATCAAATCCCTCGACTACGACCTCCTCGAAGAAGACGGCGACTGGAAGGTCTGCGGCGTTCTGAAGGCGTGGCTCAGCTGATCCTTGATCGCCGAGCGGATACTTGTCCACGCACATCAGCGCAGCCACTACACAGAGGCCCGCGGCCACGTAGAAGGCGATGTCGTAGGAACCGTTCGTGTCCGGACGTAACCGGCGCCGAACGCGGCAACT
>NZ_BAFV01000067.1 GCF_000308515.1 Nocardia carnea NBRC 14403 | reverse complement strand
GTTGCCGTTCGTGGTGCTGGCGTTCGGGTCGGCGAGTGCGCTGCGCGGGGTTGGCTGGTTGCGGCGCAATACCCGCACCATTCAGGTGGTCGGCGGGTTGCTGCTCGTCGCGGTCGGGGTGGCGCTCGTGACCGGGGCGTGGGATCTGTTCGTCGGCTGGGTGCGCGACGGTTTCGTCGCAGAGGTGACGTTGCCGATATGACCGTGACCGACCTACCCGAGGCGACTCCTCGTCCGCCCCGGCAGTCCCCGTTGGGTCGTGCCTGGGCGTTCGTACGCAACACGTGGCGCGGGCTCACCAGTATGCGCACCGCGCTGGTGCTGTTGTTCCTGCTGGCCCTGGCCGCGATACCCGGTGCGCTGCTGCCGCAGCGGAGCCTGAACGAGCAGAAGGTCGACGAGTACATCGCCGACCGCCCGGTCCTCGGGGAATGGATGGACCGGTTCGAACTGTTCGATGTGTTCTCCAGTTTCTGGTTCACCGCGGTGTACGTGCTGCTGTTCATTTCGCTGGTGGGCTGCATCCTGCCGCGCACCGTGGACCACTACCGTGCCCTGCGTACGCCCCCGGTACGGGTACCGCGCAATCTGGCCCGGCTACCGCATCACCATCGGGTGGTAGTCGACGGCACCACCGCGGAGATCACCGACCGTGCGCGTGCCGGATTACGTGGCTGGCGCACCGAGGTCCGCCCCGGGGAGCGTGAGGGCGAGGTGACGCTGTCGGCGGAGAAGGGCTACACGCGCGAACTGGGCAATCTGGTCTTCCATCTCGCGCTGGTGGCGTTGCTGGTGGCCATCGCGGTGGGCAAACTGTTCGGCTACGAGGGCAATGTGATCGTGATCGCGAACGGCGGGCCGGGCTTCTGCACCACCTCGCCGGCGATTTTCGATTCGTTCCGCACCGGCAACGTCAACGACGGCACCGGGATGACCCCGATGTGTGTCAAGGTGAAGAACTTCCGGGCCGACTACCTCGACAACGGCCAGGCCGAGATGTTCACCTCCGATATCTCGTATCAGGCGGGCGACGATCTGGCGACGAATACCTGGCGGGATACGACCATCAAGGTCAACCATCCGCTGCGGGTCGGCGGTGACCGCGTCTACTTGCAGGGGCACGGCTACGCCCCCACCTTCACCGTGACGTTCCCGAACGGCGAGACCCGCACCGAAACCGTGCAGTGGGCGCCCAACGACGCCACCACGTTCCTGTCCAGCGGTGTGCTGCGCTTCGATCCGCCCGGCGGGATGTATGCCAGCGATGCCGAGCGGCGGCAGAACCAGATCGCGATCGAGGGCCTGTTCGCGCCGACCGCGAGTTTCCACGGGAAGCTGCTCACCTCGTCGTATCCGGCGATGACGGATCCGGCGGTCGCGGTGGATATCTACCGCGGTGACACCGGTCTGGATACCGGCCGGCCGCAGTCGATCTTCGCGCTCGATCAGGAAATGGTGCGGCAGGGCCGGCTCGACAAAGAAGCCCGGGTGAACCTGCGTCCCGGCGAATCGACCACTCTGCCCAACGGCACCGAGGTCCGGTTCGACGGGGCCGAGGAGTTCGCGAATATCCAGGTCTCGCACGATCCGGCTCAGCAGTGGGTACTGGTGAGCGCGGTGGTGATGATGGCCGGTCTGCTGGTCTCACTGCTGATTACCCGGAGGCGGGTCTGGCTGCGGGTGACCCCGGAGGGTACCGTGGACCAACGACGCGTCGTAGTAGAGATGGGTGGGCTCGCCCGCACCGACCAGGCCGGCTGGGGCGGGGAATTCGATCGCCTGCGGCACCGCCTGCTGGACACGTCCGACAAGTGAACGCGGGCCCGGCAGAAGTCGGCGCGCCACGCCACGCAGGTCCGGCGTCGGTGCCCGCAAGGCACCGCGGTACGAACACGGGAGAACAATGATGTCGATCGACGACACTCTCGCGCGCTACAGCGACCTCGCCTATGAAACGGCGACCGTTGTGTACGCGCTGGTGCTGTTGCTGCTGATCGTGCAGTACGCCTCCGCCCGGGCCCGCCAGGTGAGTGAACGGGAACTGGTCCCGGCCGGCGGGGTCGCCGCGGGCAGCGATACGCCGGGCAAGATCAGCGAGGAGCCGCGTACGCCGCTGTCCGAGCGGCTCGGCAATATCGCCTTCGCGGTGCTCTTCGTGGCGGCCGGCCTGCAAATCGCCTCGATCGTGCTGCGTGGTTTCGCGACCGGCCGGTTCCCGCTGGGCAATATGTACGAGTTCGTCTCCATGGCGACCGCGGCCGCCGTGGTAGTGGGGCTCGTATTCATGCGTGATCCGCGCTACCGCGGTATATGGGCGTTCCTGCTGGTGCCGGTGCTGATCCTGATGTTCCTCGCGGGAACGGTGCTGTATTCCGATGCCGCGCCCGTGGTGCCGGCGCTGCGATCGTTCTGGTTGCCGTTGCACGTCACGATCGTCAGTATCGGCAGCGGGGTGTTCCTGGTTTCCGGTATCGCCAGCCTGCTGTTCCTGTACCGGCTGCGGCAGCCCGAAGGGGAGGAATCGGGCAATATGCTCGGTGCCGTGGCGCGCCGGTTGCCCGATGCCCGCACCCTCGACCGGCTGGCCTACCGGACCACGATCATCGGGTTCCCGCTCTTCGGTGCGGGCGTCATCCTGGGCGCGATCTGGGCCGAAGCGGCCTGGGGACGGTTCTGGGGCTGGGACCCGAAGGAAACGTGCTCGTTCATCGCCTGGGTGCTGTACGCCGCGTATCTGCATGCCCGGGCCACGTCGGGCTGGCGGGATACGAAAGCCGCGTGGATCAATGTGGCCGGCTTCGTGGCGATGCTGTTCAACCTGTTCATCATCAATCTGGTGGTATCGGGTTTGCACAGCTACTCCGGTCTGACCTGATTCGCCGGGTACTTCCGTAACGATTCGAACCGTTTTCATTCGACACGGCTTTTCCGCGCCGATGATCGTTACTCCACTGCAATGCCGAGTTGCTATTGTTTCGTCGGTAACAGCTGAATTGCATACAGCCCGGAGGCTCTCGCGAAAATCGGGGTGAGAACGATCATTTCCCCTCCACCACGCGGATAAAGCCGCGTCGAACAGTGAGGAGAGCGGCAGTGGATTCGGAAAATATCAGTTCGGATACCGGCGTCGACGTGGATTGTTGTACATCCGAGACTGCGAACTCCGCGATCATCTGCGGTCTCGAACCGGATTCCCTCGTGAGATTGGTACAGACCGCTGTCGGGCTGCCGGCCGAGGCGCTGGACCGCCTGGCCGGAGTCGCCGATAAATTGCGCGCAGTGGAAGGTTTACCGCAATTGGACAGCACCGCCGATTAGGCGCGGGCTATCGGCGCTCCGGGCCGATTCCCGGTATCTTTTACCGGCGCGGAATCAATGCTCGGTGGAATCCGAATCGCCGTCCGTATGTTTCTGCGGGCGCGAGATACGCCAGAGGAATTCGGGGTCGTCATCCGGGCCGACCACCCGTTTACGAGTGGGTCCCGGGACCGATCCGGGGCCCGCGGGGCCGAATGCTTTCCAGCACAGCACCGCGATCACCACGATCGCGATGAGTGCCAACACGTAGATCACGTGGCTCACCTCCTCTATCGAGGTTAACCCCGGAACTGCGGGAGAGTGAGTTCGCCGCCCACAGCGGGCGGCTCACGCCGGACGAACCGCTACAGGTCGCACTCGGCCGCGCCACTGCCGGCCGGCCGAGCCGCCCCCGTTCCGGTTGCGGTGCAAATCCGGATCAGGCGCCCTGCACGGTTGCCTCGGTGGTGAGCGATTCGAGCAATCGCATCACCTCCGTTTCGCGGAACCGGCGGTGGCCACCCGGAGTGCGCAGGGAACCGAGCCGCCCCGCATGTGCCCAGCGGGTGACGGTCTTGGGGTCTACGTGGAACAGGGCGGCAACCTGGCCGGGGGTCAGCAGGTTCTCCTGGGCCCCGACGGCAATCGCGGTCATGGCAAACCTTTCTGTTTCGTCACGTTTTCTCATCGGATTCCGACATAGTGGCACCGCGACCCCTGGGTGTTCGAACCACCTACTGTTGGTAAAGCGGAGGTAATGGACAAATCGGATGTGCCCGTGCGGCGGGTGCAAACCGGTCGCTTACGCTGGTCAGGTGAGTGAATCGAACCCTTCGGAGGAATCGGCCGCCCCGCAACCCGGCACGTCGCCCGGTCGGCGACTCGCCCGCAATCTGGCGCTCTACACGCTGGCCCGGCTGGTACTGGTCGTGATACTCACCGCCGTGATCATGGCCGGAGCGTGGGTGGTGTCGGTGCAGGTGCCCGTGATCGTGGCGGTCCTGTTCGCCATCGTGATCGCCATGCCGCTTTCGCTCACCCTGTTCAAGGGGCTGCGCGGGCAGGTGAACTCCGATATCGCCGCGGTCGACGAACGCCGCCGCCGGGACAAAGCGCAACTGCGAGCCCGTCTGCGCGGCGAAGCGGAGACGGGCGGATCGGCCGGCACCGAACCGGGAACAGTCGGCCGCGGTGAATCCAGTAAGCCGCCGAAGGACGCGGCCGAAGGAGAGGAGCCGGGCGGCACCGGCGGTCCGGCATGAAAACCTGTACTCGCGGTAACCCGCGGGACTGGGCCGATAACGCCGTACGGCTCATCGACGCCGACGCGCAGCGCAGTGCCGATACCCATCTGCTGCGCTATCCGCTGCCGCCGGAGTGGAATATCCGGCTGTACCTCAAGGACGAATCGACCCATATCACCGGCAGCCTGAAGCATCGGCTGGCGCGATCGCTGTTCCTGTACGGACTGTGCAACGGCTGGATCACCGAGGGCACCACCATTGTGGAGGCGTCCTCGGGGTCGACGGCGGTGAGCGAGGCGTACTTCGCCAAACTGCTCGGGCTGGATTTCGTGGCAGTGGTCCCCGCGCGTACCTCGCCGCAGAAGATCGCCCTCATCGAAGCGCAGGGCGGGCGGTGTCACTATGTGGAACGCCCCCCGGATATGTACACAGAGGCTGCTCGGCTCGCCGCCGAGTGCGGCGGTCACTACCTCGATCAATTCACCAACGCCGAACGCGCCACCGACTGGCGGGGCAACAACAACATCGCCGAATCGATCTTCGACCAGCTGCGGCTGGAAACCGATCCCGTCCCGGAATGGATCGTCGTCGGCGCCGGTACCGGGGGCACCAGTGCGACCATCGGCCGCTATCTGCGCTACCGCCGGCATACGACCCGGCTGGCCGTTGTCGACCCGGACAACTCTGCGTTCTACGGCGCCTACGAAACCGGAGCCCGCGACTACACGACCGGTCTGCCTTCCAGGATCGAAGGGATCGGGCGGCCGCGGATGGAGCCCTCGTTCGTCCCGGAGGTGGTGGACCGGATGATCCACGTACCCGACCCCGCCTCGATCGCCGCGGCCCGGTTCGCGAGTGCGGGGCTGGGCCGGAAGGTCGGCGGCTCGACCGGCACCAACTTCTGGGGTGCCTGTGCGTTGATCGCAGAGATGCGGGCGGCCGGACGGGGCGGGAGCGTGGTGACACTGCTGTGCGACGGTGGCGAACGGTACGCGGGGACGTACTACGACGACGAATGGGTTGCCGCTCAGGGCTGGGATCTGGCGGGCCCTACGGCGGCGCTGGAGGAGTTCGTCGCGACCGGCCGTTGGTCCGGCTGATACCGGACTTCGCGGCGAGCCGCCGCCCGGACTTCGGCGCAGTCCGCTGCGGCCGCATCGGCCGCATCGGCTGCATCGGCTCGGGCGCGGCTCGCCGCGGGGGCACGCGCATACGATGACACCGGTATGGTTCTCGATCCCGGCCGCGCGGGCGGCCGATACCCCGTGACGCCGGTGTCGGCGGACGATCCGCTCGTGGTCACCCTGCTGGGCCGGATCGCGCTGCGCCGCGACTCCACGCTGGTGGATGTACCGGGCAACCGGGCGCGTTCGCTGCTGGCGGCGCTGGCCCTGCGGCCGGGCCGGACACGTAGCGCCGCCGCCCTCATCGAAGAGGTCTGGGGCGACGAACCGCCGCGGTCGCCGGCGAACGCCCTGCACACCCAGATCTCCCGGCTGCGGTCGGCGTTACCGGACGGGGTGCTCGAGGCCGGGCCGGGCGGCTACCGGCTGGCGCTGCGCGCGGACCAGGTCGACCTCACCGCGGTGCGGGAGCTGGCGAGGCAGGCGCGAGCACAGCTGACCGCCGGTGAGGTGGAAGCGGCCCAGCGTTGTATCGACCGGGCCCGCGCGCTGTGGTCGGGTGAGCCGGGCGCGGATCTGCCCGCCGGCCTGCTCGCCGACGAACTGTCCGCCGCAGCCGTGGCGCAAGACGAGGTGCTCGACGAGGTCGAGCGGGAGACCCGCGCGGCAGCGGGTGATCACGACGGCGCGATAGTGGTGGCGCGTAGACAACTGCGCCGCCGGCCCACCGCCGAAGCGGTCGCGCATTCGCTCATGCGTCTGCTCGCCACTGTCGGCCGCGACAGCGAGGCGCTCGCCGTATTCGCCGACTTGCGAGCGGTGCTCGCCACCGAACTGGGTACCGACCCCGGGGCCGCGATCACCGAGTTGAACACCGCCGTACTGCGCGGCCGATTCGCACCGCGGCAGACCCCGCCCGCGTCCGGCACCGGCGCGGCAGACCAGGTGCCGTCGGCGGTCGGGGTACGCGCGGCGCCGAATGCGTTACTCGGCCGGGCGGACGATCTGGCCGAACTGTCGCGGTTGTTGCGGGTTTCCCGCGTCACCACCGTGCTCGGGCCGGGGGGTGCCGGCAAGACCCGCGTCGCCAACGAACTCGCGATGCAGGAAGCCGGAAACAAGCCGGTGGTGCTGGTGGAGCTGGCCTCGGTACGGTCCGGCGGTGTGACGGCCGCGGGCGTGGTGGATATCGAATCGGCCATCGCCGGCGCCATGGGGCTCGGTGAGGTCAGACGCGAACCGGGACTGCTACCGCCGATTTCCCGGCCCGATATCCGCCGGCGGCTACGGGACGCGTTGTCGGCCCGGCCGATGCTGCTGGTGCTGGACAATTGCGAGCATTTGATCGAGGCCGCGGCCGCGGTCGTGGCGGATCTGGTGGGCAGCTGCCCGCAACTCATTGTGCTCACCACCAGCCGGGCGCCGCTGGCGATCACCGCCGAGACGGTGTATCCGCTGGGGCCGCTGGCCAGCGATGCCGCCGGCTCACCGGCCACCGAACTGTTCACCGCACGGGCGCGGGCGGTGCGTCCGTCCGTACGTCTCGATATGGAAGTCGTTGCGCGACTGTGTCGCACACTCGACGGACTGCCGCTGGCCATCGAACTCGCCGCGGCACGCGTGCGCACGATGAGCGTGGAAGATATCGAACGGCGGCTGGACCAGCGTTTCGCGCTGCTGCGCAGCGGTGACCGGACCTCACCGGAGCGCCATCGCACCCTGCACGCGGTGATTGCCTGGAGCTGGAATCTGCTGGCACCGGACGAGCAGGTCACGTTGCGACGGATGTGCCGTTTTCCAGGGGGATTCACACTCGCGGCGGCCGAAGCGGTCGCCGGTGGTTCGACGGTCGGCCATCCTCCGGCGTCGGCCGATGCCGGTGCGATATCGGCCGCTGACGGCGCAACATCGGTCAGTGATATCGCGGCGGCGTTGGACGGGCTGGTCGGGCAGTCACTGCTGACCGTCGTCGAGACCGAGGGTGTCGGGCTCCGCTACCGGATGCTGGAAACGGTCCGCGAATTCGGTGAACAAGAGCTTGTGGCGGCAGATACCGGGCGGGGGGCGGAAATCGATCTGGTGGAAACACGGATGGCGCGCTGGGCGCGGGATTTCGCAGTGCTGATGGCCGAATGCTACGGCGGCGGTGACGAGCTGAGGCCGGCGTTGACCGTGGCGGTCGAACTGGACAATCTGGTCACTGTCCTGCGCCGCGCCGAATCGGCCGGCGACTCGCAGACCATGTATGCCGTTTTCCCGGTCGCGGCCATGCGGTGGGTAATGCACGGCGCGAACCTCGAACTCATGGGCTGGATTCCCCGGATGCTCGCGATGGCGCCACCGGTGGCTTCCCGTGGGGTGTACGCGGAACTGGAATCGGCCTGCCACGCTGTGATCGCCTTGCATCTTGCCTTCATGGACCGCAGTCTCCGGCAGCTGGCACTGGTGCGGAGCCGGGCCCGGCTCTTGCTGCGGGGCGATACCGGTTTGCGCGCGCCGTTCCGGTTTCTCGCGCAGCTGCTGACCTGTCGGCCCGATTCGCTCGGGCTCGCCCGGCTGCTGGCTCGCGCGACCCGCTCGCCCGACCGGCACACCAGATCGCTGGCGCTGATGGCCCGCACCAACATCTGGGAGAACATGGGCCGTATCCACGAATCGAGCCGGGATGCCCGCGCGGCCGTGCCGACCCTGACCGAAGCGGAAGTGTGGAGCCGGGCGATGCTTGCTCAGCATCGGGGGTCACTGGCCGGCCAAGTCGCGCGGTATCGCGAATCGGTTGCGTTCTACGAGGAAGCGGCGGAGCTGCTGCACCGTATCCGTGCCTACGAGGAAAGCCTGGAAGTGCACTCGTACCTCGCGGCATCGCTGGCCGGCAGCGGCGAACCGGCGCGGGCGCGGCGGGAACTTGCCACCGCGCTCGGATTCTCCGGTTCCGGTGGCGCGGATCCGGCGGTGGTCGACGATCCGGGGTTCCACCGCAATCATCGGTTGTCCACCATTGCCGCCGTACTGGCCGGCATCGAGCTCGTCGAGGGCGAGATCGATGCCGGACTGCGGCATTTCCGGCGTGCGCTCGAGCTGATCGGCTGGCCGGTCCACGAAACCACACCGGGACCCGGCCTGCTACTGACCGGGTCGGCGGCGCTGGCTGCGCATGTGCTGTACGAGCGCGGTGATGTGGTCGCACGATTGGTGCCCGAGCTCGTCGATCTGGCGCCGCGGCGATTCGGTCATGTGCTGGACCTGCCGCAGCTCGGTGCGGTGGCCTGTGCCGTCGGCTCGGGTCTGCTCATGCTGGGCGAACATGAGGCGGCCGGTGTGGAACTGCTGGCGCTGGCGCCGCGGGTGGTATCCCGGCAGGACTACCCCGTGCTGCGGTGGGACCGGCACCGGGATCTGTGGCGCGACCGGATCGGCGTCGACCGGCTGGCTGCGGCAGTCGCTGCTGCGGGCGGGTTACGCCGCGTCGCGGCCGCCGAGCGGATCCTGGAGCTGGTCCGCGAGGTGGGCGCGCAGCTACCGGATCCGCTCGCCCGGCCCGCGGTCGGCTGAACGGGTCCGGCATGTCGCTCAGGCGCGGCGCATATACGACCGCACGGTCAGGGGTGCGAAGATCGCGATGATCACCGCGGCGCCCACCAGCGACCAGATCACATGTACCCCGATATGCCCGGTATTCATCAGGTCGCGGCAGGCCCACACCAGATGAGAGACCGGGTTGATATCGATGAACACCTGCAACCAGCCCGGCATCGTCTCTTCCGGGACGAACGCCGGTGAGGCGAAGGTCAGCGGGAACATCACCAGCATCGAATAGCCCTGTACTGCGGAGGCTTTGTTCGCGATCACGCCGAAGAATGCCCAGATCCAGCTGGTTGCGAACGAGCAGGCGATAACCAGCACAACGGCCACCGCGACGCCGGCGGCGTGGGGCCGGTAACCGATGAGCAGGCCCATCACCACGGTGAGCACCGAGGCGATCCCATAGCGGACCATATCGGCAGTCAATGCCCCGGACAGCGGTGAGATCCGCGCGATGGGCAGAGATTTGAACCGGTCGAATACACCTTTCTCCATATCTTCTTTGAGCTGGACTCCGGTGACCACCGAGGTCAGGACCACCGTCTGCACGAGAATCCCCGGGATGATCACCGGCAGATAGCTCTGGACGTCACCGGAGATGGCGCCACCGAAGATGTAGGTGAACATCAGGGTGAAGATCACCGGCTGGATGACCACGTCGAAGAGTTGTTCGGGGTTGTGTTTGATCTTCAGTAACCCGCGGTAGGCCATGGTCAAGGTGTTGTCCACGGTCCGGCGCAGGCCGATCTGCCCGGTCGCCGGGGGCACCGGCCGTGTCGATGCGGTGGGGGATTCGATGAGGGTGGTGGTCATGCCGCCGTCCGTTCGGTATCGGTATCGGCCGGGTGGCCGGTGAGGGTGAGGAAGACTTCGTCGAGACTGGGTTTGCTCACGGTGATCTCGTCCACCGCGATACCGCGTTCGCGCAATCGGACCAGCAGTTCGGTAGTGTCGTTCGGGTCGGGCAGGGCGGCGGTGAGCCGGCCGGTCTCGGGGGTCGACTGCGGTTCGCTGCCCAGTACTTCGGCGATGACGCGGCGGGCGGAATCGAGCTGAGAGCTCACCGCCAGCGTGAGATGCAGCGAGGAACCACCGATGGAGGATTTGAGCTCGTCGGCGGTGCCGTCGGCGATCACCCGGCCGTGGTCGATCACGGCGATCCGGTCGGCGAGCTGATCGGCCTCGTCGAGGTATTGGGTGGTGAGCAGCACCGTTGTGCCCTCGCGGACCAGCTTGCGGATGGTTTCCCACATCTGGGCGCGGGTGCGCGGATCCAGCCCGGTGGTGGGTTCGTCGAGGAACAGCAGCGGGGGTGTCGCGATGAGGCCCGCGGCCAGGTCCAGCCGCCGGCGCATACCGCCGGAGAAGTTCTTCAGCGCTTTTCCGGCGGCCTCGGTGAGCGCGAATTCCTCCAGTAGTTCAACGGTCCGGCGGCGGGCTGCGGACCGGCTCAGTCCGAGCAGCCGGGAGAAGATCATCAGGTTTTCGGTGGCGGTCAGATCCTCGTCCACCGAGGCGTATTGACCGGTCACCCCGATGAGCGAGCGGACGGTGGACGGTTCGCGCAGTACATCGTGACCGAAGATATGCGCGCTGCCGCCGTCGGGCCGCAGCAGCGTCGCGAGCATACGGATGGTGGTGGTCTTACCGGCGCCGTTCGGGCCCAGGACGCCGTACACCGAGCCCTGCGGTACCGCCAGGCTCACTCCGTCGACAGCGCGCTGGGTGCCGAACGTCTTGACCAGGTCCGTCGCCTCGATGGCGGGCGGTGCCGCTGATACGTGATTCGTCATGGTGACCACGGTTGCGTACCCGTCTTGCGCGACCCTTGCGCGGCGATTGCGGCGACCTGTCGTCAATTTTTGTTGACACCGAGGGGTTCGTCAATCAAAATTGACGTATGACGGAAGCAACCACACTGGCCGCGGCGGCGGGCAGTCCGGACCCCGCGGTCGGGTTACGGGCGGTGCTGGCGCTGCGCAGACTGCTGGACCGGCTCGAGTCCATCCAGGTCGGCAACGCCCGGGACCAGGGCTGGTCCTGGCAGGCCATCGCCGACGCGCTCGAGGTCAGTAAGCAGGCGGTCCATCAGAAGTACAACCGGAAAGGCAGGAGCCGATAGATGTTCGAGAGATTCACCAAAAGCGCCCGGTCGACGGTCGTCGCGGCCCAGGAACACGCACGTGAACTGCATTCGCCCGATATCCGGGTCGAGCATCTGCTGCTCGGTCTGCTGGCCGAGGCCGAACCGGCCTTACTGACATTGCTGGAACGCAACGGGATCGCCCGCGACGCCGCACTGACCGAACTCACCACCGCGGCCCGCGCCGAACCGCTCGGCGCGGAAGATGCCGAGGCATTGCGTTCCATCGGGATCGATCTCGATGCCGTACGCGAAAGCCTCGACGCGAACTTCGGCGCCGACGCCCTCGACCGGGCGATTCCACCGGAGGAATCCCGCAGCCGCACGCGGTTCGGGCATATCCCGTTCAGCCGCGACGCCAAGAAAGCCCTGGAACTCTCGTTGCGGGAAGCCGTGGCGCGTAAGGACAAAACCATCGAGTCCGGGCATATCCTGCTTGCCATCCTGCGCGCCCCGAACCCGGCCACCACCGGACTCCTCGGCGGTGCCGATGCACTCACCGGGCTACGCGAGCAGGTCCACACCCACCTCGACCGCGCAGCCTGAACCGCCCGGCCCCGACGTCGGCGGGGACTTCACCGGCTACCACACCCGCGGCTCGACCTCCGTACGAGTAGGCGGCCGAGACGCCGCAATTCCGCGCCGGACTATCTGGTCGAAGAGCATCCCAACGTAACCAACAGCGCCGCCGAGTCTTACGAGGCCCTGAAAGGTTTTGGCCCGTCCCTGCTTTCCGTGCTCGATGCGATGCGGCGCAGCCGCGAGTGTCGAGTGCGGAAAGCAGGGACCAAGGGGGGCCAAAACCCGCGGCGCCGCAGGCGCCGCAAATAAACACAGCAAAACAAGCCCGCCTGTGATTAGCATGGGGAATGCAGCTTGTGCTCCGGTTGATCGGGACCGCCTTCGCCATCTGGCTGGCCGCGTTATGGGTCGGCAAAATCGAGATCGCTTCGCCCCCGGATCAGGGCAACGGCGCGAAAATCGTTGTACTGCTCGCGGTAGCGGTGGTGTTCACGCTGGTGAATGCCTTCGTGAAGCCGCTCGTGAAACTGTTGTCGCTGCCGTTGGTGATCGTGACCCTCGGTTTGTTCCTGCTGGTGATCAACGCGCTGATGCTGTGGCTCACGGCGTGGATCACCGAGGCGACCGATTACGGTCTGCGTATCGACGGCTTCTGGGCCGCGCTGCTGGGCGCGATCATCATCACCATCGTGAACTGGGCGATCGGCATCATCCTGCCGGACGACTGAGGGGTCAGGCACCGAACCCGAGGGCCAGGGCGCTGAGGGCCGACCAGGCCAGCATGGCCAGGCCCGAATCGCGGAGGGCGGGGATCAACTCCAGTCCGCCCTTGCCGGCCCGGACCGGGGTGTTGGCGCGGACGGCCAGGGGTACGGCCAGCAGGCCCACCAGCGCCCAGGGGGTGCGGGCGACGAGTATCAGGGTCATCACGAACGGCGCCGCCAGCAGCGCCAGATGCAGCGTGCGGGTGCGGGTATCGCCGAGTTTCACGGCCAGGGTCGTTTTCCCGGTGTCGGTATCGGTCGGGATATCGCGCAGATTGTTGGCCACCAGCACCGCGCTGGAGAACGCCCCGACTCCCACCGCGAGCGCGAACCCTGCCCAATCGACCCGCTCGGCTTGGACGAACTGGGTGCCGAGGACCGCCACGAGCCCGAAGAATACGAAAACGGCGATCTCCCCGAAACCGCGGTAGCCGTACGGTTTGCTGCCGCCGGTGTAGAACCAGGCGCCTGCCAGGCAGACCGCACCGATCAGGATCAGCCACCAGGCCGAGAGCACGGCCAGGACCAGGCCCAATACCGCGCCCAGGGCCAGGCTGGCGACCGCCGCGCCGCGTACCGCGGCGGGGGTGGCCACGCCGGAGCCCACCAGCCGCAGCGGGCCGACGCGTTCGTCGTCGGTGCCGCGTATCCCGTCGGAATAATCGTTGGCGAAATTCACCCCGATGATCAGTGCCATCGAAACTCCCAGCGCCAGCAGCGCTTTCCACCAGACCGCACCGTCGATGGCGGCCGCGGCGCCGGTTCCGGCGAGAACGGGGGCGATCGCGTTCGGCAGAGTCCGGGGCCGGGCGCCCTCGATCCATTGTGCTGCGGTAGCCATTCCCGAAGCCTAATCCGCTCCGCCGCGCCGGGCGCATCCGCAGACCACCGAGCCGCCGGTTACGCGGCCGCGGCGGTGGGAGCGATCCGGTGTGGCCGGAACGGTACTTGCCGGATCGGCCGTACGAGGGCATTGTCGAGGTCGTTGGACTGATCTTCCACTCGGCGGGTAGTCGCCCGGCGAGGCCACAACGGAGGAGAGGAGCCACTATGGCGGAGCGCAAGCTTTCCCGGACGGCCGGACCAGGCACTTTCGAGGCGGTGCCCGAGGCCGATCGTGCCGAACAGGACGCACCGGCCTACCCCGACGACGCCCCGTACACCGATATCGACCCACGTTCGGTCCCCGACGACATCCCGGTTCCGGAAGAGGCGGTGACGCCTCCGGGGAGCACCCGGGACGTCTGGAGCGCGGACCCCGTCGATATCGCCGAACAGTCCATCCCGGTACCGATGGGTGATGACTACGACGGTTCCTACGCCGACGAGGAGCCCTGAACGGGTTGCGCCGGAGACGCTGAACCGTGTTCATTCCGGGTCGGCGGCCGGGAGCCGCCACGGCGGGAAAGCGGCGGACCTGTAGCCGCTCGGCGGGCACGCACGACGGCGCCCGGACGGGCTACGACCGTATGCCCGGACGGGGCTACGACCCGCTCCGTCCGGCGTCGGCGCTCCGCATCCTCGGCGAACCCGCTATGGGTCCACTCAACGTCCAGCGGGCGCCTCAACGTGCAGCCGGGCGCCGAGGACACGGGCCCCCGGCCGCGAGACCGCGTGAAGTCACGTCTATCGGGTGGTGCCGATCGGCGACCGGAGTACTGATCCTGGTCGCCGACAGCATGGTTCCCGTGTGGGCGGCCCGTGAATCTCCGGCGATCAACGGAAGGCCGGCTGTGTGAGCCGTCGCGTTTCAGCCGGTACGCGGTGCGGAACCGGTCCGCTCAGGACGCCGATCCTGCGAGCAGGTATTTGCGGAGCTCGGCACGGTCCGGCTTGCCCGGACCCAGTAGCGGGATATCGTCGACGAGGGTGATTTCGCGGGGCGCGGCGGCGGTATCCAGTTCTGCCAGTACGTGCTCGCGGAGTTCGTCCAGGGTGGGCGTCGCACCCGAGGCCGGTACCACCGCGACCACGACCCGCTGACCCAGGCGCTCGTCCGGTAAGCCGAGGACCACGCATTCGGAGACTGCGGGATGGGTTGCCAGCACCGCCTCCACAACCTGCGGTATGACCAGCAGGCCGCCGGTGGAGATCGCTTCGTCCAACCGGCCCTGGACCTGCAGGACACCGTCGGTGAAAACGCCCGCGTCGTCGGTGCGGAACCAGCCGGGTTCGGCGAAGGCGGGGTGATCGGGCATATTGCGGTAACCGGCGGCCAGCATATCGCCGCCGAGCAGGATACGGCCGCCCTCGATACGCACCCGGGCACCGCGGAGCGGAACACCGTCGTATACGCATCCGCCGCAGGTCTCGCTCATCCCGTACGTGCGGACGATATTGATTCCGGCGGCGCGGGCCCGCTCGTAGAGCGGCAGCGGGGTCGCGGCGCCGCCGATCAGCACGGCGTCCAGTTCGGCCAGCGCGGCGGTCGCGGCGGGGGCGTCCAGCACTTTGACCAGCTGGGTCGGCACCAGCGAGGTGTAGCGGCGTTCCCCGCGCATACTCGCGATGGCTCCGGTGAGGGCCTCGGGCAGGAAACCGCCGGAGACGTCCACCACGGTCGGTTCCGTACCCGCCAGCAGCGAACGCAGCAATACCTGGAGTCCCGCGATGTGATGGGTGGGCAGCGCCAGCAGCCAGCTACCCGGACCGCCGAGCCGTTCGTGGGTGGCGTCGCCGCTGGCGCGTAACGCGGCCGCGGTGAGCATGGCGCCCTTCGGTACACCCGTGGTCCCGGAGGTGGTGACGACCAGCGCGATATCGTCGTCGATCGGTTCGCCGGGTGCGAGTGCGTCACCCAGCCGGCGGGCTTCGCGCCGATCACTGGCGGGTACCGGCAGCCAGGCGGCCGAACCGCTGTCGTCGAGCACCTGCCGCAGGTGCGGGAGCACATCGCTGACTCCGCCGCCGGTGGGTATGGGCAGCGTACGCAAGGTTTTCGTCACGGCCACGCCTTGTCCCCGGTGAACCGGACAACGATGGTGTACTCGCTCACGGCTGCGATGGTGTCACGTCGGCGGGGCCGCGGACAGCAGGGGCCGGTGCTGCCGGTGCAGGGCGCCGGAGCCGGATATCGGTATGGGGCTGGGCCAGGCATGGAACTGCGATTCACTCGTCGGACGGTACGAAAGCGGTCGCACCGGGCGTCGGTGATCGGGCGGCCATCCGATCGTATCGTCGCGTGGCGGGCCATGGGTTGGCAACCCGGTAGAAAACCGGCGCCCGGTCCCGCTCAGCGGTTGTCCCGCCGCAGCGGATGGTCCTCCGGGATCTCGACCAGCACGATCGGCACGCCGTCCGGATCCTTCAACCACATCTCGATCAGCCCCCAGGGTTCGGTTACCGGGGCCCGTTCGATCGCGACCCCGCGCAACGTCAACTCGACCGCGACGGCCCCGAGGTCACGGACCTGCAACCAGATCGCCCCTGCGAACCCCTGCGGGTCGGTCTCGGCCGCGCCGTGGCCCGCGACCTCGATCAGCGACTGTCCGGCAAAGAACACCGTGCCACCCGGGTATTCCCGGAAGACTGCCAGACCCAAGGAGTCCCGGTAGAACGCCGAGGTGGTCGCATAGTCCCGCGGGCGCAGTATGACCCGGCTGCTGAGGATATCCACCCTGAACAAGTGTAGGGGCGGTACCACCGTTGCCGCGGGACCCGCCCGCCGAACCCACGCCGCCGCGCTTCGGCGACAATCGCCTCGTGACGCTCTACCTGCCCGACCTCGAGGAGATCAGGGCCGTCGCCCTGCGTGCATCGCTGCGTAACTGGCATCCGAGCGCTCAGGACTGGCTCCTCGGCAAGATCGACCACCCGCTCGACGATTGGGACACGCGAGCATTCTTGACGGTTCCGGGCGTCGTCTGGACGGTCTCGAGTGACACCTGCGCGACCGGCCGGCTCAGCGCCCCCGAGAACGTGACCTACGACCACCGCTACCGCGAATTCGTGTTCCGGCAGCCTCGTGACGAGGAAGAACTCGCGGCGATCATGAGCGCCGACTCCGAAGAAGTGTTCGGCTGTTATCGGTTCGACGGCCTGAATCGCTGGACGTCACTGAGCGTTGCCGCCTGGGTCGACGACAAGGCGGTCATCGTGGGCTACATCCGTCATGTCCTCGCGACCGGGGGCAACTCGGAGATCCTCGACTGTCTCGGGCAGTACGAGGCATATCTGGCCAGTCCGGAGTTCGACGCCTACCTCCGCGATTTCGGACAGTACTTGGCCGCCCGCGAGCGCGGACGGAGTGCAGCCGGGCCATGATGGATTTCTCGCCGGCGGCTGCCCGCACCAGCCCGATACCAGTTGGCCGACTCCGGAAACCGGCCGATTCAGAAGTACCAGGGGTAGGGGCTCCAGTCGGGTGCGCGTTTCTCCAGGAAGGAGTCGCGGCCTTCGACGGCTTCGTCGGTCATATAGGCCATCCGGGTGGCCTCACCGGCGAAGAGCTGTTGCCCGACCAGTCCGTCGTCGGCGAGGTTGAACGCGTATTTGAGCATGCGCTGCGCCTGGGGCGATTTCCCGTTGATCGCCGCGGACCATTCGAGGGCCACGTCTTCGAGTTCGGCGTGGTCGACGACGGCGTTCACCGCGCCCATGGCGTGCATTTCCTCGGCCGTGTAGGCGCGGCCGAGGAAGAAGATCTCGCGGGCGAACTTCTGGCCCACCAGTTTGGCCAGGTAGGCGCTGCCGTAGCCGCCGTCGAAACTGCCGACGTCGGCGTCGGTTTGTTTGAACCGGGCGTGTTCGCGGCTGGCCAGGGTGAGGTCGCAGACCACGTGCAGGCTGTGCCCGCCGCCGGCGGCCCAGCCGTTGACCAGGGCGATCACCACTTTGGGCATGAACCTGATGAGCCGCTGCACCTCGAGGATGTGCAGGCGTCCGGCGCGAGCTTTGTCGACCGTTTCGGCGGTGTCGCCGCTGGCGTACTGGTAGCCGCTGCGGCCGCGGATGCGCTGGTCGCCGCCGGAACAGAAGGCCCAGCCACCGTCCTTGGGGCTCGGTCCGTTACCGGTGAGCAAAACCGCGCCGACATCGGAGGTGGTACGGGCGTGGTCGAGGACCGCGTAGAGTTCGTCGACCGTATGCGGCCGGAAGGCGTTGCGCACTTCGGGACGGTCGAACGCGATCCGGACGGTGCCTTGTTCGGTATGCCGGTGGTAGGTGATATCGGTCAGGCCCTCGAACCCGGCCACGTCGCGCCACAGCGTCGGATTGAACGTCATGGGGGTGATTACATCAGGCGCGGTGGGGCGGCCGGTGTCGCGTTGACTTCACCACAGTTCGGCCGAATCGTTTGGACGCCGTAAAACCCCGGGTTACCGTGCTTGTATGACCGAGCAGACCCGACCGAGGATCGACGAAAGCGCTGTCGACGAGGATCGGTACGAGAGGCACGGGGGGTTTCCCAGGATCGTCCCGGCCGAGGTCGGCCCGGAATACGGTGACTTCGTGGCGGGTATGCGCACCCTGCAGGACCTGACGGTCTCGGTCGACGCCCCGGACGAGGTCTATCGCGAAGCCCGCGACCGGGTGAACGCACTGATCGAACTGCTCGAACCGTATCGGGCGCCGGAACAGCAGGGTCCCGCCGGCCGGGCCGTCGAACTGCCGGGCCGCGGCAGCCTGCTCCTGCTGCCCTGGAAGACGGTCTCGGCCGGACCCGACGGCATCGTGATGAAGGGTGTGTTCCGCCGGTTCCATCTCGGCGGCAACTCCGCCGCGCACGGTGGCGTCCTGCCGCTGCTGTTCGACGACCTCTTCGGAATGACCGTCCACTACGCCGGGCGGCCGATCAGCCGGACCGCCTTCCTGCACGTGAACTACCGCAAGGTGACCCCGCTCGACACCCCGCTGACAGTGCGCGGCCGGGTCGAGCGGACCGAGGGCCGGAAAACCTTCATCAGCGCCGAACTGGTGGACGAGGAGGGGACCGTCCTGGCCGACAGCGAAGGTCTCATGGTGCAACTGCTGCCCTGGCAGCCCTGACCCGGCCGGCTCGGACACGATCGGCCGCGGTGCTTCCGGATCGCTTAGCGCCGTGCCCGGTTCGGTCGATCGTCCAGTACTCCTCCTCGCTCCGTGGACAGTTACGGGCGGAAATACATTCGTGTGGGCGATGCGTATAGTTGCGTTGCCCGTCCATACGAGTACTGATCCGGAGGATCCTTAAATTGGTTGCAGCACTGTCTGAATCACTGCTTGACGAGCCTACGCGCCCGGCCTTCCTCGCCGACGCCGTCCAGGTCCTGGACGCCGAGGTCTCCGATAAGGGTGGTGCCTCGGGTCTGGCCGTGAAGGGTGGGTACGCGGCGGTCAAGAAGATCAGCCCGTCCATCGTTCCCGACGCCCTGGAATCGCTGGCCCCCAAACTGCTGGAGCAGCTCGAGCCGTACTGGAACGAGTACAAGGCCGGTGCGGCCGGGAGCTTCGGCGAACTGCTCGCCGGCAAGGGCGACGAGGTCGCCGAGGCCCTGCTGACCGTCACCGATGCGCGTGCCGCGGCCTCCAGCCGGCCGGCCCTGCAGAAGGTGTACAACTCGATGCGTTCCTCGGCCAAGAAGAATGTCATCGAGGCGCTGCCCCGCGTCGGCGACCTGGTGCAGAAGCACGCCGGATAACATTCCGCGCGTAGCGATCAGGCCGCGCATCAGCGCGGTCCGTGGGGGCCTCGACGACGAGGTCCCCAACGGGGGGAGTTCCAGGGGGTTCCGGGGGCCGGGTTCCGGCCGCGAGCGGCCTTGCCGATGTGAGCAGGGTGACGCAGACGCGGCCGCCGGGGTCTGACAGTCTGGAGTCGTGAATCCGTCAACTGCGCAAGCCCGGGTGGTCGTCGACGAACTCGCCCGCGGTGGGGTGCGGGAAGTGGTGCTGTGCCCCGGTTCGCGTAATGCCCCACTGGCCTTCGCGCTGCAGGCGGCCGATGCGGCAGGGCAGCTGCGGCTGCATATGCGCATCGACGAACGCACCGCCGGATTCCTTGCGGTCGGCCTGGCCGTCGCCTCGGGTGCCCCGGTACCGGTGGTGATGACCTCGGGCACCGCGGTCGCCAATCTCGGCCCGGCGGTCCTGGAGGCCAATTACGCCCGGGTCCCGCTGATCGTGCTCAGCGCCAACCGTCCCTACGAAATGCTCGGTACCGGCGCGAATCAGACGGTCGAACAACTCGGACTGTTCGGCAGCCAGGTCCGGGCGACCATCAGCCTCGGCCTCGCCGAAACCGAATCCGGCCCCGAGTATCCACGGCAGAACAGCGTGTGGCGGTCCGCGGTATGCCGGGTACTGGCCGCCGCGCGGGGCACACGTTCGGGCAACGCGGGCCCCGTGCATTTCGATATCCCACTGCGGGAACCGCTGGTCCCGGAGCCGGGCAGTGCGGAATTCACTCCCGCCGGGCGCGGTGTGGACCAGCCGTGGACGGCCACCCAGTACGCGACCCTCGACGTTCCCCTCGATATCGACCTCACCCCGGATACCGTCGTGATCTCCGGGCACGGCGCCGGCCTGCGGGCCGAACTCGCCGACCTGCCCACCGTGGCCGAACCCACCGCCCCCGTGCACGGTCCGGCGCTGCATCCGCTGGCGCTGCCGCTGCTGAAACCGCGGCAGGCGATCATCACCGGCCGCCCGACCCTGCATCGTCAGGTGTCGAAGGTACTGGCCGACCCGGAGGTGACGGTGTACGCGCTGACCACCGGCCCGCGCTGGCCCGATGTCTCGGGCAATGTGGTCGGCACCGGTACCCGGGCGGTGACCAGCGGCGCACCGACCGCGCAGTGGCTGGAATGTTGCCGGGAACTGGACCGGCGGGCCCGTGCCGTAGTGCGCGACGAACTGGACCGCCACCCCAAACCCACCGGACTGCACGTGGCCGCGGTGATCACCGATGCCTTGCGCGAAGGCGATCAGCTGCTGCTGGGCGCCTCGAACCCGGTCCGCGACACCGCGCTCGTCGCGGCGCCGAAACCGGGCGTGCGGGTGCTGTCCAACCGCGGTGTCGCGGGTATCGACGGAACGGTGTCGTCCGCGGTCGGTGCCGCGCTACACCACCGCGGCCGGACCATCGCCCTGATCGGTGACCTCACCTTCCTGCACGATGCGTCCGGTCTGTTGATCGGCCGCGGTGAACCCCGCCCCGACGACCTCACCATCGTGGTCGCCAACGACGACGGCGGCGGTATCTTCGAACTTCTCGAACAGGGCGACCCCCAGTACGCTGGTGTCTTCGAGCGGGTTTTCGGCACCCCGCACGGGATGGACCTCTCCGCGCTCTGCGCGGCGTACCGGATCCCGCACCGGCAGGTGGGTCCGGAGGAGTTGGCCGCCGAACTCGCGGGTTCCGGTTCGGGTTTCCGGGTGCTCGAGGTTCTCACGGATCGCTCCGGGCTGCGTGAGCTGCATGCCGCGGTCCGCGCCAGGATCGACTCCTGAACTCTGCGCGGACGAACTCGGGCCCGCGCAGCGCCCGGCCGGTCTTGTCCAGGGTTTCGTGGACGCGTAGCGGTGTCCGGCGCACAACCTGTACGGCGCGCAGAGCGGGCAGCCCTCCGGCCGGTTCGACGCGGACCGGCACCCTGGAACGCGCTGCCGCCGGCCGGGCCGATATACGCCCGGTGGTGCGGCCGATGAGTTTGCGCCCGCGGTCTCGTCTGGACTACAGCAGCCCCGGATCGAGGAGACCGCATGCACCCGGAATTCGACCTGTCGCCCGCGGCGGACGCGCTGGCCGATATCGTCACCGCGATCGACGACACCCAGCTCGACGCGCCCACGCCCGCCGATATCCCGGTCCGCGCATTGATCGAACACGTGGCAGGTTTGGCGGAGGCGTTCCGCGCCGCTGCCGCCAAGGAATCACTCGGCGCGTCCGCCGCGCCCGAATTCGGTTCCGGCGCCGCGCTGTCCGCCGAGTGGCGCACGGCGGTCCCGGCGCGGCTGCGGGCGCTGGCGCAGGCCTGGCGCGAGCCCGCGGCGTGGGAGGGGGATACCGAAGCGGGTGGGGTCACGATGCCGGCGCCCGTCACCGCACGGGTCGCGCTGGACGAGATCGTCGTCCACGCCTGGGATCTGGCGCGCGCCACCCGCCAGGAACTGAAGGTGGACGACTCCGATCTCGCCGTTCTCCTGGACTTCCTGCAGGACACGCCCGCCGAGGGCACCCCCGGCCTCTTCGGCCCGACCGTGCCGATCGGGTCCGCGGCGCCGGGACTACACCGGGTGCTGGGGTTCACCGGGCGAGACCCCTTCTGGCTCCCTCGGCTTGGTGAGTCGACGAAGCGTGTCTCGGGGTAAGCCGGGCGTGTGACCACCCGGGCTACGTCACCGGTCGCAGCCCCGTCGATCACTGTTGGCCGGGGTCGTGCCGCGGCCCGGGGTTTTCGACAGCGCGTGTCGCCGAGACGGCACAACGTGCCGTGATCTGGAGCTCAGGAATCCGAGCATCGGTTTCCGCCCCGGCGCGGATGGCGCCTGCGCCCCGAGGACTCCGGAGATCGGGGGCGGGTCCGGCGATCCTGCGTGGCGGGTTACCGGCGGCACGCGATGCCGGTATGTGACCGCGTAGGCTGGCGGCGCCATGATCGCTCTACTGCTCGCCCTCGCCGGGTTCGCGTTCATAGATTCGCTCGATCTCCTGCTGGTAGGGGTTACCGCGGCGATCGTCGTGGACAGCAGGCTCGCCCGGAAATCGCCGGTGCCCGGTGGGGCGAGTTTCATCGCCGGGGTTTTCGCGGTCACCACGACTTTCGGGCTGCTGGCGGTGCTGGGCATCGATTTCCTCACCGATCTGGTGGATTTCGAGCTCACCCCGACGATCCGTACCTGGGGTGCCCTGGGTTTCGGTCTCGTACTGCTCGTGATCGCCGCCGTGCCCGCCGGTGCGCAGGCCGAACCTCCGGCGTGGACGGTGACCATCCGGCGGCGCCCCTGGCTGCTCGGTATGGCCGGTATGGTCATCGGCCTGGCGCAGGCGCCGACCGCGATTCCGTATCTGGCCGGGTTGGCGTTGATATCGGCCCGGGAACCGCTGCCGTCGGTGTGGCCGCTGATCGTCATCGCTTATTGTGCGCTCGCGCTGCTACCGCCGCTGGTGGTGCTCGCGCTGGCGACCCGGCGCACGCGGCGGGCCCAGCGTGTGTATCGATCCGTTCTGCGGGTGGTCACCAGTTATGGCCCGTTGTCGGTGCGTATCGTCTTCGTCCTGCTGGGACTCGGCCTGATCGGGGCCGCGGCCCTCGATTACGAGCATCTCTGGTGATGCGGGCAGGCCGGCCGCTCGCAGGCGGTCAGGTTCCGGTGCGGACGAAAACCCCTGCCGCGGCCGCGTTCACCGCGGCCTCCGCCGCGGCCCGTACAGCCTGGTCATCGATCTGGTCGCCGCTGGCCAGCAGGCGGTAGTACAGCGGTCCCGAAACGGCGGTGAGCACCGCGCGCGGGTCGGTGCCGGGTGGTGCCTCGCCGCGGTCGATGGCTTCGGTGACACAAGGTGACCATTCGGTGAGCCGCGCATCGTAGAACCGGCGGAGTGCGACCGCTGCCGCTTCGTCGAAGCTCGCGGCGGCGATCACCGCGCGGAAGAGGCGGCTCTGCCGGGGGTCGGTGAGGGTTTTCGCGACCAGGCGGGCGTTGGCCTCGAGGTCGCCGCGCAACGAGCTCGTATTCGCGCGCGGTAGCGACTGTTCGGCCATATCGATGAGCAGGTCGGCGGTCAGTCCGGCCGGTGTGCGCCAGCGCCGGTAGACCGTTGTCTTCCCGACTTCGGCGCGGGCGGCGACCTCGGCCAGGTCGAGCCGCGCGAAGCCGTGTTCGGCCAGGAGATCGGCGGCCGCCTCGAGTACTGCGGCGCGGACGCGGGCGGTGCGGCCGCCGGGGCGGACGGATCCGGGTCCGGCCTCATCGAGCGTCATAAAGGAACTCCAGTTTCATTTAGTCGTCGATCGGTGTATCTTCGACCTTGCTAATGACACTCTAGATCCATTAGGAGTCGAGATGGAATACCGCCGCCTGGGAGCTTCCGGATTGATCGTCCCCGCGTTGAGTTTCGGCGCCGGAACCTTCGGGGGCCGTGGGGAATTGTTCGGCGCCTGGGGCGATACCGACGTCGAACAGGCCCGCCGCCTGGTGGATATCAGCCTGGACGCCGGGGTCACGATGTTCGATACCGCCGATGTGTACTCCGACGGCGCCTCCGAGGAAGTACTCGGGGCCGCCATCCGTGGCCGGCGCGACCGCCTGCTGCTGTCCACCAAGGCGAGCCTGCCCACCGGACCCGGCCCGTTCGATGCGGGTTCGGGCCGCGCCCGGCTGATCGGCGCCGTGGAAGCCGCGTTGCGCCGGCTCGGCACCGAACATATCGACCTGTTCCAGTTGCACGCGTTCGACGCCCGGACCCCGGTCGAGGAGGTCCTGCACGCTCTCGACGATCTCGTCCGTGCGGGCAAGATCCGATATCTGGGCGCCTCCAATTTCGCCGGTTGGCAGCTGATGAAATCGCTGGCCGCCGCCGATCGGCACGGGCTCACCCGCTATATCGCCCACCAGGTGTACTACTCGCTGGCCGGACGCGACTACGAGTGGGAGCTGATGCCGCTGGGGGTCGCCGAGGGGGTAGGTGCGGTGGTCTGGAGTCCGCTGGGCTGGGGCCGGCTGACCGGAAAGATCCGCCGTGGCCAACCGCTGCCCGCGGGCAGCCGGCTGCACCGCACGGCCGAGGCCGGCCCGCCGGTGGACCAGGAACATCTCTACAACGTCGTCGATGCCCTGGACGAGATCGCCGCCGAAACCGGCCGGACCGTCCCGCAGATAGCGCTGAACTGGCTGCTCTCCCGCCCGACCGTCGGCACCGTGATCGTCGGCGCTCGCAACGAGGAGCAGCTACGGCAGAATCTCGGCGCCGTCGGCTGGGAGCTCACCACCGATCAGATCGCGCGGCTGGACGCGGCCAGTGCGCTCACCCCGCCCTACCCCTATTACCCGTACTACCGCCTGCCCGATTTCACTCGGCTGAACCCGCCCGCCGTACCGGTGGGAGCGGTTCAGTAGACATCGCGGACGTAACGCTTCTCGGCCACCAGCTGCTTCTTGAACGCCAGGGCGCCGTCCTCGTCGAGTTTGCCGTGGATGCGGGCGATGCGCAGCAAGGCCTCGTCGACATCCGCGGCCATCCGGGCTGCGTCACCGCACACATAGAAGTGAGCGCCCTCGCGCAGCCACGACCACAGTTCCGCGCCGTGTTCGATCATCCGGTGCTGCACGTAGACCCGTTCGCGTTGATCACGGGAGAAGGCCAGATCCAGTCGCGAGAGGTGACCGGAACGGAACATATCCTCTAGTTCGGTGCGGTAGTAGAAGTTCTGGCTCGCGTGCTGGTCGCCGAAGAACAGCCAGTTCTTCCCGGTGGCACCGAGTGCGCGGCGTTCGTGCAGGAAACCCCGGAACGGCGCGATACCGGTGCCCGGGCCCACCATGATCATCGGCACGCTCGGATCCAGCGGCGGCCGGAAATGGGGGGCACGCTGCAGGAAGATCGGTACGGGCGCGGCGGCGCGATCGGCCAGGAAGGTGGAGCATACGCCGCCGCGGCGGGCCGCCGAGCCCGCGACCCGCGGATCGCCGTAGCGGACGATCCCGACGGTCAGCTCCACTTCCCGCGGGCTGACCAGCGGGCTGGACGAGATCGAATACTGGCGCGGCTGCAGCTTTTTCAGAACATCGAGCCACTCCACGAGGTCGGCGCGGACCGGGAAATCGCGCAGGACGTCCACCAGTTGGCGGTCCCACAGGTACCCGGCCAGCTCGTTGCGGTTATCGCGGCGCAGCAGCTTGGCCAGCCGGTTGCTGGGATTACGGTCGGCCACGAATTCCAGCAGGTCCCGGGAGACCCGGGCGATATCGAAACGGGTCCGCAGCGCTTGTTCCAGCGGCAACTCGGTATCACCCACGGCGACGATCCGCCCGGCCGCCAATCCCGCCGCGTCGAGGAACTCACCGACCATCGACGGGCAGTTGCTCGGCCATACCCCGAGTGAATCACCCACCTCGTAGCGCGCAGCCGAATCACCGAGATCGAAGGCTATCCGCCGGACCTCTTTGGTCGAGTCGGGAGTCGTCAGCACCTCGTTGCGCACCAGCGGGGCCGGAACCGGGAGCGCCCTGGTGAACGGAGCCGGTGCGGGATGCCGGGGGCGGGCGGGTACCCCGCGCTCCAGCAGACCCGTCGTGGTGCCCACACCGAATGCGGATCCGGTTCGCCCGCTCGGACTTGCGCCGGCGAACCCGCGCCCTGGCCGCAGAACGGTCCCAGGGCCGCCCAGGCCGGCGCCCGCGGCGCTACCGGCCGCAGCTGCATCGAACTTGTCTTCGGTGCCCGGGCGCTCGGTTGCGCCCGCCCCGGATCCATCGGCGGCGGGCGTGCAGGACCGGTCGACCGTGCTCGAGGGGGAGCCGTCACCTGAATTACCACCGATATCGCCGCCGAGCGCCGCGATCACTTCGTCCAGCCAGTCCGAACCGGGTTCGGCGAAATCCGGTTCGCAGTCCACGCGCGGTAGGAGCCGGGTCGCGCCACGTTCGGCGAACGCCGTATCGAGCCGCCGGCCATGGCCGCAGAAATCGTCGTAGGAGGAATCACCCATGGCGAATACGGCGAAACGGATGTCCGTGAACCTGCCCGCGCTCTCGTCGAGCCGGGTCCAGAAATCGGCGCCGTTGTCCGGTGGGCCGCCGTCGCCGAACGTACTGCTGACCACCAGGACATCACCCGCCAATGCGGCGAGGTCGCAGGAATCCATATCGATCAGTCGCGGCCGGTAGCCGGATTCCGTGAGCCGCTGCGCCGCGGTGGCCGCGAATTCTTCGGCATTTCCGGTCTGCGAGGCCCACAGTACCGTCACGGCCGGGCTCGGTTGTTCCGGTACTGCCGTCGAACCCGATTGGCCGGCACGGGAATACATACCGGCCAGCAGCCCGTCCACCCATAGCCGGCTCTGCTGCGACAACGGCGCGGTCTCCGGGAGCACCGGTTGCCCCGAGACCGGCAAGGCCTGCAGTGCCGCGAGATAGCCACCGAGGTAGATCCGCTCGGTTTCGCTGAGGGTGGGCGAGGCTGCCGCGTCCAGGCCGAGGACCGCCGCGAGGGGATGGTCCCCGGCATTCGCCGTGGGTTCGCGCGGGATGCCGGGGGCCACGGGCGATTCGACGGGAACCACCGGCGCGACCCGGCGCAGCGCGACCGCGCAGGCCTTGAATTCCGGTTGCAGCGAATCCGCGTCCACCGCATCGTTGGTGACCGCGTTGACTGTCAGGTATTCGCCCTGTTCGTCGTTCCAGTGGAACGGTGCGAAACATCCGCCGGGAAGCACCCGGTCGCTGATCCGCACGGGGAGTACGGCACGGCCGCGCCGGGAGGCGATCTCCACCTGGTCGCCGGCGGCCAGCCCCAGTTCGCGGGCATCGTCGGGATGGACCTCGGCGAACGGTTCCCGGTTCAGTTTGCTGAGCTTGTCGATCCGGCCGGTCTTCGTCATCGAATGCCACTGATGTTGCAGGCGGCCGGTATTGAGCAGGAACGGATAGTCGTCATCCGGCATTTCCGCCGGCGGCATATGCGGGCGCGGCCAGAAGACCGCTCGCCGGCTGGGAGTGGGGAAGGCCAGGCGTGGCCGGTGCCCGGCGCCGTCGACGAACGGCTCCCCGCCGATTCCGTCGTTGCGGTAGCGGATCGGGTTGCGGCGCTGCGCCGGGTCCGGGCACGGCCACTGCATGGGGCCCGCACGCAGCTTGTCGTGACTCATCCCGCGCAGGTCGTAGCCGGTGGCCGGATTGGCGAAGCCGCGGATCTCGTCGAATACTTCGGCGGCGGAGTCGTATTCGAACCCGGGAAAGCCCATGGCGGTCGCCACCTGGGCGATGAGCTGCCAGTCCGGGCGTGCCGCGCCGGCCGGTTCGACCGACTGTCGCTGCAGGGTCACGGTCCGTTCGGAATTGACCATCGCAGCATCCGCCTCGGCCCACAGTGTGGCGGGTAGCAGCAGGTCGGCGTAGGTATTGGTGGCGGTATCGGTGTAGGCATCCTGGGTGATCACCAGTTCGGCGGCCTCCAGGCCCGCGATCACCGTTTTGCGATTGGCCACCGTGGCAACCGGGTTGGTGCAGACGATCCACGCCGCTTTGATCGTTCCGGCCGCGAGCTGCCGGAACATCTCCACGGTGCCCGGACCGGCCTCGGCACGGATGGCTCCCGGCGGTAGGTCCCACGCCGTTTCCACGAATGTCCGGTCGGCGGGGGAGAGCACGCTGCGCTGCCCGGGCAGCCCGGGCCCCATGTACCCCATTTCCCGGCCGCCCATGGCATTCGGCTGCCCCGTCAGTGAGAACGGCCCGCTGCCCGGGCGGCAGATGGCGCCGGTGGCCAGATGCAGATTGCACAGTGCGTTGGTGTTCCAGGTGCCGTGGGTGGACTGGTTCAGGCCCATCGTCCACAGGCTCATCCATTCGCCCGCCGCGCCGATCCAGCGGGCAGCGGTGCGGATATCCGCCTCGGCCAGGCCCGTGATCCCGGCGACCCGATCCGGCGTGTAGGCGGCGAGGAAATCCGGCATCGCCGCCCAGCCCTCGGTGTGCTCGGCGATGAACTGCTCGTCGATATCACCGGCCTCGACCAGTAGATACAGCAGGCCGTTGAGCAGTGCCAGATCGGTGCCGGGCCGGATCTGCAGGAACAGGTCCGCGCGAGCGGCCGCATCGGTACGCCGCGGGTCCACCACGATCAGCTTCGCGCCGGATTTGAGCCGCTCGGACATGCGCAGAAAGAGGATGGGATGGCAATCGGCCATATTCGCGCCGATGACGAAGAACAGATCGGCGTGGTCGAAATCGTCGTAGGAACCGGGCGGGCCGTCGGCGCCCAGCGACTGCTTGTAGCCGGTACCGGCGCTCGCCATGCACAGCCTGGAGTTGGCCTCCATATGTACGGTCCGCAGATACCCCTTGGCGAGTTTCGTGGCCAGGTACTGCGCCTCCAGCGACATCTGCCCCGAAACATACAGCGCGATCGCGTCGGGCCCGTGCTCGTCCAGGATCGCCCGTAACCGCGCCGCGGCCTCGGCCACCGCCTCGTCCACCCCCACCGGCTCCGGTTCGGCCCCGCGGCCCGGACGCCGGTACGCGGTGGTCATCCGCCCCGGCGCCCGCATCAGTTCGAGGTGAGTGGCGCCCTTCGTGCACAACCGCCCGGCATTCGCGGGATGCAATTTATCGCCACTGACCCGGGCGATCACCGGAGCGCCGGTGGTATCCGCGGTCGTGGTGACCTCGATGCCGCAGCCCACCCCGCAGTACGAGCACACCGTCCTGGTCTTCTCGCTTGTGCCGTATCCCTCGGACATGTCTCCGATGGTGCCCGCGAGCCGTTTCCTCGGGTTTGCCCGATGTTATCGCCGCATCACATTCCACTTCACCGGCGAAAATCACAGCTGTGAGGAAAATGAACGGGCGCGTCAGCTACCGAGCTTGTAGCCGCGGTGCAGGGCCACCACCCCGCCGGTGAGGTTGCGCCATTTCACCCCGGCCCAGCCCGCGTCCGCCACCCGCCGGCCCAGCTGCCGCTGATTCGGCCAGGCCCGGATCGATTCGGCCAGGTAGACGTAGGCGTCCGGATTACTGCTGACCGTCCGCGCGACCCGCGGGAGCGCCTTCATCAAATACTCCATGTAGACCGTCTTTAACACCGGGATCACCGGGGTGGAGAACTCGCAGATCACCAGCCGGCCCCCGGGTTTGGTGACCCGCAGCATCTCCCGCATCGCCAGATCGATATCGGCGACATTGCGCAGGCCGAACGAGATCGTCACCGCGTCGAAGGAGTTGTCGGCGAACGGCAGTGCCATGGCATCACCGGCGACCATCGGGACGTCGCGGAACTGTCCGGCGGCGAGCATGCCCTGGGAGAAATCGGCGGCCACGCACCAGGCACCCGATTTGCCCAGTTCCACGGTGGAGACACCGGTCCCGGCCGCAAGATCGAGGATCTGCTCACCGGGACGCGGGGTGATGGCCCTGCGGGTCATCCACCGCCAATAGCGGTCCTGCCCGGCCGAGATCACGGTATTGGTCAGATCGTATCGTCGCGCCACCCCGTCGAACATCGAAGCGACCTCGTGCGGTTGCTTGTCCAGCGAGGCCCGAACCGATTGCGTTTTCGCCACAGCCCGACCCTACTCGGCGCCACTGTCATCTCGACGGGCTGATCGCTGTCACCTCGAGGGCCGAACAGGATCGTGCCGGCGGCTGATCAGAATGGTGCTGCGGGGTGCCGCCGCTGGGCTGCCGATCAGGCGGAACGGGACAACTGGTAGTCGGTGCCGAGCACGTCGGCGTAGTGGCCCATGAGTTCGGTGCACAGGGCCGGCCAGGTGCGATGCAGTACCGATTTCCGGGCGGCCGCACCGAACCGGGTGCGCAGCCGGGGATCGCGCAGGGCGGCGACGGCGCCCGGCAGCAGTTCGGTGAACTCCGCGACCGGCAGCAGGTAGCCGTTGCGGCACGGCGAGATGAGGTCGCGCGGGCCGCCGGCGTCGGGACCGATCACCGGGACCCCGCCGGCCAATGCCTCCTGGACACCCTGGCAGAAGGTTTCGTGTTCGCCGGGGTGCACCATCACGTCCAAACTGGCGTAGGCCTGCGCCAATTCGTCGCCGCCGAGTTCGCCGGTGAAGATCGCGCCCGGCAGTATCCCGGCCAGTTTCGGCCGCTGCGGTCCGTCGCCGACGATCACCAGTTGAACGTCCGGATCGCGGGCCAGGACCGCGAGCCGCTCCACATGTTTCTCCGGCGCCAGCCGGCCCACGAATCCGACCAGCAGCCGATCGCTTCCGCCGAGCCACTCGTTTCGTAATCGCGGGTTGCGGGCCGCGGGAGTGAATCGCGCCGCATCGACCCCGCGCGCCCACCGGTGCACCCGCGGAATCCCGTGCCGGGCCAAGCTCTCCGCCGCGGCGCTCGACGGTGCCAGGGTGCGGGTCGCGCCCTCGTGGATCCGCCGGGTCCAGCCCCACGCCGCGCGCTCGGCCAGTCCCAGTCCGTAGCTCTTGGCGAAACCCGCCACATCGGTCTGGTACACCGCGATCGTGGGCAGGTCCAGTCGCAGCGCGGCGGCCAGTCCACCGGCGCCCAGCAGGAACGGGGACGCCAGATGCACCACATCGGCGCCGAAATCGTCCAGAATCCCGACCATTCCCGGCTGCGGCAGGCCCACGGGCAGCGAACTGATCTTCGGCACCATCACCGCCGGTACCCGGTGCACCGGGAATCGGCCGTGGTGCCGCGGCGCGGGGGGACGTCCGCGCAGCGTATCGGGCGCGATGACGAGCGCCTCATGTCCGTGCCGGTCCAGGTGATCCAGCACCCGCAGGACCGAGTTCACGACACCGTTCATATTCGGGAGGAAGGACTCGGCAACGATGGCTACGCGCACACGGGTCAGTGTGCGGGGTCGTGGGATCCCGGGGCGCGTCGTCGATATGACACCGGATCGAAGATCCGGCGAACACTCATCGAACCGGTTTCCGCACGCAACAGCAGCCACAGCGTGGGCAGTGTCAGCGCCCAGACCGTGGCGAGCACCGACAGCGCCGGCGGTATCGCGACCCGCACATCGCGGCCGGCCACTCGCACCAGGTCGGGGTCGGCGCGGTTGTATTCGACGTTGATCCGTTCGCCCGCGGTCAGGTGGGTCGGGTACAGCACGCCCACTTTGGGATTGTGGGTCACGCCGTCCGGGGTGACGTACATCACCGCCGAGCGCAATCGTCCGGCGGACAGCACCTCACCCGTTGTTTCGCCCTTGTCGGATTCGATCAGGTAATCGTTGCGCCAGGCCGCGAGGACCAGCAGCACCACCAGCACACTCACCGAGACGGCGGCAATCAGCACACCGACCCGTATCCGCCGCAGCCGTTCGGCCCGCGCCGAGGAATCGGGTGGCGTGGATTCTGTGGACACACTTCCGGCCGGGGTGGTTTCCGCGGGTTCCGGCTCTGTCGGTTTCTCCAGTTGGTGCACGGGATCGGGCGGCTCGGCCACATCTGCCTGGTCGGGCACGCTGTCTCCTTTCGGATTCGATCCCTGTCGGCGTCCGCGACCGGGCGAGGCCGGCGGATATCCGGCAGTTGCCGCGCCGACGAAAGCCATGGACCGCCTCGCCGAGGCAGCGCCCCTCGCGGCACCGCAACAGCCTAACGGGCGACCCGGCGCGCGGCGTCCGGGTCCGGATCCGGACGCGGACCGGGCCCTCGGCGAAGGACAGGCGAGTGCGGCAGGTTCGGCTACTGTGGGCGCTCATGGCCCGAAAATTCGGCTTCACGCTGACCTATCCGATCCCGGTCGCCGAACTCCACGCCGCGCTCACCGGGGAGGAACTGTGGCGCGCCCGTTTCGCCGGCGCGCAGACAGCCACGCTCGACCTGACCCATCCGGGCGGGCCGGGCACGATCCGGCTCGCGATGAGCGAGAAGATCCGCCCGGAGAAAATCCCCGGCATCGTCCGCAAGGTCCTCAAAAGCGATCTGGTCGTCACCCGCGTGGACAACTGGCAGCCGCTGACCGGCGACACCGCCGAGGGAACCTTCGAAGGCACCTCGTCGGCGATCTCTTCGGAGATGGCCGGAACCTACCGGCTCCGGTCCGCCGGCGACGGGTCGGAACTGGCGGTCTCCGGTTCGGTGAAGGTGAAGGTTCCGCTGGTCGGCGGCGCCATCGAGCCCCTGGCCGAACAGTTGCAGCGGCGAGTGGTGGAAAGCGAACGCAAATTCATCTTGAAATGGTTCGCCGAGCGCGCGAACGCCTGATATCCGTGCGCTGGGGCTGTCGGCCTATCGCTGCTTTCCGCCCGTGAGTATCGCGGGCGGAAAGCGGTACCGAGGGCGCCGCAACCCATGCGCGTCGGATGAACGGAGAGCGCAGTTCCTCGGCGAGCCGGGGCCCGGTCAGGACTTTGCGGATCGTCGACGCCCGGCTCCGTGACGGGGCCGCCTGCGCCTCAGAGTTCTTCGCAGGGTGCTTCCATCGCGACGGCCGGGTCGAACTCCTTCGGCTCCACCATCACGAGCCAGTTCCCGGAGTTGTCCCGGAAAACGGCCTCCACACCGTAGGGCCGCTCCGACGGCGGTTGTACGAAATCCACGCCCTTGGCGGCCAACTCCTTGTACGCCTGCTGGCAGTCCTTCGTGGTGAGCCCCAGCGAACCGTGGGTGCCGTTGGCCAGCGACCGCCGGACTGCCTCGGCGAGGTTCTCGTCCAGGGGCGGGCCCGGCACCATCAGGGTCACCTCGAGTTCCGGATGGTCCGGATGGGCCACGGTCACCCAGCGGAAACCGTTGTCGCCCATCTGCACATCGGCGGTCTCGACGAATCCGAGGGTGTCGATATACCAGTTCTTTGCCTCGGTCTGGTCGGTCACGTACACCGTGACCAGCGAAATGTTGGTGATGATCGGGGTCATGAGATGAGCCTAGGCGCGCCGCGAACGCTGCGGCTTCTCCGAAATTGCGGTGTCCGGCCGGCGGTCGGACAACCCGTGCATGAACACATAACAGCCGGGGATCCGCGGCGCACCGTCGGCGAATTTCGCCTGGTACTCCGACGGTGAAACCCCCACCAGTTCGGTGAACTTGCGCGAGAACGACCCCAGGCTGGTGTACCCGACGAGCAGGCATACCTCGGTGACCGTCGTATTGGTCGCGCGGAACAGGTCCTGGGCCCGCTCTATCCGCCGTTCGGCCAGATACAGTGCCGGCGTGCGGCCGTAGGTCGCGGCGAAACAGCGCAGGAAGTGATACTTGGAGACCCCCGCCGCCGCGGCCATCCAGGCCAGATCCAGCGGTTGTGCATATTCGCGGTCGATGAAATCACGTGCCCGGCGCAGATGTGGGAGCAGATCCTCGGGTACCGGCCGCGCTGCCATCGTCGCTTACCCGAACGGCACGAGTTCGTCGAAACGCATCGACGCACGCCCCGCCGTACGCCACGCCCGCGCCGTCAGGTCCAGATCCTCGTCCGTGACCAGATTGCCCATCACCCGGACCGCTGTGCGCTGCAACAGTTTCGAGCGCATCACCGGCGGGCCGCCCATCGGCACCATACTGGGGTGGGTCGCCAACCCGGCGATCCGGCGGGCTACCGAGTACGTGCGCCCGTATTTGCGGCGCAGCACATCCGGCCACAGCCGGGTCAGGTCGGGTTCGTCGAGCAAGCCGGCGAGCATATGCCCGCCCTCCAGCCCGTAGTCGATACCTTCGCCGTTCAGTGGGTTCACACAACCGGCGGCATCACCCACCAGCACCCAGTTGCGGCCCGCGATACCGGAGACCGCGCCGCCCATCGGCAGCAGCGCCGAGGACACTGCCCGCAGCGAGCCGGTGAGCTCCCATTCGTCGCGGCGCTGCGCGGTGTAGTGCTCCAGCAGGGGTTTCAACGCGATATGCGAGGGCCGTTGCTCGGTTGCCAGCGAACCGACCCCGATATTCACCTCACCGTTGGCGAGCGGGAACACCCAGCCGTAACCGGGTACCAGTTCACCCTGCGCGTTACGCAGCTCCAGATGCGAGGTGATCCATTGGTCGTCGCTGCGCCCGGACGCGATATAGGCGCGTGCTGCCACCCCGTACGCGTATTTGCGGTGCCAGGTCCGGCCGAGTTGTTTACCGACCGGGGAGCGGACACCGTCGGCCACGATCAAGGTCTCGCAGCGGATCTCGGCGGTTCGTTCGCCGGCGCGCACCACCACCCCGGTGACCCGGTCACCGTCGCGTACCACGTCGGCGACTTTGGTGCCGTCGAACATCCGGGCCCCGGATTTCACGGCGGTTTCGCGCAATTTGTCGTCCAGTTCGGTACGCGGTATCGCGCTGCCGTAGGTCGGGAAGGAACCGGCCGGCCACGGGAGCAGGGCCTCGCGCCCGAATCCGGTCATCCGCAAACCGTGGTTGACGGTATGCGCGCGCACCCATTCACCCAGGCCCAGATGTTCGAGCTCCGCGGTGGCGCGTGGGGTCAGTCCGTCCCCACAGGTCTTATCACGTGGGAACACCGCGGAATCGAGCAGCAGCACATCGCGACCCGCCCGGGCCGCCCAGGCCGCGGACGCGGAACCGGCGGGTCCGGCACCCACTACCAGCACCTGCACGTGTGCGGGCAGCGGCCCCCGGTCGCTATCGGCTGGTGTGGCTTCGGGTGCACCCATGCGGACAATAGTTACAGGCCGCGGTCTGCGATGTCGATGGCGGTACGGTCAATACAGTGACGGTGTTCATGGGCGCTGCGGCATGGACACGCTAGGTTCATCACCGTGGGGTCGGACGCGTCCTTGGGAGAAGGTATGAGCACATCTGCTGTGAGCGAAGCCGGCACGGTGGTGGCGGGGGTGGACCTCGGAGACGCCGCCCTCGCCGCGACAGTGCGCGAGGGTCTCGACCGGGTGGAGGAGTTACTGGTCGAGGAATTGTCGGACGGGGCGTCGTTCCTGCAGGAAGCCGCGCTGCATCTGGCCAGGGCGGGGGTAAACGGTTCCGCCCGCTGTTCACCATATTGACCGGCCAGCTCGGCCCGCGCCCCGACGACCCGGAGCTCGTCACCGCAGGCACCGTCGTCGAACTGGTGCATCTGGCCACGCTCTACCACGACGATGTGATGGACGAGGCCACCATGCGGCGCGGCGCTCCGAGCGTGAACTCGCGCTGGGGTAACAGCGTGGCGATCCTGGCCGGTGACTATCTGTTCGCCCATGCCTCCCGCCTCACCTCCACCCTCGGCCCGGACGCGGTGCGCATCATCGCGGAAACGTTCGCCGAACTGGTCACCGGCCAGATGCGCGAAACCATGGGCGCCCGCGAAGCCGCCGATCCGGTCGCGCACTACCTGAAGGTGGTCTGGGAGAAGACGGGGTCGCTGATCGCGGCTTCCGGCCGTTTCGGCGGTACGTTCTCCGGTGCCGGTCTCGACCATGTGGAACGGCTCGCCCGCCTCGGCGACGCGGTGGGCACCGCCTTCCAGATCTCCGACGACATCATCGATATCTCGTCGGTTTCCGCGCAGTCGGGTAAAACTCCCGGCACCGACCTGCGCGAAGGTGTGCATACGCTCCCGGTCCTGTATGCCCTCCGGGATCCCGGCCCCGACGGTGACCGCTTGCGCACCCTGCTGGACCACCCGCTCGAATCGGACGCGGAGGTGGACGAAGCCCTCGAACTGCTCGGCCGTTCTCCGGGGATGAGGCAGGCCAAGGAGAAACTGCGGGAGTACAGCGATATCGCTCACGCGGAACTGAAGGCACTCCCCGCGGGTCCGGCGAACGACGCCCTGGTGCGGCTGGTTCAGTACACGACCGAGCGGGTCGGCTGAGCCGACTCTTCGTTGCGCCGGCTCGCGGGGATAGGGAGAGGCGAGCCCACTGGGTGCCGCGCTCGACTCGGCGCCCCGGTCGGTTGCGTCGGGCTCTGTGGGGCTCGACCCCGTTATCCCTGAATTCGTGGCGCTGCCGGGCGCGGCGGTTCGGTGTCGCCCCATTCCGGCCGCAATCGGTCCGGCCGGACGAGGGGCGTGGGCGCCGGAACTCCGGCGCAGACTCGGTCGTTGACCCCGTGTAGCGGTTCTGGCCGAAATTCGCGCATCTGAGCGCGTCACCTATACAGGAGTGCTATGCACGGGCACGGGTTTGCGAATGGGGTCAAAACGTTCGGGCTCATGGTCGGCCTTTCCGCGCTCATCGTGCTGGCGGGCGCAGCGTTCCGGAACACCACCATTCTGGTGATCGCGGTGCTACTCGCCGTCGCGATGAACGGCTACGCGTATTTCAACAGCGATAAACTCGCGCTGAAAGCGATGCGTGCGCAGCCGGTCAGCGAGCTAGAGGCGCCGGTGATCTATCGCATCGTGCGCGAACTGGCGACCACCGCTCGGCAACCCGTGCCGCGCCTGTACATAAGTCCGACGAATGCGCCGAATGCGTTCGCGACCGGGCGTAATCCGCGTCATGCGGCGGTGTGCTGTACCAGTGGGATCCTGCAGATTCTGGACGAGCGCGAATTACGAGCGGTACTCGGGCACGAACTGTCCCACGTCTACAACCGGGATATTCTGATCTCCTCGGTCGCCGGTGCGATGGCGGCGGTGATATCCGGTCTGGCGAATTTCGCCTATTTCGCGGCCGCATTCGGCGGTAATCGGGGCGGTTCCGGTCCGAATTTCATCGGAGTGCTGCTGGTATCGCTGCTGGGGCCCATCGCGGCAGGTCTGATCAAGATGGCGGTTTCGCGTTCCCGCGAATATCAGGCCGACGAATCGGGTGCGGAGTTGACCGGTGATCCGCTGGCTCTGGCTTCGGCGCTACGTAAATTGGAGCGCGGGGTACAGGCGGCGCCGCTGCCGCCCGAACCCCGGCTCACCGCGCAATCGCATCTCATGATCGCCAACCCGTTCCGGGCCGGTGATCGGATGGCCCGGTTGTTCTCCACTCATCCGCCGATGTCCGACCGGATCGCACGGCTGGAACAGATGGCCGGGCGGCGCTGAACGCGCTAGCGGTAGTTCACGAACTGCAACGCGATTCCGAAATCCTCGCCTTTGAGCAGCGAGATCACGGCCTGCAGATCATCGCGTTTCTTACTGGTCACGCGGAGCTCGTCGCCCTGGATCTGCGCCTTGACCCCTTTCGGGCCTTCGTCGCGGATCTTCTTGGAGATCTTCTTCGCATGTTCGGCGTCGATGCCCTGGACGAGCGAGCCGGTGACCTTATAGGTTTTGCCCGAGGCGACCGGTTCGCCGGCATCGAAGGCTTTGAGGGAGATGTCCCGGCGGATCAGTTTCTCCTTGAAAACCTCGAGTGCGGCTTTGACCCGCTCCTCGGATTCGGCGGTGAGCACCACTTTGTCCTCGCCCGACCATTCGATGCCCGCGCCTGTTCCCCGGAAGTCGTAGCGCGTATTCAGTTCCTTCTCGGCCTGATGCAGCGCGTTGTCGACCTCCTGCCGTTCGACCTTGCTGACGATATCGAATGATGAATCGGCCACACTGCGCTCCTGTTCGCTGTTGGATCACCCTGAGTGCTTACGCAAGCTACCTCGTTCGGGAAGTGGCACGGCATGAGCGGGTCGGGCCGCGAAGGGCGGCAGCGCGGCATCATCGCGCAGGGCGCCCGCACATGCTCGGTCGTATTGCGCCTCTGTGCACATGCGCGCCGGCCGGGTGGTCGTGTCGATTTCGGTCGTTCGGGCGATCTGGCCAGCCGGTTTGCATTCCGGGTGCGGGTACGTTGTATTCTGCTCAGCGCACTCGAAAAGTGATCGCGAGATCGCCGGGTGTGGTTCCAGGCAGGTTGCCCGAGCGGCCAATGGGAGCAGACTGTAAATCTGTCGGTGAAAGCCTACGTAGGTTCGAATCCTACACCTGCCACCACGAACCCCCGCCGGTGAAATCCGGCGGGGGTTCTGTCGTATGCAGGGCGCCGCGCATCGTCCGATGCAACCTAAAAATACGCTCTGACCACCCGGTTTGGTGCTGTCGGCCGAGAGTGTGTACTCTCGTTCAAGTCTTCGAGGCAACGGGCAGGAGATCATCCGGTTCCGCTGCGGAGAAGTCGTGCCCCCTTAGCTCAGTCGGCAGAGCGTTTCCATGGTAAGGAAAAGGTCAACGGTTCGATTCCGTTAGGGGGCTCGCCGGATTGCCGGTGGTGTCCGACTCGGCGTTCCAAGCCGCGACGTCGCCGTTGCAGATGGCGCGTAAGGCGGTGTAGCTCAGTCGGTAGAGCAAACGACTCATAATCGTTGTGTCGCCGGTTCAAGTCCGGCCATCGCTACCCATACTGATTGACCCTCTGGTTGACCGGAAAGAAGGCATATCGTGGCCGCGAAGTCCACCGATGTCCGGCCAAAGATCACCTTGGCCTGCGAGCAGTGCAAGCATCGCAACTACATCACCAAGAAGAACCGGCGCAACGACCCGGATCGGCTGGAGCTGAAAAAGTTCTGCCCGAACTGCGGTACGCACCGCGCCCATCGCGAATCCCGCTGACCCCTGCATGTGGCGTCGCTGCTCCGGCAGCGACGCCTCACCTGCCGGGGCGGACCGGGTGACGCCGATCGAGACGATCTGCGGTTTCGCATCGTCGTGATCGCCGCGCCGTGGCGCGCCTGTTCGACTCGCTACAGTTATGGTTCCCTCTCGGGCGGGTTCTCCGCCCGTTCGTGGCCCGTAATGGGCCGCGGTATTGATCGGGCGGCTGTGCGGTCTCCCTCTCGGCTACGCCGGCTACCACCTACTGGACTGACGTCCAGCCGCCAAGCAGACTCCGTGCTGCGGGGTCAGATAGGTACAGTCCTCCCGTGACAACGAACACCGGAACAGACGAAGTGGCCGCGATGGAAGCGGAGTTCGACCCCGCCACCCATGCGGCCGCGATGGTCGGTCACCACTATCGCGTGGACGACTACTACGAGGTCGGCCGCGAGAAAGTCCGCGAGTACGCCCGTGCCGTCCAGGACAGCCACCCGGTGCACTGGGACGAAGATATCGCGCTGGAGTACGGCTACGACGGCCTGGTCGCCCCGCTGACCTTCATCTCTCTCGTCGGCATCCTGGCGCAGCGCAAACTCTTCGAGACGGTTGTCACCGGCTACGACCTGAGCCAGATCATGCAGACCGACCAGATCCTGGAGTTCCACCGTCCGATCCTGGTGGGCGACCGGTTGACCTGCGACGTCTATCTGCATTCGTTCCGCCAGGCCTTCGGCGGCGACATCATCGTCACCAAGAACATCGTCACCGATCAGCACGACGAGGTGGTGCTCACCACCTACACCACCCTGGTCGGCCGCAGCGGCGGTGATATCGATCCCAACCTCAACGAGGCCGTGCGCAAGGTCCTGATGCACGGGATGGAAGCCTCGATGCCGGACCACACGCCCCGTTCGCACCCGGCCCCGCCGGCCCCCGCGGCGGAGAAGGCCGTGGCCACGCGATTTGCGCGTTCGTTCGACGAGGTCTCCGTCGGCGACGAGCTGCCCGCCCGGATCGTACGGCTCACCCGTGGCGATCTGGTGAACTACGCCGGTGTCTCCGGCGACGCCAACCCCATCCACTGGAGCGACGAGGTCGTGAAGCTGGTGGATCTGGAGACCTGCGTCGGCCACGGCATGCTCTCCATGGGCCTGGGCGGCGGATTCGTCACTTCCTGGCTGGGCAACCCGGGCGCGGTGAAGGAGTACAACGTCCGGTTCACCAGTCCGGTGTTCGTGAGTGCTACCGAACCGGCCGAGGTCGAATTCACCGGCAAGATCAAATCCGTCGATCCGGAAACCCGGACCGCGGTGATCGCCATCGTGGCCAAATCCGGTGGACGCAAGATTTTCGGCCGGGCCACGGCCACCGTCCAGTTGTCCTGACCTGGTCGAGCGCCCCGGATTGGCTTCCGCGGCCAGCCGTGCCGTACACTCGGGATTCTGGGGTCACCAGCCGATGCGCGCTGCTCTGCAAGGCTGGTTCCAGGCGGGGTTCTCGAGTATCGGCCGCACCGGCTGAGTAGGCTCGGGTCGAGCCGGTCGAACCGGTCCCGCCGACGGGGCCGGCATCTGCCGGAGCGGCGCGCGTGTTGTGTGACCACAGCACCGATAATTGAATACCGCAGTGTGGCTGGATGGCACGCAAGTGTCCGGTTCAGCCGAAGGGGCGTAGCTCAAATGGCAGAGCAGCGGTCTCCAAAACCGCAGGTTGCAGGTTCAAGTCCTGTCGCCCCTGCCCAGGATGCCCGGCGATGAGAGAGGATCGACGTGACCGACGAGCGGGATGACACCGCCGCCGCGCAGCGGCCGAGCGGAAAGCGCTCCGCTCGGCGGGGTCGGTCCGCCACGTCGGGCGCGTCCGATACCGGTTCGATCGCGACCATCGATCGGCCCGCGCGTAAGGACGAGAAGAAGTCCGGCCGAGCCGATCGGGAGCAGTCCCGGAATCCGTTCAAACGTTTGTTCAAGTTCCTGCGTGAGGTGATCGCGGAACTGCGGAAGGTTATCTGGCCCAACCGGAAGCAGATGATCACCTATACGACCGTTGTTCTGGTGTTCGTGGTCTTCATGGTCGCGTTCATCAGCGGGTTGGATCTGGCGTTCATCAAGGGTGTCGACTGGTTGTTCGGCTAGCCAGGCGATATCGGCGCCGGTGCCCCGATCCGCGCCCGCGGGCCGGACGCCAGACAAGACCGCCGCGCCCGAACCCGGCACGCAGAGGATGCACGTGACGACACAGGAAGCGAGTGCCCAGTGAGCACCCCGGAGAACGACACCACCGACGAGTTCCCGGTCGACGATCAGACGGCCGAGGAGGCCGCTGTACACGTCGAGGAGCCGGCGTCCGATGCCGCGCCCGAGGCTGCCGACGAGGCCGCACCCGCATCCGCCGACGAAGCCGAGCCGGATCCGGTCGAGCAGATGAAGGCCGTGCTGCGGCGTGCTCCCGGAGACTGGTACGTCATCCACTCCTACGCCGGCTACGAGAACAAGGTGAAGACCAACCTCGAGACCCGTGTGCAGAACCTGGATCTGGAGGATTACATCTTCCAGGTCGAGGTGCCCACCGAAGAGGTCACCGAGATCAAGAACGGTCAGCGCAAGAGCGTCAATCGCAAGGTGCTGCCGGGCTACATCCTGGTCCGGATGGATCTGAACGACGAATCCTGGGGTGCGGTGCGTAACACCCCCGGCGTCACCGGATTCGTCGGTGCCACCTCGCGCCCCTCGCCACTGACCATCAACGAAGTGGTGAAGTTCCTGGTTCCGGCCTCCCAGCAGAAGAAGGCGCCCGCGCCCGCTGCGGCCGCGAGTTCTTCGGAGACCGCCGGCGAGACCCCGGCCAAACCGGCCATCGAAGTCGATTTCGAGGTCGGCGAATCGGTCACGGTGATGGACGGCCCGTTCGCGACGCTGCCCGCCACCATCTCCGAGGTCAACGCCGAACAGCAGAAGCTCAAGGTGCTGGTCTCGATCTTCGGTCGCGAGACACCGGTCGAGCTGGAATTCACCAAGGTCGCCAAGATCTAGCGGCGGCGCCTGTGCCTCCCGGGGCGGTTGTGTCCCGGGCCGGACCTTGCAGAGCGCAAGGAACACCACACAACTAGGAAAGAAAGATGCCCCCCAAGAAGAAGAAGCTCGCCGGGATCATCAAGCTTCAGATCCAGGCCGGCGCGGCGAATCCGGCTCCGCCGGTGGGCCCGGCGCTCGGTCAGCACGGCGTCAACATCATGGAGTTCTGCAAGGCCTACAACGCCGCGACCGAATCGCAGCGCGGCAATGTGGTGCCGGTCGAGATCTCGGTGTACGAGGATCGGTCCTTCGACTTCAAGCTGAAGACCCCGCCTGCCGCCAAGCTGCTGCTGAAGGCTGCCGGCGTGCAGAAGGGTTCGCCCGAGCCGCACCGCAACAAGGTCGCCACGGTGACCATGGATCAGGTGCGCGAGATCGCGAAGACCAAGCAGGAAGATCTGAACGCCAACGATATCGATCAGGCGGCCAAGATCATCGCCGGAACCGCGCGCTCGATGGGTATCACTGTCGAAGGCTGAGCGTCGGCGCCGGAGGCGGTAGCGCAGCGTAATCACGCAAGCGAAGCCTTCAGCAGGCGCTGAAGCCGAGGATCGTCGACGATCCCGCATTCGGTGGGAGGGCCGGCCAGGCCCGATAACCACGGCTGAACTACACACAAGGACAGAGAAACATGGCAAAACGAAGCAAGGCGTATCTCGCCGCGGCCGAGAAGGTCGATCGCGACAAGCTGTACTCCCCGCTGGCCGCCGCGCGGCTGGCCAAGGAGACCTCCACCACCAAGACCGACGCGACCGTCGAGGTCGCCGTGCGGCTCGGTGTGGATCCCCGTAAGGCCGATCAGATGGTCCGCGGCACGGTGAACCTGCCGCACGGCACCGGTAAAACCGCCCGCGTCATCGTGTTCGCGGCCGGTGAGAAGGCCGCCGAGGCCGAGGCTGCCGGTGCGGACGCCGTCGGCGCCGAGGATCTGATCGAACGGATCCAGGGCGGCTGGCTGGACTTCGACGCCGCGATCGCCACCCCCGACCAGATGGCCAAGGTCGGCCGGATCGCGCGTGTGCTGGGCCCGCGCGGTCTGATGCCGAACCCGAAGACCGGTACGGTCACCAACGATGTGACCAAAGCGGTCAACGACATCAAGGGCGGCAAGATCAACTTCCGCGTCGACAAGCAGGCCAACCTGCACTTCGTCATCGGCAAGGCGTCGTTCGACGACAACAAGCTGGTGGAGAACTACGGCGCCGCGCTGGACGAGATCCTGCGTGCCAAGCCGTCGACCGCCAAGGGGCGTTACGTCAAGAAGGTGACGGTTTCGACGAACACCGGACCGGGCATCCCGGTGGACCCGAACCGCACCCGCAACCTCCTCGAGGAGGACGCGACCGCGTAAGGCGCTCGGCAAGTACATCGATAGCGGCGGGAACGGGATAACCGTTCCCGCCGCTATCGTCGTTCCCGGGCCATCGGATAAGCCGTTTTGCCAGGACAGGGCTCCAGCAGGTAGGCTTACCGAGGTTGTCGACCAGTTCGGCACCACCCAATCTGTTCTACCGAAGACCGTAGGTCTGCCGATCCCGTATGGAATCGGCCGAAGGTCCGGCGAGAGTGCCGGCGGCCCACGCAGGGAGAGCCGAGGCCGGTAGCGAGCACAGGATTCGTCACTGTGCCGGATACTTTTTCGCGCCCCGGAACGCTCTGCGTTCGGGGCGCTTGTTCTTTCGCCGGCCCCTGATGCGGTAGGGCAATCCCGAACCGACATCAGAGAGGAGGCGAAGTATGGCGAAACCCGAGAAGGTTACCGCGGTCGCGGAGATCACTGAGCAGTTCAAGGGCTCGACGGCAGCAGTCATCACGGAATACCGTGGCCTGTCCGTCGGTGCCCTCACCGAACTGCGCCGTGCGCTCGGTGCCGACACCACGTACTCCGTCGCCAAGAACACCCTGGTGAAGCGCGCAGCGGCCGAGGCCGGTGTGGAGGGTCTGGACGATCTGTTCGTCGGACCCACCGCGATCGCGTTCATCTCCGGTGAACCCGTCGAGGCGGCCAAGGCGCTCAAGACCTTCGCCAAGGATCACAAGGCGCTGGTCATCAAGGGCGGCTACATGGACGGTGCGCCGCTGTCCGTGTCCGAGGTCGAGCGGATCGCCGATCTGGAGTCCCGCGAGGTTCTGCTGGCCAAGCTGGCCGGTGCCATGAAGGGCAACCTGGCCAAGGCCGCCGGTCTGTTCAACGCTCCCGCCTCGCAGGTGGCCCGCCTGGCCGCCGCGCTGCAGGACAAGAAGCAGGCCGAAGGCGGAGACGCCGCCGCGGAGTGACACCTTCCGCAATTCCCGCGGAACGGTCGATCCCGGCTCGCCCGCACAGACATTCACTATCGAAAGGAAACAACAATGGCCAACGTTGACGAGCTGCTCGAAACCTTCGGCAACATGACCCTGCTCGAGCTGTCGGACTTCGTCAAGAAGTTCGAGGAGAAGTTCGAGGTCACCGCCGCTGCTCCGGTCGCCGTCGCGGCCGCCGGTGCCGCCCCGGCCGCCGCCGAGGCCGCCGAGGAGCAGGACGAGTTCGACGTCGTCCTCGAGGGTGCCGGCGATAAGAAGATCCAGGTCATCAAGGTGGTCCGTGAGATCGTCTCCGGCCTGGGCCTGAAGGAAGCCAAGGACCTCGTCGAGGGCGCCCCGAAGCCGATCCTGGAGAAGGTCGCCAAGGATGCCGCCGACGCCGCCAAGGAGAAGCTGGAAGCTGCCGGCGCCAAGGTTTCGGTCAAGTAATTCCGAGCTGTGGTTATTGAGCGTGGGCACGGGCCCTGCGTGGTGACGCGTCGCTGCCACCTCCGGGCCTGACTCACCCCACGCTGCAGCATCAGAAATGGGCGGTTCCTGCGGGAGCCGCCCATTTTTTTGTTCCCTGGTTAACGACGATTCCGCGGTGCCGGGACCTTCCGTGATGGTTACTCTTCAGTCAGGTCGGGTGTGTTACCGCGGTCCCATGAGTTACAGTGGCCGGACCCACTGTGACGTGACCGGGTCAGCGGTGCAGAGTGGGTAGCTCGCTGAGAAATGTGGAGGTTGGCGTGGGCGTCGAGGTCAGGACCGAGGGTGCAACCAAGTCGTTCGGTTCACAGCGGATTTGGCAGGACGTTTCTATTACCCTGCCTGCCGGTGAGGTCAGCGCGCTGCTGGGCCCGTCGGGTACCGGTAAGTCCGTATTCCTGAAATCGCTCATCGGCCTGCTGCGGCCGGAGCGTGGATCCATTTTCATCGGTGGTACCGATATCACCACCTGTTCGAACAAGGAGCTCTACGAGATCCGCAAGCTGTTCGGCGTGCTGTTCCAGGACGGTGCGTTGTTCGGTTCCATGAATCTCTTCGACAATGTGGCTTTCCCGCTGCGCGAGCACACCAAGAAATCGGAGTCCGAGGTCCGCAAGATCGTCATGGAGAAGCTGGAAATGACCGGCCTCCTCGGCGCCGAGGGCAAACTGCCCGGCGAGATCTCCGGCGGTATGCGTAAACGTGCCGGTCTGGCCCGCGCGCTGGTGCTCGATCCGCAGATCATCCTGGTCGACGAGCCGGACTCGGGCCTGGATCCGGTGCGTACCTCGTATCTCAGCCAGTTGCTGATCAATATCAACGCCCAGATCGACGCCACGATCCTGATCGTGACACACAACATCAACCTCGCGCGGACGGTGCCCGACAACATCGGCATGCTATTCCGCCGCCAGCTGGTGATGTTCGGCCCCCGTGAGGTGCTGCTGACCAGCGATGAGCCGGTGGTGAAGCAGTTCCTCAACGGTCGCATGATCGGGCCCATCGGTATGTCCGAGGAAAAGGACGAAGCCCAGATGGCGCGCGAGCAGGCGCTCGTGGACGCCGGCCACCATCACGGCGGAGCCGAAGAGGTCGAGGGCATCATCCCGCAGATGAAGGCCGAGCCCGGTATGCCGGTACGGCAGGCCGTCCAGCGGCGGAAGAACCGGGTGCGCGAGATCATGCACACCCTGCCGCATGCCGCGCAGTCCGCCATCCGCGAATCGCTCGACGAGGCCGACGAAACGATGGTCATGTCCTACAACTCCGGGCAACAGCTCGGCGCGGGTGACCAAGGTAACGATTTCCCGGGTTCGGACTTCGACACCATGCAGTATCCCAAGGTCTGATCAGCTCGCTGGCGAGAAGCAGCGCGTCGGGTTTCGTACCCGGCGCGCTGTTCTTTTCGGCCGTCCCGGCGATGCGTCCGCGGCACCGCGGGACCGCGTCGGAAGCCGTTGCCGCTGATCTTGTAGTGCGACAGTCGATCCGGCAGACCACCAGGTCGGCACGGGCACTTGACGAGTTTCGCCGGACCAGTCACGCTATTGGAGGCAGCATCAGTTGCCTCGGTAGTGCACGACCACCCACGCCGAATCGCCTACCTCGGCGGCCCGGCCGTGGCCCGGAACGCAGCCAGCGAAACCGGCCCGGCGCGTCAGCCGCGCAGCGGTTCGTGGGGGTGGTACTTTGACACCTCCGTATAGGTAGGTGTAGGTTTGGACGTTGCGCTGGCTGCCTCCTGTCCATACCTTGATCGCACTACGAAAGTTCCACCCTTCCGGTGTTGCTTCCGTTGTTTGCTGTTCGAGTCTCGTTCGGGTCGTGACCAGCGAGAATCCCAAAATGTAGCAGACAAGCGACGGTCGCGGACCACCACGCGACGCGCGTGAGGTGCTGGAAGGACGCATCTTGGCAGTCTCCACCCAGACAAGCGCCAATACGAAGCTGGGAGTTTCCGGAGGTATCCCCGGGGCTCCGTTGCGGGTGTCTTTCGCGAAGCTCCGGGAGCCGCTGGAGGTGCCCGGACTTCTCGATCTACAAACGGAATCTTTCGCCTGGCTGGTCGGCACGCCGGAATGGCGTGAGCGCGCAGCCGCTCGCGGCGACGGCGGGCTGGTCGGCGGGCTCGAAGAAGTCCTCGAGGAGCTCTCTCCGATCGAGGATTTCTCGGGCTCGATGTCCCTGTCCTTCTCCGATCCACGCTTCGAAGAGGTCAAGGCCTCTCTCGACGAGTGCAAAGACAAGGACATGACCTACGCGGCGCCGTTGTTCGTCACCGCGGAGTTCATCAACAACAACACCGGCGAGATCAAGAGCCAGACGGTCTTCATGGGTGATTTCCCGATGATGACCGATAAGGGCACCTTCGTCATCAACGGCACCGAGCGCGTCGTGGTGTCTCAGCTGGTCCGTTCGCCGGGCGTCTACTTCGACCAGTCGGTCGACAAGAGCACCGAAAAGGATCTGCACAGCGTCCGGGTCATCCCGAGCCGCGGAGCCTGGCTGGAGTTCGACGTCGACAAGCGCGATACCGTCGGTGTGCGTATCGACCGTAAGCGCCGTCAGCCGGTCACCGTTCTGCTGAAGGCCCTCGGCTGGACCAACGAGGAGATTGCCGAGCGTTTCGGCTTCTCCGAGATCATGATGTCCACCCTGGAGAAGGACAACACCGCCGGCCAGGACGAGGCGCTGCTCGATATCTACCGGAAACTGCGTCCGGGCGAGCCGCCGACCAAGGAATCCGCGCAGACCCTCCTCGAGAATCTGTTCTTCAAGGAGAAGCGCTACGACCTGGCCCGTGTCGGCCGGTACAAGGTCAACAAGAAGCTGGGCGTGAACGCCGGCGTCCCGGTGACCGGTTCGGTGCTGACCAAGGACGATATCGTCGCCATCATCGAGTACCTGGTTCGTCTGCACCAGGGCGATCGCGTGATGACCGTCCCCGGCGGCGTCGAGGTCCCGGTAGAGGTCGACGATATCGATCACTTCGGCAACCGTCGTATCCGTACCGTCGGCGAACTGATCCAGAACCAGATCCGCGTGGGCCTGTCCCGGATGGAACGTGTCGTGCGTGAGCGCATGACCACCCAGGACGTCGAGGCCATCACGCCGCAGACCTTGATCAACATCCGTCCCGTCGTGGCGGCGATCAAGGAATTCTTCGGCACCTCGCAGCTGTCGCAGTTCATGGACCAGAACAACCCGCTGTCGGGCCTGACCCATAAGCGCCGCCTGAACGCGCTGGGCCCCGGCGGTCTGTCGCGTGAACGTGCCGGCCTCGAGGTCCGCGACGTCCACCCGTCGCACTACGGCCGCATGTGCCCGATCGAGACCCCGGAAGGCCCGAACATCGGCCTGATCGGTTCGCTCGCGGTATACGCGCGGGTCAACCCGTTCGGTTTCATCGAGACGCCGTACCGGAAGGTCATCGACGGCCTGGTCACCGACGATGTCGTGTACCTGACCGCCGACGAAGAGGACCGGCACACCCGTGCCCAGGCCAATTCGGTGGTCGGCGCCGACGGACGTTTCGTCGACGATCGCATCCTGGCCCGTAAGGGCAACGAGGAGATGGAGTACGTCTCCCCGGCCGAGGTCGACTACATGGATGTCTCGCCGCGCCAGATGGTGTCGGTGGCGACCGCCATGATCCCGTTCCTCGAACACGACGACGCCAACCGTGCCCTCATGGGCGCGAACATGCAGCGTCAGGCCGTGCCGCTGATCCGTTCCGAGGCGCCCGTGGTGGGCACCGGTATGGAGCTGCGCGCCGCGGTCGACGCCGGCGATGTGGTCGTGAACGAGAAGCCCGGTGTGGTGGAGGAGGTCTCCGCCGACTACATCACCGTCATGCACGACGACGGCACCCGCCGCAGCTACCGGATGCGTAAGTTCGCCCGCTCCAACCAGGGCACCTGCGCCAACCAGCGGCCGATCGTGGACGAGGGCCAGCGGGTCGAGTTCGGTCAGGTCCTGGCCGACGGGCCGTGCACCGAGAACGGTGAGATGGCGCTGGGCAAGAACCTGCTCGTCGCGATCATGCCGTGGGAAGGCCACAACTACGAGGACGCGATCATCCTGTCGCAGCGCCTCGTGGAGGACGACGTCCTCACCTCGATCCATATCGAAGAGCACGAGATCGACGCCCGCGATACCAAGCTGGGCGCCGAGGAGATCACCCGGGACATCCCGAACGTCTCCGACGAGGTGCTGGCCGATCTGGACGAGCGGGGCATCGTGCGTATCGGTGCCGAGGTCCGTGACGGCGATATCCTGGTCGGCAAGGTCACCCCGAAGGGTGAAACCGAGCTGACTCCCGAGGAGCGGCTGCTGCGCGCGATCTTCGGTGAGAAGGCGCGCGAGGTGCGCGATACCTCGCTGAAGGTGCCGCACGGCGAATCCGGCAAGGTCATCGGTATCCGGGTGTTCTCCCGCGAGGACGACGACGATCTGCCTCCGGGCGTGAACGAGCTGGTCCGGGTGTACGTCGCGCAGAAGCGCAAGATCCAGGACGGCGACAAGCTGGCCGGCCGTCACGGCAACAAGGGTGTTATCGGCAAGATCCTGCCGACCGAGGATATGCCGTTCCTGCCGGACGGCACCCCGGTCGACATCATCCTGAACACCCACGGTGTGCCGCGTCGTATGAATATCGGCCAGATCCTGGAAACCCACCTGGGCTGGATCGGCAAGGCGGGCTGGAAGGTCGATATCGCCACCGACGGCACCCGCCCGGACTGGGCCCAGGCCCTGCCCGAGCAGATGCTGGGTGCCCCGGCCGACTCCAATATCGCCACCCCGGTCTTCGACGGTGCGCGTGAAGAGGAGCTGACCGGGCTGCTCGCCTCGACCCTGCCCAACCGCGACGGTGAGCGCATGGTCAACGACGACGGTAAGGCGATGCTGTTCGACGGCCGGTCCGGCGAACCGTTCCCGTACCCGGTGGCTGTCGGCTATATGTACATCCTGAAGCTGCACCATTTGGTCGACGACAAGATCCACGCCCGTTCGACCGGCCCGTACTCGATGATCACGCAGCAGCCGCTGGGTGGTAAGGCGCAGTTCGGTGGTCAGCGTTTCGGCGAAATGGAATGCTGGGCCATGCAGGCCTACGGCGCCGCCTACACCCTGCAGGAACTGCTGACCATCAAGTCCGACGACGTGGTGGGCCGAGTGAAGGTCTACGAGGCGATCGTCAAGGGCGAGAACATTCCGGAGCCGGGCATTCCGGAATCGTTCAAGGTTCTGCTCAAGGAACTCCAGTCGCTGTGCCTCAATGTCGAGGTGCTGTCCTCCGACGGCGCCGCGATCGAGATGCGCGACGGCGACGACGAGGATCTGGAGCGGGCGGCGGCCAACCTGGGCATCAACCTGTCCCGGAACGAAGCGGCCACCGTCGACGATCTGGCGAACTAGGGCGTCGGCCGGGTGCCGTAGTCACGACTCGGCACCCGGCTGGTGCGTTCGAACCAATAGAGAACTTTTGCTCGTATTCGACCCGCACAGGGGAAAGGAAGTTACGTGCTAGACGTCAACTTCTTCGATGAACTCCGGATCGGCTTGGCCACCGCCGAGGACATCCGTAACTGGTCCTACGGCGAGGTTAAGAAACCGGAGACCATCAACTACCGCACGCTCAAGCCGGAGAAGGATGGCTTGTTCTGCGAGAAGATCTTCGGTCCCACCCGGGACTGGGAGTGCTACTGCGGTAAGTACAAGCGCGTCCGCTTCAAGGGCATCATTTGTGAACGCTGCGGCGTCGAGGTGACCCGCGCCAAGGTGCGTCGTGAGCGGATGGGTCATATCGAGCTGGCCGCCCCGGTCACCCACATCTGGTACTTCAAGGGTGTGCCGAGCCGGCTCGGCTACCTGCTCGACCTGGCGCCGAAGGATCTGGAAAAGATCATCTACTTCGCCGCCTACGTCATCACGGCTGTCGACGACGAGATGCGGCACAACGAGCTGTCGACCCTCGAAGCCGAGATGGAGGTCGAGAAGAAGACCGTCACCGATCAGCGGGACGCCGACCTCGAAGCCCGCGCCCAGAAGCTCGAGGCCGACCTGGCCGAGCTGGAGGCCGAGGGCGCCAAGTCCGACGTCCGCCGCAAGGTGAAAGACGGTGGCGAGCGCGAGATGAAGCAGCTCCGCGACCGCGCCCAGCGTGAGCTGGACCGGCTCGAGGAGATCTGGAACACCTTCACCAAGCTGGCCCCCAAGCAGCTGATCGTGGACGAGGTCCTCTACCGCGAGCTGCAGGATCGCTACGGCGAGTACTTCACCGGCGCGATGGGTGCGGAATCCATCCAGAAGCTGATGGAGAACTTCGATATCCAGGCCGAGGCCGAGAACCTGCGCGAGACCATCCGCAGCGGTAAGGGTCAGAAGAAGCTGCGCGCGCTCAAGCGGCTCAAGGTCGTGGCTGCCTTCCAGACCAACGGCAACTCGCCGATGGGGATGGTGCTCGACGCCGTTCCGGTGATCCCGCCGGAACTGCGGCCGATGGTTCAGCTCGACGGTGGCCGGTTCGCCACCTCCGACCTGAACGACCTCTACCGTCGCGTGATCAACCGCAACAACCGCCTCAAGCGACTGATCGACCTCGGTGCGCCCGAGATCATCGTCAACAACGAGAAGCGGATGCTGCAGGAATCCGTGGACGCGCTGTTCGACAACGGCCGTCGCGGCCGGCCGGTCACCGGCCCGGGCAACCGCCCGCTGAAGTCCCTGAGCGATCTGCTCAAGGGCAAGCAGGGCCGGTTCCGCCAGAACCTGCTGGGTAAGCGTGTCGACTACTCCGGCCGTTCGGTCATCGTCGTCGGCCCGCAGCTGAAACTGCATCAGTGCGGTCTACCGAAGCTGATGGCGCTGGAGCTGTTCAAGCCGTTCGTGATGAAGCGGCTGGTCGACCTGAACCACGCGCAGAACATCAAATCCGCGAAGCGGATGGTGGAGCGGCAGCGGCCGCAGGTGTGGGACGTGCTCGAAGAGGTCATCGCCGAGCATCCCGTGCTGCTGAACCGTGCGCCGACCCTGCACCGCCTCGGTATCCAGGCCTTCGAGCCGCAGCTGGTGGAAGGTAAGGCCATCCAGCTGCACCCGCTGGTCTGTGAGGCGTTCAACGCCGACTTCGACGGTGACCAGATGGCCGTGCACCTGCCGCTGTCGGCGGAGGCGCAGGCCGAGGCCCGCATCCTGATGCTGTCCTCGAACAACATCCTGTCGCCGGCGTCCGGCCGACCGCTGGCCATGCCCCGTCTGGACATGGTGACCGGTCTGTACTACCTGACCCGGTACGACGACGGCGCCAAGGGCGAGTACCAGCCCGCCACTGCCGACGGTCCGGAGACGGGCGTGTACTCCTCGCCGGCCGAAGCGCAGATGGCAGTCGACCGTGGTGAGCTGACCGTGCGGTCGAACATCAAGGTCCGGCTGACCGATCAGCGTCCGCCCAAGGAGATCGAAGCGGAGCTGTTCCCGGACGGCTGGCGGCGCGGTGAGGCCTGGACCATCCAGACCACGCTGGGCCGGGTGCTATTCAACGAACTGCTGCCCGGGGACTACGCGTTCATCAACGAACCGATGCCCAAGAAGCGGCAGGCGACGATCATCAACGATCTCGCCGAGCGGTACCCGATGATCGTGGTCGCGCAGACCGTCGACAAGCTCAAGGACGCCGGTTTCCACTGGGCCACGCGTTCGGGTGTCACCGTCTCCATGTCGGACGTGCTCGTTCCGCCGGAGAAGGCCGAGATCATGGAGCGCTACGAGGCGCAGTCCGATCAGATCGAGAAGAAGTACCAGCGTGGTGCGCTCGATCATCAGGAGCGCAACAACGCCCTGGTCAAGATCTGGCAGGAAGCGACCGAAGAGGTCGGTAAGGCGCTGCGTGCGCACTACCCGGCCGATAACCCGATCATCACGATCGTCGATTCGGGCGCCACGGGTAACTTCACCCAGACCCGTACCCTCGCGGGTATGAAGGGCCTGGTGACGAACCCGAAGGGTGAGTTCATCCCGCGGCCGATCAAGTCCTCGTTCCGTGAGGGCCTGACCGTTCTCGAGTACTTCATCAACACCCACGGTGCTCGTAAGGGTCTGGCCGATACCGCCCTGCGTACCGCCGACTCGGGTTACCTGACCCGTCGTCTGGTGGACGTTTCGCAGGACGTGATCGTGCGCGAAACCGACTGCGCCACCGAGCGCGGCATCGTGGTGCATATCGCGGAGAAGCAGCCGGACGGCACCATGATCCGCGATCCGCACGTGGAGACCTCCGCCTACGCTCGGACGCTCGCGTCCGACGCGATGGATACCGCCGGCAACGTGGTGGTGGGCAAGGGCGCCGACCTCGGCGACCCGGCAATCGAGGCGCTGCTGGAAGCCGGTATCACCGAGGTCCGGGTCCGCTCCGTGCTGACCTGTGGCACCGGTACCGGTGTCTGCGCGGTCTGCTACGGCCGTTCGATGGCGACCGGCAAGCTGGTCGATATCGGCGAGGCCGTCGGTATCGTCGCCGCCCAGTCCATCGGTGAGCCCGGTACCCAGCTGACCATGCGTACCTTCCACCAGGGTGGTGTCGCGGGTGACGACATCACCGGCGGTCTGCCGCGTGTGCAGGAGCTGTTCGAGGCGCGTGTGCCCAAGGGCAAGGCGCCCATCGCCGAGGTGTCGGGCCGGATCCGGCTGGAGGACGACGACCGCTTCTACAAGATCACCATCATCCCCGATGACGGTGGCGACGAAGTGGTCTACGACAAGCTGTCCAAGCGTCAGCGTCTGCGTGTCTTCAAGCACGACGACGGTTCCGAGCGTCTGCTGTCCGACGGCGATCACGTCGAGGTCGGCCAGCAGCTGCTGGAAGGCGCGGCGGATCCGCACGAGGTGCTGCGCGTGATGGGCCCCCGGCAGGTGCAGATTCACCTGGTCCACGAGGTCCAGGAGGTCTACCGCTCGCAGGGTGTGTCGATCCACGACAAGCACATCGAGGTCATCGTCCGCCAGATGCTGCGCCGGGTGACGATCATCGATTCGGGTGCCACCGAGTTCCTGCCCGGTTCGCTCACCGAGCGTGCCGAGTTCGAGGCGTCCAACCGCCGGGTCGTCGCCGAGGGCGGCGAGCCCGCGGCCGGCCGTCCGGTGCTGATGGGTATCACCAAGGCGTCGCTGGCCACCGATTCGTGGCTGTCGGCAGCGTCCTTCCAGGAGACCACCCGAGTCCTGACGGATGCGGCGATCAACTGCCGCTCCGACAGGCTCATCGGCCTCAAGGAGAACGTGATCATCGGTAAGCTGATCCCGGCCGGTACCGGTATCAACCGGTACCGCAACATCCAGGTCCAGCCGACCGAAGAGGCCCGTGCCGCGGCGTATGCGGTGCCGTCCTACGACGACACCTACTACAGCCCCGAGGGCTTCGGCGCCACCACCGGTGCCGCGGTTCCGCTGGACGACTACGGGTTCAGCGATTACCGGTAGTCGGTTCGTTCGGTAACAGCCACATCGGCCCCGCACCGTTTCGGTGCGGGGCCGATTGCGTCGGTGCCGGGCGGAACACCGATCGCGGTGATGTCGCCGGGCTGTACCGAGGTGTCAGCTCGGTGGTGACGGGTACCGGTTCGGCGGCGCCGGTGAACCGCGGTGCCTGAATTCCGTAGATCGGCCGGAATTCGCCGCCCCGCCCGGCCGAGAATTCGTTGAGCACCTTCGAATCTTCCCTGCTCGGCCGGGATCCGGCCCGCTTCGAATCTCCCCTGCTCGGCCGAGGTCCATCTGGGTCAAGCCCGGGCGGCGCCGTCGGCCGGTGCCCTGTCGGTTTCCGCAACCGGCTCGCCGGCCGGGCGGGGCCGGGGGGTCGCGGTGCGCGCGTGGGTCGCGTAGAGCGTGAGGCCGACGAAGGCCAGACCACCGACCAGATTTCCTATCACCGTAGGGATTTCGTTCCAGAGCAAGTAGTCGCCGACCGAGAAATCGCCACCCAGCAGTAGACCGGAAGGGAACAGGAACATGTTGACGATCGAATGCTCGAAACCCATATAGAAGAACAGCATGATCGGCATCCACATGGCGATCACCTTGCCGGATACCGAGGTCGACATCATTGCCGCGACGACTCCGGTGGAAACCATCCAATTGCACAGCACGCCACGGATGAAAAGGGTGAGCATCCCGGACGCGCCGTGGTCGGCGTAACCGACGGTGCGGGATTCGCCGATTTCGCCGAGGCGCTGACCGACCTCGTTCGGATCCATCGAGAAACCCATGGTCACGATGATGGCCATCATGACAGCGACGGTGAACGCGCCGGCGAAATTGCCGACGAAGACGAGGGACCAGTTCCGCAGTACCGCACGCCAGTTCACTCCGGGCCGTTTATCCAGCCAAGCCAGCGGGACGAGCGTGAATACCCCGGTCAGCAGATCGAAACCCAGCAGGTACAACAGGCAGAAGCCAACCGGGAAAAGGACCGCGCCGACGAGCGCGTTGCCCGTCTGCACGGTGATGGTGACCGCGAATGCGGCGGCGAGGGCGAGAATCGCACCCGCCATGAAGGCGCGGATCACCGTATCGCGCGTGGACATGAATGCTTTCGATTCGCCGGCGTCGATCATTGCGCCGACGAATTCCGCCGGTTTGAGGTACGACATGTCAGGTCCTTCGCTTGTAGTGCTCGTGGGCGAAGTGTGCGGTGCCCGGATTTCCGGGGCGTATCGAGTCGGGCGCACCCGTGTAACCGGGTGCTCACCGGCGCTGTTTCTCTCGGTACGGCGGTGTGTTCGAGGTTTTCGGCGGTGAATGTATCGGCGAGGTGAACACTGCGATACCGGTGCGGTCGGATATACCCGATGGTGGCAGGCTTTCGATATTTCCGGTGATTCCGATATCAGGAGGTCTCTATGGAACCGATCATGAGCAAGAGTGCGGCTGCGGAACTCGTTGTCGCGGCCCGCGTCCGGCGCGGGCTGACCTGGGCGGCCATTGCCGATGCGCTGGGTGCTCCACTGGTTTGGACGACGGCCGCGCTGCTCGGGCAGCATCCGATGACGGCCGAGCAGGCGCATCAGGTGTGTGATCTGCTGGGCTTGGACGATGCGGTGGCGGAGAGTCTGAGCCGGCAACCCGCCCGCGGTGCGGATCCGGCCCTGATGAGCGATCCCACCATCTACCGATTCGTGGAGGCGATCTCCGTATACGGTCCGGCGCTCAAGGAGTTGATCCACGAGGAGTTCGGGGACGGGATCATGAGCGCGATCAACTTCAAAGTCGACTTCGCACGCCGGCCGGATCCGGACGGTGATCGGGTTGTCATCACATTCGACGGGAAGTTCCTCGACTATCGCTGGTGATGTCGTGTTGACACTGCGGCACCGAGCGCTAATACTGAACTAGATGGTTCAGTATGAATTCTTGGACGCCTCCTTCGGGGCGCTCGCGGACCCCACCAGACGGGGCATCCTCGAGCGGCTCGGCCGCGGCCCCGCCACCGTCAGTGAACTGGCCGACGACTTCTCGATGACCCTCACCGGTATCAAGAAGCACATCCAGTTACTCGAGGACGCGGGGATGGTGGTCACCGAGAAAAAGGGGCGGGTCCGGTATTGCCGGATCGGTCCCGGCGTATTCGAACGGGAGGTGGCCTGGATGCAGGGCTATCGGCAGAGGCTGGAAGCACGGATGGACCGTCTCGGTGAATTCCTGCAACGAACGGAGCACGAACAATGAGCACTGCCACTGAAGAAGCCGTCGTCACGACTCCCGCGGACCGCGAGATTCGCGTCGAACGGGTTTTCAACGCATCCCGCGAACGCGTATGGGCCGCCTACAGCCGGATCGAACAGCTGGCCCAGTGGTGGGGCCGCGGCAATCAGCTCGATATCGAGCGCTGGGAGTTCCGGGAAGGTGGACACTGGCGTTTCGTCGAACGCGCCGACGGCGAGTCCCACGGATTCGAGGGCCGGTTCCGGGAGATCGTGCCCCAGGAACGGATTGTGCAGTCCTTCGAATGGGACGGTATGCCCGCGCATATCACCATCGACGCCGCGACCTTCGAGGACCTCGGTGACGGGCGTACCCGGGTGGTTACCGTCAGCCAATTCCATACACCCGAGGAGCGGGACGGCATGCTGCAATCCGGTATGGCCGAAGGGCTCAACGCCAGTTACCGGGCCCTGGACGCCCTTCTGGCGAAGTAACCGGTGGGCGCCCGCGCCCCCGGGGCCGAATCGGAGCCGAGGGCGCGAGGCGTGCCGGCCACCGGTCCACCGCTCGGGGGCCGGATGTCAGTGGCTCATCGCTCACTGTCCAAGGTGGCCATCAGCGGCTCCGGGTAGCGGCTGCCGATCACCGCGGCGGCCGGTACCGCCTCGGCGATCGCGGCCTGTTCGGCCGGGGTGAGCGATATCGCCGCGGCGCCGACCGACTCGGCCCAGCGTCGCGCGCTGCGAGTACCGATGAGGGGGACGATATCGTCGCCGCGGCCGAGAACCCAGGCGATGGCGAGTTGCGCAGTGGTGACACCTCGCTCCTGGGCGAGGCCCGCCAGGGTGTCGACAAGTTTCAGGTTGGCATCGAGGTTCTCGCCCTGGAAGCGCGGTATTCCGGCGCGGGAATCCGATAGGGCGGCACCGCCGCGGCCGCGTAGCGCATCGCTGAGCAACCCGCGGCTGAGCACACCGTAGGCCGTGATGCCGATCCCCAGTTCACGGCAGGTGGGCAGGATTTCGGCTTCGATACCGCGGGAGAACAGCGAATACTCGATCTGCAGATCGGCGATCGGGTGGACGGCAGCGGCCCGGCGCAGGGTTTCGGCGCCCACCTCGGACAGGCCGATATGCCGGACGTATCCGGCATCGATCATTTCGGCGACGGCACCGACGGTGTCCTCGATCGGAACCGCCGGATCCAGCCGGGCCGGGCGATAGATATCGATATGGTCCACGCCGAGCCGGCGCAGGCTGTAGCTCAGGAAGTTCTTCACCGCCGCCGGCCGGGTATCCATCCCCTGCCAGCTGATATCCGGGCCGAGCATCCCACCGAATTTCACGCTGAGGGTGATCTCATCGCGCGGCCGGCCCGCTATCGCTCGCCCGACCAGCATCTCGTTGTGACCGCTCCCGTAGAAATCGCCGGTGTCGATGAGGCCGGCGCCGGAATCGAGCGCGGCATGCACGGCGGCGATCGATTCCGTTTCGTCGGCGGGGCCGTATACGCCCGACAGGCCCATGGCGCCGAATCCGATCCGGCCGACCGTGGGGCCGGTAGCGCCCAGCCGCGAGGTCTGCGTCTGTGTATTCGTCATGGGTTCCACTGTGGTGACCCGCTCGCCTCGTTGGCAGAGACGCTTTATCGGGGGAGCGGCGATCCCTGGCTGCGGTCGCCGCGGTGCGCGACAGTGGAGATATGGAACGCAGCGAACTCGCCGACTTCCTTCGCCGGCGCCGGGAACAGTTGACGCCCGCGGAGGTCGGGCTGCCGCCGGGTTCGCGCCGGCGCACGCCGGGGTTGCGGCGTGACGAGGTGGCATCGCTCGCCGGGATCTCCACCGACTACTACACCCGGCTGGAACAGGCACGGGGGCCCCGGCCGTCCACGCAGGTGCTGGCCGCGCTCACCCGGGCGCTGCGCTACACCCGCGACGAACGCGACCACGTCTACTTCTTGTGCGATCACTCTCCGCCGGGTAGCAGCGGCCCGGACAAGTATGTGGGGCCCGGAATGTTGCATGTTCTGGCGAAACTGGACGACACACCGGCGGCCGTGATCACCGATCTCGGCGAAACCTTGGTGCAGAACCGGATGCATACCCTGTTGATCGGTGACCAGACCGCGTTGCCCGGCCGGCACCGCTTCTTCGCCTGGCGGTGGTTCACCGACCCGGCGGCCCGCGATTTCTGCCCGCCCGACGACGTGGACCGGATATCACGCCGGCAGGTGGCCGATCTGCGCGCCACCGCGGCGCGCCGCGCCAAAGACCCCGATGTGCTGGATTATGTGGGCGCGCTGCGTACGGCCAGCGCCGAATTCGAACAGCTGTGGAACGAACACCTGGTCAGCGTGCGGCTTTCCGATGTGAAAAGTATCGTGCATCCGGAAGTCGGTGCGATCGCTTTCGATTGCGAAACGCTGCTCACCACCAGCGCGACCCAGCGGCTGCTGATCTACCGGCCGCGGCCGGGAACTGATGCCGCGGAGAAGCTGGAACTTCTGCGCGTGATCGGTACCCAGCGCTTGGACGGACCGGAATCGCCGCCTGTGCATCCCGCCACAGTGTCCGATCAGCGGCGAGCTTCGCTGCCCGAGTAACACCCCGCAATGCTGTTCGCTCGGCGGCGCACCGTTCGGCCGCAGTCCGCACGTGCGGGGCGCCGGGGCGCCGTGTTGCCCGGGGGTCGCTGCGGTACCCGGGGGACCGGTGTGGCCGGTGCACGAACGGACCCAGATCGCGGTCCCTACTCGCGGCCCGCGGAGGTGAAGGACATATCCGCGTAGCGCGGACCGGCGACCTGTTCGCCGATCGGTTCCAGCCGGGCGAGTTCGGCGGCGGTCAGCGCGACCGTTGCCGCTGACACGTTCTCTTCCAGCCGGGCGCGACGACGGGTGCCCGGAATCGGCACGATCGGCAACCCGTGTTCCTGGGCGCGGGAATGTACCCAGGCCAGGGCTACCTGTGCGGGCGTGAGCCCCCGTTCTTCGGCGATCGCGTACACGGGCGCCAGCAGGGCCGCATTGTGTGCCGCGTTGGTACCGGTGAAACGCGGCATATGACGCCGGAAGTCGGTGTCGTTCAGTTCGGCGGCCTGGGCGAAGGATCCGGTGAGGAAACCCCGGCCGAGCGGCGAGTAGGGAACGAAGGTGACGCCGAGCTCGGCTGCCGCGGGTACGGCGGTGCGTTCGACATCCCGGGAGAACAGCGACCATTCCGATTGCACCGCGGCGATCGGGTGTACGGCGTGGGCGGCGCGCAGTTCTTCCCCGGTGACCTCGGAAAGCCCGAGCGCGCGTACCTTGCCCTGCCCGATGAGTTCGGCCATCACGCCGACGGTCTCCTCGATGGGCACCCCGGGATCGCGCCGGTGCATGTAGTAGAGGTCGATGGTTTCGATGCCCAAGCGGCGCAGGCTCGCGTCCACGGCGGCGCGGATGTATTCCGGCGAATTGTCGATACCGCGATAGTGGGGGTCGTCCGGTTTCCGGACGATGGCGAACTTGGTGGCCAGTACGACCTGTTCCCGGTTGGCGCGGACGAAATCGCCGACGAATTCTTCGTTGTCGCCGGAACCGTAGATATCGGCGGTATCGAACAGGGTGACGCCGAGTTCGAGCGCCCGGTCCAGGGTTGCGCGGGCTTCGGCGCGGTCGGTGGGGCCGTAGAACTCGCTCATACCCATACAGCCCAGACCCTGGATGCCCACCCGGATCCCTTCTGGGCCCATCGGGGTGCTCGGCAGTGTTGCGGGGGTGGTCATTCGTGGAAATCCCTTCACGATGCGGCGTTGTCGGGAGACCGGGCGGCGGATGCGGTGTGTTCCTCGTAGAGCGCGATCTTGTAATCCAGGGTCGCCACGGTCTGCTGGAGTTCGGCGATACGGTCGAGGGCCTCGGCGCGGGTGGCGCGGAACATGGCGAGCCGCTCCGGGACGGTGCTCTCCCCGGCCCGGACCAGCTGCGCGTAGCGGATCATGTCCGCGACCGACATACCGGTGGTGCGCAGCCGCGTGATCAGCGTGAGCCATTCGAGGTCTCGGTCGCTGAACCGGCGTCTACCGGTGTGGTCGCGGCCGATATGGGAGAGCAGGCCGATACGCTCGTACCAGCGCAGGGTGTCCTGGCTCAGCCCGCAGTGCCGGGCGGCGGCGCCGATCGTATGCCGGGGGATATCCCGGCCGGGCTCGTCGCCGGTCGGTACGGAAAGGCTCACGGGATTCCCCTTTTGTCCTGAAAATAGTGCGCCACAGCCCTTTTGGTCGGGTGCGCCGCGTCCTCTCGTCGAACAGTGACAACGCTATCCACCTGGAGTGGACTCCAGGCAAGCGGCGCGGAGAACTATTCAGCCGCGCGGCCGGCGGCCACGGGGTTTCAACTCCCCGCCGGGTAGCGGCGGTGCGGGGATCCGCTGCTCGGGTGGATGACCCGCGATATCACCGAAGCGGGCGGTATTGCGCTGCTCCCAGTCGGTGCGGGCCGCGGCGATCTCCGCATGCTCGCGGGCGACGAAATTCCACCACATCACCAGTTCCTCGGCCAGCGGCTCACCACCGACCAACGCGAACCGGGCGCCGCCGGCACTGGACAACTCCATATCCGCGCGCCCGGTACCCAGGTACAGCAGCGGGCCCGCGGTCATCTCGACACCGGCCACGGTCACTTCGCCCTCGACCACCAGGACCGCGTATTCGTAGGCCGGATTCGTCCGCAGCGTGGTCGTGGTGGCGGGATCGATCTCGATATCCGCGCCGACCAGCGGGGTGTAGATCATCGCCGGTGAGGTGACCCCGGCCAGCGTTCCCAGTAGAACGGTCGCACGCAAACCCGGAATGTGGTGCACCGGCAGATCGCGATGCTGCTCGAAATGCGGTGCGATATCGCGGTGCGTATCGGGCAGTGCGATCCACAGTTGTAGTCCGCGCCCGGCCGGCGCATCCGG
>NZ_BAFV01000068.1 GCF_000308515.1 Nocardia carnea NBRC 14403 | reverse complement strand
GCAACGTCCGGAGCGACGTGGCATGCGATCAAGATGATCACAGCCGCCACGACGATCATGAAGATCACCACTCGCGCCCACACCATCTTCGGTGCGGTCAGCTTCCGCGGGCGCAGCGTTCGTAGATCGAGCATTGTCTTACCTCTCCCCGGGTATGAGCGCCCGTCTCGTTGTTGGCCCGGATGGGTGCTCTCCTGTGGATCGGCGTCCCGGCCTGCCGATGCCCGAATCCACAGTGACTGCCTGCAAGCAGACTCTGTGCGGATCTCGGCTCACCTGGCGGAAACATTTGCCCAGGTCGGCACAAGAGCTACCGCAGATAATCATCAGTTACCTGCGGTAGCTCCTTAGCGCCGGATCCCGGCTGGCTGTCACTTCTGAGCCACCGCCGACATCGGGATCATCCAGGTTCGGCTCCTTGCTGCTCGGCGATGTTCGACGCGCAGCGCAAGCCTCTGGATCCACGGTGCTGGTCACTGCGAGGTGCGGACCGGCCCAGCAGAAGCCGGGTGCCGGTGGAGGACGCCGACCTCACCCTAGCTAAAGTAGTTGCTAACTTTAGCAATCAGACACCTGGAGAAGAATGCCTCTCACCGCACTCAACGGCGTCCAGATCAGTTACGAGGTCACCGGCTCGGGTTCGCTGGTCCTGCTGATCATGGGCAACGGCAGCCCTGGCCGGGTCTGGCGTACCCATCAGGCGCCCGCGCTGGTGAAGGCCGGGTTCCGTGTCGCCACGGTCGACAACCGCGGTATCGCGCCATCGTCGGAATCGGCAGCCGGGATCACGATGCCCGATCTCGTCGACGATACCGCCGCACTGATCGAGCACCTGGGTACACCTGCGCATGTAGTCGGCACCTCGATGGGATCGCGCGTGGTGGCCGAACTCTGCCTGGCCCGACCCGAATTGCTCGGCAAGGCAGTTATGTTCGCCGCCACAGCCCGGCCGCATCCGGTGGCCGGCACGCTCAACCGCGGTGAGCAGGCCCTCTACGACAAGGGCATTGAGCTCCCGCCGGAGTATGCCGCCGCGATCAAAGCCATGCTCAACCTCTCCCCACACACCCTGGAGGACCCGGGCACGGCGCAGGAGTGGCTCGATATCTTCGAATTCACCTCGGGCAAGGGCACTCCCGGCACCCGCGCCCAACTTGGCATGGACCGCAGCCAGGACCGCCGCGCCGCCTACGCCGCGATTCGGGTGCCGAGCCTGGTCGTCGGATTCGCCGATGACCGGATGGTGCCCCCGCGTTTCTGTCGCGAAGTCGCCGAGGCGATCCCCGCCGCGCGGTACCACGAAATCGAGCGCTGCGGGCATTACGGATATCTCGAGCGCCCCGAGGAAGTGAACCGCGTCCTGATCGACTTCCTCACCACCCCCTGACCTTCCACCGAAACGAGACACTCGATGAGTCATACGCTGCCGCCCTGCCCCGCGTGCGCGTCGGTGTACACCTACGAACTCGGGGCTCTGCTGGTGTGCCCGGAATGCGCCCATGAATGGGAACCAGCCGAGGTTACCGGCGACGATAGCGACGTGATTCGTGATGCCGTCGGCAATGTGCTCACCGACGGTGACACCGTCACCGTGATCAAATCCCTCAAGGTCAAAGGCAGCCCCACCGGCATCAAGGCAGGCACCAAGGTCCGCAATATTCGCCTGGTCGCCGGGGTGGGCGATCACGACATCGATTGCAAGGTCGACGGCATCGGGCCGATGCAGCTGAAATCCAGCGTGGTGAAGAAGCTCTGATCGACGACCGGCGCCGAAGCTATGCGGTATCGAGTCCGGTGGCGTGTGGTCACATCCACTGTAAGTGGCACGCGCCACCGGCCATCGAGAACAGTTGATCACCGGCGCTTTCTGATTGGATCTACCCGGGCAGGCTGGGCTGATCGATCATCCACAGCCACGTGCCATCGGCCTGGCATCGAGCGATTTCGACGGTGACGCCGCTGTCGCCCAATCGGACCGAGGTCAGTGCCACATCTCCATTGCGGACTGTCGGTAACTGTCTCCCGGGCGTGAACGCCGGCGCGTCGGCGACGATATGCGCGTAGGCCGTGCGGATCTCACTGCTGCCGGTGGCAACACCGCCGTCGGGTAGTGCCAAGACCGCATCCGACTCATACAAGGCCACCAGCCCCTCGACGTCACCCGCGTTCAGACGCTCCACCACGAGCCGGCTCAAGTCCTCCGGTTGCCACGCCCGCTCACGCTCCTGACCACCATTCATCGTTCACCTTCCTCACGGGCTGGACCCCACGGCCAGCTCCGCCCGGGACCTTGCCAGAAGGCGCCGACATCGTTTCAGCGCCCGTGGCGTCGTTCGTAGGCATCGCGTTCCGCGGCGTGTTTCTGGCGCTCTCGCACATCGGCCAGTGCCGGGTCGAGTCCGTGCTTGGCGAGGCGGTGGCGGCGGTAGACGTACATGAGCGCGGTTGTGAAGTAGATCAGTGGCAGGTACAGCAGCGCCATCATCGCCAGCCCCATCCACAGCGGTCCCGGAATGAGCAGGAACACGCACAGCGGCGCAATGATCGGCAGCAGGATCCGCAGATGGTATCGGCGGGCCGCGCCGGGGCCTGTGAGATCGTCGATCACCCACCGGTGCATCGACGGCGGCAGCGTCGCGCCGCCGATGTAGCGCACACGCTGGGTCAAGGTCGGCGTGGTTGCTTCGCCGCTCATCGAATTCCTCCGACCGGTTCGGGAAGGTCGCCGCGAGCGTGGGCGATCGCGTCGACCGTGTTCGCGAAGATTGCCTCCTCACCGGCAGCGGGCAGCGCACCGATTGCGGTGAGGCGGCGGAGGTGATCGGCGCGGAGCCCGGACATGAGCACGGTGATGTGGTGGTGTTCGAGCTTGCAGATGGCGTCTTTGAGCACGAGCGCGCCGGTCGTGTCGAGGGCGGTGACGCGGGACATGCGCAGGATGACGACTTTCACGTCGGAGACATCGGCCAGTTCGAGCAGGAATCGATGCGCGGCAGCGAAGAACAGCGGGCCCTCGATGCGGTAGGCGACGATGTGGTCGCGCAGCAGGTCGTGTTCTTCGGTGAGGTGGTCGCCCTCATCGAGGGGAACCTGGTCCAAGCGGGCTTCGCGGGCCACCGAGCGCAGGGCCAGCAGGACCGCGATACCGACACCGATAGCGACGGCGGTGACCAGGTCGAAGGCGACAGTGGCGGCGAAGGTGATCACCATGATCGCGGTATCACCGCGAGAGGCGCGGGCGATCGCGGCCAGGGACGCGGTTTCGACCATTCGCACCGTGGTGGCCAGCAGCACACCGGCGAGGGCGGCCAGCGGTATCTGGGTGACCAGGGGCGCGGCGAGGTAGAGCAGGGCGGCCAGCACGACCGCGTGGGTGAGGGAAGCGAGGCGGGTGCGGGCGCCGGAGCGGACGCTGACGGCGGTGCGGGCGATCGCGCCGGTGGCGGGGACGCCACCGAACAAGGGTGCGGCGATATTGGCCAGGCCCTGGCCGAACAGTTCGCGGTCGGGGTTGTGGCGGGTGCCCACCGACATCGAGTCCGCGGCGGTGGCCGACAGCAGTGATTCCAACGCAGCGAGCGCGGCCACGGCCAGCGCGGGCGCGATCAGTGATCCGAGCTGGCCGGGGTCGAGGAACCCGAGGGAGGGGGCGGGCAGCCCCGCGGGCAGGGCCCCGATGCGAGTGAGGTCCAGACCGGCGAGCCCGGCCACAGCGGTAGCCACGGCGACCGCGACGAGCGCGAAAGGCAGTTTGGGCAGGTACCGGCCGCCGATCAGCACCGCGGCAGCGACCAGCAGTGCAGTGACCGGCGGGGCAGGGTCGGGATGGTCGAGGTAACGGCCGACAGCGTCGGAAGCCAGCTGCCACATCTTCTCACCCTCGGCCTCGCCGACGCCGAGGGCAGACGGGAACTGCTGCAACGCGATCACCACGGCGATACCCGCGGTGAATCCCTCGATCACCGGCGCCGGCATATAGCGGACCGCACGCCCGACACCAGCCGCAGCGAGAACGACCAGCACCACACCGGCCATCAACCCGACAGCCAGGACGCCGGGGCCGCCGTGTTCGGCCACGATCGGCAGCAACACCACGGTCATGGCGCCGGTAGGACCTGACACCTGGAACCGGGAGCCACCGAACACCGCGGCCACCACACCGGCGATGATCGCGGTGGCCAGACCCGCAGCGGCGCCGAGACCCGAGCTGATCCCGAAACCGAGCGCCAACGGCAACGCCACCAGCGCGACGATGACACCGGCGAGCAGGTCCGGTCCCGGGCGGCGCAGCCCCGGCGTCCAGTCCGCCCGGGTGGGCAGTAGCGCGCGCAGGGTCACGACGCCCCGGCAGTGGTGTCGGCGGGCCGGGCCGGAGTGTGCGCCAGGCGGTTCTTCAGCGCAGCGAGCTGATCACACAGCGGTCCGGGGAGCGTGTCGGCACCGATGCTGGCATACCAGTCCTCGATGGAGGCGACCTCGGCGGCCCATTCGTCGTGGTCGACTTCGAGCGCGGCCCGTACGGAGCGTTTGTCGGTGTCGGAGAATCCGGACAGGTCCAGTGTGTGCGGCACGGGGACGTAGCCGATCGCGGTGGTATCTGCTGCCGCGGTGCCCTCGATCCGCTCCAGCGCCCATTTCAGGACGCGGACGTTGTCGCCGAATCCGGGCCACAGGAACCGTCCGTCGGTGTCGCGGCGGAACCAGTTGACCTGGAAGATCTTCGGCAGCTCGGCCGGGTCCGCTGCGCTGCCAAGGCGCAGCCAATGGGCGAAGTAGTCACCGACGTGATAACCCAGGAACGGCAGCATCGCCATCGGGTCCCGGCGCACCACACCGACCTTCCCCGCGGCGGCGGCGGTGGTTTCCGAGGACAGCACCGAGGCAGTGAACACCCCGTGGGTCCAGTCGAAGGATTCGGCGATCAACGGGATCGTGGTGGCGCGGCGGCCGCCGAAGAAGATCGCCGAAAGCGGGACCCCGGCCGGGTCGTCCCATTCCGGGGCCACCGACGGGCACTGCTCGATCGGGGTGCAATACCGCGAGTTCGGGTGCGCCGCCGGGCCGGTTGCGGACTCTGGGGTCCAGTCGTTGCCGCGCCAATCGGTCAGATGTGCGGGCGGCGTATCGGTGAGTCCTTCCCACCACACGTCTCCATCATCGGTGAGGGCGGTGTTGGTGAAGATCGAGTTGCCGTGCTCGATGGTGGCGATCGCGTTCGGGTTGGTCTTCGCGCTGGTGCCCGGGGCGACTCCGAAGAACCCGGCTTCCGGGTTCACCGCATACAACCGGCCGTCGGGACCGAACCGCAGCCAGGCGATATCGTCGCCGACGGTTTCGGCCTTCCATCCCTCCAGGGCGGGTTCGAGCATGGCGAGGTTGGTTTTGCCGCAGGAGGACGGGAACGCCGCCGCCACATAATGGGTGCGGCCCTGGGGTGAGGTGAGTTTGAGGATCAGCATGTGTTCGGCCAGCCACCCCTCGTCGCGGGCCAGAACCGAGGCGATCCGCAGGGCGAAGCACTTCTTGCCCAGCAGGGCGTTGCCGCCGTAGCCGGAGCCGTAACTCCAGATGGTGCGGTCTTCGGGGAAATGCGCAATGTATTTCGTGTGGTCACATGGCCACGCCACATCCTGTTGTCCTGGGCTCAGCGGTGCGCCGACCGAGTGCAGGCATCGGACGAATTCGGCGTCGTTGCCGAGCTGGTTCCACACTGCGGCTCCGGAGCGGGTCATGATCTGCATCGATACCGCCACGTACTCCGAATCGGTGATCTGCACACCGTATTTCGGGTCCTCGGCGTCGAGTGGGCCCATGCAGAACGCGATCACATACATGGTGCGCCCGGCCATCGCGCCGCGATAGTGCTCGGTCATCACCGTGCGCATATCGACCGGATCCACCCAGTTGTTCGTCGGCCCCGCATCTCGCTTGTCGCATGAGCAGATGAAGGTGCGGTCTTCCACTCGCGCCACGTCCTCGGGATCGGAGGCGCACCAGAACGAATTCGGCTTTCCCGACAACTCGACAAAGGTGCCCTTGTCCACCAGGCGGGCGGTCAACCGGTCCCACTCCTGGCGCGACCCGTCGCACCACACGACATCCTCGGGTGCGGTCAGATCAGCGATCTCGGCCACCCAGGCCAGGATCTGTGCATGACCGGTAGGCGCGGCCATCGACTCCACCGCCGCCATGTGATCGGCCTCCACCAACATCTCCTCCATCAACAACTAGATGACTATGTAGGAAAACATGCAAACAGCTGCGCGGAATCACCACGACCTGATAGACGAGAACAGGAGGCCGCCAGCGATCCGGACTTCAGGCGGGCTGTTCTTCCAAAGCCTCCGCCTGTCCCGCCACGACCCCGGTCAAGATGGCGCGCGCCGCGGTCAGCAGCTGCGCCACCTGCGGTGAGGTGAGCTCATAAGTCACCGACAAACCCTCACGACGACTGGTGATCAACCCGGCCCGCCGCAGCACCGCCAACTGCTGAGACAGATTCGCCGGCTCGATATCGATATCGTTGAGCATCTCCGAGACCGCATGCTCGCGCTGGCTGAGCAACTCCAGGACCCGGATCCGCACCGGATGCCCCAACGTCTTGAAGAACTCCGCCTTCATCTGATACAAGGGTCTGCTCGAACCCGGCACCGTTTCCGCCTTCCGTCGACGCACCCAACCGCACATAACCACGCTACTTGCACACATTAACAAACAGAAAACCTGGCGATGGCTCATCCGCCCTCACGCGAGGCGCATCTCACATCCTGGACAACAGCGTTGCCCGGCCCACCCACCGCGGTACTCGCGGCGAGGACATACAGCACAATCAGAGCATGAGCGGCATCGACGAACCGACCGCCACCGCCCCACTGGAGGCGATCACCGCAACACCACAACAGATGGGAAGCTTCCGGTTCTGGTTTGCTGACCAACGCTGGGAATGGTCACCGGAAGTCGCCCAGTTCTACGGCTACGACCACACCGTCGAACCCGCCACCGACCGCCTCTGACCAGGGGAAAAGAATCACCGACCCGCTATACCAAAAATTGGTATTATCGGTTCGTGGGCAAGAACACCTCCTTCAGCCTCGACGAGCACTACAGCTCGTTCATCGACGGCGAGGTCGCCTCGGGCCGCTACCGCTCGGCCAGCGACGTCGTCCGTACAGCACTGCGGCTGCTGGAAGATCGCGAGACTCAGTTGCGTGCCCTGCGCACCGCGCTGATCGACGGGGAGAACAGCGGAAAGTCGACACCCTTCGACTTCGACGCCTTCATTGCCCGCAAACGGGCCGACGGCGGCGCGGGCAGCCGGTGAGCCGGTATCTTCTCTCCCCCGCCGCGCAGGCCGATATCGATAACATCTTCGAATTCACCTGCGAGCAATGGGGATTCGAGCAGGCCGAGAAGTATGTACGCGAACTCCAGTACGCCATCGAGCGCGCCGTGGCGAACCCCGGCATCGGCCGGGCGTGTGATGAGATCCGCCCCGGCTACCGTGCACTTCCCGCTGGATCACACACCCTCTACTACCGGATCAACGGGGACGTGATCGATGTCGTGCGAATCCTGCACCAGCGCATGGACATCGACCGCAACCTGTGACCAGCAGGGCTTCCGGCCGTTTCATCAGATAGCCCCCAGGGCACAGTTACTGGCTCGGCTCCGGGGTGGCGGTTCTGCTCAGGAGCTGGTCATAGGGTTCGAGCGAGGGCGGCTGCCGGTCGTCGTCGATGCGGATCTCGGGGTTGCTGCGGATATCCAGGAGCGGGAGGCCGTGTTCGGCGCCCATCCGGTCGACCCAGCGGATGAATTCGAGTGCAGAGCCGGCGAACATCCGCCGGACCCGGTCCTGGAAGGCGCGTACATCGTGGCCGGGCAGGAAATCACGCGTGGATATCTCGCCGCACCCGCAGCCGCAGGGCCGTTCCCGGAATTGCGCTTCTTCGGGGAGATCGCAGTAGCCGACGGGATGGTTCGAGGCATTCATCACGGGATCGGATTGCCCGATCCATGCATCCCGTACCGGGTGGCCCTCGGCGAGCACGTCGCCGTCGACAGCGACCCGATCACCGTGGACGGCGACCCCGGTGATCTCGCCTACGGCGCATACCCGGCCATCACCGATGATCAACGCAAATTGCTCCCGGGATAGACGTTCTTTGTTGGCCTTCCATGCTCCCCGGCCAGAGACCCATGCCTCCCCTTCGGTCATTCTCGGAAAGTAACCGACATGCTCTCGCCCTAGTGGATCGTCAGTCACTGGTGAGAAGTATCCAAGCTTGAACCGGACTGCCATGCACCCACTCCTTGATACGTTCCGGTATGATAAGAACCAGCGTGCATCGTTGTCACTCAGGTTTCAAGCGGTGATTACGCAGTGCGATAGTCGGATTCGTATTGACGGTGGCACGTCGCCGGGAACCCGGTTGCGTGGCCAGTGTGCCGGATTCGGAGGTTGTCGGAAAACAATCGTTTGTCGACAACCTGATGTGAGCGGGAGAAACCCCAGGACGTGAGTGTCGGAAACCCGTGTCGGAAAACAATGTCGGCAAACCACATTTCGGCTATTTTCGACACCATGTTGATCGGCTACGGGCGGGTGTCGACCGCCGAACAGAACCCCGCCCACCAGATCGACGCCCTGCGCCGCGCCGGCGTCGAACCCGCCGATGTCCATATCGATACTGCCAGTGGCGCGAAGGCATCGCGACCGAAACTCGATCTCGTGCTCACCCTGGCGCGCCGCGGCGACACCATCGTCATCACCCGCCTCGACCGCCTCGGCCGGTCGGTGCTGCACCTGATCACCCTCGGCGCACAGCTACGCGAGCGCGGGATCGGGTTGAAGGTCGTCGAGCAGGGCATCGACACCGACACCGCCGAAGGCCGCGCCATGTTCGGCATGCTCAGCGTGCTGGCGGAGTTGCAGCGGGAACTGATCCTCGCCAACACCCGCGACGGCCTCGAAGCTGCCCGCGCACGAGGCCGCACAGGCGGCCGCCGTCCGAAACTCACCGCCCACCAGGTCGAACAGGCCCAACGGCTCTACGACGAGGGCCGCCACACCGTGCAGCAGATCGCCGACATCCTCGGCGTCAAACGCGGAACCCTCTACGGCCACCTCGACAAAACCCGTATCGGTACCCGGCCCCACTCCGGCCCCGCAACCAAAACACCAGCTGCTGCTGCGGTGGCGGTGAGCCCCGCAGGGCAGACGGCCGATGCCGTGCCGGTCCTCGCTGACGCTGCGGCCTCGGTATCGGTGATCTCCGAACGGGAAACCCGAAGGGCCATCGGCGATCCGGACGACCTGTTCGATATCGCCCCGGCCGATCCCGAACCGGCGCCGGCCCACCCAAAACCTGCTGCCGTCACGGCCGCCGACAACGACGACGATGAGCGGTACGAAACCAGCGACACCGCATCCGGTCTCGTTCGCCGGCGGCCGAATCTGGCGTGGCGGCTCAAGCAGACCGCGCACCGCAACCTGCCCGAGGCTCCGGCGGTGTGCCCGAACCCGATGTGCGGCTACACCAGCAGCGACACCTCCGAGCGGGGGCGGATGCTCGAAGACATCCAGGTCGTCTGGCTCGAACCGGCCGACGACGGCGGCCTGGTCGAACGGCGCCACTGCCAACGGTGCCGTCCTCGCGACGTGCCGATCACCGACATCGAATGCGCAGCCTGCGACTGCGGCGGCCCCCTGCTGACCGGGCCCTACGCCACCGAACTCCTCGACACCGGGGAACTACCGATGCTGGTACGCCGATGGCTCGCGGTCCGCCGGTGGCGAAGCACCGCCGCCGGGGTGGTCTGCCCGGATCACCCGGCCCCGAAGTGACCTACGCCCTAGATTTCGGTAGATGATCGGAGACCGGCTCGAACAGCCTGGGTTTGATCAGGTTCGACTCCATGTCCTTCCTCTCCTCCCAGCTGACCGATGGCGTGGAGGTGGGTGGCCGGTTTGGCGATGATCACCGGCCGCGGCACATAGTGCGGGTCGAGGCCAACGCCGCCGAGCTACTGCGCCAGGCACACGAGCACCGTCGGTGAGTGTCACGGTCACGCTGCCGTCGAGGAATCGGGGCGCGGTGGTGGCTCCGTCGATGCCGGGCGGGCGGCGAGGCCGAGCGCGAACATCACGTCGGGATGCACCTCCAGCTCATTCACACCGGTACCGCGGTGGGTGGGGCCAGTGCGATGGATCGCGATGCGCTGTCGGGCCAGCATGCCGGTGGGGTCGACGGTGTAGGCGTTGGTGGATTCCTCGTGCAGGCCGATGGAATCCGGGAAGGGTTCCAGGACTTTGTTGCGGACGAGTTTGACCAGCTCGACCGCCTCGTGCGGGCCCAGGGGCACCCGGCGCACGCGCTGGTCGGTGAAGGCCGCGCGCAGGTCGTCGGGCAACACTGCGGTGCGGATGAGCACGGTGAGCCGGTCGTCGGTGGCCACAACCCGCAACGCGGTCGGTTCGAGCTGGCGGGCGAGAACGGTCAGCGCCTGATCGAGGCGCCGCCGGGACCAGCCGCTGCGAGCCAGGAAATCCGCGATGCCGAGCCCGTCATGGATCACCAGCAGCGCCAGCACGCACCCCGCGTCATCGGCTTCACCGCAACCGCTGTCGGGCGGGAGCCGAACATTGGTTGGGTCGCCGTCGATGACCAGGTCGTCCAGCGGCATGTCCAGTATCCGGCGCAGCCGGTCGAGAACGGTCAGGCTCACCCCGCGCTGATCGCGGTCTTCTTCGAGTGTGTCGAGTCGGACTCCGAGGGCGGTGTCGAGTTCTTTCGCGGTCAGTCCCAGGTGCGCGGCCTTGCTGCGGATGGCGTCGTAGTGCAGCCGTGGCCCGCTTGCCGGAACACGGTGCTGGCCAGGTGCAGTCGGTGACCGGTCCGGGCGGGTCACTGCGGGTTCACCCATGGCTGCGGCCAACGGGTCTTCACGGTCCAGTCGGTCTCGCGGTGCAGGCTCGGCCCGACCCACCAGCCTTGAATTGTGATGTGCCAGTGGCGGTCGGCCGGCGCCGGTGGCGGCAGCGCGGTCCCACATGCCGCCGCGGTTCCGTTCAGATGCCGCGCCGCCGCGCCGACACCGGCGCTGAGCAGAGCACGATCCGGTGCGCCACCGCGCAGCTGGAGAAAGGTGCGGGCCGCGACCAGCAGCGCCCGGGCCGGCTCGGGGACGGCGAAAGCATGGCGTGTGCGGGCGCTGTCACCCCACTTCCGTGGTGCGCTATCCGTACCCAGGGCAAGTAGTGCGCCGTCATCGGACAGGGCACCGGTCGGGATCTGGGACAGATAGGCGGCCGGAAACCCGGTGAACAAGGCGGTTGCCAGTGCGGCAGCATGGACCGGGCTGGCAGTGCCCGACCGAATGCGGGCGATGACCGATTGCGTGACCGGGGCGCCGGTGAGCCCAGGACCGGCGGCGGTGAACAGGTCGCGGGGTAATTCGATCAGCAGTCCGTGCAGTAGGCATCCGGCTTGGGCTCCGCGCAGTAGCGTGATGGTGTGGCGGCGGGTGGGGCTGTCGCTCACCAGTTCGGTGAGAAACCGCTGCAATTCGAAGGTGTCGTCGAACCGTTGCGGTAGTCTTACCTGGTCTCGCCGGCGGCCCACGCACAGCAGCCCAGCGGCCAGCGTGCGCAGGTCATGAGCGGAGTAGCCGTTGACCAGCAGCTGTGTACCCAGCTTGGTTTCGTTCGCGGACAATCCGATGGGCAGCAGCGACCGCAGATACTCCGCCGGTTCCTCGTCCGCGGTGATCGGCCCGGGATCGGGCATCGCGTGCATCCACCGGCACGCGGCAGCCATCCCGGTCGTATAGACCGCATCCACGCGGGCGAACTCCGCGGCCGCCAGACTCCGATACGCCTCGGCCCGGAAGCCTGTGACCTCACCATCAGGAATCGGCGGGAGCTCGGTCGGCGAATCCGGCGCCGCCCGCGCAGGCTTGATGCGGCTCGTGGAACCGATCACTTCACCGACGTCTCTGATCACCTGATGCGCGGTCCCGGCCGGCAACCGCCGGACCAGCCGATACGGACCCTCACCGTGAATGACCAGCACCAGCCGGATTCCCGCGTAGAGTCGCAGATCGACCAGGCGCTCCAGGCCCGCCGCCGAGAGCCGGTACGCGCGCAGCACGATCACCTGATCGATATGCAGCGCGGTGACCCAGGCTTTGACCGCCTGCCACGACGGAATCACTCCGGAAACCCGCTCCTGCGACGGCCGCGCCACCGCACACCCCAGCGCTGCCAGCAGATCATGGGCCAGCGGCGCGGCACCGGTGGTGGCCGGGGTCGGATGCACCGTGATCCGGCCCGCCACCGGGTCACTGAACTCCAGCAGGACCTGGGTGACCGCGGCATCGTCGTCGTGGTCGGACACGATCATCACCGGCGGCACCAGCCGGTCGGCCGTATATCCCACCGGAGGGTCGTCCCAATCGTCGACCGGCACACCCGCGTCCGCATCCGAGGCGCCGGTCATCCGGTGCGTCCGCTGAGCTTGGTGAACACCCAACCGAGCACATCATGGTCGACGGTGTCACGCTCCAGCCGTCCCAACGCCCGGTCCGCATGCGCGGTGATCTTGGCCCACGACCGGAAATTGCCATGTCCGGCGTGTGCGTCGGCGAACTCGATCACCTCCGGATCCGCGTTCTCCCAGATCGGGTGATACGCCGGAATCACCCGCACCACCTGCTCTCGGGTCATCCGCCGGAACTCCTGCCCCACATACACCCTCGACGACAGCATCGGTTCACGCCGCAGCACCTGATAACAGTCCCCGCCGCCGACGAACACGATCGCGATATCGGTGCGCCGGTCATCCCACAAATGCCGCCAATACTCGAAACACTCCCGCGACAGCCACTGCGCCTCATCACACACCAGCACCCGGAACCGTTCGGACAGCACGTCTTTGAGGACGTGGTCGAACTCGATCGGCTTGCCCGGCGGACAACCACTGATGGCCAGCGCGTCGAACAACACATGCCGGATATCGCGTGGCGTCGGCCGCGCACGGAACTGCACCCGGCACACCATCCCCGGCGCCAGCCGCCGCAGCGACGCATTCACCGACAGTGTCTTGCCCAGCCCCGCATCCCCGTGCACACACATCATCGCCTTCGCCGCGATCACATCGGCGAGATTGTCCTGGGTGAGTAGCAGCGAGTCGGTGGCCACGATATTCGCTCGCGGAAGACCGAGGAAATGATCGGCCTGTTCATCACCGACGTCCAGGCCGGGGTTGCGTGCACTCACCGGGTGCGGGTCCTTCCCTCGTCGTTGTCGCGGTCCAGATCGACCGGCAGCACCCAGCCCGGCGCCGGCGGTGAGAGCGGGATCAGGTCCGGGCGCGACCAGCGCGCCAGATCCTGGTCCCGCTCATCGGCGAGTTCGCGTTCGGCCTCGGCCACCGTCACCGTGTCCAACCTTTTCGCCGGCTGCGGGGTCGTGGTCGCGGCATACCGGGCACGGCGGGCCTTCTCCGCCGCGGCCAGGTCCGCACGCAACTGCCGGGCCTTGCGGTTACGAGTCCGGCGTACCGCGGCCACCGTCTCCGGCGGCGCCTGATCAGCCAGCACCGCGGTCCCCAGGTGCACACCGGATTTCGCGTCGAACACTTCCACCTCATGGGTGTGATGCGGCATATACCGCAACCGCACCGCCGTGCCGACCCGGCCCACCATCCAGTCCGCCACATAGCGGCGGCCCCGTCCGAACCCGATCCCTTTCGTGGTGATCTTGCGCTGGCGGCGGTCGTCTTCGAGGGTGAACATCCACAACTTCGCCGCATCCACGTCATGAACCGGTGTCGGATCATCCAGCCACGACTGCAACGGAGTCCGGTCTCCCAGCTCCCGGATCGTGTGCTCACCGTTCCACCACTCCACCCAGCCCAGCAGCTCGGCGGTGAACGCCTCGAACGTCAACGCGGGCTGGTCAGGATCCACCGGGACACCGTTGACCTGGGTCTGGCGGTGGGTATAGCGCGGCATCCCCGCGAACAGCATCTTCTTCACCGCCCCGTTCACCATCTCCACCGACCCCTTCCCGAACGGGGTATACGGCGCCAAGTCATCCACTCGCACCGCGAACGCCCCCAACGCCTCACACACCGTCCGCGACAAGAAATCCTTGCCCTGATCGATGCGTACCGCCCCGGGCAACCCGCCCGCCGGACCATACGGCGCGGACCGCAGCACCGCCGCCCGCAACGCCGCCAGGATCGGCTCCCGGCTCGGCGCCTGCGGCGTCACCGCTGTACCCAAGATCACGTCATGCGCCGCGTCGACGAACCACGTCACCCACGGCTTCACCAACCGGCCATCCACCTCCACTTGCACCGACGCCTCGACATGATCGGCCTCCCACGCGTCGTTCCGGAACGACGCCGGCCGAGTCAAGAACACATCGAAACGCCGCCGAGCCCGCTCACCGGCCCGAAGACCCGCCAGCTCCCCAGCCGTCAAATCACGTTTAATCGCGCGCTGCACCGTCCGCAGATCCGGCGCGGCCGAACCACCAGCCTTCTCGGCCTCGACCAGCTCACGATGCAACGCCGCGGCGTTTCCCCGCCAATACGCCAACCGCACCCGCAACCGCTCGTCGATACTGAACCGCTCACGCCGCACAGGAACAGCCTGCGACCGGCGCGCCCGCAGCCACCGCCACACCGTACGCTCGGCAACCCCCAGCGCCTGCGCCGTCAACCCCACCAGCTCACTGGTCAACTGCCCATGCTCATCGAGCTGGACCAGCCGATCCATCGCCGCTTGGCGAAGCGCACGCACGTGTTCCTCGACCACCGGCCCAACCCACCCAATCCGCAAGGCTGCGCCAAAGCAGCACAAGCACCTATCGCCGACTACCAGGCGACATTCGATCACGAATCAGATAGCCACGAGAGCAGAATCACTGACATTATTGTGTCGCCTACATACTGACAATTGAGCGTCGTGTCGCAGTTCACCGCCCCCGGCCCGCGCCGCTGCCCTATACGCAACATGGCAGGATTACCCATATGACCTACACCCTCGTTTTGCTGCGCCACGGCGAGAGCGAATGGAATGCCCTGAACCTGTTCACCGGCTGGGTGGACGTGCACCTCACCGATAAGGGCATCGCCGAGGGTAAACGCGCCGGTGAACTGCTCGCCGAACACGGCATCCTGCCCGATATCGCCTACACCTCGCTGCTGCGCCGGGCGATCTCGACCGCGAATTTCGCGCTCGATGCCGCCGATCGGCACTGGATTCCGGTGGTCCGGGACTGGCGGCTCAACGAGCGGCACTACGGCGCGCTGCAGGGTAAGAACAAGGCCCAGATCCGTGACGAATACGGCGAGGACCAGTTCATGCTGTGGCGGCGTAGTTACGACACCCCGCCGCCGCTGATCGACCTCGACGACGAATACAGCCAGTCCGGTGACCCGCGGTACGCCGATATCGAGGTTCCGCGCACGGAATGCCTGCTCGATGTGGTCAACCGGATGGTTCCGTACTGGGAATCGACGATCTCGCAGGAACTGAAGACCGGCAAGACGGTGCTGGTGGCCGCGCACGGTAATTCACTGCGTGCGCTGGTGAAGCATCTGGACCGGATTTCCGACGACGATATCGCGGGGCTGAATATCCCGACCGGGATTCCGTTGCGCTATGAACTCGACGAGGATATGCGGCCGGTGCGGCCGCGGGAGTACCTGGATCCGGAGGCCGCTGCCGCCGGGGCCGCCGCGGTGGCGAGCCAGGGTGGTCGCTGAGAAATCGTGAAAAGCGCCGCAGCCTGTGATGGGTTGCGGCGTTTCTGGTTTCGGGGCTGTGGTGGTGTGCCCACCCGTGGTCCGGGGTGTTTGTGAATTTTCCCGGTGGGGTGCGAATCTCTTTGTGGTTGGATACGGAATTGTTTCGGGTGAAATCGATTTCGGGCGGAATCTGTCCCAGAAACCCTCGTTACCCGCCGGTAACGCTGTGTATGCTCTCGATCATTCGACCAGCTCGAGAGATGGATCACGACCTATGAAGTTCGTGTTACGCGCCACTGTGGCAATGGCCGCCGTCGCGCTGCTGGTGCCGCTGCTGGGCGGCGGCGCCGCGGCAGCGCCGGTGGTGACGGGACCGGATGGGGGAGCGGCGGGGGCGCAGTGGGCGGCCACCCACGACGGGCCGCAGCAGTACCCGAATATCCACATCACCTGGGATGTACCGATCACGATGAGTGACGGCACGGTGCTGAAGGCGAATGTGTACCGGCCTGCCGATACCGCATCGCGGCCGATCGACACCCGCACACCCGTGCTGGTGAATATGACGCCCTACACCAAGCTGGCCTCCAACCTCGTCGATCACATGGGGTCCGTGCCGGGCCTGTCGGATGCGGTGAGTCAACTGGCCCGCGATATCGATATGACCGGGACCCCGCTGTCCGGGCTCACCGATCTCACCAAGGCGCTCGGTGGCGGCGCGATGCGGAACTTCGCCGTGGACCGGCAGCTGGTGAAGAGCGGCTATGTGCAGGTCGTGGTGGATGTCCGGGGGACGGGGTTCTCCCAGGGCGTATGGGACATGCTGCGGCAGCGGGAACAGGCCGATACCGTCGAGGTGATCGATTGGGCCTCCCGGCAGGCCTGGTCCGACGGTCAGGTCGGGATGACCGGTATGTCGTATTCGGGGATCAATCAGCTGCAGGCCGCCGAGAAGCATCCGCCCGCGTTGAAGGCGCTGTTCCCCGTGGTGCCGGGTAGTGATCTCGCCCAGGATGTACTCATGCCCGGCGGCGGGTTCGGCTTCAACTTCATCCCACTCTGGATGACGCTGATCAACGCGACCAAATGGATGCCGAATGTGGAGTCCATGGTCAACGGCACCTTCGATCCGCGGTGGTTGCACGATCGGCTGTCTTCGCCGTTCACCTACCTGGACGTTTTCCTCAACGCCTACACCACCCCGCGGGTAGAGGATCTGGATCCGCGGTTGCAGGAGATGATCCGCGGCGACAGCCCCGACCGGCAGGCCTGGCTGGGGGACCCGTCGAAAATCGAGGTGCCGACCTTCGTCACCGGTGGCTGGCACGATCTGTTCACCTACTCCGAATCGCAGATCTACAACCAGATGTCGCTCGCGCCCGGGCAGAAACAGCTGCTCATGGGCGATACGTACCACATCAATTCGGGTAGCGAATCGGGTAAACCCGGATTGCCGCCGCGGTTGGACGTGCTGCAGCGCGCCTGGTTCGACAGGTGGTTGAAAGGTATCGACAACGGGATCGATCGCTATGGGCCGGTGACCCTGCGGCAGCAGGGCGGAGGCTGGGTCACCCGGGACGGTTTCGGCGAGAGCGCCCCGGCCGATCAGCAGGCCGAACACCGCCGAATGTATCTGTCCGCGGCACCCAGCGGGACCGGCGGCCACAGTGCGCACGACGGATCGCTCACCACCGTCGCCGACAGTGCCGCGCGGCTGACCGTCGCGCCGGGCCTCACCGGTTTGTGCTCCAACGACGCCGGCCAGGCCACCGCGGGCGTTATCGCGATCATCAATGCCTGTGGTGCGGATTCGCGGATCCAGGAATCGAACGGGCTGACCTTCACCAGTGCCCCGGTTACCGAAGCCGTGGATATTTCCGGACCGATCGCGGTGCATCTGGAGACCGTGCACGACGCGGCCGACGGCTACTGGTCGGTGACGGTCAACGATGTGGCGCCGGACGGGCAGTCGCGGGTGTTGTCGTCGGGGCAGCTGATGGCTTCCCTGCGGGAGATCGATGAATCCCGCAGCAGCCGGTCGGCCAACGGCGACTACACCGATCCGCGGCCGTTCGTCACGATCGAAAACCGGCGGCTCACCGTGCCGGGCGAGGTCACCACACTGGATATCGCGGTACCCGCGATCGAGGCGCGGCTGGAACCGGGGCATCGGCTGCGGGTGGATGTCTATGCCGGTAATCCGCCGAAGGGGGTGCCGCCGCTGCCGATGCTCCTCGACACCGGGTTCAAACCGCAGCATGTGCAGCTCGACCCGAACCGGCCGAGTTTCGTGAACGTGCCGGTGCGCGGAAACCCCGGTTGGTGAACACCCGCCGGCTCTGAACGATGCGAACCCCGTTGCGTCCCAGACGCAACGGGGTTCGTTGTTGTCGGGAGGTGGAACACGCCCGGAGCGATTCCAAACCAGGTCCATGCCCAACAATGCGTAAACGCCCGGCGAACACCGCCGTAATCGCCCGTGACCTGCGTGAAACTTCACCGACCCCGGGTTTGTTTACGCGTCGTCGACCGTACGATTCTTGGTGTGAGCGTTCCCCAGGCCGTACTACTGGCAGTCCTGGCGGCTGTCGTCGGACTGGCCGTCGGTGGATTGGTGATCCCGTATGTGAACGCCCGGACGGCGCAGCGCCGCCAGGCCGACTCCGGGCTCACCATGTCCCAAGTTCTCGACCTGATCGTGCTCGCCTCGGAAAGCGGTATCGCGGTCGTGGACGAGTACCGCGATGTCGTGCTCGTCAACCCGCGTGCCGAGGAGCTCGGCCTGGTGCGCAACCGGTTGCTCGACGAACGCGCGTGGGAAGCGGTGGAGAAGGTACTGTCCACCGCCGAATCGGCGGAATTCGATCTCACCGCGGAGAAACCCACACCGGGCCGGGGCCGGATCGCGGTGCGCGGTCTGGCCCGGCCGCTGTCCCCGGAAGAAACCAGCTTCACCGTTCTGTTCGCCGACGACGATTCCGAACAGGCCCGGATGGAAGCCACCCGCCGCGATTTCGTCGCCAATGTGAGCCACGAGCTGAAAACCCCCGTCGGCGCGATGAGCCTGCTGGCCGAAGCACTGCTGGAATCGGCCGACGATCCCGAGGCGGTCCGGCATTTCGGGGAACGTGTCCTGGGCGAATCCAACCGGCTCGGGAAGATGGTTACCGAGCTGATCGCGTTGTCGCGCCTGCAGGGGGCGGAGAAACTGCCCGAACTCGAGGTCGTGGATGTCGATACGGTGGTCAGCCAGGCCGTGGACCGTTCGCGCACGGCCGCCGAAGCCGCCGGGATAACGGTCAGTACCGATCGGCCCAGCGGGCTCGAGGTCCGCGGCGACGAAACGCTGCTCATCACCGCCCTGTCGAACCTGGTGGAGAACGCCATCGCCTACTCACCGCGCGGCTCACATGTTTCGGTCAGCCGTTCGGTCCGCGGAAACTATGTCGCGATGGCCGTCACCGACCGGGGGATCGGGATCGCCAAGGACGACCAGGAACGCGTTTTCGAACGGTTCTTCCGGTCCGATAAAGCGCGCTCGCGCGCGACCGGAGGAACCGGTCTGGGCCTGGCTATCGTGAAACATGTGGCTGCCAACCACAACGGTGAGATCACGCTGTGGAGCAAGCTCGGCACCGGCTCGACATTCACCCTGCGCATACCCGCGCACCAGGAGACCGACGGTAACGGCGCCGCCGGTCTGCCCGTGTTGACGAAGAGAGAACCCAGCCCGCGGCCGTCCGGCCCGGGCCGATCGAATGGTGTGGAGGCACGCAGATGACGAGTGTGTTGATCGTCGAGGATGAGGAATCGCTGGCCGATCCGCTCGCCTTCTTGCTGCGCAAGGAAGGTTTCGAGGTCACGGTCGTCGGTGACGGCCCCTCGGCGCTCGCCGAGTTCGACCGTTCCGGCGCCGATATCGTCCTGCTGGATCTGATGCTGCCCGGGATGAGTGGTACCGATGTCTGCAAACAGCTGCGCACCCGCAGCGGGGTCCCGGTGATCATGGTCACCGCGCGCGACAGCGAGATCGACAAGGTGGTCGGACTGGAACTCGGTGCCGACGACTACGTCACCAAACCGTATTCGGCGCGCGAACTGATCGCCCGCATCCGGGCGGTGCTGCGCCGCGGTGCCGGTGACGAACTGGATGCCGGTAGCGAGAACGGTGTACTGGAAGCCGGTCCGGTGCGGATGGATGTGGACCGGCACACGGTGCTGGTGAACGGCAACCCGGTAACCCTGCCGCTGAAGGAATTCGACCTGCTCGAATACCTGCTCCGCAACTCCGGCCGGGTCCTCACCCGCGGCCAGCTGATCGACCGGGTGTGGGGCGCGGACTATGTCGGCGATACGAAAACCCTCGATGTGCACGTCAAACGACTGCGGTCGAAGATCGAAGCCGACCCGGCCCGCCCCGAGCACCTGGTGACCGTGCGCGGCCTGGGGTACAAGCTCGAGGCTTGAGCGAGTCACTTCCATGTGGCCGGCGGCGCGTCACCACGGAAGGCTCTCGCTCGGACCGAGGGGCATAACCCGAGTGCGTCGGAGCCGACAGCGGCAGGGGCCCCTCGTCACGAAGTATCTCCTCGGCCCGCGGACAATGCCTGAGCCGACAGGACCCGAAGGCGGCCTCGCCAGGCGGGGCGTCCTCAGGCCGAGGGACACAGCCTGAGCGAGCGGGCCCGCCGCCGGCCGCCGGTAACCTTCAGGGGAAGTAGATCCAGACCTCGCCCACGGGTGTGTCGTTCCGGTGCAACGGTGCCCAGCCCAGGCCGTCCTCCTGGCTGCAGTCGTAGAGGGGCACGGTGGTGCCGTTGCCGCGGCAGACGATACTGCGCCGGGTTCCGTGCGGGCTGAGTACCAGCTGTTTGCCCGTATCGCGGGCGGCCAGCGCGTCGGGGGCGCCGAGCGGAATGAATTCGGCGGTGTGGTCGGAGAACTGATGCGGGTCCGTGGCCGGTTGCGCGTATGCCCCGGCCGCAGCCGCGGTCATACCGGCCCCGATGAGGACGACAGTGAACAGGGCGCGGGTTGCGGCGGCAGCCCGCACGGTGTGTGCCCCGCGGTCGGCCGGACGTAGCGTCGCGGGGGGCCACGCTGGTCGCGCCACCGCACGTTCCTGCGGTACCGATGGGCGGTTTCCTGGGCTACGGCGAGCCGATAGAGGTGTCCTGACGGCAACCGCGGCGGTATGTGGACGGCGTCCGCCGGGGTGGGGCGGGAACTTTCCAGCGGGCCGAACGGACGTGATGTGGAGTGCAGCGAATCGCCCGACTTTCATGGCGCGGCCTCCGGTGGGTGGGGGTTATCGCAGCTAGAGTCCCCGGATTTTATCGGGCGCCGGCGGTAAACCGTTGTGACGCGCCCGGGCCTGGCGGCGGGCCTCGGTGGTCGCGGGGTGTTCCGCGATGATCGGGGTGCCCTCGCGCCGGCGCAGCTGCCGCTCGAGCTCCCGGTAGGCGGGCTCGCCCAGCAATTCGATGAGTTCGGCGCGGTAGGCCTGCCAGACCGGCCGCTCGCCGATATGCGCATCGGGGGAGCCGGAGCAATACCAGTCGAGATCGATCCCCCCGGGACCCCAGCCGCGCCGATCGTATTCGGTGAGTACCGTCCGCAGGATCTCCACACCGTCCGGCCGGGTCACCCACTCCTGGGTCCGGCGGATGGGGAGCTGCCAGCAGACGTCGGGTTTGACGGTATGCGGTTCCAGGCCCCGGCGTACGGCCATGATGTGCAGGGCGCACCCGGCACCGCCCGGGAAATCCGGCCCGTTGTGGAAGATGCAGGCATCGTTGTGGCGCCGAGTCCGCTCGGCGGGTTCGCCGTCGAGTTCGTCGGTTTCCAGATAGGACTTGCGGCTGATCTTGCCCTTGTCGTTGCGAGCCTTCTCCATCAGCTGCCAATCGTCGGCGGTCAGCATCTTCACCGCTTTGCGCAGCCGTTTGCGATCGTCGTCGTCGGAGAGGAACGCGCCGTGTGTACAGCAGCCGGCGTCGGGTTGTTCGGCGATGATCCCCTGGCAGGCGGGGGTGCCGAAAACACAGGTCCAATGGGAGAGCAGCCACGTCAGATCGGCGGCGATCAGATGTTGGTCGTCGGCCGGATCCACGAACTCCAGCCACTCTCGCGGGAAGTCGAGTGGCACTTCCCGGCTCGGCCGCATCTTCGGCATCGGAAGATCGGCCGAGGTGTGCCCAGTGGGGGTGGGCACCGAGTCGTTCGTGGCTGCGCCAGACGTCACAACCCCTAACGCTAACACCACGACCAGGTCGATTGCTGTTCAGGTGGACCAAGTACCGTGTTCGTGTGCGTCTAGGTGTCCTCGATGTCGGCAGCAACACCGTTCACCTACTGGTGGTGGACGCACACAGGGGTGGTCATCCCATGCCGATGAGCTCGACGAAGGAGTCGCTGCGGCTCTCGGAGAGCATGGACGACGCCGGGCGGATCACCGCCGAGGGGGCGCAGCGACTCGTCGATACGGTGGCCGATCTGGCCAATCTGGCGATCACCTCCGGCTGTGCGGAACTGATGGCGTTCGCCACCTCGGCGGTACGCGAGGCGACCAATTCCGACGAGGTACTCGAGCGGATCCGTTCGGAGACCGGCGTGGATCTGCGGGTGCTGGCCGGGGTGGACGAGGCACGGCTGACGTTCCTCGCCGTTCGCCGCTGGTACGGCTGGAGCGCGGGCCGGATCCTCAATCTCGATATCGGTGGCGGTTCGCTCGAGGTGAGCAGCGGTGTCGACGAGGAAGCCGATGTGGCGCTGTCGCTGCAGCTGGGGGCCGGCCGGTTGACCCGCAAATGGCTGCCCGAGGACCCGCCGAGTAAACGGCGGATCGGCATCCTGCGGGACTGGCTCGCCGCCGAACTGGTCGATCCCGCCAAACAGCTGCTGGTGCCCGGTAAACCCGATCTGGCAGTGGGCACTTCCAAAACCTTCCGGTCGCTGGCCCGGCTCACCGGTGCCGCCCCCTCCGGTGCGGGGCCGCGGGTACGGCGGACGCTCACCAGTTCGGGACTGCGGCAACTGATCGCGTTCATCTCCCGGATGACCGCGGCCGATCGCGCCGAGTTGGAAGGGGTCAGCGCCGATCGTTCGCAGCAATTGGTCGCCGGGGCCCTTGTCGCCGAGGCCGCCATGCGCGCACTTTCCCTCGATACGCTGGAAATTTGTCCGTGGGCGCTGCGCGAAGGGCTGATCCTGCGCAAACTGGATACCGATATGGATGGTGGACCACTGACAACGAACGCTCCGAACGCGGCGGCCGGCAACGGTTGGGCGCCCGGTGGCAGTACGTCGGCGGGCCCGGTCGAAACGGTGCCTTCATGAGCAGGAACTCCAATCAGCTGTCGGTCGCCGAACTCCTGGCCCGTAACGGCCAGCAGCCGAGCTCCGGCGGCGGCGGACGCAGACGGCGCGGAGGCCGCGGTGTCTCGGTCTCCGAGCTGACCGGCGATCTTCCGGTCGTCGACGGCGGTACCGCGCACGCGGCCGCCGACGAGGACGAGGACCCGGCCGGTTCGCCCGCGGATTACCCGCCTGCCGGCAACGGATACGCGCCGCACGGCTATGCGGGTGAACAGGTTTCGGGCGGAGAGCCGAGCCAGTCGCCGATGTCCGGGCCGATCACGGTGTACAACCCGCTGGCCCCGCCCCCGGACGACGCCCCGCCCGCACGCCTGGGTGAGCCGAGCCCGTACCCGGCCGGCGAGGCCGCACCGTCGCGCGGCGGCCGGCGCCGGCGGCCCGAACCGGACGACGACGAGCCTCCGGCCGACGCGTACCCGGGCACCGATCCGGATCAACCCTGGGAGACCGGCCCGCCGCTGCCCAGTGGCGGCCGGGCGGCGCGCAGACGGGCGGCGGAAGCCGCCGAGGCCGCGTCGGTGGTGGAGGATTCGCCGCCCCCTGCGGCGGAGAGCCCCGCGGGATACGGTCTTCCCCCGGCCACCGGTGGTTTCGGTCCCTTCCCCGCGCCCGCACCGGCCGCGCCGCCGGAGTTCGGGCATCCCGATAGGGGACCGTCCTGGCAGGCGCCGGAGAGCGGACCCCCGCGGCTGGGGCCGCCGGCACCCGCCACCGAGGCATGGCCCGCACCCGCACCCGCTACCGAGGCATGGCCGGCGCCCGCACCCGGCGACGATCCGCGGCCCAAGCTCGAACGCCGCCGCCGTGGTGCGCGCCCCCTGCCCGATCCCGCCCCCTGGCCGGAACCTGCGCCGGGGCAATCCGGCGAGCCGGCGAACGCGGATCAGGCGACCGCGGTGTGGTCACTGGCCGAACCGAACCAGGGGGCGCCGTCGGGCCCACCGGTTCTCGGCGCCCCGCCGCTCGAGAAGACGGACCGGGGCCGGCGCCGCGGGAAACGCAACGATCACCCCGGCCCCCCGGCGCCGAATTTCCCCGAGCCCGGCCCGCCGCCCCCGGATTTCCCGGCCGACGACGGTTTCCGCAATACCGATATGTATGCCACGGATGTGCACGGGCCCATGCCGCCGGCACCGGGCCCCATGCCGCGTGAGCACGGCACCGACACCGGCGATTTCGAGCCGGATTCCGATTTCTACGCTGTCCCCGAGGACGAGATCGACGATGGGCCCCGCAAGGGGCGCAACCGGCTCTCCCGTTCCGGCAAACCGGGTGCGGCGAGCACGAAATTCGGTGGGGCGAGCGGCAAACTCGCTGCCGCCCGCTCGCGATTGGCCTCCGGCGGCCGGGAACGGGACAGCGCGGAAGCGGTGGATCCCCGGAAGCAATGGATCATGCTGGGTGCCCAGAGCGTCGGCGCGGCGCTGGCCGGGATGCTGATGTTCAAGGGTTTCGAAATGCTGTGGGAGATGCAGCCACTGATGGCGCTCGCGCTGGCGGTCGTGGTGATCCTCGGTCTCGTGGCCCTGGTGCGGATCCTGCGCCGCACCGACGATATCTTCAGTACCGTGATCGCCGTGGTCGTCGGTGTGTTCGTGACATTGGGGCCGTTGGCATTTCTACTCAGTACCGGCTGAGCGAGGGCGACGATGGCAGGCAACACTCCCGCGGCCCGGCCGCGGGACGGGGGGATCAAGGTCGGTCTGTCGACCGCCTCGGTCTATCCGCAGAACACCGAGGCCGCCTTCCGTTATGCGGCCGAATTGGGTTACGACGGCATCGAACTGATGGTGTGGGCCGAACCGGCCAGCCAGAGTATCGATATCGTGCGTGGGTACTCACGTAAATACTCGGTGCCCGTCCTCGCAGTGCACGCGCCGTGCCTGCTCATCTCGCAGCGGGTGTGGGGTGCCGACCCGGTGGCCAAACTCGCTCGAAGCGTGCGCACCGCCGAAGTTCTCGGCGCCGATACCGTGGTCGTGCATCCACCGTTCCGGTGGCAGCGCCGCTATGCCGAGGGTTTCGCCGAACAGGTGGCCGATCTGGAGCGGCAGAGCTCGGTGGCCGTCGCCGTGGAGAATATGTTCCCGATGCGGGCCGATAAATTGTTCGGCCGCCGGTCCGGCGACATCCGGCGCCTCGAACGCCGCGGCGGTCCCGGCCTGGCGCTGACCGCGTTCAGCCCCGGCTACGACCCCACCGAGATCGGGTTCCAGCACTACACCCTGGATCTCTCGCATACCGCGACCGCGGGTACCGACCCACTGGTCCTGGTCGAACGTATGGGTGAAGGCCTGGTCCACCTGCACCTGGCCGACGGCCGCGGGGCCGCCCACGACGAACATCTGATCCCCGGCGAGGGGACGCAGCCCTGTGCGGAGGTGTGCGCCGCGCTGGTCGGCAACGGTTTCACCGGGCACGTGGTTGCCGAGATCAACACCCAGGAAGCGCGCACGACTGCGGCCCGCGCGGCCATGCTGACCCGCACCCTGGACTTCGCTCGCGAACAGCTGTGTTGATCCGCGCTCCGAAAACCCGGCGGCCTCCCGCGGAGTTCGGTCACCGTGAGACATGTCATACAACGGGCGGTCCAACGGGCAGGAAGGCCTACACCTCTCATAGGTCCCTTGGAATCACCCGTAGGCTGTTCCCTCGGGAACGGCACCACCGCGGCGCCGAGTCCAGCGAGGCCCTCGAAGGGTTGAGGCCGCGTCGTGCTTCCGCCCTCGATGCGATGCGGCGCAGCCGCGAGTGTCGAGGGCGGAAGCACGACGCCTAGGGGCCTCAACCCCGCGGCGCCGCAGGCGCCGCAAATAAACACAGGAGTATTGATGACGACGGAAACGGAGCCCGGCACCGATATCGACCTGGTGCAAGCGGAGGCGCCGTTCAGCCGGGTCTGTGCTCTGACCGAACTCGCCGCCGACGAACCGGGCGCCGGCCGCTATCGCGGCGTCGTCGACGAGATCTGGACGATCGGGCCGAAGGTACACGGCGGCACGATGGTCGCGGGTTCGGCCGCGGCGGCGACCCGCTGGTTGCGGACCGTGGAACCGGATCGGGCGGCCATGGCGCCGCTGTCGGGCAGTACCGATTTCCTGGGTGCGCCCGAGCCCGGGGAGGTTCTCTACGAGGTGTCCATCCGTAAGGTGGGCCGGCAGATCTGCCTGGTGGATGTGACGCTGAACCAGCGGGGGCGACCGCTGGTGCGTACGGCGTTCACGTTCGGTCATCTCGACGGCCCGGAGCGGGCTCCCCTGTACACCCCCACCCATACCGATCTGCCGGTCGAACCGGCCGCGAACGCAATCGGTTACGAACCGGGTTCCTCGATGGGCCGGATCGTGCACGTCGCCCGCGGTATGGATGCGTTCCTCGACCGTGACTGGGCGCGGTTTATCGACAACGAGCAGGGCGAACCCCGGTTGCGGATGTGGTTGCGCCCGCGGCCGCAGGATCAGGCCGATCCGGAGACTGCGTCCTATATCGCGATGATGGCCGCCGATATGTGTCCGCCGGTCCCCACCAATTTGGGCTATTTCGGCTGGTCACCGACCGTGCAGATGACAACCTATCTGCGGCGGCGCCCGGCGCCGGGGTGGTTGCGGATCATCGCGACCACCCATGAGGTGAGCGGGGGCATGTTCGACTCCGATCAGATAGTCGTCGACTCCACCGGCCAGTTGGTGGCGCAGAGCCGCCAGCTGGCGCTGCTGCCCTCTCCGAAGCGGTAACCGGGCTTCCGGCGCACACCTCACCGCCTGCAGGGCATCCCGGCTCTACGCGGGACGACGCTCGCGGTTCGGGGCCCGTTCGTGCTTGCGGAGGCGCGGCATTGGACACTGTCCTCATGACACGTATTGCGGTGATCGGCGGTGGCCGGATCGGTGAGGCCTTGATTGCCGGCTTGCTGGAGGCCGGGCGAGCCGTCAAAGACCTGGTGGTCGTCGAAACCCATGCCGACCGGGCGGAACTGCTGGCGGGACGATTCGGGGTGCGGGTGACCGACGCGGTCGCCGACGCGGCCGTCGGTGCCGATCTGCTGGTTGTCGCGGTGAAACCGATCGATGTGGACGCGGTGCTCACCGAACTCGGAAAGGCCGATCTCGGTGGTGAACGGGATCAGATCCTGGTGTCGCTGGCGGCGGGGGTGCCGACGGTCCGGCTGGAGAACAAACTACCGGCAGGCTTCCCCGTGGTCCGGGTGATGCCGAACACCCCGATGCTGGTCGGTGAGGGGATGAGCGTGCTCGCCGCCGGACGGTATGCCAAACGCGAGCAGCTGGAACTGGTGACCGAACTGCTGAGCACCGTGGGGCAGGTCTGTGTGGTGCCCGAATCGCAGATGGACGCGGTGACTGCGGTCTCGGGTTCGGGGCCGGCCTACTTCTTCCTCGTCGTGGAGGCGATGGTCGAGGCGGGCGTCGGGCTGGGGCTCACCCGGGATATCGCCACCCAGCTGGTCACCCAGACAATGCTCGGTTCGGCGGCCATGCTGGCGGAGTCGGGGCAGAGCGCCGTGGATCTGCGGGCGGCGGTCACCTCGCCGGCGGGAACGACCGCGGCGGCCCTGCGCGAACTGGAGCGGTCGGGGCTGCGGTCGGCCTTCCTGGAGGCCCTGCATGCGGCAAAGCGGCGCTCATCGGAACAGGGAGGGTCCTCCGAATGACCGGTTGACCCCCAGCGTATGAACCTGTTTTCTCACTCCCGTCGCAGTAATCCCACTGGTCCCGCTAAGCTTCAAGGAGCACGTGCGTGTCTGTTCCGCCGGTGGGGAAGCCGGCGGCGCGGACGTGCCGGAGGTCAGTGGTGCGATGATGTCTTCTAACAAGATGTCCGCTGGTGGCGGCGGTGGTTCGTCGCCAGGACAATCAATACTCGGTGGTGGGACGCAATTTCTCACCGTCGCCGAGGTGGCAGATCTGATGCGAGTATCGAAGATGACGGTGTACCGGCTGGTGCACTCGGGCGAGTTACCGGCGGTACGTGTCGGTAGATCGTTCCGGGTGCATGCGAAGGCGGTGCACGAATATCTGGAGACGTCCTACTTCGATGCCGGGTGAAGGCGGTTACCGGCCCCGTCCGGTGGGCCGGTAACATCAACCCTCGCTGTGTTGGATCGGTGGCTGCTGTCGGCCTGCCTTCGGGCGGTCGTGGCCGGCCGCCGCCTCCAGGGCTGAGAGTTCAGCCGCGAGCAACCGGGCGTACGGCCGGATAGTTGACGTAAGCGAGCGCGTGACGCGCCGAGGAGAGAACGCGAGGACACCCTATGGGTTCTGTGATCAAGAAGCGCCGCAAGCGCATGTCGAAGAAGAAGCATCGCAAGCTGCTTCGTCGTACCCGCGTGCAGCGGCGCAAACTCGGCAAGTAAGCGCGAGCGCGCCTCGTATCCGGAAAAACCCGCTACCATTCGGTGGCGGGTTTTTCATTGCGTTTCGGTGGGCTGAAGTTGGGGTTAGATCCTCGTTAAGGGCGGCGGGGTTCGCGGTCACGGCCGCTAGTCTGGTACGTGCAACATTGAGCGGGGGATCCGATGCTCGAGGTGGGACGGTCCGGTGCAGGTGGACGCTGATGTGAACGGCAACTACAGGCCCAGGGTGGTGCTGGTGACCGGCGCCAGCCGTTATTTCGGCGGAAATGTCGTCTGTCGGCTCGCCGCCGACCCCGATATCGAACGCGTTGTCGCGGTCGATGTACTCACTCCCGGCCCGCCGCTGCGCCGCCGGATGGGCCGCGCCGAATTCGTCCGCGCCGATATTCGGAACCCGTTGATTCGTAAGGTTATCGAACGTTATCGGGTCGATACCGTGGTACATACCGCGATTTTGTCGCAACCGCCGTCGGGTGGCGGCGGCCGGGCGGCGATGAAAGATATGAACGTGCTCGGCGCGATGCAGTTGTTCGCGGTCTGCCAGAAATCACCGACTGTGCGCCGGGTGGTGTTGCGCTCGAGTTCCGGGGTATACGGCGGGAGTGCGAAGGACCCCGCGAAATTCACCGAAGAAATGAGCGCGCGCACACCACCGGGCGGCTGGTTCGCCCGGGACATGATCGAGGTCGAGGGTTTCGCCCGCGGCCTGGCCCGGCGCCGTCCGGATATCACCGCCACCACCTTGCGCCTCGCGCCGATCATCGGCCCCGGGCTGGGCCGGCGGGCCGCGCAACTGCTGCGTTCGCCGATCACGCCGACCGTGCTCGGCCGCGATGCGCGGATGCAGTTCCTGCACGAGGAAGACGCTGTAGCGGCACTGGTCCACGCCACCGCGGCGGGGCCGGGCGGTACCTTCAATATCGCCGGTGACGGAGCCTTGGCACTTTCTCAGGCGGTACGCCGTGCGGGCCGGGTCGCGATGCCGGTACCGTGGTCGGTGTTCCGCACCGTCGGCCGGACTCTGATGGGTCCGGTGATGCGTGATTTCAGTTCCGAGCAGCTCGATTATTTCCTTTTCGGTTGTGGTCTGGACACGACGCGTATGCGCGCCGAACTCGGGTTCGAGCCGCGCTGGACGACGGTACAGGCGTTCGACGACTTCACCGGGGGCGCAGCGTTGCGGCCCGTAGTCGATCCGATGTGGATCGACGCCGCAGAAAACAAACTGCTCGGCCTGCTGAGGGCCGGTACGGGAGCACATACATGAACGACGTCGCCAAAGTTATTCACTTACAAGATCTTTCCACCGTGCCGCGGCCACGGCCGCCCGCGCGGGAGTGGGCCGATTCCGCCGACCGCTCGGTGACGTCGCTGACCGACCGGCTGACCCCGCCCACCCCGCCGCCGCCGCGGTCGTTCGGAGATCTGCTGCGCGACGCCGTCGGCAAACAGATCGGGCGTACCGCCGAGTTCGCCCGTCGCCGGCTCACCGGCGATTACCAGGTCGACGAGTTCGGCTTCGACGAGCATCTGCTCGAATCGGTGCTCCTACCCGCCATGCGCCCGCTCGCCGAGAACTGGTTCCGGGTCCAGGTGAACGGTATGGAGAACATTCCGGAGGCCGGCGGCGCCCTGATCGTGGCCAACCACGCCGGTACCGTCCCGCTCGACGGGCTCATGCTGCAGCTCGCGGTGCACGACCACCACCCCAAACAGCGGGCCCTGCGCCTGCTGGCGGCCGATCTGGTCTTCGAGATGCCGATGGTGGGCTCGCTCGCCCGCAAAGCGGGGCACACCCTGGCCTGCCGTCCGGATGCCGAACGGCTGCTGCGGTCCGGCGAGATCACCGGGGTCTTCCCGGAAGGGTTCAAAGGTGTCGGTAAGCAGTACGCCGACCGCTACAAGCTCCAGCGCTTCGGCCGCGGCGGTTTCGTAGCGGCCGCGGTGCGCACCGGGATGCCGATCATCCCGTGCTCCATCGTCGGGTCGGAGGAGATCTATCCGAAACTCGCCGATATCAAACCGCTCGCCCGGCTGCTGGGGCTGCCGTACTTCCCGGTGACCCCGACCTTCCCGCATCTCGGCCCGTTGGGCGCCGTCCCGCTGCCCTCCAAGTGGTACATCGAATTCGGCACCCCCATCAGCACCACCGAATACGAAACCGAGGACGCCGACGACCCGATGCTCATGTTCGAGGTCACCGACCAGGTCCGCGAAACCATCCAGCAGACCCTCTACAAACTGCTGATCAAACGCCGCAACACCTTCCTGGGCTGACTACCGGCGCCGGCGGGTTACGGCGGCGGCAACGGCACCGCCGGCGGCGCCCAGGGCGAGAGCTGTGGGGACGCCGATCTTTGCGGCTTTGCGTCCCGTACGGAAATCACGGATCTCCCAGCCGCGGGCCTTGGCGACCTCACGGAGATCGGAATCGGGGTTGATGGCGACCGCGGTGCCGGTGAGCGAGAGCATCGGCACATCGTTGTGGCTGTCCGAATAGGCCGTACAACGTTTGAGATTGAGGCCTTCGCGGATGGCGAGCGCGCGCACGGCATGCGCCTTACCGAGACCGTGCAGGATATCGCCGACCAGGCGGCCGGTGAATTTCCCGTCGACACTTTCGGCGACTGTGCCGAGGGCGCCGGTCAAGCCGAGTCGTTTGGCGATCACCTGGGCGAGTTCGACCGGGGTCGCGGTGACCAGCCAGACCTGCTGGCCGGCGTCCAGATGCATCTGGGCCAGGGCGCGGGTGCCGGGCCAGATCTTGTCGGCGATGATCTCGTCGTAGATTTCTTCGCCCAGCGCCGCGAGTTCGGCGGTGGAGCGGCCGGCGATGAATTCCAGTGCTTTCTCTTTGCCGGTGGCCATATCGGTGCTGTTCTCTTTGCCGGTGACCCGGAACTTCACCTGCTTCCACGCGATATCCGCCAGATCGGCGCTGCGGAAATATTTGCGCGCCGCCAGACCGCGAGCGAAATGCACGATCGAGGCGCCCTGCACCATCGTGTTGTCGACGTCGAAGAATGCGGCGGCGGTGAGATCGCGCGGTACCTCGGGGATACCGGTATCGCCGGCGCCGGCGCGTTCGGCGTCCTGGAGCGCCAGCGCGGCGTCGGCACTGGCCTCACCGGCGACGTTGGCGCGGACCTCTTCCTCGCTGGGCCCGAACGGGCTGCGCGAGATACGCGCGAGCTGCTCGGAGAGGCCCTGTCCGAGCGGCCCCAGATTCCAGCGCACCGGAAGTTCCCCGAACCGGCCCGCGATGAACCCGGTTTTCCCCACCTTCGATCGTTCCGGCACCAGTACCTCCGCCTGTTCGCGCGAATCACGTCCACACTAACCGGACGCGCTCTCCCGGACGCACCGCAGTGGCGCGAACGGTGCCGCCGGGCGGGTTGAATGGCGGTTATGACCAACCCGAGGACTCATGAGGTGACACTGTTGACCCGCGCCGGTTGCGCGTTGTGCGACCGGGCGCTGGAGCAGCTGCAGACGATATGCGCGGAATTCGGTCTCAGCCCCGGTGTCGTCGATGTGGATGTCGCTGCCGGTACCGATCCGGCGCTGCGCGCGGAATACGGTGACCGGCTCCCGGTCGTGCTGCTCGACGGCCGGGAACACAGCTATTTCGATGTGGACGAGACACGTTTACGCAGCGACCTCGGTCGTTGACCTTCCGCGAATTGTGGGCGCAGATCGTACAAGGCTCGGCCTCGACACAAAATGAGGCGAATTTCACCGACTTTGTGCATGGGTTCACAAGCAGTTACGGTGGTGGCACGCGAACCGCAGGCCGGGGCGAGTATCCGGCCGCCGGTAGCAGGTGAATCAACCCGATATTCGACCCCAGGCACATCCATCATGGCCGAGGTCGCCGAGCATCCCGGGCCGTCTTACGGTCCGGACGAGGAGCCGAGGACGTGAGTGAGCACCATGAGACGCGCGGCGTCTCCGGCGATGCTCCCAACGTCACCACTCGAACACCGCAGAAGGACATCCCCCAGGCTACGGTGGCCCGGCTCGCGACCTACCTCCGGGTGCTCGCCCTGTTGACCGATGACGGTGTCGCCATCGTATCCAGTGAAGAGCTGGCTGTCGCGGCGGGTGTCAATTCGGCGAAACTCCGTAAGGATCTGTCGTTCCTGGGGCCGAACGGGGTGCGTGGTGTGGGCTACGACGTGGCCAGGTTGCGGGCCCGGATCGAAGATGTTCTGGGCCTGTCCGGTGGCCATCGGGTGGTGCTGGTCGGTGCCGGCAATCTGGGCCGTGCGCTGGTCGGTTATCGCGGTTTCCGGCGCCGCGGGTTTTCCGTCGTGGGCATTTTCGACAACGATCCCGAGGTGATCGGCCTGGAGGTCGAGGGGCTGCGGGTACGCGACGCCGCCGACCTGGCCGACGAGATCGCGATGCTGCGCCCGACCATCGCGGTGATCGCGGTGCCCGACGACAGTGCCCAGCAGGTATGCGACGAACTCGTGGCGGCCGGAATGCAGTCGATCCTGAGCTTCGCGTTGTGCCAGCTGACCGCACCGGCAGGGGTCGAATTGCGGCGGGTGGATCTCGCCGTGGAAATGCAGATGCTCTCGTTCGAGCGGGTTCGCAACGCCGACCCCGACGAGCCGTCCGAGGGCTCGACCACCGCAAATGTGGCGGAGACCGCCACCGGTCCGGCGAATGAAACCGGTGCCGCCGGCGTTGTACCGAACAGTGCCGTACCGGCCGCCCGTCCACTGACCGGTTCCGGCCGGATCGCCCGCCGGGTGCCCACGCACCCGACGCCGGGCCCCGCCGGACTGTCCCATTGCGCGGCGCAGGCCGCCCAGACGACCTCGCATACGGCAACGGAGCCAACCAGCAAGGGATCGGTGGTCACACCATGAGCGTTCTTCTCGTCGGGATCTCCCATCGCAGCGCACCTGTTGCGATGCTGGAGAAGGTGGCCATCACCGATGCCGATCGACCGAAACTGATCGATCGCATGCTGGCTTCGAGCCATATCTCCGAAGCGATGATCGTGTCGACCTGTAACCGGGTGGAGATCTACGCCGTCGTCGATGCGTTCCACGGTGGTCTCGCCGACGTCGGTGAATTGCTGACGGCCCATTCCGGGTTGCCGATGCCCGAACTCACCCGCCACGCCTACGTCCGCTACAGCGAGGCCGCCGCCGAACATCTGTTCGCGGTGGCCAGCGGACTGGATTCCATGGTGGTCGGCGAACAGCAGGTGCTCAGCCAGATCCGCAGCGCCTACACCACCGCCGACGCCCAGCAGGCCATCGGGCGCACCCTGCACGAACTGTCGCAGCAGGCGCTGCGGGTCGGTAAGCGGGTGCATTCGGAAACCGGGATCGACCGCGCCGGTGCCTCGGTGGTGTCGGTGGCGCTGGACCGTGCGTCCACCGTGCTCGGGCCGCTGGCCGGCCGGACGGCGGCGGTGGTCGGCGCCGGCGCGATGGGCGGGCTGTCGGTGGCGCATCTGTCCCGCGCCGGAATCGACGAGATCCTGGTGGTCAACCGCACCATCGAACGAGCCGAGCGCCTCGCCGCGACCGCCGAATCACACGGTGTGACGGCCCGCGCCTACGAACTGTCCCGGCTGGCCGAGGCGCTGGTGGCCGCCGATGTGGTGATCACCTGCACGGGTGCGGTGGGTTCGGTGGTGACCCTGGCCGATGCGCACAACGCGCTCTCGCACGCCGAACGCCGTACCGGCCGGCCGCTGGTCTTCTGCGATCTCGGGCTACCCCGCGATGTCGATCACGCTGTGGCCGGGCTGCCCGGTGTCACGGTGATCGATATCGAAACCCTCCAGCGCGACCCGGCCGCGGGTGCCGCGGCCGACGATACGGCCGCCGCCCGGACCATCGTCGCCGACGAACTCGCCAAATACCTGGCCGGCCAGCGGATGGCCGAGGTCACTCCGACCGTCGCCGCGCTGCGGCAGCGGGCCGCGGAAGTGGTGGAGGCCGAACTGCTGCGACTGGATTCCCGCCTGCCCGGGCTCGCCGATCCGGACCGCGACGAAGTGGCCCGCACGGTGCGCCGGGTGGTGGACAAACTGCTGCACGCGCCGACGGTGCGGGTCAAGCAGTTGGCCACCACACCGGGTGGCGACAGCTATGCCGAGGCACTGCGCGAGCTGTTCGAACTGAAACCCGGTGCGGCACAGGCCGTGGCGGCGCCCATGGAGATCAGCCGTCCCGAACACAACGGCGCCGGCTGGATGAGCCTGGACGGCGACGTCGCCCTGGCCGACGATTTCACCCCCGGCAGCCACGACGACGAACAGGAGCGGTCGACATGACAGTCCTGCACGGCGAAGGCGCCCCGGCCGCGGGCCCCGGCGCCGGTGGCCGGCCGGCATGGCGGATCGGTACCCGCGCCAGCCTGCTCGCCCGCACCCAGGCCGGTGATGTGCGCGATGCACTCGTCGCCGCCGGGCAGCCGGCCGAACTGGTGCTGATCGAAACGCCGGGTGATCTGTCCACCGGGCCGGTCGAAGAGATCGGCGTCGGGGTTTTCACCAGCGCACTGCGCGCCGAACTGGCCGCCGGAAATATCGATATCGCGGTCCATTCGTACAAGGACCTGCCCACCGCCGCCGATGAGCGTTTCGTACTCGCCGCGGTACCGCCCCGCCAGGACCCGCGCGACGCGCTGGTCGCCCGGGACGGCATGGTGCTCGGTGAACTTCCGCCGGGTGCGGTGGTCGGAACCTCGGCGCCGCGCCGGATCGCGCAACTGCGCGCCCTGGGCCTGGGCCTGGACATCCAGCCGTTGCGCGGCAACCTGGACACCCGGCTGGGCAAGGTCACCGGAGGCGAACTGGACGCGGTGGTCGTGGCCCGCGCCGGACTCGCCCGGATCGGCCGGCTCGACGCCGTCACCGAAGCGCTGGAACCCGTGCAGATGCTGCCCGCGCCCGCGCAGGGTGCGCTGGCCGTCGAATGCCGGGCCGCGGATACCGAACTGATCGAGCTGCTGGCCGCGCTCGACGATCACGGCAGCAGGACCGTCGTGACCGCCGAACGTGCCCTGCTCGCCGAACTCGAGGCGGGCTGTACAGCGCCCGTCGGAGCGATTGCCGAACTCGTCGAATCGTTGGATGACGACGGACGCATCGTCGAGGAACTGTCACTGCGCGGCTGCGCCGCCGCGGTCGACGGTTCCGATGTGATAAGGGCCTCGACGGTGGGAGCACCGGCGCAGGCCGCGGAACTCGGCCGCGCACTGGCCCGCGAACTGCTGGAGCTGGGCGCACGCGAGCTACTCGCCGCCGAACCCGGCACCGCGGAATCACCCGCCGCGTCGACCGGGAACAACACCACCCCGGTGGGAACGAGCACCGCCGCAGCGTCACCAGGCGGCACTGCCGCAGCGCCACCAGGCGGCACCGCCGCAGCGGGAACGAGCACCGCCACGGACTTCACCGAACCCAGTCCAATGGAGAACAACCGATGAGTCGAGCCAGCAAGAAGCATCCGGGGCGGATCCTGTTCGTAGGGTCGGGCCCGGGGGACCCGGCATTGCTGACCACCCGATCCCGCGAAGTGCTGTGCCGGGCCACCCTTGCGTTCACCGATCCCGATGTGGACGCCGGAGTACTCGCCCTGATCGGCACCGAGGTGGAAGCCGACGCCGAGGGGCAGCGCCCCGTGGACGTACGGCCCGCCCTCGGCGACCCCGCCGAGGTCGCCAAGACCTTGATCGCCGAGGCGAAGGCCGGCCACGATGTGGTGCGCGTGGTCTCCGGTGATCCGCTGACCACCGACGCGGTGATCGCCGAGGTCACCACGGTCACCAGGTCGCATATCGTTTTCGAGGTGCTACCCGGTCTGCCGTCCGGTTCGGCGGTGCCCAGTTATGCGGGTATCGCGCTCGGCTCCGGGCATACCGAGGCCGATGTGCGCGGTGAGGTGGACTGGCCGGCGCTGGCCGCGGCCCCCGGCCCGCTGGTGCTGCACGCGACCTCCGGCCATCTCGCCGAGACCGCGAGCGCGCTGGTGGAGCACGGTATGGCACCGCAGACCCCGGTCGCGGTGACGGTACGCGGCACCACCCGTCAGCAGCGCACCATCGAGGCCACCCTGGCCACGCTGAACAGCACCGCCTCCGAACTGGTCGGTCCGCTGGTCGTCACCATCGGCAAGGCGGTGGCGCAGCGGTCGAAGATGTCGTGGTGGGAATCGCGGGCGCTCTACGGCTGGACGGTCCTGGTGCCGCGTACCAAGGATCAGGCCGGGGAGATGAGCGAACGGCTGGTCACCCACGGCGCCATCCCGAAGGAAGTACCCACCATCGCGGTGGAACCGCCGCGCAGCCCCGCGCAGATGGAACGCGCGGTCAAGGGCCTGGTGGACGGCCGGTACCAGTGGGTCGTGTTCACCTCCACCAATGCGGTGCGCGCGGTCTGGGAGAAGTTCGCCGAATTCGGCCTGGACGCCCGGGCGTTCTCCGGTGTGAAGATCGCCTGCGTGGGCGAGGCCACCGCCGACAAGGTGCGTTCCTTCGGTATCAACCCGGAAATGCTGCCCAGCGGTGAGCAGTCCTCGCTCGGCCTGCTCGCCGATTTCCCGCCCTACGACGATGTGTTCGATCCGGTGAATCGCGTGCTGTTGCCGCGCGCCGATATCGCGACCGAAACCCTCGCGGAGGGTCTGCGTGAACGCGGCTGGGAGATCGACGATGTGACGGCCTACCGCACGGTGCGCGCCTCCCCGCCGCCCGCGGAGACCCGCGAGATGATCAAGACCGGCGGTTTCGACGCGGTCCTGTTCACCTCGAGCTCCACGGTCCGGAACCTGGTGGGTATCGCCGGTAAACCGCACGCTCGCACGATCGTGGCCTGCATCGGCCCGAAAACTGCGGAGACCGCGGTCGAATTCGGGCTGCGTGTCGACGTGCAGCCCGAGGTCGCCCAGGTGGGCCCGCTGGTGGAAGCCCTCGCCGAACACGCCGCCCGCCTCCGTGCCGAGGGGCTGTTGCCGCCCCCGCGCAAGAAGAGCCGCCGCAGCAGGTGATCCGCTGGGCGCGCGCGGTTCCGTTCCCGGAATGCTCCGCGGGGCCCGGTTCTACCCCGCCGAGGTCGACCGGCCGGGCCTGCCGGCCCAGCCGACCGATTCTGCGATGGCGTGCGGTACAGAACACCTCCTTCGGGCCGATCCTCAGCGAAGGTTCACGACCGTGGTGCTGAGCTCAGCGAGGCCCTGAAAGCTTTCGGCCCGAACCTGACGTCACCAAGGGCGGCGCCGAGTTCAGCGAGGCCCTGAGAGGTTTCGGCCCGTCCCTGCTGTCAGTGCTCGGTGCGATGCGGCGCAGCCGCGAGTGTCGAGTGCTGACAGCAAGGGCCCAGGGGGCCGAAACCCGCGCGCCGAAGGCGCGCAAATAGACTCTGCTCATGAGCGGAATCGAGCGTCCGCGGCGGCTGCGGCGCACCCCCGCGCTGCGGCGGCTGGTGGCCGAGACAAGTCTGGAGCCGCGGCATCTCGTATTGCCGATGTTCGTCGCGGACGGGTTGTCCGAACCGCGGGAAATCGGTTCGATGCCGGGTGTTTTCCAGCATTCGCTGGATTCGCTGCGCAAGGCCGCGATGGAAGCGGTGGAAGCCGGCGTCGGCGGGTTGATGTTGTTCGGGGTACCCAAGCCCGAGGACAAGGATCCGGAAGGCAGTCAGGCATCCGCGCCGGCGGGCATTCTCAACCGCGGATTGCGGGCGCTGGCCGCCGAGGTGGGCGATGCGACCGTAGTGATGGCTGATACCTGCCTGGACGAATTCACCGATCACGGGCATTGCGGTGTGCTCGACCCGGCGGGTGCGGTCGACAACGACGCCACCCTGCTGCGCTATGTGGAGATGGCGCTCGCGCAGGCCGAGGCCGGGGCCGATCTGCTCGGGACGAGCGGGATGATGGACGGACAGGTCGGTGCCATCCGGGAGGCACTGGACGAGTCCGGGCGCACCGATACCGCGATTCTGGCGTATGCGGCGAAGTATGCTTCGGCGTTCTACGGCCCGTTTCGGGAAGCGGTGGCCTCCTCGTTGCAGGGCGACCGGCGCACCTACCAGCAGGATGCCGCGAACCGGCGCGAATCCATCCACGAGCTGGAACTGGATCTGGAACAGGGCGCGGATATCGTCATGGTGAAACCGGCCATGGCCTATCTGGATATTCTGCGGGATGTGGCGGATCGTTCGCCCGTGCCTGTCGCGGCATATCAGATCTCCGGCGAGTATTCGATGATCACGGCGGCCGCCGAACGCGGCTGGATCGATCGGCGCGCCGCGATACTGGAATCGCTCACCGGTATTCGCCGCGCCGGCGCCGATATCGTGCTCACCTATTGGGCGACCGAGGCGGCGCGGTGGCTGTGACGGCTGTGAATCCGCCCGCGGATATTGTCACCGCGCGGCAATTGTGGTGGGGCGTCATAGGTTTGGGGCTGGTCCAGCTTTTCGTTTCGCTGGCCGATACATTGCTGAACCGCGAGCGGTTCACCGCCGAGTTCCAGGAGCGGATGCAGGCGGCGGATCAGCAGTTCGCGCCGGCGACGATCGATCTGTTCGTCACGATGGGGGCCGTGCTCGGCGTGGTGTTCGGGGCGCTGATCGCCGCACTGGGCGTCGTGGTCGTCCATCAGCTCGGCAAGGGCAAGATGTGGGCGCGGACGCTGCTGACGTTCGTCGGGATCTGGCTGGTGATCATGGGCGTTGCCGCCCTGTTCTCCATCGGCGTGGTGGAGAGCGCCGGTCAGGTGCTGTCCGGGGCAGTGTCCATCCTGCAGGCCGTGCTGGCGGGCGGAGCGATCTATCTGTGTCAGCGTCCGGAGTCCGTGAAGTGGTTCATGCCGCCCGGTCCGGGGGCGCCCGGAAAGTTGTGAAATCTCCCGACCGGCTTCCTGACCAGCGGTTCGATACCGTCTTCGGGTAGGCGGCGCATCCACATAACGAACGTCGAGTTTGTTCCCGGTATTCCGGCATGTATGGTGAGGGCTGTCACAGACGACATGCGAACCGGTGGTCGCGGGTACCCGTCCAGTAGGACGGAATCCCGGGGTCGGTTTTCCGGGGATCGGAGGCAACGATGCGAGTGGTGATCCAGCAGCCGCAGAGTATTCGGCGGGATATGCTCGTCCTGACTCTTCTGATCCTGTTCGGTGTTCTCACCGTCGCGGTGTTGCTGATTCCCAGCATCGTCGGCTGATTCGCGTGTTCCCGGTTCTCGGTTCGCGCCGGTATGTCTGAACGATCCGGCACCGCCGCCGATACCGGAGAGGTGCTCTTCACCGAACCGGGCGCCCGGTGGCGTGCGGTGGCCTACGGCCCGTTGATCTGTGCGCTCCTGCTGGCCGCCGAACTCGCCGCAGGTGTCACTCCCCACTGGTTCGCATTACTGTTCTGCGCCGCGCTGATCACCGCGTTCGCGGTTCTGCAGATCTATGCGGCCCGTACGCACGTGAGTGTGGAAGTAACCGACGGTTTCCTGCGCAATGGTGCGGAGACGACCCCCATCCGGTCCATCGCCGAGGTACTTCCGCCCGATTCGGATGACCCCTGGGAGGGTGGCCGGGCACTGGGGGAATTGACCGGTGTGCCGCGTCGGCGCACCGCCGTGGGCCTGCGGCGCACGGATGGCGAATTGGTTCGCACCTGGGCGAAGGACCACCGGGCCCTGCGTATCGCGCTGACCGAGGCGATCGCCCGCTCCGGAAGCGGTTCGACGGCCGACACAGCTCGCGACGATTGATTATCGAACCGCGCACGGGCAGCATCGGTTGTTACGGCCGGGCGATATCGCGCAATGTCCGTGGCCTGCCGATCGGCGCTCTCCGGTAGCGGGGGGAGTCGTCCGGGACCGAGAAGTCGCACTGGATGAGGAGACCCGTGAACCGTTCGCATATCGTACCGGCCGTCGATCTCGCGGTAGCGGTTCTCGCGATCGGGTTGGCCGTTCTGTGCTGGGCGCAGGGCCTGCAGACCACCGACCTCCCCGCCACGGCCGACTATCCGGCTTACACCGCGACCCGTTACGTCGCGCCGTGGCTTTTCCTCGCGGGGGTGCTGGTGACCGGCGCCGGACTGGCCGTCATCGACGCCGCCGCCCGGATCCTGCGCCCCGTGCGGGCTCGCGCGGACCGGGTCGGTCCCAGCGGCTGGTAGATCGGGTCAGTCCCACTGCTGGTAGATATCGAAAACGCGGCCGTGCGGGGCGCCCGGGGCGTGGAGGAACACGAGCACCGAACCGCCGTTGTCGACCGATTCCAGCATCACCTGCCGGAGCGAGGCGTGCACGCCGCCGTCTTCGTCGCGGTACAGGCGGGTTCCGCTGTGCAGACCGGCGCCGATCCGAGAGGCAGGCACGATCTGATCGACCAGCGCCGGGACCGGACCACCGGCCAGTGCCGCGGTTTCGGCCTGATCGAGCCGTAGGCCGGCGCGCGCGTTGTCGGGATCCACAACCGGTTCGGCCGCCGCGGCCGTTCCCGCGCCGAATCCGGTTGCCAGGACACCACAGGCGACCGAGACCGCGGCCAGCGCCGACCCTCTGATGGCAATTCGCAAAACGACCTCCCCGGCCGGTGATTCACGGAGTTGTTACGACGGAACAGAACAGTACGCACTCCGGGCGAACCCCCGGTGTATTTGGTGTGGCAAGTGTCGGGGCGGCGGTGTGGGTCACCTATGGTGCACCCTGTCGTCGACGCCGCGGGGGTGGGCTGCCAAACTGGAGGCCGTGAGTTCTCTGCGCGTGGCCGGTACGGCGGTGCCGGCCTCCAGTCAGCTTTTCCAGCGAGCCGAAGCGGTTGTCCCCGGTGGTGTGAATTCCCCGGTGCGGGCCTTCGGCTCGGTGGGCGGTACGCCGAGGTTCATCTCGTCGGCCCGCGGTTGCCTACTGGTCGACGCGGACGATAACGAGTATGTCGACCTGGTGTGCTCCTGGGGGCCGATGATCCTCGGGCATGCGCATCCCGCGGTGGTCGAGGCGGTGCGCACGGTCGCCGGCGACGGGTTGTCGTTCGGAGCGCCCACGGCCGGCGAGGTGGAACTCGCCGAACTCATCGTGGAACGGGTCGCCCCGGTGCAGAAGCTGCGCCTGGTGAACTCCGGGACCGAGGCGACCATGAGCGCGGTGCGCCTGGCCCGCGGCTACACCGGCCGGTCGAAGATCATCAAGTTCGCCGGGTGCTATCACGGTCATGTCGACGCGCTGCTCGCGGACGCGGGATCCGGGGTCGCGACGTTCGGGCTGCCGACTTCGCCCGGCGTCACCGGCGCCCAAGCCGCGGATACCATCGTGCTGCCCTACAACGATCTGGACGCCGTGCGCACGGCCTTCGAGCAGTATCCCGGTGAGATCGCCGCCGTGATCACCGAGGCCGCCGCCGGGAATATGGGCGCGGTGGCGCCGCTGCCCGATTTCAATGCCGGACTGCGCCGGCTCACCGCCGACAACGGCGCGCTGCTCATCATGGACGAGGTGATGACCGGCTTCCGCGTGAGCAGTGCGGGCTGGTACGGGATCGAATCCGTGGCCGCCGATCTCTACACCTACGGGAAGGTGATGAGCGGTGGGCTACCCGCCGCGGCGTTCGGTGGCCGGGCCGAGGTGATGGACCGGCTCGCCCCGCTCGGCCCGGTGTACCAGGCCGGCACCCTGTCCGGGAATCCGGTGGCGGTGGCCGCCGGCCTGGCCACGCTGCGCGCCGCCGACGAGCAGGTGTATGCGGCCCTGGACCGCAACAGCGAACGGCTCGGCATTCTGCTCACCGAGGCCCTCACCGGCGCGGGGGTCACGCACCAGGTGCAGTTCGCAGGCAATATGGTGAGCGTGTTCTTCGCCGAAACTCCGGTCCTCGACTATGCCGCCGCCAAGGCGAGCCAGACTTGGCGGTATCCGGCCTTCTTCCACGGATTGCTGGACGGCGGGGTGTATGCCCCACCCAGCAACTTCGAGGCCTGGTTCGTCTCCGCGGCCCTCGACGACGATGCTTTCGATCGGATAGCCGCCGCGCTGCCCGCCGCCGCGGCAGCGGCCGCCGCTGCCACACCTGACCGCATGAGCGAGTCAGGCCCGGAGGCGGTAGCGCAGCGTAACCACGCAGGGCCCTCGCTCATGCACGATGGACAAGGAACGTCAGCGTGAGCCGATCCGATTCCGAGCGCGTCTCCGCCGGCCCCGTCGAAGCGGCGGATTCGCCCGACCGTATCGACTCCGCGACCCCCGCTACCGCGACCGGCAGCGGGATCGCCGCCGAACCACCCACTTCCGGCGCCGACGACGCCGAATCGGTGGAAACCATCGTGCATGTGCTGCGCCACGGCGAAGTGCACAATCCGCGGGGCATCCTGTACGGGCGGCTGCCGGGATTCGGGCTGTCGGTGGCCGGGCGTGCCCAGGCCGGCGCGGTGGCGCGATCCCTGGCAGATCACGATATCGCCCTGGTCATCGCGTCCCCGCTGCAGCGCGCGCAGGAGACCGCGGAACCGATCGCGGGCCGGCACGGGCTCACTGTGCGTACCGACGAGAACCTCATCGAAGCCGGCAACACCTTCGAGGGTTTGCGGGTTTCGGTGGGCGACGGCGCCCTGCGTAAACCCCGGCACTGGTGGAAGCTGCGCGATCCGTTCACCCCGTCCTGGGGCGAACCGTATCTGCAGATCGCGCACCGGATGCTCGCCGCGGTGAACAAGGCACGGGTGGAGTCGACCGGCCGCGAAGTAGTGCTGGTATCGCATCAGCTCCCGGTGTGGACGCTGCGCCGGTTCCTGCAGGGGCAGCGGCTGTGGCACGATCCACGCAGTCGGCAGTGCGGTCTGGCGTCGCTGACATCGCTGGTCTACCGGGGTGACACCCTGGTCGATATCGTCTACTCCGAGCCCGCCGGTGGCTCGGATCCGACGGTGCACGGCGCATGAGCGGGCCGGGCGTATGAGCAAGATCGCTTCGGCGCTCCGGGGCCGGCTGCTGCCGGCCCTCGCCGCGCTGGTGTGTCTCGCGATGGTCCCGGCCTGTTCGACCGGAACCGACGCGGTCGCCACGGGCGGCGGCACGTTCGAATTCGTTTCACCCGGTGGGCAGACCGAGATCTTCTACGATCCGCCGGCTGCCCGCGGCACCATCGGCGACCTTTCCGGGCCGGACCTGATGTCCGACGAGGACGAGAAGATTTCGGTGGATGATTTCCCCGGACAGGTCGTCGTGATCAATATTTGGGGGCAATGGTGCGGCCCGTGCCGTGCCGAGGCACCCGCGCTCGAACAGGTCTACGAGCAGACCAAGGATCTCGGGGTTGCTTTCCTCGGGATCAATGTCCGCGACCACCATCGGGACAAGGCTCGCGATTTCGTTATCGATAACCAGATCGGTTATCCGTCGATCTACGACCCGCCGATGCGCACATTGCTGGCGCTCGGTGGCATCCCGACCAGCGTTGTTCCCACCACGGTGGTGCTGGATCGGGACCACCGGGTAGCGGCGGTGTTCTTGCGCGCCCTACTTGCCGAGGATCTTATGCCGGTGGTGCAGCGCATCGCCGCGGAGGGAGCATCATGAGGAGTTTGCGGTCTCGAGGCGTACGCCGGTACGGGGCGACCCGCCCGCCGCGCGGCGTCCGTGCCGAGGTACTGGTGAAATCGTCGCTGGGTTCCTGGGAGCTACAGCCGGCCGAAACCACCGGTAGCGACCGGAAGGTGGCGAATTCGCGCCCGTCGGGTGCGCGTGGTTCGACCGCGCCGGCCGGCCGGGCCGGCGACCGGCGGGCGAACAATCCCGAAACGGAACCGGAGCGTAGTTCGAGTTGATTGTGCTGGCAGGAGTGGGGGAGTCATTTCAGCAGACAGCGGCCACGGGGCCGTTGCTGTTGGCCCTCGGCGCCTGCCTATTGGCCGGCCTGGTGTCGTTCGCCTCGCCGTGCGTAGTGCCGTTGGTGCCGGGGTATCTGTCGTATCTGGCCGGTCTGGTGGGCGCCCAGGCGCCGCCGGTGACGGTCGAACAAGCGCGTCGTGACCGCGCAGCGGCTGCCGCCGGTTCGGGTTCGACGGCCGTACTGACCGAAACCGCGGCGAAAAAGGACACCGGGCCGGTACCGGATACCGGCCGGATGCGGGTCGCCGGTGCGGCCGGGCTGTTCGTCGCCGGTTTCACCGTGGTGTTCGTCCTGGCCACGGCGACCGTTTTCGGGCTCATCCAAACGCTGAATGTGAACCGTGAGCTGCTGCAGCGGCTGGGTGGTGTGGTCACCATCGTGATGGGCCTGGCCTTTATCGGGCTGATCCCGGCGCTGCAACGCGATACCCGGATGGCACCGCGGCGGTTCACCGGGATCGCCGGTGCCCCGCTGCTCGGTGGGGTGTTCGCGCTCGGCTGGACGCCGTGCCTGGGGCCGACCTTGTCCGGGGTGATGGCGGTGGCCGCGGGTACCGAGGGCACCACCGCCGCGCGCGGGGTCGCGCTGATCGTCGCGTATTGCGCCGGGCTCGG
>NZ_BAFV01000069.1 GCF_000308515.1 Nocardia carnea NBRC 14403 | reverse complement strand
GGCCTGGGCGTGTTTGGCGGAGGTGTAGCCGGAGCCGTTGTCGTAGGCGTGGAACGCGGCGACCGAGGTGATGGTGACGATCAGGCCGTCGCCGGAGGCGATGAGTTTCGGCAGCAGGGCCTTGGTCATCCGGAGGGTGCCCAGCACATTGGTTTCCCACATCCAGCGCCAGTCGTCGAGATCGGCCTCCGCAACTGTTGCCAGTCCCTTCGCGCCGCCCGCATTGTTGACCAGGATATTCGCGCTGTCGACCGCTTCGGTGAAGGCCGCGACCGATTCGTCGGACGTGACATCGAGCTCGAGCGCGGTCCCACCGATCTCGGTGGCCAGCTGCTGCAGCCGGTCGACCCGCCGGGCGCCCACATACACGTGGTAACCCTGCTTCGCGAGCTCCCGTGCCGTGGCTTCCCCGATCCCCGAGCTGGCCCCGGTGACAACAGCAGTGCGCATACCCATGCCCCGATCCTAATTACCGCCCTCCAGCCGGAAGCCGCAGCGGCCTACCTTCAGGGTTCGCGGCCCGTCTCGTTCTGGAGCGGCGGAGTGGAGAACGAGACCCATGGGGCCCCGGATCACGCGCTGCCGGAGGCGGCGCAAAATACTATTGTGATCAAGGAAGCGCGCAGTATCGACGGGACCGGCATCGTTTATCGGACCGACGGGCCCGCGGATGCGCCACCGCTGGTGCTGGTGCACGGCTGGTCGGCGGATCTGCGCTGCTGGGGGCGGGTGTTCGACGAGTTCGCCGCGGATTTCCGGGTGATCGCGGTGGATCTGCGCGGGCACGGATATTCGGGGGCGCCGGATTCGGGTTACGACGAGCCGAAGAACTGGGCCGGTGATATCGCGGCGGTACTGGCGGCGGAATCGATCGATTCGGGTGCGGTGCTGCTGGGGTGGTCCTACGGCGGGATCGTGGTCAGCGATTATCTCGCCGAATACGGCAGTGGTGCGATCGCGGGCGTGGTGTTCACCGGGGCCATGGCCAATATCGGCCGGGGTGTGCCGGGGGCCGAGGTCGGCGAGGCGATGCAGCAGGCCATCCCGGGCGTATTCGAGGATAGTCCGGGACGGGCGATGCGCGGATTCTCCGCATTCGGCAATGCCAATACCGGATCCGGTGCGGACAAGGGCGCGGACGCGCAACGGTTGTACGGGGCGAGCCTGGCGACCCCGCCGTTCGTACGGAAGGCGCTGTTCTATCGCTCGGTGGACAACACCGAGACCCTGCGGGGACTCGAAATCCCGGTGCTGGTGCTGCACGGTTCGGCCGATCCGGTGGTACCGGCCGCCGATGGCCGCTATATCGCCGACACCGCGCCGCGGGGCCGGGCCTCGATCTGGGAGGGGGCCCAGCACGGACTGTTCATCGAGGACCCGGACCGGTTCGTCGCCGAGGTCCGCGATTTCGTCCAGGAGTGCAGTGCGTGATCGCGGCGCCCCGGCTCCGGGCGGCCTCGGCCGCGAACGATGCGCGCGGCGGATCCGCGGGTGAGTGCTGTACAGGTGCCCGGCGGGCGGCCCCGGTACACACGGGGTGCACGTGTATGGCGCGAAATCCGGTATCTGTGATCACTTTCACCTCGCGGGAAGGAGCCGCCGGGTCGCTGTGTTGCACCGTGCAATATGGACATCGTGAGTGAACGCCCGGACCGACGGCCGAACCGTATCGCCGTACTGACGGTGCACACCTCACCACTGGCCCAGCCCGGTACCGGCGATGCCGGCGGTATGAACGTCTACGTGTTGCAGACCGCCGAGCAGCTGGCCCAGCGGGGAACCGAGGTGGAGATTTTCACTCGGGCGACCTCGTCCGACCTGCCACCGGTGCAGGAAGCCGCGCCCGGTGTGCTGGTGCGCAATGTGGTTGCGGGCCCGTTCGAGGGTTTGGACAAACACGATCTGCCGACCCAGCTGTGTCCGTTCACCGCGGAGGTGCTGCGGCAGGAAGCCCGGCAGGTCCCCGGCTATTACGACCTCGTGCATTCGCATTACTGGCTGTCCGGTCAGGTCGGCTGGCTGGCGCGGGATCGCTGGCGGGTACCGCTGGTCCATACCGCGCACACCTTGGCCGCGGTGAAGAACGCCGCCTTGGCCGACGGGGATTCGCCCGAACCGGTGACCCGGGAGATCGGGGAGAAGCAGGTGATCGCCGAGGCCGACCGGCTCACCGCCAACACTGCCCGAGAGGCCCGGCAGTTGGTCGATCTCTACGGTGCCCTGCCCGAACGTATCGATATCGTGCCGCCCGGCGCGGACCTGACCCGCTATCGCCCCGGCGACCGCGCGGCCGCGCGCGCCGAACTCGGCCTGGCCGCCGATGAGGAGATCGTTGCGTTCGTCGGCCGCATCCAGCCGTTGAAGGCGCCGGATGTGCTGGTCCGGGCGGTTGCCGAGGCGATCCGGCGGCGGCCGGGGCGCAAATTGCGGGCGCTGATCGTCGGCGGGCCGTCGGGTACGGGGCTGGCACGCCCGGACGCGCTCATCGAACTCGCGGACCAGCTCGGTATCGGCGACCATGTGACCTTCCTGCCGCCGCAGCCCGCCGACCGGCTGGTGCTGGTGTATCGGGCCGCGAATCTGGTGGCGGTGCCGAGTTACAACGAATCGTTCGGTCTGGTCGCGCTGGAAGCGCAGGCCGCCGGGACCCCGGTGCTCGCGGCCGCGGTCGGGGGCCTGGGCACCGCGGTCCGGCACGAGCACAGTGGGCTGCTGGTGGCGGGGCATCGCATACCCGATTGGGCCGGTGCCCTGGAGTACCTACTGGACGATCCGGCCCGGCTGGACCTGATGGGGGAGCGCGCGGTCGCACATGCCGCGGATTTCTCCTGGGCACATACCGCGGAGAAACTCCTCGCCAGCTATACCGCCGCATTGTCCGGCTCCGGCCGGGCTCCCACTATCCTCGGCGAGAACCAGGCCAGATCGCGGGCGCTGTGGCGGCGCCGGACGGGAGTGCTCCGATGAGCGAGGTGCCCGAGACCGCGCAGATCGTCGAGCAGACATTGCGCGACCGGGAGATCGAATACACCCGCCCGGCCGACGATGTGTTCGTCGCGGTACTGCCCGGCGAGCGGAAACTGAAAACCAACGTGATGCTCACCGTGGGCGGGCACGGGGTGCGCTTCGAATCGTTCGTCTGCCGTAAACCCGACGAGAACTTCGAAGGCGTATACAAATTCCTGCTGCGTCGCAACCGGCGGCTCTACGGTGTGGCCTACACACTGGACAAGGTGGGCGATATCTACCTGGTCGGCCGCGCCGCCACCCACTCGGTGACAGCCGAGGAACTGGACCGCATCTTCGGTCAGATCCTCGAAGCGGTGGACGGCGACTTCAACACGCTGCTCGAACTCGGTTTCGCCGAATCCATTCGCCGGGAGTGGAAGTGGCGGGTATCGCGCGGCGAATCACTGCAGAACCTGCGCGCGTTCGAGCATCTGGTCGACGGAAACTCCTGAAGCCTGCCGCCGGTCATACCGTCGACCGCCGGGCGGGGATTGGGTGACAATCGGCGGAACGGAAAATTCGTGATATGCCGACGGCGCGGAATCGGCCGACGTCGTGCGGACGGGCTGGTTGGGAGGCAGAGTGGCGGTTCTGGCGCTCGATATCGGGGCAACGAAATTCGCCGCGGGGCCGGTCGACGATACGGGGCGCGTCCACGCGGTCCGGCGGGCGCCGGTACCGGCCGCCGATGTGTGGGAAGTGTGCCGCGATCTGCTGCTGGCAGTTGCCGGCGGTGACACCGTGACAGCGGTCGGGATCGGATCGGCGGGGCCGGTGGATGTTCCGGCCGGGATCACGGGTCCGCTCAATATCCCGGAGTGGCGTTCCGGATTCGGGATCGTCGCCGCGGTCGAAGCGCTCTTCCCCGGCGCGACCGTACGTTTCGCGATCGATGGCGTGTGCCTGGCGCTGGCAGAAAGGGATTCGGGCGCGCTGCGCGGGGTCCGCAATGCATTGGCGATGACCGTATCGTCCGGGATCGGCGGCGGAATCCTCGTCGACGGCCGGGTTTCGCTGGGCCGCACCGGAAATGCGGGGCATATCGGGCATATCGTCGTACCCGGCTGGGAGGTTCCCTGTGCCTGCGGCGGCGTGGGTTGTGTGGAAGCCGTGGCGAGCGGGATGTCTTCGGCGCGCTGGGCGCGGGAACGCGGCTGGACCGGCGAGACCGGTGCCGAGCTGGCGCAGGCCGCCCGGGCGGGCGACCCGATCGCCCTGGCCGCGCTGGAGCGGGCCGGTACCGCACTCGGTCAGGCGATCAGCTCCGCGGCCGGACTGCTGGATATCGACACGGTGATCGTCGGTGGCGGGTTCGCCCACTCCGGCGAACCACTCTGGCAGCCGTTACGCGCGGCGGTCGAGCGGCACGCCCGGCTGAACTTCGTGCGCGGGCTCCGGGTCGAACTGTCCCGGCTCGACGAAGGCGCCACCCTGGTCGGCGCCGGAGTCCTCGCCCATTCCGCCACGACCCCGTTCGGCACCGAATCCCCCGAATATCCGTAGCAGTACCCTGTCCGGCCGGCTGTAGGCAGGCTCGCATAGAGACCGGTCAGAAGCTCTACCTCGCGACCGGTGGTCGACGTTCACTGAGAGGCGACTTGAAGATGTCAGTGGGGTGGCCTGGTAATACGACATCAGTGTCAGTGGTGGGCGACACCGGATGTCAGTAGCTGGCGGCGTCCAGTTCGGATGCCTACCGTATCGCAACGGCCCAGCAAGGCACTATTGTTCGGAAACGACAGCGGCACACTGCCGCAGTGCTTTGCGGACTGGCGAGCCGAGGACCGTCGCCGACGCGGTGCTCATCCTGTGCGTGGCCGGGATCGAGTTCGGTGGTGCCGTCGAGATCTGGTCATCGACGGTTATGTCATCGGCAGGCGAGGGTTGCCCGACCCGCAGTCTGGTCATGGTGCCGTGTTCGGGAGGGTGTGCGAGGCAGCTGTCCGGGTGTTGGGCGGGAACCGTTGAAGGCAGGCAGATGCCGTCGGCAGTTCAGGCACCACTGTGTGGTGGGAATGGTTTGTAGTAGCTGAATCGGGATTTCGGTGTGGCAGCGGCGGCAGCGCCCGTAGCGGCCTCTGGTGATGAGGGTGAGAGTTTCGTCGATATCGGCCAATGCTTGTCGTGCGGCTGCGGCCAACTTGAGGGTGACCTCATGCCTGGCCCGATCAGCCGCGTCGGTCGGGATGGCTGCATGGTCGATTTCGGCATCGAGTTCGGTCAGTTGCTGTATCCGGAAGCGGCGTTGTCGATCGAGTTTGGCGCGCAGCGCGGGTAAGTGGTCGGAAAGGCGGGCTTGTGAGATGGGGGGTGCGAGGGGCATCTGGTCTCCGGGGCGGAAGGTTTGGACTGTGGTTCGAGGTGCGGTCCACGGGACTATGGCGTTCGTCAACGTTCGCAGGGGTGCACTCGAATCCGCCGGCGTGGCGGAGTGCTGCTCACGTCGGAAGGTCGGATTCATTTGTTGGGGTGAAGTGGTGTCAGTGCACCGCTGCGGCGGCTGGAGTGGTCTCAGCGACCGGTGCGATCGCGATGGTCGCTGCCGGTGTGGTCGCGATGGTCGCGGTGTGGATGCCGGGCACTGTGTGGGTCAGGGCGACGGCGATGCGCCGTTCGGATTCATCGGCGAATCGGCCGGAGATACTGGCGTGGCCTTCGTCGACGGTGACATGCCAGCGTCGCGCGCCGATGTATCGATCGAGGAGGTACTGGGCCTCGCCGGCGAGTACGTCGTCGGGGGTGAGCATGATCCGTAGCGCGTCGCCGCGGCTGAACATGCCGGCCACACGGTCGTTGGCATCGACCACCGGCAGACTACGCAGTCCGTGTGTCACCAGCCTGTTCATGACCTCGACCAGTACCGCAGTGCCGGGGACCGAGACCGCGGGGGCGGTCATCACCGCGTCGACGGGGTCGTTGAGGTCGCCGGCCCGCAAGAGGTCACCGCTGGTGACCACCCCGACGAGCCGATCGTCGTGGTCGAGAACGGGTAGCGCCGCGTAGCCCAATTCGGCGAGGGTCAACGCCGCCTCGCGTGCGGTATTGTTGTACCGCACGGCGACGACTGGTCGTTGCATGAGCTCACACACCTGCATGTTCATCATTGCGTTCAACTCCGCTTCATTTGGTGACCGGATCGGCTCCGAAGCCGGATACACACCGGGCCGTCTCGGTGTTTCCGAGTGCTCGGTGGTGCGTTTCGTGCCGAATCAACGCAGCAGGCCGGAGTCGCGCATCGGGGCACGTCCCCCGGATTCGGGGGCATAATGGCCGGCTGGGGTCGGTAGTCGGTCTGCTCGGTGCGCACAGTTTCACTGCTACTACCTGCGACTTCTGCTCAACTCCATGATAGGGATCGAGCTGCGGCGATCGGTTGCGCTGATCCGACAATCGCGGTGCCGGGATTTTGGGGATCCCACAGCGCGGGGCGTCAGGCGTCGCCGGTGACAGCGAGCTCGATCATCGTGGCGAGTCGTCTGCGGGGGTCATCCAGGCCGAGATCGGTCACCTCTGCCATTTTGCGTAACCGGTTGCGTACGGTGTTCTCGTGCACGCCCAACTGCGCACCCGCCGCTACCGGGTCGCCTTGGGCCTGCAACCACGCACCCAGCGTCGCCACATACTGGGTGGAGTTCGCCTGGTCGTGGCGCCGCAACTGCGACACCGGCCCGCGCACGGGGGTGCGGCCGGACGACCCGGCGGTGCGCAATCGTTGTAGCAGGATCTCGTCCCACGACTCGTCATAGGCGAGGGGCTCGGCATCGGCTGACTGGGCTTGGACTGCGCACAGCGCCAGGCATTCGTCGGCCTCTCGGCGCGCCGCTGCCAATTCCGTGGCTCGGGCGACGCCGCTGATGCCCGCCAGCACTGTCATCTGTGGGGGCAGTGCCGCCTGCCGCTCGGATATCCAGCGGCGTGCGGTCGCCGCCTGATCAGCGGGCAGCACGGTGTAGACGGTGTCGCCGACCAAGGCGCTGCGGCTCGACCGCGACCAGCCGAATCCGGTTGTTGCTCGTTCGAAGATCACCAGCAACGCGGCGTGTTGCTCATCGGCGATCCCGGCCTGCAGCGCGATCACCCGCAAACCTTGCGGCGCCAACCCCAGCCTGCCGGCCACCGCCGCCGCGTCTGCAGCGCCCTCCAGCAGGCGGATCACCAGTTCGGATTCCACCTGACGTTCCAGATCCGCGCTGGCCCGCGACCGCAGCAGGTGCAGGGCCACCGTACGCGCGCCGGCGGCCAGGGCCTGGTGCCGGGCCCCGGTCAACGGGGCCGGGCACGACACCCACACCGAGCCCAGCAGTTGCTCGCCCACGCGCACCGCCACCACCATCCGCCCGGTCATTCCACGTTCTTCCTGCGCGGGAACGAACAGTGGTTCATCCGAGGCCGCTAAATGGGCGAAGACACCGTGGGCATCAAAGACCGCATGCAACCATGGCGGCATCTGCCGGCTCAGGATCGTTTCGACGCGTGCGGGGTCGAGGTGCTGCTGGGGCCGGGAGTAGGCCAGCACGCGAGACAGGCGGTCCTCGATCGCCACCGCGCCGTCGACCGCGGTGGACAGGCTGTCGGCCAGAGCGAACAAATCGGTCGGGCCGCGACCGGCCTCGGTTTCGCGGCCTTCCTGCACCAGTCCATAGACCACCGCGGCCACCTCGCTCCACGCCACCGCAGGGTCGATCACCATTACCGCCACCTCCTCGGTCTGCGGGTCGTCTGCGAACTCGTCCTCCCCGCGGACAAGCGCGACCACGGCCCGCGCCGACACCGCCCAGCCCACCACCTCCGCGACCGAGCGCGCCCCGACACCCAGAAGCACATCGCCCACCTCCGCGGGGCCCTGATCGCCCCCGTGTAGCACCACGCTGCGCAATTCCGTGGATCGGGGCATCGAACCCAACCGTAGGCGGACCCCGTAGCCACCCAGGATGTTCGCCAACCGGTCCAACGTCACCATGAGCCGCTCCGAGGTCGAACCGATACTGCAGCGCTGTTCAGCAGTAGACGCGACCGGTAGAAGGTCGTGGTCGGAGCGCGGGGACTGCCGCCTGTCGGTCGGCGCATCGAGTTGGACACCACCGCGAGCCGGTGTCGGGGACTTTGGAGACCTGGGCCGCTTCGACCGGAAGAAGTGTCCACCGCCGCGTCTTCGGTGCTGGGGAACCCTGTTGCAGGCGCGGGCCAAGAGTACAAGTGCGGCATTGCGTCCGTGGCCCGGTAGTGCTGGCGTTTGGTCACTGTCGAGGGGATTTGTTCGGATGTGCGATGAGGTCGGCAAGTACGGCTGCTTCGCTGATGCCGGTGTTCTTTGTGGCGGTGAGCAGCGTGAGATCGTTGTGGTCGGCCAGTTCGCGTAGATGTGACAGTGCCTCAGCGCGGCCGGGTTGGGTCAGTTCGTCGCGGTAGCGGCGGGCGAAGGCGTCGAAGAGCTGCGGGTCGTGGCCGTACCAGGTGCGTAGCTCGGTGGATGGGGCGATCTGTTTACACCATTCATCCAGGTGCGCTCTGGTTTTGCTGACGCCGCGCGGCCAGAGCCGGTCCACCAGTACGCGGGTGCCGTCCTTCGGGGTCGGGTCGTCATAGATTCTGCGGATCTGCACAGTGCGTCGAGTCATCATCGACTCCCGGTCTCATCGCTGCTCGCATGCGGAGTCTCAGTGGGGATGCCGACCGCCAAGGCGATGGTCCCCGCGCCCGATCCGGGCCCTCACCACATACCGGACGGTACGCCTACATGGGATTCCGGGCGGTGAGATCGCTGCCCTGATATCGAAGCGAAATGGTGCGCTCCACAACAGCCGGTAGCGTGGTGCAAGGGGGGTGAAGCTTCCGAAGGGAAACAGATGAGCAGCGTACGGGCCGCATCGTGTTTGGTGGAAGTATCCGATCTGGATCGTTCGATACGTTTCTACTGCGACGTATTCGAATGCACTATCTCGATTCACGAGCCGGACGCTGCCCTGCTGCTCACACCCGCCGGCTTCCAGCTGTATCTACGGGTGAGTGAAACGCCTCGCAGGCGCAATATCGGTGACCTGGGCGTCGTGCACCTCATCTGGGCTACCGACAGCAAAACAGAACTGGACCGAATCGAACATCGACTGCGCGCCTACTACCCCAGCACCTACGCCCACACTGCGAACGAAATCAGTTTCATCGACAGTGTCGACCCGGACGGCGGCCGGGTACTGATCGCCTACCCGAGTCCCGAAAAGCTTCCTCGCGAGGTGATCGCGGACCGCTTCCGCTGACCGCCCGCGGGACAGGTCGGTCACCGGCGCTTCCGCGTTGCTTAGATGCGACCGAGACGTTGTTCGGAAGGAGTTCGCCACCGCAGGGAGTGCCATGCCGCTCGTCTACACCATCGGCCATTCCACCCGTCCCGTCGCGGAGTTCATCGCGATATTGGAGCATGTCGGCATCGGCCTGGTAGCAGATATCCGAACCGTGCCCAAGTCCCGCCACAACCCGCAGTTCCACATCGACCGGCTCGGGGAATCGCTGGCCGCAGCCGGTATCGGGTACCGGCCGCTGCCGGGGCTGGGGGGACTACGAAAGCCGGCGCGAGATTCGATCAACACGGGGTGGCGCAACGCGTCCTTCCGCGGGTACGCCGACTATATGCAGACGCGCTCGTTCGAGGAGGCGATCGAGGAACTCATCGCGCTGACCGCAGAACATGTCACCGTCATCATGTGCGCTGAGGCCGTCTTCTGGCGGTGTCATCGCCGGCTGGTCGCCGACGCACTTCTCGTACGCGGCATCGATGTCCAGCACATCATGGGCGCGTCGACGCTCACACCGGCAGCGATGACGAGTTTCGCGTCGGTCCGCGGCACACGAGTCACCTATCCGTCGACGCCGCGGTGATCGGGCGGGCCACTCCACTGGGCGCGGGCCATATCCACGCGGTTGCCGCGCATCGGGGTGGCTTCGGCGCGCAGCAGGTCGAGAGCGCGACCGGCGTGGCAGGATGCGGGCGTGCCGTCGACGTATACGACCCGATGCCAGTGGGTTTCTTCGGCGCAGGTGGTCATGACATGTCCGACGTGTCGGGGGCTACCGCCGACCAGGTCGCCGATCGCGCCATAGGACATCACCCGGCCGGCCGGAATCTGGTCGATCACGTCCAAGACGCGCCGCGTGAACGGCGATATCGACTTGTCACCCGGTTGCGTCATCGGTCCTCTGAACTGGCGGGCATCGAAGCCGGCCGTTGGAGTGGTTGAGGGTTGCGGTGGTGAGAGCGCGCTGCAGGAGGTCGTGGAGCATGGCGGGGGTGAGGGTGCGGGTGGATATGTTGCGCTGGCTGGGGTGGTAGCAGCCGAAGAGGTGCAGCCCGTGCTGGGTGGACGGGTCGTCGATGAGAATGTGTCGGCCGTGGCCGAAGGTGGGCCGGGGTGCGGGCAGGTGCCAGCCGATGTCGGTGAGGATCGGCAGTAGTGCGCGCCAGGCGAATCCGCCCAGGGCGACGATCACGGACAGGGTGGGTTGCAGGAGTTGGAGTTCGCGGGTCAGCCAGGGCCGGCAGGTGTTGCGTTCGGTGGTGGTGGGCTGATTGTCCGGTGGGGCGCAGTGCACGGGGACGGTGATGCGAACCCCGGACAGGCTCTGGCCGTCGCCGCGGTGGGTGGCGGTGGGCCGGGAGGCGACGCCGAGTGCGTGCAGGGTGGCGTAGAGGAGGTCACCGGCGGGGTCGCCGGTGAAGATGCGGCCGGTGCGGTTGCCGCCGTGTGCCGCCGGGGCGAGGCCGACGAGGGCAACCGCCGCATCGCTGGGCCCGAACCCGGGGACAGGCTTGGACCAGTAGTCCCAGTCGCGGTAGGCGCTGCGCTTGACGGTGCCGACGTGTTCACGCCAGGTGACCAGGCGTGGACAGGCCCGGCATCGGATCAGTGCGTCCTGCACCTCGTCGATTGTCTCGGCGCGATCGGCTCGGATCGCCGGATACTCGACGGTGGCGGGATCGGGACCCGGCATCGGTCGAGTGTCGGGGCCATGGTGTTGTGGCATACCGGGCTCCTGTGGTGTCGTGGCTGTCCTGCGAACCACGCTGACCGTGGTGTTTCAGTCTGTGAGTAGTTGGCGTAGCACGTAGGGCAGGATTCCGCCGTGCCGGTAGTAGGCGGCCTCGGCGGGGGTGTCGATCCGCACGGTGGCGGTGAATTCCGTCGGGTGCCCGGTGTCGTCGACGGCGCGGACGTTGACATGCCGTGGAAAGGCGGTGGTGGTGTTCGCCTGGGTCAGCCCGGTGATCGAGTAGGTTTCCTCACCGGTCAGGCCGAGTGATTGCGCCGATTCGTCTTCGTGGAATTGCAGCGGCAGTACTCCCATACCGATCAGGTTCGACCGATGGATCCGCTCGAACGAGCGCGCCAGCACCGCCCGCACGCCGAGCAGCAGTGTGCCCTTGGCTGCCCAGTCTCGCGAGGACCCGGAGCCGTATTCGGCCCCGGCGAGGATCAACAGCGGCACCTGTTCGGCGGCGTAGACGGTGGCGGCGTCGAAGATGCTCATCTGCCGGCCGTCCGGTAGGTGTCGGGTCACCCCGCCTTCGGTGCCTGGGGCGAGGTGGTTGCGTAATCGGATGTTGGCGAAGGTGCCGCGGATCATCACCTCGTGGTTGCCGCGGCGCGAGCCGTAGGAGTTGAAGTCTTTCGGTACGACGCCGCACTGCTGGAGGTAGGTTCCGGCGGGGCCGTCGCGTGTGATGGACCCGGCCGGGGAGATGTGGTCGGTGGTCACCGAGTCGCCGAGCATCGCCAGTACCCGGGCGCCGGTGATGTCGGTGACCGGTTGTGGTTCGCGGGTCGTGTGCTCGAAGTAGGGTGGGCGCCGCACGTAGGTCGACTCGTCGTTCCAGGTGTAGATCTGCCCGGCCGCGACGTCGAGCCCGCGCCAGCGGTCGTCGCCGGTGAACACGTCGGCGTAGCCGCCGGTGAACATTTCCGAGCGCAGGTTCGCGGCGACGATCTCCTCGATTTCGGCGGTGGTGGGCCAGATGTCGCGCAGATACACCTCGGTGCCGTCAGGGGCCGTGGCGAGCGGGTCGCGCAGCAGGTTGATGCGCATCGTGCCGGCCAGCGCGTAGGCGACGACCAGCGGTGGCGAGGCGAGGAAATTCATCTTCGTCTCCGGGTGGATGCGGCCCTCGAAGTTGCGGTTGCCCGACAGCACCGAGCACACCGTGAGATCACCCGCGGCGATGGCGGTGCCGACTTCGGGGATCAGCGGGCCGGAGTTGCCGATGCAGGTGGTGCACCCGTAGCCGACGAGTGAGAATCCCAGCTCGTCGAGGTAGGGCGTGAGCCCGGCGCGGGTGTAATAGTCGGTGACCACCCGCGAACCCGGCGCGAGCGTGGTTTTGACCCACGGTTTGCGGGTGAGGCCCTTCTCGACGGCTTTCTTCGCCAGGAGCGCCGCGCCGATCATGACCGACGGATTGGAGGTGTTGGTGCAGGAGGTGATCGCGGCGATCACCACGTGCCCGTGGTCGACGGTTGTGGTGGTCTCGTCGGTGAAGGTCACCGACTGCGGCGCCGAAAGCCAGCGGTGTGTGTGCTCGCATCGACACCGATCACTCGGATCCCGCGGCCTGTCGACGGCGCGGTCGCGGTCGACGGCGATGGGGTCGCTGGCCGGGAACGACTCCCCCGATGCCTGGTCCAGCCCCACTGCCGCGGGTGCGGCGGGCGGTCCGGTCAGCAAGGATGCGACCGCGTGTGGGGCGTCGGCCAGCGCGATGCGGTCCTGCGGGCGTTTGGGTCCGGCGATGGAGGGCTCCACGGTAGTCAGGTCCAGTTCGATCCGCTGGCTGTAGTCGGGTTCGTGGCCGGGGTCGTGCCACAGCCCCTGCTCCTTGGCGTAGGCCTCGACCAGGCGGATCTGGTGTTCGGGGCGCCCGGTGAGCCGCAGATAGTCCACTGTCACGTCGTCGATCGGGAAGATCGCGCAGGTGGAGCCGTACTCGGGGCTCATATTGCCGATGGTGGCGCGGTTGGCCAGCGGCACGTTCGCCACCCCGGGGCCGTAGAACTCGACGAACTTGCCGACCACGCCGGTGCGGCGCAGCAGTTCGGCGACGGTGAGCACCAGATCGGTGGCGGTGGTGCCCTCGGGTAACTCGCCGGTCAGTTCGATCCCGAGAACCTGTGGGAGCAGCATGCTCATCGGCTGGCCGAGCATCGCGGCCTCGGCTTCGATGCCGCCGACACCCCAGCCGAGTACGCCGAGTCCGTTGACCATCGGGGTATGTGAGTCGGTACCCACGACAGTGTCCGGATAGGCCAGCGGCGGCCCGCCGCCCGGGTCGTCACGGGTGAACACCACCCGCGCGAGGTATTCGAGGTTGACCTGGTGGCAGATCCCGGTGTCGGGAGGTACCACGGAGAAGCCCTCGAAAGCCTGCTGCGCCCACCGCAGTAGCTGGTAGCGCTCCATATTGCGGGTGAACTCCAACTCCGCGTTGATCGCGGACGCGTCCGGGCGGGCGAAGACGTCGGCGATCACCGAATGGTCGATGACCAACTCGGTCGGGATCAGCGGGTTGATCCGGCCCGGGGCGCCGCCGAGTGAGGTCATCGCGTCTCGCATGGCGACCAGATCCACCACACACGGCACCCCGGTGAAGTCCTGCATCAATACCCGCGCCGGTGTGAACGCGATCTCGGTAGTACCGACCGCGGCCGGATCCCACGCGGCGAGGGCACGTACCTGTTCGGCGGTGACCAGGTGCCCGTCCTCACGGCGGGCAAGGTTTTCCAGCAGCACTTTGAGGCTGTAGGGCAGCCGGTGCGCAGTCGGGATACGGTCGAGCCGGTAGATGGTGAACTCCCGGTCCCCGGCCGCCCACACGTCGCGGGCCCCGAAACTGTTGCCGCTCATCACTGCGGCCCGGCGCCGGAGCCGATGTGCACATCGGCCCGGTCGATCGTGTGGAGCGCCGATGCACCGTCGTCGCACACCGCGCGGTCGACGTTTCCGAAGGCCGCGCGCACCCTCGTAGCGAGAACCCGGCGGTGCGCGAGGATCGGTGTGGTAGCAAACGGATGCAGCGATTCGGACATGTGATGCGCCTCCTGATCAGGTGCGACCGGCCATCAGGCCGGTGCGCCGACAACGTGGCCCACTGATTTCACTGTATGCCCATCCACCCGAGCGGTAACGGCGCGAGCGCCATCCGCAGCCACGGTCGATCCGCCGTGCCGGCTCGATCGACTCAGCCGAGTCTGCGACGCAACTCGTCGGGGTAGTCGCGGTAGGCGGCGGCGACTTCGTCGAGGTAGACCAAGGCGGGGAAATCGGTAACCGGTTGATGATCGGCCAAAAACCGTGCGGTGTGTTCGACGATGCGCCGCTCGTCGTCTGGATCGAAGCCCAGTTCGGTCAGCACGTCGGGATCGACGACGAACTCCGATTCCGCGGTGTCGTCGCCGTCGCCGATGCGGACGCGATATTCGTGATCGATGACCAACTCGATACTCAGCTGTTCGGGCATGCGTTTCAGTGCTCCGTATCGGTGACGGGTGACGGGGGTGTCGCGGCTGGTGGGATCCTCACCGGGGTGCCGCGAGGTCGGCCAGCGGCACGCCGGGGTCGGCGAGCCGGTCGAGATCGAGCGGGGTGCGGTCGCGGATCAGTTGGTTGATCGGGCCGGTGACGTCCCAGGTGTTGACGTTCATCCCGGCCAGCACGCGCCCCTCGCGCACCCAGAACGCGATGAATTCGAGCCGATCGACCTCACCGCGTACAACGACCCGATCGCTGCTACCGGGCGGGACGTACCCGGTGTATTCCATACTCAGCTCGAACTGGTCGGTGTAGAAGTACGGCAGCCGCTGATAGGAAGCGGGCCGGCCGAGGATAGCGTCGGCGACGGTGGCGGGCTGGTTCAGGGCGTTGGCCCAGTGCTCTACCCGCACCCGGCGCCCCAGCAGCGGATGCTCGGCACGAGCGATGTCACCGGCGGCGTAGACGGCGGGATCGCTGCTGCACAGCGAGGCATCGACCAGGACACCGTCGTCGACGGCGAGACCGGCGCGGGCGGCGAGCGCAGTGTCGGGGACAGCGCCGACAGCAATAAGGACTGCATCGGCGTCGATCTGGGTGCCGTCGTCGAGCCGTAGCCCGACCGCGGTGCCTTTGTGGGTGAGGATTTCGGTCGGGGACCGGCGGGTACGCAGGTCGACGCCGTGGCTGCGGTGCAGCTCGGCGAACACCTGCCCCATCTGCGGTCCCAGCACGCCGGTCAGGGGCACGGGTGCGCGGACGACGACGGTGACCGCAACCCCGGCCGCGACCGCGGCGGCGGCGACCTCGAGCCCGATCCAACCGCCGCCGACGATCGCGATCGACGACGCGGTCGCCAAGGTGGCGCGCAGCTGGTCGCTGTCGTCGACGCTGCGTAGATACAGCACGCCGTCGGCGTCGGCGCCGGGTAGCGGCAGCCGCCGCGGGGTGACGCCGGTGCACAGCACCAGCCGGTCATAGCCCAGCCGGTGCCCGTCATCGAACACGACCTGGTGGGCGTGTGGGTCGATGTCGGTGACAGCGTTACCGGGGCGCAGGTCGATGTCGTGGCGGGTGTAGTAGTCGGGTTCGTGCACGTCGATGCTGTCGCGGCCAGTCTTGCCCTGTAGGTAGTCCTTCGACAGCGGCGGCCGCTCGTAGGGGCGATGGGTTTCGTTGCCGGCCAGGACGACGGCCCCCTGGAACCCGCCCTCACGCAATGCTTGTGCGGTTTTCGCGCCGGCCAGACCGGCCCCGGCGATCACGACTGTTCCGACTGCAGCCATGGTGGTCACCGCCTGGACCCGGTGAGGGCGGCCGACAGTTCACCGGAGAGCTGATCCCAGGCGTCGTCGAATTTCGCGACCCCGTCGGTTTCGAGGGTGGCCACGACGTCGTCGTAGTCGATGCCGTGCGCGGTCAGTTGCTCGAGGGTTTGGTGCGCCTGTGGGTAGGTGCCGTGGATGCTGTCACGCGGGATGTGGGCGTGGTCGGCGACCGCGTGCAGGGTGGCCTCGGGCATGGTGTTCACCACCCCGGGTGCGACGAGGTCGGTGACGTAGCGGGTGTCGTCGTAACGGGGGTTTTTCACCCCGGTCGACGCCCACAACGGGCGTTGCGGGCGGGCCCCCGCGTCGGCCAGTGCCTGCCAGCGCTCGCTCTCGTGGTACTGCTCGTAGAGCTGATACGCCAGTCGTGCGTTGGCGATCGCCGCGCTCCCATGCAAGGCCGCGGCCGCGTCGGTGCCGATTGTGTCGAGCCTGTGGTCGACCTCGGTATCCACGCGGGAGACGAAAAAAGACGCCACCGAATGGATTCGGGAGACGTCGTGGCCGTTCGCGCGAGCTTGTTCGAGCCCGTCGAGGAATGCCTCGATCACCTGCCGGTAACGGTGCAGAGAGAACATGAGGGTGACGTTGATGTCGATTCCCTCGGCAAGGCAGGCGGTGATCGCCGGCAGTCCTTGTTTGGCCGCGGGGATCTTGACCAGCAGATTGGGCCGATCCACCAGCCACCACAGCGCCTTGGCTTCGGCGACGGTGCGGTCGGTGTCGTGCGCCCACCGTGGGTCGACCTCGATCGACACCCGCCCGTCCACCCCGTCGGTGGCGTCGAAGACCGGGCGCAGCACATCACACGCCCACCGCACGTCGTAGGCGGTCAACTCCCGTAACGCTGTATCGACATCGACCCGGCGCAGCGTGAGACGACCGATCTGGCCGGTATAGGCGTCGCTGCCGGTGATGGCCTTGGCGAAGATGGCCGGGTTGGTGGTCACCCCGGTCACATGCCGGTCGGCGACCAGGCGGGCCAAGCTGCCCTCGATCAGCCGCCCGCGGCTGAGATCATCGAGCCAGATCGACACCCCGGCCTCGCTCAATGCGGTCAAAGGGTCGGACATGAGCATCTCCTTCCATGCGTTTGGCGAGTGCAGCCGTTTACCAGGTGTCGAGTTCGGCGTCCGACCGAGCATTTCGGTGCCGGCAAACCAGTTCCGACACTGGGCACGAGGCGGCGACCTCGGCGTGGATGGCCCCGAGTTCGGCGGTTGGAGCCCGGGGGTCTGGACTCGGATCCGCAGCGCGCAGGACACCTCGGTGTCGCCTCGACGTGGTCGAGGGCCAGGCCGCAGGCGAGTGACGCCACCCCGGAGAAGCCGGACCGGCCTGCGGTGATGCTGGAAGATAGCGATCGATGTGATGCCGGACGGGAAGCGAGGAGCGGTGATGGAGAAGTTCTCGGTGGAAGCGATGGCACGAGAACTGCTGCAGCGGGCGAACGCGGCGCCCGCGCGGCGGGCGGCGGCCACGATGTATGGCGGGCATGAGCATCGGCTGCGACAGACTGTGGTCGCGTTGGCTGCCGGCACCGCGCTGGGTGAGCACGAGAATCCGGGCGAGGCGACGGTGCTGGTGCTGCACGGCCGGGTCCAGCTACACACTGCAGGCGCCTCGTGGGATGGCCGTCACGGTGACCTGCTGATAGTTCCGCAAGCCCGCCACAGCCTCGAAGCGATCGACGATGCCGTGGTGCTGCTGACAGTCGCCAAATAGCCTGGATGGGGACGGGCGCACTGCCGACCTCGGTCAGGGCCCGGCGGTGCCGGGAGTCGATGGTAGGTGCTGCAGTGTCCGGCCCCGGCGCTCTAGTCGGCATCGGACTCATCGGCCGGGTTCGATGGATCGGTGCCGTCTGCCTCGGCCGCGGTAACCGTGGCGTGGGCGCGGCCGGCGGCACCCCGGCCGGCGTGGGATTCGGCGCGCATCCGCTCCACCATGTGTGGGTAATGCAATTCGAACGCGGGCCGCTCCGAACGGATGCGGGGTAGTTCGTAGAAGTTGTGCCGTGGCGGCGGGCAGGTCGTCGCCCATTCCAGGGAGTTGCCGTACCCCCACGGGTCGTCCACGGTGACGACTTGACCGTATCGATAGCTTTTGAACACGTTCCAGACGAAGGTGATCATCGAGAACCCGAGAACGAACGACCCGAGGGTGGAGACCGTATTGAGGATCGTGAAACCGTCGGCGGGCAGGTAGTCGGCGTAGCGCCGCGGCATGCCTTCGGCGCCGAGCCAGTGCTGCACCAGGAATGTCGCGTGAAAGCCGAGGAAGGTGGTCCAGAAGTGCAGGCGGCCGAGGCGTTCGTCGAGGAAGCGGCCGGTGAATTTCGGGAACCAGAAATAGATGCCGGCGAAGGTGGCGAACACGATGGTGCCGAACAGCACGTAATGGAAGTGCGCGACGACGAAGTAGCTGTCGTGCACATGCCAGTCCAGGGGTGGGCTGGCCAGGATCACCCCGGACAGACCGCCGAACAGGAACGTGGTGATGAACCCCAGCGACCACAGCATGGGTGTTTCGAACGTCAATTGTCCCTTCCACATGGTGCCGATCCAGTTGAAGAACTTCACCCCGGTCGGTACCGCGATCAGAAACGACATCAGGGAGAAGAACGGCAGCAGCACCGCGCCGGTGGCGAACATGTGGTGCGCCCACACCGCCGACGACAATGCGGCGATACCGAGGGTCGCGAACACCAGTGCGGTGTAGCCGAAGACAGGTTTGCGGCTGAACACCGGCAAGATCTCGGTGATGATCCCGAAAAACGGGATCGCGACGATGTAGACCTCTGGATGGCCGAAGAACCAGAACAAGTGCTGGTAGAGGATCGGGCCGCCGGTGGCGGGGTCGTAGATGTGCCCGCCGAGGTGCCGATCCACCTCCAGGGCCATCAAGGCGGCGGTCAGGATCGGGAACGCCAGCAACACGAGAAAGCTCGTCACCAGAATATTCCAGGTGAAGATCGGCATCCGGAACATCGTCATCCCGGGTGCCCGCAGGCACACCACGGTGGTGACCATGTTCACCGCGCCCAGGATGGTGCCCACGCCGGATAATCCCACCCCCATGATCCACAGGTCGGCACCGACGCCGGGGGAATGGATGGCCGAGCTCAACGGTATGTATGCCGTCCACCCGAAATCGGCGGCACCGCCGGGGGTGACGAATCCCGCGGTCGCGATCGTCGCGCCGAACAGATACAGCCAGTAACTGAGCGCATTCAGCCGTGGAAACGCCACGTCGGGGGCGCCGATCTGCAGCGGCAGCACGCAATTGGCGAATCCGAACACGATCGGGGTCGCATAGAACAGCAGCATGAGTGTGCCGTGCATGGTGAACAACTGGTTGTACTGCTCGTTGGACAGGAACTGCAGGCCCGGCCGCGCCAGCTCGGTGCGCATCAGCAGCGCCATCAACCCGCCGATCAGGAAGAACGATATCGCGGTGAAGATGTACATGACGCCGAGCAGTTTCGGGTCGGTGGTGGTGACGATCTTCCGGATCGCCGCGCCCTTGGGGCTGCACCGAGAGCTCCGGTGGGGTAGGTCACCCGCCGCTTAGTTTATACAAGATTTCGATGTATAAATAGAGGTATGGCGTATGTGATCGGCGAGCCCTGTGTGGACGTGATGGACCGGGCGTGTGTGGAGGAATGCCCTGTCGATTGCATCTACGAGGGCGGCCGGTCGTTGTACATCCACCCCGACGAGTGTGTGGACTGCGGAGCGTGTGTACCGGTGTGCCCGGTGGATGCGATCTACTACGAGCAGGACCTTCCCGCCGAACTCGAGCCCTATCTCGACGACAACGCCGCCTTCTTCACCGAAACCCTGCCCGGACGCGACCAACCGCTCGGATTTCCCGGCGGCGCAGCGAAACTCGGCCCGGTTGGGGTCGATACTCCGCTGGTCGCCGCGCTGCCGACACGGAGTAGCCAGCCATGACACGCGAAAAAGCATCCGCCACCACACTGCCGCGCTCCCGTGCCACGCCGACCGGAGCCGGTGGTGGGCGTCGCGGCGACGTGCTCGCGGCATTGCGCGGTTCCCGTGAGGCGTTGAGCATCGTCGATATCGCCACGCAGTTGCGGCTGCACCCGAATACGGTGCGCTTCCATCTCGAGGCGCTGGTCGAGGCCGGGCAAGCCGAGCGGGTGGAACACCCGCGCACCGGGCCGGGGCGCCCGCCGCAGATGTTTCGCGCTCATCGTGGGATGGACCCGGCCGGGCCACGTAACTACCGACTGCTCGCCGAGATCCTCACCGCGCAGCTGGCCGCCGACCCCGACCCGTCGGCCCGCGCCGCCGAGGCCGGGCGACGCTGGGGCCGCGAGATGGCCCGCGACATGGACACCGCGGCGCCGACCGCCGAGCAGGCGGTGGATGAGCTGGTGCGGGTGCTCGACGAGGTCGGCTTCGATCCCGAACCCGACACCGACGACGATCAGCCGAAGATCCGGTTGCAGCACTGCCCGTTCCTGGACCTGGCCGAAACTCGTGCGAGCGTGGTGTGCCCGATCCATCTGGGCTTGATGCAGGGGGTGCTCGAAGGCCGGGCTGCACCGGTCGCCGTGCAACGGCTCGACCCGTTCGTCACCCCCGACCTGTGCCTGGCCCACCTCACCACCACCAGCACCGCCACACCCGCGCAGACACCGACCGGATCCGCGGCATGACCACCGCCGGGGCCGTTGTCACCGCAGTCGGTTTCTGCTGGCTCGGCATGGTGCTGGCGATCTCGTTCCTGGAGGCGCCGCTGAAATTCCGGGCGCCCGGCGTCACCGTGCCGATCGGGCTCGGAATCGGACGACTGGTGTTCCGCGCCCTCAACGGCATCGAAATCGTTTTCGCGGCAGCGATTATCGTCGCCCTCGTCATCGACCCGCCCGCCACGGGCACCATGACCGCGCTGATCGTGGCTATTGCGGCGCTGCTCGTGCAGCTCACGGTGGTCCGGCCGCGGCTGACCCGCCGCAGCAATGCCGTGCTCGCCGGCCACGACGCGCCCCGCTCGCGCGGCCACTACGAGTACGTGGTGCTGGAAATCCTGAAAATCGCCGCACTGCTCGTCGGCGCCACCCTGCTACTGGCCCACAGCGTGTCGTGAACAACTCCCCCGACCGCAGCCGGTCCAGCGGGAACGACACACCAGCCGTCCCCAGGGCGGCGGCCGCACCACGGTTCACCTTCACCCACCCGGGAGGAATCGACAAAAAGAACAATCCAGCGACACAGCAGAGGAGAAACAGCAGATGAGCGACCCCGTTTATCCCGCCGCGACCCAGGACATCGGCGCGCGGCGCCGCGAATTGGCCCCCGACATCCATCAGGCGTTCGACGAATTCAGCCGGCAGGTGTTCGCCGACGGGGCACTGCCGCAAAAAACCAAGCAGCTCATCGCCGTCGCGGTCGCGCACGTCACCCAATGCCCGTACTGCATCGCCGGCCACACGAAGCTCGCGCACCGTGCCGGTGCCGGCGACGCCGAGATCATGGAAGCGATCTGGGTGGCCGCCGAGATGCGTGCCGGTGGCGCGTTCGCGCACTCCACCATCGCCCTGCACACGCTGGCCGGACACGACCATGACCACACCGGCTGAATCCCGCCCCGAACACCCGCGCCGATCCCGCGACCAGCACGACGCGGTGATCGAGCAGACCACACACCGCCGCGATCACCGCGGCCGGGCCCGCGCTCCGCTGATCGTCGTCGGCATCGACACCTCCGAGGCGTCCCCGCATGCGCTCGCCCATGCCGCCGGCGCCGCACGCCGCATGCATGCCACCGTGCTGGTTGCCTACATTAGCACGCTCGCCACCAGCGCCTACCTGACCAGCCTGGCGCCGATGGGCGCCGACCTCACCACCGACCTCACCACCGAGCAGGTCACCGCCACCCGCGAGCTGGCCACCGAGATCCTCCACGACCTGCCCCTGCCCTGGTCGTTCACCGTCCGCTGCGGCGACCCCGCGGTCGAACTGGCGCGGCTGGCCGAGGAAAACAACGCCGACAGCCTCGTCGTCGGCCGGTCGAGCAGTCGGCTGCACCGCCTCACCGGATCCACCGCCGCCCGGCTGCTGCGCCGGACCCGCTGCCCGGTCACCGTGGTGCCATAACAGCGGGTCCGGCGCAGCCTCGCCGATCCGGCTCAGCCGATCGGGTCCAGCACCAGAGCCTGGCGGCGTTGATGCACGGTCAGATACCGCAGACCATGCGGTCCCGCGGTGAACGCGCGCCGGGACCGGCGCGGCAGCCATACCAGCGCACCCGCCGCCAACTCGAGCTCGCCGAGCTCGGTGGTAAGGGTGCCCGCGCCGTCGAGAACGTGGATCAGCACATCCAGATCCGGGCCGGTGTGCGCCTCGATGCGCCCGTGCGGAGCAATGCGAATGATGTTGGCATCCAGATCGCGGCGGCGCACCGGCAACGTCCACACCGCCCCTGTCGTATCCGGATGTCCAGGCTCGAACATGGTGGTATCGGTCAATATCCGCGGCGGCGAGGTCGAGGCCAGCTTCCCGATCCGCACCCGCCACACACGCGGCCCGTTCTCGACGACCTCCCAGCCGTACCCGCCGGGATGCTCCACATCGAACTCGTCGCGCAGATGCCGCGGGTAGTGATTGTTCACCAGCACGAACGACTCCCCGGCAGCCAGGGCGTCGAACCGCGCGAAGATCGCCGGATGCTTGTCCGGCTTGCGCAACTCCCGCACATCCAATTCCGCCGGTCCCGTTTGTGTCAGGTCCGTGTCGGGCATGTGACCCACCTCCTAGTTTTTACAATCCCCTATTGTATAAACTAACCCTGCGAGGCCCGCCAGCCAAGCCATCCCGGCTATGACGCCCGTCATCCACAGCCCGCTCGGCCGGGCCAGGCGGCGACTCACATAACCGTCCGTACCGGAGAATTCGAGGAGAACGCGATGACCACCGCAATCCTGCCGCCTCCCGGCCACCACCCGGTCGAGACTCCGACGCGTGCGATCAGCGTGATCCGGCGGGTGCAGGATGCGGTGTGCGCATTGCCCGCCCCCACATTCCCGCAGGACACGCTCAGGGCAACGACGGTGAACGACCTCGCTTCCACTCACGTCATCGACGCCCGCACCCTCGCAGTCGTCGCCCGTAAAGACCGCCACATCCAGCCGATCGCCGCGATGATCACCGAGCACCTGCTCGGCGTCACCGCCACCGTCGTCGGCAGCGCCATCACCGTCACCTTGGGCTGACGGGGGTAGTCGTGTGGCCGGCCGGGATCCGGCGCTAAGGAGCTACCGCAGGTAACTGATGATTATCTGCGGTAGCTCTTGTGCCGACCTGGGCAAATGTTTCCGGCGGGTGGTGCCGACTCCGCGAATTATCCTGCGGTAGAGGGTTTACCGCAGGATTCGGGGCGTTTGGCCCCCTCGTGCCGATCTCGAGAAGAGGGCATGCCACTATCGGCCGGTGTCCGGAAATGCCGGACGCCGGACTCCGGCCCGGACGGCGTCGACTCTATTTGTCGGTTTTCCACTTGACCGCGGTGATGGTCCAGTCTTGGCTGGCGTTGGTGGGGTTGCACGGTTGCAGCGATAGCGAGTCGTAGGCGTCGGACCCATCCGGTGCTGGGACCGGGCCGTGACTGCTGCCGGCGCGTCAGGGTCGGCGGTCAGATAGTGGCCTTGGAAGCTGTCCGGGATGATGTAGTAGTAGGTCCCGCCTGTAGACTGCCGCCGCAGTGTCCAGCGCAGCAGGGATGTGCAACTGCCGTTACCGACATCCTTGAGCGGGAACAGCCTCACCGCTGAATTTCGTGTGTCCGGGCTCCCCTCGGTACAGGCACCGTTGCCCAAATAGTAGGTGGCGCCGTCCTCCACGGTGAGGCTGATGTTCGCGGGTTTGTCTGTGACCGGGCCGCCGGTATCGGCAGCGGCCTGCTCGGCGCCTGCTCGGCGCCGGCGGCGGTATCGGCGGCGGCAGCTGAGTTCGATCGGTCTGTGAGGCCGATACCACCGGTGATCGCGGCGGCCACGACAACGACGACACCGACCGACGCAGACACTTTCGTCTTCAGCGACGCGCGACGTACCCGGCCGGGGAGCCCGGATCGGGCCCAGCTGCCACCGTGCCGACCGGCAGACCCGGTGGTCACCGGATCGGGCTGTCTCAGCGCGATCGTGTCGATATTCACCGCTGCGCCGCTATTGTCCTGCTGCCGTACCGTAAATTCTGTGGAGTTTTGAGGCTGGGTCACCTGGGTGTGGTTTTGCTGGGCGGCGCGGGCGGCTCGCCATAGATGCTCCCACTCAAGCTGCGCTGCAGCCGGATCGGATGGTTGAGTGAGCTGCAGGCATGCCTGTACGAGGAATTTTCCCACGCCGTCCCATGAGGACAGCTCGTAGTTGTCTCTGAGTGCCTTGGACAAAACCGGCGCAGAAACCGTGGCCTTCTTCGCCAGTTGCGCACGGCTCAGACCGTCCTGGGTGGCCTCGTCGACCAGTTCATTGAGCTTTTTCCTGAGTTCCGACACCGGGTCCGGCTCCGGCGCGGTCACCGCTGCGGCTCCGGTTCGCCGGTCAGCAGCCGGGTCGTGGTAGTCGCCGTTGCTGCCCCGGCCACGATGACCGCGACAGCA
>NZ_BAFV01000070.1 GCF_000308515.1 Nocardia carnea NBRC 14403 | reverse complement strand
ACCGCGGCCGAACAGCGGGTCGCGCAGGCGCCGCCGCAGCGGGCCCAGCCGCAGCGGGTGGAGCCGGCGCCGGCCCCTGCGGCAACACCGGGCGACAGCAACAAGAAATGGCTGATTGCCGGCGGGGTCGCGGTGGCGCTCGTGGTCGCGTTGATCGCGATCCTGGTGGGCGCCGGGGCGGGTGACGATTCCCCGCAGGCCCGGATCAGCGCGGCCATCGGCGATTACACCGGTGCGCTGGAAAGCGGTGACCTGCCGGCGCTGCGTAATGCCACCTGCGGTGCGCTGCACGACTACTACCAGAGTTTGTCGGAGGAGCAGTTCGCCGGTGTCCATCGGCAGGCGGTGAGCGAGGGCAGTATTCCCAAGGTCACCGGTGTCGACGCGGTCAAGATCACCGATCGCACGGCCCTGGCGCAGGTCACGGTGCAGACCGAGGCCGATCCGGAGCAAACCGCCCGTACCTTCGATCTGCAGGAAACCGAATCCGGGTGGAAGGTGTGCGACCCGCCCGCGGGCGCTCAGTAGCTACGGTGCACGCGCGACCGGGAACAGGGGTCTTTCACTTTTCCCGGTCGCGCGTGACGATGGGAGTACTTCATGAATTGCGTCCACGCGCGCAGCGAATCGCATACTCCGCTGTTCGCCGGCCAGCGCGGATATTCGTTTCGGCTCGATGAGGACGGCGACGGCCTGGCCTGCGAAGTAGGCGAGAACTGACCGGTTTTCCAGGTTCGGTCCCGTTATGGCGATATCGCCGTGGACACTTCGCGGCGACTCGCGGGTAATACGGCCTATACAGTAGATATATGGCTCGGAACTGGCCGATGATCGAACGGGCGAACGAGTTCGAAGCGATTCGCGCGACGCTCACCGGCTCCGATCACGTCGGCGCTGTACTCATCGGGGAACCCGGTGTCGGTAAGACCACCCTCGCGCGGCGGGCGGCCACGGCAGGAGGCGGAAATATCCGCTGGGTCGCGGGAACCGAATCGGCGCGCAGTATTCCGCTCGGCGTGTTCGCGCATATGGTCGGGGTGTACACCGCGCACGATCCGGTGACCTTCATGGCCGCGGCCCGGGAAGCGCTACTCGCCGACGGGCTCACGATCATCGGGGTCGACGACGCGCATCTGCTCGACCAACTCTCCGCAACCCTGCTGCTGCAGTTGGCAATCGACAAGGCTGCGTGCATCGTCGCGACGGTGCGCGACGGTGTGCCGGTGCCGGACGCGGTGACCACGCTGTGGAAAGACGGCCATCTGCTGCGAATCCATCTCCCCCCGTTCACCCAGCAGCAGAGCGTGGACCTGGTGGAATCGATGCTGGGTGGGCAACTCGAGGGTTTCACCGCCAATCTGATGTGGGAGTCCTCGGGCGGTAACGCGCTGTTCCTGCGGCATCTGGTGGAGGGCGCGCTGGAAGCGGGTTCGCTGCGACAGGTGAACGGCGTATGGCAGTTGCGGGGCCGGGCCGCGGTCACCTCCGAATTGGCCGCGCTGCTGGAGGACCGTGTCGAGCAGCTGCCCGAATCCGTGCTGCGGGTCCTGGAATTGCTCACCTTCTGCGAACCTGCCGATCTCGAGGTGATGGCCGAGCTCGCCGGTGAGGAGGCGGTGGAAGCGGCCGAGAACGGCGGCGTGATCCGGGTGGTGGAGGACGGCCGCGATCTGGTGGTCCGGTACAACCATCCGCTGTTCGGCGAGGTGATCCGGCGCCGGTTGGGCATCGCGACCTCGCGACGATTACGCGGCAAGCTGTACTCCGCGCTCAAACAGCGCCGGATCAACTCGGCCGCCGATCGGATCCGCCTGGCCGAACTGGCCCTGGACAGCGATAAATCCGCCGATCTGGAACTGTTCGAATCCGCCGCCGAGGACGCCATCGGGCTGGCGAATCTACCGCTGGGCGAACGGTTCGCACGGGCGGCGGTGGAACGCCGTGGCGGGGTCGAATCCGCGGATCTGCTGGCCCGCGCACTGCTGTGGCAGGGCCACCGTATCGAAGCCGAGCGGACGCTGGCCAGTTTCGACGCCGACGATCTCGACGAGGTCCAGCTGGCCCGCTGGGGCAGTACTCGGGTGTCGAACCTGCTGTGGGCGATGGGCGATGCCGACAAGGCCGACGAGGTACTGACGTTGGTGCGGTCGCGGATCACGCATCCGAAGATCGCCCTGATCACGACCGGACTCGCCGCCGCCTGCGCGGTCAGCGAGAACCGGCTCGGCGATGCGCTGCGCGAATCCGAACTCGTGATGCAGGCCGCGGACGCACCGCCGTGGGCGGTGTGGTGGGCGGCTTTCGGCGGCGGGCTCGCGGCCGCGTTGCTCGGGCGCGCCGCCGATGCAAGGGTTTACGCGGAGCGGGGTCGTGCGGTGGAACCGCATATCGACGGCCTGAACCGGTTCATGTCGACGCATGCCGAGGTGCTTGCGCTCGTCCTCACCGGCGACCTGGCGGCCGCGGCTCATCGGGCCACCGAATACTTCGGGTATTCCGCGCCGGGCCAATACCTGGCGTGGGGTATGTCGAAGATCCTGCAGGGCACTGTCGATGTGGCGCACGGCCGGTTCGGCGCCGGTATCGACAATCTGGAGCAGGCATTGGCCGCGCTCACCGCCGAAGGTGCTGCCGCCTGGATGTTCCCGGCCCGGATTCGTCTCGCCGAGGCCTACGCGGCGCTCGGCCGCCCGGTAGAGGCCGCCGAATCGATCGCCGAAGCCGATGCACGCGGCGGCCGGCACAGCGCCGTGTACGAACCGCAACTCGAGATCGCCCGCGCCTGTCTGGCGGCGGCCGAGGGCGCGGTCAGCACCGCCGTCGAGTGCGCCCTCCGCGCCGCGGACGCTGCCGCCCGCGCGGAACAGCACGCCGTGGAGGCGCTGGCCCTGCACACCGCCGCCCGGTTCGGTGCCGGATCGGTGGCGCCCCGACTGGCCGATCTCGCCCATCGCGTAGACGGGCCGCTGGTCCGGGCGCAGGCGCGGCACGCGGTCGCGTTGTCTCGGCGCGACGGTGCCGAGCTGGACGGGGCAGCAGCCGATTTCGAAAGTCTGGGCGCTCGCCTTTCGGCCGCCGACGCCGCAGCGCAGGCTGCCACCGCCCACGACCGGGCCGGGGACCGGCGACGACTCCTGGAATCGGCAGCCCATGCCAACCGGCTGGCGGCCGCATGCGATGGTGCGTCGACACCGGCGCTACGTGACGCCGCCCAGCCGCTACCACTCACCTCCCGGGAACGGGAGATCGCGAATCTGGTCGCGGCAGGCCTGAGCAACCGGCAGATCGCCGATCGGCTCACCGTTTCGGTCCGGACGGTGGAGGGTCACTTGTACCGCGCCTGTACCAAACTGGATGTCACCGACCGGGAGTCGTTGGCTGCGCTGCTGCGTGGTGAATCGCCCCGCTGAAGCCGGGACGGCGGTCGTCGGGGTCCGCACGTTCTCCGTGGTTGCCGGAGTGTTGCTGATTGCCGGTCGGGCCCCGCGCCGGGCAGTAGCTGCTGATCCCGTGACGACCGGCATGAGCGCGACCGCCTCCTCGATAGCGCATGGCTATGTCGATCATTGTCCGAACCGCCACTTCCGAAGTGCTTTTCTAGCCGTCTACACATGGCCGACGCAGTGGATGATTGTGTGCTGTCAGCCGAAAAGCTGTGCTGAGCAGCTATTTACGGCCCATGTGGGCCATTATCTGACATAACCCCGTACTAGAAACTTCGCTACTCGAAGACAATCTGCCCCGGATCGGCTTGCCGATTCGATGAGACCATGCGTAATCTGGGCCACACCAGAGGGGTTCCGAATCTTCGGTACCGATAGTTCACACGTCTGGGCCGTCGCGGAGTTACGCGTTTCCGTGGGCACGTGTTCCTCGCATCCGTGCTTATGAAGGAGCCTTGCTCATGTCGAGTACACCTGACGACCCCGGCCAGCGTTTGACCGAGGCGTTCAACCACTTCGTGAAAGGGTCCACGCTGCTGTGGCGCTCGCCGGGAATGCTGCGCGCCCGTGCGTACTTCACCGCACTTCACCTGTTGCCCTTGGGGTTTGCCTGCCATGCCTTCTACCCCGGTGAGCACAGCGTCGCGGTCCTCACCGGCTACACGACGGTGATTCTCCTCATCAAGGCGGCGCGCGGCGGCCCGCCGCCCTCCCCGGGGCCCGTCCAGGACTATCCGGATGTCACCCCCGCCTGACCCGGGATCCGAAACCGTAGAGGGCTGGGACTTGCGAGATCATCGGCTTCGGCCCTCGGGTATCGAAGCTGTCTCGGCTGCCGGATCTACGGCTCTACGAAAAGAGAAGTCTGCCATGTGCCGATGCCGAGGGAACCACCAGATCGCAAGCGTTGTACTCAACGGACTCAACAGTATCTGCAGTATCGTTCGAGACTACGGGGGAAGTCTTTCCGCCGATCTCGAGATGGTCGGCCGGGACCTGGAAGCGACGGTCCTCGCGCGCGAGCTGCGATATCTCACTGTGCAGGCGTTCGACTCGTCGATTCGCGCGATGTGGGCGCTCACGGTCAAAGGCAACCGGTACGTGCTGCTGGCTCCCGAATCGATACCGCCGGTGGCTGCCCTGCGTAGGGCTCAGTGGCGAGTGGTCCTGTTTCGGCGGCACCTGGTTCCCACGCTGGACGAGGAAGTCCTGGCCTGCGCACGCCTCGAAGACGAGGGTGACCTCTCCCGGCGGTGGGAACTCGCCGGCGATTTGGCAGGCCCCGAACGCCGGTCGGGTGTAGTCGTGCACATGCCGTACCGGGATAAACCCGGTGTCGTGCACAGCACGCAGGGGAACGCCGCCGAGCCGGTGGAGTTGGAGTTGGCGCGGCGCGACGCCCGCTGCTACGCCCACTGCCGCGGCGGCCACCACCACCCGGCCGGGCAGGCCGAACCGAAGTGCGCCGACCTCCGGCGTGGTGACCCGATCACCTATGTCCCGATGCTGCGTTTCCCGTCCCGGATCCCGGTCGCCTTTCTGACGAGTCGCGATCCGCACTCTCCGCGTCCTCATCCGTCCGGCATCGGTTACACCCCGATCCGGTGACTGCTCGTGTGAAAGGAATTCCCGTATGTCAGCCGATCGGCACAGTCCGCGTCTCACCGTCCAGCAGGCCCATAGCCAGATCAGTAGCGGTGCGCACCAAGCGTATCCGGCCTCCGCGCGGAAGAAGGGGGTGGCGACCAACAACCTGGAACGGGTGTTCTCCACCATCGTCACGGTAGATCGCCCTTCCACGGGCGATATCGCCGAGCTTCTGGGCCTTTCCGCGGGCACGGTCAGCGGGTTGGTGAAGAAACTCGAGGAGCGCCGGTTCGTCAGTATTTCCGACGGCCGCGCCACGTCCCACGGACGACGGCCCAAGCCGGTCGTTGTCGACCGCCGCACCCATCACACCATCGGATTCGAGGTCTCCGCGGACAAGGTGGTGGGGGTGGTCATGAACCTGGCCGGCGAACCCGTCAGAACCCAGGTCGCCGATATGGGCGATTCGGTATGGACGGGCGGCGAGCCGCACAAGGGGTGGGTCGACGAAGACCAGGTCGTGGACACCATCCGAGGTCTGTTCCATTCGCTCGAGGACCAGCTCCTCGACTACATCCAGAAACGGCATCCGGACGTACTGGACGAGGGATGGAATCCGGTGATCGGGATCGGCGTATCGCTGGGTGGGCATATCAACCGCCACACCGGAGAAGTGCTGTTCGCTCCCGATCTGCGCTGGGGCGCTGCCCGGCGCCGATCGGGACGATGGGGTCCCGTTGTCCGGTTGCGTCAGCGGATCAGGGACGTGACCGGCGTCGACAAGAACAGCATCGTGGTAGACAACGACGCCAACGGACGTGCGGCGGCCTACCAGCTGTACGGCGGCGGCGCCTACTTCAACGACGCGCCTTTCACGGTCGTCCTGATCACCGACGTGGGGGTCGGTGCCGCGCACTTCATCGATCACGAGATCTACCGCGGCGCCACGGGAAAAAGTCTGGAACTGGGCAACATCATGGTGAAACCGGATGGTTTTCCGTGCCGTTGCGGCGACAGAGGCTGCCTGGAGGCCATGTCGACCCGCCAGGCCATCCTCAGCCCGCTCGCGGTAGACAGTCTGGACGAAGCCCGTGAGCTCGCGGCCGCGGGCGACGCCTCGTCCATCCGGGCCTTCTCTCAGGCCGGAACGTATTTGGGTACTGGTCTTTCGACTCTGGTCGATCTACTCGACACCTCCCGCATCGTCCTGACCGGCCCAGCCATCACCAGGGTCGAGGGTGCCACCCCGGTCGTCTTCGACCGGCACTACGACCATGCCATGCGCGAAGCGATCCAGGACCACGCCTACGGCAGAGGTATCGAACCCGACAGCGTCGAGGTGGTCGAGGAGACCGGCGAATGGAACGGCGCACGCGGCGCGGCCTGCCTGGTCGTGCACGACATGATCACCGGTCACACCGGCCAATTGGGTTCCCCTAAACCTGCCGGCCGACCCGGCCGGTGCGACGAAAGGAAATACTGACCATGACCACCACATGCGCCATCGGCCTCGACGTGGGTGGAACCAAGATCGCAGGAGGTGTTGTCGACCCCGAGGGCCGGATCCTGCACCGCATGCAGGTCCCCAGCCCGACCGATGAGGGCACCGATTCGACATTGGCGGCACTTCTCGAACTGGTCGACCGGATGCGCGCCCTGCATCCCGAGATCACCTCCGTCGGCGTCGGCGCAGCCGGAATGATCACCTGGCCTGCCGGTCGTATCATCACCGCTCCCAACAACGCGTACCGCGACCTGCCACTGCAGGAACTGCTCATCGAGCACACCGGACTGCCCACCGCTGTAGAGAACGACGCCAACGCCGCCGCCTGGGCAGAGGCGCGAGCGGGCAGCGGCACCGGCCACCGCAATGTCGTAGCGATAACCGTGGGCACCGGAGTGGGAGGCGGACTGATCGTCGACGGAGCCCTCTTGCGAGGACAGCATGGTATCGGTGCCGAAATCGGCCATCTGGTCGTCAACCCGAGCGGGAACATCCGCTGCGGCTGCGGCTCGGTGGGCTGCCTCGAAGCCCACGCCTCCGGAACGGCCCTGGGGCGCAGGGGGCGCGAAGTCGCCGCCGCCGAGCCGCACGGCCCGCTCGCCACACTCGCCGGCGGCGCCGACCACGTTACCGGTGAAACGGTATTCGCCGCAGCCCAGCAAGGCGACCACACGGCACGCAGCCTGTTCGACGAACTCGGGTACTGGCTCGGCGCCGGTCTGGCCGGCCTGGTCAACGTATTCGATCCCGAGGTCGTCATCATCGGAGGCGGCCTGATGGCGGCCGGCGACTACCTCTACCCGCCCACGCAGAAGAGCTTCCACAAACATGTCTTTGCGGGTTCGAAACGCACCCTTCCACCGATAGTCCCTGCCCAACTCGGCACGGGGGCAGGAATGGTCGGCGCCGCACTACTGTCCATGGAACGTCAACTCGCCCTGGCCGCTTAGGCGCACGGCCGCGACCGGCGGTGTTATTGCGTTCGGCCGGTGTTTCCAGGTCCTCGCGGGTATCGGTTACGCTGGCGCTCGTCGAACACCGGGGGACGTGGAGGTGCGTAATCTATGGGCAGGAAATCCGCCGTCCTCGCCGCGACCGTATCGCTGTGCGCCACGACTGCGCTGCTCTCCGGGTGTGCGCAGGACACCGGCGGCCACGCCATCGCCGCGGCTCCGGCGGCTTCGCAGGTGGCGACCGAGACCCCGCAGGAACGTAGCCTGCGCATCCGGGACGAGCTGGTGCGGCTGGGGTGCGATACCAATTCCTGTATCCAGACCTATTTCGCCTGTGAGGACGGCTTGTTGTCGGGTGAGGCGTGTGAGTTCTACCGGCAACATCCATTGAAATAGGCCGAACCAGTCCAGTTGGAAAACTGGACTGGTAGGTGAGGGTCTGCCGCGCGTGCACCCCCGGATCGCGTCACAGCCGGATTGCTGCCGCCCCGTGCGCCCGGCGGTCCGGGCGGGCGGGTTCCGATGTTGCGGGGCTCGGACGGGGTTGCCGAACACGTTCCTCGCTTCGGTCCCCTCGGGGCCGCGCCTCAGGTCGTGCGGGTGCGCAGCGGCGACGTTTCCCGGTGCGACCGTGCGGCATTCAAGTCCCGGTAGCCGCGTTCGGTGTCGTATCGCGTCGCCGACCGGTCGGTGACCGAACCGAGCGGCCGGTACCGTTCCAGTAGTTCCGGTATCCGCGATTCGGTGACCAGGTACTGGTAGGCGAAATAGACGAAGGTTCCCACTCCTACGAGCGCCACAAAGAGTGTCATACTCCCACTATCGCCCGATTGGACTTGCCGATAAAGAGCCAATCGGTCGATACTGGACTTATGTCGACGAGAGTGCTCGGCGCCGCGGGTCTGGCCCGTGATCTGGGGCAGTGGCGCGGCCCGGACCCGGCATCCGCCGACGGGGGTGCGCGACGTCCCGCCCGGCCTGCCTATCTCGCCTTGGCGGAGGGTATCCGGCTGCTCATCCACGACGGCCGAGCCCCGCTGGGCATCGCCCTGCCCAGTGAACGCGATCTCGCCACCACTCTCGGGGTCAGCCGCACCACCGTGACCTCCACCTATGCGCTGCTGCGCGAACACGGTTACCTCATCACCCGGCAGGGTTCGCGGTCCACCGTCGCGCTGCCGCCGGCGATCGCACACGACGGCGGCCGTGCCGGGCGCGGGATTCTGGCCACCATGGCCACCGGCACCCAGCCTGCGGTCGATCTGACGTATGCCGCGATGACCGCGCCGCCGGAGATGGAGGACGCCTATTCTGTTGCGTTGCAGGGTATTTCGTCGTATCTGAGCACGCACGGTATGGACCCGGTCGGTATCCTGCCGTTGCGCGAAGCGATCGCTCGCCGCTACACCGAACGCGGATTGCCGACCGGCGCCGACCAGATCCTGGTGACCCTCGGCGCCCAGCACGGCCTGCGACTGCTACTGAACGTGCTCGCACCGCCCTCGGCCCGGGTGCTCATCGACCACCCCACCTACCCGAACGCGATCGAGGCGATCCGGGATGTCGGCGCCCGCCCGGTGCCGGTGCCGTTGCGTATCGAGGATCCGGATTCGGCCTGGGACCTGGACGGTTTGCGCAGCGCCGCCCGGCAGACGGCGGCGAGTCTGGCCTATCTGGTACCCGACCACAACAACCCGACCGGTTTCCTGATGAACGAGCCGGCTCGCGCGGAACTGGCCGCGATCGCCCGGGAGACCCGGATGATGCTGATCATCGACGAATCCATGGCGAATCTGTCGCTCGGCGATACGGCGCCGGTCGCGCCGGTCGCCGCGTTCGCGAAGGGCCCCGAGGTGATCACCATCGGTTCGGCGTCCAAATCGTTCTGGGGCGGGCTGCGGGTCGGCTGGATCCGGACCTCGGAATCGCTGATCACCCGGCTGCTCACCACCCGCGCGACCGTCGACCTCGGTACGCCCGTGATGGATCAACTCGCGGCAGTCCATCTGCTCGAACATGCCGAACCCATTCTTGCGCGGCGTCGCAAACTGCTGCGCGATCAACGGGAGGCATTGCTGACGGCGATGGCCGAGGAGCTGCCGGACTGGTATGTGCTGCCCGGCGTGGGCGGAATGTCGGTGTGGGCGCAACTGCCCGCCCCGGTCTCGACCGCGCTGGCCGCCACTGCCCCCAATCACGGTGTGCTGCTGGCGGCAGGGCCGCGGTTCGGGGTGCAGGGCGCCTTCGAACGCTTTCTACGCCTGCCCTATACGAATCCCGAACCCGAACTCCGCCGGGCCGTTACGGCCATCGCGGCTGCCTACGACGGTTTGGGGCCGCGAGCCGGGGACCAGTTGCAGCCGCTCACCTGTTACTGACCGTGCAACCTCGCGCGCAAGACCGGGCCTTCAGGACCGGATAGTGCCGTGAGCAGGATCTGAGCATATCGGCCGGTGGTCGTTGTCACCGCTCTTCTCGGGCGTCCTCGGAGCCTCGGGGCCATTCGACCCGAGAACGGCCGTGCCCCGGTCGGCGCGATTCACGCGTTCTCGGTGACCGCGACCGCCGCCCGGGCGATGGCCAGTTCCTCGTTCGTCGGGATCACCAGGACCTGTACCGGGCATTCCGGTGGGGAGATCCGGCGGGGTCCCCGCTGTTTCGCGGTATTGAGTTCGGGGTCCACCACGATCCCGAACCGGTGCAGCCCGGCGAGGGCGTCCGCGCGTACATCGGGATTGTTCTCGCCCACACCCGCCGTGAACGTGATCGTGTCGACCCCGCCCAGGTCGATCAGATAGGCGCCGAGATAGTGGCGCAGGCGGTGCACGTAGACGTCGTAGGCTGCGCGGGCCGCGGTATCGCCGGTGTCGATCCGGCGGCGCAGTTCCCGGAAGTCGTTGACTCCGGCCATCCCGCGCAGCCCCGACCCCCGGTTGAGCAGCCTGTCGATGCCGTCGATGTCCAGATGTGCCGTTCGCATCAGGTGCAGGATTATCCCGGGGTCCAGATCGCCGGACCGGGTGCCCATGACCAGACCCTCCAGCGGAGTCAGCCCCATACTGGTGTCCACCGGGCGGCCGCCGCGCAAAGCAGATACCGAGGCGCCGTTACCGAGGTGGAAAACGATCTGGTTCAGCGTTTCCGATGGGCGGCCGAGGAATTCGGCGGCGCGGCCGGAAACGTATTCGTGGGAGGTGCCGTGGAAGCCGTAACGGCGGATCCCGTGCGTTTCGGCGACCTGGCTGTCGATCGCATAGGTTTTCGCGGCGGCGGGCAGACCGTGGAAGAACGCGGTATCGAATACCGCGACCTGCGGTGTCTCGGGCAGTAGCTCGCGCACGGCCAGGATTCCGCGAATATTGGCCGGATTGTGCAGCGGGGCGAGCGTGCTCAGCTCGCGCACCGTGCTCAGGACCGCATCGTCGATCAGGGTGGGCCGGTAGAAGATTTCGCCGCCGTGCACGACGCGATGGCCCACCGCGGTGATCCCGGCAGTGGTGAGATCGTCGCCGGCTTCGGCGAATTTGGCGAAAGCCAGGCGTAATCCGGCGGTGTGGTCGGGGATCTCCTGCTGCTCGGTGAGTGTCCGATCACCGGCGGTGTGCTCGATCGCGCCGCCTTCCTCACCGATCCGTTCGACGAGGCCGGACGCGATGATCGTGCCCGAATCCGGTTCCATCAGCTGGTATTTGATCGAGGACGAACCCGAGTTGACCACGAGTACGCGAATCGGTTCCACCGCCGTCTCCTGTTCGCCGGACCGCGTCACTGCTGCTGCGCCTGAATGGCGGTGATGGCCACCGTGTTCACGATATCGGTGACCAGCGCGCCCCGGGACAGGTCGTTCACCGGTTTGCGCAAACCCTGCAGCACCGGCCCGATCGCGACCGCACCCGCGCTGCGCTGCACCGCCTTGTAGGTGTTGTTACCGGTGTTCAGGTCGGGGAAGATGAAAACCGTGGCCCGCCCGGCCACTTCGGAACCGGGGAGTTTGGCGTCGGCGACCGTCGGTTCGATCGCGGCGTCGTACTGGATGGGGCCCTCCACCAGCAGTTCCGGTGCTCGTTCCCGCACCAGCGCGGTGGCGACCCGCACCTTGTCCACATCCGCGCCGCTACCGGATTCGCCGGTGGAATAGGACAGCATCGCCACTCGCGTATCGATACCGAAACGGGTCGCGGTGGCCGCCGAGGATATCGCGATATCGGCGAGCTGCTCGGAGGACGGGTCGGGGACGACGGCGCAGTCGCCGTAGGCGAGCACCCGGTCGGCCAGGCACATCAGGAAAACACTCGAGCCCGTCGACACCCCCGGAACGGTTTTGATGATCTCGAAGGAGGGCCGGATGGTGTGCGCGGTGGTGTGCGCGGCACCGGACACCATGCCGTCGGCGAGCCCGCGATGCACCATCATGGTGCCGAAATAGGAGATATCGCTGACTGTTTCGCGGGCCCGCTCGAACGTCATACCCTTGTGTTTGCGCAGTTCGGTGTATTCGCGGGCGAAATCCTCGAGATGTTCGGAAGCCCGCGGGTCCAGTACCTGAGCACCGCTGATATCCACTCCGAGCTCCGCGGCGCGGGCCCGCACGGCCGGTTCGTCACCCAGGATGATCAGGTCGGCGACCTTACGTTGCAGTACCCGCCCGGCCGCGCGCAGGACCCGATCGTCGTCGCCCTCGGGCAGCACGATGGTTTTGCGGTCCGCGCGGGCGCGTTCGATCAGCTGGTATTCGAACATCTGCGGAGTGACCACGCTGGTCAACGGCACCTCGAGCCGACGCAGGAACTGTGCCGCATCCACATGGGTTTCCATCAGCGCCAGCGCGGTGTCCACCTTGCGCGGGTTGTCGGCGGACATCCGGCCGCGGGTGCGGTGCGCTACCCCGGCGGTGTCGTAGGTGCCCGAAGCGGTGGTCAGGATGGGTAATCGGGGTTTCAGTCCGGTGATCAGGCGAGCGATCGCGGGATGCGGGAGCAGCCCCCCGTTCATGACGATGCCGGCCAGCGACGGGAAGCTCTCCGCCTCGTGCGCGTTCACCACACTCAGCAGCACATCCGACCGGTCGCCCGGCGCGATCACCACCGCGCCGTCGAAAAGCCGTTCCAGAATATGTTCGGCGGTCATTCCGCCCACCATTACTCCCAGCGCCTCACGGTGCAGGAGTTCGGGGTCGCCGCTGTACATCTCGCCGCCCAGCGCATCCCGCAGCTCGGCCATGGTGGGCGCGATCAGCAGCGGTACTTCCGGCAGACTCCAGCGCGGGACCTCGAATCCGGCGAGCCGCTCCCGCACCGGTTCGAGATCCCCCGGCGCGCACCGGTTCGCGATGATCGCCAGCAGTTGCGCATGCTCGCTCGCCAATTCCGCCGCGCACAGCTCCGCCAACTGTTCGACCTCGTCCGGCGACCGCTGTGCCCCTCGCACCACCAGCAGTACCGGCGCCCCGAGGTTCACCGCGATCCGCGCATTGAATCGCAGCTCACTGGGGCTGGCCACATCCGTGTAATCGCTGCCGACGATCACTACGGCATCACAGACCGCCGCCACCGCGTGGTAGCGCATGACGATTTCGGAGATGGCGGCATCCGGGTCGGCGTGCACCTGCTCGTAGCTCACCCCGACCGCCTGGTGATAGTCGATATCGACGGTGCTGTGCTCGAGCAGCAGTTCGAGAATGTAGTCCGGTTCGGTCACCGAACGGGTGATGGGCCGGAACACCCCCACGCGCGCAGTGGTCGCGCACAACATCTGCAGCACCCCGAGCGCCACGGTCGATTTCCCGGTATCACCCTCGGGCGATGCGATGTACACACTGGACGCAGCAACCTCGGCCATGAGCTAGAGCCTAACGGTGTGCACCAGCGCATGGGTGCCCGTGGCCTGGCGCGGGCCGGTTACCGCGCGACAGGCGGTAACGGTAACCATCATGCGCGTTTCCGGTTGTCCTTTGCGTGAATACGGTCGAACGCCCGCCGACGCGGTCACGAGAATGAGCAGCCTATGGAAACCAGAGATGTATTCGTCCCCACCCGGCTGGGGCAGTTGCACGTGGTCGTCACCGGCCAGGGCGACCCGATTCTCCTGTGGCCCAGTCTCCTCATGGACACAAGCCTCTGGGACGCCCAGATCGACTACTTCGCACGAAGTCATACCGTTATCGGGGTCGATCCTCCTGGCCACGGCAGGTCCAGCCCGCTCGAACGGCAGTTCACATTCGGCGAATGCGCTCAGTGCGTAGTCGACGTACTCGACCATTTCGAAATCCCGTGGACTTACTTCGTCGGAAATTCCTGGGGGGCGATGGTCGGCGCGGTATTCAGTGCCGGATTTCCGGAGCGAGTCCGCGCGGCCGTCCTCATGAACGGCACGGCATCGCAGGCCTCTCGGCGTCAGCGGCTGGAATACCGGGCCCTGCTCGTCCTGGTGCGCATGCTCGGCGGCATCAGGCCACCGCTGACCCGGTCGGTCGTCCGGGCTTTTCTCGGGCCGACATCGCAACGAACCCGCCCGGACGTCGTCCGCCGGGTGCTGACCATAGCGCAGAAAAACGATCCGGATTCCCTGATCCGGGCCGTCCGGTCCGTGGTGATCGAGCGGCCGGATCAGCGCACCGCGCTCGCATCGATCACCTGCCCCACTTTGATTGTCGCCGGCAGAGAAGACCGGACATTTCCGCTGCCCGAGGTCGAGGCCATGGCCGAGGGCATTCCGGGGGCGGAACTGGTCGTCATCGACGATGCCGCCCACCTGGTAGCGGCGGAGGTTCCGGATCGCGTCAACGATGCGATCCGTATCTTCCTGGATCGGCTTACCCACACCGCCGGGTGAGCGGGTCGTCGAACGCCGGTGATGTCCGGGCTGTTCATGATCCGAGCCGGGCCCGCCAACGGGCAGGCCCACCATTTTCCGGTTCCGCTGTGATCGCGCTGGTAGGTTCACTTCCGACTGTCCATGCTCGTCCACGCCGGATCCGGTCCGTGCAGCGGACACCGGGGCACACAGCGGGTGGAGGTTGCTCATGGCACCGGTCGAATCGTATTTCGTGGGCGAGGCCGATACTTCCGCGGTCCCGGCGGCCGCATCGGCCGACTTCTGGGCCGAACACGTGTGTCGCAACCAGGGCACTCTGCAGTTCCGTTTCGCCGACGCGCCGACGTTCCGTGGCGGTATGTCGATTCAGGGGGATGCGGACTATCTGCTGATCGATGTCTGCTCCGACGACATCGTGTACACGCGGACGCGAAAAGATATCCGTTACGACGACGACGCCGGCCTACGGCTGGCCGTACCGACCGCAGGTGTGCTCGGTCTCCGGCAGGACGACCATGCCGTGCGAGTTCGCCCCGGGCAGGCCGCAGTCGTGACGAAAACGCGTCCGGCGGATTTCCGGCAGCCGCGGGGCACGCGAGTACGTGTGCTGAGTATCCCGGCCGGTGCGCTGCCTCTCGCACCCGGCGCCGGTCCGGCGGTCATCGATCTCGAACGGGGCTTGGGGCCTGTTGTCACGGGTATGGTCGGCGGACTCGTCGAACAGCGCGCGGCACTGGACGGGTACGGGTTCGCGGCCGCATGCGACATGATCGTCGAACTACTCGGGTTGTGTCTGCGGCCCACGGGTAATGCTTCCACCACCCTCGGGGCGGTCGATCTGGCGGTCCGTGACTACGTCCGCCTGCATGCTACGGAACCCGAGCTCACGCCCGCGGCGATCGCGTACGGCCTGGGCTGGTCGTTACGGCAGATACAACTGGCGCTGCACCAGACCGGTACCACGCCGAGTCGACTGATCCGTACCGAGCGCCTGGCTGTGGCACACCGGCTCCTGCGTCGCGGCCCCGCGGACCGCACCGTCGTCGATATCGCCTATACCAGCGGCTTCCGGTCGCTGAGCGCTTTCAGTGCCGCCTTCAAGGCGCGGTACGGATGCACGCCGCACGAGGTACGCACCGCCGGTCAGCGAGCAGGCAACAGTGGCTGACGAGCGGGCGGGCCGTCCTACCGTGCCCGGCGCCGGTGACCGATAGCACCGTCGCCGCATCGGTATCCGGTGCAGTGCTTCGGCCGCGCCCGGCGGTGCAGGTGACACTTCGCTACCTGCGCCCGCGGGTTCGCCTGCCGAGTAGCCGCTTACGCCAGGTCGCGCAGGCGCGGTGCCAGATCACGCTGGAACAGGTCCAGGAACCGCCGCTGGTCGTGCCCGGGGGCGTGGAAGACCAGGTGGTTCAGGCCCGCGTCCAGGTACGGCTTGATCAGTTCGACCGCCTGGTCCGGGTCGCTGGCGACGATCCAGCGTTTGGCGATCTGTTCGATCGGCAGCGCGTCGGCCGCCTCCTCCATTTCGATCGGGTCGGTGATGCTGTGTTTCTGTTCCGCGGTCAGCGACAGCGGCGCCCAGAAACGGGTGTTCTCCAGCGCGAGATCGGGGTCGGTGTCGTAGGAGATCTTGATTTCGATCATCCGGTCGATCGTGCTGACCTCCCGGTCCACCTTCGCCGCGCCTTCGGCCACCGCCGGCATCAGTTTTTCGGTGTAGAGGTCCATACCCTTGCCGGAGGTGCAGATGAATCCGTCACCGGCCCGGCCCGCGTACCGGGCCACCACCGGGCCGCCGGCGGCGATATAGACCGGGATCCCGCCTTCGGGCACGTCGTAGATCGAGGCGCCGACCGTCCGGTAGTAGGTGCCGTCGAAATCGGTGCGCGCACCCGTCCACAGTGCCCGCATCAGATCCACCGATTCGCGCAGGCGGGCGAACCGCTCCTTGAACTCCGGCCATTCCCCGGCGTACCCGGTGGCGATCTCGTTCAGCGCCTCGCCGGTACCCACGCCCAGCATCACCCGGCCGGGATACAGGCAGCCCATCGTTGCGAAGGCCTGCGCGATCACCGCGGGGTTGTACCGGAAGGTCGGGGTGAGCACCGAGGTGCCGAGCATGATCCGCTCGGTGCGCTCACCCGCGGCCGCCATCCAGGCCAGTGAGAACGGTGCGTGCCCGCCCTTGTGCCGCCACGGCTGGAAATGGTCGCTCACCGTGGCGCTGTCGAGGCCGTGTTCCTCGGCCAGCACCGCCAGTTCCACCAGTTCCCGCGGTCCGAATTGTTCCGCCGACGCCTTGTACCCGAGCTTCAGCTCACCCATATGCGCCACTCCTGTCGCGTTGTGTTCGCACCGTTTCCGGCCCGGAATCGACCATAGTCAGCGCGGCGGACGGCTGCGTCCGGTGGTCCGGATCACCGGGCCCGCGCCGGGGGTTCCGGGCGCGGCATACCCATCGTCGGCGCCGCGAAGCGCAGAATCGACGGGTGAGTACCGATGAACCGATTCTGTCCTACCTCACCGATATGGACGGGGTACTGGTGCGTGAGGAGCACCTGGTGCCCGGCGCCGACGAATTCCTCGCCGAGCTGCGCGCCGAGCAGATCCCGTTCCTGGTGCTGACCAACAATTCGATCCGCACCCCGCGCGATCTGCAGGCCCGGCTACGCCAGAACGGCCTCGATATCCCGGAGCAGTCGATCTGGACCTCCGCGCTGGCCACCGCCAGTTTCCTGAACGAGCAACGCCCCGGTGGCACCGCCTACGTGGTGGGTGAGTCGGGCCTGACCACCGCGTTGCACGAGATCGGCTACGTGCTCACCGACGTCGATCCGGACTATGTGGTGCTCGGCGAGACGCGCACCTACTCGTTCGAGGCCATCACCACCGCCATCCGGCTGGTCGAACGCGGTGCCCGTTTCATCGCCACCAACCCCGACGCCACCGGGCCCTCGCGTGACGGCGTACTGCCCGCCACAGGCTCGGTGGCGGCGTTGATCACCCGCGCCACCGGCCGCGACCCGTACTACATCGGCAAACCGAACCCGCTGATGATGCGGTCCGCGCTGCGCCGGATCGATGCGCATTCGCGCAGCAGCGTGATGATCGGCGACCGGATGGATACCGATGTCATCTCCGGGATGGAGGCCGGTATGCGCACCATCCTGGTCACCACCGGTATATCCACCCGGCACTCGATCGAGCACTATCCGTACCGTCCGACCATGGTCCTGGATTCGGTGGCCGACCTGGTGGGCCGGGTGCGCACCCCGTTCGCCTGATCTCCGATCGCCGCCGGATTGTGGTCGGTAAGTTCCGGTACAGGGCCGCAAACCGTTGGTGGCACCTTCGCTGAGCCCCATGGCTCGCCTCCCGGTCGGCTAACGGGTGAATCTGTCGGGGCGCAACCAGTCGGACTCGTTACGTGTGGGTCCGGGATCGATGACGTGCTCGGTAATCAGCTCGGCAGTAACGGGAGCGAGTATCAGGCCCCACATCCCATGGCCGGTGGCAACGACAAGGTTTTCGACTCCCTCGGCTGCGCCGATAAGGGGCAGACCGTCAGGGCTGCAGGGGCGCTCGCCGGCCCACTGGTCGATGACGCGTCGACCACGCAAACCGGGTAACACGGTACTTGCGATATCGACCATCGCGGCGCCGCGCTCATGGGCAACGGGGCGGTTTTCGTTACCGAACTCGATCGACCCACAAACGCGAACGCGGTCTTCGAGGGGCGTTACGACGATACGGTGCTCCTTTATCCGGACCGGAATCGTGGGGTCGAAGCCGGGCCGAGCCGCCAGGTCTACGACATATCCACGGCCACCGCGCAAGGGAAGGCGTATACCCACCTGTGCGGCCAAAGCCGCCGAATGTAGTCCTGCGGCCAGCACGACTTTCTCGGACCGAATCGTGCCGCTCGGTGTTCTGACCCCAACGACGCGGCCACCCTGGGAAAGCAGTTCCCGAACTGGTGTCCCGAACACTATTTCGGCCCCGTGACCGGCTGCGTCGTCGAGCATTGCGCGTACGAAGCTGCGGCTTTCCAGCGTCCACTCCTCTGCTTCGTGAGTGCCACCTGTGACCGGCGCCAAAGTCGGCTCGAAGCCTTGAAGCTCCGCATAGGAGAGGAGCTTCTTCTTCTCCTTCCGGCGCGAGCGGAGATACACGTCGATCGCCCCCGTCTTCCTGAACGTGGGGTTCAGGCCGAGGCCGGCCAACGCGCAGTGAAGGTCCGTGCTCCGGATCGCCAGATCCTGCATTCGGGCTCGAGCGACGCTTGCGCGGTGCGGGGCCGCCGACGCGATCAGTCTGCTCATCCACGGAACCAGTGTTGGATCGGGCTGCAAGCGTACAGCGGGAGGGCGACGAAGCATTTGCACCGGCGCCTCGCGGAGCAGCGCCGGCGTCGCCAGTGGGGTCACGTGGCCCGGACCCACGATGGCGGCGTTGGCATAGGAACAGCCCCCGCCGATCGCGGGTGCCCGATCGATGACGGCTACACGGCCGCCCCTGCGCGCCACACTCTGCGCAACGCCGGCACCGACAACACCTGCGCCGATGACAACACAGTCGAAGGATCGACTATTACTCTGCTCGTCAGGGGGGACCATGTATCGAAACGTAGTCTTGCCCCCATGCTGGTTGCTTCCTCCCTGCGGGAGGAAGCCGGCGCGTCTGTCGCTACCTGTAGACGGGAAGAAGCGAAACCGCGTCGTTCGGAGTGCTCAGCGCAGCGCGTGGTCCAGGTCGCCCAGTAGGTCCTCGATATCCTCGAGCCCCACCGAAACCCGCACAACTCCGTCCGACAGTCCGATACTCGCCCGCCCTTCGGGGCCCATGGCCCGATGGGTGGTGGTCGCCGGATGGGTGATCAGCGATTTCGCGTCACCGAGATTGTTGGAGATATCGATGATCCGCAACCCGTTGAGTACCTCGAAGGCGCGTTTCTTGGCCGCGTCCGCGGCGGATTTCAGTTCGAAGGTCACCACGGTGCCACCGCCGCTCATCTGATCGGCGGCCAGCTTGTACTGCGGATGCGATTCCAGGAACGGGTAGCGCACCCAGCTCACGGCGGGATGCTCGTCGAGGTAGCGCGCGATCCGCAGCGCCGACTCGGTCGATTGCCGGACCCGCAGCGGCATGGTTTCCAGGCCTTTGAGCAGCGTCCACGCGTTGAACGGGCTCAATGCCGGACCGGTGTGCCGCATCAGCGTTTTGACCGGGCCTTCGATGTACTCCTGCGATCCGAGGATCGCACCGCCGAGCACCCGGCCCTGGCCGTCGATGTGTTTGGTGCCCGAATACACGATCACGTCGGCGCCGAGTTCGAATCCGCGTTGCAGCAGCGGGGTGGCGAAAACGTTGTCCAGCACCACCTTCGCGCCCGCCGCATGGGCGATCTCGCAGACTTTGCGCACGTCGACCAGGGTCTGCATCGGGTTGGCCGGGGTTTCGAAGAACACGGCGGCAGTGGGTTCGGACAGGGCCGCCTCCCACTGGTCGAGATCCTCACCGTCGACGAAAACCGTTTCGATACCCCAGCGCGGCAGGATCTCGTTGCACACCACGAAACACGACCCGAACAGGCTGCGCGCGGCCACCAGCCGGTCGCCGGCGCGCAGTAGCGCACCGAGCGCGACGAATACCGCCGCCATACCGCTGGCGGTGGCGAAACACGCTTCGGCGCCGTCCAGCAGGCGCATCCGTTCCTGGAAGGTGGCCACGGTCGGGTTGCCGTACCGGGAGTACACGTAATGCGGGGAATCACCGGTGAACGCGGCCTCGGCGGCCTCGGCGCTGGCGTAGACGAACCCCGAATTCAGGTACAGGGCCTCGGAGGTCTCCTCGAAACCGGATCGGTTCAGGCCGCCGCGTACGCCCAGCGTGGCCGGTCCGACACCGTCGGGCAGGGCGCGTTCGAACGCGCCGCCGCTGATCACGACTGCCGCCAGGGCAGGCCGAGGGCTCGCCAGCCGGTGCCACCGCGATGCCCGAATTCGTCCAGTGGGCCTTCGAAGCCGTCGGAGATGTTGTAGGAGGGTGCGATACCGGCCGCGGTCGCGACGTCGGCGGCATGCGCCGAGCGCTGACCGGAGCGGCACAGGAACAGCACCGGGGCGTCGGCGGGGCGGTCGCCCAGGGCGGTGCGCAACTGGTCCAGGAACCCGGTGTTGCGGGCGCCGGTGGAATCGACCCACTCCACCAGCAGCGTCGGTTTGGCGACGGAGCTGGTGTCGGGAACACCGACGAATTTCCATTCGGCTTCGGTGCGCACGTCCACCAGGACGGCGTCCGGGTTCTCGGCCAGCAGTTCCCAGGCCTGCTGTGGACCGATATCACCTGCGTAACTCAACGTGGTACCTCCTGCGAATCCGCACTTGCCGCATCCGTTCGATGCGCGCCAGGTCGTCACCCGGAGCACCCCACCGCGGAGGAGGGTTGCCGACCAGCGAGCCGGGGCTTGGCGCTGGTACTCATGACCTAATCAATGAGATTGCCCGGACCGCCCCGGCCGTGTCAAACCCCGGTTGACGTCCGATCCCAGCTCATTCGACGGGCTGGTTGCACACCTTCCAGTCGCCGTCGGTCCGGAACAGCCACCAGGTGGAGGTGGCCTCGTCGTCCTCGACCCGGCTGGTCACTTCGATGGTCGCGGTCTCGCCGTTGATCTCGACCGGCCCGAATTTCGTGATCTCGATATCTTTTCCGGTCTCACCGGGTTGCAGCCGCCCGGCCATCGGGGACCGCGCCGGGACGAAACCCGGACATACCGCTTCACGGGGTGGTTCCGGTCCGAAGCGGCTGCTCACATCGGCGAACTCGCGGACCGCCCCCGCGATCCGGTCGGAATCTGTGACATTTTTCTCAACCGGTGCCAGCCAGCCGGTGAGCACGATGCCGCCCAGAATCACGGCCGCGATCGCCGCGGCCACCACGAACGGCGTGATCGCGCGCTGTGGTGGGGTGTCCTCCGGGTCGGTGGGCGCCGGTTCGTCTGTGGGTCCGGAATCGCTCATACCGATGATCATCCCTGGTCCCGGGATCGGTGGTGTGGCCCCACCCCGATAGAATCGCGAGTGACCGCGGGTGGACGGCACAGCAGTCGCCGCGGGGACGTGGGAAGACGTAGTGCCGGCCGACCGGTACGGCGCGATGACGGCGCATACAAGCCACGCGTCAACTTAGCCTAAGCTAAGTGCAACGCCAGTGATTCTTTCGACCGATAAGGGTGCGCGAAACAGATGACCGAGCAGAAGGAAGCGAATCGCCCGCTTCGGATCGCGATCGTGGGGGCTGGTCCGGCGGGTATCTACGCCGCTGATGCGTTGATGAAGTCGGATGCCGAGGTCTCGATCGACCTGTTCGAGCGGATGCCCGCCCCGTTCGGGTTGATCCGCTACGGTGTCGCGCCCGACCATCCGCGGATCAAGGGCATCGTCACCGCGCTGCACAAGGTGCTGGACAAGGAGCAGGTACGCCTGCTCGGCAATATCGACTACGGCACCGATATCACGCTCTCCGATCTGCGACGCTTCTACGATGCGGTGATCTTCTCCACCGGCGCCAACGCCGACCGGGCGTTGCCGATCCCGGGTATCGACCTGGACGGCTCCTACGGTGCGGCCGATTTCGTGTCCTGGTACGACGGGCACCCGGATGTGCCGCGCGCGTGGCCGTTGGACGCGGAGAAGGTCGCGGTGCTCGGCGTGGGCAATGTGGCACTGGATGTGGCGCGGGTGCTGGCCAAGACCAGTGAGGAACTGCTGCCGACCGAGATCCCGCCGAACGTCTACGCCGGGCTGAAGGAGAACAAGGCCGTCGAGGTGCACGTCTTCGGGCGCCGCGGTCCCGCTCAGGCCAAGTTCACCCCGCTGGAGCTGCGGGAACTGGATCATTCGCCGACTATCGAGGTCATCGTCGATCCCGAGGACATCGACTACGACGAGGGGTCGGAAGCCGCCCGCCGGCATTCCAAGCAGGTCGATATGGTCGCCAACACCCTCGAGCAGTGGGCGATCCGGGACCAGGGCAACCGCCCGCACAAGCTTTTCCTGCACTTCTTCGAATCGCCCTCGGAGATCGTGGGTTCCGACGGCAAGGTCGTGGGGTTGCGCACCGAACGCACCCAGCTCGACGGCACCGGCAATGTGAAGGGCACCGGGAACTTCCGCGACTGGGATGTCCAGGCGGTCTACCGGGCTGTCGGATACCTGTCGCAGAACATCTCGGAACTGCCGTTCGACGATCAGGCCGGGGTCATCCCGAACGAGGCCGGGCGCGTCCTGGTCGACGAGAACGCCGACGGTTCCGCGCGCTATATGCCGGGCACGTATGTGACCGGCTGGATCAAGCGCGGCCCGGTCGGGCTGATCGGCCACACCAAGGGTGACGCGAACGAGACGGTGGCCTGCCTGCTGGACGACAGCAAGAACTTCGGTGCCGCCGAGAGCCCGGAGCTCGATGCGGTGACCGATTTCCTGGAGAGCCGCGGTATCCCGTTCACCACCTGGGCGGGCTGGTACCGCCTGGACGCGCACGAGCGTTCGCTGGGCGAGCCCGAGGGCCGGGAACGGGTCAAGGTCGTCGAACGCGAAGATATGCTGCGCGCCAGCGAACCCCACAAGGTGTAACCCCGAGCCCGCTCCGGCCAGAACTTCCCGGAGCGGGCACCACCACGACATATCAGGCATTCTGTATCCGTGTTCGATGCCCATGTGCACATCATCGATCCGCGTTTTCCGCTGATCGAGAACGAGGGCTACCTACCGGAGCCGTACACCATCGCCGACTACCGGCGCCGGATGTCGCGGTTCGAGGTCGCCGGTGGCGCGGTGGTCAGCGCCTCCTTCCAGGCCAACGACCAGAGCTACCTGCGGGCGGCGCTGGCCGAACTCGGGCCGGGCTGGGTCGGGGTCACCCGGCTCGACCTGGACGCCTCCGATTCGGAAATCCTCGATCTGCACGAGGCCGGGGTGCGGGCGGTGCGGTTCAACCTCAAACGCGCCGCCACCGATATCGCCGGAATGACCCGCCAAGCCCTGCGCGCGCACGAACTCGTGGGCTGGCATGTGGAAATCTACGTCGACGGCCAGATGCTGGCCTCCCTGCAGCCGGTGATCCTGAAACTGCCGAAGGTATCCGTCGATCACCTCGGAATGTCCGAGGAGGGACTGTCCTACCTGCTCAACCTGGTCGATCGGGGTGCCCGGGTGAAGGCGACCGGTTTCGGGCGGGTCGATATGGACGTCGCGACGGCCCTGCGCCGGATCCACGCGGTGAACCCCGAAGCGCTCATGTTCGGCAGCGATCTGCCCGGCACCCGCGCCGGCCGCCCCTTCCGGGAAGCCGATGTGGAGCTGATCGCCGATGTGGTCGGCACCGATATGCACGCGGTTCTCGAGGACAACGCCCGCGCGTTCTACGGCCTGCCGCCCATCGACCGCACCCTCGAGGACCCCACCCCCACGCTGCCCCTGTTCGCTCCGTCCCTGCGGGAAGCGGCCCGCCGGCCCGCCTCCGACGGCACCACCCGCCCCCTCCCGATCCTCGGCCCGCGGTCGGGCCGCAAGTACGGAACGAGCTGACGAGGTCAGGCGGCGATCGCCCCGATCACCCAGACCCCGGTCGCGAGTAGAGCGCCCAGCAGCTCCACCAGGATCGACAGACCCACACCCTTGATCGCATGCTTACTCGACGCCCACGCCTGCCGGTTGTCGGGCATCCGGGCCATCTCCGAGAGATAAACCCCCACAACGAAACCCACGAACAGCCCGACCACCGGAATCACGAAGAAACCGACGATCCCGGCGAGCCCACCCAGCAGCAGGGTCCGGTTCGGAATCCCCGCCTCCTTCAGATTCCGGCCGGGCCAGGTGTATTTCACCACCCCCGAGATCACCAGCAGTAGTGTGCTGATACCCAGCACCACCCACGCCACGGTCCCGCCGGTGAGGAACGCCCACACCGCGACCGCCGCGAAGATCAGGATCACCCCCGGCAGAATCGGCACCACGATACCGACAAGGCCGATCAGAATCACCAGGCCGACGATGATTTCGCCCCATACGCTCACATCACCAACGTAGCCCTAGTCCGGACAGCGTGCCGGACCCGCAGAAAGCGCGCCCGCCGACGGCGGGACCGGCGTGGAGCCGGGTCGATACAATCACGGCTGCGCGCCGATCGAGCCCGGACCGCGGGTAGACGAGGAGCCCGGACAACGGGTAACCGAATAGAGGAGGTCGACAGCTGGTGCAGGTCACAACTCTGTGCAGGTACCCGGTGAAATCCATGCTCGGTGAGGATGTGCCGGAGCTCGTGGTCGACGAAGGCGGTGCACTCGGCGACCGGGCGCTGGCCGTGATCGATACGGCCACCGGCCGGGTCGCCACTGCCAAACAACCGAAGTTGTGGCGGCGGCTGCTGCAATGCTCCGCCGCCGGAGATCCGGGCCGGGTGCACATCACATTGCCGGACGGGCGCACCATCGAGATCGATTCGGACGACGCCGCCCGGCCGTTGAGTGAACTGCTGGAGCGTGAAGTCCGCCTCGCCGACCAGCGTCCCGACGGCGCCGAAATGGAAAGAGCCGACCCCGAAGAGGTGCTGGCCAAGGGGATCGATGCGGCGTCGAACTACGTGACCGGGCCCGTGGCCCGCGCCACTCCGGGAACTTCTTTCGTCGATTACGCTCCACTGCACTTGATCACCACCGCCACCCTCGACCGGCTCGATGTCGAGGCCGTGCGATACCGGCCGAACCTGATCGTGACCACACCCCCGGGGTTCCCCGCCTTCGGTGAAAACGAATGGGTCGGAAAGGAATTGTCCATCGGTGACGTGCGGTTGTCGGCGATCACGGCCACCCCCCGTTGCGCGGTGCCGACCTTGGAGCACGGGGACCTTCCTCGTTCACCCCAGGCGGTCCGCGGTCCGATGGCCGAGAACCGGGTCGAGGTCGCCATCCCGGGTCGCGGTGCTCTGCCCTGCGCCGGCGTGTATCTGACAGTGCTGCAGGGCGGCACCATCAGCACCGGAGATCAGCTGGTGATCGGCTAGCTCGGTTCACTCGGGCCCCGACATTCGACGATCGGCCTGCCACGCGGCGACCCCGGCACGGAAAATTGCCGAGGCCTACCCATCGGTCAGTGCGCACGGACGGTTTTCGCGGGTACGGCGGGCATCCGACTTCTGCCCGATCAGGCCCGGGCGATCTCCTCGTGCCAGACCGGACTGTCGACATAGTGGTTGTCGTACTGTTCGGAGCTGTCCCGGATCTCCTGAACTGTCGCTTCGCCGCGGTACACCCGTTCCAGCAGCCGGTAGTAGTCGAACCGGTGCAGGCCGGGTGTGAAGACTACGAGCAGTTCGGCTTCCGAATCGGGTGCCGGGGCGAATGCGTGGGGGACGGTGGGTGGAACGGTGAGGAAATCGCCGCGTTCGAGCCGGACGATCTTGTCGCCGAGCAAGAAACGCATGGACCCGTCGAGTACGAGGAACATTTCGGTGGCCGCGGTGTGGAAATGCGCGGGCGCGCCGGGCGATCCCTTCGAGAAGGTCGCCTTGTTGGCGGTGAGCGCACCACCGGTATCGCCGGCGTCGGCCAGCAGCGTGATGAGGCTCAGTGCGCCGTCCTGCAGCGTCGCCGCGTTCCCGGACCGGACGAGGACCGGCGCCGCGGACTGCTGAGTGGTTGTTGCCATGGTGAACTCCCTGCGCCTGTGCGACTCGGCGTCGCGTTTTGTGTGTCGGTAGGTCGACGAGGCGGGGGTGAGCAGTGTGACATCGAGCGGATACCTCGAGCCGGTCGGGCGGTATACCGGCGAGACACACGTAGGAGTGGAAGCCGATGTACGGAGTCTGCCGGGCCGGTGGCGGGTATTCGAGCTTCAGCGGGGTGCGGCGAGCTTGTCTATGTCGGCGAGTACGCGTTCGTGCCAGTCGATTTCGCTCCGGATCCGCGTGCGGGCGTGTTCGACGATCAGGTCGTCGGCGATGTTCTGGTCCGGCCAGCGGCGGTCGAGTTGGTGTTCGATCCGGGAGCCGCGGGCGCGCAGGGCGGCGATCCGGTCTTCGAGGTAGCCGCGCAGCAGTTCGCGGTCGAGGTCGGTGCTGACGGCGAGAGCCAGGTCGACCGGGTCCGGGCGCAGATCGACTTCGGTGAAGGCTTCGTCGCGGAGTGCGCGCAGTTCGCGATGGCCTTCGTCGGTGATCTCGTAGACGGTGCGTGCGGGCAGTGCGCCCGGCTGTTCGGTGCGCAGAGGTCGGATGAGGCCCTCGTCGGCCATGCGGTGCAGTGCGCCGTACAGCGATCCGGGTTTCACCTGCGACCACAGGTCGGCGCGGTCGAGGCGGGCGTCGCGCCGGATCTGGTGGCCGTGCATGGGCCCTCGCCGGGAGAGCGCGGCGAGGACGAACAACCGGGTTTCGTTCACCGCTTCAGTCTGTCACGACTACTCGTATTTGAGTACTCTCGTATGGCATGACTGTCCGACCGATCCTGATCGCCGGTGACCCGCGCTTGGTCACACCGGCGACTCCGGTAACCGTGTTCGATGACGAATTGGCCGCCTTCGTCGCGGACCTGTTCGAAACCCTCACCGCCGCCAACGGCGCCGGTCTGGCCGCGAATCAGGTCGGCGACCCACGCGCGGTTTTCGTCTACGACCTCGTCGACGCCGACGGCCACCACCGCGGCCATGTGGTGAACCCCGTACTGGAAACTTCGGCGATTCCGGAAACCATGCCCGATCCGGACGATCTCGAGGGGTGCCTCTCGGTGCCGGGGGAGTGGTTTCCGACCGGCCGGGCACACAACGCCCAGGTCGGCGGTGTCGATATGCACGGCGACCCGGTATCCGTCGAAGGTACCGGCTATCTGGCCCGCTGCCTGCAACACGAAACCGACCACCTGGCCGGACGGCTCTACCTGGACCGCCTGCTCGGCCGCAACCGTCGCGAGGCCCGTCGCATGATCAAGCAGCGGCAGTGGACAGAACCCGGTCGCAGTTGGCTTCCCGGTGTCGATCCAGGCATGGATGAACGCTGACGGGCTGCGAAACGCTTGATTCGTATTGAACGAGCGGTGGAGTATTGCCGCGCCGATATGTAGTACGTATGCTACAAATTGTCGAAGTTGGGCAATTGGGAGGTCTCATGGCTTCGAGTGACGGCGTAGTACTCGATGTCGACGCGCTGCGAATGCGCTACGGCACCACCGAGGTGCTGAGTGATGTGACATTCCAGGCGCGGCGCGGGGAGGTCCTGGTGATGCTCGGACCCAACGGGGCGGGTAAGACCACCACACTCGAGATACTCGAGGGGTTTCGTACACGTTCGGCAGGTGAAGTGCATGTCCTCGGTGTCGACCCGGCGCTCGGCGACGAAGCCTGGCGGGCACGGGTCGGTGTGGTGTTGCAGTCCTGGCGCGACCACGCCAAATGGCGGGTGCGGGAACTGCTCGCGCATCTCGGTGCCTATTACCGGCCCTACTCCGATGGGCGAACCCGGAAGCCCTGGGACACCGGCGAACTCATCGAATTGGTCGGACTCACCGAACAAGCGGGTGCCAAGATCTCTGCACTCTCCGGCGGGCAGCGCCGGCGGCTGGATGTGGCGATCGGGATCGTCGGCCGGCCGGAATTGCTGTTCATGGACGAACCCACCGCCGGTTTCGACCCCGCGGCCCGGCGCGATTTCCACGATCTCGTGCACCGCCTCGCCGATCTCGAGGACACCACGGTGCTGCTCACCACCCATGATCTCGACGAAGCGGAAAAACTTGCCGACCGGATCCTGATCCTGGCCGGTGGGCGGATCATCGCCGACGGCTCGGCAGAGGAACTGTCGGGCAGTATCGCCGGGGAAGCCGAAGTGCGCTGGACCGTGGGCGATCAGCGCTTCGTGCACACCACCACCGAATCCACGAAATACGTGCACGAACTGTTCAAACAGCACGGCGACCGGATCGGCGAGCTCGAGGTCCGCCGGGCGTCGCTGGAAGACACCTATATGACGCTGGTCCGCCGCCACGAATCCGGCGAGCCGGGGGCAGCGGTGCATACTCTCGCGGAGGTCACCCGATGAATCCCACCGCCACCGCCGTACGTGGCGGTTTCGCCCGCGCCTGGATCGAACTGCGGCAGATGTACCTCAACGCACCCGAACTGCTCGGGCAGTTCCTGACACCGGCGCTGTCCCTGTGTGCGCTCTACCTGCTGCGCGACCGGGAGTACGCGGACAGCGGACTGTCGATCGCCGAACTCGCATTACCCGGCCTGATCGGCAGCATCATCGCCTTCAACGGCCTGTTCGCGATCACCAACGTGCTGGTGCTCGACCGCGAGGACGGCACGCTCCTACGGGCCAAGGCCATCCCGAACGGCATGGTCGGATATTTCGTCGGCAAGATCACCACCGCGGCGGGATCGGTTCTCGTGCAAGTGCTCGTGGTGCTCGTGGCCGGCATGGTGATCATCGGCGGGTCGTCACTGGACGGTCCCGGAGCGTGGCTCACATTCGGCTGGGTCGTCCTGCTCGGCCTGCTCGCCACCCTGCCGGCCGGCGCGATACTCGGCGGCGTCCTCGAAGGGCCACGCGCGACCTTCCTGCTGACCATGCCGCTGATGGGGCTCATCGCGATCTCCGGCATCTTCTACCCGATCACCGCGCTGCCCGGTTGGTTGCAGGCCGTCGCCCAGGCCTTCCCGATGTATTGGACGGGTCTCGGTATGCGGTCGGCGCTGCTGCCGCCCGAAACGGTGACCATCGAGATCGACCGGTCCTGGCGGCATCTCGAAACGGCCGCGGTACTGGGGGCATGGGCCGTCGTGGGCCTGCTCATCGCGCCGGTAGTGTTGCGACGCATGGCGCGTCACGAATCAGGGTCGAGTATGGCCGCTCGCCGCGAGAAGGCGATGCAGCGTGCCTTCTGAGATCATCTACAACCGTATCGCGATGCTGCGCGCCGAGCGCGGTATCTCGCGGCGGCAGCTGGCCGAGGCGCTGGGCGTCCACTATCAGACCGTGGGCTACCTGGAACGCGGCGAATACAGTCCCAGCCTGCACCTGGCGTTGCGGATCGCGGCGTATTTCGAGGTAGCGGTGGAGGTCGTGTTCTCCACCGAACCGTTCCCGCGGCTCGGTTCGGGCAGCGAAATCGCCTGAGCTGCTGCCCCGGCCGGGCGGCTGCACCGAGCCCCGTCCGCCGCGTCTACTGTCGATCAGTCCGATGTGGGACTCGCCGGTGCCTCGATGCTCGAGCGAAGTCCGAGAATTTCCGCCTTCTGAGCCTGGAGGCGGGCGATTCCGGCGTCCAATTGCGCTGTCCGTTCGTCGAGTTGCGCCAGTGCGGCTGCGCGGTCGGCATCGGAGGCGCCGGCGGGGTCGAGGCAGGCGACCTGCAGTATCGCGGAGGCCTCGGACAGCGACAGGCCGGACGCGAGCAGGCAGCGTATGTGGTCCACGGTCTGGACGTCCTCGGGGTGGTAGTTCCGGTACCCGTTGGTATCGCGTTCGGGCGAAAGGATCCCAGCACCCTCGTAGTGCCGGAGCATCCGCGGGCTCGCCCCGGTGGCAAGGCTCAAATCGCGTATCCGCATCCGGCTACCCTTCCTTGACATTGACGTTAGTGTCATAGCTTAGTTTCGCCGATATGACGAACGAAGACAGTGGGAACAAGGTCGTGGTCGTAGTCGCTCATCCGGACCACGACTCGGCTACCTGGGCCGTCGCGCGAGCCATCGAAGAGGGCATCCGGTCCGCGGGAAATGTCACCGCCACAACCCACGACCTGGTGGCGTCCGGGTTCGATCCGGTCTACCGAAAGGCCGATCTGGCGCACCACCGAGGGCTTTCGGGACTGCCCGCCGACGTCAGCCGTGAGCAGGAACTACTCGAATCGGCGGAGGTGACCGTCGTTCTCTTTCCCGTCTACTGGTGGTCCATGCCCGCACTCGCCAAAGGCTGGTTCGACCGGGTTTTCGGGGCCTATGACGATGTTTCGCACGGCAGCCCGAGCGCGGTGCGGAATCTTCATCTCGTCGCACTGGCCGGTCTGGGCGAAGGTACGTTCGACCGGCACGGCTACAAGGCGGCTTTGATCACCCAGACGATGCACGGTATTGCCGACTACTCCCAGATCGGTGAGGCATCGATCGAATTCCTCTACGACACCGAGTCCAAGGACCCGGCCGTCCACGAGCAATTGATCGCCCGGGGGTACGAGATCGGTGCCGAGATGGCTCGGCGCGCGCAGCCTGCATACGACCGGGTGGCAGTCTGAGTGGAGCGCCTATAACCGTGTGTTCCTGGGCTGCCGTCAGCGCACGGTATCGCCGCCGGCCGCCGATCCGGTACTGGAATCGGTCGACGACCGGCTCGCCGAGGTGGTTTACGGGGAATGAGCCGCGACCGGAACATCATGAACTGTCGCACCATTCACCGGCACCGGGCCGGGGTGTCAGTAGAGAAAGTCCGCGAGGATACGGGCAACGTCAGCGGGCGCTGTGGAGGGCGCGAAATGCGTCTGGCCCGGCAATGTTTCGAGGTGGGCGTCCGGCATCACCGCCGCGAGTCGTTCGACGGTTTCCGGCATCGGCTGCCAGGTGTCCGAGCCGCGCATGAGCAGCGTCGGCGTGGTCACCGAAGCCCAGCGGTCCAGGTAGCTGGTGTCACCGACCATCGATTCCAGGTCGCGGCTCCAACCGTCGGAGTCGTCAGGGGCGTCCGCGGCGGCCTCCATCGGCTCCGACAGGTCGAGCATCGCGGCCGGAACCCGGGCTACCTTCTCGGCCAGTAACCGCTGAGCTCGGGTGTGGTCCCCGTTCGCCGTGAGCAGCTCGAACCGCGACAGGACGGGTGCGAGCTCGGCGCCCGCCGCGTACAGCGGGGGCTCCCACAGGGCCAGCGAGCGGACGGCCAGCCCGGATGCCGCCGCGTGCAGGGCCACGGTCGCACCGTAGGACATGCCCACGAGGTGGGCCGGCCGGCCGATCATATCGATGACCGCCCCCAGATCGCGCACCTCGTCCGCGAAGTGTTTCGGCGCATGCCCCGGACCGCTCGGCGCATAGCCGCGCCGGGCCGGCAACCACAGATCGAACCGGTCCGGCAGGTGCTCGGCCACCGGCTGCCACGAATGCAGCCCGCCGCCGGAACCGTGGATCATGATCACCGGCGACCCGTCACCGGCACGGTGGTAGCGGATCATGGTCCCGTCGAATGATCGGAAGCTCGCGGGCGGCAGGTCGGTGAACAACGGCATGCGCATACTCTCGCAAAAGTCGTCCCCACCCCTCCAGCGCATTAGCGTCTCGATTACCCCGGGCCATACCTTCGGCTGCACGCGGTGAGCCGCATCGGTCACCGAGGAGGCGCGTAGCCGGGCCTGGCTCGCGCCGGATCGGCGGACGAGCACGGCGCTCGACGGGTATCGACTCCGTCTGCCGATTCCCACCGCCCCCGCGACCACGACACCCCGACCTCGAGGCGGAACACTCGATCGATCGGGTTCCTTTCCGCGCTGCTCGGCGCCTGGGGCCTGCCCGACGATGCGTCCGGCTCCCCTTGCCCCCGCAATAGCCGCCCCGGAGTGCGGGCGGGCTGTTTGCGCCGGGGTGTCTGTCGGCGTGTTCAGAAGAGGGTCGGTTCGCCGAAGCCCGACGTGCGTTCTATGGCGAGTAGGCGCTGTTTGGTGTCGATACCACCCGGTGCGGAGAACCCGTGCAGGGCGTGGTCGGCGGCCAGTACTCGGTGGCACGGAACTATCAGGGGGATGGGGTTGCGGCCGAGTGCCTGGCCGACGGCCTGGGCGGCGCCGGGCGCGCCGATACGGTCGGCGACCTCGCCGTAGCTGAGGGTGCGGCCCGGGTCGATGGCGCGGGTGACGGTGTAGACGGCGCGGTGGAATTCCGGCAGGCCGGTGAGGTCGAGCGGGATCCAGCGGAGGTCGTCGAGGTCGCCGTCGAGGTGGGCGCGGATCCGGGTGAGCATCGCGGCGCGGGGCCCGGTTTCGGGGGTGGCGACCTGGCGGGTGTCGTCCGGGAGCCGGGTGGTCAGCGGATCGTGGCCGGGCAGCCGGAACCGGACCACCGCCTCACCGTGCCAGCTGACAGCGCAGCGGCCGATTGCGGTATCGAAATCCGTCGCGTCGAAGGGAGCGGTGCCGGGCATGCCCATAGTCTGCCCGCGCCCACCGACAGGTGCGGAAACCGGATCGATCGCGGGCGACACCGTGACGTGACGCACCTGTTGTCATACTGTCAATATGTCCGCGGGCGGCCGCGGGCAGACACTGGATCGACGACGAACCGAGGTAAGGCGTGAGCACACCATCCACCGCCACCAAGCAGGGCCCGCTCGCGGGCATTCGCGTGATCGAACTCGCCGGGATCGGGCCGGGGCCGCATGCCGCATTGCTGCTCGCCGACCTCGGCGCCGATGTGGTGCGGATCCAGCGGGCCGGCCAGCTCCCGGGCGGCGCTGATCGCCCGACGCTGCGCGGCCGCACCGTCGTGGAGGCGAACCTGAAGGACCCGGCGGATATCGAGAGGGTGCTCGGCCTGGTGGAAAAGGCCGATGTGCTGCTCGAGGGGTTCCGCCCGGGCGTCACCGAACGGATGGGACTGGGGCCCGATGCCGCCCTGGAACGCAACCCGCGCCTGGTCTACGGGCGGATGACGGGCTGGGGCCAGTTCGGTCCGCTGTCCGACCGCGCCGGTCACGACATCAACTACATCAGCCTCACCGGCGTCCTGCACGCCATCGGCCGTAAGGGTGAACGCCCGGTGCCGCCCCTGAACATGGTCGGCGATTTCGGTGGCGGTTCGATGTTCCTGGTGTTCGGTGTTCTCGCCGCCCTGGTGGAACGCCAGAATTCCGGTAAGGGGCAGGTCATCGATGCCGCCATGATCGACGGCACACTGGCGTTGTCGCAGATGATCTGGGCTTTCCGGGGGATGGGCGCGTGGAGTTCGGAACGCGGTACCAACCTGCTCGACACCGGTATGTCGTTCTACGACACCTACGAAACCTCCGACGGCAAGTACATGGCGGTCGGCGCGATCGAACCGCAGTTCTACGCGCAGCTGCTGGCCGGCCTGGACATCGATCCCGAGGGTCTGCCGTTCCAGATGGACCCGGCCGGCCAGGACGAGCTGAAGAAACTCTTCACCGACAAGTTCCGCAGCAAGACCCGCGACGAATGGTCCGAGATCTTCGCCGGCACCGATGCGTGCGTCACCCCGGTCCTTACCTTCGAAGAGGCCACCGAGAACGAGCACATCGCCGCCCGCGGCTCGTTGCTGGAACTGGAGAATGTCACCCAGCACGCCCCCGCGCCGCGCTTCTCCCGCACCCCCAGCGCGGTCCCGTCCCCGCCGCCCACCGAGTCCACGCCGATCGATTCCGTCTGGGCGGACTGATCCGCAGGCAGGCCGGTTCGAGTATGCCGATCGAACCGGCCGGCCTTGCCCTTTGACCCGATGCCCGCACCGGGCGGCGGCGAACGGGTGTTCAGAACCAGGTGGTGGGGCGGATGTAGTTGGCCAGGTCCACCAGGGCGTAGCGGTGGCGGCGGCCGGGGGCCCGCCGGGCCAGGGTGCGGAGGCCTCTTTCGGTGGCGTCGCGTAGGGCGTTCTCGGTGAAGGCGATACCGATGAGCGGCGGGTTCGGGGCGGTCGGGGTGTTGCCGGCCTGCAACCAGGCGAGTGCGCTGCCCAGGACGATGACCCGGAGCTGCAGCGCGCGGCGTTCGTCGGGCGGGAGTGCCTCCACTCGCTCCGCGGCAAGCCGGATGGTGTGTTCCGAGAGATCGGCCACGGGAGCGCTGGTGAGCAGCAGCAGTACTGCGGTCATCCGGGCGGTGGTGAAATAGCGTGACGAGCCGGGCACTTCGTCCAGGGCGGTAACCGCCTCGGCATAGCGGCCCGTGGCCGACAGGAGGCGGGCCAGGCCGAACGCGGCGCTCACCAAGCCGTGATCGGTGCGCCATGCGGTGGCATAGAAGTTCTCGGCGTAGGCGCGCCAGGCCCTGGTTTCATCCGGGTGCCAATGCTGGAGTACGAGTTCGGCGGTCCCGGCGAGTGCCAGCTTCGGTGCCGGCTCGCCCGGCAGCACCCGCAGTACGGCATCGAAGGCCGAGTAGGCCTTCTCGTAGTCGTTCTCGCGCAACCCGGCCAGCCCCGTGTACCAGTCGATCCGCCAATCGCGGCGGCTCGCACCCGGAATCGCGTCCAGCAGTTCGCCCGCATCGCCGACCCGGTCCGAATCGAGCAGGATGCGTGCTTCGGCCAGCCGCAATTCCAGTTCCAGGTTTTCCGGGGCGGCTGCTGGGTCGCGTGCCAGGTCTTCACGCGCTTCGTGCAGGGCGGCCAGCGCCTGATCGGGTTCGGCCTGCAGGATATCCACCAGCCGGCGGGCGGCCGGATCGGTCGGTGACGGCAACGGGACCGGTAGCGCGGCAGCGATATCCGTGGCGGCCAGGGCCGTGTCGTGGTCGGCGCCGTCGGCGTACGCGTCGGTCAGGCCGATCAGCTGCTCGGTGCCGAAAGCGGTGCGCTGCTTTCCGAAAACCACCGACCGATGCGGATGTTCGGTCCCGGTGTCGAGGGCGAGGATTTCGCGCAGCACCCCGGCCAGCTGGTCGGCCATCGCACCGGCCGTTCCGAACCTGCGGTCGGGTTCGGGGGCGGTGGCGCACAGTAGCAGGCGATGGAACGATTCGTATTCGGCCAGCACCGGTTCGTCATCGGGGGCGGGCAGGCCGTCGCGGTAGGCGCCGTGTTCGGTGGGGATATTCAGGGTCAGCACGGCCAGCGTCCGCCCGACCGTATAGATATCGGAGGCCACGGTCGGACCGGTCCGGGCGATCTCCGGGGCCTGGAAACCTCTGGTTCCGTACAGGTTCCCGTACGCCTCGATCGGTGCCACCGCACCGAGGTCGAGCAGTTTGACCTGATCCTCGGTGACCATGATGTTGTCGGGTTTCAGATCGTTGTAGGTGAGCCCGGTGGCATGCAGATAGTCGAGGGCGGGCAGCACCTCGAGCACATAGGCGATCGCCTGCGCCACCGGAATCCGTTCGGGGCGGCGGTGGTCGTCGAGCATACTGCGCAACGAACGACCACCCACGTACTCCATGACGATGAACCCGATCGGCCCACCGTCCGAGGTGCGATGTTCGACGAAGTTGTGGATTTTCACGATGCCCGGATGGGCGACCTCGGCGAGGAACTCACGTTCGGCCACCGCCACGGCCTGCGCCTCGATATCGTCGGCGTGCAGCAGGCCCTTGAGCACCACCCAACGGTCGCTGACATTGCGGTCGATCGCCAGATAGATCCAGCCCAGCCCGCCGTGCGCGAGGCAACCTTGGATTTCGTACTGGCCGGCGACCATATCGCCGGGGCGCAAACTCGGCCGGAAATCGAAGTTGGCACCGCAATTCGCGCAGGTACCGCGGGTAGTCGCCGGTCCGTTCGCGCTCGCCCGGCCCACCGGTTTCCCGCAGCGCCAGCAGAACCGTTTCCCTTCCGCGACCACCGGATCGGTCAGGACCGCCGCGGCCGGATCGGCGGGCTCGACGCGCGGAACCTCGACCAGCCCCGCCACCAGTGTGCGCACGGTGGGCCGGGAACGCACGGTCCGGGTACTGCGCCCCGTCCGCACCTGGCCGCCACTGCCGCGGCCCGACCCGAGACTGGTCCCGGCGCGCAGTTCGCCGGACCCCACGGCCGCTGTGCCGGGAACTGCTGCGGTGTCGGTGTCTGGGGGAGGGCCTGTCTCGCTGCCCGGTTCCGCACTCGGCGCTGCCGCGTTTCCAGGGGGTCGCTTGCGAAAACGGGTGGGTTCGACGGCGCGGGTTTCCGGCGGCTCCGGGGTGTCCCCGGAGCCGGGGCGGTTGCCGGACTCGTCCGTCGCCACCTCCGATCAGTCCCGATAGGTCGCCGGTGGGGGCGCCGGGGTGGGGCCGAGGGCCGAGAGCCACTGGCTGTAGAGCCGGCTCCAGGTGCCGTCGGCACGGATGCGGTCGAGGGTTCCGTTGACGAGGCGCACCAGATCCTCGTCGCCCTTCGGGATTCCGATTCCGTACGGTTCCTGGCTGATGCTCGGGCCCACGAGTTCGGTATGTGGATCCTGTGCCGCGAGGCCGGCCAGGATCGAATCGTCGGTGCTCACCGCATCCACCTGCCGCTGTTGCAGTACCACCAGGCAGTCGGCCCAGGTGGGGACGGTGAGGATGGACGCTTTGGGCTGAATTCGCCGGATATGTTCCAGGGAGGTGGTGCTGCGGATCGTGCAGACCCGTTTACCCGCAAGGTCTTTCAGGCTCTCGATCCCGGAACCCTGTACTGCGAGCACGCGCTGATGTGCCTGCAGGTACACCGTGGAGAACGCTACCCGCTGTAGCCGCGCGCAGGTGATGGTCATCGTTTTGACCACCATATCGACGCGGCGGTCGATGAGTGCGTCTTCTCGTTCTTCCGAACCCAGGCTGCGGTATTCGATCCGGTCGGGGTCGCCGAACAGGTCGCGGGCCACCTCGCGGGCGATATCGGCATCGAATCCGACGATGACACCGCTGTTGGGGTCGCGGAAGCTGAACAGATTGCTGCCGGTATCGAGCCCTACCAGGAGGCGGCCGCGGGCACGGATCCGGTTCAGGGCGGGCCCGGTGGCGGCGGGGCCGGCGGGACGCAGGCTCGCGGTGGGGTCGCCGCAGTCGGGATCGTCGGGTAGCTGGACCGGGGCGTCGCTGGGTATTGCGGTCGCCTGGGCGGGTAGCGGTGGTTCGGCGTAATCGCCGTGCGGTGTTTCGCTGTGCGGGCCGGGCCCGGTGGCGCAGCCTGCCAGAAGCAGTGCGGTGCAGGCGATGGCACTGCGCAGCGCCCAGGACCGTACACCGGAGCGGGGCAGTGCGCGACCGGTTCGGCGCGGCCGGGGCCGCGCCGCCGGGTGGGGCGGGTTGGGCGCAGATCTCATCGATACTCCCGCAGTCTCGGCCATATTCCGAAGGCGATATACGCCGCGGCGGCGATTCCGAGAATCACCGCACCGGGCGCCAGGTAGTCGAGTACCCGGGCGCTGTGGAAAATATTGCTGCGCAGGGTATCCCGGGTTTCGGCGATGCCCGTGGCCAGGGCCTTGTCCAAAGCTTCGACGTGCAAGGTGGCGTTTTCGGCGCCGGGTGCGGTGGCGATCGTAGCGGCACGGGCGAATTCGCCACGGTTCAGTGTGTCGTTCATCCGCTGATGCGCCGCCAGCCAGTGCAGCAGAGCGGCGCGGGCGTCGGTGGTGGCGCGGTCGGTGTGCCCGGCGAGTAGCTCGTTGAGCCGGGTGATGTTGGCGTCGAAGGTGTGGTCGTAATCGCCGGTGGTATCGCGCCGCACCAGTTTCAGGGTTTCCGCGGAGCGGGCCTGCTGCGCCAGGATCCGGCTCTCGGTGAGTCGCGCGGCCGGCACCGTGCCGTCGGAGCGGCCGCCCGACATCGCCGACGCCGATACGGATCCGGCGATCACCGTCCACAGCAGCAGGATCAGCACCGCACCCGAGGCCAGCAGCAGGCCCGGGTTGAACGTCCGGTGCCAGCGCCGGGCCATCAGCCGCTGCGCCCAGACCAGCGCGGTGAGCGCCGCCAGCAGCACGACGATCGCGACCAGCGGCGGCCGCACGTGCCGGTCCTGCGCCTCGTCCACGGCGTCCGCCCGGCGGACGTAGAGTTGTTCGGCCATCGGCAGCAATTCGCTCTGCATCTGGTGTGATGCCTCGCTGAGATACGCGGCACCGACCGGGTGACCTTCGCGGTTGTTCGCCCGCGCGGTCTCCACCAGACCCGAATAGACCGGCAACCCGGAACCTATGCCGATCCGCTGCCGGTCGTCTTCGGTGCCCTCACCGGACAGGGTCACCAGTTCGGCGCCCGCCTCGCCCAGTGCCTGGCTGTAGCGGTCGCGCACCTGCTGTGGTTCCAGGCCGGCGGAGATGAAGGCGGTGGCCGCGGCGGCGTCGGCGACCGAGAGTGAGGTGTAGAGCCGGTGGGCGGCATTGGTGTCGGGTTCGGTTCCGGCGAGCAGGATGTCGAGATCGCTTTGGCGGTCGTGCACGGTGGCCGCGGTGAGCGCCCCGGATCCCAGGCACAGCACCACCAGTAGCAGCCCGACCCCGATGAGCCGCCCCGGCGAGGATTGCGCGAATTGGCGCAGTCGCGCGGGATCCAGCCATTTCCACGCCGTTTCGACCCGCGGCCGGACAAGTCCGGACCACCCGGTCGTGGGCGCGGGTTCCGGCCGGCCCGGTTCGGGCAGGTCCGGTTCGGAGACCGCCCGATCCACCGCCGACCGCGTCATGTCCACCCTCCAACTCTGGGCGCCGTGTGCGCTGTATCGCTCTTCGGTATGTGGGCGATCCCGCTCACACCGCTGTTCTGAGCGTATTCGGTATTGTGCCCGCTCGCGCCTCGACGGCCACAACGACCATCCCCGCAGCCGGGTACGGCAGGATGGAAGGGGACGGTCGACGAGGACGGTGCGAGATGCGCGGTGATGGAGACGGGTGGGCTGTGAGCCCCGGTGGGGTACGGCACTGGGGGAAATTCGGTGCGGCCGGGCTGCTGCTGCGCGCCCCGATCGGGGCAGGTGGCGTAGCGGTATTGCTACAGCACCGGGCGCCCTGGAGTCATCAGGGCGGTACCTGGGCACTGCCCGGCGGGGCCCGCGACAGCGACGAAACCGCGGTGCACGCCGCGGTGCGTGAGGCCGACGAGGAAGCCGGGATCAAGGCCGCCGATATCCAGGTGCGTGCCGAACGGGTCACGGCGGTCGCACCCAGCGGCTGGACCTACACCACCGTGATCGCCGACGCCGGAAAGCCGTTGCCCGTCGAACCCAATATGGAAAGTGTCGAACTGGCCTGGGTGCCGGAGCACGAGGTGGACCGGCGGCCGCTGCATGCGGCGTTCGCCGCGGCCTGGCCGGATCTGCGCGTGACACCGGCGCGCATGGATATCGGTGAATGCCCGCAGGCCGATATCGCCGGCCTGGCCGCGACCCTGCCCCGCACTGTCGATCTGGGAGTGGAGTTCGTCTGGTTGCACGCCGACCCCGAAGGCCCCGGGGAGCGCGCCGTCCTGCTGAACCCGCCGTACCCGGCCGAGGCGGCCGACGACAGCGAGGCGGCGGCAGCGGTATCGGCGGCCGGGGACCCATCCGCGGAACCCGGTGCGGCCGTATCGGCGGAGGCCAGGGTGCTGGGTATCCCGCGCAGCCGGGTGCTCGGCCCGGAGGCCTGATGGTTGCGGCGGGCGAGAACGGGCCGGGCGGTACCGCGGGGTCGGGCGGGCCGGCAGATACTTCCGGCGGATCCCGGCCCTATGTGTTGCTCTCGGTGGCGGTGAGTGTCGACGGATATATCGACGACACCGCCGACGAGCGGCTGCTGCTGTCGAACGAGGCCGATTTCGACCGGGTGGACGAGCTGCGGGCCTGGTCGGACGCGATTCTGGTGGGCGCCGAAACCGTGCGCCGCGATAATCCGCGGTTGATCGTGAAGGACGAGGGCCGCCGGCGGGCCCGCGTAGCCGCCGGGAAACCCGAATACCCCCGCAAGGTCACAGTGACCGCGGCCGGAGACCTGGATCCGGGCGCACGCTTCTGGCATCACGGTACGGCCGAACACCCACCGCTCGTCTACACCACCGAATCCGGCGCCCGGCGGGTGGCTGAACGACTGACCGTGCCGGGGGGAGAGCGGCCGACCGCGCATGCCGAGATCGTCGCGCTGGGCCCCGAGCTGGACTTCGGGGCCTTGCTCGACGACCTCGCCGCCCGCGGAATAGCGCGGCTGATGGTCGAGGGCGGTGGCCGGATCCATACCGCGTTCCTGGCCGGCGGTCTGGCCGACGAACTCCATCTCGCCATCGGCCCCACCCTGGTCGGCGACTCGCAGGCGCCGCGTTTCCTGTATCCCGCGGAGTTCCCGGGTGGTTCCGCCCACCGCATGTCGTTGCTCGGGGTAGCGCAGCTCGGGGATGTGGCAGTGTTGCGTTATCGACCCCAGGAGGCCCGATGCCCGAACCCGACCACCACCATTGGATGAACCGGGCGATCGAACTGGCGCAGCGCAGCCCACCGGTTCCGGGCGCGTTCTCGGTGGGTGCGGTGATCGTCGCCGACGGGGTCGAGCTCGCCACCGGCTTCTCCCGCGAGGCCGATCCCAAGAATCATGCCGAGGAGGCCGCGCTGGCTAAACTCGATCCGGCGGATCCGCGGCTACGCCATGCCACCCTGTACAGCACTCTGGAACCGTGTTCGGAGCGGGCCACCAAGACCAGGCTGCCGTGTACCGACCGGGTGCTGGCGGCCGGTATCCCGGCCGTCGTGATCGCGTGGCGGGAACCGGCGACCTTCGTCGTCAACTGTGTGGGTGTGGAGAAACTGCGGCAGCACGGGGTGCAGGTGCTGGAACTGCCGGAGCTGGCCGAGGCCGCGATGTCGATGAACCGGCACCTCGAGCTGTGAACTACGCCGGGTAGCGCGCATCACAACGTGGCGGGAAATAGCTCGCCGGGTGCCCGGGTTGAATCCCCATGTCGGCGTTCGGACAGCCCCGGGCCCCACCCCATCAGTCGCTACGAGCGACCACTCGCCGAGAGGCGCTTGTTGGACGCCGACCTCGAACAACGCCGCCGGGACCACCACCCGGCGGCGTTTTCGTGCCCGGTCGCCGTTCAGCGCAGGCAGGCGGGTCCGAACAGTGCTTTCAGTTCGCCCATCAGGGCGGGTGAGGTGGTGATCCGGAACCTCGGGTCCAGCGCGAGCAGCCGGGGACCTCGGGCGCCGATCAGGTTGATCCGGAGCTCGGTGGCGCCGGGGTGGTGCTGCAGCGTTTCGCGCAGGGCTCGCACCGATCGCGGTGTACACGCGGTAGCGGTCAGGGTGAGGGTCAGGGCCCGGCCGGACCCGTCGGCGGTCAGTTCCGGATCACGCACCTGATCGCCGAGCAACGACTGCCGGCCGTCGCGGATGCTGACCTGTGCGCCGACGGCCACAACCGCATCCTCGACCAGGAGTGTGGCGGCATCGGCGTAGGCGACCGGAAAGAACAGGATCTCGATCCCGGCCTCCAGGTCCTCGAGTCGTACGATCGCCCAGGTTTCCCCTTTCTTGGTGACGCGGCGGTCGACGGCGGCGATGATGCCGGCCACCGTGACCTTCCGTCCGTGCGGAACCCGGCCTTCGGTCAGCGCGCCGATCGGGGTGTCGCCGACCGTGGCGAGTGCGGTCGCGATCTCGTCCAGGGGATGTCCGGAAACATAGAGCCCGAGCATTTCGCGTTCGTAACCGAGCCGCTCCCGGGTCTCCCATTCCTGATCGGGCACCGGGATATCGAAAATGCCGGCGCCGTGGTCCGGATCGGCGCCATCGCCGGCGAACAGGTCGAATTGCCCGCGTGCTGCGGCTTTCTTGGTGTGCATCACGGCGTCGACGGCCTCACCGTGGACGGTCCACAGCCCTTTGCGGGGATGTCCCAGCGAATCGAACGCGCCTGCCTTGACCAGTGATTCGACCACCTTCTTGGTGCAGCCGGTGGTGTCCACCTTGGTGAGGTAGTCGGAGAAGCTGGTGAATTCGCCCGGTTCCCGCGCCCGGATCACCGCCTGCACCACCGGTTCGCCCACATTGCGCACAGCGCCCAGGCCGAAGCGGATATCGGTGCCGACACTGGTGAAGGTGGCGGCGGACTGGTTCACGTCCGGCGGGAGAACCCGGATACCGCGTTTACGGCAGTCGGCGAGGTAGGTCGCGGATTTATCCTTGTCGTCGCCTACCGAGGTGAGCAGCGCGGCCATGAATTCCGCCGGATAGTTCGCCTTCAGATAGGCGGTCCAATACATCACCAGGCTGTATCCGGCGGCGTGGGATTTGTTGTAGGCGTATCCGGCGAACGGCAGTACGGCCTCCCACAGGGCGGTCACCGCGTCATCGCTGTACCCGTTGCCGCGCATACCGTTACGGAAGTTCTCGAACTCCATGGCCAGTACCTCGGGCTTCTTCTTGCCCATGGCGCGGCGCAGCAGATCGGCCTGTCCCAGGGAATATCCCGCGACCTGCTGGGCGATCTGCATGATCTGTTCCTGGTAGACGATCAGCGCATACGTTTCGGCGAGGACGTCGCGTAACGGCTCGTCGAGTTCGTGATGGATCGGTGTCACCGCTTCGCGGCCGTTCTTACGGTCGGCATAGGCCCAGTGCGCACCCACTCCCATCGGCCCGGGCCGGTACAGGGCGTTGGAGGCCACCAGATCGTTGAATTCTGTCGGTGTCATCCGCAGTAGCAGTTCCCGCATCCCGGCCGAATCCATCTGGAAAACGCCGAGGTTGTCGCCGCGGGCGAGCATCGCGTAGGTGGCCTCGTCATCGAGTTGCAGGGTGTCGAGGTCGATCTCGATACCCCGGTTGGCGCGGATATTGTCGAGACAGTCGCCGATCACCGTGAGCGTCCGCAACCCCAGGAAATCCATTTTGAGCAGGCCGATGGCCTCGCACGACGGATAGTCCCATCCGGTGATCACCGCCCCGTCCTGCGGGCGTTTCCACAGCGGCACCACATCGAGCAGCGGTTCACTGGACAGGATCACCGCGCAGGCATGAACTCCCGCGCCGCGGACCATGCCTTCCAGACCCACCGCGGTGTCGTAGATCCGGCGGATATCGGGATCGGCATCGATGAGCGCCCGCACCTCCGCGGCTTCGCCGTAGCGTTCGTGGCCCGGATCGGTGATACCGGCGACGGAGATATCCTTCGCCGCCACCGCCGGCGGCAGCGCTTTGGTGATCCGATCGGCCACGGCGAACCCGGGCTGCCCGAACTGCACCCGCGCCGCATCCTTGATCGCGGCCTTGGTCTTGATGGTGCCGAAGGTGATCACCTGTGCGACCTTGTCCGCACCCCACCGCTCGGTGGCGTACCGGATCATCTCGCCGCGGCGCCGGTCGTCGAAGTCGATATCGATATCCGGTGCGGACGGCCGTTCCGGGTTGAGGAAACGTTCGAACAGCAGTCCGTGCTCGATCGGGTCGATATTGGTGATGGCCAGGGCGTACGCCACCAGCGAACCGGCCGCCGAACCGCGTCCCGGCCCCACCCGGATCCCGGCACGTCGCGCATAGGCGATGAGGTCGCCCACCACCAGGAAGTAGGCGGGAAAGCCCTTGTCGCGGATGATGTCCAGCTCGAAATCGGCGCGATGACGGTAACTGTCCGGTACGCCGACCGGGAAGCGCCAGCGCAATCCGGCCGCCACCTCCTGGCGCAGCCAGCTGTCCTCGGTATGCCCCTCGGGTACCGGGAACACCGGCATCCGGTCGCGGAAATCCCACACCTCGTCGTAGGGCTCGATACGTTCGGCAACGGCGAGGGTGGTATCGCATGCGCCCGGTACCTCGTCGTCCCACAGCGCCCGCATCTCGGCCGGAGAACTCAGGTAGTAGCCGTCGCCGCCGAACCGGAACCGCGTGGGATCGGAGAGTGTTTTCCCGGTCTGGACGCACAGCATGGCCTCGTGGGCGGCGGACTGCTGCCGCAGCACATAGTGGCAGTCGTTGGTGGCCAACGGGGTCAGCCCGGCCTTCTTTCCGACTGCGAGCAGATCCGCGCGGACCCGGTGCTCGATCGTGAGCCCGTGATCCATCACCTCGAGCAGGAAATTCTCCGGGCCGAAGATATCGCGCCACCGGCCGGCGGCCGCATAGGCGGCATCGAATTGCCCCAGCCGCAAACGGGTCTGGACCTCCCCTGACGGGCAGCCGGTGGTGGCGATCAACCCCTCGGCATACTCCGCGATCAGCTCGGCGTCCATCCGCGGCCATTTTCCCAGTTGCCCCTCGAACGATGCCCGCGACGACAGCCGGAACAGGTTGCGCAGGCCGACGGCATTACGGGCGAAGATCGTCATATGCAGGTAGGCGCCGGAGCCGGAAATATCGTCGGATTTCTGCGACGGGTCACCCCACCGCACGCGTTCGCCGGAAAACCGCGACTCCGGAGCGATATATGCCTCGATCCCGATAATCGGTTTCACCGCCGACTGCCGCGACCGCCGGAAGAATTCCGCCGCCCCGTACATGTTCCCGTGGTCGGTCATCCCGACAGCCGGCATACCGAGCCGCTCGGCTTCGGCGAACAGCGGATCGACCTTGGCCATCCCGTCGAGCATCGAGTACTCGGTGTGGTTGTGCAGGTGCACGAAAGAAGCGTTCGTCATCGGTGAACCCCGTGCCGTGAGCCGTGTCCGGGCCGTCCGGTTGTTCACCCGGAGCGGCCGATAAGGTTGATTCGGCTACATATGACCAGGTGAAACCTGGTAGGTCGAACAATCGACACGTGAACCAGCACAACCGATGGATGTGACAGGAGGCCGGGGTGGGTGAACTCGATCTACGGGCTGTACGGGCTTTCGCGGCTGTGATGGAGCACCGCCAATTCGGCCTCGCCGCGGGCGCTCTACAGATCAGCCAGCAGGCAGTGTCCAAACGTATCGCGCGGTTGGAGGCACTACTGGGAGTGCCGCTGTTCGACCGAGTGCCGAGCGGGGCCGAACCGACTGTCGCGGCCGTGCGGTTCTTACCGCATGCACGGTCGCTACTGGCGGTTGCGGACGAAGCGATCGCGGCTGTTGCGGGGCGGCCACGTCCCTTGCGGATCGCGGTGCTGGGTGAGCGGCAAGCCGAGATGCGGGCAATGCGGTTCTATCTGAAGCGCCGCCCGGAAGCCGATATCGAACTCGTGCTGTCCAACCCGTACGTGACCTCCCGGGATGCCCTGCTGAATGGACGGGTCGACGCGGCCTTTGCGCGCGCCCACGGTGGCCCGCGACCACTGCCGGGACACATCGCGGCCGTACCGGCGTACCTCGATGCGCTGCATCTGCTCGTGGGCCGGGATCATCCGCTGGCCGGTCGGTCCGCCGTAGCGCTCGCCGAATTGGCGGGTCATCAGGTTTGGGTGCCCGGCGCGGCAATACCGTCGGAGTGGGCCGATTTCTATGACGACCTGGCGAGATCCAGCGGGATGGTGATCGATCAGTCACCGCGGCCGGAACTTTTCGCCGGGTCGGACGTCACCCGTGGGCCGGCGCCGATCGAGGAGCTCGTCGAGGCCGTCGCCAGGTCGGACTCGCTGGCGACCTTCACCGGAGAAGGCTTCGAAACCCCGTGGCATCCCGAGATCCGGCGAATTTCCGTGGTCGATCCCACACCTGCCTACCCGCATGTGCTGCTCTGGGATATGACCGACCGACACCCCGAACTGCCGGCGCTGGCCGAACACTTCCGAGCCGGCTACAACCGCGACGTTGCGGCAGGTTGCTGGATACCGGCCGCCGACCGAGCTCTGTTCATCTCGTGAACGTCTGCTGCGGGCGCGATTGCCGAGGTGGGGGCTCGGATGCGTTGCGGCACTTATCCGGCAGGGCGTCGGCGTCGAATATCACCAATGCCGGGAATGTCCGATAATCGAAGCAATCTGTGGTGGTGCACCGCCGATGAGCGACACGGCGGCCGAGACGAGTGCGTTCGTGAGGTGCTGATGAGGTTCGAACGCTTGCCGTGTTCGGGTGCCGACCTGGGCATGGGGTGATGCGGGGATGGCGACTCGTGAAGATCTGGAAATCAACCTGGAACCGCCGCCCGCGGCACGTCCGTCGGCTGCTGCGATCATAGAGCTGGTCGAGGAGGGTATCCAGGCGCAGGTGTTGCTGGTGGCGACAGGATACGAGGATACGACCTACGACGTGGACCCAGTGGCTTGGCTGACCAATCAGGGCATGCTCAGTGCGGAGGGTCTCGACGCACCATCTGGCGAATCCGTCATGGTCGATCGATACGGTGGCCGTCGCGGGGACATCGCGAGCCACACCGACGACTTGCAGAGCCGAAACGACTCGGTGGGCAAGTCCGCTATTGCCGCCTTCAGCACCGGAGACGGTACGTTCCAGGACATCAAATCGAAGGTCACCACGCTCCAGGAGAATCTTGCGCAGGCACCGCCTGCGGAAGAAGGCAAGCCCTACATGCCGATCGAGGCGGAATATGCGGTGGTCAACGATGCGCTGAACACGCTCTGGGATGTCGTCGAACTCGTCAACAGTGCGCAGCGGGATATGGAGCGTTACGCGGAGGAGGTCGAACGCGCCAACCCTGGCAACAACGGTAACCCCGCCGCTGTCTGGGGTAACCGTTCGCCGGAAAGCAATATGACCTTCACCGTGACCGGTGACGCCACTCGCGACAGCATCCTCGAGGCTGCCCGAGCGGAGTTGGCACTCGGGGCCGCCGAGCGCGGAAGCTCCAATGACCTGTACTACGCCAATAAACCCGGTGCGAAAGTTCCGTACGATATCGACGCCGCGTGGTGTGCCGCATTCACCAGCCACGTCTGGGAAAAGGCGGGCTACCAGGTCGACTGGACGAATCCGAACTATGTACCGGCCATCTGGAACGACGCCAAAGCCCAACTCGATACCGGCACTGCCCATGACGCGGTGGAAGGTGATTTGATCATTTTCGATTGGCAGGGCGACGGTACTCCGGATCACATCGGCATCGTGGAAAAGGTCGTAGGGAACACCATCCACACGATCGAGGGGAATTCCAGTGACCAGCTGCGGCGCAACGAGTATCAGATGGGCAATAACGACCTGGTAGGTGTCGTCAAACCACCCGAAAGCAAGGCTCCTGATCCGGCACCCGTGCAATAGCGGAATCTCGCCCCGCCCTTCCCCGCGGTGCTGTGCCGGCGGTAGCGCTACCGCGTCTGCCGATGCGAAGACAAATCAATTGGCCTTCGGTCCCGCCCGGTGAGCCCGGCGCCGCAGAGCCTGGCCTACCGGACCACGGCCGGATAACTCGGGGCCGCTAGACCGAGCTGACCCGGTAGATACGCAGATCCTCCGGGACCCCACTGAGCGGCGCGGCGAAGAAACTACGCCGGTAGGGCCGGGCGGTATGCCCGAGCTCGGCCAGCGTCTCGGGTTCCAGCGCGGCGAGGGTGGATTCGGAGATCATCATCCGCCCGTTACCCGCCGCTTCCATCACGCGGGCCGCGATGGTCACGTCCACGCCCAGCCAGTCGCCGCCGATCTCGCGCGGAGAGCCGGTGTGCAGGCCGGTCCGCATCCGCGGCCGGTAGGTATCCACGGTGATATCGGCGAGGTTGCGCCGGGCCGCGATCGCGGCTTGGACCGCGCGGTCGGCGGAGGGGAATACCGCCATCACACCGTCGCCCATCCGTTTCACGACCTGCCCGCCGCGTTCGGCGATGGGGGGTTCGATGGCGCGCGCGACCTTGCGCAGCAGATCCAGGGTGGCCTCGTCGCCGGCGGTCAGCGACCACGACGAGAACGAAACCAGGTCGGTGAACATCACCGTCATTTCCTCGGTGCCCTTACCGCGGCCGAGGCGTTCGAGCGCGGCCTGCCAGACCTGCAGGGCGCCGAAACCGATCTCGCGGGCTGCGCTGGGGCTGTCCCCGACCAGCCGGTCCGCGGCGCGGGCTACGGCCCGGGCGCCGCCGGGGCCGCTGACCGAGAGCGGATCGCCGAAGGCGGGATCGCCGGGGAGCTGTTTGCGGGCTTTACGCAGGACGTCGATCACATCCGGGCGGTTGTTCGCGGCGTACATGAATGCGGAGAGCGGCCCGATCCGGGGGCGGGCGGGTTCGTCTGCGTCACCGGGGCCGGAGCTGTCCGGGGTGCCGGCTGTGTCCTCCGCTGTGGTGCTGCCCGCGTACTCGGTCGGCGTGGACGATCCGGTCGTTTCACCGTATCGCCGGCGCTGCGCCCGGCGTGCCCGCGTGGTCGCCGTAGCACCGTTTTTCCGGACGGGGTTCGGGGCGATGGTCGGGCCCTCGTCGCCGGCGCGAGCCGCGGCGTCGTTGTCGACCTCCGGCTCCGGTGCGGTGCTGCCGGAGGGTTTCTCGTTCACGTCCCGAGGGTATCTCAGGGGGTCTGCCGTGGTGGGAGTGCTGAGAATCGTCACCTGTCACCTCTCTATCGGAGGAGTGCGGCACGCCGTTGGGTCCGCCGATGGAAAACGTGTGGTGCCTGACCTCGTGGTCCTGACGTCGATGGTAGCCAGGACCGGGGGTCGGGAGGTGAACTCCCGGTTACCGATAGTGGGCGTTCCCGGCGGCCGCGGATCGATGATCAGGTCGGACGTCCAGGCTGTGATAACGACCACCGTTCCGGTGCGTATAACGACCACCGGTCCGGTGCGCGGGCGCACCGGACCGGTGGTAGAGCACCCCGGCGGCCGGGCAGTGGCCACCGAGGCGCGGGATGCGCGAATTCTCCCGACAAGGTCGCGCATCCGATACCCGAGCGGCGAGGGAAGCAGCTCGGGCGATTCGGGGTCAGGCGTCGCGCCGGTTGACCACCAGCAACGCGATGCCCGCGACGACTACGACGAAGGCGGTGAAGTAGGCGAGGCTGCCCCACACACCCCAATGCCAGTTCGCCGAGGACAGCGAGTCGTCCATCGTCGCGAAGCGGCTCGCGTTCTGGAACGGCAGGAACGCGCTGATCTCACGTCCTACTTTACCCAGTGCGCCGACCAGGGGTTCGATGATCAATTGCCACAGGACGATCAAGGAGATCGCCGCGGCGGATTGCCGGACCAGGACACCGACCGCGATGGCCACCACCACATTGAGGAAGGCCAGGATCGGCACCGCGTACAGGGCCCGCCAGTTGTCCTCGAGTACCAGCGTCGATCCCGCGTCGCCCGCAACCGCCTTGGCGACGGCGTAGGCGGCGAAAGCCAGCACCGTGGTCAGCACCGCCGCATACAGGCCCACCAGGATCGCTTTCGCGCCGATCACGGATATGCGGTTCGGGATGGCCTGGAACGTTGTCCGGATGATGCCGAACCGGTATTCGCTGGTCACGGTCAGGGTCGCCATGATGGACAAGACCAGAATGCCGAAACCGGTGACACCGAGAAATGCGGTATCGACCGTGATGACGGGAGGACCGGCGGCCTGCGGGTCGTCGGCGGCGATCCGCCCGATCAGACCGAACAGGGCGGCGAACCCGACGGCCAGCGCCACCACGATCACCGAACACCACCACGGCGAACGGGTGGAGGTGAGTTTGATGCGTTCCGCAGCGATCACGCCCATTACTTGGTACCTCCCGTGAACAGCGGTTCCGAATCCGCCGGTTTGTCCATGACCACGGTGGCATCCTCCGGTGATCCGATCTCGCCGTGATACTGGACGTCCCCGCCGGTCATCCGCATGAACGCCTCCTCCAGGGAGCCGCGCTGCGGGGCGAGTTCGAAGAGGGTGATCTGGTGTTCGGCGGCCAGTGTCCCGACGGCATCGCTGGTCACGCCGTTCACGATGAGCGCCGCGCCGTCGGCATTGCCGTCGTTCTCCTTCACCGTCATCCCGTGCGAGGTGAGCAGGCTGCGCAGTTCGTCCAGTTGCGGGCTGCGCACCCGCACCGAAGCCTCCGACGCCCGTTCGATGAAATCGGAGGTCGTGGAATCGGAGATGAGCCGGCCGCGCCCGATCACCACCAGATGATCGGCGGTCTGTGCCATCTCCGACAGCAGATGGCTGGACACCAGAACCGTGCGCCCCTCGGCCGCGAGCCGCTGCATGAACCGGCGGATCCACAGGATCCCCTCCGGGTCGAGACCGTTGACCGGCTCGTCGAACAGCAGCACCTTCGGGTCGCCGAGCAGCGCCCCCGCCAGACCCAGCCGCTGCGACATCCCGAGCGAGAACCCGCCCGCGGATTTACCGGCCACCTCCGAGAGGCCGACCAGCCGCAGTACCTCCTCGACCCGTGATTTCGGCAGATCGTTGGAGGCGGCCATCCATTCCAGATGGGCGCGGGCGGAGCGGTTGGGATGGACCCATTTCGCGTCGAGCAGCGCGCCGACCTCACGTAACGGATGCTTCAGTTCGGCATACGGTTTGCCGTGGATCAACGCGGTACCCGAGGTGGGCCGGTCCAGGCCCAGGATCATCCGCATGGTGGTGGATTTACCGGCGCCGTTCGGTCCGAGGAAACCGGTGACCTGCCCCGGTTGCACGGTGAAGGTCAGGTCCTGGACCGCGACGGTCTGCCCGTAATGCTTGGTCAAGCCCCGGACTTCGATCATGCCGACCAGCATGCCCTATACCGGGAGCACGCGCGTCGCCCGATGGTCGTGACTCGCGGTCATCCTCGAGGATGAGTCGGCCCCGAGCCGTACCCCCGCTGTGATGCGTAGCGACCAGGGATGGTCCGGAGTCGGTGCAGCCGGAACGTGGGCCGCTCACCGTCACCGGATCGGTGTGAACCGAGGGGCCGGCCCGGGTGACCGTGTCCGTCCTACAGTCCGGGCGACGAGGCCTGCGCCCAGAACCGTTTCGGTATGCGGCCCGCCTCGCGTGCTCGATACCCGGCCCGCACCGCATCCGCCATGGCGGCGGCCATCAGAGCGGGCTTCCTGGCCCGGGTCACGGCGGTCGCGAGCAGGACGGCGGAGCAGCCGAGTTCCATGGCGAGCGCGGCATCGCTGGCAGTGCCGATACCGGCGTCCAGGATCACCGGCACCTGTGCGCGGCTCACGATCATCTCGATATTGTGCGGATTCCCGATTCCCAGGCCGGTGCCGATCGGCGCGCCCAGCGGCATCACCGCCGCACAGCCCGCATCCTCGAGCCGCCGCGCCAGGGCGGGGTCGTCGTTGGTGTACGGCAGTACCGTGAACCCGGCATCGACCAGCTGTTCGGCCGCGTCGAGGAGTTCGATGGGGTCGGGTAGCAGGGTGCGCTCGTCGGCGATCACCTCGAGTTTGACCCAGTTCGTATCCAGCGCCTCGGCCGCCAGCCGAGCGGTGAGTACCGCTTCGGCTGCTGTGCGGCAGCCCGCGGTATTGGGCAGCGGGGCGATATCGAGGCGTTTCAGCAGATCGAGCACCCCGGTACCGCCGGCGGAATCGACGCGGCGCATGGCGACCGTGGTCAGTTCGGTTCCGGAGGCGAGCAGCGCCTCCTCCAGCACCGCCAGGTTCTCCGCCCCGCCGGTGCCCATGATCAGCCGGGAGCCGAAGGTGCGGTCGGCGATCCGTAACGGTTCGTCAGCCACCCTGGACCGCCGTCAGCACATCGATCTCCCAGCCGCGCCCGACCGGTTCGTCCCAGCGTGATTTCGGGAACACTGCGCCGTCCACCGCGAGCGCCACACCCTGGCACGGCAGTTCCAGCCGTTCCAGTAGTTCCCGGACGGTGAGCGGGGCGGCGAATTCGTGATCGGTCCCGTTCACCGTGACACCGATCGGGACCGGCGACCCGGACGCGGGTGGCCCCGATGCTGATGACACTGTCATCGATTACCTCCTGAAGATGTGGACGCACCGAAACGGTGCGGATCGGCCGTCGCGACTTCGGTCAGCGGTTGTCCGCCGAGTTCGGCGAGAACAGCATCGGCCGTGAGCGCACTGGTCAGCATGCCATTGCGGCCGTGCCCGGTGGCGGCGATCACGCGGTCGGACAGCCGGCCGATCAGTGGGAGATTGTCCGGTGTGCCCGGCCGGGAGCCGGCGCTCGCCTCGGTCAGTTCGTATTCACCTATCCCGGGGAGCACGGTTTCGGCGTCGGCGATGAGATCGCGAACCCCGGCGACGGTGACGGCGGTATCGAAACCGGCCTCGTACTGGGTCGCACCGACTACCACGCCGTCGTCGCGCGGCACGAAATACACAGGCCGCCCGTGGACCCGGGCCCGCACCACGCGGGTGGGTGGTGGTTGCGTCCCCGGACGCTGCCGCAGACGCAGGATCTCGCCCTTCACCGGCCGCACCGGCAGCCCCGGCCACAGCGCCGGCGATGCGGCGCCGGCGGCGAGCACGACCCGGTCGTGGTCGAGTTCGGCGAGGTCGTGCACCCGTTCCGGGCGGACGGTGACACCGGCTTCATCTGCGGCTTTGCGCAGCGCGGTGACCAGCCTCCGGTTGTCGATGGCGGGTTCGGCGCCGGCCAGCAACCCGGCCCGCACGGTGCGGGCCAGCGCGGGTTCCAGCGCCCGCACCCCGGCGCGGTCCAGGAGCCGCAGATCGTGCCCGTGCCCGTTCACCCAGTCGGCGATGGTGTGCAGATCGGCGGCGTCCGCGCCGTCCTGGGCGATGGTCAGCGTTTCCCGGGCCACGAAGACATCGACCCCGGTGACCGCCGCCAGCCGGGCCGCGAAATCCGGCCAGTGGGCCAGCGCCGCCGCGCCGAACGCGAGCACATCGTCCTCACCCGGCCAGCCTTCGGACAGGGGTGCGAGCATCCCGCCGGCAACCCATGAGGCGCCGCTGCCGACGGCTGGGTCGAAGAGGGTGACCGACCAGCCCGCTTCCGCGGCCCGCCACGCCACGCCGAGCCCGATCACACCGCCACCGACCACGGCGACGGTCGCGGATGTTCGCACTACGTTCCACCTCCTGCAACATTTCCACGTTAGCGCGGTTACGGTGGCAGTTGTGCAACCGTCCTCCGCTCGCCGACAGCTTCCGCCGCGTGATCGTCTCGCGACCGCCCGGCTGTACCTGTGCACCGACGCCCGCCGGGAGAAGGGCGATCTGGCCGCGTTCGCGGATGCGGCGCTGGCCGGTGGTGTCGATATCATCCAGCTACGCGACAAGGGGTCGCCCGGGGAGCGGCGGTTCGGTCCGCTCGAGGCCATGGGCGAACTCGCGGCGCTCGCCGAACTACGGGCCGCCACCCGCCGCCACGGCGCATTGCTGGCGGTGAACGACCGCGCGGATATCGCCCTGGCCGCAGCGGCCGACGTGCTGCATCTCGGGCAGCAGGATCTCCCGCCCTGGTATGCCCGCCGGATCCTGGGCCCGGATGTGGTGATCGGCCGCTCCACGCACGACCGTGAACAGGCTCGTCTGGCCGCCGCCGACGAACACCTCGACTACTTCTGCACGGGCCCGGTGTGGGCGACGCCCACGAAACCGGGTCGTGAACCGGCGGGTCCGGAACTGGTGCGGGACACCGCCGCCGCCGCGCCGGCGCGACCGTGGTTCGCCATCGGCGGTATCGACGGCTCGACGCTGCCGGAGGTCCGGGCCGCGGGCGCGGAGCGTGTGGTGGTGGTACGGGCCATCACGGCTGCCGATGATCCGGAGGCGGCAGCACGAGAGTTGAAGTCCGCCCTGCTGGTGGACTGACCGGACGCTGCGCGGGGAGTGCAGTAGGACGGTGTCGGCTTTATCTCGCTTACCGCCGGGCAGCCCTCTCGATCTACCGCCGCCGGGCAGCTTCTCGATCGTCCACTGTGTCGGTACGCCGGTCCCGCCCGGCGCAGATGGGCAGGACCGGCGTATCGGCAGGGCCGGGAACAACTGGCCGCCGAGGGCGGCGGAGTGGTTCCGGGACACCCGTCCATGACTGCCCCGTCGGCCCCCGCGGGAAACCTCACCGCAGCGATTGCACTGCCGCATGGGCCGTGCCGTCGACCACTTCCCGGCTCTACCTGCCGCCGGGCGTGGGCAGAAGACTTGTCACAGCAACCAGAGCACCGCCCCCACCACCGCGGCCACGGCGCACACCCCGAGGCTGATCGCGAGCGGGCGGGTGGTCTTCCAGGTGGAGTAGGCGCCGCCGATCAGGAATCCGGCGAGGGTGAACAGCAGTACTGCGGCGACATCGGTGGACACGGCAACCCATTGTGCCTGGTCGCCTCGGGTTGCTGTGGCGGGGCACGGACCGTCGAATTTAACAAGCACGCGTGCTTGATTTTTTTCCGGGCGCCTGTGATGCTGAACGCGTACACGAACATCCCGGGCGCGCTTTCCGCCCGTAGCGGTAGGAGGCGCAACCGCTGATGAGTGCTCTGGCCGACAATCCGGACGTGATCCGGATCGGCAACTGTTCCGGGTTCTACGGCGACCGGCTGACAGCCATGCGCGAAATGCTCGAGGGCGGGCAGCTCGACGTGCTCACCGGCGACTATCTCGCCGAACTCACCATGCTGATCCTGGGTCGCGACCGGATGAAGGATTCCGGGCTGGGGTATGCCAAAACCTTCCTCCGCCAGCTCGAGGATTGCCTCGGCCTGGCGCTGGAACGCAAGGTGCAGATCGTCACGAACGCCGGCGGCCTGAACCCGGCCGGGCTGGCGGAAAAGGTGAGCGAACTGGCGGCCCGGCTCGGGCTCGACGTGCAGGTCGGTTTCGTCGAAGGCGACGACCTTCTCGACCGCGCCGCGGAACTCGGCCTGGGCTCCCCGCTGACCGCCAACGCCTACCTCGGTGCTTTCGGTATCGCCGACTGTCTCACCGCCGGCGCGGATGTGGTGGTCACCGGCCGGGTCACCGACGCCTCGGTGGTCGTGGGCCCGGCGGTCGCCCATTTCGGCTGGCAGCGCACCGATTACGATCGGCTCGCCGGTGCGGTGGTGGCCGGTCACGTGATCGAATGCGGCACCCAGGCCACCGGCGGTAACTTCGCGTTCTTCACCGAGCTGCCCGATCTGGGCCGGCCGGGTTTCCCGCTCGCCGAGGTCCGGGCGGACGGCAGCAGCGTGATCACCAAACATGCGGGCAGCGGCGGTGCGGTCACGGTGGATACGGTGGCCGCGCAGCTCATGTACGAGATCCAGGGTGCGCGCTATGCCGGGCCCGATGTCACCACCCGGCTCGATACCGTCGAGCTATCGGCGGACGGACCGGACCGGGTACTGATCAGCGCAGTGCAGGGCGAGCCACCGCCGCCTCGGCTCAAGGTCTCGCTGAACACGCTGGGTGGTTTCCGCAACGAGATGGAATTCATCCTCACCGGGTTGGATATCGAGGCGAAAGCCGAACTGGCGCAGCGGCAACTGGAAGCCTGGCTACCGCAGCGTCCCGCCGAACTCGACTGGACCCTCGCTCGGCTCGACCGCCCCGATGCCGAGACCGAGGAGCAGGCGAGCGCCCTGCTGCGCTGCGTGGTCCGCGACCCCGACCCGAACAAGGTGGGCCGCGCTTTCTCCAGCGTCGCCGTGGAACTCGCGCTGGCCAGTTATCCGGGTTGTAGTTTCACCACCCCGCCCGGTAACGGTTCGCCCTACGGTGTCTACCGACCTGGTTTCGTCGACGCCGCCGAGGTTGCGCATACCGCGGTGCGGCCCACCGGCTGCCGGGTCCTGGTGGGTGCCCCCTCGGAAACCCGGGAACTCGCCGAGGTGCCCGAACCCGAACTCCCCGACCCGCTTCCGGCCACACCCACGAAACGTGTTCCGCTCGGCAGTATCGCGATGGCCCGCAGCGGCGACAAGGGCGGTGACGCCAATATCGGCGTATGGGTCCGCACCGACGAACAATGGCGCTGGCTGGTGCACACTCTCACCGTCGGCCGCCTGCGTGAACTGTTGCCGGAAACCGCCGGACTCGAGGTGACCCGGCATGTTCTGCCCAATCTACGGGCGCTCAATTTCCTGATCACCGGTCTGCTCGGCGAAGGCGTGGCCTATCAGGCCCGTTTCGATCCGCAGGCCAAGGGCCTCGGCGAATGGCTGCGGTCCCGCAATATCGATATACCGTTGGAGCTGCTGTCGTGAGCACTGTCTGGAATACACCCGAACGCCGCGAATTGCGCGCCACCGTCCGCGCGTTCGCCGAGCGCGAGATCCTGCCGTATCTGGACGATTGGGAACATGACGGCGAGATCCCGCGGGACCTGCACAAGAAGGCCGGGGCGCTGGGCCTGCTCGGTATCCAGTTCCCGGAGGCCGTGGGTGGCGCCGGCGGAGACGGGATCGACGGGGCGATCGTCTGCGAGGAACTGCACTACGCGGGTGTTTCCGGCGGACTTTTCGCCTCGCTGTTCACCTGCGGTATCGCTGTTCCGCATCTGATCGCCGCGGGTGACACCGGGCATATCGACCGCTGGGTGAAACCGACCCTGGCCGGCGAGAAGATCGGCTCCCTGGCCATCACCGAACCCGGGGGCGGTTCCGATGTCGGTCACCTCACCACCAGCGCGCGCCGCGACGGCGACCACTACATCGTCAACGGCGCCAAAACCTATATCACCTCCGGTTGCCGCGCCGATTTCGTGGTGACTGCGGTGCGCACCGGCGGCCCGGGCTCGTCCGGGGTATCGCTGCTGGTGGTGGAGAAGGGCACACCCGGATTCACCGTCGGCCGGAAACTGGACAAGATGGGCTGGCGCGCTTCGGATACCGCCGAGCTGTCGTACGAGGATGTGCGAGTGCCGGTGGCGAATCTGGTGGGCCCGGAGAACTCCGGATTCCTGCAGATCGCGGCGGCCTTCGTCAGTGAGCGGGTGGGCCTGGCCGTGCAGGCGTACTCGAGTGCGCAGCGCTGCCTGGACCTCACCCTGGACTGGGTGCGTAACCGGGAGACCTTCGGCCGCCCGCTCATCAGTCGCCAGTCCGTGCAGAACACCGTCACCGAGATGGCGCGCCGCGTCGATATCGCCCGCGTCTACACCCGAGATGTGGCCGCTCGTGCTGCCGCCGGGGAAACCGATCTGATCGCCGAGGTGTGTTTCGCCAAGAACACCGCCGTCGAATCGGGTGAATGGGTCGCCAACCAGGCCGTGCAGTTGTTCGGCGGCCTGGGGTATATGCGCGAATCCGAGGTGGAACGCCAGTACCGCGATATGCGGATTCTCGGGATCGGTGGCGGTACCACCGAAATCCTTACCGGCCTGGCCGCGAAACGATTGGGGTATCAGGCATGACGACACTGCGCAGCACTCTCGACACCACCACTGCGGAGTACACGGCGGCGGCCGAGGCCATGACGGCCAAACTCGCCGAGGTCTCCGCAGAGTTCGAGAAGGTCGTCGCCGGCGGCGGCCCGGAGAAACTGGCCCGGCACCGCAAACGCGGCAAGCTGACCGCCCGGGAACGGATCGAACTGCTCATCGACGAGGATTCGCCGTTCCTCGAACTGTGCCCACTCGCCGCATGGGGCAGTGAGTTCCAGGTCGGGGCGAGTACGGTCGCCGGAATCGGCGTCGTGGAGGGCGTCGAATGTATGATCGTCGCCCCCGACCCCACCGTGCGCGGCGGTACCTCCAATCCGTGGACGCTCCGGAAAACGCTGCGCGTCAACGACATCATTCGCGAGAACCGCCTACCGGTGATCTCGCTGGTGGAATCCGGTGGCGCCGATCTACCTACGCAAAAAGAGGTTTTCGTCCCGGGCGGCCGGATGTTCCGCGACCTCACCCAGGCCTCCGCCGCCGGGATACCGACCATCGCACTGGTTTTCGGTAATTCCACCGCGGGCGGCGCCTACATTCCCGGTATGTCCGACCATGTGGTGATGATCAAGGAACGCTCCAAGGTGTTCCTCGGCGGGCCGCCACTGGTGAAAATGGCCACCGGCGAGGAATCCGACGACGAATCGCTGGGCGGTGCCGATATGCACGCCCGCGTTTCCGGTCTCGCCGATTACTACGCGCTCGACGAGCAGGACGCCATCCGGATCGGTCGGCGGATCGTCAAACGGCTGAACTGGCAGAAACAGGGGCCGGCGCCGCGGGATTCGGCACCGGAACCGCTTTTCGATCCCGAGGATCTGCTCGGTATCGTCCCGCCCGATCTCAAGATCCCGTTCGACCCGCGCGAAGTGATCGGCCGTATCGTCGACGGCTCCGATTTCGACGAATTCAAACCGCTCTACGGTTCGAGCCTGGTCACCGGCTGGGCCGAATTGCACGGCTATCCGGTCGGCATTCTCGCCAATGCCCGCGGGGTGCTCTTCTCCGAGGAATCGCAGAAGGCCACCCAGTTCATCCAGCTGGCAAACAAGACCAACACCCCGCTGCTGTTCCTGCACAACACCACCGGCTACATGGTGGGTAAGGAATACGAGCAGAAGGGCATCATCAAACACGGCGCCCAGATGATCAACGCGGTCTCCAATTCGAAGGTCCCGCATATCTCGGTGCTCATGGGCTCCTCCTACGGCGCCGGACACTACGGTATGTGCGGCCGTGCTTACGACCCCCGTTTCGTATTCGCCTGGCCCAGCGCGAAATCCGCGGTGATGGGCGGAGCGCAACTGGCCGGCGTGATCTCCATTGTCGGCCGCGCCTCCGCCGAGGCCCGCGGGCAGGCATTCGACGAAGAAGCCGATGCCGGGATGCGCGCCATGGTGGAAGCGCAGATCGAGGCCGAATCGCTGGCCATGTTCATGTCCGGGCGGCTCTACGACGACGGGGTCATCGACCCGCGTGATACCCGCACAGTGCTCGGTATGGCCCTGTCGGCCATCCACACAGCACCTGTCCAGGGCGCCGAGGGCTTCGGCGTCTTCCGAATGTGAGGCCGGTCGTGACGCAACCACAGCTCATCACCAGTGTTCTGGTGGCCAACCGCGGCGAGATCGCCCGCCGGGTCTTCGCGACCTGCCGCCGGATGGGACTCGGCACCGTCGCCGTGTACTCCGACGCCGACGCGGAATCCCCGCACGTGGCCGAGGCCGATGCGGCGGTCCGCCTGCCCGGAAACACTCCCGCCGAGACCTATCTCCGCGCCGACCTCATCATCGCCGCCGCGCAGGCCGCGGGTGCCGACGCCGTCCACCCCGGCTACGGTTTCCTCTCCGAGAACGCGGAATTCGCGCGCGCGGTGCAAGCGGCCGGGCTGGTGTGGATCGGGCCGCCCGTCACCGCCATCGAAGAGATGGGTTCCAAGGTCGCGGCCAAGAAGATGATGGACGCCGCCGGAGTGCCGGTGCTGGCCGAACTCGACCCCGACGAGGTCACCACGGACCAACTGCCGGTCCTGATCAAGGCCTCGGCCGGTGGTGGCGGTCGCGGGATGCGCGTGGTGCGCACCCTCGCCGAACTTCCTGAGCAGCTCGCCGGCGCGCGCCGGGAAGCCGAATCCGCATTCGGCGACCCGACCGTCTTCTGCGAGCGCTACCTCGAAACCGGCCGCCATATCGAGGTCCAGGTGATGGCCGATATGCATGGCACGATCTGGGCGGTCGGCGAGCGTGAATGCTCGATCCAGCGCCGACACCAGAAGGTCGTCGAGGAGGCGCCCTCGCCGCTCGTGGAGCGCATCGACGCCGCACGGGCCGGTGATGCGCACGGATCTCGTCCCGGCAATTCGACGGTCGGGGTGCGAGGACACGTGTCCGAGCGGCGTTCGCCGGACGCGGCGCAGGACGGTCCAGCGGACTCCGCGCCCACGGGCGAATCGGGCTCGGCCGCTTTCGGCGGCAGTCCGTCGGCCGCAAGTGACGGCAACCGGTCGGTAGCGGGCATACCGGCAGTCGGCGGTATGCGGGGCAGGCTGTATGCAGCGGCTCGCCAAGCGGCCGACGCCATCGGTTACACCGGTGCCGGAACAGTCGAATTCCTGGCCGACGAATCCGGTGAGTTCTTCTTTCTCGAGATGAACACCAGGTTGCAGGTGGAACACCCGGTCACCGAATGCACCACCGGCATGGATCTGGTCCAGCTCCAGCTGGAAATCGCCCAGGGCGGGCAGCTCCCGGCGCAACCACCCCGCATGCGAGGTCATTCGATCGAGGTCCGGCTCTATGCCGAGGACCCGGCTCAGGACTGGCAGCCGCAGAGCGGAACGGTACAGCGCATCGAGATTCCCGCGGTGGCAACCGAGTTCGATCTGCTCGAACGTCCCGGTATCCGTCTGGATTCCGGTGTCGCCGACGGTTCGGTGGTCGGCGTCCACTACGACCCGATGCTGGCGAAGGTCATCTCCTATGGCCGCACCCGCGACGAAGCCGCCCGGCTGCTCGCCGGGGCGTTGCAGCGGGCCCGGATCCACGGCCTGGTCACCAACCGTGACCTGCTGGTCCGCGTACTGCGCCATCCCGCCTTCCTGGCCGGTGATACCGATACCGCCTTCTTCGCCACCCACGGTCTGGACGTCCTGTCGGAGCCTTTGGTGAGCCCGGACGACGAGAAACTGTCGATCGTCGCCGCCGCGCTCGCCGAATCCGCCGCCAATCGGGCGCGTGCCACCGTGGTCGCGGGCGCGCCCAGCGGCTGGCGAAATCTGCCCTCGCAATCGCAGCGCAAGTCCTACGAGAGCCGGACCAGCGGCACCCACGAGATCGACTACCGGTTCACCCGCACCGGTGTGACGGTCGCCGGGTTCGACGGCCTCGAACTGATCTCGGCCACATCCGATCAGGTGGTTCTCGCCGTACCGGGTGCGCACGGTCCGGTGCGCCGGCAGTTCAGCGTCGCCCGCTACGACGATCTGGTCTGCGTGGATTCGGCTCTCGGCCCGGTCACGGTGCGGCGGCTGCCCCGGTTCACCGACCCGGCCGACCAGGTCGCCACCGGATCGCTGCTCGCTCCCATGCCGGGCAGTGTGATCCGGCTCGGTGCCGAGGTCGGCAGCACTGTCCGCGCCGGTCAGCCCATCCTGTGGCTGGAGGCCATGAAGATGGAGCACACCATCGCCGCCCCGGCGGACGGCGTGCTCAGCGCGGTCAACGTCGCGGTCGGTCAACAGGTCGATGTCGGCGCCGTACTCGCCGTGGTGGAACCCGCCGCCGAAAACCACGAACAGCCCGGAAACCAGGAGTAGCAATGAGCTTCATCGAAACCGACGAACGCAAAGAGCTGCGGTCCGCCGTAGCCGCGCTGGCCGCGAAATACAGTTACCGCGACTATGTACTGCCCAAGGCACGTAACAACGAGCCGCTCGACGAACTCTGGCAGGAGGCGGGCGGCCTCGGTTTCCTCGGCGTGAACCTGCCGGAGGAATACGGTGGCGGCGGCGCCGGTATGTACGAGCTGGCGCTGGTGATGGAGGAACTGTCCGCGCAGGGTGCCGGCCTGTTGCTCATGGTGGTCTCGCCCGCCATCTGCGGCACCATCATCACCAAATACGGCACCGACGCGCAGAAGTCGGAATGGCTGCCGAAACTCGCCGACGGTTCGGCCAAAATGGTTTTCGGTATCACCGAACCCGACGCCGGCTCCAATTCGCATCAGATCACCACCACTGCCCGCCGTGACGGTGACGATTGGCTGCTCACCGGTCGCAAAATCTTCATCTCCGGAGTCGATCAGGCCGAGGCCGTGCTGATCGTGGCCCGCACCTCCGACCACAAGACCGGCAAGCTCAAGCCTGCGCTGTTCATCGTCCCCACCGACGCTCCCGGGTTCGAAAAGACCCCGCAGGAAATGGACATCATCGAACCGGACCACCAGTTCACCCTGTTCCTCGACGATGTCCGGCTCCCCGCCACCGCCCTCGTCGGCAAGGAGGACGCGGCCCTCATGCAGCTGTTCGCGGGCCTGAACCCGGAACGCATCATGGGCGCGGCGATGGCCGTCGGAATCGGTCGTTACGCCATCGACCGGGCCGTCGAATACGCCAAGGAACGCACCGTATGGAAATCCCCGATAGGTGCCCACCAGGGAATCGCGCATCCGCTGGCCCAGGTGAAGATCGAGGTCGAACTGGCCCGGTTGATGATGCTCAAGGCCGCCACCCTCTACGACGCGGGCGACGAAATGGGCGCCGCCGAGGCCGCCAATATGGCGAAATATGCCGCCGCCGAAGCCAGTATCAAAGCACTGGATCAGGCCATCCAGACCCACGGCGGTTCCGGGCTCACCAACGAATACGGCCTGGCCGCCATGCTCGGTGCGGCCCGGATCGCGCGTATCGCCCCGGTGAGCCGGGAAATGATCCTCAACTTCGTCGCCCAGCATTCGCTGGGACTGCCGAAGTCCTACTGAGCGATATCCGTCCCACCGGGTCGCTACCGGCCTCCCACCCCGTAACGTAAAGGCAGGCTCCCGTGACTGGAACCGATCGTGTCGATCGAGTCGTCCGCTACGCCGTCGAGGACGGGTTCGCGACTCTCACGCTCGACTCCCCGCACAACCGCAACGCCATCTCCTCCGCGCTGGTGACCCAGCTTCTGGAAGGGTTCGAGCGCGCGGCCGGCGATGCGGCCGTGCGCGGTGTGGTGCTCACCCACACCGGCAACACCTTCTGTGCGGGCGCCGACCTGAAGGAGGCGGTGGATGCGGACCCGGCCGCGGCGGCCGATATCCGCACCCAGTGGATGGTCCGGGTGCTGCGCACGGTCCTGGAACTGCCGAAACCGGTGGTTGCCCGGGTGGACGGACATGTCCGGGCCGGCGGTATGGGGTTGCTCGCGGCCTGCGATATCGCCGTCGCGGGCCGCGGCAGCAGTTTCGCGCTCACCGAGGCCCGGCTCGGTTTGGCACCTTTCGTCATCTCCCTGACCCTGTTGCCCAAGCTGATCGCCCGCGCCGCCGACCGCTACTTCCTGACCGGCGAGAAGTTCGATGCCGATACCGCCGAACGTATCGGCCTCATCACCCTCGCCGCCGATGATCCATCGGCGGCAGTAACGGGTGTGCTGGCCGAACTCCGGCAGGGCTCGCCCCAGGGGCTCGCCGAGAGCAAACGCCTCACCACCGCCGCGGTGCTGGCCGAATTCGATCGCAGTGCTGAGGAGTTGGCGCAGCGCTCGGGCCGTTTCTTCGGTACACCGGAGGTGATCGAAGGGATGACGGCGTTTCTCCAGCGCCGGCCACCCCGGTGGGCCGCCGAACCGAGCGCGCCGCCGACCGAGCCTGCCACCGCACGACAGAATCCGTCCCCACCGGACTCCGCCGACTCCGCGGGCCGGGCAGCGGAATCGCGCTCGGCAGAATAGACCGTTATGGCGACACCGAACGAACCCAAACAGGACCGCAGCCGGGCCACCCGGCAGCGGCTCCTCGAGGCGACCATCGACTGTCTGGCCGAGAAGGGCTGGGCGGCCGCAACGGTCTCGGTGGTCGCCGAACGCGCCGGGGTCTCCCGCGGCGCCGCCCAACACCATTTCCCCACCAGGGAAGACCTGATCACCGCCGCCCTCACCTACATGTTCGACACCCGCACGGATCAGGCGATGAAGGCGGCGGTCACCGAACCCGGCCCGGCCCGTACCGAAGCGGTCGTCGCGGGTCTGGTCGAGTCCTACACCAGCCCCCTCTTCAAAGCGGCCCTGCAGGTGTGGACCCACGCCGCCGCCGACCCGGCACTGCGCGAACGAATAGTCCCCTTGGAAGCCCGTTTCGGCCGCGGCGCCCACCGCCGCGCCGTCGAAGCCCTCGGCGTCGACGATTCCGACCCGGTAACCCACCACCTGGTCCAGGCCACCCTCGACCTCGCCCGCGGCCTCGGCCTGGCCGATGTCCTGACCGACGATTCCGCCCGCCGGAAACAAATCATCCACCAGTGGGCCGCCACCCTGCACGAAGCCCTCGACGCCCGGCGCTGACGCGGCCACGTAACCGATCCGGTCCACTCCAGGACTCGGGTCCCCAGCTCCGGGCGGTTACGTCGGATCGGGGCGCTGGACCTGACCGTCACAGCTCTGCATGGAATGCTTTACCTCTCAGGTAATCGCCACACGCACCGCGCGCTGCGAATATCGGGTGTAGCAAACGAAAGCAGGAGAACCCGATGACCGAAACCGTCGTTGCCGACACCACCCGCGCCACCGTCGAGAAGTTCCTCGCGGCCCGCTCCACCGCCGATACCGCGGCTCTCACCGCGCTGTTCGCCGACGAGGTCGATTGGCAGCTGGCAGCGAATCCCGTGGTGCCCTGGATCAAACCGCGCCGCACCGCCGCCGAATGCGCCGCCCAGTTCGATGAACTGATGGCACATGTGGTCGCCGAGGACGCCCGCGCCGAAATCGACACCTTCCTGGTCGACGGAACGGACGCGGTCCTGTTCGGTCATCTCGCCGGCCGGGTGCGCGCCACCGGAAAAACCTTCGAGGGCCCGTTCGCCCTGCGGCTGACCGTCGAGAACGGCCGGATCACCCGCCACCACCTCTACGAGAACAGCGTTTCCATCGCCCAGGCCTGCACCCCCTGAGCCGCGCCGGTGCACGCCGGTGCACGGCAGCAAACAGGGCACCGGCGCCGAGTGCCGGGACCAGTTCGTTGCGAGGGCCGGTCCTGATGTGCCGCATCGGTAACGCGTCACCGCCCGGAACGAAAGAACTCGAAGAAGGCCCAGGCAGCGAGTGTGGTCGGTAGGTTGTGAGGCGGTTCGGTCTCAGGTGGGACGACCCGGCTCACGCCCGTTGTTCGATCACAATCGGCGTTTGCGATCGGTGCTTTCGGTAGTTCGGGTTCGTTGCGCAGCGGGGCAGACGAATTACGGCCCCGCCCATGAGAAGGGGCGTGCATGGCTGATACAAGACGTTCTAGACGTACCGACCGGGTGGTTGCCGCGGTTGTAGCGTTGGGCACCAGGCTTTCCGAAGGATGGCTACGCCATGAGCTACTGGTGGCGTCCATCGTGCTCTCGTTGTTCACGCTGGTGATGGGACTGACGTCCGAGCACATGGGATGGCGGATCGGTTATTGCGCGGCGGGCACCGCGGGAGTCACCGCTTCGGTGCTGGTAATGCGCAGGGATGGGCCGCGGCAGTGGGTGGCATCCATCGGAATAGCGGTAGCGAACGTGATCCTGCTGATCGTGTACGGCCGGATGTCCGGCGACCTGTGAGGCTCGACCGAATCACCTGAACTCCCAGGGGTACGGCAGTGCGTATGCCGATGACGCGGTCCGCGGCGCAGTCGGACCGCGTCACCGGGTGCGGTGGTCGATTCAGCCCAGTCCGAACGAGACCCCGGTGAGTTCTTCGGAGACATCCCACAGCCGTTCCGCGGTTCGCACATCACTCGCTCCGGCCGAACGGCCGACCAATGCGGGATAACCGTGAAGTTCGCCGCGGCCGTCCGGCCCGATATAGCTCGCTCCGGGAAGGTCCTGGGTGGCGGCGAACAAGGTGGTGCGGGCGGCCTGTTCCGGTGTCTGGGCAAGGACCCGGCCCGCGAGGTGCACGATCCCGACCAGGTACTTGTTGCGGTCCCGGGTGCCGAGTTCGGTGGCCGCGTAACCGGGGTGCGCTGCCGTCGACCGGATATCCGAACCGGCCCGCCGCAGCCGGCGTTCGAGCTCGAGGGTGAACAGCAGGTTCGCGAGTTTGGTGCGGGCATAGGCCTTCACCGGGTTGTATCCGCGTTTCCCGAAATCGAGATCGTCGAAGTCGATGGTGCCCGAGCGGTGCAAACCGGAAGACAGTGTCACCACGCGGTCGGTGATATGCGGCAGCAGTAGATTGGTGAGCGCGAAATGTCCGAGATGGTTGGTGCCGAACTGCATTTCGAACCCGTCCGCCGTCCGCGATTCGGGCACCATCGCGACCCCGGCGTTGTTCACGAGGATCGCGACCTCCCCGTCCCAGGCGTCGGCGAACGCACGCACTGACGAAAGATCGGCGAGGTCGAGCCGGCGCACCTCGTTACTGCCACCGATCCGCCGCGCGGCCTCGGCCCCACGGTCGAGGTCACGGACGGCGAGCACGGTATGTGCCCCGGCGCGGGCGAACGCGGTGGCGGTACCGAACCCCACGCCGCTGTTCGCGCCGGTGACGATGACGGTTCGGCCGTCGAGCGCGGGCAGGTCGGCCGCGGTCCAATGGTTGGAACTCATGATCCCGACGGTATCGGGCTCCGCCGGTCCGGGCGACCCTTCAGTCGTCGGTGACGACCACATCGACGTCGATATTGCCGCGCACCGCATTCGAGTAGGGGCACACCTGGTGGGCGGCGTCGGCGAGTTCCTGGGCGGCGGCATGGTCGAGGGTGGGGATGACGACCTCCAGGGTGACGGCCAGGCCGAACCCGCCGCTGCCGTTGGGGCCGATACCGACCCGGGCGCCGACACTGGAGTCGCCGATTTCGACCTTCTTCGTGCGGGCCACGAGTTGCAGTGCGGAGTGGAAGCAGGCGGCGTAACCGGCGGCGAACAACTGCTCCGGGTTGGCGCCGTCACCGCTGCCACCCATTTCTTTGGGCATGGCCAGTTGCAGGTCGATCCGCCCGTCCGGAGTGCGGGTCCGGCCGTTGCGGCCGGCGCCGGTGGAGATCGCTTCGGCGGTGTAGGCGATATCGGGCATCGAATTCCTCATTCCTGTTTGTCGTCCCGGGTCTGCGATTCGCAGAACCGGGTAGCGAGATCACGCAGCAGAACGGCTTCTTCGGGGGACATCTGGAACTTCAGCTGAACTCGGCGCTGCACCGCGGCAACCCGCGGCTGCAAACGCCGGCCTGCCTCGGTGAGGTGGATGGTGACCAGCCGCTCGTCGGCATCCGCACGCCGTTTCTCGACGATCCCGAGCGTCTGCAGCCGCCGCAGCAGCGGCGACAATGTCCCGCTGTCCAGCCGCAACCGTTTGCCGAGCGCCGAGACGGTGACCTCGTCCTCCTCCCACAACGCCAGCAAAGTGACGTACTGGGTGTAGGTGAGCCCGAGCTCGCCGAGCCCGTCCCGATAGGCGTTGGACGCTACTCGCGCCGCCGAGTACAGCGCGAAGCAGACTTGCGAGTCCAGCAGCAGGTCTTCTTCCACGTTCCCGATAGTGCCACGCAATCCAAATGCACGCAACTAAGTTGTGTGCAATCTATATTGCGACCAGGGTCATCCGCCGAGCCGTCGGCGCGAAGTGGGACACCGCCGCGTGCGGTACCGCCGCCGCGGCGGCCGGGCGCTGCCTCGAGGGTTTCTTCGGCGGTTGTCGCCGCCCGTTTACCCGGCGGGCCGCCTCGGCTCCACGACAGGGCCGAGTTCTTGCCGGATTCGCCTGTGGTCGACGATGACTCTTCGCCCAGATATCGAATCGAGGAGCCGGTGAATCGAGTGCGCGTTCGGAGTCGTAATCGGTGGGTCGCGATAGGTACGGCCGCGGCGGCCGCCGTAACTGCATTGGCTCTGCCGGGGTGTGGGTTCAGTTTCGATCGCATCGAGGTGATCGAGGACGATTCCTCGGTGAACGCGGCATTTCAGCAGGTTCTGGACTCGCGTATGCCGGCTCGATTGGGTGATGTGATTGACTCTGCCGGTCTACCGTTCGATTCCTGGGACCGCATGTATACGTTCCATTCGCCTGTCGACAGTGACGAAGTGAATTCAAAGCTCGGCACCGATGTCAATTGGCGGGGTCTGCCCGGCGACTCTGACTCTGCTGTGCAGGTGTTTATGAACAATGGGGAAGCGGTGGGTGCGTATGTGGACACGTATCCACGGCACAGTGTGGGGCGGGACGCATACGCTACGCCGGAGTCGGCGGTGACGCCCGTCAGTGAAGTTGAACCCGATCAGTTCACTCGGGAGCCGACGACCGTTTGGTTCCTGGAGATCGAGGAAACCGGCTGAGTTGCCGCGCATCTCCGAGGGAGGCTCGGATAAATGGCGTGGATAGGTGGGGTACGAGTGCAGTTGTTTCCGTTCGCTGTGTTGTCGGCTGCTGTCCTGACGTTCGGTACCGGCTGCAGTCTCGTGCTCGGAGACCGTGTGGAAGTGATACATGATGATGTCGCAGTTGACGCTGCATTCCGTCAGGTCCGGGAGTCCACGGAGCCGGCCCGGCTCGGTGACGTGATTGCCGGAGCGAATCTGCCACTCGACGCATGGGATCGGATGTACCGCTTTCCGGCGTCGAAGGACGGTGGCGAGTTGAATGATGCTCTCGGAACAGATGTCCATTGGGTCGGTCTGCCGGGAGGCTCCGACGGCTACGTGCAGATCTTCATGAATCGAGGCGACGTCGTTTATGCGTTCGCCGACAACGTGCCCTCCTCGGGTGTTCGGGATGGCTACGCCACACCGGACTCGATGGTGAGGCCGGTGGAGCGCGAACGAGGAGTTCCCTCCGGCGAGGGGACGGAAGTGTACTGGGGACTGGAGATCGACGAGTTCGATGGCTGAGGCCGCCGACCGGCCGATCAAATCTCCCCAGGATCGAGAGAAGTCGCAGGAGCCGAACCGGTCCCGGCCGGAGTGGTGGTCCAGTGGGTTTCCCGCTGTTCCGGCTTTTCTGTTGCGACCGCGGCAGCGAATCGCCGATGTGCTCGGATAGTCATCGACGATGCGCTGGTCATCGGAAGGACGCGGGCGGGGCGATTGCCTCGGTTGTGGAGGCTGAGTGCGAGTCCCACACCGCATGGCATCCAGCCGGGAAAGAAGGCCAGTATCAAGGGCATCGGTACCGACTGGAGTGCACCGGCCTGGGCGGCGAAGAAAAGTATGACGAAGGCAGCGGGGCCGGCCAGGCCGATGCCGTAGGCGATGGATTCGAGAAAACGACGCTGGGCCACACAGAATCGGCACATCGGCCACCGGCCACGGACTTGTAGCGAGGTGGACGGCATGGTCGGCTGGTAGTCGAGCAGGCTCCAGCGGAAACTCGACCACCATGTGGTCTCCACCTGTCCACGGTGGCCCTGGTGCAATCGGAGTTCGGTTTCGATGTATTCGATCGCGCGCCGACCGTGCCGGGCACAGCGAGCAGGCAACCTCTGCGCGATCTCCAGGTTTCGGATACTCAGTGGCCTCGGCTCGCTATCGCGCCGCAGCGCTATCGCCGCATCGGTTTTCACGATGTCTCTCTATCTCATGGTCGTGGGCTCGGCCAGTCGTATCGGTCGCTGAGGGTGCAGCTGTGGGTGTGGATTGGGGGCTGTGGGTTGCCGGCCGAACGGTGCGCGGCACAGGTGAGCGCGGAGGAAACCGGCGCCGCCGGTTACGCTCACTTGTTTCATGGCACGACCGTCCGCCGACTCGGGCGGTGGGCATCCGGGACGAGGCAGCCGTGGGCGATGAGCGTGGCGTAGGCAATTCGCCTGCGAGGACAGTCGTGTGCGCGGTGGTGTCGCAAGGCGTTGTACGCGTCGTCGAGGTCGAGTGGTACGCCGGGCAAGGCGCAGGTCCACGACATGGAGGCGGGAACGGATTCGACGGGGTGCCGGGTCGAGTGTGGTGCGGTGCGGGTGTCGGCGGACAGTAGTGGAGGGTCGGTGGGCCAGATACAGCCGATCGCGATCACCGCGAAACCGGACAGTGCGACTGTGAGCAATACGGTGCAGAGCGCGTGCAAGGTGCTCATCGGGTCGTTACCTCGGTTCTGTCGAGTGGCGTGCAGGGTGCCCAGACCGTGGGCGGGCACACGGTTTCCAGGCGGTACCCGAGGTCGCAGATCAGGTGGGGTTGGTTGTCGACTTGGTCGAGGTCGAAGGTGATGATGATTTGGGCTCGCAGTTCGGTGGCGAGGGCACGTACGTAGGTCAGAGGGTGGGGTTCATTGACCGGCGGACGGACGGTGTAGACGTAGCGGTAGCCGGAAGTGCGGGCGTGCCGGTGTATTTCGTCAGCGTGACGTAGGGAGTGCTGCCTGGACAGCTCGGTGCGAACGAATCCGATAGCGGTAGGCATGTCGGGACGAGTTGGCGCTGTGTGTGGCAAGAGCATGTTTCCTCCGGAACGCAATCGATGGGCGAAACGGCCGAACCGGTGACCCGCGCAGTGTCATCGGCCAGGGGCGGCCGGCCGGCTTTGAGGAGGGTCGTGGATCAGGTTGGGGCGGTGCCTCAGTTGGGCGGTCTATGCAGCTCGGGCGGCGTCCGACGGCACACTCAGCACACCATGTGCGTATTTCCGGGCCAACAAAAATCGGATACCCGATAGCAATTCATCCGAAAGTCCACGAAGGTATTCGAAGGTCGGGTAGAACTGAACCGATTGCGCGACTGATCTGATCCGATTCCGCAACAAGGGGGTTCAACGTGACAGAGTTCGATGACGACGCGGATCCGGTGCCGACCTCGACGCTGCCCCGGCGCCAGCTCGGCAGGTTTCTTCGCGACAGGCGCGACGCCAACGGCTTCACCATCGCCGCTGCCGCGAAACTGGTAGATCTCTCGCCTTCGGCGCTCCAGCGAGTCGAGGCCGGGCAGACCCAGAAGGTGCGCAAGCAAGATGTTCGCGCCCTCTGTGAGTTGTACGACGTCAGTGACGACGACACCCGAGCGGCAATGGATCTGGCGGTACTTGCCAGGGCTCAAAGCTGGTATCACGCCTACGGCGGGTTGTACTCCGATGCCTACAACATGTACGTCGGATTGGAGGCGGCCGCGCAACAGCAAGTGACATATCACGAGCACGTTCCGGGCCTGCTTCAGACTCCCGAGTACGCGCGCGCTGTTATCGGTGCCTATCCAGGCTTCGCCTCCGGTGAGGACGTGGAACGCCGTGTGGAGCACCGGCTGAAGCGACAGCGAATCGTTACTCGTAGGACTGATCCGGTGATACTGGAAGTCCTGCTCCATGAGTCGGCGTTACATCGGGTGATCGGCAGCCCAAGGGTTATGGCGCGGCAACTGGGGCATTTGGCTGAGGTTTCGAAGCTCGACAACGTCATCGTTCGTGTGCACCCGTACTCGGCCGGCATGACCTGGGGGATGCCATACGGCATGTTTACAATCCTGGCCTTCGGTGCCGGTGGTCGTGGTGAAGTGATCGAACCGCCGATCGTCTTCATGGAAGGAGGCCCGGCGCAGGATGTATATCTCGAGAAGCCCGACGAAGTACGGCTCTATAGTGAACTTGCGGCTGCCATCAGAAGCGCGTCATTGGATGAAAGTCGAACCCGGGAGCTGATTCGCCGGGCCATGAGGGAGTTCGATCGTGACAAACGTTGACCTATCCGGGGCGTCCTGGTTCAAGAGCAGCCGTAGTGGTAGCCAGAGTGCTTGCGTCGAAGTGGCGTGGTTACAGGATGGAAGGGTCGGCGTCCGCGATTCCAAGAACGCGACAGGACCGGCGCTCGTTTTTGCTGCAGGTGAATGGGCTGCCTTTACCGCACATGCGCGTTCCGGCAGCTTCGGTCGATTGCCCTGACAGCCGTCTGATCTATGACGCTCGACGATCATGTCCGGTTCGGCCGGCAGATGTTCGGTCAAGATCGCTGCTGTTAGCGCCCGGTCGTCGAAACCGTACCCGTTCGGATACGGCAGGTCCGGGGTTGACCCGTGCCCGAGTCAGCGGATGCGATCTCTCTGTTGCGGTCGTCGATATCGACGCAGCGAGCCCGCGAGCCGCTGTCCCGGATCAGCCGACGACGAGGCGCTCTCCGCCGAAGTCTGCGACTATCTCCATTCGTCCGCCGAGAGCTTCGATGTAAGCGGCGAGGGTCCGCAGCTCGCTGGCAGTGATATCCGCGCGCTCCAAAGCGGAAACCCGTTCCTGGCGAACGTGCATCCGGTCCGCGATTTGGGCTTGAGTGAGTCCCAGGCGTTTACGCATTTCCGCGAGCCGGGTAGCGCGGCTGAGTGCGACCATGTGCTGAGCGCCTTCCTCGACCTCGACTCGATCGTTCTCATCGGGGAAGAACTCGGCCAGGAAGCTCTCCTTGTCATAAGAATGTGTGCTCATGAGCGTTTCCTACCTTCCAAGTACTCGGCGTACCGTAGCTCGGCTTCCGGTATTGCCTCTCGGTACCAGTTGGTCCATCGCCCGGCTTTGTCGCCTGCTACCAGTAGTACGGCATTGCGGTCCGGGTCGAAAACGAACAAAATTCTGATCTCGCTGGCGGCGGTCGATCCCGGACGTAGTTCTTTGAGGTTATGCAGCAGTGGTGAGCCCTTGATCCGGTCCACCAGCGGCCGACCCAGTGCAGGACCTTCGTCCAATAGAGCGGTGAGTGCCTGGCCTACGAGAAGGGCGCTTGCTCTGTCTTCATGTCTCAGTCGATGTAACCATTCACGCACGTCATCGACCATCTCCAGTCGAAAGCTCACTTACCCACCATACACCGGATAGTACATCTGCATACTATCGTGGCGCGCGGTGGACGGCCTCATTCAGTCACTGAGCCGACGACGATGTCGACGGTTCCTCCAGCTCAGGCAGGCGCGTGATCAGAGAGCGTACCGATGCACTTTTTCCGGGTGGATGACGACGCGGAGCAGTTCACCCCCGAGTATCTCGGTGAGTGTGTCGGCTCGGGACTGATCGTCGAGGTCCCAATAGCGCGGGGCGAGCCGGGAACACAGGTCGTGCGCGCCGTCGGACTCTATGGTGGTGTGGCCGGTGATGGACACCCAGCGTTCGAGTTCGCCTACCGGGGCCGCGACGACGAGCGAGGCGCGGGGATCGCGGCGCAGCCGGCGCACCTTCAGCGAGTCCGGTTCCGTGAAGAGCTGGATAGTTCCTTCCGTGGTGGCCTCGAACCATACGGGCCGGGGCTGTGGCGGCTGTGTGGCTCCGGCGACGGACAGGAATCCGTGCAGGGGGCGTGCGAGGAATTCGAGATCGGCGGCGGTGAGGTGGGCGGAGTCGTCGCTCATAGCAGCTAGTCAACGGCATGTGCTCGTCCGAATCCATAGGTGGAACGCCAGCGTGTCTGTGTGATCGTCCATGGTTCGCACGGTCTGCTGCTGCGAGGTGTAGCCGGAATAGTTGAAAACCATTACCGTTACGGCTATGTCTGTCAACGACCGCTCCACTCGGGCCTTCGATACCGCCGCTACCGATTTCGACCGCCTCGGTGAGTATCTGTGGCGGCCGATCGCCGCGGCGACGTTGGCGAGCACCGCCCCGGCTTCCGGTGAGCGGGTGCTCGACGCCTGCTGTGGTACCGGTGCGTCGGCGCTGCCCACCGCGGAGTGCGTCGGGCCGGCGGGGCAGGTGGATGCGGTCGATCTGTCGGGAGCACTGATCGATGTCCTGCGGCAGCGGGCGTCCGGCCACCCTCAGCTGCACCCGCATATCGGGGATGTCACCGCCTGGCCGCACGACGGCTACGACCTGGTGCAGGTCGTGCTGGGGATCTTCTTCTTCCCGGATATGACCGCCGGAACCGAACACCTGATCAGCCGGGTGCGTCCGGGCGGCCGGGCCGGGTTCACGATCTGGCGGCGTGGTGCCGTCGAAACCGCGGGTAAGCATCTCGGGGCGGCGGTTGCCGCGGTCACCGGCGCGACACCGCCGCCGCCGCGGCCACCGCATCTCGTCGACGAGCTCAACCAGCCGGCCCCGTTCCGCGACTGGCTCGGCGCACGCGGACTCACCGATGTCGCCGTAGCCGAGCACGAACTCCGGGTCTCGATGACCCCTGAGATCGCGTGGCTGCTCGTCACGGGCTCCGGGTTTGCGGGCGCCCTCACCGAACTCGACGAGTCGCAACGAGCTGCGGTCCGCGATGCCTACCTGGCCTCTCTCGACGCCGCCGGAATCCGCGAGCTCGACGCCACCACCTTGATCGGTGTCGGCATTCGCCGGTAGCGGCGTTCGCGCAGGGCAGCCGTTGTCACTATCGGTGTCCGCTCGTCGATGCTCGACTCACCGGTATCGCGTGCGGACGAGACCGCGAAGACGCGCGGGCCTGCGGTTCCACCGGGGCGATCCGCGTTCGCCTGCCGTCTCGCCGACGGCCCACTAAAATCGCTGCGGTCGGCGAAATCGCCGGTGCTGCAAGCTGAAAGAGGGCTGACCATGACAGCGATCGGTCGTGGTGGCGTCCGCAATCCGTGGACGCAGCCGACATACGGTTACTACAACACTCGATTCGAGCAGTCGCTCACCGAACAGGACACCGCCGGTCAACTGACCATGATGCGGATGACCCTCAACCCCGAATCCGCGCCCCCACTACATTTCCACACCCGGGAAGACGAATTCTGGACGGTGGTATCGGGCCGGGTGCGGTTCTGGCTCGGCGGATCGACCCTGGAGACCTGCGCGGTACAGGAAGCCGACCCCGGCGCCTTCGTATTCGGCCCGCGCAATGTTGCGCACACCTTTCAGACGATCACCGACACCGCCGAGGTGCTGATCGGTAACACCCCGGGCGCGCTGGAGGGGTACTTCACCGCGGTCGGTTCGGCGGACGCCCGCCACGACGACGCGAACACCAACGTCCTGGAGGACTACGGTGTGTTCTTCATCGGCCCGGCACCGGTGTGGAGCGACTGGAACAGCTGATATCAGGAGTTCGTCAGCCAGCTCAGCATGCGGCCGCGGGACCAGCAACGGCCGATGGCCTCGGTATGCAGGGTCGAACCGTCGAAGATTGCCAGGCCGATGATGCTGTGGCCGGAAGCGTGCCGGTCGCCGAATGTCGGTATGGCCGGAGCCACGCCGACGCCTTCGACCGACACCCAGGCCACCATGCGACCGGCGGCCGATTCGTCCAGCCGGTGCAGGAAACGCAGGCGGTGTTCGCGTGGGAAGCGGGATAGGGCCCAGGTCGTGGTGATGACAGGGAGGGCGTCCGCGGGGACCTGGGCGATGGCGTCGGGTAGTAGGTCGAGGGCGTTGCCGCGCAGCAGTTGTGGGGCGGTCGCGGAGGTCAACGCGATATCGGCGTCCAGTCGAGCCGAAAGTTCGGGCCGGTCCGGCGGGGCGGAGTCTCGTAGCCGTTGGGCCGCAGCCGGATCGGTCACGTCTATCGGATCGCTGTCGATACCGATCCGGGTGACGACCTGCGGCATGGTCTGCACCGGGACGGGACGGAGGCCGACGATCGCGGACGAGAGCTGGAGAGGTGAATGTGGGTCGCCCAGCGGGTGTCCGTTGCGGTAGGTGATGCCGACGCGGTCGACGGTCAGATCGAAACCGGCACCGCAGCCCGCATCGATCAACCCGACAGCGTCCGCGCTCACCCGGCGGGCCGCCTCGGTGATGGCCGGATACAGCACGGCTCGGGCCTCGGTCGATATGGGCTGGGTCTTCCGTGCGGCTCGGTTCATGCATGTGAATCGTATCGTTGAAACAACGGTTGAGACTCGAGCCGGAGTAACCGGGCTGAATCTGCGGTCGTGTTTCGAAACCATGATGAATTCGAGCCGGCCGGCGCTGATAGGTCAGGTCGCCGGATCCCGGTAGAGCGGTCCGAGGTGCCGATATGTCGGTGGTCATCTCGCTGGGATCACTCTCGGCGCCTGTCTGTATCGGGCTTCGGCCGGGGCCTCGGTCAGAGGACCCGGCCGTGTGTTCCGAGAGGGTCATCGGCAGACGAACCGTTGTCCAACGGCACGATATGGAATGTCAGAACGCACTGCCGGTGCCGGGCATACCCGGAAGTCCGGCCATCGGCAGGGGCAGGTGCGGCAGTGACGGCAAGTGCAGCGCGGGGATTGCCGGCAGCAGTGCGGGCGGGGGCGGCGGGATGTAGGGGTTGGGCATGTTCCAGGTCTGGTTCTGGGTGCCGCCGCCGTTGCTGTGCCCATGGCCGGCCGGGCCGTCGTGGTCGCGGCCGCCACCGTAACCGGCGTGCGAATCGCGGTTCCCGCGGTCGGTGTGCCCGCTGTTGAACTGGTCGTTCCAGCCGTCGTAGTTCTGCCGGTTGTGGTCGCGATATCCATAGTGGCCGTTGTCATCCCAGCCGAAGTCGTTATCGCCGATGCCGTAGTCGCCGGGTTTGCTGTCGCCGAGCCGGTTGTCGCCGAAGTTGTGGCCGCCGTCGTTGTCGCGGCCGCCGGAGCTATGGGAGTCGCGGTCGCTGATCTGTGTCGCGCCTGCTGGGTCTGCGAGTGCGGTGCCGGCGACGGCCAGCGGCGCGAGGGCGATGACCGCGATCGCGGCGATCCGGGCGGCGATGCGGCGGGTGCGCTGTTCGGGGTTTCGGTTCATCGGTGGAGTCCTCACTCGTCGCGCCCCGTGTGCCTCGGGCTATTACACCCTCGGGAGCGGCTATCGATACATTCAGTACCGTACCGCTAGATAACGGCACATTCAATAGGAATTTGTGAGCCGGCTGATAAGCGGGCTTGTCAACGGGCTGCCACCGTGCGGCATCGGACCCGGTGACGGGACCCATCGGCACGGTCGGCACCTGCGCATCGAGCCATACCGCGCACGCGGTAGACGGGAGTGGGCCACTCGTTGGATTACGGAGTTCGGATGGCAGGGAGGGTTATCTGGCCGACTGTGAGCGGGGGAGAGCGGTGTTCGATCGGTATCCGGCCGAAGTGCGGGTATTCACCAATCGCGGGTAGCGATCAGCTCCTCGGCGTCCGCATCGCGGAAACCGTAGGCGCCGGCCACGAACCAGAAATCCTCACCGATCGCCTCACGCGCCACCGTCTCGAGCTCGCTGCCGGCCTCCTCGAATTCGGATTCGAGGTCGTTGAACTCCTCCGTGGCCGCGTGCGTCAGCGCATACAGCCCAACCAGGCCGGTCGGCTGTTCGGCTTCGATGCGCTCGCACAACCGTTCCAGAATCGCCTTACCGCGGTCGACGACATGGTCCGGGTAGTAGTCGTCCTCGTAGAGGGAGGCGAGGAATGGGTGGGCCAGTACTTGCGGGTTGCTGATCGGCATGTGGGTCTTCCATCTCGGGCGCGTGCACGGCACCGTGTGGTCACGTCGCGGTCGAACCTGGATCGGCACACCGACAAGTGGTCGATATCGTTCTTCGGCCGCGGTCTCTCATGCGGTCAGGGGGTTTGGATGGCGGTGAAGGTCATGCGGTCGCCGCGGTAGAGGGAGCGGCGGTGTTCGATGGGGAGCCCGGCGGGGTCGTAGGAGACGCGATTGAGCAGGAACATCGGGGTGCGGGTGTCGACGGTGAGCAGGGCGGCTTCACGGGCGTCGGGGAGAGTTGTTTCGATACTGTCCACTGCCTTGGCGAAAGCTATGCCACGGCGCGCGATTTCGGCATACAGCGACTGGGTGTAGTCGAACGTGTCGATCAGTTCGGGGTAGCGGTAGGCGGGGAGCCGGGTGGTTTCGAGGCCGAGGTGTACGCCGTCGGTGGTGAGGACGCGCTCCAGCTGGACCACCGGATCGCCCGGGGCGATGGCGAGTTGACCGGCGAGGTCCGCGTCTGCGGTGAGCCGGGTCCAGCCGACGAGAATTCGGGTGGCGGTGTGGCCTTCGATGCGGGCGGCTTCGGTGTAGGAGCCGAGAGCCAGGGGGAGAACGAGTTTCGGGCCGGCGACCAGGGTGGTCCTGCCCTGGCGTTCGATCCGGCCGGCGACGAGTAGTTCGCGCAGCGCCTGTCGCACAGTTTCGCGGGCCACGTCGAAGCGCACCGCGAGATCGCGTTCGGAGGGGACGGTATCGCCGACTTCCAGCCCGTCGAGCAGTTCTTCGATGCTCGCGCGCACGATCTGGTGTTTGAGAACCCGGGGTTCGACGGTCGACGTCACGGTCCAACCCTACCGCGAAGGTGGTCTATACCAGCTGTTAACCCAAGGTTCGCTCAACGGCAGTCCCCTGGTCTATACCAGCATGGCATTCTCGGTCCCGTGCAAGACAACAGCGATATCGCCCTGGCAGTAATGGATATGGCCGGAACCACGGTCGCCGACGACGGCGCCGTGATCGCGGCCTTCGACGATGCCGCCACCGCGGTGGGACTGCCGGCGACCGGGCCCGAGCGCGACAACGCACGCCGCTACGTGCTCGACACGATGGGGCAATCCAAAATCGTGGTTTTCCGTGCACTGTTCGGTTCCGAACACAAGGCTGCCGAAGCCAACGCGGCCTTCGAATCCGCCTACCAGCGTTACGTCGACGAAGGCGCGATAAAGCCGATTCCCGGTGCCGAGGAAGCCATCGCGAAACTGCGTGCGGGCGGTATCCAGGTCGCGCTGACCACCGGATTCAGCCGCTCCACCCAACGCCGCATTCTCACCGCCCTCGACTGGACCGAAGTAGCCGATCTGGTGCTGGCCCCCGCCGACGCGGGTCGCGGCCGTCCCTACCCCGACCTGGTGCTCACCGCACTGCTGCGGGCCGAGGTCGACGACGTCCGCCGGGTGGCGGTCGTCGGCGACACCGCCAGCGATATCACCTCCGGCCTCCGCGCCGGCGCCGCCATCGTCGCGGGCACCCTCACCGGCGCGCACAACGCGCAGACCCTGCGCGAGGCCGGCGCCACCCACCTCCTCGACACCGTTGCCGAACTCCCCGACCTGCTCTTATCCGCCTGATCCCGTTCGACCCCGACTCCTCCGAGGACGTTCCATGTTCTTCCGCCGAAGTCATACCGTGGCCGCCGTATTCGCCGGCCTGGCACTCACGTTGTCCGCCTGTTCCGGCTCCGATTCCGAGGCGCTGAACGAACAGGGCTATCCCGAAACCCTGACGCTCGCCGCCATCCCGGCCGAGAACTCCACCGACCTTAAAGCCAGCTACGAACCGGTGATCGCCCTGCTGGAGCGCGAAACCGGCTCGGAGATCGACTTCGTGCAGGCCTCCGACTACGCGGGGGTGGTCGAGGGACTCATCGCCGGTAATGTCGACCTCGCCTTCTTCGGCCCGTTCGCCTACGTCGTGGCCGGGGTGAACGGCGCGGAGATGACCCCGCTGGGTGCGGTTGTGCAGGACAAGGGCACACCGCCCGGTTACCAGTCCTACGGCCTCGCCCGTGCGGACAACGACCAGGTCGACGAGCTCGCCGACTTCAAGGACAAGAAGGCCTGCTTCGTCGACCCGGGTTCGACCTCCGGATTCCTCTATCCCACAGCCGGACTGATCGAGAACAAGGTGATCGAGTCCGGAGCGGAGGCGGACCTTTCCGCGGGTGTGCAGCCCATCTACGCCGGCGGCCACGACGCCTCCGCGCTGGCCATCGCGGCCGGTGACTGCGACGCCGGGTTCGCGTTCGACACGATGGTCGACAAAACCCTGATCGAAAAGGGCGACCTGAAACCGGGACAGCTGAAGACGGTGTGGAAATCGGAAACCATCGCCGGCTCCCTGTTCGCCGCGAACAACGACCTCGGCACCGAAACCGTCGACAAACTGCGCACCATCTTCACCGAGAAGGTCAACGCCGATTACATGCTCGGCGAAGGTCTGTGCACCGGCGACTGCCGGATCACCGACGAACGGGTGTGGGGTGTCGTCCCCGCTACCGACGCCGACTACAACGGCGTGCGCCACGTCTGTGAAGTAACCGGCTCCGAGAAGTGCAAGGGCTGATTCGATGCCTCCCGCGCCGCACCGTCCGACCGTCGCCGGCGACGACACCGTCATCTCCGCGCAGTCGATCACCAAGAAATTCGGCGAAACCACCGCGCTCGACGATGTGTCGTTCGAGGTGCACCGCAGCGAAATGGTCGTGCTGCTGGGCCTTTCCGGCTCCGGCAAATCGACTCTGCTGCGCTGCCTGAACGGTCTGCACCCGGTGAGCTCGGGGCGGGTCGAGGTCGACGGAACCCGCGTCGACCTCGCCTCGGGCGCCCGCCTGCGCGCGCTACGGCGTGATGTGGGATTCGTCTTCCAGCAGTTCAACCTGGTCGGGCGGCTCAGCTGCCTGGAGAACGTGCTCATCGGCGGGCTCGGCCGGATCGCGTTGCCCCGCTACGGGGCACTCACCTACCCGAAACGGATGCGGGCCGAGGCGCTCCAGCATCTCGACCGGGTGGGGCTCGCCGATCTCGCCGAACGCCGCGCCGATACGCTCTCCGGTGGCCAGCAGCAGCGGGTCGCAATCGCGCGCACCCTCATGCAACAACCCAAGGTGCTGCTCGCCGACGAACCCGTCGCCTCCCTCGACCCCGAGAACGCGGGTGTGGTGATGGACCTGCTGTTCCGGGTGTGCATCGAGGAGAAACTGACGGTGCTGTGCACGCTGCATCAGGTGGATCTGGCGATGGGGTGGGCGCACCGGCTGATCGGGTTACGGGGTGGGGCGAAAGTGCTCGACCGCCCCGCGGTGGGTCTGTCCCGGGACGAGGTCATGGAGATCTATCAGCGGGTCGAACCGGCGGTGGCCGGGTCGAACGCGGTCGAACCACGATGAGTGCACTGCTCGTCCCGTCCCGGCCGGCCGCGAAACCACCGGTACCGAACTCGATTCGCACCGTGCTGCTGCGGGCGTGCGCCGCGGCGGCGGTACTGGCCACCCTGGCCGGCGCCTGGTACATCGAGTTCGCGCCGGCCACCCTGATCGACGGTCTCGACGATATCGCCGCGCTCCTCGAACGGATGCTGCCGCCGCGGCTGGACGACCCCGGCCGCATCTCCTCGCTCGCCGTCGAAACCCTGCTGATGGCGATACTCGGCACCGTGCTCGCCGCGCTGGTCTCGGTGCCGCTGGCGTTCCTCGCCGCCCGTAACACCACCCCTCATCCCGTGGTCTACGGTGCGGCGAGGGCCGTCATCACGTTCTGCCGGGCCATGCCGGATCTGCTGTTCGCGGCACTGTTCGTCCGCGCGCTCGGAATCGGTGTGCTGCCCGGCATCCTGGCGCTGGCGCTGCATTCGATCGGGATGCTCGGCAAACTGTTCGCCGATGCCATCGAGCAGACCGATCCGGGTCCGCGCGAAGCGGTGCGCGCGACCGGCGCCGGATACTTCCGCGAGATGCTGAACGCCGTCGTCCCGCAGGTAATCCCATCCTGGATCAGTACTTTTGTGTACCGCATCGATATCAACCTGCGGATGTCGGTGGTACTCGGTTTCGTCGGCGCCGGAGGGATCGGCTTCGCCCTCCAGGATGCGCTACGCGGTCTGATCTACCCGCGTGCCCTCGGCATCGTCGCCGTGATCCTGGTGATCATCGCGGCCATGGAAGTCCTCACCATCGTCATCCGCCGCACCCTGCTGACGCCGTCGAAGGCGGGTCCGCGCCGAGACCGGCAGACAAGCTTCGCCTTCGGCGCACTCCTCGTATTCACCTGCCTCGCCTCGCTTGTGGTCCTCGATATCGACCCGTTCGCGCTGTTCACCTGGCCGTGGCCGTCGTTCGAGGTATTCGGCCGGATGATCCCGCCGGACTTCGGTGCGCTCGGCGCCGACCTGTTCGACGCCGCCCTCCAGACCATCGCCATCGGCCTGGTAGCGACCGCGATCGGGGTGGTGCTCTCTATACCGCTCGGAATCCTCGGTGCCGCCAATGTCGCACCACATCCGACGCTGTACTGGCTGGCCCGAACCTGGATCCTGGTGGTGCGGGCGGTACCGGAACTCATCATCGCGGTGGTGTTCGTCGCTGCGCTCGGCCTCGGCCCGATCGCCGGAACCTGCGCGCTGGCCATCGGCTCCATCGGTTTCCTCGGCAAACTCGTCGCCGACGCGGTCGAAGAGATCGACCCCGGGCCGCTCGAAGCGGTGCGCGCGGTCGGCGGCGGCTGGTGGAAAACCCTGTTCGCCGCGGTCGTCCCGCAGGCTGTCCCGGCACTGATCGGTTCCAGCCTGTATCTGCTCGACGTCAATATCCGCACCTCGACAGTGCTGGGCATCGTCGGTGCGGGCGGTATCGGATACCTGCTGTTCGAAGCCATCCGGACACTGAACTTCGATATCGCGGGCGCGATCGTCCTGGTCGTCTTCGTCATCGTCTACACCATCGAAAGGCTTTCCGGATGGATACGCTCACTCGTCGTCTGACCCGCGCCGCCGTCTGGTCCGCCGACGGGGTCCGGGTCTGCGACGTCGAGCTGCCCATACCAGGCCCCGGGGAGCTGCTGGTCCGCGTGGATCTGGCCACCGTGTGCGGTAGTGATCTGCACACCGTCTCGGGGCGGCGCCCGGCGCCATCACCGTCGATCCTCGGGCACGAAGCGGTCGGCCATGTGGTGGCCGTGGGGTCCGGAGCCGATCGGGAGATCGGTGAGCGGATCGTCTGGTCGGTCACCGCGACCTGCGGCCGCTGCGGGCGCTGCCGGCGCGGCTTCACCGCCAAATGCGAACACGTGCGCAAGGTCGGGCACGAGGCGTTCACGGGGGACTGGCCGCTGTCGGGCGGATACGCCGAACACATTCTGCTCCCCGCCGGTGTCACCACCGCTACGGTTTCGGAACAGGTTCCCGACGCGGTCGCCGCACCCGCCGGATGCGCTACCGCGACCGTTGTGGCCGTGCTCGAGGCGGCCGGGGATATCGCCGGTCGCCGCGTCCTGATCTGCGGGGCGGGCATGCTCGGCGTCACCGCTGTGGGTGCCTGCGCAGAACTGGGTGCAGAGGTGCTGATCAGTGACCCGCACCCGCAGCGACAGCAACTCGCGGCACGATTCGGCGCGGCCCCCGACCCCGGCGGGGCGGTGGATATAGCGCTGGACTTCTCCGGTTCACCCGACGCCGTAGCAGGCGCCCTCGCCCGCCTCGACCTCGGCGGACGGCTGGTACTGGCCGGCTCGGTGACCCCCGGCCCCGCCATCGCACTCGACCCGGAAGCCGTGGTCCGCGGCTGGCTGACCGTCACCGGTGTGCACAACTACGAACCCCGCCATCTGATCCGTGCCGTGGAATTCCTGACCCGGACCACCCGGGCTCTGCCGTGGCCCGACCTGGTCGCCGAACCGGTCGCGCTGGCCGCGATCGGCACCGTCCTACAGCCGCTGCCACCAGCCGTTCTCCGTGCCTCTATCGCACCGTGAACACCGCCGCGGAGCCGTGACCGCCGAGGCGCGGTGACCGCGATTCTGCGGCTTCGCCGGACAGCTCGAACGGCAGTCGGTCACGCCTGATTCACTCTCGACCCCGGAATGCTGGGCCGATCAGGCCGACAGTGGAACTATTCGGTCCAGCGAATCCCCGAGCTTGTCGGCGGTTACGTCGAGGTCGTAGCGATCCTGCAGGTTGAGCCAGAATTGAGCGCTGTTACCGAACACCTTTCCGAGCCTCAGCGCGGTATCGGCAGTGATGGAACGCTTGCCGTGCACGATCTCGTTGATCCGGCGGGGCGGAACTCCGATGATGACGGCCAGCCGGTGCTGGGTGATTCCGAACGGCTCCAGGAAATCCGCGTCCAGGACCTCGCCGGGGTGGATGGGCGTAGCCAGTGGATTGTTCATCTCGTGTACCTCATGGGTGGGTGCGGTCAGTGGTAGTCGGTTATTTCGACACGATGTGCAGCGCCGGTATGCCAGGCGAAACAGGTCCTGTACTGGTCGTTCACCCTGATGCTGTAATGGCCCGCACGGTTGCCACTGAGCTTTTCGAGCCGGTTCCCGGGCGGTATCCGAAGGTCGTTGACATCGGTTGCCGCATCGATGAGAAGTAGCTTGCGGCGGGCGGTGCGCTGGATGTCCTGCGGCAACTTCGTGGACACAACCCGGTGGAACACGAGTTCTGTCTCCTTGTCTGCGAACGATGCGATCACAGACATAATATAACGTCCCTCGTTATTAACGAGGGACGTTATGATTTTGGTATCCCGACTGGGTCAGCGGCGCTGGACTCGGGGTTCGGGTGGTGGCACCGGGCCGCGGGCGCGGAGGTAGGTTTCCAGGGCATCGAGGTCGGTGGGGCCGACCGTGGTGTCGGTGCCGTGGGTGAAGGTCGTGAAACCGTCGCCGCCGGAGGCGAGGAAATTGTTGGTGCTCACCCGGTAGACCGCGACCTCGTTCAGTGGTTTGTCACCGATGCGGACCGAATCGGCGATCACCTTTTCACCGGGCGGGGCGGTGTCGTCGTAGATGTAGGACAGGCCGGATACGGACAGTACTGCGGGTTTGCTCGCGTTGGCCCACTGCTGTTCGAGCAGGTCGAGAATCTGGCGGCCCGTGAGAGTGAGGGTGACGACCTGGTTGCCGAAAGGCTGGGTTTCGTAGATGTTCCCGTAGGTGATGGGCCCGGCGTCGATATCGGCGCGGACCCCGCCCGGGTTCATGAACGCCGCCACCGCTCGGGCGGGTTCGGTGACTTCGAGCATGGCGTCGGCGATCACTGCGCCCAGCGGGGATTCGCCGGTCGCGCTCGCCCTCGCCAGGGGAGCGGTGGCGGTTCCGACCACTCGCCCGGCGCGCGGAGCGGCCTGACCGGCGAAGAAATCGACCAGCCCGGTGACTGCGGGGTCGGGTTCGACATCACGGGTGACCACGCGGTTCACGGCGTCGGCGGTGACCCGGCCGTCGTCGAAACGCAGGGTGATATCGGTGATGAGCCGGCCGTAGGAGGAGCCCTGGGTCACCACCTTGCCGTCGAATTCGCAGATGTAGGGCTGATGGCTGTGGGCGGTGAGGATGACCTGGACAGCCGGGTCGGTGCCGGCGGCGAGCGCGGGGACATCCGGGCTGATCTCGGCGCATCCGTTGTAGTCGGTGGTCTTCGCGGGAGTGCCCTGAGCACCCCCGTCGTGGACCAGCGCGACCACGGTCTCCGCACCGGCCTTCTTCATCTCGGGCACGTACCTGTTGATGGCTTCCGCCTGGTCACCGAAGGTGTAACCGCGGATTCCCTCCGGAAAGACGAGGTTCACCGTGTCGGGCGTTACCGTGCCCACCACCCCGATCTTGTGCCCGCCCACCTCCAGCATGGTCCAGGCCCGGACCTCCGGCGGCAGCTCGCCGCGGGCGTCGGTCAGGTTGGCGGCCAGGAAACCGAAATCTGCGCCGGTGAACGGTTCACCCGGGGAGCAGCCATCGGGTGCGCAACCACCCTTGCTGAGCCGCGCTAGTTCCAGTACGCCATGGTCGAGTTCGTGATTGCCCACCGCTGACACCTCGGTACCGATCTCGTTCAGGAACGCGATGGCCGGTTCGTCGTGGAAAAGCGAGGAAACCAGGGGACTGGCACCGATATTGTCCCCGGCCGACAGGACGGCGCTGTCCGGGTAGGCCGCGCGCAACCGGTCCAGATGCGTCGAGAGGTAGGCGGCCCCGCCGGCCGGGTAGTCACCGATCAGGCCGTTGCTCGCCTCCGGCGGTTGCAGGTGCCCGTGCAAATCGTTGAAACCGAACAGATGCACTTCACCCGGCTCGGCCGCGGGCAGATCGCCGGTGGAAACCAGCGGTACAGCGCCGGGCGGGGCCGGTTCGCCGCTCCCGGAACACCCGGCCAGTAGGACGACACTCAACGCGACAGCGCAACCGGACGCGGCCCGACGCAGAACGCTCATACCGGCCCACTCTGACAGCGCAGTCCGGCCATCGGACAACGCCACAGTGAACTCCTGTCGCCGAACTCCTGACGCCCCATCGATGAGTATTGCCCGGTCGGCGATTATTTCCGGCTCCCGGCCTCGTCGGCATTCGATGAGGGCAATCGTTGCGTCGGGTTGTCCTGGTATCCGATGTACAACCGCTGCTCGGAGGTGGCATGCGCACGCTCGCGATCACCCAGAACATCACCGTGGACGGTGCGATCGAAATGCTCGACGACTGGTTCGATCCACAGGAACAGGGTGACGACCAGGAACTACTCGCCGAGACCCACCGCCAGGACCGGGCCGCCGACGGATTTCTGGTCGGCCGGCAGACCTTCGAAGACCTGCGCGGTTACTGGCCGCAGCAGCGCGAGGATCCCACCGGCATCACCGAATACCTGAACACGGTCCAGAAGTATGTGGTCAGTTCGACTCTCGCCGACCCGGGCTGGGAGAACTCGACGATCCTGACCGGCGACGCAGTCACCGAGGTCACCGCGCTCAAACAGCGTCCCGGGGCCGATATCGTTGTCACCGGCAGTATCACGCTGTGCCATACGTTGATCACGGCCGGGTTGGTGGACGAGTACCGGCTGTTCACCTACCCCGTGGTCCAGGGCCGGGGACGCAGGCTCTTCCCGGACGGCTACACGAACCCGGCGCTGCGGCTCGCCGACAGCAAATCCTTCCGGTCCGGGATCACCTACACCTGCTACGCCGTGCGCTGAATTTCGGAGGTACTCCGTGCCTCGAAGTCGGGGCCCGCTGCCGTATCTGGGCGAGGGAACGTCCGGCTCGCGGATCTGGCGGGCGACCTCTCCGGTACGTGAAGAGCGGGTCCCGAGTTGCGCTCATCGGGCGCGCGGACCGCGGTGTTGGACTACCCTGGGCACGCATTACGGAAAAGCGTTACCTACGTGGGTAACTCGGCAAGGAGTGGTTGATGGCGGTACGGAAGCTGGCGGAGGAATACTACGGGCTCATCGACTCCGGGCGGCTGGACGAGGCGGCCGGGCTGATGACCGATGACGTGAAACTGACCTTCGCGAACGCCGAACCGGTGACCGGCCGGGACGCGGCGACCGCGTCCATCCAGTACGTACTCGACCAGACCAGGAAGATCGAACACAAGGTGGTGCACTGGATCGAACCGCACCCGGCGACCGACGGTGTCACCGAGGTGATGTTCGAGATCCGGATCCACTACTGGCTGAAGAGCGGTAAAGAGGTCGATATCCCGGGTGCGGTGTACGCGACGGTGAACGCGGACAACAAGATCACCGAACAGCGCCTCTACGGCGACCTCACCGAGGTTTTCGCCGGCTGATCCAGGGGTCGACCCGCAGGCCGGGGCCCAGGCCCCGGCAACGCGGAGTCGCTGTGCTTGCGATGTCCTTTCCGGGCAACAGGCTGCGAAGGCCGAGGAAGAGTTCGTCCCGGCCTGCGCTTCGGTTGCCGGAAGTGCCGATGCATCGGCGGTTCGGCCACGGACCAACCGGAACCTCGTTGTTCGCTCCACGCCGTTGTGGTGTTGTTCCGTAACGCCCTCAGTATGCGCGCGGGCACCGACATGTTCGGGTCAGTGCAGCCGCCACAGCGGGGAGACCGGACCGTGCCCTCTGCCCAGGTCGTAGGCGGCTTCGAGGCAGCGGCGGGTCCATTCCTTCGCGAATTCGAACGCGTCGGGTACCGAGTAGCCGTTGGCCAGGGCGCAGGCCAGCGCGGCGGCCAGAGTGTCGCCACCGCCGTGGTCGTTACCGGTGGCGATACGGGGCGCCCGGAATTCCAGGAAACGTTCGCCGTCGAACAGCAGGTCCGTGCTGTCGGCGGAGGTGCGTAGATGTCCGCCCTTCACCACCACCCATTGCGGGCCGAGCGCGTGCAGCGCCTCGGCCGCCGTCCGCGCCGAGGCCGCATCGGTGACCTGGACCCCGGTCAGCAATCGAATCTCGTCCAGGTTCGGGGTGACGATCGTGGCCAGTGGAAACAATGTGTAGCGCACCGCGTCCAGGGCCTCGGTGTGCAGGAGCGGGTCGCCGTGCATGGACGCCGCGACCGGGTCCACCACCAGCGGTGCCGAGCCGTCGCGCCCGATCCCGACCTCCCGGCAGACCGCGGCCACCGCCTCGATGATGGCGCTGGAGGCGAGCATCCCCGTCTTCGCAGCCCCGATCCCGATATCGCCGGCCACCGACCGCACCTGATCGGCCACCACCTGCGGCGGGACTTCGTGGAACCCGCTCACCCCCACCGAGTTCTGCACGGTCACCGCGGCAATCGCCACCAGCGCATGCACACCGCACAGCGTCATGGTGCGAGTATCGGCCTGGATCCCGGCGCCGCCACCCGAATCGGTTCCGGCGATGGTGAGTACCCGCACCGGGGTCTGTCCCGGCGGGGTCAACGGCAACAACTTCACGCAGTCACCTTACGTGGGCCCGGTCGCGACAAGGTTCGGTGTCGACGGTGCACCCGAGCCGGTGGAAAACCAGCTGATCGCAGTGCCACCGGACACCGGCCTGGTGCCGGGACCTGTCAGACCCAGGCCTTGATCGGTTCGGTGTCGAGGGTGAGTCCGACCGGGTCGGGCAGTTCGACACGATCGCCGATCGACACCGTCACACGCCGCTGGTAGCGATCATTCACCGGCTGGCTGAACACGGTTATCTCGGCGCGCTCCCGGTCTACCAGAAGGTAAACCGGGATGTTGGTGGCCGCGTACGCGATGGGCTTTTCGCGGCGATCCCGGTGCTCGGTGTCACGGTCGTGGGAAGTCACCTCGACGGTCATCAGGACCGGAGCCGGGTCGGCCCACTCGCCCTGCCCGACGAATGCGTCGGCATCGGCGAGCACACCGTCCGGCCGGGCCCTGCCTTTGCGGTATGCCTCGACCTGCAAGCCCTGCTCGATGCTGAGGAACAGTTCGGGGCGCGCCAGGATGAACACACGGACAAGCCACTGCAGGATCCGCCCGTGGTCGCCGTCCGCCAACGCCTTCGCCCCCAGTCGCGCGTCGATGAACTCCAGTCGAATCCCCTCTGACACCCGACCGGCCAACCGGGCGAGTTCCTCGAACTCCTCGGTAGTCATGATTTCTCCCGTCAGCGGATGGTCTGGTCGATGAGGCGGCGGGCCGTGCGGTCGGTGCGTTCGGTATCGCCGGTGATGAGGCGGTCCTGGAGGATGCCGCGGAGGCCGGAGATCAGCAGGGTGGCGACGACTTCGGGGTCGTCCGGCGAAACCAGTTCGCGCAGCCGGGCGGTCAGGGCGGCGGTGAAGGTTGCGATGGCCTCGTCGGCGTAGCGGGCGTACGGGGCTGCGGGGGCGCAGGCCGCGCCGAGGACCTGCAACATCACGGTGTTGCTGACGGCTTCGGGGCCGGTGGCGTTGGAGCGATAGAAGTTCCACAGGCGTTCGCGGAGCGCGGTGGCGTCGTGGATATCGGCGAATACGGCGTTGAGGTCGGGGCGGTGGGTGGACAGGGCCTGGACCAGCAGCTCTTCTTTGGTGCCGAAGTAGTAGATCAGCATGCGGGAGCTGGTGCCGAGTGCGGCGGCCAGGGGGCGGAGAGAGAGGTCCGCGAGGCCGTGTTCGGCGATATAGCGGACCACGGCGTCGAGGAGTTCGGCGCGTTTGGCGTGGTCGAGGGGGCGGGCCATGGGTTGACTGTAGCGAACGCTACAGGTATTGATGAACCCCGTGAATGTACCGATCGCTTCAGAAACTCGGCCGGCGTCCACCCAAGTGGTTGTCACCGCTTACGCGGGAGCCACCTCGCTGGCCGACGATATGGACGACACCTGGGCCGCACTGCTCCGCGGCGAAACCGGTATCACCACCCTCGACGACGATTTCGTCGCCGAGTACGACCTGCCGGTACGTATCGGCGGCAAGTTGAAATCGCATCCCGGCGCCGAGCTCACCCGGCTCGAACAGCGGCGGCACTCGTATGTCGAGCAGCTCGCCCTGGTACTGGGCCGGCGGGTCTGGGCTGCGGCGGGTCGCCCCGAGGTGGAGGGGGAGCGGCTCGCGGTCTGTATCGGCACCGGGCTCGGCGGCGGCGACGCGCTCATCGACGCGGTGGACGCCATGCGGGCGGGCGGGTATCGCAAGGTTTCGCCGATGTCGGTGCCGATGGTCATGCCGAACGGTCCGGCGGCGACGGTGAGCCTCGAAATCGGCGCGAAAGCCGGCGTTTTCGCCCCGGTCTCCGCCTGCTCCTCGGGAACCGAGGCGATCGCTCATGCCTGGCGGCTGATCGCCACCGGGGAGGCCGATGTCGTGGTGGCGGGCGGTGTGGAAGGCCATATCCACGCCGTGCCGATCGCAAGCTTCGCCATGATGCGCGCGATGAGCACCCGTAACGACGAACCGGGGCGGGCCTCCCGCCCGTTCGACCGGGACCGTGACGGTTTCGTGTTCGGTGAGGCCGGCGCCCTGGTGGTCCTCGAATCGGAGCGGCACGCCCGTGCTCGCGGCGCCCGCGTCCACGCCCGGATTCTCGGCGCGGGTATCACCTCCGACGCCTACCACATCGTCGCCTCCGACCCCGCCGGTGCGGGCGCGGCCCGGGCCATGCGTAAAGCGATCGCGACAGCTGGATTGCGGCCCACCGATATCCGGCATGTGAACGCCCACGCCACCTCGACCTCGATCGGCGATGCGTCCGAGGCCGCGGCTATCGGCGCGGTGACACCGGAAGCTTCGGTCTATGCACCCAAATCGGCGCTGGGGCATTCCATCGGTGCGGTCGGTGCGCTGGAAACGATCCTGACCGCGCTCACCTTGCGTGAACAGGTCGTCCCGCCCACGCTCAACCTCGACAACTCCGACGCCGACCTCGATATCGTGCACGGCTCCGCGCGCTCGCAGGCTTGCGAGTACGCGCTGACGAACTCCTTCGGCTTCGGCGGGCACAACGTCACTCTCGCTCTCGGTCGCGGCTGACGCGGCCGATCGCCGGAATCCAGCCGGGACCCACCGCTATCGCCGATCAAGTGCCGTGTGCCGTTCGGTGCCGACGGCTCGCGGAAGCCGACCGTGGAGTCCGCGCATTGATCGGTGCACTGTGTGCCACTGTCGTTCTTTGTGCGGCGCACCGGGTGTTCGTTGTGGTGCGCCGGCCGGCCGGTGGCGACGCGGGGTCTGCTCAATTGCCGGTAGCGGGCTTCGGCGCGCTGGGTCCCGGGGCACGTTTCCAGCGCCAGGCGAATTCCCCGGGGCGGGGTGGCGGGCCGGGCAGTTCTCCGTCGGCGCGCAGTCCGGCGAGTAGAACGGCGAGGATCCGGCGGCGCAACTGTCCGGTGCGCTCGGCGTCGGGGGTCGATACCGCCGCGCACGCCTCCAGTACGAGGCCGAGATCCTGCGGGGTCACGTCGCTGCGCAGCTGTCCGGACTGTTTCGCTCGCCGGACGAGTTCGTTGTTCACCTTTTCGGAATGCCGGACATCGGGCAGCAGTGACTCGTCGGGAGTGAAGGTGCCGGCGAGGTGGACGGTCAGCGAGTGCACATCGGCGTCGACCACGCGCTCCAGGAACCGCACCAGGCCCTGCCAGCCGTCGGGTTCGGCCAGTGCGGTATCGGCTTCGGAGTTGTAGCGGCGTAGCCCGTCGTGGCAGAGGGTGCGCAGCAGGATGTCTTTGCTCGGGTATCGGCGGTAGAGGGCGCTGATACCGACTCCGGCTCGTTCGGCGACGGCCGAGATCGGCGCGGTCGCGTCGGCGAGGAATACCGCTCGTGCGGCGTCGAGGATGAGTCCGTCGTTGCGGGCGGCCTGCGCTTTGCGGCCGGGTAGGGGTTTGGCGGCGGGGGTTTCGGCTGTTCCGGGCATGTCCCGAGGGTAACACTTGAAACGGAATGATCCGTTCTGCTACTGTTCGAACAGAACAATGCATTCCGTTCCAATAGGAGTTGATATGACCGCCATCCAGCCCTTCCGTATCGAAATCCCCGCCGTCGAGATCGACGAGCTGCGCGCCCGCCTGGAGCGCACCCGCTGGGCGGATCAGATCCCCGGCTCCGGTGACGAGTACGGCGTGAGCGTCGACCGCGTACGCCATCTGGCCGATGTCTGGCACTCGCTCGACTGGCGCGCCCAGGAGCGCAAACTGAACGCCTACCCGCAGTTCCGTACCGAAATCGACGGCCAGCTGATCCACTTTCTGCATATCCGGTCCACCGGGGCGCAGGGATTCCCGCTGATCCTCACCCACGGCTGGCCCGGCACCTTCGTCGAATTCCTCGCTCTCGTCGAGCCGCTCACCGCGGCCGGTTTCGACCTGGTCATCCCCTCGGTGCCCGGCTACGGTTTCTCCGGGCCGACAACGGAAACCGGCTGGAACGACGCCCGGATCGCCCGTGCCTGGGCGGAGCTGATGCGCCGCCTCGGCTACCACCGCTACGGCGCGGTGGGCAACGACGGCGGTTCGGCCATATCCGCGGAACTGGGCCGATACGCTCCCGAACAGGTTGTGGGAATACATGTCGCGCAGGTGTATTCGTTCCCGTCCGGTGATCCCGCCGAACTGGCCGATCTCAGTGCCGATGAGCAGCAGGCCATGGCGACGCTGGACTGGTTCGTCAAGAACAAAATGGGCTTCAACGTCCTGCAATCACAGCAGCCGCAGACTCTCGCGCATGCCCTCACGGATTCTCCGGCCGGTCTGCTCGGCTGGAACAGTCAGCTGCTCGGCCCCGATCTGGACGACGAATTCGTCGTCACCAATATCGCGATCCACTGGTTCACCGGAACCGCCGGCTCGGCGATCCGGCACTACTACGAGAAGGACAAGGCCGAGCAGCCCACCGAACCGAGCACCGTCCCACTCGCGTTGTCGGGCTCGACGGGGGATTTCCACGGTATCCGGCGTTTCGCCGAACGCGACCACAATGTGGTGTCCTGGCGGACCCACGATGTGCCCAGCCACTACCTGCACCATGCCGCGCCCGCGCTCATGGCCGAGGAGATCACCGTGTTCTTCGACAAGTACCGCGCCGGGGAGTAGGTCGCGAAATCGGGGCCGGATCGATGTCGACTACGTGGGCACGGCTCCGACGTTCCCGGTGAGGATGGATCGGACGGGTCCATCCACCACCGAGTGAGGAGTAGGCCGTGAAATACGTGATCCTGATCCATTCGAACCCCCAACCATGGGGCCATCCGACCGGCGACTACCTGGCCGAATTCCAGGCATTGCCGAAGGAGGAGCGCGACCGTATCAGCGGTGATTTCGAGCGTTTGCTCACCGAGATGCAGGAGAACGGGGAGTTGCTGGGCGGTGAGGCACTGGGGTCGCCCGACGCCGCGCGGTTGTATCGGTGGGAGGCGGGCCGGGCGGTGGCGGGTGACGGTCCCTACTCCGAGGCCAAGGAGCATCTGGCCGGGTTCTTTCTCATCGATGTGGAGGATCATGCGCGGGCCGAGGAGATCGCGGCGGTGTTCGCGGGACCAGGCGAAACAGTCGAACTGCGGCCCACCATGTGGCCGGGCGGCGACGACAGGTGACCGGCGATACCGTGGCCGAGGTGTGGCGCCGGGAGGCACCGCATATCCTCACCGCGCTGCTGCGCCGCCATGGCGACCTCGGCGAATGCGAGGACGCCGTGCAGGACGCGGCCGAGGCGGCCACGGTGCAGTGGGCCCGGGACGGAGTACCGGACAACCCGCGCGGGTGGCTGATCCGGGTGGCATCGCGGCGTCTCATCGACCGGGTACGTGCCGAGCGTGCGCGGGCCGGGCGCGAAGTGACAGTGGCCGTGACGCAGCCGGCCGATACCGGTTTCGCGCCCGCCGCCGACCGTCCCGGATCCGAGTCCGCCGACGATACGCTGCGGCTCTTCCTGCTGTGCTGTCATCCGAGCCTCACCCGGTCGTCCCAGGTGGCGCTGACGCTGCACGCGGTGGCCGGTATACCGGCCGGTCGCATCGCGGCCGCCTATCTGGTCCCCGAACGTACGATGACGCAGCGACTCACCCGGGCGCGAGCGATATTGCGCCGAGCGGGCGCCCGGTTCGAACTACCCGCACCGGCGGATCTGCCGGACCGGCTGGCCGCGGTCCTCGACACCTGCCACTTGATGTTCACGGCCGGACACGCCGTCAGCGCCGGTGCGTCCGTGCACGATCCGGGCCTGGCGCAGGAAGCGATCCGGTTGACCCGGATTCTGCATCGGGCGGTCCCCGACCACGACGAGGTCGCCGGTGCCCTGGCACTCATGCTGCTCACCCACGCCCGTGCCGCCGCCCGAACCGATACGCGCGGAGAACTGGTGCCGCTGGTGGAGCAGGACCGCAGCCGGTGGGACGGCAACGCGATCGCGGAGGGAATCGGCATTCTCGAACGTGTCCTGCCGCGCGGGCATATCGGCCGCTACCAGCTCGAAGCTGCGATCGCTGCTGTGCACGCCGAAGCTCGCACCTGGGAGAGCACCGACTGGCGGCAGATCGTCGTGCTCTATGCCATGCTCGACCGAGTGGCGCCGAGCCCCGCGGTAACCCTCAACCGGGCAGTCGCGGTCGCGATGGTGGCGGGCCCGGAAGCCGGGCTACGGCTGACCGAGCCGCTGCTCGACGAACCGGCGATGCGACGCCACCATCGGACCTACGCGGTCCGGGGTCATCTGCTCGAAATGGCCGGCGATCCGGAGGCGGCGCGGGCGAGTTACCGCCGTGCCGCCGCACTCACGGCAAGCCTGCCGGAACAGCGTTATCTGAACGCCCGTCTGCGCCGTCTCGATCCGCCCTGAGTTGCCCTGTTCCCGCCCGGGAACAGGATATTCCGGCACGCGCCGCCTTTTCACGGCCGACGCGGTGATCGGCACTCTCATTGCAGCCCAGGAACGGCTGCCCCGGCTGCGGGCGGCTCCTGCGACCGTCCCGTCACCCGCCCCCGGGGCGCCCTGGGATCTCAGCCCGGGACCTTGTCCAGGAACCCGAGCACCGTTTCGATACGACCCTGTTCATCGGTGACCAGGACGTCGAATCCGATGATCACCGGTTCCGCGCCGGCCGGCCCCAGGCCCCACTGGAAACGGACCTGCCGGTGGTGGTTGTCCGGTTCGCCGACCTGGCTGAAAACGAAGCCCGGGAACTGTTCGTGCACGGCGCCGATGGTGGTGGCGATGGCATCGCGGCCCGCCGCGTCGGCGAGCGGGTCGGTGTAGGTGGCCGCCGGCGCCCAGTGCTCGGTGAGCAGGGCGGTGCGGGCCTGCGGGTCGGTGCTGTTCCAGGTCTGCAGGTAGGTGCGGACGATATCGTTCATCGGGTGATCCTTCCGGGTCGGGGCGATGTTGTGCTCCCAGCATCGCCACGAACCGGCGTCCTGACGATTACCTCGGAGGTAATGGGATCGGCTACCGGAACGGCTAGCCTGTGAAATGTGGCGACATTGGACACCGAATCCCAGGTAGGCGGCCTGATCCGCGCATGGCGGGAGCGGCGGCGGCTGAGCCAGTTGCAGCTGGCCGCGCAGGCGGAGGTGTCCACGCGGCATCTGAGTTTCGTGGAGACCGGCCGGTCACGACCCACCCGGGAGATGATCGAGCGGCTCGCCGCGCACCTGGACGTACCGCTGCGCGAACGCAACGAACTGTTGCTCTCGGCCGGTTACGCACCGCGCTACGGCCAGCGTGACCCGGACGCACCGGAATTGCGCGCGGTGATGGACGCCTTCCGGACTCTGCTCGACGCGCACCTCCCGCATCCGGCGCTGGTGCTGGACCGCTGCTGGGACGTGGTCGATCGCAATACCGCCACCGATGTGCTGCTCGAGGGCTGCGCCCCGGAACTGCTGGAACCGCCGGTCAATGCGATCCGTATCTCCTTGCATCCGGACGGCCTGGCGCCGCGGATCCGCAACCTGGGCCAGTGGCGGGGCCATCTGCTGAGCCAGGTCCGGTCCCGGCTGGCCGCCACCGGGGATCCGCGGTTGCGGTCACTGCTGGAGGAGGTGTCGGCCTACCCGTGCCGGGATACGGGGACAGCGGCGCGGGCGGATGTGGTGGTGCCGCTGCGGCTCGGCATCGGCGATACGGAGTTCTCCTTCTTCAGCGTCGCCACGTCGGCGATGTCGGCCACCGATGTGACGATCGACGAACTGCATATCGAGGCCTTCTACCCGGCGGACGAGGCGACCGCGCAGGCCTTCCGCACGCTGTAGCACCACCTGTAGACGCTCGCTTATGTAGAAGAGCGTTCGAGCGATGTTCCGTCTCGCTTCCGGCGGCTGTACTGGATTCAGTCATCAGCCAACAATTTTCGACCAGGAGCGGAATATGCGAATCGCGATTTTCGGAGCCACCGGCACTGTCGGCCGGCATATCGTCGACCAGGCGCTCGAACGCGGGTACGAGGTCACCGCGCTCACCCGGGACGCCACCCGGATCAGCCGGGTCCACGAACGACTGCACATCGTGGAAGGCGATGTACTCGACCCCGGCGCGGCCGAACGAGCAGTCACCGGCCAGGACGCGGTCCTGGTGGCGCTCGGCAACGGTCGCAAGGGGGTGGTGCGGGCCGAGGGCACCCGGACGGTGATCGAGGCGATGAACCGGGCCGGGGTGAAAAGGCTCATCTGCCAGTCCACCCTCGGCGCCGGTGACAGCCGCGCCAACCTGAACTTCTTGTGGAAATACATCATGTTCGGCCTGCTGCTGCGCCCTGCCTACGCCGACCATCAGCAACAGGAGGCTTATGTCCGGGCCAGTGACCTGGATTGGACCATCGTGCGCCCCAGCGCTTTCACCGACGGCCCCCGCACCGGTACCTACCGCCACGGATTCGGCCCGAACGAAGCCGGTCTCGAGCTGAAGGTCGCGCGGGCCGATATCGCGGACTTCTTGCTGGATCAGGTCACCGACCGCACCTATGTGCACCGGGCTCCGGGCCTGTCCAATTGAACTCGGCTGTAGTGCACCGCACCCGCTGTCGTGTCCGGCGGTTGCCCGGTGGCCGCAGCCGTGCCGGGCCACCGGTATCGGTGGCCCGCGCCGCCGTCGGACTCGCGGGGTCAGGAGTGTTCGTGGACGGCATCCCATGCGGGGAACGGGTCCGGGTAGGTGGTCCAAATGCCCGGCCCGGCTGCGTATTCGGTATCGGTGAGAAGTGCACCGTCCAGCATTTCCCGAAGGCCGGCGCGATCGAGACGCACTCCGATGAAAACGATTTCTTGACCTGCCGGGATCTCCAGCGACGACCACCAGGCGGCGGGTTCGAAGGTGAGGTTGGGGCCGGCCTGCGACCAGATGGCCGCGAGTCCGGGCCGGCTGGCAATCCAGCAGAAGCCTTTGCTGCGCAACAGGCGGCGCACCTGGGCCAGCGCGTCGGCCAGGCGCTGCGGATGGAACGGCCGGTCGGCGCGGTAGGTCATACTGCTGATTCCGTATTCCTCGGTTTCCGGTATATGCCCACCCGCCAGCTCCTCCGCCCAGCCCTCGGTGCTCGCCGCGGCCACCGGGTCGTAGCGGCCGGTGCCGAGTACCTCGCCCAGATCCACGATGCCGTTGCTGGTGCGAATCAGTTCGGCCCGTGGGTTCATCCGGCGTACAGCCGCTTCCACGGCGCCCACGATCTGGGGGCTCACCAGGTCGGTTTTGTTGATCAGTAGGACATCGGCGAATTCCACCTGGTCGGCGAGGAGATCGGCGATACCGCGTTCGTCGCCCTCGCCGGCTTCGAGATTGCGGGCGGCCAGGGTTTCGCCGCGGGTGATCTCGGTGAGAAATGTGGACGCGTCCACCACTGTCACCATGGTGTCGAGGCGGGCGAGTTCGCCGAGGGAGAAGCCGTCCTCGAATTCCCATTCGAAGGTCGCCGCCACCGGCATCGGTTCGGAGATGCCGGTGGATTCGATCACCAACTGATCGAATCGCCCCTCGCGGGCGAGCTTTCCCACCGCCTCGATCAGATCCTCACGCAGGGTGCAGCAGATACAGCCGTTGGTGAGTTCGACCAGCTTTTCCTGCGTCCGGTCCAGATGGCCTTGACCGGCGACGAGGGCGGCGTCGATGTTGACCTCACTCATATCGTTCACGATGACCGCGACCCTGCGCCCTTCGCGGTTGGCGAGTATGTGGTTCAGCAGGGTGGTCTTACCGGCGCCGAGGAATCCGGACAGCACGGTCACCGGCAGCGGGTGGGGAAGCACAGAACTGGTCACCAGCAAATGATAACCATTTTCATTTAGGCGAGCCTGTTCGGGCTCCGGACCATGCGCTGCCGGACCACGATGATCGAGCAGAGCCCGACGCCCAACGTGGTCGCGTAGACCGGGAAGGCCCATACCGCGGGCTCCCACACGGTGATAGTGAGCAAGGTGATGATGCCGTTCACCGCGACGAGACCGAAGACGAGCGGATTCTCGGTGCCGGGCGCCGACCAGGCCTTACGGAAGGTCGGGATCGCCGCGGCCAGATCGCCGAGCACGGCGAAGATCACCGCCGTCTGCGGATCATCCCACGCGAGCCATATCGCCAGCGCCATCACCGAAGCTGCCCCGCAGAGCAGGTCGGCGAACGACAGCCGCCAGTAGCTCGACCTGTTCGCGAACGAGGCGAGGAACACCACCGCCGGGCCGGCGCCCATCGAAAAAGTGAGGACCGCGGGCAAGCCGACACCCTCGTCGAGTTGGGCGCCGAACCCGGTCAGCGACGCAGCGGCCCACAGGAACCACGAGAGGCGGTTCGGTTTCACCTCGCCGCGCAGCGTGAGCAGTGCATAACTGAGCGTTCCCACCATACTGAGAGCCGCGCCGAGGAAGACGAACCGTGGATCGATCACCGGTCCACGAGAACACCGGGATCCCCGGCCCGGCAAGCAGAGCGTCCGGACTGCCGTACGGTCCGGTGCCCGCACCCGGCTCGGTGCGGGCCCCGGGACCCTTGTCAGCTGGTGATCGGCAGGTACACGCGATTCCCGGAATCGGCGAATTCGGCCGATTTCTCGGCCATCCCCGCCTCGATGGCGGCCGTATCGGTCAGATTGTTGCGCTCTGCGTATTCGCGGACATCCGCCGAAATTCGCATCGAACAGAACTTCGGGCCGCACATCGAGCAGAAGTGCGCGGTTTTCGCCGGTTCCGCGGGCATCGTCTCGTCGTGGTATTCGCGGGCGGTATCCGGATCCAGCGACAGCGCGAACTGGTCCCGCCACCGGAATTCGAAACGGGCCTTGGACAATTCGTCGTCGCGTCGCTGTGCGTGCGGATGCCCTTTGGCGAGATCGGCGGAATGTGCGGCGATCTTGTAGGTGATGACCCCGGTCTTCACATCGTCGCGGTTCGGCAGGCCGAGATGCTCTTTGGGCGTGACGTAGCACAGCATCGCCGTCCCGGCCTGCGCGATCATCGCGGCGCCGATGGCCGAGGTGATGTGGTCATAGGCGGGTGCGATATCGGTGGCCAGCGGGCCGAGAGTGTAGAAGGGGGCTTCTGCGCACAGCTCCTCTTCCAGTCGCACGTTTTCCACGATCTTGTGCATGGGCACATGACCCGGGCCCTCGATCATCACCTGCACACCGTGCGATTTCGCCACCTCGGTCAGCTCACCGAGCGTGCGGAGTTCGGCGAACTGCGCCTCGTCGTTCGCATCGGCGATGGAACCGGGCCGCAGACCGTCGCCGAGGGAAAAGGTCACGTCGTAACGCGCCAGGATCTCGCACAATTCCTCGAAGTGCGTGTACAGGAACGACTCCCGGTGGTGGGCGAGACACCACGCGGCCATGATCGACCCGCCGCGCGAAACGATCCCGGTGACCCGTTTCGCGGTGAGCGGCACATACCGCAGCAGCACCCCGGCGTGCACGGTCATATAGTCGACGCCCTGCTCGCACTGTTCGATCACGGTATCGCGGTACAGCTCCCAGGTGAGCGCGGCCGGATCACCGTTCACCTTTTCCAGCGCCTGATAGATCGGCACCGTCCCCACCGGGACGGGTGAGTTCCGCAGAATCCATTCGCGAGTTTCATGGATGTTCTTACCGGTGGACAGATCCATGATGGTGTCGGCACCCCAGCGGGTGGCCCACACCATTTTCTCGACCTCCTCGGCGATCGACGACGACACCGCGGAATTACCGATATTGGCATTGATCTTCACGAGGAATTTCTTGCCGATAACGGTCGGTTCGAGCTCCGGATGCCGGTTATTGGCCGGGATCACCGCGCGTCCGGCAGCGACCTCCGCACGTACCACCTCCGCCTCGACGCCCTCACGCGCGGCGATGAAACGCATCTCGTCGGTGACGACCCCGGCCCGTGCCCACGTCAACTGGGTACGCGGGCCGGGAACATCCGGTTTCGCCCAGGTATCGCGCAGCTTCGGCAAGCCGGCCTCCAGATCGATGGCCGCCGAAGTGTCGGTATACGGCCCGGAGGTGTCGTAGACATCGAAATGCTCACCGTTGGTCAGGGTGATCCGGCGCACCGGTACCCGGAGACCGTCCACTTCCAGATAGTGCTTGACGCTGCCCTCGATCGGGCCCGTTGTCACGGAATCGACAGGTGTAACCGTCATTTTTACTCCCTACGCCGGCATTACCCGGTCAGGTTCATACGGTCGACGGCCCTGAACGCCCGGATGGGCTAGCCGTCCTCTCAGCCCGCTGGTGCGAGCCCCCGTGGGTATGGAATTTTCCGCCGCCGACCATACTGCATTCATGGCGTCGCCTCCGGCGCGCGGGTCGGTTGCGAACTTCTTCGCCCGGGTGTTCGGTGCGGGTTCCAGCGGATCCGGGCGATAGGGTCGAACGGTGACGCTCTCGCATGGATCGCTGATGACCGCGGACGAGTTCGAAGAACTCGATGCCGCGGCCCAGCGCATATCCGACGGGCTGCGGCTGGAATACCTCAACGGCCTGCTCGCGGCGAAGGCGCGCCCCGACGCCAACCACAGCCGGGTCATCCAGTGGCTGGCTCGCTTCCTCGTACCGCGCAGGTCGGAACTGTGGCTTTTCGCCGACCGCGGCCTCCGGGCCGGTCGCGGCGGGGGCAGCCGGGTACGCCCGGACGCGATTCTCGCGCCCGCCTCGGCGTTCGCCGGGGAAGGTGAATGGTCGGATCCGCAGCCGGTGCTGATGACCATCGAGGTCACCTCCCGCGCGCAGCACACCGAACTCCGGGACCGCCTCGACAAACCGTTCCTCTATGCCGCGACCGGTATACCGCTCTACCTGCTCATCGACCGCGGTTCCGCGGAGATCAACATCCTCAGCGAACCCGACGACGGGCGCTATGCCTCCCGGGTAACCCTCCCGTTCGGCACCGATATAGAAATCCCCGAACCACTGAACGTCATCCTTGCCACCGACGCCTTACTCGACTGGACCTGACTCCCGCGACGGCCCGCGCCGAATATCGAACTCCGCGATCACCGGCGCGTGATCACTCGCACCCTTACCTTTGCGTTCCTCCCGGTCCACCCCCGCATCCACCACGGTCGCCGACAGCGCCGGGGAAGCGAGGACGAAATCGATACGCATCCCTTCTTTCCGAGGAAACCGCAGCTGCGTGTAATCCCAATAGGTGTACACCCCGGGTCCGGGTGCGAAGGGCCGCATCACATCGCTGAACCCGGTCGCCGTGATGGCCGTGAACGCATCACGTTCCGGTTGAGAGGTATGGGTTTTACCGGTGAAGAACTCGGTGGACCACACATCGTCGTCGGTCGGCGCGATATTCCAGTCGCCGACGAGGGCGGTCTCGGTTTCCGGGTTCTCGGCCAGCCAGCGGGCGGCGTTATCGCGCAGGGCTGCGAGCCAGGCGAGTTTGTACTCGTAATGCGGATCGTTCAGGGCGCGGCCGTTGGGCACATAGAGGCTCCACACCCGGACACCACCGCAGGTGGCACCGAGCGCGCGTGCTTCGACCGTGGGCGTGCTGATCAGCGCCTCCGCGGCATCCCGGTCGAATCCGGGCTGATCCGCGAAACCGATCTCCACATCGTCCAGCCCGACCCGCGACGCTATCGCCACCCCGTTCCACTGGTTGAGCCCCACATGCGCGACCTCGTAGCCGGCCTCGGTGAACCGTTCGAACGGGAACTGGTCGTCACGGCATTTGGTTTCCTGTAATGCCACGACATCGATGTCCTGGCGGTCCAGCCAGGCCAGCACGCGATCCTGCCGGGAGCGGATCGAATTGACATTCCAGGTGGCCAGTCGCAACTGAATTCCCGTCTTTGCTGAGATGCGCGCCGAGGCTACGGCGCCGGTACGGAACCGCCGGGTACGGCGTAGCGGTAGCTGTGATGGTCGAGGAAACCCAGCTCGCCGAAAAGTTCCAGTGCCTCCACATTACCGGCCTCGACCTGCACGTACGCGTGTGTTGCGCCACGGTCGTGACCCCAGCGCAGCAGTTCTCCGCAGACCAGTGCGGCCAGTCCGTGGCGGCGGTGCGCGGCCAGCACGGCCACACAGGACAGGCCGATCCAGCGGCGGCCGTCCGAGGCGGTGGTGAGGGCGCCGCGGGCGATCGCGATGGGGCTGGGCAGGCCCAGGGACGCGAATCCCAGCTGTCCCTCGTGCACCGCGCACAGCACCTCCGGAAGGGGAACGGTGGCGGTATGACCGCTGGGTTCGTCGCCGCGGTGGCGGTGGATCTCGAGCCAGGCGATATCGGGTTCGGTGGCGATCCGGACCATGGACGGCCCCTGCGGGAGAACGAAATTCTCCAGATCTATGCCGAGTACCCGGGTTTCACCCCAGCTGTTCCAGCCCGGCGGTACGGTCGCCAGCCGGTCCGGGAGCGCGAGTTGCAGCGGTAGCCCTTTGGCTGCGTACCAGGCGCCGATACGGTGCAGCGTTTCCGCCTCGACGCGCGCCGGTCCGCTGGAATCACCGATGGGTACAGCGGAATTGGCGCGGCGGGTGTAGCCGTGTCCCGCGCGCAGGAGCCAGCCGTCCATCCAGGCGTACTCGGTGCCCGGCCAGCCGTAGGCAGTGGCGGATTCCAAGGTGCGGATCTCGGAGGTGCGAATGGGCCTGGGACCCAGTGTTTTCAACGCGACCACCCGGGCGGCCGGAATCAGCACCGGATGGCCGTCGGCGCCCATGACGGTGAGCGGGTTGGTCGAAACGACCTCGCCGATCACATCGGTCAGTGGCGGTTCGCTGCCGTCCGGTAGCCGGTACCGGACAACGACCCGCTCACCGACCGGGATATCCGGTTCGGCGGGGTGCTGTTCGGGTTCCGGCCGTTCAGTCGTCATATCCGAACGGATCCGGATCGGTACCGGGCAGCCAGGTCAGTCCGGGAACTCCCCAGCCGTTGCGTTTCACCGCTTTCTTCGCCCCTCGCGCGTGCCGGCCGATGAGCACATCGATGTAGAGGTGGCCGTCCAGATGGCCGACCTCGTGCTGCAGCATCCGGGCGAAGAAGCCCGTGCCCTCGATCTCGACCGGTTCGCCGTGCTCGTCGGTGCCGGTGACCTTCGCCCAGTCGGCACGGCCGGTGGGGAACTGCTCGCCGGGGACGGAGAGGCAACCCTCCTCGTCGTCGTCGGGATCCGGCATGGTCTCCGGGATCGCCGAGGTCTCCAGTACGGGGTTGATCACGGCCCCGCGGCGTCGTGCCACCGTGCCGTCCGCCGCCGGGTCGGGGCAGTCGTAGACGAAGAGCCGCTTGGACACTCCGACCTGGTTGGCGGCCAGGCCCACGCCGTTGGCGGCGTCCAGGGTTTCGTACATATCGGCGATCAGCCCGGCCAGTTCGGCCGGTGTTTCGGTGACCGGCTCGGTCGGGCGATGCAGTACGGGATCACCGACGATCACGATGGGCAGGATTGACATGGTTACGAGCTTATGGGGACGCGTACCGCGGCCGGAAAAGGGCCTGTCGGTGGGCGGCGCGGGCCTGCCGGCGGCCGGACCGGCCGTCGACGCCCGAATTTCTGGTACTGGCGTACCGGACACGCCCGGGTGGACTCGGCAGCGGCCGGCCGGGTGTCGTGGTTGAATATCGCAAGGCAGTAACACGGTGACGCGTTCGGTCAGGATTCGATCGCATCCGGTGGTAACTCGGCGAGGAGCAAGATGGACGGCGCAGCAGCGCGGGAGCTTTCCGCAACCCAGGGCAGTCCTCCGGCCAATACGAATACCTTCCCCGAACCGGCCCATGATCCCGAGAGCGGCCTCAGCCGCCGCGAACACGAGATCCTGGCCTTCGAGCGGCAGTGGTGGAAATACGCGGGCGCCAAAGAAGAGGCGATCCGCGAACTCTTCGCGCTTTCCCCCACCCGCTACTACCAGGTCCTCAACACCCTCATCGACCGGCCCGAAGCCCTGGCCGCCGACCCCATGCTGGTGAAACGGTTGCGCCGGCTACGCGCCGGCCGCCAGAAATCCCGGGCCGCCCGCCGCCTCGGCTTCCAGGTGTAAACCCCACTCACGCACCTGTGTGCTGTTCGCGAGGCGCCGAACCCGCGCGCCGGAAGCGCGCGGTAGCCGCCTCCCGCTAGGCTCGGGCGGGTGAGCAATTCGAACCCTGGCTCCGGTGGTCCGCCGCTGCGTGCGACCGCAATGGTTCTGATCGCCCTGGCGATCGTTTTCGCCGGTCTGGGCGCGATGTCGCTGTCGAGTGCGGATTCCGACACCAGTGACAACGCCGAGGGCGCCGGCACCACGTCGGCATCCGCCGCGCCGACCACCCCGCGTGCCACGACCACCGCGGCGGCGCCCACCACAGCCGCCGTCGGCGCACCCTCCGCGGGCGCCACCACCAGCGCCGGCGCGACCACGACACCTGGCGCGACCACCACATCCCCCGCCGGTGCGGTCGACCGCGCCACCCCGGTCCGCGTGCTCAACAACAGCCTGGTCGCCGGTCTGGCCGCCACCACGGCCGACGAACTCACGGCCCTCGGCTGGACCAACACCTCGACCGGTAACTACGCCGCCAACACCCTCGCGGCCACCACGGTCTACTACGGTTCCGCCCCGGCCGACGAGGCCGCCGCGGCCGCGGTCGCCGCCGATCTCGGTGCCACCACCGCACCCATGCCGCCCGGTCTGGGCGAAAGCGCGGGCGTGGTCGTCGTGGTCACCGGCCGGTGAGCCGGACGGCCGGAGGTCGGGGGCGTCCCCGGCGGATACGGCAGGCGTGGCATCATCATCTGCGTCGAATGATCGTTGTCGAAACGCTCTACCCGTAAACTCGGTACTCGTAAAGGAGTTCCCTGATGGCACCGTCCACATCTCGTCGCCCGTCTTGGCGGAGCGTGACCCCGGTGCTGGCTGTCGCGGCTTTCGGCCTCGTTGCCTGCACGAACAGCCAGGAATCCAGCGACGTGACGGGAACGACTCCGCCGGTCTTCACCTCCTCGCCCGCCCCCGCCGGTGAAAGCGAGCACGGTGGGCACGGCGAAGAGCAGGACACCCCGGCCGGTTCCGGTACGGAGGTCGAACTGAAGTCGCCGAGCGGCGCGAACATCGGTACCGCGAACTTCACCGACGAGGGCAATCATCTGCGCGTCACGGTCGACGCCACCAGCCTGACGCCGGGCTTCCACGGATTGCATATCCACCAGGCAGGCAAATGCGAGGCCAATTCCGCGCCGCCCGCCGGTGGCGCGCCCGGCGACTTCCTGTCCGCAGGCGGGCATCTCCAGGTCGGCGGTGCCACCGGGCATCCGGCCAGCGGTGACCTGAGCTCGCTGCAGGTGCGCGAGGACGGCCACGGCTACCTGGTCACCACCACCTCTCAGGTCACCATGTCCGATATCCAGGGCAAGGCCATCATCATCCATGCCGGCTCGGACAACTTCGCCAATATTCCGGACCGCTACAGCCGCGAGGGTGGCACCGGCCCGGACGAGCAGACGATGAGCACCGGTGACGCGGGTGGCCGCGTCGGCTGCGGCGTCATCGGGTAGCTGTCGACCCGCGACGGAGGCGTGTATGGGTGGGGCACGGATCGACCCGGTACCTTTCCGTGGCTCACCCCGGCCGACCATCGGTATCGAATGGGAGATAGCGCTCGTCGACAAGGCGAGCCGCGACCTGTCCAATACCGCGGCCGCCGTCTTCGACGCCGTCGGTGAACTCCGCGCCCACGACGGCACCCCGCAGGTGACCAAGGAACTGCTGCGCAACACCGTGGAATTGGTCACCGGGGTGCACGAAACCGTCGGGGCGGCCGTGCAGGACCTGTCGGTCACCATGGATACCGTGCGCCGGGCCGCCGACGAACTCGGCGTGGACCTGTTCTGCGCCGGAACCCACCCGTTCGCGCAATGGTCGACCCAGCAGCTCACGCGTTCGGTGCATTACGACGAGTTGATCGAACGCACCCAGTGGTGGGGCCGGCAGATGCTGATCTGGGGCGTGCACGTGCACGTCGGAGTATCGCACCGGGAGAAGGTTTTCCCGATCCTGAACTCGCTACTGCTGTCCTACCCGCATCTGCTGGCGCTGTCGGCGTCCTCGCCGATGTGGTCCGGTTCGGATACCGGGTACGCGAGCAACCGGGCGCTGATGTTCCAGCAGCTGCCGACGGCGGGCCTGCCGTTCCAGTTCGAGAACTGGACCCAGTTCGAGCATTACGTGCACGACGAGATGAAAACCGGTGTGTTCGAACAGCTCGGCGGTATGCATTGGGATATCCGGCCCGCACCGAAATGGGGAACCATCGAGGTACGGATCTGCGACGGAATCTCCAACCGCGGTGAACTCGCGGCGCTGGCGGCGCTGATCCACTGCCTGATCGTGCATCTCGACGAACGAGTGGAACGCGGCGAAGACCTGCCGACCCTGCCGCCCTGGCATGTGCAGGAGAACAAATGGCGGGCAGCCCGATACGGCTTGGACGCTATTGTGATCGTCGGCTCGGACAACACCGAACGCCTGGTCACCGAGGACCTCGACGATCTGCTGAACCGGCTGGAACCGACCGCGCGGCGGCTGAATTGCGCCGACGAACTCCGGGCTGTGGCGGATATCCCACGCCGCGGCGCGAACTATCAACGCCAACGCCAAACCGCCGCCGCGGCACAGGGAGACCTGATCGCCGTAGTAGATGCTCTGGTACGAGAGCTGAACGGTTCGGGGCCCTTCTCGGATCTGCCCTGACCCCGGCACCGGTCTGTATGTGCCTGAACTGCTCGCTGTAGTTCACCGCGGGTGGACCGTCGACGAAGGCGGGGCTGTAATTTTGGAGACGCTCCGCGTCTCGAGGTCGGTGACCTGTCCGGAGGCGGCGCCATGAACACAGCTGCTGTTCAACAGCCCGTGGGGGTTCCGTTCATGTGCCGTTTACGATGTGCGGGTGCTAGTCGAAAACCCGAATATGGGAGCTGGAGCCGCGGCGCGAAGATCTGCGCCGCACCGGGGGGTTCGGGTGTTCGCGCGCCGCCGGGTTCGGGTGCTCGCCGTGCTGGCGGTGCCCGTTTTACTGGTGGCGTTGCAGGGGGTTGCGCACTGGCGGGGTTACGAGGGCCCGCTGGAGAGTTTGTTCCGCGACTATGCCGGGACCCCCAAGTCGATGACCGTGCCCTGGGCCGGGCTGGTTCTCGCGCTGGTGGGGGTCGGGAACAGGCCTCGGGTGATCGCGCTCGCGGCGGCCGTGGCGATCGATCTCGTCTACGCGGGGGTGCGGCTGGCGCTGGGCGGCCCGTTCACTGTCGGCAACGGTCCGGTGCTGGTTCTCACCGGGCTGGCGGTGCTGGCCTGGTGGCGCTGGTCGGGCCGGCCGCGGCGCACCGCATTACGCGCGGCGGCGCTGGGGGCGCTGCTGATCCTGGCGACCAAGGTCGGCGATGTCTGGTTGCATGTCACCGTCGATCTGCGGCCCCGCGTGCTCGACCAGTACGTGATGCTCGCCGACCATGCGCTCGGCGATCCGGCCTGGGTGATGGGCCGGGTCCTGGACGTATTGGGGCCGATTCCCGAAGCCGTTCTGCACTGGGTGTACATCGAACTGCCCGCGGCGGCGATCGTGGTGGCGGTATGGCAGCTGCGCGGCGTGGCCGGCGGCGGCCGGTGGCCCGGCCACTATCTGGTGCGCACCTTCCTGGTGCTGGGGCTGGTGGGTCCGCTGGTGTACATCCTGTTCCCGGTGGTCGGTCCCATGTTCGTCTACGGCGTGGACGGTAACGGTTTCCAGCTGGGCAACTTCTGGCCCGGTGTCGTGCCGCCGCTGGACCGCAGTCCCGAGGCCTTGTTGTTCTCCGATCAGGCCCCACGCAACTGCATGCCCTCGATGCACACTGCCTGGGCGCTGGCCCTGTTCCTGCACACGCGTCGGCGGGCCGACGGCACCCTGGCTCCCACCTGGCTGCGCTGGGGCGGCACATTCTGGTTGCTGTGCACGCTGGCCGCGACCCTGGGTTTCGGCTACCACTACGGCGTCGACCTGGTCGCCGGTGCGGTGCTCTGCTTGACTGTGGAGTCGGCGCTGCGTGATCCCGAACGCGGCTGGGGCTGGTTCCGGGTGCGCCTGGTAGGCGGCGGGCTGCTGGTCCTGCTGACGCTGCTGCTCGGCTACCGGTATCTCGCGGTGCAGATGGCCGACCATCCGGTGGTGGCGGGTTCGATCGTGCTGGCCCTGCTGGCGGCGGTGGCTGCCGGTTTCCACGCGACCTGGTTCGCACGCCGCCGTGCCGGTGTCCCCTTGGCCGCCGGCTCGGACGCGGCCGGAACGGACCGGTTCCTGACCGCCCCGGCCGACCCCTGGACCTCCCGACCGAGCGCGGTATCCATAAAGAAGAAACTCCCCGTTGTCCGGGAGGACGCTCCCGGAATGCGGCCGGACGTCTCCGCTGTCGAACCGGTTTCGCCGGTCGAGCCCGTCGAATCACGCTGAGTGAACCGTGCCTGCCTATGCGGGTCACCCAGCCGACTCGCGATCCTCATAGCAGTCGATTCGAACCGTACCGAACCCCAATGTAACCAGCGGCGCAGCCGAGTCTTACGAGGCCCTGAGAGGTTTCGGCCCGTCCCTGCTGTCAGTGCTCGATGCGATGCGGCGCAGCCGCGAGTGTCGAGTGCTGACAGCAGGGACCAAGGGGGGCCGAAACCTCGCGCCGACGGAGTCGGCGCCAAAAGACACAGCTACTCTTCGAGTTTGTCGCCGAGTTCGTCGACCACGAGCAGGTCGGCGCGGTAGCGGCGTTCCCGGTAGGCGGTGCGGCCGATGAGGTGGGCGATCACCGGGGCGGTGAGCAGGGTGAACAGGCCCACCAGTACCAGCATCCAGACGTTCGGGTCCTCGTAGACCCGCAGGCAGGTACCGGCCAGAACCAGGTTGAGGCCGATCACCTGCGGTTTGGTGGCGGCGTGCATACGCAGCAGGGTGTCGGGGAAGCGGACGATCCCGATTGCCGCGGTGAGCGCCATCAGCGCACCGATGATGATCAGGGTGCCCGACAGCCAGTTCAGTATCGTGCTCATCGGTCGTCCCGGACCCGGTAGCGGGTGACGGCCGCGGATCCCAGGAACCCGACCAGGGAGAGTGCGACGATGGCGGGCACCACTGAGGTGTCGCGGCTGTAGGCGGCCCATACCGCCAGACCGCAGATCGCCATCGCGATGATCGAGTCGATGCCGACCACACGGTCGAGGGTGCCGGGGCCGGCGATGATCCGGTATCCGGTGATCAATGCGGCCGCCGAGAGCAGGATGCCGGCCACTACGGCTACGACGATCACGGCTTCACCTCCTGAGTGGGCAGCGGGGTTGCGCGGTTCTCCAGTCCCGCGATCAGCAGTGCCTCGATCTGCCGGATGGTGCGGTAGAAGCTGGTGACGGCCTTATCGCTACCGACGTCGATGACGTGGACGAAGGCCACGCACCGTTCCCGGTCGATTTCGAGCACCATGGTGCCGGGGATCAGATTCAGCAGGTTGGCGCAGATCACCATGACGAAATCCGAGCGGAATGCGAACGCCACCTCCAGCACACCCGATACGGGTGCCGACCCGGGACGTAGCGCGAACCAGGCGAGCTGGAGACTCGATTCGATCGCGGAGTACATACTCACACCCAGCAGTTTCAGCAGCGGCCAGATGCGTAGCCGGCCGCGCACCGGGATCCGGGGCAGCGGCAGCGCCACCATGATCACCGCGCCGACCGCCAGACCCGCCAGCACATTGGCCGGGCTGATCTGGCCCCACAGCGCGACCCACACGACTGTCAGCCAGGCCAGTACGCCGAGGCGATGGATGTTGTCGCGGCTGAGTGCCAGCCGCAGCCGGGTCATTTCGTTCCCCCGCCGAGGACGGCGCCGATGTAGATGCCGCGGTCCTGGAGTTCGGCGGCGGAGCGGTCGGCGATACCGAGCACCGGCCCGGCCCAGACCGTGAGCGCGACCCCCACCGCGACCAGTGCGGCGGTCGGTAGCACCATCATGGCGGGTAGTCGGCCGGGGTCGGTGCGTTCGTCGTAAAGCATGTCGGTGTTGTCCTCGACCAGTGAGGGCAGTGTCGCGGACACCAGATGTCCGTCCGGCGCCTGTTCCCGCGGCCGCCAGAACGCCTTACTCCACACCCGTGCCATCACATACAGCGTGAGCAGGCTGGTCACGATCGAGCCGGCGACGAGGATCCAGGCCAGCGCACTGCCGTCCTGAGCGCCTGCCTGCAGGAGTGCGACCTTCCCGAGGAAACCGGAGAAGGGCGGTATTCCACCGAGGTTGAGCGCGGGTATCAGGAACAACGCGGCCAGGATCGGGCTCGCGGCCGCCATTCCGCCCACCCGGCGCAACGAGGTCGACCCCGCTTGTCGTTCGATCAGACCGGCCACCAGGAAGAGCGCGGTCTGCACCAGAATATGGTGCGCGATGTAGTACACCGCACCGGCCAGGCCGATCTTGCTCGAGATCCCGACCCCGAACAACATGTAGCCGATATGGCTGACCAGCGTGAACGAGAGCAGCCGGCGGATATCGTTCTGGGCGATCGCGCCGAATATGCCGATCAGCATGGTGAGCAGGCCCGCGACCAGCAGCAGATTGTCGAAACCGCCGTCGGGGAAAAGCAGGGTCTCGGTGCGCAGGATGGCATAGACACCCACTTTCGTGAGCAGGCCGGCGAAGACCGCGGTGACGGGTGCGGGCGCGGTGGGATAGGAGTCGGGCAGCCAGTTGGACAGCGGGAACACCGCCGCTTTGATGCCGAACGCGACGAGCAGAACGGCGTAGACCGCGTGGCGGATACCGTCGGGAACGGTATCCATCCGCATCGCCAGTTGCGCGAAATTCAGTGTTCCGGTGGCCCCGTAGACAACGGCGATACCGATCAAGAAGATCAGCGACGACACCATCGACACCATCACATACGACACACCCGCCCGGATCCGTTCGGCGGTGGCGCCGAGGGTCAACAGGACGAACGAGGCCACCAGCAGGATTTCGAAGCCCACGAACAGGTTGAACAGGTCACCGGCGAGGAAGGCCATCGAGACACCGCCGTTGAGCACCAGATAGGTGGGCCAGAAGATCGAGGTGGGCTGGCGCACCCGGCTGTCGCCGATGTTCTGGCCGGCACCGTAGGCGGCGACGGCGAGCAGCACGATTTGCGATACCAGCAGCATGGCGGCCGACAGCCGGTCCACCACGATGGTGATGCCGATCGGGCTCTCCCACCCGCCGACCTGAACCGCGACCGTACCGTCGCGATCGGCCAGGTACAGCATGAAGGCGCACACCACGACGGCGGCAGTGAGCGCGACCATGACGACGGCTCGCTGGAAGCGGGGCCGGCGGCCGACGATGAGGGTCGCGGCGGCGGTGAGCAGGGGGATGAGCACCGGCAGCGGTGCCAGGACGGGAAGCAGGGTCTGCGGCAGGGTCATTCTTCGGGTTCCTCCCGCTCGCGCTCGGCGATCCCGACATCCTCAGGGTCGTTCTCGACTTTTTCGCTGGTGGTCAGGATGTAGGAGCGATAGGCGAGGGCGAGGACGAATGCGGCGACACCCATGGTGATGACGATGGCGGTCAGGATCAGTGCCTGGGCGAGCGGGTCGGCCATGGTGTCGCGCACGGTATCGGTCGCGCCCTGGATCGGCGGCGCACCGTCCGGGCCGCTCATGGTGAGGATCAGCAGGTTGACGGCGTTGCCGACCAGCAGGATGCCGAGCAGCATCTTCGTGACCGTGCGTTCGAGCAGCAGGTAGACACCGCAGGCCACCAGGACTCCGACGACGGTCAGCAGGGTGAGGTTCGCGCTCATGATTGCACCAGCTCGTCGTCGAGTCGCGCGCCGAGGCTGCGCAGTACGTCCAGGACCAGCCCGAGCACGATCAGGTAGACCCCGAGGTCGAAGAACAGCGAGGTCACCAGCTTGACGTGGCCGAGCACGGGCAGAGTGGCCTCCAGGATCACCGATTGCAGCGGAGACGCTCCGAACAGCAGCGGAACGGTGGCCGTGCCGGCGGCCAGGATCAGGCCGGCGCCCAGCAGGTGACCGGCGTCGACAGGCAGCGCCTCACCCAGTTCGTACTGTCCGCCGGCCAGATAGCGCAGGACCAGCGCGAGGCCGGCGATGAGCCCGCCGGCGAAACCGCCGCCGGGAGCGTTGTGGCCGGAGAAGAAGAAGTAGACCGACAGCACCATCATCGTCGGGAATACCAGGCGAGTGGTGATCTGCAGGACCATCGACCGGTCCCGGCGGTCGACCAGCCGGCCGGCGGGCAACCAGCCCACTTTCCCCGGACTGTAGTTCGGGGCGTCGGCCGCCCGCGGCGGCAGGCCGAACCGGCGGCTGCGGAAAACCAGCGATGCCACGCCGGTGGCGGCCACCAGCAGCACCGATATCTCGCCGAGGGTGTCCCAGGCGCGCATATCGACCAGCAGTACGTTGACCGCGTTCTTGCCGCCGCCGAATTCGTAGGCGGCCGCGGGGATCCGTTCCCAGATCGGCTCGGTACTGCGCGCGGCCGTGGCGAAGGCCGCCAGCACCGGCACCGTGATACCGGCGGCGATGGCGATCGCGGCCCGGCCGATCTGGAAGCCGGCCTGCTGTTCCGGCCCGATCTCGGCCGGGAAAGCGCGCAGGACCAGGACGAAGGCCACCAGTGTCAGGGTTTCCACCAGGAACTGGGTCAGCGCCAGATCGGGTGCGCCGTGCAGGGCGAAGATCACGCCGCACCCGTAGCCGGTGAGCCCGACCACCAGCACGCTTGCCAGGCGGTTGCGCAGAACGGTGGCGGCCAGGGCCATGGCGATCATGATCGCGCCGATTACCAGTTGCAGCGGGCGGTCCCAGAGCCGTAGCTCGACTCCGGTGCGGGTGCCCAGGGCCAGAACGGTCGCCGGGAGGATCACCAGGGTGCCCAGGATGACGGCCTGGTTGAGCGGAAGGGAACCACGCTGTACCGAGCCGGTCATCCGGAGCGACGCCCGGTCCATGGCGCGCAGGGCGGCATCGTAACCGCGGTCGGCGTTGCCGAGCAGGGTCGTCGACTCGCCGAACCAGGCCCGCCGGAAGAAGAACAGGGCACCCACGGCGATGATCACCACGGTGAGCAGCAGGGGCCAGGTCAGACCGTGCCACAGTTGCAGGTGCCCGGTCAGCTCTCCCGGCAGCGTCTGCGCGTACGGCGCGAGCAAACCGTCCACCCAGGGCGCAGCGAGACCGGCGCCGAGCGAGCCGAGCGCAAGCAGTGCGGGAGCGGCGATGAACGCCGGTCCGGGAGCGTGCCAGTCCGGAACCCGGATCCCGGGTTTGTCGGCGAAGGCACCCCAGACGAAACGCGCACTGTAGGCGACGGTGAGCATGGATCCGAGCACCACACCGGCGAGGAGCAGCCATTTTCCGGTACCGCTCAGGGGTGGATCCGCGGCGAGTTCGGCGGCCAGGGCCGACTCCTTGGCGACGAAACCCCAGAGGGGCGGAATTCCGGCCATACTGAGCGCCGCCAGGACAGTGGTGCCCAGGAGGACGGGCGCACGGCGCCCCAGACCGGACAGTTCGCGGATATCGCGGGTTCCTGCCCCGTGGTCGATTATGCCGACCACCAGGAACAGGCAGGCCTTGAACAGGGCATGGGCGAGGAGAAGTCCCACACCGGCCAGTGCCGCATCGGGGGTGCCGAGGCCGACCATGATCACCAGGAAGCCGAGCTGGCTGACGGTGCCGAAGGCGAGGACCAATTTCAGGTCGGTGACCTGCATGGCGCGCAGGCCGGCCAGCAACATCGAGGCAAGGCCGAGGGTGAGGATCAACGGCCGCCACACCGGTTCGTCGGCGAACGCGGGCGCGAGGCGGGCGATCAGGTAGACACCGGCCTTCACCATGGCTGCGGCGTGCAGGTACGCGCTGACCGGGGTCGGCGCGGCCATTGCGCCGGGCAGCCAGAAATGCAGTGGGACGATGGCCGATTTGCTGAGCGCGCCGATCAGTACCAGCACCAGCCCGACCTGCACCGCGATCCCGCCCGGCGATTCGCGGGCGAGCAGGTCGGAGAGCAGGTAGCTGTCGTAGGCCTGTCCGAGTACGACGATGCCGCCGAGCATGGCCAGTCCGCCCGCGCCGGTGACCAGCAACGCCTGGAGCGCGGCCCGGCGCCCGGCCGCGCTGTCGGAGTTGTGCCCGACCAGTAGGAAGGAGAGCACCGTGGTGATCTCCCAGAAGACGAAGAGCAGCAGCATGTTATCGCTGGTCACCAGCCCGAACATGGCACCGGCGAAGGCGACCAGCCAGGCGGCGAAGGACCCGAGTTTCGGTTCGTCGTCGTCGAAGTAGCGGGCGCAGTAGGCGAGCACGAGCGCGCCGATACCCAGAACCAGTGCGCTCATCACGGTGGCGAGCGAGTCGAACCGCAGCTCCAGCGACAGGTTGATGGTGGGCGCCCAGGCGTAGCTGACCTGCTGGACGTCGTTCCATCCGGCAATCACCCAACCGAGGGAGATCAGCGGTACCAGTGCCAGCGGGTAGAACGCGTTACGCCCTACTGCTCGCACGGCTGCGGGCGCGACAAGCGCGGCCAGGGCGTGTGCAAGCAGGATGGCGAGCAAGCGTACCTCCGTCGGAATCAGGGGCGGCGGGGTATTGCGCGCTCATCATATGCGAGCACGAACTGGCACAATCGTACACGTATGCGGACCTCGGTCCGTATTCGGCTACCGTTCGGCAACGATTTGTGCAGGTCAGACATAACGGGCAGGGGGCCGCGGCGCCGGAGCTGTCGCGCCGCGAGCCGTGCTCACCTTTCGGAGTAGCGGCGTAGCGCCTCGACCTGAGCCGGGTCGAGCGAAGGCCGGACAGCCTGACGGGCGGCGGCGATATCGTCGGCGGTGACATCGGCAGCCAGCACATCCCGGCGCATCGCGGCGAGCGCGGCCTCGCGCAGGAGTGCGGCGCAGTCGGCGGCGGAGAAACCGTCCAGGTCGGCGGCCAGCCGGGTCAGGTCCACCGATTCGGTCAGCGGGACCGAACGTCCCGCCGTCCGCAGAATCGCCTCGCGAGCCTGCGCATCGGGCGGTGGAACGAAAACCAGCCGTTCGAGGCGGCCCGGCCGCAGCAGCGCCGGGTCGATGAGTTCCGGACGGTTCGTGGCGCCCAGCACTACCACATCGCGCAGCGGTTCCACCCCGTCCAATTCGGTCAGCAGGGCCGCGACCACACGATCACCGACCCCGGAATCGGAGCTCTGCCCGCGCCGCGGGGCCAGCGCATCCACTTCGTCCAGGAAGATCAGCGACGGCGCCGAGTCACGGGCGCGCTGGAACAGTTCCCGTACCGCACGCTCCGACGAGCCGACCCATTTGTCCATCAGCTCGGCGCCCTTGACGGTGTGCACACTCAGCTGCCCACTACCCGCCAGCGCGCGGACCAGGAAAGTCTTCCCGCATCCCGGCGGGCCGTACAGCAGAACTCCGCGCGGCGGTTCGATCCCCAGCCGGGCGAACGAATCGGGATGCCGTAGCGGCCACAGCACCGCCTCGGTGAGCGCCTGTTTGGTCTCGGCCATATCGCCGACATCGTCGAGGCCGAGACTGCCGATCGCCAGTTCCTCGGTTCCCGACCGGGACAGCGGGCGGATCACCTCCAAGGCGCCCAGCAGATCCTCGTGCTCCAGCCGGGGCTCGGTGCTGTCGTCCCGGCTGGCCCGCGCCGCCGCCCGCAACGCTGCCTCCCGGCACAGCGCCGCGAGATCGGCGACCACGAAACCGGGCGAGGACGCGGCGACCTCCTCGAGTCGGAGTTCCCCGGTGGGCACCTTCGCCAGCAACTGCTCGAGCAGCGCCTTACGAACGGCTGCCGTGGGCAGGGCCAGTGCGAGTTCGCGATCACACAGGTCCGGTGCGCGCAGCCGGGAATCGACCGCCGCGGGGTGTGCGGTGGTCGCGAGCAATGCCACACACGGTTCGGCCACCGCCGCGCGTAGCTGATCCAGGATCAGAGTCGCCACCGGTTCGGCCGGTTCCGGTAGCAGGGCGTCGATATCGGTGATGAGCAGTACGCCGCCCTTACCCGAGGTCGCGGCGACAGCAGCCGCCACCTCCCGTAGCCGGGCGCCGCTCTCGGCGGCACCCACCGAGGGGCCGTCCAACTCCACCACCCGGCGCGGTGCGGCCACCGCCCGCGCCAGCGTGGCCTTGCCGACCCCGGCCGGTCCGGTGATGAGAACACCCAGGTGAGGTGCGGCGCCCAGCGCTTTCAGTAACTCGGGTTCGTCGAGCGCCAGGCTCAGCCATTCCTCGAGTTTGGCGGCCTGCTGGCGCGCGCCGGCCAGTTCTTCCACGCGGATTCCGGTGGCGGGTGTACTGGTCACCGGGACGGCTCCCGGCAGATCGGTCTCGCAGACGGTGTCGAGATGGCTCGGTACCAGTGGCTGGTCCGGCCCGCCCTGCCCGTTGACCCGCACCACCGCCGGCTGGCTTCCCGCGCCCGCGGTCCATTCGACCGCCGAATTCGGCTGCACACTCACCGGGCCGGGCGGCTCGGTGGCGACCACTGTGAGCAGTTCCGAAGTCCAGGCGATGCCGAACGCCCGGGACAGGGCCTGGCTGGCCGCCGACGACGGAATATCCGGGCCGAGATCGCGGGGCAGTAGCGAGACCGTATCGCCGACGGTCACGACCTTGCCGAGTAGAGCCTGCCGCAGGGTGGCGGCCGGTATCGACTGGGTGGCGTGCCGGGACCCGCTCACCGAAATATGCCGGGCGCCGTGCACCGCCGCGGGCGATACCACCACGGTGGCGTTCTCCCGCAAACCGGCGTTGGACAGGGTCACATCGTCGAGCAGGGCGGTGCCGGCCGGGGTGTCGGCCGGGGCGCGCCCGGCCACGGCGGCGGTCCGGCGGGCGCCGACCAGCGTGATCCCGTCCCATTCGCGTAGCCCCAGCGCGGTCAGCACTTCCGGGTGCAGCCGGATCACCCCCCGCCGGGCATCCGCGGCGGACGAATTCATTCGGACGGTCAAAGCCAGTTCAGCCACAGTGTCTATTCTGCGCGCGGAGAAAGGTGCCTCACCCGTTGACGACGATCCCGGCGACCATGGCGACCTTCTGATCGGCGAGTTTGCTGGAATTGCAGACCAGCTTTGCGGTGCCGAGGGCCGCATTGGGGTTGCCGACGAAGGTGGAGTCGGGGTTCTCGGCGAGGATCGTCTGCACCAATTGCTGCTGCTCCGGTTCGTCGAGCTGGGCGAACTGGGCGCATGTGGTGTCGGACGCTCGTCCGGATGCGGGGGTTTCCTCCTCGGCGGCGGAGGTCTGTGCGGGCGCCTCGGAGGCTTCGGCGCTCGCGTCCGGTGCGGGGGTTTCGTCCGGGACGCCGGTCTCGGATTCGGTCTGCGGCGATGTCTGGCCGGTAGCGGTGTTCTTCCGGAGCCCGGATGCTTCGGCGGGGTCTTCCGACGAGCAACCGGTCAGCATCAGTGCCGCGGTGGCGGTAGCGGCCAGGACAGCAGTTGAAATTCGCTTCATAACGCATTCCCCGAGATCAGCCACGCCGGAGCCTCCGGCGCGACCAGCAGCGTACTGGAACCGCCGGGGAAATCAGACGCGGTGTCTGCGCACCATATCGAGTTCGGTGGGGGTGAGCAGGCGTTCCAGCCGCTCGTCGACGCGGTCGTCGCCGACGGCGTCATCCGGTTCGAGCGCGGGCAACTTGGGTAGCCCCTCAGAGTTCTGGCGGCGTAATAGCGAGCGAAGGTTCACGGCCCATCACCTTACCGTAGCTGAGTGTTTGCTGGCGTCGTGTCGTCCTTGCGTTGGCGTTAACTGAACCGGTGGGTCCTACACCTCGATTCTGCTTCCGGATCCACGCTATCGATATGCCGGCCGGGAAAATGTGACCGAGACGAAGCCGATCGCTACTCTTTCTGATACTTGGAGTGTCAGCTATCTGGAGGCAATGGTGCCGAAGAACTTGGAAGCCAGTATCGAAATCGCCGCGGCGCCCGACCGGGTCTGGGCGGTGCTCGCCGATCCGCGCCGGATGCCGGAGTTCAGCCCGCAATGTGTGCGCATGATCCCGATCGGCAAACCGAGGGCGGGCGTGATCACCGTCAACCTCAACCGCGACGGCTGGAAGTTCTGGCCGACCACGTCCCGCATCCTGCGCTACGAAAAGAACAGCGCACTGGCGTTCCGGGTCAGCCAGAACCGCACCATCTGGACCTACACGCTCGAGGAGACCGCGGACGGAACCCGGCTCACCGAATGCCGCGACGCCCCCAACGGCACCACCTGGGTCTCACGGACCCTGATCAACGCGGTGCTCGGCGGCGAGGAAGCCTTCGAGGAGAGTCTGGTCCGCGGGATGAACGAATCGCTGGCGCAGATCAAGAAAGCGGTTGAGGCGAGCTGAACTCCGGCAGCTTCACGACCTGCGCCGCGTAGGAGAGTCCGGCGCCGAAGGCGATCAGCAGTGCGGTATCGCCGGGTTTCGACTGGCCGGTTCGTAACAGGGTCTCCATGGCCAGCGGAATCGAGGCTGCCGAAGTGTTGCCGGCCTCCTCGATATCGTTGGCCAGCGCGCAGTTCTCCGGGAGTTTCAGCACCCGCGCCATGATCTCGATGATCCGGCCGTTGGCCTGATGCGGGATCATGGCGTTCAGGTCGTCCATGGCCAGCCCGGCCCGATCGACCGCGTCGCGGCACACCTTCTCCAGCGAATGCGCCGCCCACCGGAACACCGCCGTGCCCTCCATCGCGAGGTAGGGGCGGACGGCGTCGAGACCCTTCTCCTCGATCTCGGTGAAGAACTCGATCCAGTCCTTGTCCTGCCGGATCGCCTGGTGCTGGGTGCCGTCGGATCCCCATACGGTCGGGCCGATACCCGGTTCGTCGGCCGGGCCGACCACTACCGCGCCCGCGCCGTCGGCGAACAGGAATGCGGTGCTGCGATCGGCCGGGTTGATCGTGTCGGTCAGTTTCTCCACGCCGATGACCAGCACCCGCGACGACGTACCGGCACGTACGAGGTCCGAGGCCATCGCCAGGCCGTGGCAGAAACCGGCGCAGCCGGCGGAGATATCGAAGGCCGCAGCGCCGCCCGCGCCCAGTTCGGTGGCGATCCGGGGCGCCGCGGCGGGGGTGAGCAGCAGGTGGGTAGAGGTCGCCACGATCACGCAGTCGACCTGGTCGGCGGCGATCTTGGCGGATTCGAGGGCGCCGCGCGCGGCCGCGACACTCATCGAGTGGATGGTTTCGGAATCGTCGGCGAATCGTCGGGTGCGGATACCCGAGCGGGTGCGGATCCACTCATCGCTGGAATCGATCGGCCCGGCCACTTCGTCGTTGGTGACGACGCGCGCCGGGCGATAGACGCCCAGTCCCAGGATCGCGGTGAACTGCGCCCCGGTCGTCTGGGCGATCTGAGTAGCCATGGTGCTTCTCCTATGTACCTGCGGCGGCATCGCCGCGAGGGTTGACCCGATTCGATGTGGATTCCTCGCCCGGCGTCGGCTGACGTCTGCCGGGCAATCCGAAGACATGAGGCACCCTCATATTAGCTCGGTGTTCGCGCGATGGCAGCTCATATCCGATTTTCCTCCAGGGGTTATCCCGGCGGTGCCCGGGTATCGCCCGCATAGGCGTTCGCCACCGTGAGCGCGCAACCGAACAGATAGCGAGGAATACTCATGCTCGGTCTCGGAATCATCGGCTGGGTCATCATCGGCGGTATCGCCGGCTGGATAGCCAGTAAGATCATGAAAACCGATGCACAACAGGGGATCCTGCTCAATATCGTGGTCGGTGTCGTCGGTGGTCTGCTCGGCGGCTTCCTGCTCGCGGCCTTCGGGGTCGACGTCGCGGGAGGCGGCTGGTGGTTCAGCTTCTTCACCTGCCTGGCCGGCGCGGTCATCCTGTTGTTCCTGGTGAAGTTGGTCGTCAGGAGGTAAGCCTGCGGCGACACCCGGCACGAATACCCCTGCTCGGCGTAAGGTGTGAACGCTTGCGCCGACAGGATCGGCCGGGACGCCATGGGTGTCCGACCGTACCGTCGGTCCGAGTGGATCGAATCGAGTATGAAAGAGGAATCTGTGGCACGCCGTCCCACTCCGCCCGGTACCCCGGAACGTACCGGGCCGGGCCATCTGGCCGATCTGGTGCGTAAAGCGGTCCCGCCGATGCATCCGGCCGGATTGCCGTTCGTGGCCGCGCCGCTGGCCGTGGCGCTGGCGGGACGGCGTCGCCCCTGGCTACGGCGGGCCGGACTGGCCGCCGCCGCGGCGAGTGCCACATTCTTCCGGCATCCGCACCGGGTTCCGCCGAACCGGCCGGGCGTCGTGGTGGCGCCCGCCGACGGTGAGGTGGCGCTCGTCGATACCGCCACCCCGCCCGCCGAGCTCGGCCTCGGGGATCGGCCGCTGCCGCGGGTGAGCATCTTCCTGTCCGTCCTGGACGTGCACGTGCAGCGGACACCGGTCTCCGGTGTGGTCCGCGAGGTGCAATACCAGCGCGGCAGCTTCAAATCCGCCGACCTCCCCGAAGCCAGCGCGGTCAACGAGCGCAACAGCATGGTGATCGATACCGCAACCGGGGAACAGGTCGTGGTCGTCCAGATCGCCGGGCTGCTGGCCCGGCGGATCGTCTGCGATGCGGCCCCCGGCGACCGGATCACCATCGGCGATACCTACGGCCTGATCCGTTTCGGTTCCCGGGTCGACACGTATTTCCCGGCCGGTACCGAACTGCTCGTCGATATCGGGCAGCGGACGATCGGAGGGGAGACGGTGCTGGCGGTTCTGCCGTCGGCGGGGTCGTAATGGAGCAGGTCATCGAAGGCAGGCGGCGCCGGTCCATCAGGTTGCTGCCGAGTATCGTCACGATCCTGGCGCTGTGCTCGGGGCTTTCCGCGGTGAAATTCGGTCTCGAAGGCGAACTGAAGATCGCGCTGGCCATGATCGGCGCCGCCGCGGTGCTCGACACCCTGGACGGCCGGCTGGCCCGGTTGCTGTCGGCCACCACCAAGATCGGTGCGGAGCTGGATTCACTATCCGATGCCATCTCGTTCGGGGTGGCGCCGGCGCTGGTGATCTATGTCGTGCTGTTCGACGGTGAGAGCAGTAGCGCCGGCTGGATCATCGCCCTGCTGTACGCGGTGAGCATCGTGCTGCGGCTGGCGCGGTTCAACACGCTGATGGACGACGACACCCGGCCCGATTGGGCGCGGGAGTACTTCGTCGGCGTACCCGCGCCCGCGGGTGCGCTCATCGCCATGGCGCCGATCGCATTGTTCGTCCAGTTCGGCGAGGGCTGGTGGACCAGTTTTCCGATCGTGGCGGCTTGGACGGTGTTCACCGCGGCGCTGTGTGTGAGCACGATCCCGACGCTGGCCATGAAATCGGTTTCGGTGGCCCCGCAGGCCGCCGCGGGGCTGCTGGTGCTGGTCGCGGTGGCCGGTGCCGCGCTGATCACCTATCCGATCGTGCTGCTGCTGGTGCTCATCGTGATGTATATCGGGCATATCCCGTTCGCCTGGTACTCGCAGCGGTGGGTGGCTGCCCGGCCCGAGACCTGGCAGTACAAACCGTCCGAGCGGCGGGCTCAGCGCCGGGCCGATCGGCGGTTGCCGGTACTGCGCCGGCCGGAGATCCGGCGCCCGGTGCTGCGTGGGGATTCCCGCCTGCGGTTGCGGCGGCCGAGCGGCCGGAACTGAGATCGTCAACTTTCGGTTGACGATAGCGAATTCGTCAACCTATAGTTGACGCATGAACTCACCAGTGCGATTGGACGACCTCATCGAGGTCATCAAAAAAGCTCGCCCCGACAATGCCCTGGAACAGCTGTCCGACGCGGTGGTCGCCGCGGGACACCTCGGCGACGTGGCCGACCATCTGATCGGCCACTTCGTCGATCAGGCGCGCCGCTCGGGCGCCTCCTGGACCGATATCGGCACGAGTATGGGCGTCAGCAAACAGGCCGCGCAGAAACGTTTCGTTCCCAAGGCGCCCGGGGATCCATCCGCCGAAATGGACCCCAACGCGGGCTTCGCCAAATTCACCGAACGGGCCCGGACGATGGTCGTCGCCGCTCAAGAAGCAGCCGGCGGCGCCGGTAGTGCCGAGATTCACCTGCCCCATCTCATCCTCGGCCTGCTGAGTGAGTCCGACAGCCTGGCGGTCCGGCTCATCGCCGACCAGGACGTCTCGCCGGCCGATCTCGCGGCCGCCGCCATCGCGGTATCGGGTGCGGAACCGGGCGCGGCGATCTCGCCCGAAGAATTGAAGGCCGCTACCTCCAGCGGCAAGATGAGCGGGCTCGTGCCCTTCGATGCCGAAACCAAGAAGGCGCTGGAACTGACGTTCCGGGAAGCGCTGCGCCTGGGTCACAACTACATCGGCACCGAACACGTCCTGCTGGCGATTCTGGAGCAGGAGAACGGGACGGGCGTCCTGTCCGATGCGGGTCTGCGCAAGGATGCGCTCGAAGCGCGGTTGATCGAGATCCTTCAGCAGATCGTCGCCGGTAAGTAATAGGCCGCCGCGCTGCGGTCCGCCCGATAGTCGCCCTGAGCAGCGGAAACCGGGCAGTGCTGCGCACCGTTGTTGTGGTCGGGGGCGCTGTGGCGTGTCCCCGGTGTTCGCGCCGGCGCTCCCGGCGGGGGCGGTAGTCCCGGTAACCTATAGCAATGGCGGATGAAACGGACCCCGATCTGGTCGCCGGGGAACACCGGGACGATCTGCTGCGCGCACTCACCTATGTTTCGACCGAATCCCTGTCCGACGGCAGCTACGTGGTCAACGGTGATCTGCCACCCGAGGTCGCGCCGCCGTTCATCCGCGCGATCATGCGGGTCGAAGCGGAGCTTCTCCTGCACGATGCCGAATTCGTCACCATCGACGAGGGGGAACCCCGGAGTCCGGAAGAGCGGCGCGCGGACGCCTTCCTGGCGCTCGCCCTCCGTGTGACGGACAGCCTGTGAGGTATTTCCGGTAGGTCGAGCGGTGGGGTTCTCGCGGTCTTCACGAGCATCTACCTTGCACTCGCTATCGGCGAGTGCTAAAAATGGCTTTGGCACTCTCGAACGGAGAGTGCTAGGTCGGGACGGTGAGATCGGGTACACGACACCCCTGGTCGTCCGTCGCGGGCACCGAGCCTGGCCACAGCGTAGCTAAGGGTGACCCGACAAGGCGGTCATCCTGTGTGTCAGCCTCATCATTTGGAGGATCTCACCGCAATGGCCAAGACAATTGCGTACGACGAAGAGGCCCGTCGCGGCCTCGAGCGGGGTCTGAACGCCCTCGCCGACGCGGTCAAGGTGACGCTGGGGCCGAAGGGCCGCAACGTCGTGCTCGAGAAGAAGTGGGGCGCCCCCACGATCACCAACGATGGTGTGTCCATCGCCAAGGAGATCGAGCTCGAGGACCCGTACGAGAAGATCGGCGCCGAGCTGGTCAAGGAAGTCGCCAAGAAGACCGACGACGTCGCGGGCGACGGCACCACCACCGCCACCGTGCTCGCCCAGGCGCTGGTGCGCGAAGGTCTGCGCAACGTCGCGGCCGGCGCGAACCCGCTGGGCCTGAAGCGCGGTATCGAGAAGGCCGTCGAGGCCGTCACCGCCAAGCTGCTCGACTCCGCCAAGGAGATCGATACCAAGGAGCAGATCGCCGCCACCGCCGGTATCTCCGCGGGCGACCCGTCCATCGGTGAACTGATCGCCGAGGCCATGGACAAGGTCGGCAAAGAAGGCGTCATCACCGTCGAAGAGGCGCAGACCTTCGGTCTGTCGCTGGAGCTCACCGAGGGTATGCGCTTCGACAAGGGCTACATCTCGGGCTACTTCGTCACCGACCCCGAGCGTCAGGAAGCGGTCCTCGAGGATCCGTACATCCTGCTGGTCGGCTCGAAGGTCTCCACCGTCAAGGATCTGCTGCCGCTGCTGGAGAAGGTCATCCAGGCCGGCAAGCCGCTGCTGATCATCGCCGAGGACGTCGAGGGCGAAGCCCTGTCGACCCTGGTCGTGAACAAGATCCGCGGCACCTTCAAGTCCGTCGCCGTCAAGGCTCCGGGCTTCGGTGACCGCCGCAAGGCCCAGCTCGCCGATATCGCCATCCTCACCGGTGGCGAGGTCATCAGCGAAGAGGTCGGCCTCAACCTGGAGACCGCCGGCATCGAGCTGCTCGGCCAGGCCCGCAAGGTCGTCGTCACCAAGGACGAGACCACCATCGTGGAGGGCTCCGGCGATGCCGAGGCCATCCAGGGCCGGGTCGCGCAGATCCGCACCGAGATCGAGAACTCGGATTCGGACTACGACCGCGAGAAGCTGCAGGAGCGCCTGGCCAAGCTGGCCGGCGGTGTTGCGGTCATCAAGGCCGGTGCTGCGACCGAGGTCGAGCTCAAGGAGCGCAAGCACCGCATCGAAGATGCCGTGCGCAACGCCAAGGCTGCCGTCGAAGAGGGCATCGTCGCCGGTGGCGGCGTGGCCCTGCTGCAGTCGGCTCCGGCTCTGGACGACCTGAAGCTCGAAGGTGACGAGGCGACCGGCGCGAACATCGTCCGCGTGGCGCTGTCGGCTCCGCTGAAGCAGATCGCCTTCAACGCCGGCCTCGAGCCCGGCGTGGTGGCGGAGAAGGTTTCCAACCTTCCGGCCGGCCAGGGCCTCAACGCCCAGACCGGTGACTACGAAGACCTGCTCGGCGCCGGTGTCGCCGACCCGGTCAAGGTCACCCGCTCGGCCCTGCAGAACGCGGCCTCCATCGCGGCCCTGTTCCTGACCACCGAGGCCGTTGTCGCCGATAAGCCGGAGAAGGCCTCGGCCGCCCCGGCCGATCCCACCGGCGGCATGGGCGGCATGGACTTCTGAGTCCAGCCTCCCGGCAACCCTTTTCGAACCGAGGGCCGGTCCACCGTCAGGTGGACCGGCCCTCGGTCGTTCCACATCTGTGTTGATACCGGCTGGTGGGGCATCCTGGACGTCTACAACCGACCGGTGACTTCGACGAATTTCTCGGCAACAAGACGGCCTACCGCCGATAGCTCCCGCTTACTGTAACTGAACTACTTTCGAAGTTCGGGTACCATGATGGCATGGCTACTCGGACCTTCGCTTTCTCGACGCTGATCAACAAGCAGACCAGTGTCTTCCCCGCGCTGGAGGATGCGGATGTGATCCTCGAGCGTCGTGACGCGGAGAATCTGGTGCTCATGCGCTCCGAGCGCTTTGATGCGCTGGTCCAGGGGCTCGGTCTGGCCGCTCGGTCGCTGGCCATCATCGCCAAGAGCAACCGAGCACTTGCGGAAGAGGTCTTCGCCGAGGAACTACCCTGGCTGAAGTGGCTCCCTGTCGAAGCGCGGCCGCAGTGTGTCACTGAACTTCTCGATCACCTACTCGCCGGTGCGGCAACTGGACTGCTGTTGCCTTTTGCGCGGGCGTTCACCGAATGGCAGTCGACCGCCGAGATCTACTCCGATCCAGATCTGGCCACGCGCCTACGCGGGCCGTTCGATACAACCGGGTCTGCGGAAGTGGAGCGGCCCGGTGGTGGTGATGACTGACAAGCTGGGGCGTGGTGACGAAGTCCGCCGCCCGACCGGCTGGGTGGTGCGGGTGGTCGATCGGCAGGCAGCGATCGGATGGGCAGCGCTTCGGTCTCAGGTTCCAGGGAATCTGGACCGCGCCTGGCTTGCACTGACTGCCGATCCGCGGTGCCGTGACGAACCAGCCCGGCAGCATCCGTTGAAGTACGACCTGGCCAGAGTGAAGATCGATGCTATCGAACTAGAGCAGTGGCAATACGAGGTCACCGGTGGCGGTCGTGTCTGGTATGCGATCGACGACGAGTCCCGGACGGTGTGGATAACACAGGCCGGGGCCGGACATCCCAAGCAGACGGATAGGCGTCGCCGGTGACGGTCTGGAATCCGCCGGGGAAGTCGAAACCTACGCGGGAGAAACTCTTTGCCGACCTACGATGATAAGACGAGCGAGCCCGGTGTGTCCGCGCGGCCGATCCGGCTTTCCCGCCCGCCGATGTGCGGACCTGGGAACATATCGAGGGCGGGATCCGGTTCGGCTCCGTGGTGGCGGAGAGGGGTACGGCCGGATGAGCGTCGGCTTCACGCAGCTGGACGCCGGTACGCGGGCGCCGCTCGTAGCCCCCTACGAGGAGGTATGGATTGTTACGGCGGGGTCGATGGTCGTCGATAGCGACGACGGCAGGGCCTCTGCCCGGCCGGGAGACCTGATCGTGCTGCGTGCGGCGAACTGCGAGTCGAGGCCGGTGAAGTGATTCTGCGCAGAATCGGCATTTTCGTGGGCAGCGACCGGGGTCAGTTCATTCGGTGTGGTTGCGAATTCGGTGTCGCTCATCGATCCACCGTTGCGTTAGTCGTGCAATAGCGGTTTCGTCGAGTAAGTTCGCAAATGGCGACCACCTCGCATGGGTCCGCCCATCCTGCTCTATCACGTCGGCCTTTACGACAATCCGGGCCAACTGTCCATCCAGGTGGTCGGCTGTGGGCACGAATACCGCTTCGGCCTGATGGTTTCGGATGCGGTCCTCGAGTAGCGCCAACCGGTCGGGAACTGTGGTGTCGGTCCGAATCGTTTCCTGTAGTTCATATCCCAGGCGAAGGGATAGTCGGTGCAGGCGTTGCCCGTCCAGCCGCCGAGATGCTCCACACAGATCTGTGCGGATATATGCGATCGCCGGTACCCGGTCCGAGTGCGCGGTCACCGAGTATTCCTTTGACGTGCGGCTTTCCAGCGTGCGATGACACCATCGATCTCATATTGGGTGCGTAGTTCGGGCCCATCGAGAGGTGTGTCAAGGCTTCGCAGGCCTGCTGCGATTCGTTCCAGTGTGGCGCAGTCGTAGCACTCACCCTCGCGCCACAGATTCAACGCGGCATCTATCGACCTTTGTGACAGTGGAGATCTCGAGGGGATGTGCGGACGCGGGGCGTGCTCATTGTTCAAAGCTCTCCTTCACAGATCGCGACAGGGGGTTCGGCTCGCCTCCGTGGCGGGACGGGGAGTGCTTGCGGGACCTTCGACCCCGCCGCAACATACCCAACCTGCCTAGGTAAATAACGATAGGTGAAGCTGCCCAGGGTGAGCAAGAGGTCCTGGCGTACCTAGGTAGATTGGCTACTGTGGTCGAATGGACCCGATCGACCCGGATGACCCCCGGCCACCTTCGCAGCAGATCGCAAACGTGCTCCGGGCGGCGATTCTGACCCGGAAACTGTCCCCGGGCGAGCGATTGCCGTCGGGTCCGCAACTCAGGGAACGGTTCGGCGTCGCCAAGGCCACGGCGGAGCAGGCCGTTCGCATCCTGCGCGACGAGGGCTTGGTTGTGTCCCGAAAGGGGAGCGGTGTCTATGTTCGGGAGCGTACGGAGCGGCCGGTCGGATTGCGTCCGCATATCGAACAGTCCTTCGGATCGTCCACGGTCACGATCGACTTCGCCGGATTCTCCGGGGAGACACTGCACGGTGCGAATGCTCGTTCCGGATACATCCTCGCCGTGGACGCTCCCGGCGCGGGTGGACGACTTGGCCGACAGTCCCGCGTTTCGTCGCCGTGCTACCCGCATCATGGAGCGGCACGCGCTGGCTATCGTCGATGCGGTAGATGAACTCGGCCGGTTGGGGCTCGTTGCCTCTGCGGCAGCGCAGGTCCGTTCGTATCCTGCGACTCCACTTTTCAAGCTCTACGTTCTGAACCGGGAGCGTGTGTTCTTCGGCTACTACCCTGTGCGGGAAAGCAAGCTCGAGCTCGACGGCGAGTCGACGGCGATCTGGGACCTGATGGGCAAGGACGCCATGCTCTTCCAGTACTCGCGCGACGCCGATCCCGATTCCAGCAGTAGTCAGTTCGTCGACCAGTCGCAGGTTTGGTTCGACAGCATCTGGAACTCGGTTGCCCGGGACTACCGGCCGTGACGGCGCTGGGGACGTTGCTGGGTGGCCGGTGGCTGATTCTTCTCGATTTCGATGGGCCGATATGCAGCGTATTCAGCGGGATTCCCAGCGATGTTGTGGCGCAAGAACTGTTGGGCGTGATCGGTGATCCGCCGCTTGCGCTCATTGGAGCGCAGGACCCTTTCCGGGTGCTCGAATACGCCGCCGAGTCCCGACCCGAACTGGCCGCGGACGTCGAGCGCCGGTTCACGGATCTCGAGACTCAGGCCGTGATGTGCGCTGATTCGACACCACATGCACTGGAGTTCATCCGCGAAGCGGCCGAACTTCCAGGGATTGCGGTAGCTATTGTAAGCAACAACTCGGAAGCTGCCATTCGCACTTTTTTGGCGGCCGACGACTACGCGGCGTATATCGCTGGTGTCTATGCTCGTACCTCCGCTGATGTCTCGCTACTGAAGCCGGCACCGCATCTGCTCACCGCAGCTCTAAACGACCAGCGGTGCAACGAGGCGCACGCCGTGTTCGTCGGCGATTCGATCGCCGATATCGAAGCGGGGCAGGCCGCCGGGATTCCGACAATCGCATTCGCCAACAAACCCAGTAAGCTCGCGCGGCTGACAGCACGACGTCCCTCGGCGGTTGTCACCGATGTGTCCCAACTCCGGCAGGCGCTCCGGCAGTCGGTTGTCCGAAGCGCAGGTAAGGAGTAGTTGATGATGGCCAAAAAGCCTTACATTGCCATCACACTGTTCAAATTCACTTCCGATGCCGCCGATTATGTGCCCTCGTACAGGGACGATACGACCCTCGTCTACGCGGAATCCGAAGCTGAAGCGCCGGAACTCGCAGAAACGAACTTCCGAAGCGACGAGGGGGCCTATAAGAATGAAGCAGGCGACACGATCACCGTCACGCCCACCGCGATCATCGACGTCGCCGCATCGCTGACCGATGACCTCTCACAGGGTGGGGTCCTGTATTCGCGCCACTTCCGTGACTTCGAAGCTTATTCGCGGTGGGAGACACTGCTCGACGACTGAGACGCGATGCGCCGTCCAGCGAGGGCGCGCGGCCGACCGACACTTACTATCAGGATTGGGCGAACTGTGGAGAGAATCCCGAAGTGGAAGCAGCTGCACTTCCGGGCCTCGGGTGAGGAGGCCGGACGGCTCTCCGACCTTCTCCGAGAGACCGCGAACGCCATGGACGAGTTGGGCGAGATCACGGTCTTGAACATGACATTCACACGGTGCTCACCGATAACGCCGAATTCAGGCCGATGATCGATGTGTACTACGCCCTCGGCAACGACGTCGAGGTCGCCGGTCCGGTCCCGGCGGGCTCGAATATCGTCTACCACGCTTCGCAGGCTCATCCGGCGGGTACCGGCCGGGCCGGGACAGCGCACCTTCTGAAGAAGTTCGCAGACGAGACTGTCGGCTGCCTCGGCGATGCGACGATCGAGACTGTGGTCTTCAACCCGCCGATTGATGATGGCGACGTGGACCGTTCGATGACGGTCTACTACACCACCAGCGAGTAGCACGAACTCCGGCGACCGGACTCCGTGGCCGCAGCTTTTATCGGTCCACCGACGCTGCCCGATCGCACCGGCGCTTTCGCTTCGGTGCCGGAAGAGCCGGCCTGGATGGAGACCGGGGTAACAGCAGATGCTGAGCCGTGTGGATAGGCTCGGGCGAGTCCGGGTCGGACGAGGGAAGGGCGAGCGCGGTGGCCAAGGTGTTTTCGCATATCGATGAGTCGTTGCGGGAGTTCATCGGAAAGCAGGCGATGTTCTTCGTCGCGACCGCACCGTCCGACGGTGGGCGGGTGAACTTATCGCCCAAGGGATACCGCGACACCTTTGCTGTGCTCGACGAGCACACCGTGGCCTACCTCGATCTGTTCGGTAGCGGCGTGGAGACCATCGCGCACCTGCGGGACAACGGGCGGATCACCATCATGTTCTGCTCGTTCACCCGGAACTCGCGAATTCTGCGTCTGTTCGGTACCGGCCGGGTTGTACGGCCCGACGAAGCGGAGTTCGAAAGCCTGCGGCAGCATTTCGGGAATGATCACCCGGGCGTCCGGATGGCCATCGTGATCACGGTGGATCGCATAGCGGACTCGTGCGGGTACTCGGTGCCCTACTACGATCTCGTCGGCGAACGCCCGGTGCTCGACGCCCATCACGCCCGGCAGCCGGCGGAGAAGTACGCCGGGCGGATCTCCGGCGACAACGGGCACAGCATCGACGGCCTGCCCGCGCTGGATCCGGAGCATCCGCTGCCGCCGGTGGCCAGGCAGTAGCCGCCTGCCGCATCCTGGGTAATCGTCGCCGCCGACCGGCCTGCCCACGGTGTCCGCGTCGACCGGCCGCAGCGGCGAGGGTTATCCGGCCGGTCGGGCCGGAGGATGCAGGCTTTCGAACATCCGCTCGGAGCTTTCGTGACCGTAGCCGGCGGCGACCTGGCGGTCGATGAGGTTTTTCACCGGGCCGATGATGTCGAGGTCCACGCCCGCTTCGCGGCTGGCGGAAACGATGGCGTCGACGGCGGCTTTGGTGAAGTTCAGGTTCTGGAAGGGTACCGAGTAGTCACCGCTGTCGATCTGTTCGCCTGCCGCGGGCAGGGTCGAGAGGACGGCACCCAGCAACGCTTCGGCGCGTAGGGCGAATTCGGCTGCGGACATACCGGCGGAGCGCACCATCGCGGCGCCGTGGTAGAAGCCGGCGAACATCACGTACATCCCGGACAGCAGTGCGAAATCGACGAGCGAGGCCTTGCCGGGTTCAGCCCCGAAATACTCTGCGGAGCCGAGTAGTTCGAGAGTCTGCCGGTGCCGGTCGAAAACCTCGGCCGAGCCGCTGTACAGCAAGGCGGAACCGGGCTGACCGATCATGGGCGGGGTCGCCATGATTCCACCGTCCAGGAATGGAATCCGGTGCCGGGCAGCCCAATCGGCGAGCTCGCGGGCGCCGGCGGGTTCGGTGCTGGTGAGGTTCACCAGGTCGCGCCCGGCCAGTATTCCGGTCACCGGGTCGAGGGTTTCGTGGACCGAGGCGTGGTCGAACAGGCAGGCGACGACCAGGTCTCCGGCCGCGACCGCTGTTTCGACCGAATCGGCGCCGCGGGCGCCGGCCGCTATCAGTTCGGCGTCCTTACCGGGGGTTCGGTTCCAGACGGTGGTGGGGTGGCCGGCCTTCACGAAAGCGGCTGCGAGGGCGCTGCCCATTACGCCGAGCCCGAGCACGGTGACCGGGGTCGGTACGGGTTGTCCCATGGGGAATGACTCCTTTTCGAGCATTGGTGTGGCACGTCGTCCGTGCATGCACCGAGCGTCCCCCGGTACTGTTGCTACAGCAAGTACCTACTTTTTTGTCTGGTACTCACCAAAAGGTATGTAATCAGGTAGTGAGGTCGGATGATGGGCGATAAACGATGCGGTCCGTACTTCTGCGGTATCGACGCCGCGATGGACGTTGTCGGTGGCAAATGGAAATCGCTGATTCTGTGGGAGCTGCACGCGAAAGGCGTCCGGCGGTTCGGTGAGCTCAAACGCGGGCTGCCCGGTATCTCGGAGAAAATGCTCATTCAGCAACTCCGCGAGCTGGCCGAAGACGGCATCGTGCATCGCGAGGTGTACCGGGAGGTGCCGCCGCGGGTCGAGTACTCGCTGACCGCCGACGGGACGGCGCTCAACGCGGCGCTCGAGCCGCTCGGCCTCTGGGGTATGGACCGTATCGCCCGGATCGACGCCGAGCGAGTACACGTCCCTGCGTGACTCACGGGTCGGCGGGCTGGGTGACAATGGTCGGATGAGTGGCGGCGAACAGGACAGCGGAATCGATCCCTATCTGTGGCTCGAAGAGGTCACCGGCGAGCGGTCGCTGGATTTCGCCCGGGCGAACAACGAAGTGGTGATGCAGCGGTTCGCCGCGGATGACCGATTCGACCGGTTGCAGCGGCGGATCCTGGACATGCTCGATACCGATGCCAAGATCGCGTTTCCGGGCCGGCGCGGGGAATGGTTGTACAACTTCTGGCGTGATGCGCAACATCCGCGAGGCCTGTGGCGGCGAACCACCTTCGCCGAGTACCGCAAGCCGGAACCGGAATGGGACGTCCTCATCGATCTCGATGCGGTCGCCGCGGCCGAGGACGAGAACTGGGTATGGGGCGGGGCCGGGGTGTTGCGGCCGGAGCAATCCCGCGCCCTGATAAGTCTTTCCCGGGGCGGGGCCGATGCCAAGGTCGTGCGCGAATTCGATCTCGGGACGCGGGAATTCATCGCGGCCGAGGACGGCGGATTCTTCCTGCCCGAGGCGAAATCCCGGCTGAGCTGGATCGATATCGACACGGTGTATGTGGGCACGGATTTCGGGCCCGGATCGCTCACCGATTCCGGTTATCCGCGGATCGCGAAACGCTGGCGTCGCGGTACCGCACTCGAAACCGCGGAAACGGTGTTCGAGGGCGCGGCGACGGATGTCGCGATCAGCGCCGGATACGATCGCACGCCCGGTTACGAACGCCACTATGTCGGTCAGGCCACCGATTTCTACAACGAGGACGTGTACCTGCTGCAGGCGGACGGTTCCCGGGTCCGGCTCGAAACTCCGTCCGACGCCGACGAATCCTGGTACAAGGATTGGCTGCTGGTGCGGTTGAAATCGCCGTGGGAGACCGGTGGCCGCACGTACGCCGCCGGATCACTGATCGTGACCCATTTCGACCGTTTCCTTTCCGGGGAACGCGATTTCGAGGTGCTGTTCGAACCCGATGCGCATACCGCGCTGCACGGTTACGGCTGGACCGAGAATCATCTGCTTCTGGTGACCCTCGAAGATGTGCAGACCAAACTGTACGTCCTCACCCCGGGCGACGGTGGCTGGCGCAGTGAGCCCCTCGCCGATACCCCGGCCATGGCCACCACGAGCGTCATGAATCTCGACCCGCTCGAGGGTGGCGACGACTTCATGCTGATGACCAGCGGTTTCACCACGCCGACAACGTTGCTGTCGGGTGTGGTCGGTGCACCGGCGACCGAGCTGAAGCAGGCGCCCGCCTTCTTCGACGCGACCGGGATCGATACCGAACAGTTCTTCGCCCGCTCCGACGACGGCACCATGATCCCGTACTTCGTGATCCGGCATCGCGATAATCGCGGCCGGCCCGCGCCGACGGTGATGTCCGGCTACGGCGGATTCGAGGTTTCCCGCACACCCGGATACAGCGGGGCTTCCGGTATGGGCTGGCTGGAACAGGGCGGCACCTGGGTGATGACGAATATCCGCGGTGGCGGGGAATATGGGCCCGAATGGCATACCTCGGTGCAGAAAGCGAACCGGTACAAGGTGTACGAGGATTTCTCGTCGATCGCGCGGGATCTCGTGGAACGGGGGATCACCACCGCACCGCAATTGGGGGCGGTCGGGGGTAGTAACGGCGGTTTGCTGATGGGGGTGATGCTCACCCGGTATCCGGAATTGTTCGGTGCCATCGTCTGCCAGGTTCCGCTACTCGATATGCGCCGCTATCACCTGCTGCTGGCCGGGGCCTCGTGGGTCGCGGAATACGGTGACCCCGATATACCCGAGGAATGGGCGTACATCAGCCGCTATTCGCCTTACCAGAAGGCGATGGACAACGGTGCGGGCGCGACATATCCGCCGATTCTGCTCACCACCTCCACCCGCGACGACCGGGTGCATCCCGGGCATGCACGGAAAATGGCGGCGCTGCTCGAGGATCAGGGGCATCGCGTCTGGTATCACGAGAATATCGAAGGCGGGCACGGCGGTGCCGCGGACAACAAACAGTCGGCGTTCCAGGCGGCCCTGATCTACGAATTCTTCACCCAGATGCTGGTCGAAGGCCGTACTGCGAAATAGCCGGTCACCGGTCGTGCAGCCATTTCTCGATATGGTCGGCCACCGGGGCGGGATCGGAGATCCAGCCGTTGTGGCCCAGCTGCCGGGGCTCGTGCAGGCTGGTCTGGTCGGCGGCGGGCAGTTTTTCCAGCAGGTGACGGGCCGAAGCCGGCGGGGTGAGTTCGTCGCCGGCGAGAGTGATCGACAGGACCGGTAACTTCAGCCGGGCGATCCGTTCCTCGTAGTCGATATCGGCACCGGCCGGGGTGAACCGGCCGGTGCGGGCCAGCCGCGCCCAATCCGAGATCAGCACCTTGGATTGGCGGCCGAACCCGTTCGGGCCGAGTTTGTCACCGGGCCAGACACCGGCGAGGTTCGCGGTGAGCGAGACGGCGGCGGTGCCGAGCAGTAGCCCCGGCCCCAGGATGCCGCGGAATCTGCGGTAGTACGGGGTCCCGGAGGCAACGAGGATCAGCCCGCCGAGCCGCCCGCGGATCCGCGCCGCGTACAGCACCGAGAGGTGTCCGCCCATGCTGTGGCCCAGCAGGTACGGGGTGCTGTCCGGGAACCGGGTGCGGACCGCTTCGAAAATCGCCGGGAAATCGACCGCGGCCAGTTCGTGGTAGCCGTAGGAACTGGTCGCGCTCGGTTTCGGTGTGCCGGCACCGTTACCGCGTAGTTCGCCGACCGCCACATCCACCCCCCGGCGGGCGAGTTCCCGGGCGAAGTACAGGTAGTACTCTCCGGGCACGCCGAGCCCGGGGATCAACACGAGCACGGGGCGCGGGCGATCGAGGGCGATCGGATGCCGATGCGGTCCGGTGGCGGGGACCAGCCGCACCGGGACGGTGCTACCGTCCGGCATCTGGATGGCAACGGTTTCCACGGCGTCAACGCTAATCGACGGCCCGGCCGCGGGCTGTGTGGTCAGGCCCGGATGGCGCCGATGATGATGCGGCTCAGCACGCGGATGACCTCGTCCAGCGGCCGCTGGGGTTCGTTTCCGCTCCACTCCTCGATCACATAGTTCACGGCGCCGATGATGGCGAGCATGCGCAGGTCGTAGTCGCCGGTCGGGATCTCGCCGTGCAGGGCGGCGTCCTCGGCGGCGCGAGCCAGTACGGCACTCCAGGCACGGCGCGATTCCGTGCGCATCTTCTCCACCTTGGGGCCCGCGCCGACCACCTCGACCAGCACGACCCGGGCCCGCCGCATATCGGATCCGATGGAATGCACGTACGCGCGGACGGCCGCGTCGATCCGCTGGATCGAGCTCTGCTCGGCGCTGTGGTCCAGCGATGCCAGTACCGACGACCGGGATTCGCGGTCGATGAGGGCGAAGAGTTCGAGAAGTAAGGATTCGCGGCCGGTGAACTCCTCGTAGAACTGACGCGAGGACAGTCCCGCGTCTTTGCAAATCGCACCGACCGAGCTATTGGCGTACCCATCGCGGGCAAAAACCGTCAGGCCGGATTCGAGAAATCGTGCGCGTCGCTCACGTTGCCGATCTTCTACGGGCTGGCCGGCATACCTTCGTCCCGAATTCGCTTCCTGTGACATCGCGCAGAACAATACCGAAAAGCCCGATCCCCTCGTCATCGATCGGGCCTTTCGCAGCGCACCGGCAGGTGCCCGCGGGTTTGCCGAAAGTTGGCTGCTCGCAGGCATGGTCACCGGAAAAACCGCCAAATCGGACAGTACTCGGTTCCGGCCCGGATGCCGGATTTTAGAGGGAAATAATAGAATAATTCTCGGTGGCCGTGTGAAGTCCGGGTAATAACCGGGAAACACATAGTGTCGACGCTATGGGAACCGCACTCCTGTATGGACTCGGTACGGCAATTCCATTGGTGATCGGTGCGGCGATCGGGCTGCGCACCACATTGCCCAAACCATTGCTCGCCTCCCTCATGGCCTTCGGCGCGGGCACCATGATCGCCGCGGTCTCCAACGAATTGTTCGAACCCGCCTTCCTCCAGGCCGGTGCCGTCACCGCCGGCGCCGCACTCTTCCTGGGCGCCGCCGTCTACGTGGTGGCCAACCGATTCCTCGAACGGCAGGGCGGCGGCGCGGCCGTCGGCTGGGCCCTCATGCTCGGAACCGTCCTCGACGGCGTTCCGGAGAACACGGCGCTGGGGGTCACGCTCGGGTCCGGTGGCGGGCCGGCGCTGCTGGTGGCCATCGCGGTCGGCAACGTGCCCGAGGCGATCGGCGGATCCGCGCTGCTGCGCCGGGACCGTGATGTTTCCACCCGGAAGGCGTTCGGTCTGTGGGTTTCGACGGGAGTGGCGCTGGTCGTGGTCACCGTGGCCGGGCATATGCTCGCCGAACATCTCGGCGCGACCCCCATCAGCGCCATCCAGGCCTTCGCCGGTGGCGCCACGGTCGCCGTCCTCGCCGATTCCCTCATGCCCGAGGCCTACCGCGAGGGCGGCTGGTGGGTCGGTATCGCGACCGCGGCGGGTTTTCTGGTCGCTTTCCTCCTGGGCTGAAACCCGGCACGGGTGGGGTGGGCCCGGCCGTGGGGAGAGAGTTAGGCTCGACACCGTGACTTCCCACTACGATGTCGTCGTTCTCGGTGCTGGTCCCGGCGGTTACGTCGCCGCGATCCGCGCCGCTCAACTCGGCCTGCGAACAGCGATCGTCGAGCAGAAATACTGGGGTGGCGTATGCCTGAACGTGGGCTGCATCCCGTCCAAGGCGCTGCTGCGCAATGCGGAGCTGGCTCATATCTTCACCAAGGAAGCCAAAACCTTCGGTATCACCGGGGAGGCGTCCTTCGATTTCGGGGCGGCGTTCGACCGGAGCCGTAAGGTCGCGGACGGCCGGGTCAAGGGCGTCCACTTCCTGATGAAAAAGAACAAGATCACCGAATACGACGGCAAGGGATCGTTCACCGACCCCAACACCATCGCGGTGGAACTCGGCAAGGGCGGCACGGAGTCGATCACCTTCGACAATGTCATCATCGCCACCGGCACCGAGACCAAACTGCTGCCGGGTACTTCGCTGAGCCGCAACGTCGTCACCTACGAGGAGCAGATCCTCACCCGTGACCTGCCCGGTTCGATCCTGATCGTCGGCGCCGGCGCCATCGGGATGGAGTTCGGCTACGTACTGCGCAACTACGGCGTGGACGTGCGGATCGTGGAATTCCTGGACCGCGCGCTGCCCAACGAGGACGCCGATGTGTCCAAGGAGATCACCAAGGCGTACAAGAAGCTGGGGATCACCATCAGCACCGGCGCGGCCGTGCAGTCCATCGACGACGACGGGTCCAAGGTCACCGTTGCCATCAAGGACAACAAATCCGGCCAGGTGGAGACGGTGACGGTCGACAAGGTGCTGCAGGCCGTCGGCTTCGCGCCCCGCGTCGAGGGCTATGGGCTGGAGAACACCGGGGTCGCGCTGACCGAGCGCGGCGCCATCGATATCGACGACAATATGCGCACCAATGTGGCGCATATCTATGCCATCGGCGATGTCACCGCCAAACTGCAGCTCGCGCATGTCGCGGAAGCCCAAGGTGTGGTCGCGGCCGAGACCATCGGCGGCGCGGAAACCCTCACCCTCGGCGATTACCGGATGATGCCGCGCGCCACCTTCTGTCAGCCGCAGGTCGCCAGCTTCGGGCTCACCGAACAGCAGGCGCGCGACGAGGGCTACGACGTGAAGGTCGCGACCTTCCCGTTCACCGCCAACGGCAAGGCGCACGGCCTGGGCGATGCCACCGGTTTCGTCAAGCTGATCTCGGACAACAAATACGGTGAGCTGATCGGCGGACATCTGATCGGCCCGGACGTCTCCGAACTGCTGCCGGAACTCACCCTGGCGCAGAAGTGGGATCTGACGGTGAACGAGCTGGCCCGGAACGTGCATACGCACCCGACGCTGAGCGAGGCGCTGCAGGAGGCCATTCACGGCCTGGCCGGCCATATGATCAACTTCTGATCGTTTCCCGGTCGATTCGGCCGGAAGGCCCGGAGCGGGTACCCACCGCTCCGGGCCTTCTGCGTCCCGGGCAATGGGCGCCTCTGAACCGGTCGTCGCGCCCATCGGTGGACGACAAGGTTCGGTTCGGGTTCGATTGCGGCACGAGATACTGCGTACCCGTAGCTCCAGTGGACAAGCGGTGGCGAGGTGCGAGCTGGGAACAGGTGGTGTATGCGCGGCGGCGGGGCTGACCGGCCCGTCCGGTCACGTTCCCCAGGCGGTGAGCGGCCGGCTCAGAAATCGTCGCGGCGGATGCGCAGGGTGTGGATGGTGGCGGCGAGGCCCTCGTACTGGTTGACCAGGAGAACGATTTCGATCAGGCGTTTATCGTCGTAGTAGGTCGCCAGGTGGTCCCAGGTGGAGTCGTCGATATCGCGGGTTTGCACCAGTTGGTCGACGGCGGTCAGGAGGGCTCGGTGTTTATCGGTCCAGCCGTCGGCGCCCGCGCCCTGGCGGATCCGGTCCAGGGTTTCCGGGGTGATTCCGGCGCGGCGGCCGAGGCGGATGTGGTGGTCGGTTTCGTAGGCGCAGTCGCGTAGGTGGGCGACGCGCAGGATCACCAGTTCGCTGTCGTGGCGGCGCAAGCGGCCGGCCGGCATCAGCATTCCGGAGAAATGCAGCCAGCCGCGGAACAGGCGGCCGGTGCGGCCGAGGGTACTGAACAGTTGCGCGTCCGAGGTGCCCGAGGCGCGGGACAGCACCTGCCAGGCGGCCCAGTTGATCGGTCCCAGCTCGCGCAGGCGGCCGGGGGCGATCCGGGGTTGCGACGCCGAAACCATCAATCTGCCCCTCTCGGGTGGAAGTCGTTGTCTGCCGCGCCCGGCGGTACGCGGATGTCTGCGAACCTACCCGTCCGGGCGGATCAGGGTTTGCCGGAATCGGCGCCGACCATCAGCTCCGAGACCGTGACGAACCGGTAGCGGTCGGCCCGCAGCTTCTCGACGATCGGGCCGATCGCCGCCCGGGACGCCGCACCGCTGCCGAACATGGTGTGCAGCAGGATTATCGATCCGGGCCGGACCTGGTCGACGGTCGCGGCCACGATCGCATCGGCCGAGCTGTTCCCGGCTTCCGGTTCCACATCCCAGGTGACCGTGGTGCGGTCGTGGTCGGACAGGTATTTCGGCAGCGCCCACAGTTTCTTGCCGTACGGCGGACGGAACGTGATGTCGCCCTGGTAGCCGGTCTTGCGGATCTCGGTATCGGTGCGTTCCACCTCGTCGGCGACCGTTGCCGACGAGACCAGCACCATGCGGCGGTGGTTGTAGGTGTGGTTACCGATCTCGTGGCCGGCTTCGGCGATAGCCCGGCCCAGTTCGGGGCGGGCGGCCAGATCGCGGCCGTTGAGGTAGAAGGTCGCGGGTATATCGGCGGCGGCGAGCAGATCGAGTACTTCACCGGCGTGCTCGCCGGGACCGTCGTCCAGGGTCAGCGCGACTACTTTTTCGTCCGTTTCCACCCGGTCCACCAACTGGCCGGCCAGCTGGTAGGTGCGGGAATTCATCAGGAAGTACCCGCCGGCGAGCACCACCAGTGCCGTCACCAGACCGAGCGCTGCCCAGATCATCCACCGTCGCATCAAAGCTATATACCAGGAGAGTTGCGGGCCAACCAGTCGGAAAGCCGGGTGGTCGTGCACCCATCGGTGCCGGGACCGGGGGTTCAAGCGGACCGGGTATCGCGGTCTGTTTCGCCGGTGCCGGGGCGCGGCCGGCGGCGTTCGCGTTTACCGCGCGCGACCTCGGTGGCGAGCGCATCGAGCGGCTGCGCGAACGGCGCCATCGGATCGAGCAGGGCGGTCAGCCAATCCCGGGCGGCGGAGATACCGTCCGGGTCCAGCGTGTAGATCCGCTGGGTCCCCGCCGGTCGTACCCGCAGCAGCCCGGCCTCGCGGAGAACCTTGAGATGCTGCGAGACAGCGGGCTGGGAAATCGGGGTATGCGCCCGGACCCCGGCCACGAGCGCACCGGCCGGCTGTTCACCGGCGGCCACCAGGGCCAGGATGGTGCGCCGGACCGGGTCGGCGAGTGCCTCGAATACGGCGGCCGGAACAGGACTCGACATCAGGACTGCTGGTCTTCCTCCGGGACAGTGGTGTAGAACGCCAGTGTTGCCTCGGCGCCCTGTTGTGCGAGGGCCGGGTCGTCGCCGTCGGCGATTGCCGCGTCGGCCCAGGCCGTGGCCGCGGTACGCACGAACATCTTGCCCTCCGGAGTGGCCGGGACATGCCGACCGCCACTTCGCGTGCCCGAATATCTCCGTAATCCCGGTTGGCTGTACGGAAAAAACGCATTCCTGTGGGCCCGGCCCGGAAAAACCGCATTCCCACCGTCCCGATGCGGAAAACCGTTACCGCCGATCGGTACCCGGCCGTGGTGATGGCCCTACTATCGGCCCAGGGCCGGAGAGTGCGTCCGGTCGCAGCGAAAGGCGCATCCCACTGATGAGTGATCACGAATCCGGTATCGGGCGCAGGATTGCTTATTACCGTGCCCGAAAAGGATTGTCGCAACGTGATTTCGCACCGCTGATCCAACGGTCCGAGGCGTGGGTGTCACAGGTGGAGCGCGGGGTGCGGCCGGTCAAGGCGCTCGATGTGCTGCAGCGCATCGCCGACGTACTGGATATGCCGGTCGCGGAGCTGGCGCCGAGCGCGCCCACTGCCCGGGTCGAACCGATGCCGGCGCATACCCGGGCCCTGCGTCTGCTGCTGGTCACCGATCATGCCCTGGCGGCGGCGGTGGCCGAGCCGGCGGCGCGGCCCGATCTCGACCGGCTTGCCGAACAGGTCGACCAGGTCTGGACCTGCGCACGCCAGGCGCGTTACGCCGAACTGCACACGCTGCTCGAAGGTCTGCTGCCGCACCTCGAAATGGCTTCCACGACAAGGGAGTCCGGTCGGTCCGACGAACTCTTGGCCGAAACATGCCAGGTGTGGGCGGTCGCATTGGCCGAACTGCAGCAGTTCGATGCCGCCTGGGCCGCCGCCGAACGTGCGATGCGGGTGGCGCAGCGTCGCGCGGATCCGGTGCTCATGGCGGCGTGCGCATACCGGCGCATCATTGTTTTCCAGCGCGGGCAGCATCTCGACCTCGCCCGGCAGACAGCCGACAGTGCGCGGGCCGCCCTGGAGGTACTGCTGGACCAACCGGCATCGCAGGCACTGGTCGTCTACGGTGCGCTGACCCTGCAGTCCGCGATCATCGCTGCCCGGGTGGACGATGCCGAACGAGTTCGCGAGCTGCTGGACAGCGCCCGCAAGGCGGCGAGCGCTGTCGGGGCCGACAGGGAGGAGTACCGGATCGAATTCGGCCCGACCGCCGTTGCCCTGTACGAGGTCGCCGCCGCGGTGGAACTCGGTGACGCGGGGTTCGCGATCCGGCTGGCCGCCGGAATCGATACAGGTCGCCTCCCGGATTTCCAGCGCGCCCGGCTGCTGGTCGATACTGCCCGGGCTTGGGCGCAGCGGCGCCGGCCGGACCGTGCGCTGGCCCTGCTCCTCGATGTGGAGACGCTCGCTCCGGAATACCTTGCCCGGCAGCGTTCGGTGCGGTCCACGACTGTGGATCTGCTCAGCATGGATCAGGGCACCCCCGGCCTCATCGAGTTCGCGCGGCGAATCGGTGTGGATACGCCGCGCGGGCAGCCGCCGGAAGGCCGTAGGGAAACGCGTACCGCCATGCGGGCAGCTCGCGGCCCGCGGACTCTTTGACTCGTATGACGTACCGGGCTCAGGCCCCCGGCCAGAAGTCTTGTAGCTCCTCGGCGGCCGCGGCAGCTTGACGCAGCCCGGAGTCGTAGGACGGGACCAGTGCGGCCGCGCCGAACAGGTCGGGTCCGAAGGCGGCGATCGCGATCTCGTCCGGCGCGATCGTGATCTCGCGGGCCGCGCCGAGATCCCGATCGGCGCGGGTCCGGGGGTACAGGTGCGCGAGCGGTTCGAGGATCACCACCGCGTCGTAGCCGGCGGCGAGATCGGCATTGATGGTGGAGCGCACCCCGCCGTCGATGTAGTGGCGTCCGGCGATCTCGATCGGCGGAAAGACTCCCGGTACGGCGGTGCTGGCCCCCAGTGCCTCCACGAGGGTGGCGGCGTCGTTGCGGGTCCAGGCGGTGAGCGAGCCCGAACCGATATCGATGGAGGTGACCAGCAGATCGTGGTCGGGCCATTCGGCGAAATCCACCAGTGCGCCGATCCGCTTCAGGTGCTGGGCGGGGTCGCCGGTATCCGCGCCCAGTGCCAGTTCGCCCACGCGCTGCAGGACGAGGTCGCGGTCCTGGTCGACGGCGCGCAGCAGGGTGGTGATCTCGAGCAGTACGCCGTAGTCGTGCGCGGGCGCCGCGGTGGGCGGTTCGGCCGACTCGGGGCGTGGGGTGAGCAGGGTGGACAGGTCCGTACCGGCGGCGATGGCCGAGCCCACCACCGCACCGGCCGAGGTGCCGATGATGCGATCGGCACGCGCCAAATCTATTCCGGCCGACCGTAATCCATGGGTGAGGCCGGCCAGCCAGGTTATTCCGACGGGCCCACCGCCTCCCAGTACCAGGGCGATGGTGGTTTCTCGGTGCGATACGGCGTCGGGCATGGCAGCAGGTTAGCCAACAACCGGACCGCACGCTCGGGTTCGGCGGCTCGCGGCAATGCTGCACGCCCGGCCGCCTGGCGTGTGAAGCAGATCACGGTGTAACGCGGTGACCCGTCGGCTATAAAGAACTACGTACGATGTACGAAGTTAAACGACGCACTCGTGGAGGCCGCATGCACACAACCGGAACCGCCATTTCCCTCAATGTCGCCGACCCGGCCGCCTCGGCGGGATTCGTCTCGGCGCATTTCGGATTCACCGAGCAGATGTCGGCCGATGGATTCGTCTCGCTGACCCATCCCGATGCCGGTATCAACCTCATCTACCTGCGCACCGGACTGTCCACGTTCAAACCCGCCCGTATCGCCGGGGCGGCGGGCGATGGATTGCTCGTGGTGTTCGTGGTGGCCGATATCGATACCGAATACGCGCGTCTCCAGGCCGCGGGCGCACCGATCGTCACGCCGATCGAGACCGAAGAATGGGGTGAGCGCTATTTCCAGACAACGGATCCGAACGGGATCGTCTACCAGTTGGTGCAGTGGGTCGACTGATCGCCGACCGGCCGGATAACCCGGAACATCGGCCACTGATTGGTGATTCACCCGAGCCGTAGCGCATATGAGTGGTACGAAAGGGACTGGTGGGTGAAGATCGACAGCGGGGGTCAGTGGTGGCACCGGGAGCAACGGCACGCAGCAGAGGTGGAACACGATGCTGGTGAAGGTCGACGATCGGGCGGAACTTTCCGCCGCCGAGCGGGAATTCGTGGAATGCCTGCGGCAATTGCCGTCGACCGGGCTGGCGATCGTCGACCTGAGAGTGGGGACCCAGCGCGGCACCCGCCAGATCGGTGCGGTGGTCTGGACTCCGCAGGGGATACTCGTGGTGGAGGTGATCGGTTTCCGCAGCAAACAGAGCGGAATGCTGACCGTATCCACCGAACGTCCCTGGCGGGTCGGTGATACCGCCGCCGATCTGGATCTGGAACTCGGGGCCGATCCGGTGCGCCGCGTGGAGAGCGCCCTGCGGGAGGTGCAGTTCACCTTCGAACGTGCCTCCTACGACCCCGGTCATCTGTGCGGTGCGGTGGCGCTGATCCCGTACCGGGGGGCGGTGTTACGTCCGGCGCGCGAGACGCTGCGGCCGGGTCTCGATGTGGTGGTGGGCAATACCGCCGAGTCCACCGAGTTGCGGATCTTCCTGGAGAATTTCGCTCCCGGTCCGCCGCGCTGGACGCTCGGCCGGGTCTGCGCGGCGACCCGGGCGCTCACCGGCTGGGCGCCCGACCGCGGTGAACTGATCGCGGCCGGGTTCGAGGACAAATTGCCGGAGCCGCCGAAGAAACCCCGCACCTGGCCGCTGCGGCGCCCGGATTCGCGGCGGGCCCACGATCTGATCGGGTGGGGGGTCCTGGCGGTTGCGGTATTCGGCATGCTCATCGTGCTGGCCGCGATCGCCGGTTCTTTGATCGCCGATGGTCCCGCCGCCGAACCTGCGGCGCCCAGTACAGGTGCCGACCCGAGCAGTGTCGACCCGACCGTGCCGCCGCCGACCGGTCCGGCGGAGTGCTGGCCGCTGCAGACGGATTGCTGAGCAGGCCGAAAATGTCCGGTCCGGGGTGGCCGCCGGGTGGTAAGGCTACGGTTGCGTAGCCGTTGTGCGGTCCGGCAGGCTGCGGTTTGTACGATGTCCAAACGCCTGTAACCAAGCGGTCCGTCCGGCCGCCAGGGAATCGACCAGGAGGACGACCGGTGGGCCACTACCAGGCAAATCTGCGCGATATCGAATTCAACCTGTTCGAAGTATTCGAACTCGGCAAACTTCTCGATGCCGGCGCGTACGGCGATCTCGATACCGATACCGCCCGCGAGATACTGGCCGAAGTGAAACGGCTGGCCGAGGGGCCCGTCGCGGAATCGTTCGCCGCCGCAGATCGGGAGCCGGTGGAATTCCGGCCGGAAACCCATTCCATCGACGTCGGTGAACCGCTGACCCGGACGATCCTGGCGATCCGCGAGGCCGGCTGGAACCGGTTGGGTAAACCCGAGGAAATGGGTGGGATGCCCGCACCCGCCGCGTTGATCTGGGCGGTCAGCGAAATGATCACCTGCGCCAACCCCGCCGCGATCTTCTTCGATATGGGTGCCGCCATGGCCCAGGTGCTGTACGGGATCGGAAACGAACAGCAGAAGCATTGGGCGGCCGCCGGTTTCGAACGGCATTGGCAGGGCACGATGGTGCTCACCGAACCCGACGCGGGATCCGATGTCGGCGCGGGCCGGGCCAAGGCGATCGAACAGCCCGACGGCACCTGGCACATCGAGGGCGTGAAACGGTTCATCTCCGGCGCCGATGTGGGCGATACCGCGGAGAACGTCTTCCATCTCGTACTGGCCCGGCCCGAGGGCGCCGGACCCGGCACCAAGGGCCTGTCGCTGTTCTACGTACCGAAGTACCTATTCGATCCGCAGACTTTGGAACTGGGCGAACGTAACGGTGTGTACGTCACCAATGTCGAACACAAGATGGGCCTGAAATCGTCGCCGACCTGTGAGCTCACCTTCGGCGGTGAAAAGCCGGCCGTCGGCTGGCTGGTCGGCGATACCCACAACGGGATCGCCCAGATGTTCAAGGTGATCGAGAACGCGCGCATGATGGTGGGCGTCAAATCGAGCGGCACCCTCTCGACCGGATATCTGAACGCGCTGGAATACGCCAAACAGCGTGTCCAGGGCGCGGATCTCACCCAGATGTCGGATAAGGCCGCGCCGCGGGTCCCCATCACCCACCATCCGGATGTGCGGCGCAGCCTGGCCACTCAGAAGGCGTACGCAGAAGGTTTGCGTGCGGTGTATCTCTACACCGCCGTCCACCAGGATGCCGATGTCGCGGAACTGGTTTCGGGTGTCGACGCCGATACCGCGCACCGGGTGGACGATTTCCTGTTGCCGATCGTGAAGGGTGTGGGTTCCGAGCGGGCCTACCAGTACCTCACCGAATCGCTGCAGACCCTGGGCGGTTCCGGGTATCTGCAGGACTACCCGATCGAGCAGTACATCCGCGACGCCAAGATCGACTCGCTGTACGAGGGCACCACCGCCATCCAGGCGCAGGACTTCTTCTTCCGCAAGATCATCCGGGACAACGGGGTCGCGGCCGGGCAGATCTTCACCAAGATCAACGAATTCCTGGACGCGCCCGGCGGGCGGTTGACCGCCGAGCGCGACCTGTTGCGCACCGCGCTGGGCGATGTGCAGGGGATGGCCGCGGCGTTGAGCGGGTACGCGATGGCAGCCCAGACCGAGCCGGCGGAGCTGTACAAGGTGGGCCTGGGCTCGGTGCGCTTCCTGCTGGCGGTGGGCGATCTGCTGATCGGGTGGTTGCTGCTGTGGCAGGCGGAGGTGGCCGCGGGCGCGCTGGCCGCCGCCGCCGAGGACCGCGACCGGCCGTTCTATACAGGCAAGGTCGGGGTGGCGAGCTTCTTCGCGAAGAACGTCCTGCCCACGCTGAGCTCGACCAAAACGGTGATCGAGAACCTCGATACCGACATCATGGCGCTACCGGAGGACGCTTTCTGATCTCCGGTCGACAGGCACCGGGCGGCGGGTCGGCCGACAGGTAACTTATGTTCGCATAAGTAAGTACCTGTAGGAGGTGTGCCGATATGCCGACAACGACCCGCCCCGGAGTCTCCGGCCTGCTGCTGGTGGTTCTGGCGCTGCTGTCGGCTGCGGCGCCGTTCGCCACCGACATCTACCTGCCGGCCTTCACCGATCTGGCCGACGACCTGGACACCGGTGCCGCGAATGTCCAGCTCACGCTGACCACGTTCCTGATCGGCCTGGCCGTGGGACAGCTGTTCATCGGTCCGCTGTCGGACCGGTTCGGCCGCCGTAAGCCGCTGGTGCTGGCGACCGCGGTCACGGTGGTGGTGACCGTGGTGTGCGCGCTGGCGCCCAATATCTGGTTGCTGATCGCCATGCGGTTCGTCCAGGGGCTGTCGGCCGCATCGGGCCTGGTGATCGGTCGTGCGGTCGGTGCCGACCGGACCGAGGGCGCGGCCACCGCCAAATTGTTCACCCTGTTCTCGGCGATCGGTGGCATCGCGCCGGTGATCGCGCCGCTGATCGGCGGGGCCCTGGTGTCCTTCGGCTGGCAGGCCGAGTTCTGGGCCTTGAGCGTGATCTTCGCGCTGATGTTCCTGGGCGCCCTGCTGGTGGTTCCGGAATCGCTGCCACCGGAGAACCGGCACACCGCCGGATTCGCCGGGACGCTGCGGACCATCGGCAAGCTGACGGCCGACCGCGGCTACCTCGGCTATATCTTCACGTTCGCGTTCGGGTTCGCCGCGCTGATGTCCTATATCTCGGCTTCACCGTTCGTGGTGGAGAACGTACTCGGAATGTCGAACCGGGCGTACACGCTGATCTTCGCGATCAACGCGGCCGGAATGGTGACGGTCGGGATGGTGAGCTCCCGGCTGATCGGCAGGCTCGGGCCCGAGCCGATTCTGCGGACCGGGCAGGCCGTGACCCTGGTCGGCGGGCTCGCGCTGCTGGCACTGCTGGTCGCCGGTGCACCCGCCGCGGTGGTACTGCCGGTGCTCTTCCTGACCGTTGTCTCCGCCCCGATGGTCATGGGTACCGCCAGTGCGCTGGCGATCGGCCGCGCCCGCCACGCCGCCGGTAGCGCCTCGGCTCTGATGGGTGCGCTGCAGTTCGGTCTCGGCGCGCTGGTCTCGCCGATCGTCGGCCTGGCCGGGCCCGGCACCGGCATCCCGATGGCGGTGTGCATCCTGGTCGCCGTCGTACTCGGTATGGTCGCCCGGCTGATGGCGCGTACCGCCGGCCCGGTTCCCGAACCCGAACGTCACCTCGCCGACGCATGAACCGCGCTTCCGGTTCCCGGCGGGGATACCATCACGGCCCGGCCACGGCCGGTGAGGCACCAGCCGATATCCGAACACTTCGGCAACGGCACCGTACCGGTTTCCGGTGCTTCGCCATCCGGCGTGCACAATGCCTGATGTGACAGTTGAGCTGCTGATCCTGCTTGTCGTCATTGTCACCGCGCTGGCTTTCGACTTCACCAACGGATTCCACGACACCGCCAATGCGATGGCGACATCCATTGCCACCGGGGCGCTGCGCCCCAAAATCGCCGTGGCCTTGTCCGCGGTCCTCAACCTCGTCGGTGCCTTCCTGTCGGTGGCGGTGGCGGCGACGGTGGCCGAGGGGATCGTCCGGCTCGACGCGGTTTCCGGGCACGATCTGCTCATCATCGTGTACGCCGGTTTGGTGGGCGGCATCCTGTGGAACCTGCTCACCTGGTTGTTCGGCCTGCCGTCCAGTTCGTCGCACGCGTTGTTCGGCGGTTTGATCGGCGCGACCCTGGCATCACTGGGCTGGAGCGGGGTGGTCTGGGCCGGTGAGGACGGCGGTGTGCTCTACAAGATCATCCTGCCCGCCCTGCTCTCACCGGTGATCGCGGGAATGGTGTCGGCCCTCAGCACCTGGTCGGTGTACCGGATCACCCGCGGCGCGGACCCCGGCAAGGTGACCACCGGTTTCCGCTGGGGACAGATCGGCTCGGCGTCACTGGTATCGCTGGCCCACGGCACCAACGACGCGCAGAAAACCATGGGCGTGATCTTCCTGGCGCTGGTCGCGCACGGTACGGTCACCGCCGATACCGAGATCCCGATCTGGGTGATAGCCGCCTGCGCGTTCGCCATCGCCGCCGGCACTTACCTCGGCGGCTGGCGCATCATCCGCACCCTGGGCAAAGGCCTGGTGGAGATCGAATCCCCGCAGGGATTCTCGGCCGAATCGGCCTCGGCGGCGATCATCCTGACCTCCGCGAATTTCGGGCTGCCGCTGTCCACCACCCAGACGACCACCGGCGCGATCCTGGGCACCGGGCTGGGGCGCGGCGCCGAGGTGCGCTGGGGCGTGATGGGCCGGATGGCGGTGGCCTGGCTGCTCACCCTGCCGGCCGCCGGGATCGTGGGCGCGATCTGCTGGGCACTGGCGCATTACATCGGCGGGCTCGCCGGGGTACTGATCGTATTCGCGCTGCTGGCGGGCCTGGCGAGCCTGATGTACCGGCGTTCGCTGCGGGACCGGGTCTCCAGCCACAATGTCAACGATCCGGCACCGCCCTCGACGCCCTCGCCCGGCGCGGCACCGGTGGCGTCCGAATCGCGGGCCGAGTTCCGGACCCCTGCCGGTGAGGAGGCATGAGATGTCCAATCTGCTGACCCAACTGCGGGCACTGCTCGACGTCACGGTGGCAGCGCTGGTCCTGGGTGCCGCCGTACCCATGCTGTTCGCCCTGGGGGTGCGCTGGTGGTCGGGCGCCGAGGTGACCGGCCCCGACGGGACCGTCCGGCGTAACCCGGCCGCTTCGGCCGGTGCATGTCTCTGCCTGCTGATCGTGCTGACAGTGGTGATCGCCGGGGTGCTGTTCGTCGCCAAGGGCTTCCTCGCCGACCGGCTCGGTATCCACCTGTTCGGGGAGTCCTGATGGCCACCGGCGAGGCGCAGCCGCCGCGGCCGGGCCTGCTGTCGCGGATCGTGGGCTGGTTGCGGGCCGGATACCCGCAGGGTGTGCCGCAGAACGACTATGTCGCGCTGTTCGCGGTACTGCATCGCAACCTCACCGAATACGAGGTGTTGCTGGTGGCCGAGGAGGTACTGCGCGACCGGGTGGAGCGGCAGGAGATCACGCACGCCGATATCGAGGCGGCTGTGCAGCGGGTGGCCAAGGAACAGGCCGGTGACGAGGATATCGCGCGGGTGGCTTCGCATCTGGCCGCCGGCGGATGGCCGCTGGCCGCACCGGCGCCGGGGGATGAGCCGCAATGATGCCCCGGATGCTGCACGCCGTGATCGATTGGTTGCGGCGCGGGTATCCGGACGGGGTGCCGGAGGCGGATTACATTCCGCTGGTCGCGCTGCTGCGGCGGCGGCTCACCGACGAGGAGGTCGAGCAGATCGCGGCCGAGGTGTTGAATTCTCCCGCGCACCGGATGGACCGTATCGATATCCGCGTGATGATCACCAAGGTCACCGATGAGATGCCGTCCGATACCGATGTGCAGCGCGTGCTGTCCCGCCTGGATCCGCCGGGCTGGCCGGAATGAGCCCGGCGCCCCGCTCGCGAAGTTGCTAACCCTGCTATCGCAGCTTGCGAACATCTTCTAAACTGGACATATGGCCAAGACCTATGTCGGCGCCCGGCTCCGGCAACTGCGCACCGAACGCGGGCTGAGCCAGGTGGCGCTGGCCCAGCAGCTGGAGATATCGGCGAGCTATCTGAACCAGATCGAGCACGATGTCCGTCCGCTCACCGTGCCGGTACTGCTGCGCATCAGCGAGGTGTTCGGTGTCGAGGCAACCTTCTTCTCCCCGCAGGACGACACCCGGCTCATCGCCGAACTGCAGGAAGTCGTGATGGACCAGGAACTGGGTATCGAAGCCGATGCCCGGGAAATCGCGGAAATGGTCTCCGCCCATCCGAGCATGGCCCGCGCGCTGGTGAATATGCACAACCGCTACCGCAACACCAGCGCCCAGCTCGCCGCGGCCACCGAGGACCGGTTCGCCGACGGTTCGGGCAGCGCCACGATCAGCAAACCGCACGAGGAAGTACGCGACTACTTCTACCAGCGGCAGAACTATATTCATGAGCTCGATACCGCCGCCGAGGAACTGGCCAACCGGATTCGCTTCCACGGTGGGGATGCGCACAGCGAGATCCCCAAGGTGCTGCGCAGCCACGGCGTGCGGATCATGGAACGGATCGACCTCGGCGAGGGGGTACTGCACCGATACGACACGGAGAACCAGGTGCTCGAAATCGCCCCGCATCTCTCGGGCGGGCAGCGCCTGTTCAAACTCGCCGCCGAACTGTCCTACTTCGAATGCGGCCCCTTACTGGACAAACTCGTGGACGAGGGAAATTTCTCCGGCCCGGACGCCCGCCGGCTGGCACTACTGGGCCTGGCGAACTACTTCGCGGCCGCGACCGTACTGCCCTACACCTACTTCCACGAGGTCGCCGAGGACTTCCGCTACGACATCGAACGGCTCTCGGCGTTCTTCACCCAGAGCTACGAGACGATCTGCCACCGGCTTTCCACCCTGCAGCGACCGGAACTACGCGGTGTGCCGTTCTCGTTCGTACGGGTGGACCGCGCCGGCAATATGTCGAAACGGCAGTCCGCCACCGGATTCCACTTCTCCTCCAGCGGCGGCACCTGCCCCCTGTGGAATGTGTACGAGGCCTTCACCTTTCCCGGCAAGATCATGACACAGATCGCGCAGATGCCCGACGGCCGCAAATACCTGTGGGTGGCCCGCACCGTCGAACGCCGCGCCACCCGCTATGGGCAGCCGAGTAAAACCTTTGCCATCGGCCTGGGCTGCGAAATCCGCCACGCCGCGCGCGTGGTGTACGCGGACGGAATCGATACACGCGAGGTCAATGCCACTCCGATCGGGGCGGGCTGCCGGGTATGCGACCGCGCCAACTGCCCGCAACGCGCCTTCCCGCCGCTGGGCAAAACCCTCGATATCAGCGAACACCGCAGCTCGGTATCACCCTATGTGCTGAAATAACCCGCCGACGGGCCGTACCGAGTCGCCTGCCGGCGGATGTTCAGGTCCGGGGCGATTCAGAACTCGGCGTTTCCAATTCGGAAACGACGACGGTGGGGGTGAGGTGACCGCGTAGGCGGCGGTCGATTTCGCCGGCCACCGGTATGACCACGGAGGCCGCCGAAGTGGCGACCGCGTCCACCAGGATCGCCGGCCATTCGGGCGGGTTCGCGTTCGCCAGGGCGGCGATCACCGCCGCCGCTACGGTATCGCCTGCGCCCGTAGGATTTCCGGTGAGCGGTTCGGTCAGGTGGGCATCCCAGGCGCCGTCGGCGGTCACCGCGACCATGCCCAGCGGGCCGCGCGTGATGATCACCGCCCCCGCTCCGCGATCCACCAGCGGCCGGGCCGTGGCGACCAGCGCGGCCGTCGTCTCGGCACCCGATTTCGTCAGTTCCTCGAACTCCGCGAGCCCCGGCAGCAGCACCACACCGGGCACCCGCGATGCCATCCGCAGCGCGGGCCCGTCCAGGTCGCATACCGTGGGAACCCGGGCCTCCAGCGCCTCCTGGGCGATCCGGGCGGGCAGGCCCGGATCGATACCTTCGGGTAGCGATCCGGCGATCACCAGCCCCGAGATATGCGGCAGCATGCCCGAAACCCGCACCTCGAGCTGTTCGGAAGCATGCGGGTTGGCGACCCGGGCGCCCGGTTCACGCAGCGCGGTCGCGGTGCCGGTATCGGATTCGCTGATCACAACGGTGCGCCGCACCCATGGCAGGGCGTGCACGAAATCCACCGGCATCTCGGCTTCGGCCGCGGCAGCGAACGCATGATCCGCGAAACCGGTGGCGCGGGCGTAATGGCCCAGCTGATTCAGCACCCGCGTCACGTTGATGCCCTTGCCGCCGAGACGCTGCTCCACCGACCGGACCCGATGCGTCCGGCCGCAGGTGAAATTCTCGACCCGGTAGGTCACATCGTATGCGGGATTCATTGTCACGGTGAGGATCACGAGAACCACTGTCCACGAGAGTCGGCGCGCCGCAAATCCGGGCGGACGGCGGGCGCGGATGAGGTCGGTGGCCGGGCGCCGCGGCTCCGGCACGAGTACGGAATCAGATCGCCGCCTCCGCGGGGAATGCGACGGTGATGCGGCCCAGCCGGCCGTTGCGGGCTGCCACCATCTCCGCGGCCACCGCTAGTGCGGTCTCGGTGGCGGTGGCGGCGCCGATATCCATACCGGCCGGTGTGTGCAAGCGCGCCAGCATCGCTTCGTCGAAGCCGCTGGCACGTAGCTCGTCGAGGCGGCGAGCGCAGGTGAGCGCCGATCCTGTCACCCCGATATAGCCGATCTCCGGTAGGCGCAGCGCCACCGTGAGCAGTGGGATCTCGAACTGCGGATCGTGGGTGGCCAGCACTATTCCGGTCGAAGCGTCCACTTCCCCCTCCGCGACGAGCACGTTCAGATACCGGTGCGGCCAATCGCAGACCACCTCCGCGCCCGGGAAGGATTCCGGTACGGCGAATGCGGGACGGGGGTCGCAGATGGCCACCCGGTAGCCCAGTAGCTGGGCCTGCGAGGCGAGTGCTGCGGTGGTCGTATTGGCGCCGAAGATCACCAGTAGCGGCGGCGGGGCGAACGACGCGACGAAGATATCGGACTGCGGTAGCGATACCAGCTCGGTCGCGTGTCGTTTATCGGTGATCAGATGCTGCCCGATCATTCCGGGCTCCGGATTCCAGACCACGGTGAAAACCGTTATCCGCCGATGTTCGGCTATTTCGGTGGCCACGGCCGGAAATTCCGGGAAATGGCCGCGCGAGAACGGTTCGGTGAACACATCGATGATCCCGCCGTCGCCCGCCGATTCGGCGCCGGGCACGGTGAGCCGGTGTAAAGCGCGCTGACCGGTTCGGGCCGATTGAACCGTGGCCTCGTACACGGTGTCCTCGATACCGGTGGACGCCATGGATCCGTAGATCATTCCGTCCGGGTCCACCAGCATCGCCGTTCCCACCGGAATATCCACGTACCCGCCCGTGCGCACGATGGTGGCCAGCCCGCCGGTCCGGCCCGAATGCCACACCTGCAGCAGGTCGTCGACGATGTCGCGCATCAACAGCTCCGATCCCACCGTGCTGCGGAGGGCAGGCGCTCACCATCGGCACCTGTCACCGATGACCGCGCACGTGACGGACACCCTAGCGTTGTTCGGTAAGAATTTGGCACGGCTACGAAAATCTCGTCCGGCGGGCATATGAATGGGCGGCAAAAATTTACGCGCCTACTCCGCCGGAACTGACGGCGAGCGACCTCAGTTATGAACGTCCTCACAGCGGATGTCGGGGCCGGTCGGGGTGGGGCCGGATCGATGCTTCGGCTAACAGTACGGGCGTTACGCTGAAATCCCATGTCAGCGCTACTGGTCAGTAGATTTCCCGGGGGCAATGTGCTGGCTACTTTTGCAGACTTAACAATCTTGTGGCTGATCCTAGCTCAGATTCACAGAAGCAACAGGTAGACGACGTTTTGATCGTGTGCCATGGTGTGCAAGTACCCCCGCTGGGCATTGCAAGCCTGCAAATCGTCGATCCAGCAGTGCGGTGCGGAAACGCATCGTCGACGCGGCCCGACGGACCGACCGACCAAGGAAGTGGAGTCGAAGATGTCGACCACCGGCACCCCGAAGACCCCTGAGGAAATCCAGAAGGATTGGGACACCAACCCCCGCTGGAAGGGCGTCACCCGCAACTACACCGCCGAGCAGGTGTCGAAGCTGCAGGGCACCGTCGTCGAAGAGCACACCCTCGCGCGGCGTGGCTCCGAGATCCTCTGGGACCTGGTGAACAACGAGGACTACATCAACTCCCTGGGCGCCCTCACCGGTAACCAGGCGGTGCAGCAGGTCCGCGCCGGTCTCAAGGCCATCTACCTGTCGGGCTGGCAGGTCGCCGGTGACGCGAACCTCTCCGGGCACACCTACCCGGACCAGAGCCTCTACCCGGCCAACTCCGTGCCCAACGTGGTCCGCCGCATCAACAATGCGCTGCTGCGCGCCGACGAGATCGCCGCGGTCGAAGGCGACACCTCCGTCGCGAACTGGCTGGCCCCGATCGTCGCCGACGCCGAAGCCGGCTTCGGTGGCGCGCTCAACGCCTACGAACTGCAGAAGGCCATGATCGCCGCCGGCGCCGCCGGTGTGCACTGGGAAGACCAGCTGGCCTCGGAGAAGAAGTGCGGCCACCTCGGTGGCAAGGTGCTGATCCCCACCCAGCAGCACATCCGCACCCTGACCTCCGCGCGGCTGGCCGCCGACGTCGCCCAGGTGCCCTCGGTGATCATCGCCCGCACCGACGCCGAGGCCGCCACCCTGATCACCTCGGATGTCGACGAGCGTGACCGCGAGTTCCTCGACGGCACCCGCACCGCCGAAGGCTTCTTCGGCGTGAAGAACGGCATCGAGCCCTGCATCGCCCGTGCCAAGGCCTACGCCCCCTACGCCGACCTCATCTGGATGGAAACCGGCGTGCCGGACCTCGAGGTCGCGCGGAAGTTCGCCGAGTCCGTCCGCAGCGAGTTCCCGGACCAGTTGCTGGCCTACAACTGCTCGCCGTCCTTCAACTGGAAGGCGCACCTGGACGATTCCACCATCGCGAAGTTCCAGCGTGAGCTGGGCGCCATGGGCTTCAAGTTCCAGTTCATCACCCTGGCCGGCTTCCACTCGCTCAACTACGGCATGTTCGACCTGGCCTACGGCTACGCCCGCGAGGGTATGACCGCCTTCGTCGACCTGCAGGAGCGCGAGTTCAAGGCCGCCGCCGAGCGTGGCTTCACCGCCATCAAGCACCAGCGTGAGGTCGGTGCCGGCTACTTCGACACCATCGCCACCACCGTCGACCCCAACACCTCCACCGCGGCGCTGAAGGGTTCGACCGAAGAGGGCCAGTTCCACTGAGCCATCGGCCGCGGGGTTGTGGATTTCGCTCGCGAGAGCCACAACCCCACCGGCCCGGTTCCGGGTTCGCCCGGGCCGGACGTGGTATCCGTGACGGATACCGGCAACCACTACCTCGGTAGGGGTGTACCCGCCGCCCCCTCGCAACAGCCCGGCGAGGGGGCTTCGGTGCCTCTACGGTGGATCAGGAAACACAACACAGGACTCACCCCGAACAAACCCGGCACACCCTCTTGTCACCGACGCACTCCGCCAGCATCCATTCCGTACGACCAACCTCAATGGTTCGGGCCCGTCTCGTTCTGGAGCGACGGAGCGGGGGAGCGAAGCGGAGGAGCGGAGGAGTGAAGAACGAGACCAAGGGGGCCCGAACCCGCGACGCCGGAGGCGGCGCAAATAGGCACAGGGCCCCGAACCCCGCGCCGCCGAAGGCGGCGCCAAAGATACAGGAGCGGGATTGTGAGCGAGAAGATTCAGCGCGTCGGTGTCATCGGCGCCGGACAGATGGGCGCCGGCATTGCGGAGGTGTGCGCCCGCGCGCATGTCGATGTGCTGGTGTACGAGCAGACCCGTGAGCTCGCCGCCGCCGGCCGTTCGCGCATCCTGCGGTCGCTCGACCGCGGCGTGAGCAGCGGCAAGATCACCGAACGTGAGCGTGAGCAGACGGCCTGGCGGCTGCGGTTCACCTCCGACCTGGGTGATTTCGCCGACCGCCAGCTGGTGGTGGAAGCAGTTCTGGAAGACGAGAAAGTCAAGACCTCGATCTTCGCCGAACTGGACAAGGTGGTCACCGACCCGAATGCGGTGCTCGCCTCCAACACCTCCTCCATTCCGATCATGAAGATCGCCGTCGCGACCAACACTCCCGAGCGGGTCGTCGGTATGCACTTCTTCAACCCGGTACCCGTGCTCCCGCTGGTCGAGCTGGTGACCACCCTGAAAACCAGCGCCGCCGTCTCCGAGCGCGCCGAGAAATTCGCCGCCGAAATCCTCGGCAAAGAGGTCGTGCGTTCCTCCGACCGTTCCGGTTTCGTGGTCAACGCCCTGCTGGTGCCCTACCTGCTGTCCGCCATCCGGATGGTCGAGTCCGGGTTCGCCACCAAGGAAGACGTCGACAAGGCGATGGTCCTCGGTTGCGCCCATCCGATGGGTCCGCTGGCGCTCACCGACCTCGTCGGACTCGATACGGTCAAATCCATCGCCGATTCGATGTACGGGGAATTCAAGGAACCGCTCTACTCGGCTCCGCCGCTGCTGATGCGCATGGTGGAGGCCGGCCTGCTCGGCAAAAAGACAGGCGCCGGCTTCTACCAGTACTGAAATATTGGCGCCGCTGTGTTTATTTGCGGCGCCTTCGGCGCCGCGGGTTTCGGCCCCCCTTGGTCCCTGCTGTCAGCACTCGACACTCGCGGCTGCGCCGCATCGCATCGAGCACTGACAGCAGGGACGGGCCGAAACCTTTCAGGGCCTCGTAAGACTCGGCGCCGTCGTGGTTGCGTTGGGTTCGGTGTTGGCGAGGGGATCGTTCGGCGTTTGGTTCTCGGGTCGGTGGAGTCCGGGGCACGTTTGAACGGCGAACTCGATAGGTGTGGCGGTCGGGGGTTATGTGGGTGGTTCGGGGTAGGCAGTTCATGGTGCCGGAAACGGCAGCTTCGATTCGGGGTAGGGCAGGGGCAAGGTCGTACCGTCGGTGGTAATGGCCCCAAATGACACGGAGGTCGGCAATGGTCAACGTCAGCGAGGGGTACGGGTCGAGTGTGCTCGGATACCCCCGGATCGGTCCGCATCGTGAGTTGAAACGAGCGCTCGAGGCGTACTGGCGGAAGGCGATCACTCAACAGGAGTTGCGTGCGGTCGCGCGCGATATCCAAGAGCAGCAGTTCCACGAACTGGCGGCCACCGGGCTCACCCAGGTTCCCGGTAACACCTTTTCCTTCTACGATCATGTGCTCGACAACGCGCTGCTGTTCGGTGCGGTACCTTCCCGGTTCGCCGAATACCGCAACGATATGGACCCGCTGGATTTCTATTTCCTGATGGCGCGGGGCCGCCCGGATCTGCCGCCGCTGGAACTGGTGCGTTTCTTCGGTACGAATTATCACTACCGCCAGCCCGAACTCGATGCCGATACCGAATTCTCGCTGCATCCCGAGGCATTGCTCGACGAATGGGATCGGGCGATGGCGGCCGATATCGAGCTGCGCCCGGTGGTGCTGGGGCCGGTATCGCTGCTGCTGCTGTCCAAGGCCGGTAGTGTGCCCGGCGAATCCGCGGGTTTCGACACCATCGAACTGCTGGACAAACTGCTGCCGGTGTACGAGGAACTCTTCGCGATCCTGGCGCAGCGCGGTTCCACGTGCATTCAACTCGACGAACCGTGTTTCACCGCCGAGCGTTCGCCGGCCGAACTCGCCGCGTTCGAACGCGCCTACGAACGGCTGTCGAAGGCCCCGTTGCGGCCGCGGATCCTGGTCACCGGACAGTACGGTGATTTCGGTGAGGCGCTGACCATTCTCGCCGCCTCCGGAGTGGAGGCGATCGGCCTCGATCTGGCCTCCTACCGGATCCGTCCCGAGGTGCTGGCCGCCATCCCCGGTATCCGGCGGAAACGGCTGTACGCGGGCGTGATCAGCGGGACGAATGTGTGGCGGGCCGACCGCTACGTCACCCTGGAATACCTCAACGAGCTCGCCGAGGTGTGCCCGGACCTGGTGGTCTCCACCGGGACGACGCTGCTGCACGTGCCCTACGACGTGCTCGCCGAATACGATATCGCCGGGAATGTGGCCGACCGGCTCGCTTTCGCGAAGCAGAAGGTCGGCGAGGTCGTTTCGCTGGCGAAAGCGCTCACCGAGGGTCCGTCCGACAAATGGCGTAAACGCCCCGGCGAAGTGCATTTCAAACAGAAGCATGCGGTGCGTCAGCGGGTGTATGCGATCACTCCGCAGATGCGCGAACGCGAACCCTATTCGGTGCGCCGGGCCGCGCAGCAGGAGAAGCTGCAATTACCGCCGGTGCCCGCCACCACCTTGGGTTCGTACCCGCAGAGCGCTGAAGCTCGACAGGCTCGCCACCAGCTGGGCGAGGGGCGGATCTCCTACGACGAATACCGCAAGAAAATCGAATCGGAGATCGCCGCGACCATCGCGCTGCAAGAAGATATCGGCCTCGATGTGCTCGTTCACGGCGAGCACGAACGCAACGATATGATCCAGTACTTCGCCGAACTGCTGGACGGTTTCGCGACCACGCATTTCGGCTGGGTGCAGGTGTACGGTTCGCGCTGCGTGCGGCCGCCGATCATCTACGGCGATGTGTCCCGGCCGGCCCCGATGTCGGTGGAGTGGACCACCTATGCTCAATCGCTCACCGAAAAACCGGTCAAGGGTATGGTCACCGGCCCGGTCACCATGGTGGCGCGTTCCTTCGTCAGGCAGGACCAGCCGCTCTACGAGACCGCCGACCAGGTGGCGCTCGCCATCCGCGATGAGGTGGTGGATCTGGAACGCGCCGGTATCGGCATCATCCAGGTCGACGAGCCCGCCCTGCGCGAACTGTGGCCGGCCCGGCCCGAGGGCCGCACCGAATATCTGCGCTGGGCGATCGGGGCGTTCCGGCTGGCGACCTCGGGGGTGCGGCCGGACACCCAGATCCACACTCATATCCCGTACTCGGGCCGCACCGAGATCGTGGAGGCCATCGACCAGCTCGACGCCGATGTCACCGCGATTGTCGCCACACGGTCCATCGAATGGGTGCTCAAGGCGCTGGAGGAGGACTACGCCTCCGGGCACGGTCTCAGCCACGGCGTCGGCCCGGGTGTGTACGAGAGCCGCTCGGCCCGGATCCCCGATATCGACGAACTGGACGAACTGCTCACCGCCGCGGCAGCCGCCGTCGGCCCCGAGCGTCTGTGGGCGAACCCGGACGGTGGCCTGAAAACCCGCCACCATTGGCAGCTCGATCCGGCCCTGCGCAATATGGTCGCCGCCGCCCGTCGCGTCCGGCGCCGGTTACGGGAAACCGGGCAGTAGCAAGCTGCCCGCCGCCGCATGGGGGTCGTATTGCGACGGGCAATGGTTGCGGCGTGCGCAGGCCTGTGAGCCCTTCAGATAACAGCCACGGAGGGGCCCACCCGAAACCCAACGCAACCAACGGTGGTACCACGCCAAGGGGGCCAAAACCCCGCGCGCGCCGGCGCGCCAAAAATACTGTAGGCATGGACTCATGAGTAGTGTTGCCGCGTATGCCATGGCCGGCCCCGATGCCGCGTTCGAGAAGGTCACCATCGAGCGCCGGGCACTCGGTCCGCACGATGTGCTGATCGATATCGCTTATGCCGGGATCTGTCATTCCGATATCCACACCGCGCGCAACGAATGGGGCGGAGCCGGATATCCGTGCGTTCCGGGGCACGAAATCGCCGGTACGGTGGCGGCGGTCGGTTCGGCGGTGAGCCGTCATCAGGTCGGTGACCGGGTGGGTGTCGGTTGTATGGTCGATTCCTGCGGGGTGTGCGAACCGTGCCTCCAGGAGGAGGAACAGTACTGCCTGCGCGGTGCCGTGATGACCTACAACAGCCGCGTCTCCGAAGAGGTGCAGCCCGGCGGGCACACCCTGGGCGGCTACGCCACCCAGATCGTGGTGACCGAGAACTTCGTGCTCGGAATTCCGGAGGGGATCGACCTGTCGGTGGCCGCGCCGCTGCTGTGCGCCGGGATCACCGTGTATTCGCCGCTGCGGCATTGGGGTGCCCGGCCGGGTAAGCGGGTCGCGGTTATCGGAATGGGCGGCCTCGGGCATATGGCCGTGAAGATTGCCGCGGCCCTCGGTGCCGAGGTGACGGTTCTCAGCCATTCCCTGAGCAAACAGGAAGACGGGAAACGATTCGGCGCCCAGCACTACTACGCCACCAGCGATAAACAGATCTTCCGGGAACTGCGCAGCCACTTCGACCTGATCATCAACACCGTTTCCGCCGATCTGCCGATCAACGACTATATGAAACTGCTGCGCCTGGACGGCACGCTCGTCGTGCTGGGGCTGCCGGAGCAGCCACTGGCGGTGCAGCCGAAGGTGCTGGCCGGGCGGCGGCGGTCGCTGTCGGGGTCGATGATCGGCGGTATCGCGCAAACACAGGAAATGCTGAATTTCTGCGCCGCGCACGGAATCGGTGCGGAAATCGAGGTTATTTCCGCGGATGAGATCGACGGTGCCTATGAGCGGGTTGTGGCCAGCGATGTGCGGTACCGGTTCGTGATCGATACCGCGACCATATGATCCCCTGCCCGGAGTGAATTCGGCCGGGCCCGGGCCGCCTGGATCGATCACTGTCGAACAAACTGTGCCGCTCGCGGAGGCCCTTTTCCGCATGTGGAGAAGCCTGTGGAAAACTCCGGCGGGCTTGTGGATGGCCGGGGGTAGTTGTGGATGGATTTCCGAGGGCATTCGATGATCGATACCGCGAATCTATTGATTCGGTGACCGATGGATAACAGCCGGGGTGCGATTTCCGCTCCGGCTTTTTTCGTTTTCCGTACCGGAAAACGACCTGTCAGCGGGTTGTTTTCGCACTCGTCGCCGCGCTCGGCCGGGCACCGTTGTGACGCGGCCGTGACCGTGACCGGCGTCGCGATAACGAATCCACAGGTCAGGCGGCAGGTTGTGCCCAGGTGTCACGCACCCTGTGGATAACTGGGGAAGCCTGTGGATAACTTCTCCACCTGCAGGTCGCCGGGCGGCTCGACCGAATAAATCCTCCCGGCCGCCGCCGACTTGGGAGACACTTGACGGTATGGCTTCGCCCGAACCGAACGTAACCAACGGTGGTGCCGAGTTCAGCGAGGCCCTGAGAGGTTTTGGCCCGTCCCTGCTGTCAGTGCTCGATGCGATGCGGCGCAGCCGCGAGTGTCGAGCGCTGACAGCAGGGACCAAGGGGGGCCGAAACCCGCGCCGACGGAGTCGGCGCAAATAAGCACAGGAGGCTCGTTGGACGACCAGTGGCAGGGCACCGGTCCCGGGCAGCCGGGTGGCGGCGGGCGTGTGCTCGTCACCGTGCTCGCCGTCGTGCTGGCACTCGGGGCTCTTCTGGGATACCGGGGAGAGCTGCCCGGGCTCGCCCGGCCGGGAGCGGAGGTGGCGGTGGCTCCGGCGCGGCCGATGCCGCGGCCGCCGTTGGACGCCGACGATGTCACCCGGGACGTCTCACCTGTTCTGGTGAACATCACCGCCACCACCCGGGCGTTCGGAGCGGCAGCGGCCGGATCGGGGATCGTTCTCACCGGCGACGGCCAGGTGCTGACAAGCCATCATGTGGTGAAGGGCGCGAAAGCGGTCCAGGTCAGCCGGGTCGCCGGCGGGGCGGTGTACAACGCCCAGGTCCTCGGGTACGACGCTCGCGCCGATATTGCGTTGCTATCGCTCACCGGAGCCGCAGGCCTGACAGCCGCCCGGATCGGCAGCTCGTCCGATCTTCGGCTCCAGGACGAGGTCGTGGCGATCGGCAATGCCGGTGGCAGCGGCGCCGCCACCGCCGTCCCGGGCCGGGTCAGTGATCTGGACAGCACGATCATGGCGGTGAACGAACAGGATTTTTCGCGCCAGGCGCTCACCGGAATGCTCGAAATCGAGGCGCCCGTCAGTTCCGGGCAATCGGGCGGTGCGCTGGCCGATCACACCGGTGCGGTGGTCGGCGTGATCGCCGCGGCCTCCGGGGAACAGGACCCACCGCCGGGAGATGCCGCCGATCCACCGAACGGGTACGCCGTCCCGATCGATGCGGCCATGCGGGTCGTACGCCAGATCCGGTCGGGAACGTCCACCGAATCGGTGCATATCGGCCCCGCCGCGACCCTCGGTGTGGTGATCTCCGATGCGAGCCCGCGCGGTGCGCGCATCGATATGGCCATCCCGGGACTACCCGGCCAGAGCGCAGGGCTGGCCAGCGGCGAGATCGTGACCTCGATCGACGGCCGGGCGGTCACCAGCGCCCGTGCCCTGCGCACGGCCATCGATACCCGCCGGCCGGCCGACGTGGTGCGGCTGGGGGTACTGGAAACCGACGGTGACAAGCGGGTCGTCTCGGTGCGGTTGGCGCCCGGATAGAGCCCCGTCCGCGGCCGCCCGGCAATCAGAACAGCGACAGCCAGTAGTCCTGGAAGCGCAGGAACACCAGCACCAGCACCAGCGCGTAGAACACCGCCACGAAGGTCCAGCGCCATTCCGCGACCACCCGCAGGGCCCCGCGGTCGTTACCCCACAGCTGTCCGGTGAGCACCGCGAGCAGCGGGGTGATGATCGCCCAGACAACCATGCAGTACGGGCACAGCGCGTTGATCCGGTACAGGCTCTGGAAGACGAGCCAGCAGATGAACAGTGTGCCCGCCGCCGTACCCAGCCACAGCCCCGCCCAGACCCAGCGGGGCAGGCCGACTCCCGCGACCGAGAGCACCGCCAGCGTGACGGCCACCGAGAACCCGACCACGCCGATGATCGGGTTCGGGAACCCCAGAACCTGCGCCTGATCGGTGACCATCACCGACCCGCAGGACAGCACCGGATTGAGGCTGCACGACGGTACGTACCCGGGCTCGCTGAGCAGTTTGAAATCTTCGACCAGCAGGACCAGCGACGCCACCCAGCCGGCCAGGCCGGTCAGGAGCATGATCCAGGCGGCCCGCGGCGAGGTCGTGATCACCGGCCCGCAGCCGCCTGGATAGCGTCGGCCAAGGGCGCGGTATCGAAACGCTGCTGCTGGTTGAACCGCAGATCTACCTGCTCACCGTTGACGAACACAGTCGGTGTTCCGTCGATCCCTTCGGACAGTGCTTCATCCGACATCGCAGCGACGTAACCTTCATAGGTTCCGTCGGCGATGCACTTGTCCACCGCCGGGTCGGTGTAGCCGACCTCATGAGCTATGGAGATCAGTTCCTCATCCGTCAGACCGGCACCGCGCTCGGGGGGCTGCTTCTGGAACATCACTTCCAGCCAGTCCTGGTACTTGTCGGTGCCGCTGTCGGCTACGCAATAAGACGCGTTCGCGGCCCGGGTGGAGTAGTTGGTGCTCGACATCTGGTCCAGGAAGCCGACGATGTTGTATTCGATCTGCGCACTGCCGTCGGCGACGGACTGGCGCAGCAGCTCGCCGTGATCGGCTTCGAACAGCTGGCAGACCGGGCACTGCATATCGGCGACGATACGCACCGTCGCGGGAGCTTCTGGCTGCCCGATCCGGATGGCGCCGTTATCGGTGGCCGCTGCCGGTACCGCCCCTTCGTAGTCGGAACCGGAGTTGCGCACGGCCAGCCCGATCCCGATCGCGGCAACCAGCGCCACCAGGACCGCGGTGACGCCCACCTGTATCGCGATCTTGCGCTTGCGTTCCGCGCGCTGGGCCGCCGCCAGCGGATTCGGCCGCCCGGGTTTCTTGCTCACCGTGCGTTCACCACGCCTTTCGCTACCTGGATGCCCCACCCGGTGGTAGGCCCGGCGGGGGCGGCCGGGATATCCGGCGCGCCGCCCCCCCATCATTGCCCGGCTTGCTGAGAGTTTCCACAACCCGCCGCGTACGGGCCGGTCACGCCCGCTCGAGGCGCCGTAATTCGGCCGCCGGGTCGAACGTGGCCGCCGGCCAGTTCAGGTCGAGACCGCGCAGGGCTGCGATCAGCAGTTCGGTGACGGCCAGCCGGGCGTACCATTTCGCATCGGCCGGTACCACGTACCAGGGCGCGTGCTCGGTGCCGGTGCGGTCCAGTATCGCCTGGTAGGCCTCCTGGTAGGCGGGCCAGTAGCCACGTTCGTCGATATCGCCGGGGCTGAACTTCCAGTATTTTTCCGGTCGCTGCAGGCGCTGCCGCAGCCTGGCCTTCTGTTCGTCCAGGGAGACGAACAGCGCGACCTTCACCAGCGTCGTACCGCTGTCGACCAGTTCCTGTTCGAACCGGTTGATCTCCGCGTAGCGTCCCTGCCAGACCTCCTCGGGGACCAGTCCGTGCACCCGGGCGACCAGAACGTCCTCGTAGTGCGATCGGTCGAACACCCCGAGCTGCCCACCGCGGGGCAGGGCGCGCCGGATCCGCCACAGGAAGTGGTGTTGTTTCTCCTCCTCGGTGGGCACCCCGAAGGCGGCGTGGTCCACACCCTGCGGGTCCACCGAACCGATCACGTGGCGGACGATGCCGCCTTTGCCGGCAGTATCCATACCCTGCAGGACCAGCAATACGCTGCGACGGTCACCGGAGCGCCCGTTGGCGTAGAGCTTCTCCTGTTCCCCGGCCAGTACCCGGCCGCGTTCGGTGAGCAGCCGTTTACCCGCCTGCTTATCGCCCCGGAAACCGGGACGGGCGGAGGTGTCGAGGTCGGCGATCCGCAGGCCGTCGGCGCGCAGTGCCCGACTCGCGGGTTCGTTCCAGTACTCGGCCATCGGAGCAGTATCACAGGCGGGGCGCTCTGGTGCGGATCCCGGCCAGACCGAGCAGTTTGCCGGCGAATTCGGTATCGCCCACCGGGTCCAGGAGCAGGACGTCGGCGGTGGTCAGCAGATAGCGTCCGTCCCCGCGGATATCCAGCCAGCTGCGATGCCGGGTGGGCGGCGACATCGGATCGTCCGGGGCGACGGTGACGGTGATGAAACCGCGGGAATCCACCGGTTCGCGCAGTGTTTTCCGGAACAGCGCGGCATCACCGGCCGCGCGGCAACCGGGAATCGGCGCATCGGTGAGTACTGCATCCTGTGGTTCGCACAGTGGTCCGTGGGTGCCGCGGCGGGCCGAACCGATCAGCGCGACCAGCCGGTCCCCGAGATCGTGTGCGTGGCACATCTGCACGGTGACCCTGGTGGTGGTGGCGTGTAGGACGGCGGCGTGGTGCTCTATCACGGCGGCGAAGCCGAGAATCTGCTCGGTTTCCGGCGATTCGCCGTTACGGGGGAGCACCGAGCGTTCTCCGGAGAGGGTGACGGCGGTGGCGTCCGGGCGGGCGCAGAGCATGAGCGCGGCTGCCAGATCGGGGTCGGCCTGTCTGGCGAACCGCTGAGGTAATCGCAGGGCGGCCAGTTCGGATTCGGTGCGGACCACACTGGCCGGCGCCAGATTCACCGGGTACGGCCGGCGGTCCAGGCCCGTCTCGGCGGCCCAGACATAAGTGAATTCGTCGGGGGTGAATATCCATTTCACCGGTGTGGGCTCCCACGGTCGGCGCCGGTGGACGTATCGGGGAACCTGGGCACCCGATCCCCGGAAGCCGGGAGTGTGGGGAGGTAGATCGTGGTCATCGCATCCTGCGCGTCGGCGGTCGCGGCAGCCGAGGCGATATCGTGGTCCATCCGGCGCCGGCCGCCGTGGACGGCTTCGGCCGCCGGGTCGTCGAGCGGGCGGTACGGTTGCGGGGCGACCAGAGCGGCCCGCAATGTTTGCGCCGCATCGGAATTGCCAGTCATGATCCGCTGCAGCGCCCGGCAGACATCGTGGGCCGCCTCGCCGGTGCGGATGAAATCCTGGGTGGCCTGCCAGGCGGCGGTCGCGGTATGCCCGGACCAGCCGCCGAATTCCCGGCGCGCGGTATCGGCGAAGGTCGCGAAGGCAGCGGCCACGGCGTCGGCGTTCGATTTCCAGGCCGCTGCCGACGCCCCCAGGGCGGCGGGGTCGAGTACCTCGTGGACCCGGTCCCAGATCTCCTGGTGGGTGAAGCTGCCGAAGCATTCGCGTTCCGGCGCGAAAGGCGGATCCAGTTCGGCGAATTCAGTCATTTCCGTCCCCTTCCGCCTGCGCGGCGACGGCGAGCGCGGCCCGGTTCGCGTGGTCGGCCTCGGCGAGCCGGCCCCCGGCAGCCAGATAGGCCGCTTTGAACCGGAGGGCGGTTTCCTGCAATGCGGTGAGCGTGTCCAGATATTCGACGGCCTTACCGGCGAAACCGGCGGCGAGAGCGTGCCCGGTGGGCAGATCGGGGAAACCGGCGGTACCCGATGCCGCGGCGAGCTGCCGGCCGCCGGCCCGGGCTGCTTCCAGGTCCGCGACGAGCGCATCACAGGCGGCCGCGAGGCGCACGGCGACATCCTCGGTGAGGGTGAAGGAATCCGTGCCCTCGGCCGTCGCCGCGGCGTACAACCGGCGGGCCACACCCTGGCCCAGTTCCGGGAGCGACATCTGGAACCCCCTTCCGGACCGTTGGTACGACCCGTGACTCTACCGACGGGTAGCCCACACTGCCCGCGGAAACATGCCGTGGCGGGGGAACGCACTGTGAAATCGCGCACCGGACAGGGACTTTGCACAATTGTGCGTTCGGACGCAGTCGTCGCTTATCCGACCCCGCTGTTCGAGGTGGCGGACCGTCCGTTGTGCCGCGGTGTATCCGATGCGGGTTTGACCGCGGTGAGATATTGCAGGAACCGGTGTACCTGCTGATCGATATCGGTCAGCCCGGCTGCGGCGAACAGTTCGGGGAAGGTCTGTCCGCCGAACATCCGCAACCCGCTGACTGCCGCGGTGCGGCGGGTCAACTCGCCGAACGCGTTATCCGGCCGGTAGCTGGTGGTGACCGCCAGCCGGCCGCCCGGAGCCAGCACCCGGATCATCTCCCGGGCCGCGACCAGGGGGTCGGGGATCAGGTACAGCGCGCCGAAACAGCAGACGGCATCGAAAGTTCCGTCCGCGAACGGCAGGTACCGGGCGTCACCGCGCACGTAACCCGTTCGCGGCCCGGCATTGTCGGCGAGTGCTCGGGCCAGCATCGGCGGCGAGTAATCGATACCCGTCACATATCCGTCCGGGGGAACGTGTTCGCTGAGATGGCGCGTGAAGTTACCCGGACCGCACGCGATATCCAGCACGCGCCGGGCGGTATCGAGCCGCAGCGAGTCCACCGCGAAGCGGCGATCGGCCCCGGTGCTGCGACCCGAGGCGAGGTAGAACAGCGTGGGCCGCCAGGCCCGCTCGTACACCGCCGCCAGCGCCGGGGCGTTCATCGTGCGCCGGGCGAGGTTCACGACAGCGGCTCCACGTCGATGGTCATTCCCGCGGCCCGCAGGCGTTCGGTCAGGACATCGCCCATGGCGGCGGCCGGGGTGAGGATGCCCGCGATCTCCGGTTTCGGATCGAACGCCAGCGCCAGCCCGCTCTCGCCGAGCAGGACCGCGGTCGCCTTGTACCCCGGGTCACCCTGGCCGGCGAAGGTCGCGAGATAGCGTGCGCCCGAGGTGGTGCGGGTGTAGGTGCGCATCCGGAACCAGCCGTTCTCCCGGGTCCGCTCACCGGGGCCCGTGCCGGGAGCGGGCAGGATCCGGTCCAGCAGGGCACGGCCGGTTCGGAACCGGGACAGCAGGCCACCGGCCGCCATACCTGCCACCACGCCGCCGGAGATACCGGCCGCGACCACGGGTGCCAGCGGCGAATTACCCGCGCCCATGGTTTCGCGGTAACGGAAGTTCTTGCCGTACACCCAGCCGAGCAGGCCGTTGCTGCGGCGCACGATCTTCGTGTTGTGGGCGGCCATGACGAACGTGCCTACCCAGCCGTCCAGACTCGGGTCGATCTCGCGGGCCCGTTCCAGGACGAGATCGGACTGCCGGCCGACATCGGGATCCATGGATTTATCGGGGCTCAGGGAATACGGATGGCTCAGGATCGCGCCCTTGGACTTATCCGCGGCGACGGCTTCCATCATCGCGCGCCCCGAATCGATCGTGCCGCCGCTCACCCCGCCGCGCAGGGTGGCGATGAGCGTCGTATCGCCCAGTTCGCCGGTGTTGTCCGCGACCGTACGCCGGTAGAGCTGGTAGACACTCAGATCCGAAGGCACCGAATCGTAGCCGCAGGAATTCACGATCTTGGCGCCGGTCCGGGCGGCCTCCTCGTGATACGAATCGATCGCTTCCCGGATGAACAGCGGTTCACCGGTCAGGTCCGCGTAATGCGTGCCGGCTTTCGCGCAGGCGGCGACCAACGACATTCCGTAACGCAGATACGGGCCCACCGTGGTGATCACCGCGGTCGTCCGGGCGGCGAGCGCGTCCAGCGAATCCTGGTCTGTACTGTCGGCGACCACCAAACCCCACTCGTGCGCGCCGATCTCGTCGCGAACGGCCGCGAGCTTGTGTTCGGAGCGACCCGCCAGCGCAATACGCGCCGTCGCGGGGGCAGCGCCCAGCAGGTACTGGGCGGTCAGTTTGCCGACAAAGCCGGTGGCGCCGAAAACGACCAGGTCGAATTCACGTGTATCGGTCATGAAATGAACCCCTTGTGGATGTGCTGTCGTGGACGCGGTCAGCTGGTACGGCGCCTACCGCGTTTACGCGGCCGGCGCCGGTCCAGCCATTCTCGGTGGATCCGGCCGAGTTCGGTGACCGGCTCGTCGCCGTACAACCATTCCCGGGCGATCCGATGCCAGTTCGCCGTGGCCTCCAACTGTCCCAGCATCCCGAAGGTCAGGAAATCGGCACGCCGGGAGAACAAATGCTCTGGGGGCAGGTTCTGCTGTTTCATGCCGGTGAATTCGCTCGAACGCGGGTCGACGGCGAGGAGGAACGCGCCGCTGGCCAATTCCGGGGTGATGGTGAGTTCCTGGTCCACCAGGCACCATTCGGACGCCGAGAGCACATACTCGAGGCATTCCTCGACGCCGATCTCATCGGTCGAATCGATGACCCCGCGCTGGACCATCAGATCCCGCAAATCCGCACCGCGATCCTCGGCCGCCGCGCACAGGCAGATCGCCTCGAACCGCACATGCTCCGGATCCATCCGGTTGAACAGCCCGAAATCCAGGAAACCGACGCGGCCGTCTTCGGCGAGCAGGACATTCCCGGGATGCGGGTCGCCACAGAATTCGTTGAATGTGAAAAGCGAGCCCACATAGAAGCGGTAGATGATCTCGCCGACGCGGTCGCGTTCGGCCCGCGGCATGGCACGAACATCCTCGAAGGCCGTTCCGGCCAGATATTCGGTGACCAGCACCCGCTGCGTACTGTGCTCGAGCACCGGCTGCGGCACCACGATGAACGGGTGGCCGGCGTAGAGCGCCGCGATATCGCGCTGGGTTTCGGCCTCGACGTGATAGTCGAGTTCGGATTCCATGTTCAGCCGCAATTCGTCGAGCACCGCGGGGGTCACCCAGGGCATGGCCGACTGCAGGACCCGCCGGAACATGGTCAGATTCTTCAGGTCGGCGCGGACGGCGGCATCGATCCCCGGGTACTGCACCTTCACCGCGACCTGCCGGCCGTCGTGCAACCGGGCCAGATACACCTGCCCGATCGACGCGGCGGCGATGGCCTCCGGTTCGAATTCGGCGAACACCGCGTCCAACGGCTGCCCGTAGTCCTCCTCGATCACCGCGCGCATCGCCTCGAACGACACCGACGGCGCGGCATTACGCAGTACCGCCAGTCGTTTCTGGAAGCGTTCGCGGTGATCCGGCGGGACCAGGTCGAGATCGAGCACCGACATCATCTGGCCCAGCTTCATGGCCACGCCCTTCATGGTGCCCAGCACCATGACCAGCTGTTCGGTACTGCGCAGGATCGATTCCTCGGCCATCCGCGCCCGCACGGCCTCCGAACGGCCGCGCATCGAGAGCCGGGCGCGCTGGGTGCGCACCATCGACCCCGCTGCCACCGCACCCAGTTTGGTGCCGCGGGCCAGCCGGGAAGTCGGCACTTGTTTCGCCATCGAGGTACCTCCGTTGGTGCCGACGCGCGCCCACGGTGGCCGGAGAACTCAGCCGGTTCTCCGCCGCCGCACGGCAATCAGACTAGCCAAACCGGCGGGGTTGTCGAGCCCGGCGAGCCGGGTGGCTCAGACGGCCTGGTCGCCGGAGGGGATCGGCGGCAGCACATGCTCCTGTGCGCCGAACTTGTCGCGTGAACCGCCGGCGCGGGCCATCCCCTCGATGGCGCTCCACACCATCATGGTGAGGTAGTCGATCACTTCGTCGCGATTCATCGACTTGTTGGTGGTCCACCAGTGGGTGGCGAGCTGGATACCGCCGACGATCACATACGACCACAGCATCACCCCCTCGGTCTCGATACCGAGGGCGCTCCCGCGTTCGGTGATGGCCGCCGCCACCACCTCGGCGAACAGCCGCTCGAAATCGGCGAGCGAGGACGGGTCACCGGAGCCGGTGCCCATGATGAACCGGTAGACCTCGGGGTCTTCGTCGACTGCGCCCACATATTCGGCCAGCGCGGAACGCACCAGCTGGTACTCGTCGGCGTCCAAACTGATCGCCCCGTACACCCGGGGCATCAGGGTGATCTCGATGAACCGCTGCATAGCGGCATTGACCAGATCGTTCTTATCGGCGAAATACCGGTACAGGACGGTTTTGGAGACGCCGATCTCGGCGGCGATCTCATCCATTCCGGCGCTACCGCCGCGGGTGCGCACCGCCGCCAGCGTGCCGTCGACGAGTTCCTCCCGCCGATTGATCTTGTGCTGACGCCAGCGGCGTTTCCGCCCATCGGTCCGCGGGGCACGCACCGGCGCCGATCGATCGGCGGGATTCCCGATATCGAGCAGGTCATCGGTGGACAGCGTGGGGCTCCTCGGTCCGTACGGTTCGGTGCCCTCCACTCTAGGCTGTGTTATTTCTACGCGCTGGCGCGCGCGGGGTTTTGGCCCCCCTTGGTCCCTGCTGTCAGCACTCGACACTCGCGGCTGCGCCGCATCGCATCGAGCACTGACAGCAGGGACGGGCCAAAACCTCCAAGGGCCTCGTAAGACTCGGCTGCGCCGCTGGTCACGTTCGGTCCGCAGGGGTGGACCAACCTGGCGCGTCTCGCTGAACTCGGCGCCGCCGCTGGTCGCATCGGGTTCTTCGGAGGCGGACCTCGCGCGTAGGCAGGACTTCGACCTGCGCCACCGGAGCCGCTACCGAACACACAGCAGAATGGAAGCTATGCAGAAAGCGACCGGCAGCAGTGCGGTGCTCGATTCCGCTCCCGCGACTCCCGGCCCCGGCGGTTCGGAGCAACCACCGGGCGTCTTCTCGACACTCACCGATGACGCGGCCAAACGGCGTGACCTGCGGCGGATGAAGGTTGTGGCCACCGGGCTGCTGGCGGTGGCGACCATCATCTACCTGGTGTGCCGCTGGCTGGAGTCACGCGGTGGTGCCGGTGACTGGGTGGGCTATGTGCGGGCCGCGTCGGAAGCGGGGATGGTGGGTGCGCTGGCCGACTGGTTCGCGGTGACGGCGTTGTTCAAGCATCCGCTGGGCCTGCCGATTCCGCATACCGCGATCATCCGGCGTAAGAAAGACCAGCTCGGCGCCAGTCTGGGTAACTTCGTCGGCACCAACTTCCTCTCGCCGGAGGTGGTTACCGCAAAGGTGAACTCCGCCCAGATCCCGTGGCGGGTGGGGCGCTGGATGGCGAATCCGGCCAATGCCGCGCGGGTGGCGGACGAGAGTTCGACGATTCTGCGCGCGGTGGTCGGCGTGCTCCGGGACGAAGACGTGGAGCAGGTGATCGATAACACGATCGTGAAGCGGATCGCCGAACCGCAGTGGGGTCCGCCGATCGGCCGGGTGCTGGCCGAACTGCTGGCCGACAACCGGCAGTTGCCGCTGGTCGACCTGCTGGCCGAGCGTGCGCACCAGTGGGCGCTGGGGAGTCAGGAGACGGTCGACCGGATCGTCATGGGGGAGGCGCCGCAGTGGGCGCCGAAGTTCGTGAACGTGCTCCTCTCGGAGAAGGTGTACCGCGAGCTGGTCGAATTCACCTGGAAGGTGCGCTCGACCCCGGATCACGAGGTCCGGCTGGCCGCGAACCGGTTCCTCGAGGAGTTCGCCCACGATCTGCAGTACGACGAGGCGATGATCGCCAAGGCGGAGCGGATCAAGACCCAGATCATGGGGCGGGAGGAGATCACCGGCCTGGCCGAGGCCACATGGCGGGCCGCCAAACGGCTGATCCTGGAATCCGCCGACGATCCGGACAGCACGTTGCGCCGGAAGGTGGCGGAGAACGTGCAGCAGCTCGGTGAGCGGCTGCGCGACGATACCGATGCCCGCGCCAAGGTGGACGGGTGGATCGAACGCGGCGCCCGCTATCTGGCCGCCAACTACGCCGACGAGATCGCCACCATCGTCAGCGATACCGTCGCCCGCTGGGATGCGGAGGAGGCCAGTAAGAAGATCGAGGTCCAGGTGGGTCGTGACCTGCAGTTCATCCGGATCAACGGCACTGTGGTGGGCAGTCTCGCGGGCCTGTTGATCTACACGGTCTCGCATCTGATGTTCGGCGGATGACGCCGGCGCAGGAGTGCCCGAAAACCTGCTAGCAGAAGTGCTTGCAATTGCTAGCACCCTGTTCTATCGTTGCGTACGTACAAGCCAGAAGGTGAGTAATGGCCGAAGAGCCCCACGTTTCCGCTCAGTACACCGACGATCCGGCGGCCACCGCCGGCGCCGGCGACAAGGCAGCCCGCGTGGTGAACGCGGCGCAGGACATCGGCGGGTTCATCCGGGCGCAACGTGAGGCCGCGCAGGTCTCGCTGCGTCAGCTCGCCCAGCTGGCAGGGGTCAGCAACCCGTATCTCAGCCAGATCGAGCGCGGTTTGCGAAACCCCTCCGCCGAAGTGCTCACGCAGATCGCCAAGGCGCTGCGGGTCTCTTCGGAAGTGTTGTACGTGCGCGCCGGCTACCTAGAGCAGCGGGCGCACAGTCCCGTCCGGGATGCCCTGCTGGCCGATTCCGCGATCAGCGAGCGGCAGAAGCAGGTGCTCCTGGACATCTACGAATCGTTCCGCCGGGAGAACGGGCCGGAGGAAACGATCGCCCGGGACAGCGTTGTTCCACCACCGAACACCGATGCTCCGCCACGCCAGGAGAACGATAAATGACCGAGAAGAACACCACTGTGAAACCGCTGTTCGCCACCGTCGGTGCCACGGACGCCGTCTACACCGCTGTTCTCGATGCGGTGACCCAGGTGCGGGAACGCGCCACCGACGTCAACGGCCGTGTCGACGAGGCCCGCGAGCGGTTCGCCGGTCTGCCCGCCGATGTGCAGACCCAGTTCGAGCAGATCCGTGCGCGGCTTTCCGAGCTGCCCTCGGAACTGCCGGAGGATCTGGCCGAGCTGCGCGAGAAGTTCACCTCCGAGGAACTGCGCAAACTGGCCGAGCAGTACTACCGCCAGGTAGTCGACATCTACTCCGATCTGGCCGTCCGCGGTGAGGAAACCGTGGAGCGGCTGCGCGCGAACCATCTGGTCGAAGAGCAGGTGGGCCGGGTCGAGAACCTGTACAAGGACGCCAGTGGCCGGGCCGAGGAAGTAATCGACCGGTTTTCGGGCCTGATCGCCCGGCCCGGCAAGGCGCCGGCAGCGGACGCGCCGGTGGTGGAGGCCGAGGCTCCGTCCGCACCCGACGTCGTCGACGCCGAAGTGGTGGAACCGGCCCCCGCGCCCGAGCCCGCTCCGGCGCCGGAACCGGTGAAGAAGGCACCCGCGGCCAAGAAGGCCGCCGCGAAGAAGACGCCGGCCAAGAAAGCCGCCCCGAAGTCGGTCTGACCTGCCGATGTGGGCTCGCGCCCCCGTGCACCTGTGGTGCGCGGGGGCGCTGCTCCTATCATGGTGGGGTGCAGCAGGTGTATGGCTTGACCGCTTGGATCATGGCCGCGCTGTGGCTACTGGCAATCAGCGCGACTGTGTTCGCGCTGGTGCATGCCGTGCGCCAGCGTTCCGACGCGTTCACCGCGGTCGACAAACTGACGAAACCGATTTGGCTGGGCATTCTCGGCGTGGCCGTGCTGCTGTTGATGCTGCCTCCGCTTCGGCTGGGGCTACTGAGTTTCGTCGCCATCATCGCGACCGGTATCTATCTCGCCGATGTGCGGCCGAAGGTGGACGAGGTTCAGCGCGGTCCGCGCTGGTAGCGCGATATCTCGGTCCCCGCTGGTGGCGGGGTGTCTCGATCTTTCACAACTGGTGGCCGGTGCCGGTCCGGCCGGTATTCGGCGCGCCTGTCGGGCGTCTTCCGGGGTTGCCGTGTCCGGCTGGCGAGGTGTGCTCCTGCGCGTTACTGTGTCAGTTGGTAACACAAAGGAGTGTCGATGCGTGCGATGATGTCGGAGCGCTGGAGCGCCCTCGCCCATCAGATCGATGGAATCTTCGAGGTGCACCGGGCCGGCCTGCGCAGCCGTGGCGGATACCGCAACCCCGCGCTCAACCCGCCGAGCGCGGAACATCAGGTCATCGATGTGCGGGCCGCCGACGGAGCCCGGCTGCGCGTGCACGCCTACGGTCCGGAAGACGCGCAGCCCATGGTGTTGATCCACGGCTGGACCTGCTGTCTCGAATACTGGAACCCGCAGATCAACGCCTTCGCCGGCGAATACCGGGTGATCGCCTTCGATCTGCGTGGACACGGGGAGAGCGAATTCGGCCATCCCGATCAACTGGACTGTCACCTGCTCGCCGACGATCTCTGCGCGGTCCTCGACGCCGTACTGCGGCCGGGGCAGCGGGCGGTGGTGGTCGGGCACAGCCTCGGCGCGATGACGGTGCAGGCGTGGGCGGGTAAGTATCCGCAGCGGGTGCTCGATCAGGCCGCGGCGGTGGTGCTGGCCAATACCGGCCCGTATGCCCTGGTGGACGAGACCACTGTGGTGCCGTTCTTCAACCGGCCGCTACCGCTGCTGAACCGGAAGGTGCCGCTGCCGATGTGGCTCGGGCGGGGCGGTCTGAGTGCCCGGATCGTCTTCCCGCCGATCGCACCTGTCCGCTGGGTGTTCGCACGGCAGATCATGAGCTTGGACGCCGAACCGGAAACCATCGACTTCGGGCTGAATATCGCGCGATCCTGCCGCTCCTGGGTGCGGTCGGAATTCGGCCGGCTGCTGGCGGAGATGGATCTCGGCGACGCCGCCCGTCAACTGATGGTGCCGACCACCGTCGTCGCGGGCACCGCCGACGATATGACGCCGGCCGTCCACGCCGAACAAATCGCGGAGTGGCTACGGGAATCGGGCAACCTTGCCCGGTTCGTGCTGCTGCCCACCGGGCATCTGGGCACTGTGGAAGCGATCGATCGCTTCAACGAGATCCTCGGTGAGGTGCTCGCCTCGGTGCGCGCGCCCGCCGAAGCCGTGGGCTGACTGCGCAACCGGCGGCAGAGCGCTCAGGAGAACACGACGGTGCGCTTACCGTGCACCAGCACCCGGCTCTCCAGATGCCAGCGCAGCCCGCGAGCCAGCACCACCCGTTCGATATCGCGCCCCTGGCGGACCATATCGTTCACCCCGTCGGCATGATCGACACGGATCACGTCCTGTTCGATGATCGGGCCCGCATCCAGTTCCGCCGTCACATAGTGGCAGGTGGCGCCGATCAGTTTGACGCCGCGTACGAAGGCCTGATGGTAGGGGCGGGCGCCGACGAAGGACGGCAGGAAACTGTGGTGGATATTGATCGCCCGGCCGGCCCAGTGGTCGCACAGTCGTTCCGGTAGCACCTGCATGAACCGGGCGAGCACCACCGCGTCGGGGTCGTGTTTGTCCACCAGTTCGCGGACCTGCTCGAAAGCCGGGCCGCGTTCGGCCGGATCCTTGGGGAAGGGCACATGATGGAACGGGATACCGTGCGCCTCGGTCATGGCGGCCAGATCCAGATGGTTACCGATCACCGCCTCGATCGTGGCGGGCAGTTCCCCCGAGGTCGCGCGCCCGAGCAGATCGTGCAGACAGTGACCTTCCTTGCTGACCAGGACCACCGCCCGCCGGCGGACTCCCGAATCGTGCACCTGCCATTCGGTGTCCGGGCCGAGCTCATCGGCGATCTGCCCGAACCGCTCCCGCAGTTCCTCGACCCCGAACGGCACGGTCGAGGCCTTGATGGACTGTCTGGTGAAGAACCAGCCGGTTTCGAGATCGGAGTGATAACCGGCCTCGAGGATGGAGCCGCCGAACTCGGCGATGAACGAGGTGATGGCGGCGATGATGCCCGGGCGGTCGAGGCAGCCCAGGGTCAGCACATATCGGCGATCGTCGGACACGGCGGAAACCATGAGGTGAGCCTAGCCAAGTCGTTCGACGCTGCCTCGGCGCGCGGGCCGCAACTGTGACCGGCTGCGCTCAGAGGGCGTAGAAGGGATCGGCATAGCGGAATTCGCCGAGGATCTGGGAGTCGTAGGCGGTCAGCGGGCGCACCTGGAAATGACTGGCCCACTCGGGCCGGTCGGGGGTGATGCCGAGGCGTTCGGCCGGCTGGAAGCCGAATCGCGGGTAGTAGTCCAGACTGCCGAGCAGGCCGATGAGAGGTTCGTCGAGGGCGTCGGCGGCGCCGAGCACGGCATGCATGAGCGCGGAACCGATACCGCTGTGGTGCCGGTCGGCAAGCACCCCGACCGGGCCCAGCGCGAGCACCGGGAACGGGCCCACCGTGGCCCGGGTGACACAGACATGGCCGACCACCGTATCGCCGGCCACCGCCACCATGGACAGTGTCGGAATCCAGCCGGGATCGCTGCGCAATTCCTCCATGAGCGCCACTTCGGGCGGATCCTGCGCGCCACCTCCGCCGGATGTGGCGTACTGGGCAGCGAACGCGCTGCGGTGTACGGCGGCCACAGCGGCGGTATCGACGCCACGTTCGCGACGGATCAGCAACGTCGTCCTCTCCTATGGGCCCGATTGCGATACGAGTGTTCCCGACGGGCCGGAGGCCCGCAACGGAATTCGGACCGGGTGTGCCAGACTCTCGTGCCATGGCCGATTCCGTATCGCTGACCCGGTCCGAGGTGGCCGCAATGATCGACCACACGCTGCTCGCCCCGGAAGCGACCAGCGCGGATGTTACCGCCCTGGTGGCCGAGGCCCGGGAGCTCGGCGTGTACGCGGTATGCGTTTCGCCGGCCATGCTGCCGGTGCGGGCGCCGGGCGTGGTGGTGGCCACCGTCGCGGGATTTCCGTCCGGGAAACACCATTCGCTGATCAAGGGGGCCGAGGCCCGGCTCGCGGTGGATCAGGGGGCGGCGGAGGTCGATATGGTCATCGATATCGGCGCGGCGGTCGCCGGCGATTATGCCGCCGTACTTGCCGATATCATCGTGGTCCGCGAGGCGATCGACCAGCGGGCGGTACTGAAGGTGATCATCGAATCGGCCGCACTCACCGACGAAGCGATCGTCGAGGTGTGCCGGGCCGCCGAACAGGCCGGCGCCGATTTCGTGAAAACCTCCACCGGCTTCCACCCCGCCGGGGGTGCCGACCCTCATGCAGTCCGTTTGATGGCCGAAACCGTCGGCGGCCGCCTCGGAATCAAAGCCAGCGGTGGCATCCGCACCGCCGAAGCCGCGGCCGAACTGATCACCGCCGGCGCCACCCGCCTAGGACTTTCTCGCAGCCGAGCGGTCCTGGACGGCCTTCCCGAATAAGCACGGCGCTGCCGAAGCCACACTCAGCAGGAAGTGCTGCCCTCGGGCGGCGCCGGCAACTCCGCCTGCCCACCCTTCAGGTCGATTTCGACACCGTTATCGGTGACCCGCAGCTCCGTCGGCTCCAGGCCCAGCGGGTAGACCTGCATACTCTCGGTCATCAGGTTCACCACCCCCTCGGCCAGATCCTCCGGCACCCCGATCCCCAGGAACTGCGCCTGCCCGACCTCCAGCTGTACTTTCCCGTCGACGATCTGCGGCGTGATCTGGAGTTCGCCCAGCCCGCCCAGGACCGCCATGGTGAGTTTCCCGGAGTCCGGATCGGACCGGACCTCGCTGACGAGGCCCTTCAGCGTCTGGGTCATTCCCTCGTTGCTCCAGCTGACGTCGGCGTTCGAGCTGCCGATCGTGCTACCGCTGTTACTGCCCTCGGGCATCTGGATATCGTGGAATTGCGCATGTACCTGCATATCGACCGCGGGGCCGAATTCGGCTCCCTCGCTGTCGACGTCCATCCGCGAAACCTGCCCGTCCACCATGGTGACGAGTAGTGGTTTGGCGCCGAAGCCGACGTTGATCTGCGAGCCCATCTCTTTCTCGAACTGGCTGCTGATACAGCTCGCGATCCGGTGCCGCGCATAGGCTTCACCGCCGATGAGCGCGGCGGCCACCAGTACGGCGGCGGTGATCACGGCGATGACCGCGGTCCGGCGACTGACCTTCGGTACCGACAGGCTCTTGGTGGGCATGCACGCGATTGTTCCGCATTATTCTGTGCCGGCTCTGAGGCCCGGGTGTGGGCAGATGGTGAACGTGGCGACGTCAGCGGCGGTCGGGTGGTCGAATTTGTGAGATGGAGCACACGACGTGGCCCGCATGTCAGGAAGGCGCGACGGTGGTCCAGGGGACGGTGAGGATGTTGTCGCGCATCCGGCGGCGCCGGTCGTGGACGGGCCAGCCCTGTTCACGCAGCAGTTCGGCGGCGGCGCGCCAGCGGATCCGCGGGCCGAATACGGCCAGCGGTGCGGTATGTGCCCAGGCCAGATCGGCCGCCGACAGCAGTGCATGGATACGTTCGCCGGGGATATTGCGGTGGATGAGTGCTTTGGGGAGCCGTTCGGCGAGGTCGGACGGGCGTTCGACGGTCAGCGGGTCCCAGGCCAGCGTGAGGCTCCGCGGGCCGGACCCGTCGAGAAGGACCCAGGTGCAGCGCCGGCCGAGTTCGTCGCAGGTCCCCTCGACCAGCAGCCCGCCCGGTGCCAGTCCTGACAGGATCGTCGCCCAGGCCTCGGCGACTGCCGATTCCGGATATTGGCGCAGCACGTTGAATGCGCGCACGAGGTTCGGTCGCAGGCCCGCCAATTCGAAGCCGCCGCGGGCGAATCGCACGCCGTCGCGGGCAGGTACGACCCGGCCCGGGTCGATTTCCAGGCCCACCACCCGGATATCGGGGCGGACGGTGCGCAGGCGCGCGGCCAGTTCCAGCGTGGTCCACGGTTGCGCGCCGTAGCCGAGATCCACGACGAGCGGGTCGGCGGCGCGGTGCAGTACACCGTTGATCTGTGGATCGTGGACGAGCCGGCGGTCACTGCGGCGGAGCCGGTTCGTTCCGGTGGTACCCCGGGTGACCGTGCCGAGGGGGATGGTCAGAGTTTTCGGTCGTCCAGCCACTGCTGGGTCACTTCGGCCTCGGCGCGGAACAGATCGACCAGATTCACCAGCATCAGCTGTTCCAGCCGCGGCCCCATCATCGGGATGAACACCTTCGCATTCGAGGAGATACGCATGGTGCAGCCGGTATCGGTCGGGAACAGGCGCATGGTCCCGGTGAGGCTGCCGGGGCCGGCCGGGATGGAAGCGGAGTAGGTGCCCTCGACCTCCGGGCCGAACGGGCCGTAGCTCTCTTTACGGGTGATGACCATATCTTTGCGCATCACCGTCTGCGCGACCTCGGGCAGCATTTCGCGGGGCAGGATATGGTGCAGCACCACGTCGATCCCGTCCTCGCTCGCATCGATCGAGACCACCTCGTTGGGCGAGTACTTCCGCATTTCGACCATCCGGGCTTCCCAGTAATCCCGGTTCGTCAGCGCCGCGTACACCTCTTTGGTGGTGTGCAGCGGGTAGCGGGCGGAATAGTCCAGTCGGCGAGCCATGCGCGGTAGGTTACCGTCCGGTTGCACCGGTGCGGCCCGGAGGCCGGGCAGCCGCCGCTACCCCTGTTCGGCGATCCAGCCGTTGGTGAACTCGGTCTCCTCGGCCAGCAGTTCGGTGAGACGTTCCCCGATGGCCTCCTCGATCTTGCGACCGAACAGCGGGACCTTCACCTCGATCGACCCGGAGATCTCGGCGACGGCGCCGGTGGGCTCGTCGGTGGCGGTGATGGTGCCGCGCACCTCCGCGGGCGCGCCCTCGACCCGGGCCTCGAAACTACCGGTGGTCCCGGACCACAGTTCGGTGCGCGGAATCATCAGATCGCCCGGATGCACGGCGGTGATGGCGGGCGGCAGCAGATCGGCCGGAATGGACTGCACGACCTCGATACGAACCTGTTCGCCGTCCAGTTCCAGGGAAACGAACCGGGCGCCCGGCCCGCCCACCGCGGCGATACGTTCCTGCCAGTACTTCTCGGTGCGGAACGCTTCGCGCACCGCGGCAACCGGGTGAGAGTAGCGAGCCGTGTACGCCAGCGCTGTAGCCATGACCGAACACGCTACCGTCTGGTCGTGCGAACTTCTCGGGTTGTCCCCGCGGACGAACTACGGCAGCTGCTGGCCGGAACGGGTGCGCTGGTGCGTTCCGCGGTGCCGCTGGCGGAGCTGACGACGCTGCGGGTCGGGGGCCGGGCCACGATCGCCGAATGCGCCGGTACCGATGCCCTGGTGGCGGCCGTCCGTGCGCTGGACGCGGCCGGGGTTCCGGTGCTGCTGCTCGCCGGCGGATCCAATCTGCTCGTCTCCGACGAGGAGGTGCCCGGGGTGGTGGTCCGGATCGCGACCGAGGGCGTCGAACTCGCAGCCGATTCGGTGACTGCGGATGCGGGTGCGAATTGGGACGCGGTGGTCGCGAAGACCGTGCGCGCCGGGTTCGGGGGGCTGGAATGCCTATCGGGGATTCCGGGGTCGGCCGGGGCCACGCCGGTACAGAACGTCGGTGCGTACGGCGTGGAGGTCGCGGATCTGCTGCGCCGGGTGCGGTTGCTGGACCGGGTGAGCGGCGAAATCCACTGGGTCGAACCCGGTGACCTCGGGTTCGGGTATCGGACGAGCCGGCTCAAACACCGATCCGACGCGGTGGTGCTGGCGGTGGAGTTCGTCCTCGATCCCTCCGGGGCCAGTGCTCCGCTGCGCTATCGGGAGCTTGCGCAACGGTTGGGCGCAGCGGAAGGCGAGAGCCGTCCGGCGGCCGCCGTCCGCGAAACGGTTCTCGGCCTGCGCGCCGGGAAAGGGATGGTGCTCGATCCCGCCGACCACGACACCTGGAGCGCCGGCTCCTTCTTCACCAACCCCGTGATCGCCCACAACCGGGTGGACCGGGTGCGCGCCACGATCCGCGACCAGCTCGGCGAGGTGAAGGTCCCCGAATTTCCCGCCGACAACGGGGTGAAATTCTCCGCCGGCTGGCTGATCGAACGCGCCGGGTTCGCCAAGGGCTTCCCGGGCCCGGATGCCGCCGCCCGGCTGTCGACCAAACACACGCTGGCCCTCACCAACCGCGGCGCGGCCACCGCGGCCGATATCGTCGCGCTCGCTCGCACCGTGCGCGATGGCGTGGCCGACCGGTTCGGCGTAACCCTGACACCGGAACCGGTAACGGTCGGCGTGGAAATCTGACGCCCACCGGCCGGCCTACGCGCGAGCGGGAACTGCCCCGCTGCGCGCCTGCCGAGCGGTCAGCTACGCCGTGCGAAGCGGCCGGGGTCCGCCTGGTCGCGGGGTTTGACGATGATCTGGTCGAGATTCACGTGCGGGGGCCGGCTCGCGGCGAAGGCGACGATTTCGGCGATGTCCTGGGCGACGAGCGGGTCGATACCTTCGTAGACCTTCGCGGCGCGCGCGGCGTCACCGTCG
>NZ_BAFV01000071.1 GCF_000308515.1 Nocardia carnea NBRC 14403 | reverse complement strand
GACGGAAGCGGCCCCAAATCCGTGACGGTTCAGAGTGCCTGCCGGGACGTCTGCGAGGTCGTGGCAGGGTCGAGCGCCAGTGGTCGGCGTGTGTGCGTCTCGAGCCCTATCCTCTCGCCGAGGGAGCGGATTTCGCCGAGGTGATCGACGCGGTTGATCCGTCCGCGGAATCCGAGGACCTCGTCGTGTACCTCACCGATCTGCCGCGCCGTGAGGGCACGCTGCCGGTGGTGGCCGATGTCAGTGTGGACTACCGATTCGCGCTCATCTCTGTGCCCGGGGTGGGCGGCATCGCGATCGAGCGACGCGTCCGCACTGTCACCGAACTCGCGATCACTCACATGCTCGGTGACCCGAAACTCACGTCCGCCCGGGCGGCGCGACGGTTTCCGTCTGTGCAGATCGCGAGCGGCGCCCGGTATTTCGCACCGCCGGGACTGCGGCGATTGCGCCTGCTGTTGGGGATGGTGCGGGCCAATCGGCCGTGGCGATTGGTCACCGGACTCTCGAAGGTACTCGTCGGTGCGTTCGCGACCGGAGCGATCGCGCTGGCCACCGACACGATCTGGATGTTCGCCGACACGATGGGTTCATGGCGTATGAGCGCGGCGACGGTCCTGTCGGTCGTGGCGATGATTCTGTGGCTGATCCTCGACCACGAACTCTGGGAGCGACCGCGGTCGGCAGTCGAACGCGATCGCTCGGCGCTGTACAACCTGGCGACTGTGATCACTCTGGTCGTCGGGGTCGGCGTCCTGTATGTGGCCCTGTTCTGCTTGCTGCTGTTTACCGGGTGCCTGACTCTTTCGCCGGAACTGCTGTCCCCCGTCCTGGGACATGGGGTGAACTTCTCCGATTACCTCACCCTTGCTTGGCTGCTGGCGTCTATCGCGACCATCGGTGGAGCACTCGGGTCCGGTCTCGAGGACGACTCTGCGGTCAAGGAGGCGGCCTACGGGGCCCGCCAGCGCCAGCGCATCGACGCACAACGGAGTGGCTGACAGGAAGCCAGGTGTAGCAGCCCATCTCTCACCGGGAGATTCACTGTTTCCGATTCAGAGCTTGTCGGCGAGTACGTCGAGCTGGCTGATTTCGGGCGGCACAGCGAAGAGTTCGTCGGCGCGCTCGCCGAGAGCTTTGCCGACCGGCCCGTTGAGATGTGTTTCGCGGGCCGCCTCGTCCGGGAACGCGTCGATGATTCCGAACGTCGAGGGGCCGAACCGTACCGCGAGCCAGGGCTTGGTGCCGGGCTCCTGCTCGACGAGTGGCAGCGCCGATCGGAGGAATTCCTCGACCGCGTTTTCCTTACCGGGTTTGGCTTCGAGTCGGACCAGCAGCGCCTTGGTGGCCATGTCGGATCTCCTGTTCGAAGTGGTGGACAAGGTCAAGCATCACACCATCGGCCCGTGAAGGGAAGGAGCCGCCCGAGCTCACAAATCAATCGGGCCGATCTCGATCTCACCCCTAGCTATCGTAGAGCCGAAAGAGGAGACTCCGTGGTGGAGGAATGCGACGCCTGGAGTGCACCTGCTGGCGGTCTGCCGTGACGCGAAACATTGTGGTGGGCCAGGTTTCGGTGTCGTTATCAGTTCTATGCTCTGTTGCATCCTCTGTCTCCAGCACAACGATTCATTCGGTCGGTCGCTGACACATAACCGCCTGTGGCGGCCTGGCCGGACATTGTCCGGAAAAGCCGCATGTCAGGGAGTGTCGAGATGAAAGCGCTTGTGTACGACGGGCCACGTGAAGTTCATGTGAAGGATGTCCCCGATGCGAGGATCGAGCAGCCGACCGATGTGCTGGTGAAGATCACCAGCACCAACATTTGCGGGTCGGATCTGCATATGTACGAAGGCCGCACCGATCTGGAGCCCGGGATGGTTCTCGGTCACGAGAATTTGGGAATCGTGGCAGAAGTAGGCAATGCGGTGGTCAAGGTCACCACCGGGGACCGGGTGTGCCTACCGTTCAACATCGGTTGCGGTTTCTGCCGCAACTGCGAGGAAGGGCTGACCGCGTTCTGCCTGACAGTGCACCCGGATCCGAAGATGGCCGGTGCCGCATTCGGTTTCGCTGGTATGGGACCGTTCTGGGGCGGGCAGGCGGAGTATCTGCGGGTGCCGTTCGGTGACTTCAATTGCCTGCGACTGCCCGAGGACGCCCAGGACAAGGAAACCGACTATGTGATGCTTTCCGATATCTTCCCCACCGGATGGCACTGCACCCGTCTGGCCGATATGCAACCCGGCGATTCGATGGTCGTCTACGGAGCCGGGCCGGTCGGCCTGATGGCGGCGTACTCGGCGATGATCCAGGGCGCGAGCCAGGTGATGATCGTCGACCGTCACCCCGACCGGTTGCGGCTCGCCGAGCAGATCGGGGTCACACCCATCGACGACTCCATCGGTGACCCGGTCGAGCAGGTCCTCGATATGACCGGCGGGCGCGGCGCCGATAAGGGTTGTGAGTGCGTCGGGTACCAGGCGCACGACCCGCAAGGTCACGAGGACGCCGCGATGACGATGAACCGGCTCGTCGACTCGGTGCGTTTCACCGGACATATCGGTGTGGTCGGCATTTTCCTGCCTCAGGATCGCAACGCCCCCGACGAACTCGAACGCGACGGCAAGATCGCCTTCGACATGGGAAAATTCTGGTTCAAGGGGCAGAAGGCCGGTACCGGGCAGGCCAACGTCAAGCATTACAACCGGCACCTGCGTGACCTGATCCACCAGGGCCGGGCCACACCGTCCTGGATCGTCTCCCATGAGCTCCCGCTGACCGAGGCCGAGTCCGGCTACCAGCATTTCGATGCCCGCGACGACGGATGGACCAAAGTCGTCATGCATCCGTGAGGCGGCCCGGACCGAGAGGAGCACAACGATGACAACAGCACTGCTGGGCACGCCGCTCGCGACACCGGCTACTGAACTGATCGAAGGCGTCGAACTCGGGCGACCCCGCGACCCGGTGGGACAAGCCGGCGGGTATACAGGGTTGCTGTCTCCGCAGCCGGGCGAAATCGCTACACCTGATAACGACCCGGGCAGGACCAGGGCCGATGGCGTCAGCGAAGAAATCGCGATCGACGGCAACCTGATCTCGGGCCGGCCGCTCGACCCTCTCCCCGCGTTCTGTCGGGCCGTCGTCCGGCAGTTCGCGAAGACCACGGCAGGTGCGTCATGACAGTGAACCAGGGGTCGGTGTCCCTCGACGACGCGCAGCGGGTGATTGCCGCCGGCCGGGCCAAAGCCGCCGAGATCGAGTCGCCGTCGAATATTGCGGTGGTCGATGCCGGCGGCAACCTCGTAGCCCATGTGCGGATGGACGGCGCCTGGATCGCCAGTATCGACATTTCGATAAACAAGGCATTCACCGCGCGAGCGCTGGACATCTCGACCGAAGACCTCGCGGGCGCTGCGGGGCCGGGCGGGCAGTTCTACGGGATACATGCCTCCAACGGTGGGCGCATCATGATCTTCGCCGGCGGTGTGCCGCTGCGGCACAACGGCCAGATCGTCGGGGCGGTCGGCGTCAGCGGCGGCACAGGAGAGCAGGACAAGACCGTCGCCGCGGCGGCCGTAGCGGCGATGTGAACAGTGAACTTTGTCGACAGACGACGTCACGGAGGTCACCCGCGGGCGCCGGCGAATCGGGCGGGTCGAGTAGCTCGAGGCTGCGGCGGAGTAGTAACGGTTCGGCGATCGAATGTGCTGCGGCTGTCGACACACGATGCGGCGGCTGCGACAATTTCGGGTATCGGGAGTTCTGCGTGCGGAAGCACGATATAGCGGCTGATGCGTTGATCCCGTGGATACGAGCCGCTCGAGTGGTCGGCCTGGAACTGTGCCGGTGGTGCAGTCCGGCCGTCACCGTCTCCCGTTTTCGTCGTATGCCCAAAGGCGGATGAAGAACTTTATGCGGTTGAGCCGTGCGTGAGTTCAACCTCGTTGACCGACCGGAGCCGAAACGGTACACGTGCGGCTCGGTAAACCTCGAATCATCACCGCCGAGGGGGCGTGATGTCAGAGTCCAGTGGCGGAGCCTCCGCGGTGAATCCGAGCCGGCCGGACCGTCGGGTAGTGGCAACGTTCGACTCTTACACTGACGCCGAAAGCGCTGTCGACTATCTCTCCGACCAGCATTTCGCGGTGAACAAACTAGCCATCGTCGGACGTGATCTCGAGCTGATCGAACAGGTTGTCGGCCGGCTCCATGCTGGCTGGGCAGCTCTGCGAGGCGGCGCCGCGGGTGGGCTGACGGGGGCACTGTTCGGCTGGATATTCGGTTTGTTCGACTGGGTCCAGCCGCTGCTCACGAGCCTCACGCTCGCCTTCTACGGGCTGGTGTTCGGTGTTGTTGTCGGCGCTCTGCTCGGCCTGCTCATGTATGCGCTGCAGGGCGGCCGGCGCGACTTCACCTCGATCCAGTCATTACAACCACGTCACTACGAGGTCCTTGCCGACGTCGACGCCGCGGACGAGGCCGTCCGCCTGCTCGCCGGCCGGACCGATCGAAGGGATTGACTCATGGCAACTGCAGTAGGTATCGATCTGGGCACCACCAACTCGGTCATCGCGAGCTGGCAAGGCGGCGAGGCGGTGGTGATCTCCAATGTCGAGGGAGCACGGACGACGCCGTCGGTGGTGGCGTTCACCGACAGCGGCGAGCGCCTGGTGGGTCAGCTCGCCCGGCGGCAGGCGATCTTGAATCCGAAGGGCACGATCTACTCGGCGAAACGCTTCATCGGACGTCATTTCGACGAGATCTCCGAGGAGGCCAAGGCGGTGAGTTTCGACGTCGTGCCGGGGGACAACGGTGAGGCGCGATTCGACGTGCGGGGTAAGAAATACGCGCCGGAGGAGATCAGTGCCCAGGTGCTGCGCAAGCTCGTCGACGACGCGAGCAAATTCCTCGGTGAGAAGGTCAAGGAAGTGGTCATCACCGTTCCCGCCTATTTCAACGACGCGCAGCGCAATGCCACCAAGGACGCCGGCCGCATCGCCGGCCTCGAAGTCCTGCGGATCATCAATGAGCCGACCGCCGCGGCACTGGCGTACGGCATGGACAAGCAGACCCATGAGACCGTGCTGGTTTTCGACCTCGGTGGTGGCACGTTCGATGTGAGCCTGCTCGATGTCGGTGAGGGCGTGGTCGAGGTGCGTTCCACGGCCGGTGACTCCCACCTCGGCGGCGACGATTTCGATCGACGTCTGGTGGACTACCTCGCCGATGAATTCCAGCGTGCGGAGAATATCGATCTGCGCAAGGACCCGCAGGCGTTGCAGCGCCTGTTCGAGGCGGCAGAGAAGGCCAAGGTCGAGTTGTCCTCGGTGAGTCAGGCCCAGGTCAATTTGCCTTTCGTGACCGCTGACGCGAACGGTCCCAAGCATCTCACCACGACGATCATGCGTTCGAAGTTCGAGGATCTGACGGCCGATCTGGTGGAACGCTGCCTCGATCCGGTGCAGCAGGCGATGAGTGACGCGAAGGTCACCGCCAACGATATCGACGAGGTCATCCTGGTCGGTGGTTCGACACGTATTCCGGCGGTGCAGGCGCTGGTGCGCCGGCTCACCGGCGGCAAGGACCCCAATATGAGCGTCAACCCCGACGAGGTCGTGGCGCTCGGTGCCGCGGTCCAGGCGGGCGTGCTCAAGGGCGAGGTCTCCGATGTGCTGCTGCTCGATGTCACTCCGTTGTCCCTCGGGGTCGAGACCCAGGGCGGGGTGATGACCAAGATCATCGAGCGCAATACGACGATCCCGGCCCGGCGCAGTGAAGTGTTCTCCACCGCGGAGGACAACCAGTCCGCGGTGGATGTCGTGGTGCTGCAGGGCGAACGTGAACGAGCCGCTGACAATCGGGTGCTGGGCCGGTTCCGGCTCGAAGACATCCGTCCCGCGCCACGGGGTGAGGCCCAGGTAGAAGTCACTTTCGATATCGACGCCAACGGAATCCTCAATGTCACCGCCCGCGACAAGGACACCGGTAAGGAACAGAGCATCACGATCAGTGAGCAGGGCAATCTGGATCAGGGTGAGGTCGAGCGCATGCTGGCCGAGGCCGAACGGAACCGGAGTGAGGACGAGGCGCTACGAAAAGCGGTCGATGCGCGCAACGCGCTCGATTCGGTGGCCTATCAGGTGGAACGCCGACTCGCCGAACTCGGTGACAGTGCCCCACCACACGACAGGGCACGCGCCGAGATGCTGATCGCCGACGCCAGGAAGGCTGTGAACGACGGTGCTTCACCGGCGGAGGTGGCGCCACTCACCTCGGAGTTGCAGCAGTTGCTGTACGGGCTCGCACCGGTCCAGACAGGCGGCGACGGACATCGGGCAGGCAGCGGAGATACCGCGTCGTCGGATGAGGACGACGTGATCGACGCCGAATTCGACCGGAGCTGAGGTACGCGATGGAAAGGTCTGCAGATCGTTCGACGACCGAGCCGGCGACCGATGGTGCCGACCGGGATCAGGCCGAGACGCCGTCTGATCCCACCGGTACAGAGGCCGAGTCGGCTCAACTCGAGGACCGCTGGCGCCGGGCTCTCGCGGATCTGGACAACCTGCGCAAACGCTATGCCAAGGATCTGGGCCGCGAACGCGCCGCGGAGGTGGCGAAGGTTTCCGCGGCGTGGCTGCCGGTCCTGGACAATCTGGAGCTCGCGCTGGCCCATGCCGGTAGTGATCCTCAGGCTGTTGTCGAGGGTGTGAAGGCGATCCGGGATCAGGCGGTGCAGGTGCTGTCACAGTTCGGTTTCGAGCGCCACGACGAGGTCGGTGTGCCGTTCTCCCCGGAACTGCACGAAGTGGTCGGTGTGGTGGACAGCCCCGATCTCGAGTCCGGAACCGTCGTCGAGGTCGTGCGCCCGGGGTATGGCGAGGACGGGCGGCAGTTGCGTCCCGCCGCGGTGGTCGTCAGCCGACCCGAGGGGTGAGCGGCGATGGCGCGCGATTACTACGAAGTCCTCGGAGTCCCGCGAAGCGCCGGCGCCGATGAAATCCAGCAGGCGTACCGAAAGCTGGCTCGCAAGTATCACCCCGACGTGAACAAGGATCCCACTGCGGAGGACACGTTCAAGGAGGTGAACGAGGCCTACCAGGTGTTGTCCGACCCGGACACCCGCAAACGCTACGACCGATTCGGTGAGGACTTCCGGCGGGTGCCCGAGGACTACGACGAACGGGTCCGGGCAAGCGCCGGTGGGTACGGCGGTGGGGGGTACGGCGGTGGGGGCGGCAGGGTGCACTTCGGTCGAGGTTTCGGTGGCCAGGGCCCGGTCGACTTCGAGGATCTCTTCGGGCAGATGTTCACCGGCGGTGGCGGGTACGGGCCGATTCCCGGGGCGGATCAGGAAGCGGAACTGGAGCTGACGCTGGAAGAGGCGTATCGGGGCGGCAAACGCACTCTCGGACTGGACGGACGGCAGTACGACGTCGACATCCCGGCCGGTGTCCTGGACGGGCAGCGCATCCGGCTGGCCGGTCAGGGCGGCCGGAGCGGTGGTGACGCGCCGCCCGGGGATCTGTATCTCGTGGTGCGGATCAGGCCGCATCCCCGGTTCCGGGTGCAGGGCCGCGATATCTATGTCGACCTGCCGGTATCGCCCTGGGAGGCGGTCCTCGGCGCGACCGTCGTCGTGCCCACCCCGGGCGGCGAGGCGAAAGTCAAAGTGGTGCCGGGCTCGTCGACGGGTAGGAAGCTGCGCTTGCGCGGAGAAGGAATGCCCAATCCACGTGGCCCCGCCGGCAACCTCTACGCCGAGATCAAGGTGATGGTGCCGTCGAAACCGACAGCACGCGAACGGGACCTGTTCGAGCAACTGGCCGCCGAATCGAACTTCGATCCGAGGAAAGTGAAATGAGCACTCCACTACCGGGCGCCCGGTACGTCTTGGTTCGTCGTACCGGATTGTCGCCGGATGCCTTCGCCGAACGAACCGGGCTGCACCCCGACCTGGCCCGAAAACTGGTCGCTCTCGGACTGCTCGACGCTCGCCGCGATGCCGGCGGCGAGATGTCGTTCGAACCATCCGCAGTGGCCCACGCCGCCCGCATCCAACGGCTGCGAACCGGTCTGGGCCTGAACTACTCGGCAATCGGGCTCGTGCTCGATCTGCTGGATCGAATAGAAGAACTCGAAGCCGCTTCCCGCAGAAGGAGGACGCGCCCATGGACACCGGCAGCTTGACCGAGAAGTCACGAGAAGCTCTGCAGGAAGCCCAGAATGTAGCGACGAGAATGGGTCACACCGAGGTCGACGGCGAGCACCTGCTGCTCGCATTGGTCGATCAGCAAGGAGGACTGGTCCCCAGACTGCTCGAGCAGGCCGGCGCGGACATCGATGCGCTGCGATCCGATCTGGAGCGTGAACTGTCGCGCCGGCCGAAGGTCAGCGGACCCGGCGCGACGCCGGGCCAGGTGATGATCACCCAGCGCCTGGCCAAGCTGCTCGATGCCGCGGAACGGGAGGCGAAGCGACTCAAGGATTCCTATGTCTCGGTAGAACATCTCGTGATGGCCCTCTCCGAGGAGGGGTCGGCCAGTGCGGCCGGACGGGTCCTCGCGAGTCACGGGGTAACGCGAGAATCGTTCCTCGCCGCCTTGACCGCAGTGCGTGGCAATCAACGCGTCACCTCGGCGACTCCGGAAGGTGCGTACGAGGCCTTGGAGAAGTATGGACGCGACCTCGTCTCCGAAGGACGGGCCGGCAAACTCGATCCGGTCATCGGCCGGGATGCCGAGATCCGCAGGGTGACGCAGATCCTGAGCCGGAAGACGAAGAACAATCCGGTACTGATCGGCGACCCCGGGGTCGGTAAGACCGCGATCGTCGAGGGCCTCGCCCAGCGGATCGTCCGCGGCGACGTGCCCGAGGGCCTGCGCGACAAGACGATCTTCTCGCTCGATATGGGTTCCCTGGTGGCCGGTGCGAAATACCGCGGCGAGTTCGAGGAGCGACTGCAAGCGGTGCTGTCCGAGGTCAAGGCGGCCGAGGGCCGCATCCTGTTGTTCGTCGACGAATTGCATACCGTTGTCGGCGCGGGATCGGTCGGCGGCGAGGGGTCGCTCGACGCCGGGAATATGCTCAAACCGATGCTCGCCCGCGGCGAACTGCACATGATCGGTGCCACCACACTCGACGAATATCGCAAGCACATCGAATCCGACGCGGCACTGGAGCGCCGCTTCCAGACCGTTCTGGTCGACGAACCCACCGTCGAGGATGCGGTCTCGATTCTGCGCGGTCTCCGGGAACGCCTCGAGGTGTTCCACGGCGTGAAGATCCAGGACGGCGCGTTGGTGGGCGCTGTGACCCTCTCGCACCGGTATATCACCGACCGCTTCCTCCCGGACAAAGCGATCGACCTGGTGGATGAGGCCTGCGCGCGACTGCGCACCGAAATAGATTCGATGCCCGCCGAACTCGACGAACTCACCCGTAAAGTCACCCGCCTGGAGATCGAAGAGGCGGCGCTGTCGAAGGAAGCGGACGCGGCCAGCAAGGCGCGCCTCGAAGAGCTGCGCAAAGAACTGGCCGACCTGCGCGCCGAAGCCGACGCCCGGCACGCGCAGTGGGAGGCGGAGCGGCAGGCGATCCGGCGGGTGCAGGAACTGCGCGGAGAGCTGGAACGACTGCGCCACGAAGCCGAGGAAGCGGAGCGCAACTACGACCTCAATCGGGCCGCCGAGCTGCGATACGGCGAGATCACCGAGCTGGAACGCAGGCTCGAGGCGGCAGAGGAGCAACTGGCCACCCGGCAAGGTGGGAATCCGTTGCTGCGCGAGGTTGTCACCGAAGACGAAATCGCAGAGATCGTGGCCGCATGGACGGGCATCCCCGTCGCCCGGCTGCAGGAAGGCGAGCGGGAGAAGCTATTGAAGCTCGACGAGATTCTGCACGAAAGGGTCGTCGGTCAGGACGAGGCGGTGCAACTGGTCGCAGACGCGGTGATCCGGGCGCGCTCCGGTATCCGCGACCCACGCCGCCCCATCGGCTCGTTCATCTTCTTGGGCCCGACAGGCGTGGGAAAGACCGAGCTGGCAAAAACACTGGCCGGCGCCCTCTTCGACAGCGAAGACAATATGGTGCGCCTGGACATGAGCGAATACCAGGAGCGGCACACGGTGAGCAGGCTCATCGGCGCGCCCCCCGGGTACGTCGGATACGACGAGGGCGGCCAGCTCACCGAGGCGGTGCGCCGCAAGCCGTACTCCGTGGTGCTCTTCGACGAGATCGAGAAGGCCCACGCCGACGTCTTCAATACCCTGCTGCAGGTGCTCGACGACGGCCGGATCACCGATTCCCAGGGCAGGCAGGTCGATTTCCGCAACACCGTGATCATCATGACCTCCAATATCGGATCCCATCACCTTCTCGACGGCGTCACGGCCAACGGCGAGATCAAGCCGGACGCCCGCGAGCGGGTGCTGGCGGAACTGCGCGGCCACTTCCGTCCCGAGTTCCTCAACCGGGTCGACGACATCGTGTTGTTCACCCCGCTCACGCTGCCGCAGATCGAGCACATCGTGGAGCTGCAACTCATCGACCTCCGGAACAGGTTGTCGGAGCGGCAGATACATCTGGAAATCACCGCGGAAGCACGCCGGCTCATCGCCGAACACGGTTTCGACCCGGTCTACGGCGCGCGGCCGCTGCGGCGATACATCGCCCACGAGGTCGAGACGAAGATAGGTCGCGCGCTGTTGCGTGGCGAGATCGAACCGGGCGGAGTCATCCGTGTCACGGTGGACGGCGGCGAGCTCGCCGTCGCCTACGCCGAACCCGCCGTCGCGGCGGCGTGAGAAGGGTGCCGTCATGGGATCCCAAACGGTGAAATGCCCGAACTGCGGCAAGGTGAACAAGGTCCCCGCAGCAGGAGATGGAAAACCGCGCTGCGGGAACTGCCACGAGCCGCTGCCCTGGATCGCCTCGGCAGGCGACGATGACTTCGCGGAGGTAGCCGAGAAGTCCTCGGTTCCTGTGCTCGTCGACCTCTGGGCGACCTGGTGCGGCCCGTGCCGCATGGTCAGCCCGGCGCTCGAGCAGCTCGCCCGGGAACGCGCGGGCCGGATCAAGCTGGTGAAGACCGACGTGGATGCCGCGCCCGGGACCGCCGAACGGTTCACCGTGCGCGCCGTACCGACCCTGCTGGTGATGGACCGGGGCGAGGTCCTGGCACGTCAGGCGGGCGCAGCCCCTGTTCCGCAACTGCGCGCCTGGCTCGATCAGGCGCTCTCGGAAAAGGCAGGCAAGGAGACGAAGCCATGACTTCTGTACCTGTGGACCCACACGTGACCGCCATCCGGCCCGTTGTACCCCGGACCCCGCAGGGCTGCGAGGAATGTCTTCGCCTCGGCACACCGTGGGTACATCTGAGGCTTTGCCTGACGTGCGGACACGTCGGGTGCTGCGATTCCTCACCGGGCAAGCACGCGAGCGCGCACGCTCGCGTCATCGGCCATCCGATCGTCCAGTCGATGGAGCCAGGTGAAGATTGGCGCTGGTGTTATGTCGACCAGAACATCGTCTGAGGATCCCACTCCCGTCCGTGACATCCCGCAGGTCGATGACGAGACTCCCGATGAGCTGGGAGCATTCCCGCGGCTGACGGACGACCAGGTCGCGACACTCGAAGTCGGTGGCGCGCGTCGACCGGTTAGCACCGGCGAGGTGTTGATCCGAGAGGGCGAACCCAGCAACGATTTCTTCGTGATCCTCTCGGGCACGGTCGCGATCATCGACGAGGGCGACGGAGATAGCGGACGCCGGATACTGCGTGTGCACGGTCCCGGACGATTCCTGGGCGAGCTCGGGCTGCTGGAAGGCCAGGTGGCCTTCTTCACCGCCGAAGCGATCGAGGACGGCGAGATACTCGTCGTCCCGGCCGAGCGGGTGCGTGAACTGGTGGCTCACGATCTCGTGCTCAGCGATCTGATCCTGCGCGCCTACCTGGTGCGTCGACACCTGCTGATCGGGCTCGGTTCGGGGTTCCGGATAATCGGCTCCTGCTATTCACCGGACACGCTGCGGCTTCGCGAGTTCGCCATGCGAAACCGGTTGCCCCACAGGTGGACCGATGTGGAGCAGGACGAACGGGCCGAGCAGCTGCTGCGCAGCCTGGACGTCGCTCCCGAGGACACTCCCGTCGTGATCTGGCACGGCGAGAAGGTGCTTCGCAATCCGCCGAACGCCGAACTCGCCCGTATCGTCGGGCTTCCGGTTCCGGACTCGGTCCGGGACGCAACCCAGGACGTGTGCGACCTCGTCGTGGTGGGGGCGGGACCGGCCGGTCTGGCCGCTTCGGTGTACGGCGCTTCGGACGGATTGAACACGGTGACACTGGAGTCGATCGCCGCGGGTGGGCAGGCCAGTACCTCCTCGCGGATCGAGAACTACCTCGGGTTCCCCGCCGGTATCTCCGGCGCCGAGCTGGCGGAGCGGGCTGTGATCCAGGCCGGGAAGTTCGGGGCCCGGCTGCTGGTGTCAGCGGAGGTGACCGGTTTGGTGCCCGAGGACGGGCATCACGCGCTCCCGCTCGCGGACGGCGGTGTGGTTCGCGGCCGGGCTGTCGTGCTCGCCACCGGGGCGCGATACCGCAAGCTGACGGTCCCGGGGATCGAGGCGCTGGAGGGAACGAGCGTGTACTACGCCGCGACCCATCAGGAAGCGCGGATGTGCGGCACCGACCCGGTGGCCATCGTCGGCGGCGGAAACTCCGCCGGACAGGCCACCGTGTTTCTCGCGGGCAGTGTCTCCCGTGTTCACCTGCTCATACGCAGCAGTGACCTCGGAAAGAGTATGTCCCGGTATCTGGTCGACCAGATCGAGCGCCATCCGCGGGTGACCGTGCACCGGAATACCGAGGTTCGTACGGTCCACGGGGAGAAATACCTCGAAGAGATCGTGGTCGAGAACAATCACACGGGGAGGCAGGACACTCTCCGGGTGCGCGCCTTGTTCGTCTTCATCGGGGCGATGCCCTACACCGGGTGGCTGGCCGACACGATCGCACTCGACGACCACGGCTTCGTCCTCACGGGCATCGACGCGGTCCTCGCCCGAGGCAACGGCACACAGCGGATGACCGGTGCCAGGGTGCCGAGGACGCTCGAAACCGGCCGGCCCGGCCTGTTCGCCGCGGGCGACGTCCGTAGCGGCTCCGTGAAGCGGGTCGCATCCGCTGTCGGCGAGGGCGCGATGGCGGTTCGCCAAATCCATGAATACTTCGACAGGAGCTGACAACATGCCAGTAATGGGTGCCGTGAAATTCCAGCAATTCTTCCGGGCAGCGGCCGGCCTGCACGTCGACCGGAACGATCTGAAGCGCTATACGGATTTCGTCGACGACAAGGTCTACGACCTGATACTCATCGGCAGAGCGTCGGCAAAGGCAAATCTGAGGGACGTGATCGAACCGTGGGAGCTGCCGATCACCAAGGGACTGCAGGAGAGCATCCACCGGTTCGAGAAACTGGACCAGGAGATCGAACTACAGTCCGTGCTCGATCAACTCACGGCCCGACCGCCGTTGGACATGACCCTCTCCGAGGCGACCGAGCAGCGACTGCCGCTGATCGCCGGGGGCTTGAGCGTGGCACTGGCGCACACATTCGTCACGATCGAACCGGACCGAAAGAACCCCGGGGCCGCCGAGTGGAAGGTCGCCTTCGACATCTTCCATCTCCTGCTCTGACCACCCGCCCGCAGCCCGTCGAGCCAGTAGATCGCCGCTTGGCGCGACGCCGAGACCAGTTCCTCCGCACCTGACACGGCCGAGCGGTTGGTGTGGGGCACCGGCTGCTCGACGGGCTGGGGGAGTTCACACGCACAGCCTGCCACGACCAAAGACCGGTGCGTCCGGTGCCGACTGGCCAAGGCCGCTGTGTCCGATGAACCGATACCCTGGGCGCACCGACATGCGGCTTGCCTGCTAGAGCGTTGGGGCAGACCCGGAGCTACGCTTGGTTGATAACCAGGAGTTTTCGGTGGTTGAGCGCGTGGGCGTAGTGGTCGATTCCCCCTCCGGACACTTACCAAAACCCCACGGTTCCCCCGTGGGGTATGTGTTTTTCTGTGCGCTGACCTGGTCCTATCAGTCCAGGGACGGCCGTCGATGTTCACTTCTGCGCGGACGACGCGAGCATCCGGCTGATATGTGAGCTTCAACCCCAACTGCCGATATACGGCCGATTTGTCCGCCGGGTCCGCCTCATCCAGGGCGGTGACTATCTCGCCCAGGTCATCGATCAGCGCACGGATCTCCTCGTCCCCCATCCTGCGCGGTTGGTCGGTAGTCGTTCAGGCCCTGTTCTGGGCGGCGGCCTTCGTGGCTTGGATCCCGGTGGTCCAGGCCACGATCATTGCGGGATCGGCTGCACCCAGCTCGTCACCGATACTCTCGCCGCGCTGTCCGCCCACGGCACCCGTCGCTTCGTGATCGTGAACCCTGCGATCGACAACATCAGCTTCTTGTGTGAGGCCGCCCGCGAAACCACCCTCTCCGTCCCGGAAGCCCGCGTCATGATCGTGAACTGGTGGGACGTGGTCGGCGAAGACTTCCGCAACACTCTGGCTCGCGACACCGGCGTCGCCCGCACCGAGGACCACCGCGCCGGTACGGTCGAATCCAGCCTCGTCATGCATATCGCACCCGAGGCCACCCATCCCGAGCGTTCCGCCCAGACCGAGCACCGTGGAAATGTGGGCTACACAGCCGCGGGGCGATGGCGCAATGCCGCAGGTTGACTGGTTCGAGCTTGTCGGGCGGCCACTGGGCGCGGCGCGCGGCCGCCTCGGCCGGCCACCTCGCCTCTTACGTCGGCATCGCCCCGATCACCCACCGTTCCGGCAGCTCCATCCACGGTGAACATCCCCCGCCCGAACCGGCAACCACGAACTCAAACGGGCGTTGTTCCTGTTCGCCATGCTGCGAACCAAACAGTCCTATCTGGCACCGCAAACGGCCGCATGACAATCCAGCCCGCCCGATAGTCTGCGACGATGACCAGCCCAGGTCCGATCGAGGAATCCGAATCATTGAGACTGGCGCGACCGTTCCTCGGCCGAACCGCCGACCTCATCATCGACCGCCCCTACGGGAGCCGCCACCCGACCTGCGGATTTCTCTACCTGGCCAACTACGGCTACGTCCCCGGCACACTCGCGCCCGACGGCGAGGAACTCGACGCCTACTATCTGGGCTCTTCCGAACCGATGATTTCAGCACAGGGCACCTGCATCGCGATCGTTCACCGGCTCCACGACGATGACGACAAACTCGTCGTCGTTCCCAACCCCGACAGGACACTCGACGACGCGGCTATCGCCGCGGCCGTCGAGTTCCAGGAGACCGCCGGGCACTACGTCATCATCAGGCACTGCCCCTGCCGCTGCCCTTGACGAAATCGATAGGACACTCCCGCTGAACGTCAGTACACCCGCCATGGCTTTATTCGCACTGATGTTGAGCGCCGCCTCGCACTCGATGATCCGCGCATAGAGAACGAGCCGAGCGTTACGAAGCGAAAGTACCGTCACCGTGGCGCCGGACCTACCTCCAAGCCAGGCCGATGAGGGATCGCGGGTCGACGGTTGGGTACCGTAGGTGTCGTTCAATGTGAGATACAGGGGGGCTTATGCCATTTCGATCATTCCGTTCAGGAATTCTCCGGTCTGCTGCGATGGCGGTCGCAATCCTACTGGGTGTGGGTGTAACAGGTTGCTCGACATCGTCTGCGCCACCGCAACCCGCGGCCGCCTCCGATACCACCCCAACAGCCTTGCCCTATCCGGACTTCCTGACCGCGGACCAGAAAGCCGCACTGCCTTATCGCGCGTCGATGCGGGCGATGGATCCCTGCGGTCTTCTCGATACCGATGTCCTCGCCTCGATCGGACCGGCGACTTATATCGGCGCGAACAACACATACGGAGAATGCAGCAGCAGATTCTCCCCACCCGCAGGACCGTTGCAGATCCGGGAAGTCTCCGTCGAGTTCACGACGAGCACCGGCACCTATGGCACTCCGGTGGCGGGGACACCGATCCGGATCAGCGCGACTCCGGATTTCTGCACCGCTCTCATCATGTTCGACGAAGCCCGACACATCGGCCTGGCATACAGAGTGAGCGCCCCAGGGGGCCTGATGGATTCCGGCCGTGAACCTCGTGAAGACCTCTGCCCTACCGCACAAGCCGTCGCCACAGCGGGTATCCCACTAACGGCATTGCCCGTTGACGAGCTACCACAGCGCGCCGACGCACCGCCGTTCACGGAGCATCCCTCGTTCCCGGCTCACGCCCAGGTGAATCATCCGCTGGCGACCCTGGATCCGTGCGCGGTTCTGTCCACGGAGGCCGCAGGGGCGCCTACCCTGCGGTTCTACCCCCACGCCGACTCTTTCGGCTGGCAGTGCAATTTCGTGACCGATCCGGACAATCACGCCAATGCCCATCACGTGTGGTACACCTTCGGCGTCGTGTCCGCAGCCCTGGAACCGGGCGCCTACCGCAAAGAAGAATCCCGGATCACCGTCGGCGGCCACCCCGCGGTTCAAACGCGCGGCAACAAGTACCGCAATCCCTCGTTCTGCCAGATCGTTATCGCCGCAGACCCCGACGCTCGACCTGAAGATACCGGCGGTGAGGTGTCTCTGGGGCACATGATCCATGTCGCTGTCGACGAAAGCGGGTGCGACGCGGCCCGCGAGATGGCCGAAACGATCGTCGACCTCTACAACACCCATTGTGAAGCGAACCGCTCCCGGTATCCCGCGATGGCCCGGTGCCGAGCCTAGACAGGAGTCGTCCCACTGTCACCATCCCGCCCCCACAGCCGGATAGTGTTACGGGTGTGGGGAGTCTTCCGAAACCGCAGTTCGCCAGGATCAGCACGATCGCCGCCGTCGTCATGCTGTGTGTCACGACCCTGGTGGGATGCACGTCGACGGTGCAGGGATATCCGCTGCCGGCGGGTTTTGCCGGCACCTATCGAGACCAGCTCGGCCATGAGGACCTGGACAACGTGCTCTGGCGCGATCACGTCCGGATGCTCGACCCGTGCGGATTCATCAACGACGCAGCCATTGCCACACTCGGCGCCCCGACCTACTTCGGGGGCGCACAAGCCTTTTCCGAATGCCAGGTCGTGTTCAGGCCGTCGGTCACCGAGAAAGGGATCTACAAGGTGGTGGCGGACCTGAGTTCCCGCAGCGCCGAGCCGGCCAACGCCACAGTGAACGGGTTGCCGGTCAACACACAGGCTGGGCTGGGGTGCCTCATCACCGTTCCGTATCGTGAGCGCGGTTTCAGCTATTGGGTGCACTCCAAGGACGGCCCCGAAGGGTTCGGTCACGAACTCAACGCCTGCGACGAAGGACTCGACTTCGTCGCCGCAGCGCTACCGACACTCGACACAACGCCCCTGCGACGCGACACCACCCACGGGTTCAACACACCATTGGCGAACATCGACCCCTGCGCCGCGCTGGACCACCTCGATATCGACTACTCCCGGTGGCAGATCTTCACCGGCCTCGTGGCCTCCACCTGCGAATTCCGATTCGACGGTGAAGACGAGTCGACCCAGTACGGCTGGACAAACACCCAGAAAACACTCGACATGCTCTTCCACGCCCACGTACTCGACTACCCGGTCAGGACCATCGACGGTGTGCGTGCCGTGCAGTCCGATACCTGCTCGCTCGATATCTACCTGGGCGAAACCGATCCACGCGTCGTCGATATCGACGCAGACGGTCCCCCGACCGACGACTATTGGGCATTCTCGGACCATTGGGTCGACGTCGTCGAACTCACTGCACGTGACGACTGCCCACGACTCGATGAAGTAGCCTCCGCCATCATCGCCGCCTACCGCGCCGCGCCGCCTACCTGATCCCGAAGGTCCCCCGGTTACTTCTTCTGGTATTCCTTCACGGCGGCGACGGCGATGCGCCGGGTTTCGGTGCAGCCGTGACCACTGACCTTCATCGCCTCGATCCACTGTTCCGGTTGCCCGTCGTAGTTGACCACCGGAAACGGGTTATCGGCTCCGACGTTGATTTCGATGATGCAGTAGTCGTTCTCTCCGCTGTGCTCGGCGGCGTCGACACCGACGATCTGCAGTCGCCGGACATGAGGTTGGGGGTGATTCGCCGAGCCCTCCGAGCGATGGAAAAAGGCGATGCGGAATCGGTTCAGCTCATCGGGCCGATGCTCGTACCCGAGGCGGAAGTCGCATTCGAACGGGTCGATCCCACCGACGGTGATCTCCTGGTCGAGGCCGTAGGCGCTGCTCAGCGCGGCACACGGGTCCAATGTCCACGCTTTGGTGGCCGGCATGCGGGCGGACTCCGGCCGTTTCGGCGCGCGGTCGAGCAGCGGCGCGGAGGCGGTCACGATCTGCCGTAGTTGCCCGCAGAGGTCGGCGTCGTCGCGACCGCTGAGTGAGTAGAAAAATGACCGCATATCGTCGTAGGTCAGGCTGATATGGCAGAGGTTGCCACTGTCGAGGGTGTGCGCGATACGGTCTCCGACCTGGAACTTCTGCCCACTGCCGTCCTCGACTACAGTCAGCGACACCGTAAGCGAGCCGACGCCGCCGATCGCGGTGTTGCGGTCGAACCGCAGTTCGCACTCGTCCGGTTCATTGTGGGCGCCGAAATGGCGTGGTGTGCCCACTGCGGCGATGACCGCTGCTTCGTCGACCATCGCGCAGGGATCGAGCCGGCGGGCATGATCGCGGTTGCTCTGGATCGCAATCGCGCGCTCGTGATCAGGTCCGAGCATCGCCCGGTAACCGGAACCGACTGGCACAGCCAGTCCTTCGACCGCGCATCCCGACAGCAGCACGGCCGCCAGCAACGCGCATATGGCCGCGTACAGGCGGGTCATCGGTTGGCCCCGAACAACTCGAGTGCTGCCGGCAGCACCGCGCGGGCCGGCGAGCACGGTCCGTTCAGCTGCACAGTCGGCTGGACTCGGGCATCGTCACGGACCCAGGCCGGGCCGGCCGTGCCTGGGCGGACTCCGTCGTATATCGGGCCGGCAGCGAAGTTGAAGACACACTTCGGACCGCCCGGCCAATCGTCTTCACTGACCAGGACCGGGTATCCCGCGATGGTCTCTGCCCGTTGACCGCTCACCGGCCGCATCGCCGTGTCCCCGTCCCCGACCTGGAACCTGACACCGATGATTTCGCCCCCGACCCAGGCCTTGCATTCATACGGGGCAGTGGTCACGTCGAACCGCTCCGCTGGAAACTCGGGCGGGAAATGTTCGATGAGCTCGCATGGACTTCGCTGTGCCAGCGGGATACCCATGGTGTGTTGGTCGCGCTGTGGCACTCGGTCTTCGGCGAAGGTTGCCACGATCTCGGCGATCACTTCCTCGGCCACACGGCAGTCACCGCCGTCGACGGAGTCGAAACTGGAGGCCGCCACCGACATATAGGGAACCGGCGGCAGCTCGACGATGTCGGGCACTGTTGTTTCCGGGCCCGTATCCGGTGTCTCGGTCGACCGGAATCGCATGGGCACTTGGTAGTGGCAGCTGTACCCGGTCGATAAAAGGGTGTCGAATGCCACCGTCTCTCCCGCGATGGTCCTGGTGTCGTCATCGGGGGAAGGACTGTTGGCCGCGAGATCGAGCTTGATATCGGCGGGTAGCGACTGTCCGGCAACCGCGATATTGATTACGCATTCCGACAGCGCGCGGCTGGGGCCCACCGTCATAATCGGGCCGTACCGGGACAAGCTGTCGGGATTCAGTACGCCACACGGATCCACTGAACGCACCTGCGCTGCCGCCTGCAACTTGATGTAATCCGCCGAGGGCACCGGACGGCCGAACGTCGTAAATGTTTGGGCTTCCGGCGCCGCCGGTGGCTCCCACGGTGACGACACCGCGCCCGTACATCCCGACAGCAGTGTCGATGCCGCCACTATCGACATCACCCGTGACATCGCTGACAAGGAACTCCCCCTCGAACCACCAACCGGCCTTGTTGCAGCTTACCTACCCCACCTCTCACCGCAGCGGAGGCAGCCTCCACGAAGTCGGGACTGCCTCCAGTTCGGTTGACTCCTGACCTGTGAGGGTTCGTCCTCGCTGGAAGGATATCCCCCATGCAGAAGCCGTATCCCGAGGAGTTCCGCCGCGACGTCGTCGCGGTTGCCCGCAAGGGCGAGATCTCGTTGACCTAGATCGCCAAGGATTGCGGAATCTCGCAGAGCTGTGTGAAGAACTCGCTCAGACAAGCCGATATCGAAGACGGTCACCGGCCCGGCGCCACCCGTGATGAGTCGGCCGAGCTACGCGAAGCGCGTAAACGAATCCGTCAGTTGGAACAAGAAGCCGAGGTCATGCGCCGCGCGGTCGACTATTCACTGTCGGCCGAGGTCAATTCGAGGTATGCCTGTTCCAGAGATGCCTGCTCATCGGCAAGTTCGAGGACCGGGACACCCGCGCCCACGAGCAGCGGGCCGCAGCCGACAGTCCCGGAAATTCCCGCCCGCTCGCCCTGTCCGTTATGCGTGGAATCCGTCGGTTCCGGCGCGCGACATCACGATATTCGGTACGACCGCACGTGAGGACAGCCGCAGCAGCGCGTCGACCATCTCGACCACGTCGTTCACGGCCAGCATCCGTTCGGGCGGGATGCGGTCGTGGATCCATGCGCTCATCTCGGTGTCCACGTAGCCGGGTGCGATGCTGGTGGCCGTGACGCCGTTGGGTGATTCTTCGGCGTTCAAGGTCGCGATCAGCGAGATGAGCGCCGCCTTGGCCGCGCCGTACACCGCCAATCCGGCCTCGGCGTATACACCTGCCATCGAGGCGAGTGCGATCACCTTCGCGCCGCGGCCGGGGTCGGCCGCCGCGCCTGCCCGCAGCATCGGCAGAGCACCTTGGATGAGCTGTACCGGTGCGCGCAGGTTCACGGCCAGGGTTTTGTCGAAACGCCGCATCGAGGCATCGGCGAGCGCGCCGGCGGTACCGACTCCCGCATTGAGGACCAGGGCGGACATCGTGTCGAAGCGCTCCGAATGCGCGCCCAGCACCCGCTCGATACCGTCACCGTCGGCCATATCCGCAGCGACCGTCACGATATCGGCGGCGCCGGCCGCACGCAGCTCGGCGGCGACCGCGTCCAGGCGCTCGGCATCGCGAGCGGTGAGTGTCAGCGCGTAGCCCTGCCGGGCGAGAAGTGTCGAGATACCCAGGCCGATACCGCGGGTTGCGCCGCTGATGAGTGCGGTTTTCATGGTGGCGCCGGTCATTTCGGGCCGCCTTTCAATGCGCGCAGCCCGGCCGCCATGAACTCCGGGGTGGCTTCGGCCGCTCGTCCGGCGGCCGAACCCGCGTCCGAACCGTGCCGGGCCCGGTGGGTGATACCTTCGCCGATCACGCCGAGTTTGAAATTGGCGAGGGCGAGATAGAAGCCCCAGTTGCCGAGGTCGCGACCCGATGCGGTGGCATAGGCCTGGGCGAGTGTGTCGGGTGCGGGCATCCGGTCGCTGGTCCACGCGGCACGGGAGCCGAGGACCAGGTCGAACACCGGCGACCGGTACACGCACATCAGCGCGGCGTCGGTGAGCGGATCACCGAGGGTGGACAGTTCCCAGTCGACCACCGCGCGCACCCGGCCGGGGTCGGCCGAGTCGAGAATGGTGTTGTCGATACGGAAGTCGCCGTGCACGATCGAGGCCGCCGATTCCGCGGGTACTGCGTCCACCAGTGCCGCGTGCAGGGCCGCGACATCGGCGAGTTCACGGGTTTTGACCCGCTCCCATTGGGAGGCCCACAGATTCACCTGACGGGTGAGAAACCCTGCGGGCCGGCCGAACTTTTCCAGCCCCACCGCCGCGGGATCCACCGCGTGCAACTCGGCGAGTACCCGCACCAGCTCCGCAACGGCAGCACTCACCTGCTCATCACTGAGCGCGGCGAGGTCGTCCTGGTCGCGGATCACGGTCCCGTCGACGAATTCGACGACCGTCATCGGTGCGCCCAGCGCGGTACCTTCCGCGTCGAACGCGATCGTTTTCGCCACAGGTACCGCAGAGGTCTGTAGCGCGTCGGTCACCGTGTATTCGCGGGCCATATCGTGTGCCGACGGGGTGAGTCCTGATACAGGTGGGCGGCGGACCACCCATCGCGATACGTCGTCGGCTGCGGTAAAGGTCAGATTCGACCGGCCACCGCTGATCAGCTCCACCCGCAGGTCACCGCGCACCTCGATCCCCTGCGCGCGCAGGTACCGCTCGAGTGCGGCGACATCCATACCCGGTAGGTTCATTCGCTGTCCCGCAGCGCGCGTTTGGCGGCACCGACCGTGCGTTTGGCGATCGCCCACCGATGCACCTCCGAGGGGCCGTCGTAGATACGGAACGGGCGCACCTCACGCGAGAGCCGCGCCAGTGGCAGGTCACCGGAAACCCCGAGACCGCCGCACATCTGCATACTGCGGTCGACTATCCGGAAGATCGCCTCGGCCGCGTAGGTCTTCGCGATCGAGGTGGCGTTACCGGCGGATTCGCCACGGTCGAGTTCCCAGCAGGCGCGGGTGAGCAGGGCACGGGTGGCGGCGATATCGATCTCGTTGTCGGCGACCATTTTCTGGACCATGCCGAGATCGCCTAGTTTCGATCCGAATCCTTCACGCCGGGCCACCTGGGCCACCGCCACATCGTGACCCCGGCGGGCGGCACCCAGCCAGCGCATCACATGTGTCATCCGGGCCGGTCCGAGGCGCACCTGAGCGTATTCGAAACCCCGGTCGACCTCGCCCAGGACCGCCGAGTCCGGGACCAGCAGATCCACGAAGAACACTTCGCAATGGCCGCCGACCATCGACCGGTCCAGCGTGTCGAGATGACGTCCCACCCGGATACCCGGGGTATCGGCCGGGGCCAGGAACATCGTCGCACCGCCCCGCTCCCCCGGTTCGCCCGAGGTGCGCGCCATGATGATGAAAAAACCAGCACCGTCCGCGCCGGTGATGAACAATTTGGTGCCGTTGATCCGCCAGCCGCCTTCGGCCCGGACCGCGCGGGTGGTCAGCGCGGAGGGATCCGACCCGGCGCCGGGGGCGGGCTCGGTCATGGCGAACGCCGAACGCACGTCGCCGTGCGCGAGCGGTGCGAGGTACTGCGCCTTCTGCTCCGGGTTCGCGATATGCGCGAGCATATGTACATTGCCCTCGTCCGGCGCGGCGATATTCAGTGCCGTCGGACCGAACAGGGAATAGCCGGCTTCCTCGAAGACCGGCGCCCGGTCCGACATCCCCAGACCGTGCCCGCCGTACTCGACCGGCGCGTGCGGCGCGAACACTCCCGCGTCCCGCGCCGCCTGCTGCAACTCCACCCGGAACTTGTCACCGCCCGCCGCGGCGATATCACCGTCGTGCGCGTCCTCGAGTGGAACGACATGTTCACGAACGAAGCTACGGGTCCGATCGACGAGTGCTTGCACCTCGCCGGGAAGGGACAGATCGATCGCCACGGGTCGGCTCCTCCATCTCGTTTGCCGAACGCTCGCTCGGCCACCAACATGCAAGCAGAGTGACATGCCTCCATTTACGTTGTCAATCGCAGGTCAGACAGGAGAGCCAACGTTCAGATAAGCTGAACAATATGCGTAAATCGATCGGGGATCGGCACAACGCCGGGGCGAGAGTACGGCAGGCGAGGGTCGCGGCAGGTCTCTCGCTGCGGGCGGCCGCACAACAGCTGGAGATCAGCCCAGCCACCCTCAGCGCCGTGGAGAACGGTAAAACCGGCATATCCATCCCGCGACTACACGCGCTGGCGACAGTTCTCGGCACCACCGTGTCCTGGCTGGTCGGCGAACACGAATCGCCCACCGGCGGAAAACTCCGACCGCGTGACCGGCTCGGGTCTCCGGTCGAACCGGGCACCGAGTCGCCCAACGCTTGGCGGAAGTTCCCGCCACTGGACATCGACCCGGTACTCGCCGCGGCGATCTCCGCCTTCGTCGAAACCGGCTACCACGGTGCGACCATGCGTTCGATCGCACGCCGCGCCGGAATGAGCGTGCCCGGCGTCTACCACCACTACCGCGACAAACAACAACTGCTGGTACGAGCGCTCGACCTGACCATGAACGAACTGCACTGGCGGGTACGCGCGGCACGGCGCGACGCGAACACCGGACGCGACCGCGTATCCCACGTCGTCGAAGCGCTCGCCCTCTTCCACACCCACCACCGCGAACTCGCGTTCATCGGAGCAAGCGAAATGCGCAGCCTGACTCGAGACAATCGGCGACGGATCACCCACTCCCGCAACGAACTCCAGTACATCCTCGACGAGGACATCGACACAGCCCTGAACGAGGCGAACCTGACCACCGCCCGAGCGCGAGTCGCGGGCCGGGCCATCACGACAATGTGCACCTCACTACCACAATGGTTCCGGCTCGAAGGGCCCGCAACACCCGAACAGATCGCTATCGAGTACGCGGATTTCGCCCTCGCCCTACTCGGAATTCGAGCGCTTGGAGCCGAAGACCGTCCCGGACTGTCGCTGTCACAGCTCCGTCGCACCATACAGCGGTGAGCACAGAGAACCCGCTTCATAGGTTCGTTCGCCGTAGATATCGTCCAGCCGACCGCGGGACCGCAGTCGATGCCGATGGTGACCGAGCATCAGGGATTCCCATCGAGCCGGCGATGCAGAGGTGAAGTCGCGGTGCGGTCCGGCCGCTTTCATGGCCTCTATCGGGATCGAGGGGATCAGCCCCCGCACCTTCAAGGTCACGACCACGGTGGTCGACCCGCGGGCGTCGTTCCCGCTGGATCTGGCCTGTGGCCGACCATATGCGCACCGATGCCGGAAATCGCCGATCCCGACCACGCACCGCGGCCCGGGGTCGGTGTCCAGGTCGATTCCGTGCCCCCCCGACGCGCAGGAGTGCCACCATGGGGAGAGCACACTCGGTTCGGAGGCGGTCATGACACTAACAGGCAGCGCGGCGTCCACACGACCCCATCATGAGGTCGATATCTCCAGTTACAAGTTCTGGGAAAAGGATTTCGACGGCCGGGAGGCGGCGTTCGCCCGGTTGCGCGGGGCCGAGGGCCTCACCTGGCATGCCCCGCCGGATTCCCTGATCTTCGCCGATCCCGATCCGGGTTTCTGGGCTGTCACCCGGTACCGGGATATCGTGCAGGTCAGCCGGAACCCGGAGATCTTCTCCTCGGAAGACGGCACGACCCTGGGGTATATGCCGCCCGATGTCGAATACAGCACCAAATTCTTCATCGCCCTGGATGCGCCCCGGCACACCCGTTACCGGAAACTGATCAGTTCGGCGTTCACTCCGCGCCAGATCCAGCGGGTGGAAGAGCAGGTCCGCGCCAATGCCACGCGGATCGTCGACGATTTCGTCGCCGATCTGCGGACCGGTGAAACCCTCGATTTCGTCGACGCGGTATCCCGGAAACTGCCCATGCAAACGATTTCGCAGATGATCGGCATCCCCGAGGCCGACCGCGAGGCGGTCGCGTTCGCCACCGAAGCCCTGTTCGGCACCACCGACCTCGAGTACACCAGCCTCGAGGAGCGCGCCGAGTTCTTCTACAAGCAGATCGGCATCCTCCACTCCGCCGGCACCGACCTGGCCCGGCGGCGCCGTGCGGAACCGCACAACGACCTCATGACCGCGATGATCGCCGCCGAAGTCGACGGGCATCGCCTCAGCGATGAGGATATCGGCGCGTTCATGGTGCTGATCTCCGCCGCCGGCAACGACACCACCAAACAGACCACCTCCCATGCCTTCAAAGCGCTTGTGGAGCATCCGAGCCAAGTGGACCGGCTGCGCGAGGATCTCGACGGGCGTATGAACACCGCGATCGAGGAGTTCATCCGCTGGGGCAGCGTCGTGGTGCACTTCGCTCGCCGGGCGACCCGCGATACCGAGATCGCCGGAACCCCGATTGCGGCAGGTGAGAAGGTCGTGATGTTCTACAGTTCCGCCAACCGCGACGAGTCGGCGTTCGACAATCCGCACGCGTTCGACGTCACCCGCGACCCGAACCACCACGCCGGCTTCGGTGGCGGCGGCCCTCACCACTGCCTCGGCGCCTGGCTGGCCCGCATGGAATTGAAGCATTTGTTCCGGGAGCTGATCACCAAGGTTCCGCCGGTCGAACTCGGTGAACCCGAATACGGGCACAGCGCACTCATCCACGGCATCAAACGCATGCCGGTCCGGCTGGCCACCCCCTGACCCGTGGTTTCGGTGGCCCGGTCGGTGAGGGCCGCTTCACCGACCCGATCGCGCTGATCGCCGAGGGCGTGGATTCGACCGAGACACCTCGGTCGAACCGCCGCCCATATGTTCCGAGCTCACTTCCCTTGCGCTCGAACACGCCCAACACGCAGCCCCCGCGATCACGCACCTGAGGTGGGAAGACACCGGCCTGACCGCCGTCCGCCGGCGTACGGGCACCCCCGGGCAGCGTCTGGCCGCCGAACTCGCCGAATCCACCGCCCACCTGCTGGCCGATCTCGCGGTCACCACGATCCGGCAATGCGACGCCTACGACTGCGTGATCTGGTTCCTGCCCACCAACCCGCGCCGGCGCTGGTGCTCGGCCGCTCTCTGCGGCAACCGTATGCGCGTGGCCCGGCACTACCAGCGCCGTAGATCCGAGAAACTCCGGACACCTTCGACCCACTGCCGCGGATAGTGCCGTCAAGCGGAATGAAGCGTTATCACCGTGATTTCACTGGGCGCGAAGATACGGAAAGGAGGGCCCCAGAAACCCGAGCCCCGGCTGGTGTACAGCTGTGTCCGTTCGCCGTGCCGGCTCAACCCGTGAACGGTGGGTTGATCGAGGCGGACCAGGTAGTTGAACGGCCAGATCTGCCCACCGTGGGTATGGCCGGCGATCTGGAGGTCGACACCGGCGGCCGCGGACTCGACAACCTGCTTCGGTTGATGCGCGAGCATGAGCACCGGCAGCCCGGGATCGACTCCCGCCAAGGCATTTTCGAAGTCCGCGCCGTGACCAGTCAGTTTCGCCGACTTCGCAGTGGCGTCGTCGACGCCCGCAAGGACGAGGCGGTCGCCGCCGCGCTCGACGACAATATGCTCGTTGTGCAGAGTTTTCCAGCCGATCGACTCCATGTGGTCGAGCCAGCCCTGCGCCTCTCCGAGGTACTCGTGGTTGCCGGTGACATAGACCCGGGCGAGCCCGGCCTCCATGGTGCCGAGCGGGGCCGCCTGCCCACGTCGTAGCGCCACGGGGCCATCGGCGATATCACCGACATGGGCCACGATATCGGGACGTAGTTCGTTCACGGCCGCAGCGACACCGAGCGACCACGTCGTCCGGTTGATCGGACCGAAATGGGTATCGGTGACGGCGACGACCCGGGTGCCGTCCAGGCCAGGGCCGAGTCGCGGCAGGGTGACGTCCACATGCTTTATCCGAGGAATTCGCATCGCCTCCCGGTTGCCCCAGATCAGGAGAGCTACGGTGACGAGAACGACCGCTGTGGCCACCGACCGTGAGCGAACCGGGTCCTCGACGCCTACGAACGCGAGTACGAGCCGCGCGATGGTGCCGATCACCGACCACGCGAAGAGCACCCACACAATTCCCAGGATGGAGTCGCCGATCATGCCTGCCCAGTCGAGATGGCGGCGGCCGTGGCTCAGTACCAGCGTCACGGGTAGAACCACGAGGGTTATCACGAAGGCCGCTGTTCCCAGTGCGACCACGGGTGCCGGCCACCGAGTTCCGGACATCACCAGCGTCCACCACGGGACAGCGAAGAGGACCAGCAGCACGGCGACGATCGTCGCCGTGACCGCGAGTGCCCGCACGGGCCCGGATGAGGTACGCGAATCCGATCGGATCGCCGTATCCGGCGACGGAGTGCTCACCACCTCGATACTAATTCAGTTCTCGAGGTGCTCCGTCGATGTCAGCGAAGTCGCTCGGCAAGCCGGGACAGCAATGGCCGCTGGCCGGTGGTCAGCTTATCGTGCGCGGTGGTCAGATCGAACCATTCGACCCGATCGACCTCGGGGAAAGCGCGGTACTCGCCGGACCGCGGCGGCCACTCCATCTCGAATGTCCCCGGCACCACCCGAGCCGGATCGAGCTCGCCCTCGACCGCCCACACCGTGACCTGCTTCTTACTCCGACCGCTGCCGTACCGCACTTCACCCAACGCGATCCACTCCCCGTCGGGCACCGGCATACCCAACTCCTCGTCGAATTCGCGGGCCGCGGCGGCGCGAGCCTCCTCGGTCGCCGGTTCGTACTCCCCCTTGGGAATCGACCACGCCCCCGAATCCTTACGCGCCCACAGCGGCCCGCCCATATGCCCCAGCAGCACGTGCACCTCGGGCGCACGACGAAACAGCAGAACTCCAGCGCTGTACTTCATGGCGTGAAGTTTGCCCGAATACCTCCCGGCAAGCCGAACCACGGTCGGTGGCGGAAGCTTCAGCCACCATCCATGTCCGCCGGGCCGCCGCTGCTCGCGCCGGCCGGCGGCCGCGGGCACAGAATCAGGCCGATCGGAAACGTTTCTCGTTCGGTTACCGCGGCGGATGATCGCACCACGGTCTTGCCCCGTATTCGGAGGGAATATCCATGACGACAGCCGCGACCTCGGCCGATATCTTCACCGCCGAATGGCGGGACTGGCATCGGCAGCAGGAAACGAACCTGGCCGATCCGCACGGCTTCCTGGCCGTCACCGGCCTGCACTGGGTCACGGTGGCACCGCAGCGTTTCCCCGATGCACCGGGTATCTGGTCCACCGGACCCGGCGGGGTCAGGGTGGTCCTCGGCGACGACGAGGAGCTGCTGATCGAGGGGAATGCGGTCCGTGGCGACCATCGCTTCGGCGTCATCCCGGAACGGGGCGGGATCAACGCGGTCTGGGGTGACGCCGTGATCGAGGTCGCCACACGCGGCGGGCACGATATCGTCCGTCCGCGGCATCCGGACAACCCGTTGCGCACCGGTTTCCGCGGCACCCCGGCCTATGCTCCTGACCCGAAGTGGGTGCTCGGAGGACGGTACACCGCTTTCGCAGAGCCACGGCCCACCACGGTGGGCGCCGCGGTGGAAGGGCTCGAGCACGTCTACGACGCGCCCGGGCAGATCGAGTTCGAGGTGGGCGGGCACGAACTGCGGCTCACCGCGTTTCCCGGGAAGGCGGCGGGGCACCTGACGGTGCTGTTCACCGATGCGACCTCCGGTGTGACGACCTACGCCGCCAACCGTGTATTGCAGCTCCCGCCACCCGCTGCCGACGGCACGGTGACCCTGGACTTCAACCGCGCGGTCAACCTGCCCTGCGCGTACACCGATCTCGCGACCTGCCCACTACCGCCGGCCGAGAACCGGCTGCCGGTCGCGATCGAGGCAGGCGAGAAGATCCCCTACGAGCGCGGCTGAATCCGATGGGCGCCCGCGAACCGTCGATCAGGAAACTCTCGCTGCTCACCCCCGGTAACTATCCCGACGGGGATCCCGCTGCCGGGCTCGAGGACACTCTGCGGCTGTTCGAGTACGGCGAACGCCTCGGTATCGACGGGGCCTGGATCCGGCAGCGGCATCTGGAGCACGGCGTGGGGTCGGCGGCGGTGTTCCTGGCCGCCGCCGCCCAGCGCACCAGCCGGGTCGAGCTGGGGACCGCCGTGATCCCCGTCGGCTACGAGAGCCCCTTCCGGCTGGCCGAGGACCTGTCGATGGCCGATGTGCTGTCCGGTGGGCGGCTGCAACCCGGTTTCAGCGCGGGTACCCCGCCGCACGCAGACCTGATCGGTGATCTCGTCTTCGACGGCGACTGGCGCACCTACGACCTGTCCTACGGACGGATCGCCCGCCTGATGGACAATCTGCGCGGCAACTATCTGGGCGGCCCGGATACGGTGATCCATTCCCCCGGTAACAGCCAACGCCCCCGCCTGCAACCGCACAGCCCCGGGTTGATCGACCGGCTCTGGTACGGCGGCGGCAGCACCCGCTCGGTGCGCTGGGCCGGGGAGACCGGCCTCAACCTGCTCATCGGGAACATCGTATTCGGCGAACACAGCGACGATTTCGCCACCACCCAGCTGAGTTTGCTCGACGAGTACCGCCGCCGCATCGATTCGTCCCGGCCGGCCAGGGTGGCGGTCGGCCGGGTAATCGCCCCCTTCGACAGCGCCGGCCGCGCGACCCGGGAGCGCTACCGGCAGTATGCGGCCGCCCGGCACGACCGGACCCTCGCTCCGCAAGGCGAGCGGCGAATCCTGTTCGCCTCGGATCTGGCCGGTCCCGCCGAGCAGATAGTCGAACGCTTACGCACCGATCCGGTGCTCGCCCACACCACCGAACTGCGCCTCGAACTGCCCTACGAATTCCATCGCGACGACTACGAGCAGATCCTGCACGACACCGTCGAACTCATCGCCCCCGCTCTCGGCTGGAAACGCGCGGGAACGAACCCCCGTCCGGACCTCCCGGCCACGCAGCCGGGCAGAAACGAATCACGCTGAGCCAATGCCGTGAGCGCCCAGTCGAATCAACTTATGTTTCTACGTCGGAAGCCCTCGATACCGACGGAAAGTATGCGGCCCAGTGCGTAGGAACAAGCGCTACACCCTTCTCGCGGCAGGTTTGGCCGCCGTGGTCCTGCTCACCGGTTGCTCGGCCGGCGGGAACGGCGGAACCCCGGTGGACGGCGGCGAATTCATCAGCGGCCTGTATCTGGAACCACGCGGGCTGGACCCGCACCGGCAGACCTTCTGGGAGACCTACCGGGTCTCCCGCAATATCTTCGAACCGCTCGTCGGGGAAGACCTGACCGCCACGACAGGTGTACCCGGCCTGGTTCCGGTGCTGGCAACGAAATGGGAGCACAGTGCCGGTGGTCGCGTCTGGAATTTCCAGCTCCGCGAAGGTGTCACTTTCCACGACGACTCCCCGTTCGACGCGGCCGCGTTGGACAAGAATGTCCGGCGGGTCTGGGATCGCTCCTACGAGTTCTTCGACGAGGAGAGCGCGGGCCGGGTACAGGTGTGGTTCGACAATCTTCGTGCTGCCCGCCCCACCGGTACACACAGCTACACCTTCGAATTCGACAAGCCCTTCCTCGGCTTCCCGCGCATCCTGGCGCAATCCATGTACACACTTCCCATCGGGAACCCGGCGGTGTGGGAAAAGTACGGGAACAACGGATTCGCCGAACATCCCGAAGGCACCGGCCCGTACCGGTTCGAATCCCGCGCGATCGGCGATCGCATCGTGCTGCAACGCAATCCCGGCTACTGGGGTACTCGACCGCGCCTGGATACGCTGACCTTCCGGGTGATTCCCAACAACCAGACCCGGGTCGCCTCCCTGCTGAACGGTGAAGTGGACCTGGTCAGCTACGTCCCGCCCGACGATGTCGAATCCCTGGAGAACGCGGGCTTCGACGTCCCCGCGGGCACCGGCGCCGAACTCGTGTACTTCTCCTTCAACCGGAAAAATCCCGTATTCGACGACGCCCGCGTACGCAAGGCTCTCATCCACGGTTTGAACCGGGATGCCCTGGCGAAAGAGGTCTACAACGGGTATGCCACACCCCAGTATTCGTTCCTGCCGCCGGGCAACGAAGCCTTCGACCCGGCGGTGCGGGATTTCCCCTACGACCCGGACCGCGCCCGGCGGCTGCTCGCCGAAGCAGGTTACGGCCCCGGGGAACTCCGGTTCGGCCTCGTCATCGATGTGGCGAACGAGAATGTGGGCCAATGGCTGCAAGCTCATCTGAAGGAGATCGGCGTCGAGGTCGATATCGTCAGCCTCGACCGCGTCAACTACTCGTCGCGCATCCGCAACCCGCAACCGGGCGACGGCCTGAGTATCGACGAGTTCGGTGAGACGAACGCCGAATGGCTGCACAACGGGTACACCGGTTTACAGAACCGCGGCTTGGACCCGGCCGAACATCCTCAGGTGACCGCGGCCATCGAAACAGCCCTGCACGCTCCCGACGAGGGTGCGCGGATCGGGTTGTGGAAACAGGCCGAGCAGAAGCTGCGGAACGAGGCCCTGGTGATTCCCGCAGTGAACCTGAACCGCTACTACGCGACCGGTCCGAACGTGGAAGGTTTCGTGTTCCCGGCCACGAACTGGTACGACCTTTCCCCGGTCTGGTTATCGGGTACCCGATGAACCGGTTGCGTCATATCGGGTTGCGGGTCCTCAATGTGCTGCCCATCCTGTTCCTCGTTTCGGTGCTGGCATTCCTGCTCGGCGCGCTCACCCCGGGCGACCCGGTGGATCAGTTCGCTCTGCGGTTCACACCCCAACAGCTCGACGACCTGCGTGCCACCTACGGGCTGGACCGCCCGCTGTGGGAGCAGTACTTCGTCTGGCTGAAGAATCTCGCCGCCGACGGCGGCGGATTGTCGCTGACCCTGGGTACGCCGGTATTCGATATCCTCGTCTCGCCCTTCCTCAACACGCTGATACTCACCGTCGCCGGGACCGTGGTGTGCGTGGTGTTCGGCACGCTGATCGGCGCTGTCGCCGGGATCTGGCACGGCACCTGGGTGGATCGCGCGGTGATGCTGGTAGCCCAGATCGGCAGCAATCTCTCGGTGTACTGGTTCGGGCTGGTGCTGATCAGCGTGTTCGCCCTGCAACTGGGCTGGCTACCCGTGGGCGGGATGCAGTCCCGCGGCGGCGGTGGATTCGGCGATCTCCTGCAGCATCTGGTGCTGCCCGCGATATCGGCCGCACTGATCTCCATGCTGGTACTGGCCCGGTTCGTCCGGATCGGCATCGTGCGCGAAACCGGCACCGAGTATGTGCGCACCTTCCGGTCGCAAGGGATGCCGCGACGAAAGATCTACGGCAAGAATGTCTTCCGGAATATCCTGCCGAGTCTGGTCAATATCACCGGCCTCGAAATCGGCACCTTGATCACCGGAGTGTTCTTCGTCGAAATCGTGTTCAACTGGCCCGGTATCGGCACCCAGCTGGTGAATGCCGTGAACGGTAAAGACTATCCGGTGATCCAGGGCGGGATCGTGCTGGTGGCGCTGTGCTATCTGGTGGTCAATCTCGTCACCGATGTCATCGTCGACGCGCTCGATCCACGATTGCGAGGCACGTGATGGTCTCCGTCCGAGTGTCCCGTCCGCCGCTGGCCGCCGGTCGGCGAGAAATCCGCGGGCGGCGCTACAGCGCGCAATTCGTCGCCGCCGTCGTACTCATCGGCGCCGTGGTGGTCGTTTCTCTGTTGGCGCCCGTACTCGCGCCCTACGACCCGCTGGTGACCGATCCGTCCGCCAAGTTCCTGCCGCCCGGCAGCGCCGGGCATCTGCTGGGCACCGACGATCTCGGCCGGGACCTGCTGAGCCGGCTGCTCTGGGGTGGCCGGACCTCGCTGCTGCTGGCGGTTCTCGCGGTAGCCGCGGCCACGGTGGCCGGGTCCGGAGCCGGGCTGCTCGCCGGTTTCGCCGGCCCGAAGGTGAGCGGTGCCGTGATGCGGGTCGTGGACATGTTGTTCGCCTTTCCGGTGATTCTGGTGGCGGTCGCGCTGGCCGCCGTCCTGCGCCCCGGGCCCGTGGTCGTGGTGGCGGCGATCGCGTTCACCGTGGTCCCCTATGTGACCCGCGTGGTGTTCACCGAGGTGAAACAGCAGGTCCAGCGCGAGTACGTCGAGGCCGCCACCGCGCTCGGCGCCACCCGGTGGGAGCTGATGGTGCGCGAAGTACTGCCGAATGTGCGCGGCGCAATCGTCGTCTACGGCACCGGCATGGTCGCCACCATGGTGGTGTTCTCGGCGAGCCTGAGCGCGGTAGGAATCGGCGTGCAGCCCCCGACCCCCGATTGGGGCCAGATGATCGCGTCCGGCGCGAAGGTCGTGCTATCCGGGCATATGCATGTGGCGGTGATCCCGGGCCTCGCGGTCGTGGTCGTCGCCCTGGCCTTCAACTGGCTCGGCGACGCCCTGCACGACCTGTCGAACCCCCGCACCCGAGGAAACCGCCGATGACCACGCTGTCCACACCGCATACCCGCCCCGGCGAAGCCGGTGCCGCAACGCGCACCGTCCTCGAAGTCGACAACCTGAGCATCGCCTACCCCGGCGACGAACCCGGCGACCCGACGGTCGCGGATATCCGGTTCACCCTCACCGCCGGCGAAGTACTGGCCCTCGTCGGGGAATCCGGTTCCGGGAAGAGCCTCACGGCGGCCGCGATCATCGGCCTGCTGCCACACGACGCACGGATTACCGGCGGGGCCGTCCGCTTCCGCCCCGATCCGAACGATGTCGTCGAGCTCACCGCGCTCCCCGACCGCCGGCTCCGCACCTACCGCGGGTCCGGGATCGGCATGGTCTTCCAGAACCCGCTCGGCGCCCTGGATCCGGCGCACCGCATCGACACCCAGCTCGACGAGATCATCGTCCACCATCGCCCGGAGCTGCGGCGGTCCGCGCGTCGCACACTGGCGGCCGGCTGGCTCACGCAGGTCGGTTTCGATGCTCCGGACCGCGTTCTGGCCTCCTATCCGCACGAACTCAGCGGCGGAATGCGCCAGCGGGTCGCGCTCGCGCTGGCCGCCCTGGCCGAACCGCTGGTACTGATCGCCGACGAACCGACCACCGCGCTCGACACCATCGTCCAGCGCCAGATCCTCGATCTGCTCCGCGATATCACCCGCGCCACGGGATCGGCGCTGCTGTTGATCACCCACGATTTCGACGTGGTCGCCCATATGGCCGACCGGGTGGCCGTGCTCGCCCAGGGCCGGATCGTCGAAGCCGGAGCCCGGGAGAAGGTGCTCACCGCGCCCGATCACCCGTACACCCGGCGGCTGCTGGATGCGGTGCCCCGGCTGGGTAAACGCGCGACCCTGCCACAGTGGGACGGACCGCGTCGCCTGGCGTCGCCACGCGTCCGGCCCGTGTCCGCGACCGGTGCCGGCACCGGGAACACCGTACCGGTCGTGCGGCTCGATGCGGTCTCCAAGCGATTCCGGGTGGGTGGATTCGGAACCGGGGTCACCGCACGGGAATTCGTCGCGGTGGACAATGTGTCGCTCACCGTGGCGCCCGGCGAAATCTATGGGTTGATCGGGCCTTCCGGCTCAGGGAAGTCGACCCTGGGCCGCGTACTGGGAGGACTGCTGCCGGCCACCGCGGGTTCGGTGACCTTCGACGGAAATCGGGTCACCGGTGCGGCACCGGCCGAACTGCGCGCGCTGCGGTCGCGACTGCAATATGTCTTCCAGGACCCGGTCGGCGCGCTCAACCCCGCGCTGCGTGTCGGGGAGCAGATCGCCCGGCCGCTGTACCGCTTCGGCCGGGTGCGGAACCGGAAGCCGGCGGCGGAGGCGGTGGCCCGGTCGCTCGCGCTCGTCGGCCTGGCCGCCGATTTCGCCGACCGGTACCCGCACGCACTGTCCGGTGGCCAGGCGCAGCGGGTCTGCCTGGCGCGGGCGCTGGCGCCGGAACCCGATCTGCTGATCCTCGACGAGCCGACCTCCTCGCTGGATGTCTCCACCCAGGCCGAGATCATCGACCTACTGCTCGAGCTGCGCGGACGCCTGAACCTGACCTGTGTGTTCATCGGTCACGATCTGGGGCTCGTGGAATGGGTCAGCGACCGGATCGGTGTACTCACCGGTGGCCGGCTGGTCGACGAATTCCCCACCGCACACCTGTACGACAGCGCGCGCTCCGCCGAGACCCGCGCACTACTCGACGCCGATCTCGGCCGACGGAAAGAACAGGCGGCATGACCTCTGCACGCTCCGGCACCCCGATCCTTGCCTTGGCGGTGACTACCGCCGAAGCCGCGGCGATCCTCGCCGACAACACCCTGCGCACCGCGTGGGAGCGGCAGCCGGCCGCGTTCGCGGTGATCGGAATCGACCGGCTCACGGGCCCCACGGCCACCGATCTCGACCCCAGCCTCCTGGCCACGGCACTCGCCACCTACGGCGGACCGCCCGCACTCTTCGCCGCTGCCGCCCATATCGACCTGCCTTACAACCTCGCCCGGCGGGCGCTCTCGCTGGATCACCTCACCCGGGGCCGGTCCGGAATCCTGCTCGGCGACCGCGATTCCCGCGGCCGCACCGGTGATGCCTGGAGCGGAGCGGGTCTGGGCAGCAGCGCCGAACTCGGGTCGGAGACCACCGCGGATACTGCCCGCGCCCTGATCGGGTTGTGGCAGAGCTGGCCCCGCGACAGCATCATCGGCGACAAGGACAGTGGGATCCTGGTGCGGTCCGACCTGATTCGCCGGGTGGACCACCTCGGTGCCGCCCGCACGGCCGGACCACTCAGTATTCCGGCCTCGCTCCAGGGCACACCGGTTCTCGCCCGGTTCGTCACAGTTCCGGAATCGGGGACGTCCCGACCCGATACGGGCGAGCTCGCCGTACTCGGCGGCTTCCCCGACCGTGGTTCCGTCGCCGCTGCCCTGGAACACAGCACCACTCCAGTTGTCGCCGAGGCCGCGGATATCGATACCGCCGCCGGCCTGCTGACCGCGGGCGCCCACGGAATCCTGCTCCGCACCGGCACCGGCGGCTCCCCCGCCGAGACCGCCACCGACCTGCTGCGCACTGTGGCCGCATTCGTGGCGGACCACGGTGAACTCGGCGCTCTCGACCCCCATACGACCCTGCGGGCTGTGCTGGGCCTGGCGCCGCCCGTCGATCTGCCGGCCGGCGCCCCACCGGCGTTCGCCGAACCATCGCCCGCCGTCTACCGCTGAAACCGCGCGCAGTGCACCGACTTACCGAAGGGACCCCATGACAGCCTCCACCTCGACCGATCGGAGATCGCTGCCGGCGGCCCCCGACGCCGGATACGAATCCCTCAGCGCGACCTATCAACCCGTCTTCGATCGTATCGCCGAAGGCAACCTCGCCCGGGAACGTGCCCGCGAATTCCCCTACGAGCAGGTCCGTCACCTGGTCGACGCCGGATTCTCCCGATTGCGGATCCCCCGCGAACTGGGCGGCGACGGCGCGACCCTGCAGCAATTGTTCCGCCTGCTCGCCGATCTCGGCGCCGCCGACGCCAATGTGGCGCATATCTTCCGCAACCATCTCGCCTTCGTCGAGGACCGGCTGAACTCACCGGAGCATCCGGCCACCGGGATCTGGCTCGAACGGTTCCGTCGCGGCGAGTTCGTCGGCGGCGGCTGGACCGAGGCCAACAACGCGAAATTCGGCGATATCGGCACCCGGATCAGCACCGTCGACGGCGTCACCCGGGTCACCGGCGAAAAGTTCTATGCGACGGGCAGCCTCTACGCGGACTGGCTCGATGTGATCGGCAAGGACGCCGACGACCGCCTGGTCACCGTGCTCGTCCCACGGGAGCAGCCCGGAGTCACCCTCGTCGACGACTGGGCCGGCTTCGGCCAGCAGACCACCGCCAGCGGATCGGCCCGGTATCGCGACGCGGTGGTGGACGAACACGGCCTGTTCCCCGCCGAGGAACGCTTCGCCTATCAGGGGCTCTTCTATCAGACTGCGCTGCTGTCGGTGCTGACCGGCATCGCCCGGGCGGCGTTCCGTGACGGCACCGCCGCACTGCGCCGCCGGCCCCGCAACTATCCGCTGGGCCTCGACGAGGTACCTGCCGGCGACCCCCTGCTCCAGCAGCGCATCGGCATCCTGGCCACTCGGGTGTTCGCGGCGGAGGCGGCGCTGGAAAAGCAGGCGGCCACTCTCGACGCCGTTGCCGAAGCCCACTTCCAGCAGGACGCGGAGTCCGAGCATAGGGCACTCGTCCAGGCGACCGTGCGCACCCACGAGGCGCAAACGGTCGTCATCGAATCCGCGCTCGAGGTCACCGGTACCGTGTTCGACGCCCTCGGCGCCTCCGCGACCGCGGTCGACGCGGGCCTCGACCGGCACTGGCGCAATGCCCGCACCCTCGCCTCGCACAACCCCCGCGTGTTCAAGGAACGAGTACTGGGTGACTACTACGTCAACGGCACACCACCGGCAGGCGGATCGAACTCCTTCCTGCGCCCGCAAGGCCAAGGAGCGTGACCGGATGACCGAACCCCGCACCGGCCACGTCCTTCTCGGTGTCAATGTGCTCGTCTACGGCTATATCCCCGCCGCGTGGCGGTCACCGCTTCTCGGGGCCCAGGATTTCGTCGAACCCGCGTACTGGGAGCGGATCGGCCGGCTCGCCGAACGCGCCCGGCTCGACGCGGTATTCCTCGCTGACGCACTGAGTCTCGGTGATCCTGCCTACGACGCCAACCCCATCCGGCTCGACCCGGCGGTCGTGTGGGCGCATATCGCCCGGACCACCGAGCATGTCGGCCTCATCGCCACTGCGTCCACCACCTTCAACGACCCCGTAGACCTGGCCGCCCGTATCCTCACCCTCGACCACGTCTCGCACGGCCGCGCCGGCTGGAACCTGGTGACCACCCGCGACGACCGGTCCGCCGCCAATTTCGGCCTCGAGCAGGTGATTCCCCGCAGCCGACGCTATGAACGCGGCGCCGAATTCGCCGAACTCTCCCGCGCCCTGTGGTCGGCCGCCGGAACCGGTTCCCGGGTCCGCCATCACGGCACTCATTTCGACTACGACGGCGAATTCCGCGCACCCGCCTCACCACAGGGTATGCCGGTCCTGTTCCAGGCCGGCGGATCCCCCGGAGGCCGCGATATCGCCGCCCGCTACGCCGACGGCGTATTCACCGCCGAGATCACACTCGAGACTGCGCGCGAGCACTACCGGACCGTGCAGGCCGGTGCGGCGCGGGCCGGCCGCGACCCCCGCGACATCGCGATCATGCCCGGCCTGCTACTGACCCTCGGATCCACCGAGGAAGAGGCTCGGCGCCGCGTCGACGAACTGTACGAGTCGAGCCCCAGCGCGTATTCGGCGGCCTGGCTCTCCCATGCCATCGGGGTCGATATCGCCACCCTAGATCTCGACGAGCAGTTCCCGGACGAGGCACTGCGCGGCCCCGCCGATCCGGAGATCTTCACCGGCAGTATCGGTTTCCGCGAATCCATTCTCGAGCAGATCCGGCAGACCCGCCCGACCGTCCGGGAGTACCTGCGCGAGACGCGCTACTCCGGTTCCGGGCACGGCGGTTTCGTGGGCACCCCGGAGCAACTGGCCGACCGCATCGAGCAGTGGTACCGCAGTTACGCCTGCGACGGCTTCAACCTGCAACCCGATATCCTCGTCGACAGCCTCGAGGTGATCGCCGACGAACTGGTCCCGCTGCTGGTATCTCGCGGCCTCTTCCGCGCCGACTACGAAACCACCACGCTGCGCGGTCATCTCGCCGCCGCCGCAGCGCCTCGGGACCGCATGGTCTCCGCGCCCCTGCCTCGCTGGCAGCGGCACTGCGACGGGTAGTCGGGCTGGCGGCGCCGGACAGGGCCCCAGTGGCTCGCGGTGCCGACACATGAATCGTATGGCGTTATACCGCTGACTCCGGTCATCGTCGCTATCCGGCCGGTCGCGGCGGATACGGCACTCACCGCACCGATCGGTTGCGCTCGACCCTGACCCGCGGCGGCGCGTCCTGACCGGGCCCGGTCAGGACCCGCGGGCACCCTCGAGTCCCCATTCCCGGGCGAGCAGGCGGTGCGAAGTCAATCGGTCCGCGTGCCGGTGGGTGACGCTCGTGATCACCAGTTCGTCGGCGCCGGTCAGCTGCTGTAGTGCAGACAATCGCGCAGCCACGGCGGCCGGCGTTCCGACGAACTGAGTGTTCACCCGGTCGTCGACCAGTCGGAGCTGGTAATCGGTCAGCGGCGGCGCGGTCTCGGGATCCGGATATTCGGTCGCTCCCGCGCCGCTGCGGATACTGGCCACCCAGTGCCCGTAGGTGGCGGCGAGATGGCGGGCCCGGGCTTCGTCCTCGGCAACGACCACATCGGCCGAAACCACCAGATAGGGCTCCCGGAACTGCTCCGACGGCCGGAACGCCGCGCGATAGGCCGCCACGGTTTCCAGGATCGTCCCCGGCGATACGTGGTAGTTGGCCACGAACGGCAGCCCGAGGCACCCCGCCAGCTGCGCGCTCTCCCCGCCGCTGCTGCCGAACAGCCACACCTGCACATCGGCTCCCTCTCCCGGGACAGCCCGCAAGTGGATTCCGTCGGCGGTCGTGTACGTCCCGGCCAGCAGGGCACGGATCTGCGCGATCTGTTCGGCGTAGTCCGGCGGTTCGGCGCCGGGCAGCAGTAGCGCCTCGAGCGAGGCCGCGAGCCGGCTCGTATCCCGGATCTGCGCGGGTGCGAACGGGGGCGGGACGACCACCCCGTCACGCACCACGGTCGGTCGTGGTGAGCGCAGGGACGGCGGAGTCCCCATGGCGCGCAGTTGTGGCAGGCGATGCGCCGAACGTCCCAGCCCGAGATCCAGCCTGCCCGGGTACAGCGCATCGACGGTGCCGAAGGCCTCCACCACCGACGCCGCGGTCCGATAGCCCGCCTGGACAGCGGCGGAACCGACCCGGATGGTCTCGGTGGCGGCGGCGATGAGCGCGATCAATTCGGTCGGCGCCGACGAAGCCACCGCTACGAAGTGATGTTCGGCGACCCAATACCGCCGGTATCCCCAGGCTTCGGCGTGCCGGGCGAGATCGATGGTGTTGCGAATCGCCTGCCGCGCATCCGACCCCGTGCTGATAGGGGAAAGGTCCAGGACAGACAAGGGTGTGGTCATGATGCGCGCATCTGCTCTGCGGCGCCGTGCGGATGGCGCATGCCGAGATGTTCGCGCAGCGTCGTTCCCTCGTATTCGGTGCGGAAGCTACCGCGGTCCTGTAGTTCCGGCACCACCGTGTCGACGAATTCGTCCAGGCCTGCGGGAGTGAGGTGCGGTACGAGTATGAAACCGTCGGCCGCGTCCGCCTGTACGTAGCGATCGATCTCCGCCGCGATGGCGGCGGGTGTGCCGACGAACTGCTGGCGGGCGGTGACCTCGATGACGAGTTCGCGGATACTCAGTTTCTCCGCGTCGGCACGTGCCCGCCACTGGCGCACCAGGGCTTCGGGGTCTCTGGTGTGGCGGACCCGGCCGCGGGTGATGGTCACATCGTCGAGCGGTTCGAGCTCCGGCAGGGGGTCGTCGGGATCGTAGGCGGAGAGGTCTCGGCCCCACACCTGTTCGAGGAAGGAGATCGCGGTCTGCGGGCTCACCTGCCGCAACCGGATCTCCCGGGCCCGTTCCTCGGCGTCGGCGGCGCTGTCACCGATCACGAAGGTGGCGGCGGGCAGGATCAGCAGGTCACCGGGGTCGCGGCCGTACTTGGCCAGCCGTTTCTTCATATCGGTGTAGAACTGTTGTCCCGCTTCGAGTTCCCCGTGCCGGCTGAAGATCGCGTCCGCGGTGGCGGCGCCGAATTCCCGGCCCTCCTCGGAGTCACCGGCCTGGAGCTGTACGGGATAGCCCTGGGGGCTGCGTGGCAGGACGAAGGGGCCGGAGATATCGAAGTGTCCGCTCCGGTAACGCACCTCGGGAAGCTGCCGGGTGAAGACACCGCGGTCGCGGTCGACGACCAGTGCGTCGCCGGACCAGCTGTCCCACAGCCTGCGAGTGGCGGCGACGACCTCGGCGGCACGCGTATAACGCTGGGAATGATCGAGGTAGCCGCCACGGCGGAAGTTCTCCCCGGTGAACGCATCGGACGAGGTCACGGCATTCCAGGCGGCCCGCCCGCCCGAGAGATGATCCAGTGTGGCGAACTGCTTCGCCAGTTCGAACGGTTCGTTGAAGGTGGTGTTGATGGTGCCCGCCAGCCCCAGCCGCGTGGTCACCCCGGCGAGCGCGTTGAGCACTGTGAAGGTGTCGGGCCGGCCGACGACGTCCAAGTCGTGGATCCGGCCGCGGTGTTCGCGCAACCGCAGGCCCTCGGCGAGGAAGAAGAAATCGAACAGTCCCCGCTCGGCCGTGCGGGCCAGATGGACGAACGAGCCGAAATCGATCTGGCTCCCGGATTCGGGATCGTTCCACACCGTGGTGTTGTTGACGCCGGGGAAATGGGCTGCGAGATGAATTTGCTTGCCGGTCACACCTGTCGACACGTTCATACTCCTTCGGTCACATAACGGTTCAGAGGCCGCGGCAACCCCAGGCGGCCGCGCAGGGTCGGCAGCGGTGCGGGAATGCGGTCCAGGAACGCGGCCTGTGCCAGTGGTTTCAGGACCAGCCCATCGGCAGAGCATTCGCGGTGGGCCTGCCCGACGAGTTCACGCAGCGAGGCCGGAGTGCCGATGTGGCGCAGCGAGGCCGAGGCCGGACCGGTGCTCCAGGAATCCAATTGCGCTACCTCCGCTGCCGCCGCCTGGTCCGACGCGGCGAGATGGACCTCGATATCGAGCAATATCCGGACCAGGTCCGGATCCCGGCCCGCGGCGGCGGTGGCCGCCCGTAATACCGACCTGGTCTCGGCGGCCGTCGCGAGATCCGGCGCGGAAATGCGGAGCAGATCTGCCCGGTGCACGGCCACGCGGGTGGCGTGCGGGCCGTCCGCCCGGATCGCGATCAACGGCTGCCCCTGGGGCGGCCGCGGGGTGATCGAGGGGCCCTTCACCGAAAAGTTGTCGCCGGTGAAGTCGATGTAGTGCAGTTTGCCGCGGTCGATGAACCGGCCGGTCGGCGCATCGCGGATCTCCGCGTCGTCCTCCCAGCTGTCCCACAGCCGGGCGACCACCTCGATCGCCTCGTCCGCTTCATGCCACAGCGCGCTGTCCGGCTGTTCCGGTTTGCGCCCGAACAACCGGGCCTGTTCGGCGCCGGGCGAGACGGTCACCTCCCAACCGGCCCGGCCGGACGAGGCGAAGTCGAGACTGGCGACGGCCTTGGACAGATGAAACGGTTCGGTATGGGTGACAGGCCCCTGTGGGATCAGGCCGATACGGGTGGTCGCCGGCGCGACTCGCGCGGCGATCCCGACCGCGTCGAGCCGGCCGCGTGCACCCCCGGATTGCAGTGCGAAGGAATCCGGTAGGAACACCAGGTCGAGTCCGGCCCGTTCGGCGGCGGTGACCGCGTCCACCCAGAAATCGGCGGTGAACAGGTCCTCGGCCCGCGAATCCGGGCGCCGCCAGGATGCGGGATGCGCGCCGGTGCCGTCCAGTTCGACGGCGAGCAGCAGCGATGCGGCGGGTGGCATCACATGGTCCTTTCCTTCTGCCGGTGGCGCCGTGCGGCGCCGGGAATCGCGAGCAACAGCTCACGGGTGTACTCGTGCCGCGGTGCCTCGAACACCGCTGCGGTACGCCCTGTTTCGACAATTCGCCCGGCAAGCATCACGGCGACACGATCGCTGACATCGCGCACTACAGCCAGGTCATGGGAGATGAACAGATAGCTGAGGGCTAGGTCGGTTTGCAGTTCGCCGAGTAGCTCCAGGATCTGTTCCTGGACCGAAACATCCAGCGCGGATACGGGTTCGTCGAGAACGACCAGGTCCGGGCGAAGCGCCAGTGCCCGGGCGATGGCCACCCGCTGCCGCTGTCCGCCCGACAATTCCGCCGGCCGTCGCCGCGCACTGGAACTCGGGAGGGCCACCCGGTCCAGTAGTTCGGTGACCTGCTCCCGGCGTATCGCCGGGGAACCGATACCGAACGCCTGCAGCGGCTCGGCGACGATCCGTTCGACAGTGAGCTTCGGATTCAACGAGCCGTAGGGGTTCTGGTACACGATCTGGACGCGTCGCCGCCATTCCCGCAGCCGCGAGCCGCGCAGCGTGCCGATATCGGTGCCGTCGAACACGACGGTGCCACGATCGGGCGCCTCGAGCCGGGCGATGATCCGCGCGGTCGTGGATTTGCCCGAACCGGATTCCCCGACGAGGGCCAGCGTTTCCCCGCGATCGATCGTCAGGGCGGCATCATCGACAGCCGTGAGGCCGGCACCGCGGCCGACCGGAAAAGTCTTGTGCAGGTTCCGGGCCGACAGCAGCGGTGTGGCCGCGCGCGGACGGGTGGCCCGCTCGGGGCGGCGCGCACCCGACGCCGCGTCGAGCAGGCGGCGCGTGTACTCGTGGCGGGGTCCGGTGAGCACCTCCGCGGCCGCGCCGCTCTCCACGATCCGGCCGTGGCGCAGGACCACGATCCGGTCGGCGCGATCGGCCGCAACACCGAGATCGTGGGTGATCAACAGTACCGCCGTCCCCGATTCGGCGGTACGGCCCGCGAGGTGATCCAGGATGCGCCGCTGCACGGTGACATCGAGCGCGCTGGTCGGTTCATCGGCGATCACGAGACGCGGCCGGCACGCCAGCGCGATCCCGATCAGCACGCGCTGACGCTGGCCTCCCGAAAGATCCTGCGGAAACTGCCTGGCGCGGAGTTCGGGCCGGTCGATCCCGGCCTCGTCCAGGATGCGGACCGCCTCCGCCCAGGCCGTGCGCCGGTCCGCGCGCCCGTGGATCCGCAAGGTCTCGCCGACCTGATCGCCGATCCGCAGTACCGGATTGAGCGATACTGCCGGATCTTGGGGAACGAGCCCGATTTCGGCACCGCGCACCCGCCGCCACGCCCGCTGCGTCAGCCGGTCCAACCGCCGGCCACCGAATGTGACGGTGCCCGCCGTAATCGCGCCCCCGCCACTCAGCAGACCGATCACCGCGTGGGCCAGACTGGATTTCCCGGACCCCGACTCCCCGACGAGCGCGACGGTTTCCCCGCGGTGAATCATGAGCGACACACTGTCGACCGCCGTGGTGGCGGTGCGGCCGGTGCGATAGTCCACCCGCAGATCTCGGACCCGCAGGACCGGGTCCCCGGCCACGGCACCGATCCCGTTTCCGGCGAGCACGGCCGCTCCTGTCACAGTGACCATCCGGCGAAGTACGCGCGCGGCATCCGTTCGGCCAACCGGGTGGTGAACGACCATCCTTCCCGGAGGAAGCCGGCCGTGCGGCGCACCGCCGTAATAATCGGGTCCGGCGCCGGATCGGGTGCTGTATCGCTGTGCGCGGACCGTTCGCCGGTCCCGTGCATTGCTCCGGCCACCGGCTCGGCGGCCGTACTCGTGGTCCGGCGGTTGTCGTCTCGGTTCATCGCAGTCCCTCCTGGGCGAGTGCCCGGCCCAGGCGCTGGGTCGCCAGTACCAGCGCGACGATCACGAGGCCGGGCAGGGTGGTGAGCCACCACGCGGTGGCCAGATAGTTGCGTCCTTCCGAGATCAGCGAGCCCCACTCCGGAGTCGGCGGCGCAGCACCGTATCCGAGGAAACTCAGCGAGGACACGGCGAGCACCGCGAGCCCGAATTCCACGGCGGCCAGCGCCGCCACCGGTGCGTAGGCATTGCGCAGTACGTGCCGTACCAGCACGACATACCAGCGCACACCCGAGGCATACGCGGCCTCCACATAGGCGGCCCGGCGCACCCGGAGCACCTCCGCGCGCATCACCCGGGCGAACCGCGCGACGAGCGCGAGACCCACCGCGAGCGCCACATTGCCGGTGCCGAATCCGAGAACGGTCACCAGAGCCAGCGACAGCAGCAGTTCCGGAATGGAGAGCAGAACATCCACCCCGCGCATCAACGCACTGTCGAGGACGCCGCCCACCGCACCCGAGAGCAGACCGAGGAGCGAACCGGCCACCAGGCCGATCGCGACCGCGAGCACCGTCGCGGTCAACGACAGGGCCGCCGCGTGCACTACCCGGGTGTAGAGGTCGCGGCCCAGGTTGTCGGTCCCGAACCAGTGGTCGAGGCCAGGACCCTGGAATTTCTCGCTCGGCACCCCGATCAACGGGTCGCGGTCGGTGAACGGCCCCGGCACCAGCGCCCAGCCGAGCACGAGCACAACGAAGCCCACCGAAACCGCCACACTCACAGCCGGCCATCTCGTGCGCTCGCGGAACCGTGCGCGGCTCCCGCCCGGGGCCGGCCCGGCGGCACCGTTTGTTTTCGATTGCGCGTCCTCGCCCACATCCGCCGCGGCTTCTCCGCGCACACCTCCCGCAGCCGCGGTCGACTCCCCCACCTGCTCCGCGTTCACTTTCGCCGCAGAGTCTCCGTCCGCCGCAGCGTCCACATCGCGCGCGGCCCGAATGTCCGTGGGCGACGATCGCACGAGGTCCGGGCGCTTCGCCGCAGCGCCGTTCCTGCGGAAGTCAAGCACGAGCCGGCTCCTTCCCTCGGTGCCGCTCCACCACGCGCGCGTCCACCAGCGGATACACCAGATCCACCAGCAGATTCACCAGCACGTACGCCGCCGCCCCGAGCAGCACGATCCCCTGTACCACCGGAATGTCCTGGTTCAGCACCGAAGTCTGGGTGAGCCGGCCGATACCCGCCCGCGCGAAAACCGTTTCCACGATCACCGATCCGGCGAGCACCGTGCCCACCCAGATGCCGGCGACGGTGAGCGCCGGACCGACCGCCGCCCGCAGCACGTGCCACCACAGCACCCAGGCGCGAGAGGCGCCCTTGGCGAAGGCGATCGCCACGAACGGCTGCTGCCAGGTGGTGATCAGATTGCTGTACAGCACCTGTGCGATCACCGCCCCCACCGGCACGGCCAACGTCAGTGCGGGCAGCACAGTCCCGGCGAAACCCGTGCCACCGAAGGCCGGAACCAGGCGGAGCTGGAAGGAGAACAGCTGCAACAGCAGCAACCCCACCCAGAAGGTCGGCATCGCCGCACCCACCGACGGCAGGGCCGTCAGCAGTCCGCGCAGCCACGGGCGTTCCGTGTAAGCGGCGGCCGAGGCCAGCCCGGCACCGAACACCACCGCAAGCGCCAGGGCGGATCCGGCGAGCGCCAGGGTCGACGGCAGTGCCTCGCCGAGGGCGGCCGTAACGGATTGACCGGTGGTCAGGGAGAATCCGAGGTCGCCCTGAACGGCATGGGTCAAGGCGGTCCAATACTGTTCCCACACCGGTCGGTCCAGCCCGTACCGGGCCTGCAGTTCGGCGACCGCGGCGGCGTCGAGCGGTGTTCCCGGGCTCGCGTCCACCGCGAGTTGCACCGGGTCCGCCGGCAGGAGGAACAGCACCGCGAAAGTGACGGTGAACGCCGCCCACAGCACACCGGCCGCCTGGAGCACCCGGATCGTCATATAGCGGGCCATCGTTGTCACCGGCCGCTCAGCCAGGTGTCGTAGAACTGCAACCGCGCCGAGGCCTCGAACGACAGGTCCTGCACCGCACCCGTGACGCCGATGGCCTGCGAAAGCTCGATCGTGGGGATCCACAGCCCTTCGGCGAGCAGCAGCCGCTGTGCCTCGCCGATCAACCGGTTGCGCTCGCCGGTGTCGAGGGTGCGCAACTGTCCGGACAGTGGCGCATCGAGCGCGGGCATCGCCCCGCGCGCATTGAGGTTGCGGCCGTCGAGCCCGAAGTTGGTGCGCAGGATGTCGCCGTCGGCGCGAGTGGTGTTGTAGTAGATCGTGTCGAAATCCTTGGTGTTCTGCCGCACGGTGTAGTCGGCGTTGGAGGCAAGTTCCAGCCGCAGATCGACTCCCGCCGCCCATAACTGCTGCTGAAGCAATTCCAGAATTGCCTGGTTTCCGGCGAATACCTGGCTGAAGAGCACGCCGAACGACAGCCGCTGCCCGTCCTTCACACGGATCCCGTCGGCGCCGGCGAACCAGCCGGCCGCGTCGAGGATGCGCTGCGCGGCGGGCAGATCGAATCCGGTATCTGCCGCCAGGTCCGCGTACCCGGGAGTTGTATGGGCGAGAGGGCTGGTGGCGGCCCGGAACTGCGGGCCCAGAACGGTATCGACGAGTTCCTGCCGGTTGATCGCCGACACCAGCGCGGCACGCACCGCCCGGTCCCGCAACGGACCGCGGGTCACATTCGGCTGCAGCCCGAAGGTGATTCCGGGATTCGAGGCAGTCGCCACCCGCCCGCCGGCGGCCTCGATCTGCGGAATGTCTTGGGGCAGGGCATCGCTGATCGCGTCGAGCTGACCCGATGCCAGACTGCCGGTGCGCACACCCGATTCCGGCACGACGGTGAACTCGATCCCGTCCAGATACGTTTCACCCTGATGAGCGAATACCGCCGAGCCCCAGTTGTATCCGGCCCGTTTCGTCAGCGTGACCTTATCGCCCTGGCGGTACTCGGCATAGGTGAAGGGCCCGCTGCCGATGACATCCCCGAGGCATCGCTGCTCGGCCGGCTTCGCAGTCGTCGCCGCCGCCAGGATGGCGAGCTGCGGTGTCGAGGTCGCCTGCAGGAATTGGGCGTTGGGTGTGCCGAACCGCACTCGCGCGGTGAGCGGGCCCACTACGTCGGTCCCGGTGTAGTTCGCGAGGTAGGTCGTCGCCAGCGGCGCCTTGGCACCGCCGAGGGTATGCACGATCGAATCGAATGTGGCCCGCACCGAGTCCGCGGTCAACGGGGTGCCGTCGCCGAAGGTCACACCGTCGCGTAGATGAAACGTGAAGGTGGTGGCATCCGGGCTCACCTCCCAGCGCTGCGCCAGCCACGGCCGGATTTCGCCGGTGGCCGGGTCCTGATCGGTCAGCGAATCGGCGATCTGCCGGGTGACGTAGAGGGTCTGATTGGTGCCGCTCTGCGCCGGGTCGGAACAGGTCGGCGCCTGGGACAGGCCGTACCGCAGCGTTCCTCCGGGTTGCGGCGGCCCCGTAACCCCGCCCTCGGGCCCGGAATCCGCACAGGCACCGAGGGCAAGTGTCACGGCCAGTATCCCCGACAGGGCAACGGTTCGTTTCATCGCGCACTCCGCATCGCGCCGTTCCGCACTCGGACCGGTCTCGTCTCGCCGGGATTCCTCCACCGCGGACCCGGACGTAGGGAAACGGTAGGCAGACAGCGGCGGTGAGTCGCCGGTCTCGCTCAGGCTGAATCCAACTCCCCCAGCGCCGGGCACGTCGACCGCCGACCGGCGCTACTTCGCGGTGCTCTCCTCCGTCGTCGCATACATTCGGTCCCCGGCGGCGCATCACGTCGATGGCCGAACCTTGGCGGCGATATCTACCGTCCGGCTACGACAGACCGGGCTCAGCGCGGGCGTGTCACGTTCTGGGGGAACTGACCCTCAACGTTGCCGTGTGGGCTGTAGAGAGCGACGCCGACTGTGTAGCCGTCCTCCGAAGCGTGGCCGATACCGAGCCGGGTGCTGGCCTTCCACACCATCTGCGTGAAATGACCCGTTGCCATGCTGAACCCAGGGTTGTCGAAGTCGTAGCTCTGGATCTCGTCGTACCACATCTGGGTGCCCATCTGCACAAAGGAGACGGCGTCCCAGCTGCCCTCTCCCCCGACGAGGTTCTCCCCGGCGCCGTTCTTGTGGGGGCAGCTGTGATCGATCGTTCGCTTGGCGGCGTAGTACTGCGCGCATTGCTGGGCCAGGCTGTTCAGATTCTGGGTCGAGGTCATGGCCGGAGAACCGTGCTCGGCCCGGTACTGGTTGTGCAGGGTGAGCCCCGTCTGCGCGTAATCGTCCTGTGCGGCAGCCGGGCCGCCGGAGACGAGCGCGGCGAGCATCACCGCGGCAACAACTGGTACGAATCGGCCGAAACGCACGACGACCTCCCGAGGCAGAGCAGGACACAACAGAAACCAACCACGCGCACCTCGGAACCCTCACAGAGCCAGAGCGTTTCGGGATCCAGTCAGCATACCCGGACTCGCCGATGTGCTGCTGAAACCCACTACCTGTGGTCGAAGCATTGGTCCACGGGACGAGTCGATCGCGGACCTCGCTGCCCGCCTCAGCTATTCCTGAGCCAGCGCCTTTCGCCGGGCATTCCGTCGATGGACCAGAAGTGCTCCGATCGACTACCGAGGAACCCAGCTCCGCGCTTCGTCCATGCAGTTGACGTATAACAGCCACTGCGGCAAGCTCCTTCGTCAACTGCTGCTGGAGATGCCGGGCGATGCATGCGACCCGCATGACGCGCCGGAGGGGAACAGTCGATGAGTGCGGAGAACGGCGACCGGGTGCTGCTGATCAGGGATGTCGTCCGAGACGTCATCGCCGATATCGCTCCCGACGAGTTGCCCTTTGTCGACCGGTTACGACAACTGGACGACGAGCGGGTCGTTCGATTGCTGAGTCGGCGTCGCCGTGGCCGCGACCTGCTCGGATTCGGCCTCGACGAGATGGTCGTCCTGGCGAGCCCCGTGGTGTGGATAGTGGTGAACGAGGCCGCGCAGCGATTCACCAACAGCGCGATCACCGGCGGCGGCAAGGCGGCACGTTTCGGGCTCCGCAGACTGCTCGGCCGTACCGAAGCCGCATCGGCCGTCCCCGAGATGACGCGGGACCAGATCGCCGAAGTACGGGCACGAGTGCTGCAGTCCGCCACCGACAGCGGAATGGATGAGGAGCGGGCACGGCTCGTTGCCGATGCCGTAGCAGGCCGGCTGGCACTCGGCGCGGCGCCCGATCCCGATCACACACCGGAAGATGGCCGGAGTTCCGCGGCCGGTTCGGAGGCAGGGCCGGACAGTGACGCCGGTGTGCCGCACTGATCGGCTGCGTAGGAAGGCCTCACCATCTCCGGTGATTCGAACACAAACGTAACGTCCGCCCACACCAGGGTCTTTGCGGCGGGCACCGCGATTCGGTTCGCACTCCTGCTGTCGTTCATCGTCGTCGACAGCCTGTCACTGCTGTCGTCGGCCGCGGCGACGTATCGCGGAGGCGACCGAACCTGGTCCGAACTCTGCCGCCTGGCGGTCGGTTACGATCTGACGCAGGCGTACAAGTCCACCGAAATGCTCGGCTCTCTCGCGTTCATCGAGTCGTGCGAGGCCTCCCACGGTGTCCAGCCGCCGGTCTGGTGGATGGCATTCGGCACCGCGGCGGTATTCGTGGTCGCGGCGGTGATCTACCTCTTGTTGCCGGCGTGGCGGCACCGGCGCGGTGGCCCGCTACTGGCGGTCGATCTGGACTCGTCCGACGAACTGGCTTGTCAATTACGGGAACTCGTAGCAATCGCCGCTCTGCCGAAAACTCCGCGGTTCGTGATCGATCCGCGTGCCGACGCCGTCAGTGCCGTCGTATTCGGACGGCTGGGCCGGTATACGGTGTGCCTCACCGCTGGGCTGGTCGCGCGCAGCAGCACCGATCCGGGTGTGCTCCGTGATGTGGTCCTGCACGAACTTGCGCATATCCGCAACCGCGATGTCGACATCACCTATGCCACGGTGGCACTCTGGCGATCCCTGTTGATCTGCGTGGTGCTTCCCTACGTGATCGGCGACTTGGTGTCGCTGGCCATGCACCCCGACGTCTGGCGTGCCCATTGGGAACTAGGCGTACGCAGTGTCATTCGCGTAACCGTCCTGCTGACTGTGACCTTCCTGGTCCGGGCCGACATCCTGCGCAACCGCGAGTACTACGCCGACGCCGACGCCGCGCGCCTCGCCGGACCCAGCGCGTTCGCGTGGCGGAATCGACAGCAGCAGAGGTCACGGCCTCGATTCGAGGGCTGGCAGCGGTTCCTCGGGCTATGGCGTACCCATCCCGGATGGCCGGAACGCGAACGGTCGCTGAACGACCCCACCGGTCTGTTCGCCGCCACTGCCTTGCCGATGTTCCTCACCGGACTCACAGCACAGGTCGCAAACCTCGCAATCCCCACCATGTCGGCGGGATTCGGGTGGAACTGGAGTTTCGGCCTGATCGACGACCTGTCGGTGTGGCTGACCGCCTCGCTCGTGGTCGGCATCGTGGGATATATCCTGTGGCGCGCAGTCGGTTACGCCGTGCTGACCGGACGCCCGATGCCTTCCGGCTGGGGCGCGGGAGTCTGGCTCGCCGCCGGAATGGCTGTGGGCGAGCTGGTCTCATTCAGGACTGCGGGCGACGAGTTGTTGCCGCCGAACCCGCAGATTTTGCTTGTCTTCGCCGTGACCGGGCCGGTGTTCGCCTGGTGGGTCACGCAGTGCGCCGAGTTGTGGATTCGCGGATGTCGCGGACGGTCTGTTCGTTCGGTGCAGATACTCGGATTGTCCGCTGCGCTCGTCGTTTTCGGCACCTGGTACGGCTATTGGATGAGCGGGCCGTTCCTGCTGCTGATCGGGCCGATTCGTTCCGAGCAGCTGACTCTGCCGGGCACTCCCCACTGGTTCTTCTTACTCGCGGATCTGGCGAACCGCCCGATGGTCTTCGTGGGTGCGGCCGCGCTCTGGGTGTTCCCGTTGCTGGCCGCCGTGCGCAGGCCGGTGACCGAGACACCGACGTGGGTTCGACGGGCAGCCCATGGCCTCGAATCGCCGGATAACTATGCGAAGACGCAAGACACGATGTCGATTCGGCGGGTGGCCGTGGCCTCCGTGGCCGGTGGGGTGCTGTGCATCTCGGCCATCGTGTTGGTCATGGTGGGCCTGCACCCTGGCCAGCCACCGTTGGGCCAGATGACCGATGAGTGGATATTCACTTATCCGTTGCGGTTGACGGCGGGCCTGGGGACCGCCCTGGTGTTGACGGCAGCCACGGTGGCCGCGATAACCAGCCGGTTCCGGATGGTCACCGCGTTGGCGGCGACCGGTGGAGCCGGCCTCATCGGACTACTGGGACTTTTCCTGCTGGCGGCGCTGGACGGTTGTATCGAACCGATGCAGGTCATGGGGCATTTCTGCCACTGGCGGCCGGACGCAGCGTGGGATGTTGTCACGCTACAGGTTCCGTTCGTCCTGGGACTGAGCATCTATCTCGCCGCGATCGGCGCACTGGCCGGCGCCGTCGTTGCCGACGGTGTCCGTCGCCTGGTCGCTCGGCGCGGCCGGCCGGTAGCCGACGATGAGGTTCGCCGACCCGAATCCCTGCTGGTACGCAGGCTCGTCGTAGTGGCCGCGTGCGGATCCGTGATCGCTCTCGGTGCCAACACGGCGATCAATTACTACAACCGCGAGGAACCTCCACCCGGTGCGGAAATGACCTTCGGCACCAAGCCTCCGCGCACACCGGACGTGATCCAGCAGCAGGTCTGGGCGTGGCTGCGGGTCGGCGGCTACGACAGGGTCGCCAGGTTCGGCGTGGGTTTCCGGCAATGGGCCACTGCTTCCGGCGACGCCCTCCGCGCAGCCGAGCAGGCAGGGTTGCCGTCGGTACCGATCGAGCCCGCGATTTTCGTACCGGTGTGTTCCGCCGTCGTTCGCGACGCGGAGGAGTCGATGGCATTCGTCCCGATCCCGGATGACGAGGCACAGCGCGCGTGGTCGGCGAGTTTGGCCCTGGCCGCCGCCGCGGGCACCGACTGCCGCAACGGCATTCAGGACGGCAATGCCGAACTGTTCAACGGATCGATGTCCAAGGGCTTGGCCGCCCGCACCGCGTACGACGCACTCATCGCCCGTCTGAATGCACTCGACGTACTCGACAAGGACCGCTGATTCCTCGATACGAATCAGGTGTCGCCGATGGAGGAAGTGGTCGTAGTGGCCCGCCCTCAACGGCGTGAACTGCAATTTCCCCCCGGGCGGAGGCGGAAATCGCGACCGATGACATCCTGCGCCCGCTGCTTCCCTCGTCAATGTCCCGGCCCGGAGCAGCTCAGAGGCCGGGATCCGAACTAGGGCATGTTCCAGACGCGCACCGTTTTGTCCTTGCCGCCGGAGACGATGACAGTCCTGCCGTCGCGTTGCGCGGTCGTGACAGCCGTGATCCTATCGGTATGGCCGGAGAGAGGCTTGCCCACTGGTTGACCGGTGGCGAGGTCCCAGACATGGATCTTGTTGTCGAAGCCGCCGGCGATGATGACGGTGCGGCCGTCGCGCTGCGACGTCGTCAGGGTCCACGAGAGGGCCGCTGATCCGGTGATGGGTGTACCGACCGGTCGACCGGTGGCGAGATCCCAGATGCGAATCGTCTTGTCGGTGGCGGCGGAGACGATGACGGTACGGCCGTCGAGTCGGGCGGTCGCGACGCTGTAGACGGTATCGGTGTGACCGGTCAGCGGCGGGCCCACGGGGTCGCCTGTGGCGAGGTCCCAGATGCGAATCGTCTTATCGTTGCTACTGGTGACGGCGACCACGCGGCCCTCGCGTTCGGCGGTGGTGATAGCGGTGGCGTAATCTGTGTGCCCCTTTTGGGGTGTGCCGACCGGTTCGCCATCGGCGAGGTCCCAGGCCTCGAGATAGTCCCAGCGGGCGCCGACGATCACGGTACGACCGTCGAGTCGGGTCGTGGTGAGCGCATCGAGGTCGGTGCCGCGTTGGCCGGTCAGTGGATGTCCCACAGCTCGGCCGGTGGCGAGATCCCAGAGCCGGATTGTGTCTCGGCACGCGGCGACGATGACTGTGCGGCCGTCGCGTTGGGCGGTGGCGATGGCTTCGACGCCCTCGTCGCCGGTCAGGGGCGTGCCGACCGGTTGGCCGCTCGCGAGGTCCCAGGTGTGGACAGAGTTGTCTGCGCTGCCGGAAATGATGACCTGGCGGCCCTCGCGTTGGGCGGTGGTAATCGTGGTCACCTCGCCTGCGGGGCCGGTCAGCGTGGCGATGGAATCGTCGTCATCCCCGAGCCGCACGGCAAGAGTGGTGCCGACCGCGAGGGTGATGACCGCGACGACGATCGCGGCGACGATCCACAGCCGGCGGCGGGCGCGGCCTGGGCGGCCGCTGCCCGCGCCGGGGACCGCGCCAGGGACCACGCCGGGCCCACGTACGACAGTCGCCGCGGTGGCCGGTGTAGCGGTGAGCGCGGCGCGTGCGGCAGCGGCCAGCTCACCGCAGGTGGTATACCGATCGGCAGGGTCTTCGGCCAGTGCGCGAGCGATCACCGGGTCGAACGCGACCAGGGCGGGATGTGTCACTCGGTTGCGGTGCAGGCTGATTCAAGTGGGCGTTGATGAGTGCACCGAACTCCCCATACGGGTACGGCTTCACACCTGTGAGGCACTCGTACAGCACGCAACCCAACGAGTAGACATCGACAAGCCGATCGACCGGTCGTGCGCCGAACCGCTCCGGCGCCATGTATTCGAGGCTTCCGATGGTGTCACCGGTCATGGTCAACCGCGACCTGGTAGCCGAATCCACGATCTGTGCGATGCCGAAATCGGTGAGGTAGACGAATTCCGGGACTCCGTTGGTGACCATCGCATTGGCCGGTTTCACATCACGGTGGATCAGCCCCGCGTCGTGGGCGTCGTCGAGTGCCGCCGCCAGCTGTTCCACCACGGTGACTGCCCGCGCCGGAGCGAGCGCTCCGGTCACCGAGAGCACCTCGGCCAAGTCACGTCCCTCGACGAGGCGCATGTCGATGAACAAGCGGCCGTCGTATTCCCCGAACCGGTGAATCGGAACGATATGCGGATCGGTCAGCCGCGCCGCGACACGGGCTTCTCGCTGGAACCGCGCCACATACTCGGCATCACCGGACAATGCCGGCGGCAACAACTTGACCGCGACCTCACGCTGCTGCTCGGTGTCGAAACACCGCCACACCTCACCCATGCCCCCGCGGCCGAGCAGTTCCTCGAGCCGGTACGGGCCAAAACTATCGACCACGAGCGAAACCTACCCGAAACTGTTCTCGGTGGTTCGATCGCGACTTGCTCCAGAGGTTGATGCAACAGCATGATCAGGGCGTCCGCGAGATAACGGTTGTTCCGCGCGGACGCCGGCGGCCCGAGGCTACCTCGGGCCGCTGATCTCCGGACCACCCCCGCCGACCGTCGGCGGGAGGGCGACAGAACTCCCGACGACGATCCATCTCCGGACTTCGAATATGGACGTTACTTGACCGCGTTGGCCAGCCGATCGGCATAAGGGGCGGTGAATTTTCCGACAATGGGAAGTTCCGCACGGACACCGCCGGTGTTGTTCGCCTCGACCATGGCCATAACCCAGACGACAACCGCGAAAACGACGACTGCGAGGCCGGCGAGGCCGAAGATGATCCCCAGGGCTCCGAGGAACGAGCCGATGATACTCAAAACAATATTGACCGCCGAGACCGCCCCGAAAAAGACAATCGATTGCGAGGCGTGGAATTTCACATCGGAATCGTTCTTGCCGACGAACAGGAAAATGATTCCGGTGAGCCACCCCAGTGCGTAGGACAGGATCGCACTGGTCTTCTTGTCCATACCGGCGGACTGCGGCTCGTTTGCGGGAGGCTGCGTAGATGTCATGCAGTGAGTAGATGCCGTATTCGCCGCCTACCGATCCCAGGTTTCTGCATGAACCCACAGGTCGAGCGGGGCCGGAGCACGGCGCGACGCCGGCGTGGCGAATCGTTCTGGAATAGATCCTGCGCGACCGGCCTTCCCACACTCGGCAACGCGAGCGGTGGCGGCGGGGGCGGTTTTGCGCGAGTCTGTTGCGGCAGTCGCCGGACAAAAACAGTACTCGGCCGATTATGCCGCACACAGGAGTCGCATGTGAATACGAGCCGAGAACAAACGATCGCCGACCCAGCAGAATTCCTGGCTGCTCACCCCGACTACGAGACCACCGGCGCCTTGGATCTGCTGCGCAGCACCGAGTACCGGTATCTGGACGACGGTGGTGTGGTGTATCTCGACTTCGCCGGCGCCGGGCTCGCCGCAACCGCTCAGCATCAGGCCCACGAAGCCAGGCTGGCCGAACAATGTTTCGGCAACCCGCATTCGGAGAATCCGACCTCGCGGGCCGCCACCGATTCGGTCGAGCAGGCCCGCCGCGCGGTGCTGGCGTATCTCAATGCCGACCCCGCGGAATACTGTGTGATCTTCACCGCCAATGCCTCCGCGGCCTGCCGCCTCGTGGGCGAGGCGTATCCGTTCACCCGCGGTTCGCGATACGTGGTGGCCGCCGATAATCACAACTCTGTGATCGGTATCCGCGAATTCGCCCGGGCACGCGGTGGGCGGGTGGTGTACGCGCCTATCGACACACCCGACCTGCGCACAACCGACGAAGCGGTCGACGCGGCCCTGCGCCCTGGCCGCATCACCACCACCGGAGGTCGTGGACTGTTCGCGTACCCGGCACAGAGCAATTTCACGGGCGTCCAGCACCCCCTGGACTGGGTGGAATTCGCGCACCGACGCGGCTACGACGTACTACTGGATGCCGCCGCCTACCTCCCGGCCAACGCACTCGACCTGAGCGTGGTGCAGCCGGATTTCGTCCCGATCAGCTGGTACAAGCTGTTCGGCTACCCCACCGGCGTCGGCTGTCTCGTCGCGCGCCGATCGACGCTGGCCCGGCTGCGCCGGCCGTGGTTCGCGGGCGGCACCATCGCCGCGGCGAGCCTGCAGGGCAATTGGCACGTCGCGGCCGACGACGAGTCGGCATTCGAGGACGGGACACTGAACTTCCTGTCCATCCCGGATGTGACCTTCGGTCTCGATTGGCTGCGCGAAATCGGCCTCGATACGGTGCGCCGCCGCGTCACCTGCCTCACCGGCTGGCTGCTGGACCGGCTGAGCTCGTTGCACCACGACAACGGGGCGCCGATGATTCGGATTTACGGTCCGGTGGATACCGCGCGCCGCGGGGGCACCGTCACGTTCAACTTCCTCGACCCGGAAGGCATCGTCATCGACGAGCGCCTGATCGCCACCGAGTCGGCGGCAGCCGGTATCTCCCTGCGTACCGGCTGTTTCTGTAATCCAGGGGCAGGCGAGGCCGCTTTCGGGATCAGCCTGCCGGTCCTGAGCCGCCTGTTCCGGACGCGCATGGCCACCATGGAGGAATACATCACGGCACTCGGTCTGCCCAGCGGCGGCGCGATCCGGGTCTCCTTCGGTCCTGTCTCCGACTTCGCGGATCTGCAGTACTTTCTGCGGTTCGCGGAGGACACCTACCGCAACCGCCCCGCCACGCAACAAGGACTGCGGCCACGGGAACGCTGCTGACCGGGTAGCACGGCCGGCCGGCCCGGGCGATCGGCCGGGCTATCCGCGCCGGAACAGGGATCTACCGCACTATCACCGTATATTTTGGGGAACTATGCCACTGTCCAATGCCTCGGAGCATGACCAGCACGCTGCCCCGCGGCGCCGGACGACCCGCCGCCTCGTCGGCGGGATCATGCTGGTCTTATCCGCACTGGCCTTGTTCGTCGTCGGGATCCAGGCGATTGTCGATCCGAGCTATGTCGTCGCCAACTCCTCGAACTCCGCACGTAGTCCGGACACCGACGCCGAGGCGCAGATAGGCGGCCTGCTGCTGTGTTTCTTCGGGATCACCGTATTGGGCTTCGGTATCACCCTGTTCAAGAAGAAGCCTGCCGCGGGTACGCCGCCCGGTAGCTGATCGACGCAGCCGACGGCAAACGTTGCGCGAGCCGGTGGCGTCGTGTCGTCTGCCACCAGCGGAGCCACGATGCCGGTCCGGCTCATCAGTTTTCGTCCGGCCCGGCCGCGCTACCCCGACTGGTCCTCGACGACCCGTGTCCCGGCCGCGAAGCGATCGTGCCAGCCCTGTTTGGTGGGGCTGGAGCCGATGGTCACCGCTATGCCCAGGGCGGCGAAGAACCACAGCACGCCGCCGATACACGGGATGAGATTGAGCAGCATGTAGGAGTTGCGGAACGCGGATTCTTTGAGACCGGGCTCGGCCGCCCCGCCCGCCCCTTCGACATGCAACCCGAGCAGCTTCTTGCCCGGGGTGGCCCCTGTGGTGACCTCGAAGCCGACGAAGTACAGGAAGCCGAATCCTGCGCCGGGCAGGATAGAGACCCACTCGGGAATGCCGGTGGATTTGTTCAGTAGCCAGAACAGGATTGCCCCGACAACGCCGGCGACGATCCAGTCGATGAAACGGGCGCCGGCACGTTTACCCAGACCAGCCGGTGCGGTCCCCACAGGGGTTCCGAGTCGGGGATCGTATCCGTCTGTGCTCATTGATTCTTCCTTGTGATAGAGACCGGAACTGATCGACCGGACCGGGTTCCGCCTGCCCGGTGGCAGGTCGCGCTACTTGCGACCGGGGCCGCGGAAACCCCACTGGTAGGCACGGTCGAGGTCGGCTCGGCCGGCAAGCGACGCTTTCGGCGAGATCAGATGTTGACGCCGTAGTCGCGGGCGATTCCGGCCAGCCCGGAGGCATACCCTTGGCCGATGGCGCGGAACTTCCACTCCGTACCGTGGCGGTAGAGTTCCCCGAACACCATGGCGGTTTCGGTCGAGGCATCTTCGGTCAGGTCGTAGCGGGCCAGTTCCGAACCCGTCGTCCGGTCCACGACCCGGATGAACGCATTGCGGACCTGCCCGAACGACTGCTGCCGCGCATTCGCGTCATGGATCGAGACGGGAAAGAAGATGCTGGTGATCGTGGGTGGAGTGGCGGCCAGGTCGACATTGATCACCTCGTCGTCGCCGTCACCCGCACCGGTGAGGTTGTCGCCGGTGTGCTCGATACTGCCCTCGGGCGAACGCAGGTTGTTGTAGAACACGAAGTGCTGATCCGAGAGGACCTTCTGATCGGGCCCGGTCGCCATGGCGCTGGCATCGAGGTCGAACTCGGCACCCGTGGTCGACCGCACATCCCAGCCCAGACCGACCGCGACCGCGGTCAGATGCGGTGCCTGTTTCGACAGCGATACATTGCCACCCTTCGCGAGGGTTACGCCCATCCTGTTGCACTCCTTCTCATGGTGAACGGCCGCGGCCATGGTGCCCGGCGAATGCTTAAGCCAGCATTAACGACAGGTCGCAGCGCCTAACTGCATCGACCTCGGTGTGCGAACAGCACGGTTGAAACGGGCCCACGGTGTCGATTCATACTGGATGCCGTGCGCATCCTGGTGGTCGACGACGAGAGCCGCTTCGCCGACGGGCTGAGGCGGGGGCTTCAGGCAGAGGGTTTCGCCGTCGACCTCGCCTACACCGCGACCGACGGCCTGTGGCGGGCGCGTGAGGTGCGCTACGACGCGCTCATATTGGATGTGATGATGCCGGGTATGAGCGGGTACGCGGTATGCCGGACCCTGCGGGACGAGGGAAACTGGACACCGATCCTCATGCTCACCGCGAAGGACGGTGAATGGGACCAGGTCGAAGGCCTCGATACCGGTGCCGACGACTATGTCATCAAACCCGCCGATTTTCCGGTGCTCGTCGCCCGGCTCCGCGCGTTGATCCGCCGCGGCCGCCCGGAACGCCCCACCTCACTGCGGGTGGGGAGTCTGAGGCTCGACCCGGCCACACGTGAGGTCCGGCGCGGTGACACTCCGGTACGGCTGACTGCCCGGGAATTCGCGGTACTGGCGTTCTTCGCTCGCGAGCCCGGCGTGATCCGCTCCAAAAGCGATATTCTGGCCGGAGTCTGGCACGGCGAATTCGACGGTGACTCCAATATCGTCGAGGTCTATATCGCACACCTGCGAGCCAAGATCGACAAACCGTTCGCTCTCGATACCATCCGCACGATCCGCGGCGCTGGTTATCGGCTGATGCCCGATGTCTGACCTGCGCCTACCGTCGCTGCGGGTCCGGATCACGGTGACGACTACGGCCATCGTGCTGGCGGTTCTGGCCTGCGGTGCGGTGAGTTTTCTGGCGTTGTTCCGCCACACCCTGATCACCGGGCAATCGAAGGCCGCCGATATCCAGGCCGCGCAGATCGCCACGGACGCGCAGCACCGGCTCGAGAGCGCCGCAGACCCGGTATTGCTTCCGGTGTCGGAAGTCGACGATGTCATCATCCAGCTCCAGCAGGACGGTCGCGTGATCGCCACCTCCGAGGGGGATTCCGCCGCGGGACCGACCCTTCCGGTGCCGTTCGCGGAGCGCTTCGTCATCGGCGGAGACAGCTACGTCGTGCAATCGGCGTCGATCCCGGTGGAGTCCGCAGCGGTGCAATCCGTTGTCGTCGCACGCTCACTCGAGGATGCCGACAGCGCGGTGCAGTCGGCGGCTGTGCTCCTGGCCGCCGCGGTGCCCGCCGTGAGCGCCTTCGTCGCAGCACTGATGTGGGCGGTAGTCGGCCGCTCACTGCGACCGGTCGAGCGCATCCGGCTCGATGCCGAATCCATCGGTGCGGATCTTTCCCGGCGGGTGGATCCACCCCCAGGGAAAGACGAGGTCGCGCGGCTGGCCGCAACCATGAACCGGATGCTCGACCGGCTCGAGTCATCGCACCGGGCTCAGCAACGGTTCGTCTCGGATGCCTCCCACGAACTGCGCTCGCCCGTGGCCGCCATCCGCCAGCACGCGCAGGTCGCGTTGCAGCATCCCGGGGCGACCGATCTGGCATCGCTGGCCGGGGTCGTCGACAGCGAGGCCGCCCGTTTACATGATCTGGTGGATGATCTGTTGCTGCTGGCACGTCTCGGGGAAGGCCGCGGCCACAACCGCGGCGAAGTCGATCTCGACGATATAGTCCTCGCCGAAGCGAGCCGGTTGCGCCAACTCGGTGTCACCGTCGATATCGCGGCCGTGGGGCCGGCCCGGGTACTCGCCGACGAAAGGCTACTGGCCAGGGCGGTGCGCAATGCGACCGATAATGCGCGCCGCCACACCCGCAGCCGCATCGACTTCACACTGCGCTGCGAGAACGAACGGGTTGTCCTCTGGGTCGACGACGACGGCGACGGTGTCCCGGTCTCCGACCGTGACCGGCTGTTCCGCCGCTTCGAACGCAGCGACGACAACCGCAGCCGCACCCGCGGCGGCGCCGGCCTGGGCCTTGCCATCATCGCCGAAGCCGCCCGGCACACCGGCGGCAGCGCACGACTGTCGAGCTCGCCCCGCGGCGGAGCCCGCCTCGAGATCAACCTGCCCGAATACGCCGGCGGCGGCTACCGCCCGGGCACGGTGAGGTCGCCCGGATTGTAGGGACTGCGCCGGGTCCAGCGCGAACCCGAGGAAATCCGGCCTCGCCGACGCTCGAACCAGGCGCGCTTCTACTCCACGGCGAAGTACCACCCGCCGCCGCGGAACTGCTGTGCGGGCTCGATTCATTCGTGGCCGGATAACGTTGCCGGTGTTGTCAGATCATGCCTTGCCTGCTCGCGAAGCAGCACCCGCCCGGACAATCTCGTCAGAAGCACCGCGGTCACGATTATCACGAGCGTTCCGGTGGTGACAGCGGCGATCGTGGTCGGTGTGTCGGGAGGGTCGATAAGCACCATGAGGACCATGGCAGCGGTGTGGCCGACCAGGGCGCCACCGACCAGCCAGATCAGATGTCGGTCAGTCCAATCCGAGGAGCTGGACCATCGGCGGATCAGCATCGAGACCCCGACCGCCACTGCGGCAGCGGCCGCCATCGAAAGGTAGACGGACACGCCCTCGCCGAGGGCCGGACCTTCCGGCGGATTACCCCGTGGGAACAGCAGACACAAAAAGGCCAGCGTTGCCACACCGGCGACCGGACCTATCACAATCGTGGCCGGCGCCCGGTGGTTGCCGGACACCTGCAGGAGAGGGCCGGCAGGCAATACGCGGTTCGAAAGAATCCGCAGTGCGACGAAGGACAAGATGATCATGACGATCACGAGCCCGATCGAAAACCCTATCGGTGCCTGATAGCCGGGATCTTCGGTGGCAGAGAATGTCACTCGCGCCAGCGCGAGGCCTGCGAGCGCGGTGAGCGAGACCCCCACGAGACCACGCCGCCGCAGATAGGAACGCTGTTTCAGTTCAGGGAAGAGCAGGTCGGTGATCACGATGGGGATCATCACGCTGAACACGATGTGGTAGCCGGCCTGGGTTTCCCAATAGGTCGCGTTGAAACCGAGTAACCGCGAGCCCCATTCGTCGGCGTTGTACATCGTCGTACTGGTCAGCGCCTGTAGACCGAAGCCGTCCTCGGCGAGTTCGTACACCAGCCCCATCAGGATCAAACTCGGCCAACCGCCTCCGGCCCGGACCACCAGCTCGCGCACGAGCAGCACCCCCGCCCCGTACATCGGGATCAGCGCCGGAAAAACCAGCCACATGATCGGCATGCCCACTGCCGAGAACGTCAACTCGCCGCAGATCGGCGCCAGCAGGAGCAGCGTCCAGGCCGCCTTGCCGCGACGCCGCCGCACCGCCGGGGCAACTTCTGATTGTTCCACGCACCCAACTCCCCTGGTAGTTTTACTCAGCTGAGTAAAACTCTAGGCTGCATCCAGCGACAAGACAAGATCGGTGCCGAGAGGGAGTAGAAGTCAATGGCCGGGACAACAAACGACCAGTCGTCGGCGACGCGGTCGAGGCGGGCGCAGATCATCGAGGCGACGATCGAATCGATTGCAGAATTCGGTTTCGCCCGAACGACATTCGCCAAGATAGCCGCGCGCGGCGGATTGAGCAGCACCCGGCTCATCTCCTACCATTTCGCGAGCAAGCGCGAGCTGATGAACGCGGTCATCGACGATATCTACCAGTCGATCGATCAGTTCCTATTCGACCGTATGGCCATCGATCCGGCCACTCGGCCGATCTCGCAACGGCCGGATCGGCCCGAGGATCCGGAATCTGCGGCAGCGGAGTTGCGTGCCTACATCACCGGCGTCGTCGCCTACATCGACAAGCACCGGTCGCGGATGCGAGCAATCCAATCGATCTTCGCCGCAGAACACGACGAGATGCCCAATCCGGCGGTCACTCAGGCCGACCCACACGGTGTGGTGATGACCAACCTGCAGAGCATTCTGCGACGCGGACGGCGCGACGGCGAGTTCCGCGATTTCGACCCGGTGGTGATCGCGACCATGATCCAACGTCCCCTGGAAGCACTGCCGCTCCTGCTGGCCGGCCGGACTCGGATCGATCTCGACAAGTACGCCGCGGAACTCGCCACCGCTGTCGATCTCGCAACCCGGCACCCGGGCCACCGGTGAAGGCCACCCGGAATGCGACCGCCACCGGTCGGCAAGATCAACCCGACTGCGTCCAGCGTCGCCACGTGCAGCACGGCCGGTCCCACCCGGCGCTTCGAGTGGGATCAGTTGCTGTTGCCCGATGAAAGACCCCTCGGTACGACCACTTCTGCTGCGCCAAACACATTCCCAGCAGGACGGCGACGACAACGGGGAGGTGAGGACGCCGGTTTCGGACTCGAGGGGTCAGCCGGTGGTAGTCGGGCCGCTCGGTAGCTGTCCGGAGTCGAGACCGAACGCCGGCACGACCTGGTCGGGATATCGGGCAGGCAACATGCGTGCGGGCTCACTCCCACCACCCGCACCGGATCCGCGGGATGGTGCCGATTGAAAGCGCGCGCCCACCGAACAAGCGCAAGGACCTCCTCGGTCGCGGCGAAGGCATCGGCATCGGCATCGGCATCGGCATCGGCATCGGCATCGGCGAGTATTTCGCGGGGATCTCCGACCCCAGTACACACGAACGCGTCCAACCGAAGACCCAACGTCCAATCCTGATCGCAGGCGATGACCCGGAACCCTGCCTCGACAACGAGCAGACGGGCGACACGGTCCTGCAGCGCAAACACTTCGTGCGCCCCGCGCGTGCCGGCCCCATAACCGACCACCGACGCATCCCCACCATCGTCACCAGCGGCCGTAGGTCATCGCGGGGTGCCGGCGGTTGTACCGTCACCAACGGGCGAGCAGCCCGAACAATCCACTGCCTGATGGCCATATCCTCCGGCAGAACCGCTAATTTGTCGCCGCCTCCGCGCCCGTGCCCGATCCACAACGTGGCAACCGACCGGACCACACCGGCAGCCACCGCAGTAATGCGACGCTCGCCGGTGCGAGGGCCATGATCAGCCCGGCCGGCCATACGGTTCCGCTCGCCGTTCTGGTTCGTGACGTCCACCGTCTGTCACGGCCGGTGCGGGTGTTCAACGGCGGCCGCCGGTCTCGCCCGGTTCAGGCTGCGTGGCGGGGCCGGGGTAGATGTGCGCCGTCCATGACCTCGGTCCACCACCGATGCAGCGGGCTGGGATCAGGCCAGTGCACATCGGCGGAATTGTCGTCTGCCGCGTCCCCGGCAGAGTCTGTAGTGCGGCGCCGCGCGGCTGCGGGTCCGAGGCCGGGTGGTGCGACAGCCGGCCTCGGCGTCGTGGGCTGTGCTCCCGGCTTGTTCGATACGGCCGGCGAGGGCGGGTTGGAGGCCGATGCGATCGAGGCCGGGCCGGTTGCGGGTATGGTCATGGCGGCATTCCTCTCTCGAATCATGATCAGGGGAAGGGCCGGCCGGAGCGCACGGCCCAGCCGTGTCGGGCCACGTGCGGTGGCAGTGCGGACGCGCCTCGGTGGGCACCTCGCTGCTCGCAGTGCAGGGCTGCGCGTTCGGTATGTTCCGCCGCTCACGGCCGGCCCTGTGCCGAGTGTTCGGGAACGGACATCACCTCCCTTCATGGCGGTTTCGTCTAGGCGTCGGGACGCCTGCGAGATTCGGCGGACCGCGTTCGCGTGCCCGGAACCGTTCCGGCCGTCGGCTCTGTGGCCGCAACGCCGGACGGCTGGAGCCGATGGTCCGCGGCCGTGGGGCGACGGTCGTGCGCAGTCGCGGTTTCCATCGGACCAGGGCCGCACACAACGTCTCGTCGACCTCCACGAACAACTGCTCGAAGCCCGGGTCCAGTCCGATCAGCCGGGCCTCGACCCCCGATAGCCTCTTGTCTGTGGTGCAGGTCGATGAGGCCATGGTCGGCCACCGTCTCGGCGTCGCCCCGGAAGGTCAGGCGGTGAGGGCCTGACGCTCGTGGTCGTGGCGCGTGACCTCGATCTTGCGGGGCTTGGCCTGCTCCGACACCGGGATCACCAGCCGCAGCACGCCGTCGCGGTAGTCGGCGCGGATTGCGTCGGTATCGAGGTTCTCCCCCAGGAACAGCTGCCGGCTGAACACACCGCGGGGGCGCTCAGCGGCCAGCATCGCGCGATCGGTATCCAGTTCCGGGCGTGATGCCCGCACGGTCACCACATTGCGTTCGACATCCAGATCCAGGGAGTCCGGGTCGATGCCGGGCAGGTCCAGCTCGACGAAGAAGTCGTCACCCTCGCGCCAGGCGTCCATCGGCATTGCCGCCGGCCGGGCCGGTGTGCCGAAGACCTGCTGGGTCAGACGATCCAGATCGCGGAAGGGATCGGTGCGCATCAACATGGTCGCCACCTCCAGTTCACTCCTTCACTGTCAAAGAGAAACCAGATAATCTGTGCCAACTGACACATATAATTTATTAGCACTCGATGCAGTCGAGTGCAAGTAGTAGCGGCAGATCATTGACGAGAGGGTGGTGAGAACCAGTGGGTAGTACGGGTGACCAGGGCCACCACCGGCCGAGAGACGGGCACGGTGTGTACGCAATATCGGTGGCCGCGGAACTGGCCGGCGTCGGAGTCCAGACACTGCGACTCTACGAGCGCCACGGGCTGGTCACCCCGGAGCGAAGCTCCGGCGGCACCCGCCGCTACAGCCACAACGATCTGGCACGGCTACACCGCATCACCGAACTGAACGGTCAGGGGATCCCGCTCACCGCGGTCGGGCGCATTCTCGAACTCGAAGATGCCAACGCGATACTTCGTGACGTCAACGCGGCACTCACCGCCGAACGCGACCAGCTCCGCGAACACCGGCAATGAACCCGTAGCCCTCCGGAGCTCTCCGCGGCCGGTCGACCACTGAGCACCAGTTGCCGATGGCAGCGTTTCGGCTCGCGCCCGCGAGGAGGCTGCATCATCGACACAATGCGCGGCAGCCGCGAGCCGTAGACGCAGAGGCGCAGTTGTTATAACGACATTATGTATAGTTTCGTTCATGGCACCGCCGACCGGTCCCCCGCTGTACACCCAGGTCGAGAACGCCCTCGCGGGGCGCCTCGGCGTCGACCTGCATCCAGGCGATCGCCTGCCCACGGAAGATGAGCTGATCAAGCAGTTCGGCGTCAGCCGGATCACGGTGCGCAGGGCCATCCAGAACCTCGTATCCCGCCGATTGGTGGTCACGAAGCAGGGACGGGGGACGTACGTCGCGACACCGAGGATCATCCAGCCCCTCACGGCGCTGACCGGTTTCGTCGAGGATATGAGAAGTCAGGGACTCCACACCCGCGCTCGCGTACTCCGCATCGAGGATCGGGCGGCGGAACCCGAGGTGCGGACCGCGTTGGAGCTCCCCCTGGGGGCATCGGTCACCCGTATAGACCGAGTCCGCCTGGCGGCAGGCGTTCCGGTCTCCTTCGACCGCACTTATCTCCCTTCGGATCTCGGGCGGCTGGTCGCGCAGGACGACCTCGAAAACGAGCCGATCTTCGCGCTGTTGGAGCAGCGACACGGCACACCTCTGGTCGAGGCGTCCTACGCGCTGCAGGCGAGCACCGCCGACAAGAGCATTGCCGATGCGCTCGATATCCCCGAGGGCAGTGCGGTGTTCAGGATCGAGCGCACCTCGTACACCACCGGAGACCGGCCGGTGGACTACGAGGTGCTGCACTATCGCGGTGATGCGATCACGTTCACCACGCGGCTACCACGCGCTGCCACCGCGCCCGAGGGCGAACAGTGACACCCGAGCAGTTCACCGTTCTTCTTGTCGGCGCCCTGGCCGCGGGCGGGGTGGGCAGCGCCCTGGGAATGGCCGGGGGCATCTTCGTCGTGCCGATGCTGACCCTGTACGCCCATGTACCGTTCCCGGCCGCGGTCGCCGTCGGACTGGTCTCGGTGATCGCCTGCTCCTGCGCCGGCGCGCCCCGATTCCTCGAAGCAGGATTGACCAATCTACGGCTCGCGGTCGTGCTGGAATCGGCGACCGCCCTCGGCGCCGTCGTCGGTGTCCTCATGATCGGGACTGTTCCGGAAAGTGTTCTGTACGGAATCTTTGCTGTCGTCCTGCTGGTTTCAGCCGTACAGATGTTCACCGGCCGGCGAGCCGGTTCGCGGGCTCCGGCCGGCGTATCGAACGATCACCGATCCTTGGACGCCGCCTATACCGACCACGACGGATCGATCGTGGTCTACGGGGTGTCACGCCTGCCGCTCGGAATGACGTTCATGTTCGGTGCCGGCACACTGTCCGCCCTCTTGGGCATCGGGAGCGGAGTCCTGAAGATCCCGGCAATGGACGCGGCCATGCGGCTGCCCATCAAGGTGTCGTCCGCGACGGCCAACCTCATGATCGGCGTCACCGCGTGTGGCGCCGCGGCGGCATATCTCGTCTCCGGGACGTTGGACCTCACCCTCGCGGCACCGGTCGTTCTCGGCTCGATCGCCGGATCGATGCTGGGTGCGCGCATCCTGGTGCGTGTTGCCGGTCCCGGGCTCCGTGTCGTGTTCACCGTGGTACTACTCGTCTCGGCTGTTCCCATGGCACTCAACGCCTTCGGAGTGAGCTGGGCGGTGCCGGCATGAACGGCAGCGCGGCCTCGACTTCGGATCATGATGCTGCTCTTGCCGAGCGGCTCGCAACACTCATGCGCGTAGGAACCGCGTCGACTACGGCGTTCCTCGTCCTCGGCGTCATCCTCCGCGCCGCCGGCGCACAGCAACCGTCCACGATCGCGCTTGCCACAGGATGCAGCCTCCTCGTGCTGCTACCTCTTGTCCGTCTGGTCATCATGCTCGGCGACTATGCCCGGCAGGCGGACCGGCGGTTCGTCGCGGTAACGGCAGTCGTGATCGGCCTCGTGATCGCCGGTGGCGCGACGGGCCTTCACCTGTAGCCGGCGGCAGCGGTCCGGAACTCCGGGCTCCAGGTCCCGGCAGTCCCGGGACACGATCTCGCGCTGTGATCGTCGTCTGCCGCCACTCAGCGCGCCGACGGAGCGACGTCGCCCGTAGGCGGACGATGACGCCGTGGAATTTTCTCGACAACGAGCTCGTAGGAGCCGTTGACGAGATCTTCCACCAGCTCCCGGGTGACACCCGGGCCTGCCGCAATCGTCGACCAATGACGTTTGTCGAGATACCGGCCGGGCTGGATACTGCTGTGAGACCGCTGCAACGCCGAGCCGTGCGCCGGATCGACCTTCAGGGTTACGACGGGTTCACCAGGGTCGTCGGTGACGATCAAGAACACTTTTCCGACCACCTTGTACACGTCCAGTCCCGGTGTGAACGGGTGACCGTGATCGACGCCGGGCAGCTGCTGCGCCGTGCGCCGCGCGAGCCGCTGTATCTCGGTGCCGGAAATTGTCATTGCTCACCTCGGCCGAATCGGTTCGGGTCCAACGGCGGTACCTGCTCCCGCCACTTGTGTGGGAACAGTGACGACAAGAGTCTGTTGCGGTCCACGATCCCCTCGGCCGTGGCGTTGCGGCAAGAGCTTACCGGGCGCTCGGTGCGGACACGCCCGGCTCAGCCGGCACGTTCGCCGGACTCCGGGCCGGCGGTGCCGGCTGCGTCGAGTAGGGCATCGAGTTGCTCCGATGGCATCCCGAACAGGGCCAGCCGGTTCAGCGGGATGGAGGCGATCATGCGCATCATGTCCACGCCGAGCGCGTCACCGCCGCCCATGGTGTCGGCCATCTCGCCGAACACCGCACTCAGCGCGGCGGCGGCGCGCGGATCGGCCATCGCCTCGCCGAGCGTCGAATCGATGGTGATCGGTACCCGCAGTGCGTCGCCCGCCAGTTCGATATCGGTGTCGGCGCGCAGATCCCGGCTGGAGGCGCCCGCCCAGATACGGTAGGTGCCCGGCTCGAGCACCCACTGTTCGACGCGGGTTTCCCAGTAGGCAAGGTCCTCCCGCAGTACCTCGATCGTGACCTGTTCGCTCGCACCGGGTGCCAGCTCCCCGGTGACAGCGGCACCGGTCAGCGCACGGACCGGGCGCTGCACGGCCGAGTCCGGGACCCCGGTGTAGATCTGTACGACCTCGCGGCCCGGCCGGGAGCCGGTGTTGGTCACGGTGAGCTGCACGGTGAATCCGTCGCCCGCCGGTTCCGCGGAAAGCCCGGAATAGTCGAAGGTGGTGTAGGACAGACCGTGCCCGAAGGGATAGCAGACGTCCAGGTCGCGGGCGTCGTACCAGCGGTAGCCGACGAAAAGACCCTCGCCGTAGCGCACATGCGAGTTCTCGCCGGGGAAGTTCAGGTAGGCAGGAGTGTCCTGCAGGCGTACCGGGACCGTCTCGGCCAGCCGGCCCGACGGGTTCGCCGCACCGAACAGCACATCGGCGAGCGCACCGCCGCCGGCCTGGCCGAGCAGTGCCCCGTCCAGCACCGCAGGTGCCAGGCGGGCGACCGGCTCCAGTCGCAGCACGCCGCCGTGCGCGAGCACCACCACTGTGTCCGGCTGCTCGCGCGCGACCGCGGCGAGCAGATCCAGCTGTTCGGCGGGAAGCTCCAGATGGTCGCGGTCGAAGCCCTCGGATTCCTGGTCGGCAGCCAAGCCGAGGAACACGACCGCCACCTCGGCGTCCCGGGCCGCTGCAACGGCCTCCTCACGGAGGGCCGCGGGGTCTGCGTCGCCGGCCGCGACCGTGAAGCCGGGGTGGTAGGTCACGGTGTCGCCGCCGAGGGTTCGGATCTCGTGGAGCGGGGATTCGACGTGGGTCGCGGTGACATGGGAGCTGCCGCCACCCTGGTAGCGGGGTTCGGTGGCGAAGGGGCCGATCACCGTGATCTTGCGTCCCGGGGTCAGCGGCAGCAGGTCGCGGTCGTTCTGCAGCAGGACCACGCAGCGGGCCGCGACCTCCCGGGCCAGGCGATGGTGGGTATCGGCGAGGTCACCGGAAACGGCGATGCCCTCCGAGTGCGCACCGGGGCCCGCCTGCTGGGATGCCGCGGCCGTCGCGTCCGGCTCGACCGCGGTCCGAGTACGCGCCGCGTGGATTCGTTCAGCGAGCCCGGCCACGTTCGTGGCGGCGGCGGTCACCGCGGCCTCGTCCAAGGTGCCCGCCTCGACCGCGGCGACCACCCGATCGTCCCCGGCACCGGGCCCGCCGGGCATCGCGAGGTCCAGCCCGGCGGCCACCGAGGCGGGGCGGTCGACCACAGCACCCCAGTCGCTCACTACGACACCGTCGAAGCCCCACTCTCCACGCAGGAGATCGGTGAGCAACCAGCGGTTCTGCGCGGCGGACACACCGTTGATGCGGTTGTAGGAGCACATGACCGTCCACGGCCGCGCGGTGCGCACGATATGCGAGAAAGCGCGCAGGTAGATCTCGCGCAGCGGGCGCGGGTCGATATCGGAGCTGGCGCGCATCCGGTCGTGTTCGGCGTTGTTGGCCGCGAAATGCTTGAGTGAGGCGCCGACTCCTGCGCTCTGCACACCCCCGACCCAGGCCGCACCGAGCCGGCCGGTGAGCAGCGGATCCTCCGAGTAGTACTCGAAGTTCCGGCCGCCGCGCGGATCGCGCTTGATGTTCACACCGGGCCCGAGCAGCACATCCACGCCGAGGGCACGCGCCTCCAGGCCCAGCGCTTCGCCGACCCGGCGTACCAGCTCCGGATCCCAGCTGTTCGCCAGCCCGACCGCGGGCGGAAAGCAAGTGGCCGGCTCACTGCCCGCCAGGCCGAGGTGATCCGTCGCGCCGGTCTGGCGGCGCACCCCGTGTGGGCCGTCGGTCAGCGTCAACGCGGGAACGGGGCCGATCGCCTCGGTGGTCCAGAAGTCGGCGCCGCTACCGAGGGCGGCCTTCTCGGCGAGGGACAACTGGGACAGATCGGTACGGCTCGTCATCGAGACTCCTCCGGTCGGATACCAAAAACAGTACGCCATTCGGTTTTCATTGACAACGGGATGCCGGGTACAGTCACGCCGTGGCGCGACGTGGTTCGTATTCGAAAGGGGTCGCCAAGCGGGAGGAGATCCTGGAGGCGGCGCCGGCGATCGTCGCGCGGGTCGGCTACGGCCGTACCACCGTCCGCGAACTCGCCGACGCGGTGGGTCTCAGCCAGACCGGGCTCCTGCACTACTTCGGCAGCAAAGAAGATCTCTTCACTGCCATCCTCGCCCGCCGTGACGCCACGGACCGGCTCACATTCGTTCCGCCCGCCGATCCCGCTCCCGATATCCCCAGCAGTTTGATGCAGGTGCTACGGCACAATGCCGAGGTTCCCGGCCTGGTCGAGCTCTACACCCGCTTCGCCGGCGAGGCCGCCAGACCGGAACACCGCGCGCACACCTACTTCCGCGACCGCTATCAGGATATTCGCCGCCTCGCCGCCGACGCCGTCGCCGACCTGCAGCGCGACGGCCGGCTCCCTGCCCACCTCGACCCACAGCGCTTCGCCGTCCTCACCGTCGCTCTCATGGACGGCCTGCAACTACAGTGGCTCTACGACCCCGAGATCGATATGGCCGACCATGTGGCCTACCTCTGGGAACTCCTGTCAGCGCCCACGCCGCCGAGTGCCGGGTGAATCCCGAATGGCTGCGCGACCTCGTCACCGGACCGATGCTCACACGCACTGGTACCCGAACTCGAGCCTGTCGACGAGTTCGTGCAGCGAATAGTGCGATCCGCGCTCGACGCGGTGGGCCCTCGAAGCACCGGAAGCACTGAATTGACGTCGTAACACCCACAAGGGTACTTTCGTTACGCAGCGGTACGTAACGAAAGGCGTTGTCGATGCGGAATTCCGCAGTGGCGGACTCACCTCCGACGGGTGGCTGCACCGGCCGGAAGCTCGTGGCGACTCCGTATCACTGGTGGTGATGACGCGTGGATTCGGCCATCCCGGATTCGGCCCCTGCGACGGCCGCCGCGCTTCGAAGTGGACCCAGCCGTTCGGATTCCCGGTGGTCTCTATCACGCAGCACGACAACCGATTCCACCAGACGTCCTCGACCGTGGCTCCCTCCCGGCGGCAATTCCCGACTCGTGACGGAAAGAACAGGTTGGCCGCGTGCTGCACGGGCGTGATGATGTAATCGAACAGATCGCAACACTCATCGACGACAGCCGAGACGGTCGCGGCAATTCGGTGCTGATCACCGGCGGGCCCGGACAGGGCAAGACCACACTCCTGGACCATGCAGCGAACTCTGTGGGCGAAGACTGGATTGTTCTGCGTTGCTGCGGAACCGAGCAGGAAGCAGGCTTGCGGTACGGCGGGCTGCACCAGTTGCTCGCACCGATACCGGACGCAGCAAAGGCAGTACCGGAACCGACCCGCGAAGCCTCACCTCCGGTGACGGGAACCGGCCCGCTCGAGGAGGACGACAACAGCCACCGGGTCGGCCTCGGATTACTCACGCTGTTGTCGAGACTCTCGGCCGAACGCCCGGTGCTCTTCCTGATCGATGACGCTCACTGGTGGGATCAGCCTTCGCTGCACGCATTGGCCTTCGCCACGCGTCGGCTCACCGCACACCGGGCAGCGGTCCTCGTGACTTCCCGGGCCCGGGGCAATACCTGCGGACTGCCCGAAACAGAGCTGATGCCACTGAGCAGAGACGATTCGAAAGCCCTGCTGACCGAGCAGGTTCCCGGGCTCGCGGCCGACACATGTGAGCGGGTTCTCGACACCGCGGCCGGCAACCCGTCGGCCCTGCTCCAACTGCCCGGTGCGAACAGCGGTCTGCCGCCCCTGGGACCGCTGGCGCTGACCGACCACCTGCAACGCGAGTACGAACGTGAGATCCGCGTCCTGCCCGAAGAGACCCGGATCGCCCTGCTGGTCGTAGCCGCCGATTGCAGTGGGAGTCTCATCGTCGCCGTACGTGTACTCACCGCACTCGGCTCGACCACCGCGGCGCTGGATGCCGCGGAACGAATCGGTGTTGTCACTATTTCGGGCTATTCGATCACTTTCCGGCATCCGCTCGAACGAGCCGCCGCCTACCGGATGGCTCCCTACAGCATGCGACTGTTCATACACGCCACCATCGCGGCGAGCATCGACGATCCCGAGTTACGGGCTTGGCATCTGGCCGCCGCCGCGACCGCACCCGACGAAGCCGTGGCAGCCGCTCTGGACGCGGTCGCCGACAGTGCACGGTGGACCAACGACTACCGGCGTGCGGCGATCGCCTCCGAATATGCGGGCCGGCTCTCCCCCGCCCAGGATGATCGTCACCACCGGCTTCTGGTGGCGTTGGAAGCCGATATCGAAGCCGGGCAGGCAGATCGGGCCCTCGAACTGGCAGAGGAAATCGCTTCGGAAGACGGCGGTTTCGCGGATGCGGCGCGCCTTTCCGCGGCACGCGGTCGGATACTCTCCGCCCGGGGCGACCCGCGCGGCGCGTACGACGCATTCACCGAGGCTGCCCACCTGTGTTCCGCAAATCCGGATGCCGCAGCACGTATGCACATCTACGCGGCAGGAGCTGTGTGGCCCGACCCCGATCCGTCCCGGATACTCACCACCCGGGCCGCAGTGGAAACTCTTCCCCCCAGCGCTCGACGCGAAGGGTATCTGGCCGTGCTGGACGGACAGCTCGCTCTCCACAACGGTCGTGGCGACCGAGCGCAGGCGGTTCGTACCGTCCGCGATGGAATCCGCCTCGGCCGGGCTCGATTTCCCGAAGACCATTCGGTCCAGTTCGTTCTCGCCGTGCAGGCGATGAGCGCGGGTGAGGTCGATGATGCTCACGCCCGATTCTCAGAAGTGCACACGATGTACCGCGAGCGCGGAATGGCGGGGCGTCTTCCCCTCGCCGGTATCGCGCTGGGCGCCGCCGAAACACTGCTCGGCCAGTTCCGGAAGGCCGAAACAGTATTCTCCGAGAGTCTGCGGACGGCCCATGAGATCGGCCAGCCCGACCGCGCCGGTCGCGCCGGGGCCGGCCTGGCTGTTCTCGCTGCCGTGCGCGGGGAGCACGACCTGTGCCGACGACTGGCCGAAGAGAACCTTCCCGGTGCGGCTTCGCTCTTCGACACGACCAGCTCGGTCAATGCCCGATGGGCACTGGGCCTTCTCGATCTGGGTTACGGACGTCACGAGGCGGCGCTGGCCCACTTCGAAGCAGCGTCCGACCACCGAGACCAGGCTATCGGCTGCTGGATTCCCCTGATCAGCGATCATATCGAGGCGGCAGCCCGGTGCGACCCGGAACAGGCCGGCGAACCGATGTCACTGCTGGAACGCTGGCATGCCGCGAACTCCGCATCCTGGATCGAGGCACAGCTGCTCCGTTGCCGCGGGTTGCTCGAGCAGGATGGGGCCGCTTTCGCACAGGCTCTGGCCCTGCACGCCGATACGCATCGCTGGTTCGACCACGCCCGCACCGGCCTCCTGTACGGCGAATGGCTGCGTCGTGAGCGCTTCACATTGAAGGCACGCACCGTACTGCACACGGCGATGCGCACTTTCGTACGTCTCGGCGCCCTACCGTGGGCAGAGAGGGCGCGTACGGAACTCCGTGCGGCAGGCGAAGGGACACCCGCCCACGCAGGTGCCGTATCGGCACGGCTGACTGCGCAGGAACTACAGGTCGTACGACTCGCAGCCGGCGGAGCAACCAACCGGCAGATCGCCGCCCGGCTGCATATCAGCCCAAAAACCGTCTCTCATCACCTCTACCGCGCCTTTCCCAAACTCGGAGTAAGCAATCGACGAGCATTGGCTCGGCTTCCGCTCGACCTCGACGACCCCTCGGACGTCTGAGCGCGGGGCCGGTCAACAGTCCGATACGACCGATCCGGCAACCGGGCGAATGACCGATACCGCCGCCGGAGTTCCCGCCGTAACGTTACCGATGGGATGGGCGCCACATCGCAGACGCTCGGACACCGAAAGGATTCTCCCGGGCCGCCGATGGGCCTCAACCGATTCACGGGCAGCCCCCACCTGCTTCTGCGCCGGCCGGTAGACGGCTGTGCGGTGCACGGATCAGCGCGGGGCCGTCCGGCAGATCCCACAGAAAGGCACATCATGTCCCTCTCCACCCTCCCGACCGGCGCCACCGCCGGAGCGGGCCTCGCCGAGCTCAGCGACCAGTGGACCGGATCGACATCCGTACCCGATGTCCTGCGGGCACATCTGGTTTCCTCGGATGCCCGCAAACGTGGCAACTTCAGCTCATTCATCGAGAACAAGGGCAACTTCAGCTCGTTCATCGAGCGCAAAGGCAACTTCAGTTCGTTCATCGAACCGGGCGCCTGAACCCTGTACATCCTGTCCCGGCGCTCACCCGCGCCGGGACACGGACGCCTGGAAACGGCGAGGAAGTCGGTATGAGCACGAGCGTGGAATTCACCCAGGGCCCACCGGCAGAGGAGTGGCCGGCCGGCGAACGGCATGCCCGAGAACTCCGCGAGGCCCGGCGGCAGAGCCTGCCGTTCACGCAGTACGTCGTCAAGATCCACAGCCGCTGCAATCTCGCCTGTGACTACTGCTACGTCTACGAGATGTCCGATCAGAGCTGGAAAGACCAGCCCAGAACCATGTCGGATCAGATCTTCGACCACGCCTGCACGATGATCCGCGACCACGCCGCACGATTCACGCTGCCCGAAGTGAGCCTGGTCTTCCACGGCGGTGAACCGCTGCTCGTCGGGCATACGGCGCTGGATCGTTTCGCACGACGCGCCCGCGAGATCGTGGAACCGGCCACGCGAGTCCGGCTGGGAATGCAGACGAACGGTGTCCTCCTCGACGCGGACTTCCTCGATATCTGTGCCCGGCACAATGTGCAGATCGGCGTAAGCCTCGACGGTGACGAACGCGGCCACGACCGGCACCGGAAATACCGGCGGGGTGCCGGTAGTCACGCCGACGTCAGCGCCGGACTCCGGCTCCTGAACCAGCCCGCATATCGGCACCTGTACTCGGGCCTGCTCTGCACGATCGATATCGACAATGATCCACTCGACACCTATGAGGCGCTTGTCGGCTTCGAACCGCCCGCCCTCGATCTCCTCCTCCCCCACGGCAACTGGACCACGCCACCCCCTGCACGCACCACCGACCGAACCCGGACGCCGTACGCCGACTGGCTCATCGCGATCTTCGATCGTTGGTACGGCGCCCCTGCCGCCGAAACCCGCATCAGGCTTTTCGACGAAGTGATCGAGTTGCTGTTCGGCGGCACCGGCTCCTCGGAATCGGTGGGACTCGCGCCGGTCCAGCTCGCCGTGATCGAAACCGACGGCAGCCTGGAACAGGTCGATGCCTTGAAATCCGCCTTCGCCGGCGCCGCCCGGATCGAGGGTGGCACCGGCGGGAACGCGCTCGACCGGGCGGTACACGAACCGGCGGTGATCGCCCGGCAGATCGGCGCCGACGCATTGGGTCCCGAATGCCGCGCCTGTCCGATCCACCGTGTCTGCGGTGCGGGACATTACGCTCATCGATACCGGGCCGGAAGCGGGTTCCGGAACCCATCGGTGTACTGCGCCGACCTCGAAAAGTTGATCCGGCATATCGAATCCCGGATCCGGGCCGATCTGCAGGCCGCGACGGGCCGATGACCCGTTCCGGCGTCTTCGGAAACCGGAATTTCGTACTGCTGTGGTCCGGTAACGCGATATCGCTGATCGGGTTCCACGGGGTCCGCATCGCCTACCCATTACTGGCACTTGCGATCACCGGGTCGGCGGCCCTCGCGGGCTGGGTCGGGTTCGCGATCTCGTTACCTGCCCTGATATTCCAGCTGCCCGCGGGAGTTGCCGCCGACCGGTGGGATCGCCGGACCATCATGATCGTCTGCCAGACAGCCGGCCTCGCCGCGGCGTGCTGTGCTTGGCTGGTCGTAGTGCTCGATCCACCCGAGCCGGGACTGCTACTGATAGCTGCTGCCTTCGTGGAAGGCACCGCGTTCGTATTCTTCGGAATGAGCGAACTGGCCCTGATCCGCGATATCGTCGATACCTCGCAACGACCGGCGGCGTTCTCACTTTTCGAGGCCGAACAACCCATTGCCCTGGTTATCGGCCGGGCCGTCGGCGCGGCCGCATACGGTCTCGCCCGATGGGTGCCGTTCGTTGCCGATGCCATCACCTACCTCGTCTGCCTGTGCACCCTGTCCTCGATCAAAGTTGCCCCGGCACAGCCACGCCGCGATACCGAATCGCCGGAATCCGCCCCGGCAACGCTGCGGACCGGGGCTCAGCTGGTTCTCGGCGAGCCGTTTCTCCGCAGTTCCACGGTGATCAGCGGATTGTCCAATATCGTGATTCAGGTCGTCATCCTGCTGATCATCGTCGATATCGAACGGTCGGAGCGGCCGGTCTGGGTGGTCGGCGTGGTGCTGGGCGCCGCCGGAGTAGGCGGCATCCTCGGATCCGCCGTAGCGGCCGGACTGGCAACCCGATTCGGCGCCCAGCAGCTGTATCGCTGGTCGCTGTGGTGCTGGGCAGGATTGATGATCCCCATCGCGCTGAGCTCGCACCCGCTGGTGGTCGGTGCGGCGTGGTTCGGTATAGGCGCGGTCGGCGTGGTGGTGAATGTGGCACTGACACTGTTCCGGGTGGAACGGATTCCCGAAGAGGTCCTGGGGCGCGCGGTCGGCATGGTGTCGATGGTGACCGACGGCGCGGTCGCCTTCGGTGCCATGATCGCAGGCTATCTGCTCAGCGTTTTCGATACAGCCGCCATCGGATGGATGCTGGTGACAGCTATGTTCGCGCTCGCAGTGGCCGGCAGTTCGACGGGTTCGGCTCCCGGCCCTCCGCCTGCCCGCCGGCGAGGCGCCCGGCAGAAAGAATCCGGACTTGTGGCGCCGTCGGAATAACGCAGGTTCCCCGTGTCCATGCGCTGGCCGCGACTGTGGATCACAGCCTACGCAACGAGATAACGCTCGAGGTCAGTCGATGACCGCCGCGGAGAACACCGGCGGATCCCCGAGGAACGGCCGGTGCGAGGGCGGATGCTGTCCCTGCGTGTCCTCGACGCCGAGTTCCTGCGCGATCTCAGCGCCGATCAGTACCTGGCCGTTACGGTTCATCAACTCCGGGTCGCACGCGAGAGCATTGATCACGCGGCCGGTGAACTCCGGCGATTCGGCGGTCGCGGCGAGCCCGTCGTAGGCGCCCGGGTCCGCAGCGAATGCGGCGAGCGTGCGCTCGGTCGCGAGCAGACCCATCCAGATCGAGACGACCGCCACGTTCCACGGACGGAAATCCACAGCCATATCGTGTGCCATCTTGTCCACCGCCGCCTTGCCCGCACCATAGGCGGGTCCATGCATGTAGCACGTGCCCCCGAACGAGGAAGTGTTCACGACCAATCCCGCGCCGTTGGCCACCAGTAGCGGTGCAGCGTAATAACTGGCGACATAGCTCGAGCGCATCCCGACATCCAGCAGGTCGAGCAGAGACAGCGGCTTCTCCCAGAACGGCCCTTTCCGGGTCAGGGCGTCGGGCACCGCGAGGGCGTTGTTCACCAGGATGTCGAGGCGGCCCTGCTCTTCGCGAAGACGAGCGAACAACGCTTCCACCTGCGCATCGTCTCGATGATCGAGCACTACGGGCACACCCCGGCCGCCGCGCCGGGTGATTTCTTCGGCGGTAGCGAAAACTGTGCCCGGAAGCGGGGCGTCCCCTTCGTTCTGTGTCCGCCCGGTGACGTACACCGTCGCCCCGGTTTCGCCCAGGGCCAGCGCGATCCCTTTGCCCGCCCCGCGACT
>NZ_BAFV01000072.1 GCF_000308515.1 Nocardia carnea NBRC 14403 | reverse complement strand
ACCCTGCCTGGGCGCCGCGGCGTCGGTGGCGCCGCGCTCGGGACCGGCGGCTCGCGAACCACCGGCGGGACCGGCGGAGCCGTCCACTGGCGGCCGGGGCCGGTGCGGTGGGGTCGGCTGGGGCCCGCGGGCGGGTGCCCGGTTCTCCTCGCCCGCCGGGCGGGTGTGCCGGCCGGTCGCCGAGGGATCGTCCTCCGGCCCGCCGCGACCGGGCTCGTCCTCGGCCGGCGGGGCGGCGCGTGGCCGAGTGGGGTCGGGCGGGGTGGGCATCGATTGTTTCGGCGCTGTCGGTGTGGAACCGGCCGGTGCCTGTTTATCGGCGCCCTTGCGCGCATTCTTGGGAACCGCGCTCATATGCGCGGTGGGTGCGGCCGCCTCGATCTCCTCGCGGCTGCGTTTGCGTACCGGCGTCTTACGCTGTTTCTCCGACGCGAGCGCGGGCATCTGCATGGTGACGGGATCGGTGACAGGCGTCGTCTTGACCAGGTCCACCACATCGCCCGCACCGGGACGCTCGTCGTCCAGGATCGGCTCGCCGAGGCCGATCTTCTGCTGGATCCGTTTCATCCACGCCGGTGCCCACCAGCAGTCGTCGCCGAGCAGTTTCATGGTCGCTGGGACCAGCAGCATGCGCAGGACGGTGGCGTCGATGATCAGCGCGGCGATCATTCCGTAGGCGATGTACTGCATCATCACCAGATCGGAGAACGCGAAGGCGCCGGTCACCACCAGCAGGATGAGGGCGGCGGCAGTGATGATGCGCCCGGTGTGCGCGGTACCGATCCGGACGGCTTCGGTGGTCGAAGCGCCTTGAGCGCGGGCCTCGACCATCCGTGACAGCAGGAACACCTCGTAGTCGGTGGACAGGCCGTAGATGATCGCGATGATCAGCACCAGCACCGGGGACATGATCGGCTGCGGGGTGAAGTTCAGCAGATCCGCACCGTGTCCGTCGATGAATATCCAGGTCAGGATGCCCAGGGTGGAGCCGAGACCGAGCACGCTCATCAATGCGGCCTTGATGGGCAGCACCAGCGAGCCGAAGGTCAAGAACATCAGCACCGTCGTGACCAGCAGCACCACGGCGATCATCAGGGGTATTCGGTCCACCAGGGCGTCGATACTGTCGCCCTGGAGTGTCGGCTGCCCGCCGACCAGCATCGTCACATCGTCCGGTACATCGATCGCCCGCAGGTAATCCACGGTCGGCCGATAGTTGTCGGAGTCGACAAGCGTCGCATCCGTGCGGAACACATTCGGCTGGTCCGGGGATTGCGACGGTACCGCGAAGCCGGCGGCATCGGCCAGGCCGGGCGCTTTATCGGCCTCCCTCAGCAGTTTCCCGATGGCGGAGGTGTTCTCGCTGATGAAGATCAGCTGAATCGGGTCGGATTGGCGCAGCGGGAAGGTTTGATCGAACTCCTCCTGCGCGACCCGCACGTCGTTGTCCGGTGGCAGGTACTTCTCGCTCATACCGCCGAAGGCCAGGTTCTTCACCGGGATGATCAGCAGCAGCAGCCCGATGCAGATCGGGATGGCGATCTTGAGGGGATGCTGCATAACCCAGGTGGTGGCCCGCCCCCAGAGACTCGACTCGACCTCTTCCGCGGATTTGGTCTTGCGCATCTTCTTGAAGCTCAGCATGTCCACCCGCCGCCCCAGCACGCCGAGCATGGCGGGGAGCAGGGTGATGGAGCCGAGCGCGGCCAAAGCGACGGTGGCGATGGTGCCGTAGGCCATCGATTTCAGGAAGCCCTGCGGGAAGAGCAGAAGTCCGCCGAGGCTGGCGATGATCATGGTCGCGGAGAACACGACGGTCCGTCCGGCGGTCATCACCGAACGCCGGACAGCAGCCGGGGTGTCGTACCCCTCGGCCAGTTCTTCCCGGAATCTGCTGACGATGAACAACCCGTAGTCGATGGCCAGACCCAGGCCGATCATCGAGACCACGGCACCGACGAAAGTGTTCACGTCGGTGAGCTGCGCCACCCCGGTGAGAATGCCGTTCGCCGCGATAATGGTCAGACCACCGATGATCAGCGGGAGCGCGGCGGCAACCACACCGCCGAAGATGAAGAACAGCAGGATGCCTACCGCCGGGATGGCGAGAAGCTCCATCCGCTTCGTATCGTGCGCCATGGTGTCGTTGAGCGTGCCCGCCACCGGTTGCAGGCCGGCGACCTGCACGTCGACTCCGTCGATGAAGAAAGCATCCTGGACGGCGCGGTAGTTGCGGACCATCTCGTCGTCGTTGTCGCCGACGATCGCGACGGAAGCGAAGGTTTTGGTCTTGTCCTTGGAACCGAAGACTGCTGGTGCGGCCTCACCCGTCTCGGTCTTCCAGTAGGCGCCCTTTACGTAGGCGATCTGGTCCGGGTGTTCTTTCGGCAGCCGGTTCAAGTTATCGACGATCTTGTCGCGGAACGCAGGATCGGAGTCGACTGTCTGACCCTCGGGTGCTGTGTAGAGCACTAATACATCGGCGTCGTGGTTACGGCCGAATGCCTCATCCGAGATCTCGGCGGCCTTCACCGACTCCGAATTGGGATCGAACAAGCCGCTGGAGGTCAGGTGATCCGCCAGGCCGAGGCCGTAGGCACCCAGACCCAGCATCCCTGCGACAACGACTCCGATAACGGCGAAACGCAGCCGGTAGACCAGATCGCCCCAGCGGGTGAACACTTTAAGCGACTCCTTGTGCGGGGCGAGAGGTGAGCAGCGCCGACAGCGGCCGGAACGGCTGCAGCCAGGCACCCTCGTCGGGCAACGAGTCGAGGCTCACCCGCGGGAGCGGTTCACGGAACACACCCGGGATGTCCTCGAGGTCGACGAATTCGAGAGTATCGGATGTTACGGCCCAACTCGCATGCTCGCGGAAGCCGAGTACCTGAACCGGGATTCCGTCGGCGGCGAGTTGTTCGAGTGGTTCGCGGAATGCCTGGCCGTCTGCCGAGGCCACGATGATTCCGGCCAGGCCCGCGCCGCGGGTGCGTTGCGCGATATGGCCGAGCATATCGGAGTCGACATCGGAATCTTCGTCGATCTTGGGTTTGGCGAAGACGGCGTAACCGACGTTACGTAGCGCTTCCACCCACGGCCGCACCACATCGGCGGTGCCGGGAGCGATATTGGTGAATACCGTTGCTTCGGGCTCCACCCGTTGTTTCTCGCCGGCGGACAACTCGGCGGTGCGGGCGAGCAGCCAGCGGCCCAGCGCGTCGAACCGGGGCCGGTAGGCGGCAGTGGGACGGCCACCGAGAATCGCGCCCAGACCCATGTCCAGGTTGGGTGCGTCCCAGACCAGCAGCACGCGCCGGAGTCTGTCCGGATCGGGCCCGGTGCCCTCGGCACCGGGTTCGTGCAGACTTTCGGCAACCTCGCCGCCGGACGGGGCCATCTCACTGACGCTCATCATTCGATCTTGCCCCATATGAACTCGTTGATCGCACTTCCGGCCCGATGTGCCTTGCTCTCGAATTTGGTGACAGGGCGTTCGAACCCGATAGGCGCCGATTCACGATGCTGGGCGCTCACTCCGCCGGTGGTCTCGTTCAAGCCGACGAGCAGGGGTTCTGCCGCGCCGACCGCCGCGATGTGCTCGGCGTAATCGGTGTGGTCGGTCGCCACATGCAGTACACCGCCCGGACGCAGCCGGTCGGCGATGAGGGCCACGGTTGCCGGCTGCAACAGCCGGCGTTTGTGATGGCGTACCTTCGGCCACGGGTCCGGGAAGAACACCCGCACCCCGGTCAGCGATCGGGGAGCAATCATGTTCTCCAGCACATCTACCGCATCGCCGCGCAGCAGCCGGATATTACCGATCTCGTCGCGTTCGATCCGCTGGACGAGCTGCGCCAGGCCCGGCTGGTAGACCTCGATACCGATCAGGTTCAGATGCGGTTCGGCCTGTGCCATCTCGGCGGTCGCGGTACCGGTTCCGCAGCCGATCTCGATGACCAGCGGCGCCGCCCGCCCGAACCAGGTGTCGGCATCGAGCGGTTCGTCGGCCACCTCGCGCCCGATCAGCGGCCAGGTGCGATCCCAGGATTTCTGCTGGTTGGGGGTGAGTGCACCGCGCCGGGACCGAAAACTGGTGACCCGCGGGTAGAGCCGGGACCATGTGCGGGTTCCCGGCTCGTGTCCGTCCGTTGTGCTGGACGATACGGACGAAGTCGATTCAGCAGGGTGGACGGCGTCGCTCACGCCTCCATTGTCCAACATGGTCTGGGGTCGTCCGAACTGGACCGGGTGCAGCGCTACTCGCGGGTAATCCACGCTTATCTCGTCAGGTCCAGCTATCTATGTTGGTATCCGGCCGCTGGCTTGGTTTGCGCGGTTGTTTCGGTACTGCTCTCGGCAGTCGAGTCGGGCTTTCATGCATGGGTCGAAACTACCGCCGATGCTCATGGTGCCGATGCCTAGCTGGGGATCAACCGCGAAGCCGCTGGGCAGAGTGCGGTTGCGACGTCTGCATGGACAAGTAGCCCCGGGTGGTAGGTGGCCCGTCTCACAGAAGAGAGGCATTGCGGGAGGACTTTCCCGACGTGCAGCACAGCGTTGGCTACCGGGCGACCAGGCGCCGCTACTACCGGCTCGGTCCGATGTTCGCGTCGCCTCGGCCCGCCACGCCCGAAACTGGTGACAACCGAGCCTTTGGCGAAGAGCGGGACACTGCCTTCCTGATCGTCTACCGCCTTCGGCGTCGATGACCCCGAGCGGCTGAATCCAACATTCTTCTGAGATCGCGGCGTGGAGTCCCGAGACAACAGCCCGGTCGGGGGCTGACGCCGCCGGGTCCAATTGTTCATCGATTGAGCCCAAGATCGTTTCATGAACACTCGACCCGAAACGGACTCCGGCGAACGAACGCCCAGGTCGACCGAAAACGGCGACTGTTCAAAAAACACGTCGTAAAGTAAGACTGTGCAACAACGGCAGAGCACCCTTTTATGTACGATTGCCGGGTGACCGACACCGATGCGCTCGAACCACTCTCGCTCGATGGTGATGCCCTGGAGCCGATCGGCGGGTGCGGAGCGCTGATCGGGTACGCCCGCGTCTCGACCCGAGACCAGAACCTGGACCGCCAGACCCGGGCACTGAAGGCCGCCGGCTGCAAGAAGATCTTCGCCGACAAGAAGTCCGGGAAGGGCACCGAGCGCGAACAGCTGTCGGCGTGCCTGGACTACATGCGCGGCGGCGACACCCTCATCGTCGCGTCGCTGGACCGGCTCGGCCGCTCCCTGCAAGATCTGATCTCGATCGTGGCCGATCTCCGGCGCCGCGGGATCGGATTCCGGTCGCTACACGAAGCACTCGACACCACCACCCCCGGCGGCCGCCTGGTATTCCATGTGTTCGCCGCGCTGGCCGAGTTCATCCGCGAGCTCATCGTCGACGGCACCCACGAAGGCCTGGCCGCCGCCCGGGCCCGCGGGCAGCGCCTCGGTCGGCCACCGGCGATGAGCGAGGAGCAGGTCCAGCAGGCCCGGGTGCTGCTGACTCGGCCGGATGAGTCGGTGTCCTCGATCGCGCGGCTGCTGGGGGTCTCGCGGACGACGCTGTACAAGTACCTTCCCGAACTCACCGCTACTCGGACAGCGCTGGAGCCGGCGCCACAGCGATGAACCACGCTGGACTGTGTTCCAGATCACCAGCGAGGCGGCGCGACAGGGGGAACCGTTCCGCTGCTGCCTCCGTCCAATCTTCTGACGGACAGCATGCAGGTCTTCCGCGGGGGGCTTGTCTTCGGTGACGTCTGTGTTCGCAGGGGTCTCACGTCAGCGGGACGTGCGACGAGACCGAAAGGGGTTGTTATGAAAAAGATCTGGATTGGTGCAGTTGGCACCTTTGGTGTGGCCTTCCCACTGTTAATGGGCCTGGTAGGTGCTGCGCCTGCTGGCGCAGCAGACCCCGCAGGGCCGATGGGAACAGCCTCTGCCGGATATGCTGCCGTGCAGGTGAGCGCGCCAGCTCTGGAGAACAAGCCGAAGAAGATCACGGTCAAAGTCCGCTGCGACCAGGTCGTCAACGGCACCCCCGCCAACGGACATTCCGAGAAGAAGGTTGAAGGAGAAGGCCGCGCATACAACCGCGCCGACGCCCAGAAAGCGGCCGAGAAGGACGTCGACAGCAAGATGCCTCCGGGCCGCCACAAACGGCACTGCCATGTGATCTAGTGAGAGGAAGTGACCCAGTAGCGTGAGTAGCTACCTGGTTGTCCAGCTGTACTGCACAGCGGTGCAGGCAGACTCCGTTCGAGCAGCCGCCACGGCGGAGCTGACGAAGTACACGGAGTTCGGTCAAACCCAAGTCGGGCTGAAGCAAGAGGCCGAGACCGATTACGAGATGCATCTGAACTGGGCCCGGGAACACCCCGGCCAGGACTCAGGTGACCGCGCCTACTACCTGTTGGAGATGACCTCACCGGTCGATATCCCGGAATCACTCTTACGGGAAGCAGAAGACAACATCACCGACTGGATCGGCTCAACCTACAACGACAACGACAACGTCGAGGTCCCGTGGGCAAGTCGTGCAGGAACCACGCTGCAGGCCTGACACGAAATAGGTAATGGTTAGGGGCGGCATCCGTACGGATGCCGCCCCTAACCATTTGGATAACCCTAGAACAGATCACCACCAGCAGCCGACGCGCCGGTTAGTCCCGAGGCCCACTTGGACACTTCCCGCGCGAGCGGCGAGAAGAGCAGTGAGCGCAGTCGCTCAGTCCATGCGCCGATCGGAGAACTGCAGGAGTTCGGAGAGCGCTTTCGCTGTCTTGGCGAAGTAGCCGACGTTATCGGATGGATCCCTCCGCGCGAAGGGCCATGGTTCTACTGAGCGACTCGGCTGTAGTTCAGGTCGTAAACCCGGACCCCTGAAGGGTCGTACCAGCCGTCCGCGCGGCGAGAAAGCAGGATGTTGCCGTCGCCGTCGTACCAGTGATCGGCGTCCCAGGTCCATTTCCGTTGTTCCGGGGTGAGCATATCGTTGGCGCGGTCTTGCAGTTCGGCCAACTCTTCGGGGTCGAGCCCCGGGCCGGGGTTGGCCGCGGCGGCGGCGCGCGCTTCGCGGATCTCGGCGTTGAACTGGTCGAATATTGCCTGGTTGCGGGTGTATTCCTCGCTGTTGAAGTAGTCTTCGCCGGTCAGTAGTGGCGGTTTCTTCTTGCGGCCGGTGAATCGTTCGAACACGGGGGGGTCTCTCCTAGATTTCGGTCATCTGAATGATGACGCGGCCGTTCGGGAGTGGGATTCTGTTGTGCACCATGAATCCCGTCCCGGAGGGAAACATCACGTCGTCGGGGCGTGGGGCGTGCTCGCCGAGCTGCACGCCGGTCTTGGACACGATCTGAAACTCAACGTTCGCGCCATCAACGAGTTGCGGGTCGATGCCGTTGGATCGCATGGTGCTGTAGGTGAACCCGTTTTCGGTGACCGGGCTTCCCGGCTCGTAGCGGGCCAACTGTTCCGGGCTCAGATTTTGATGACGTACCAGCGGACCCTCGTAGGGGGGCAACTTGGCCAGGGCCTGGTTCAGCGCGGCGGCCTGGCGCTGTTCTTCCGGTGACAAGGGCAGGCCCTGGTTCAGTTTTTCGTTGAGGGTCATACCAGTATCGGGGTTCCGCACGGCCGCGGTGTGGATGGCCTTCTCATCCTCAGGACCGAACGACCAGTCAGTACTTTTACCGGGTCGGGGGTTGCCGGGTTTGCCCTTGTTGATCATCTGCCAAATCCGGTCCATCTCCGCCTTGTGGTTGGAGAAGTTCGGAACGTCTTTGAACCCGCGCCCGAGGCCACGGGACTTGAACAGATCGATGAAGGGCCTGATCTTGCGCCCGTACTTCACGCACAGGGCCGTCAATCGGGTACCGCCGATTGCGGCACCGATCGGGGCCGCGCCGCCGAAGGTGACCAAGCTGGCGGCGATGGTGATCCCGCCGGCCACGGCGGCCTCTACCGCGGAATCGATGACGAACTGGCGCAGGAACCCTTCGATTTCCTTGCGCATTGCCACCAGTTCGTCATGGTGTGAGGTGGTGGTGGTGGCCACCACCTCGAACCCGGCCACGGTCATGGCGGCCGCGGCGGCGATGGCGGTGAGGTCTTCGTCGATATGGTCGAGCTCGGGCGCAGTGATCGGCGCGAACATACCGGCGATGCGGTTGATCTCGTCGGCGAATCCCGCGACCGCGGGCTCGGCGGCGATATCGCGCCAGATCGCCGCGACCGTCCACAGTTTGTCGGTATCGCCGTCGGGGACGGTGATACCAATTTCCTCGAGGAGCCCGATCCCGTCTTCGACCAGGCCTTCGCCGGGCCCGCCGGCCGAGGGGAGCGGTGGCCGGCACGACACCCGCGGGTTCAGCGGCCACTCTTGCGGTGCGGTCGGCGGTGGGCCGGGTTTCATGTTGGCGTTGTGGTCGCCGAGGGCATGCAGGTAGGCCAGTTCCCGTACGACATTGCCGTAGCCGTTGACGTTGTTGGCCATCATCTTCACCTGCACCAGCAGGTCGTTGGCCGTGGTGTCGTAGTTGGTGGCCCAGGTTTTGGCTTCTTCGTAGGAGCCGGTCATGTTCTCGCCGGTGTCGGCCAGCTTCGACCAGTGCTTATCCACTGAGCCGATGAACTCGTCGGCGGCCTTGAGTAGCGCGTCCGCAGCCTGGGTGTAGACCTCGGTGTCAATATCGACCACGGTCACTGCGCGCCACCTTCGGGGGCGGGGCCACGGTCGAGACGGGCCAGGATCGTTGCGAAAGTGCTGGTGTAGGAGTTGTGGGCGTTCTTGCTGGCGGCTTCCATTTCCGCCAGCCCGTCACGCATCTTCTGGGCGCCGGCATTCCAGGTGTCCATGGCGGCGCGGGCAGCGGCGGCGGCTTCGCCGGTCCACGGCTCGGCCGCGCCATCGCCGTTGTGAAGCTGGTTCATCCGTTGCTGCAGCAGTATCAGTTGGTCGTCGGTGAAACCGAGTAGCCCGCGCAGTTGGGCGTTGAGCGCGTCAAGCGCGTCGGTGTCTACGTTATGTCGAGACATCGCAGGAAAACCCCTGGTGGTCAGATATTGAGCGAGCTCGGACGCGGACCGGTATCGGCCAAGTCGGCCGCCAAGGTCTCGTCTACTGAGGCGAATTCTTCGCCCTGCACTCCCAGCAGGTCGGCCATCGCTTCCAGGGAAGACAGCAGTGTCACTGCGCCCTCGCTTGCCTCCTGCCATCCTGCGGTGAACGCCTGCGCGGCGGGGCCGCCCCAATAGGTCATGCCGTCGATCTCGGCGTCAATGCGACGGAATCCGTCACCGACCGTGGTCGCGATCTGCCGAAGGAACATCGCGGCGTCCGCCATGACTGCGGAGTTGGCGGTAATCGGTTCGGGCGCCATCACCGGTCACCCGGCTCGAGTCGAGTCATACAGCTACTGATCCTCACAGCTACTTCGACGCAGCGAGCGTCTCATCGGTTCCCCATATAGGAGCAGCATGCGCAGAGCCTCGGCAACTCGGCTTCGGGATCTCGTCCCGGGGCCATTATCGTCCGGCGCTAGTGCTGCAAGCACGTCTATCCGAGATGTCCGATGACGCGTCGTGCCGGTATCAAGCAGACAGCGACCCCGCCGGTAGCCGACGGGGTCGCTGTCGATCGAGCGGCCGAGGAGCAGATTCTCCGCAGGGTTCGCGACGACACGGCGCTGAGAGATCATCGTCGCGCCAAGGGTGGCCACGGGCTCGGCGCGATGCCCTGGGATCTCATCGCGGATGCGAGACCATCCCGACTCCTGTAGCAGCTCAGCGATGAATCAGGTCGTAACCCCCACCGGACTGACGGCAGAACCAGGTCTTACCCAGCCCGTGATTGCCGAATTTACCCACCCCGTTCGCGACACAGGCTCCGTGGGTGGAGTAATGGCCAACGGTGTAATCAGCCGCCGCCGTACCGGCCGCGCCGAAGGAGAAGTAGCGATCATCACCCCAGTGATCAGATACTTCAACATGGCGGGGAGCCTACAGCGTCAGAACACTGTTCCGCGCCTGAATTATATTGGCTGATAGTTGAATTCGCTGGTAGCGAGGGTTTATTGGCCGAAAAGGCCATGGCTGTGACCGAAGCCAGGCAACGGAGTCGCGACGAGGGGGCGCGGGCTTCCGGCAGGGGCGGCATGGTGGGCAACGAACGCTGGGAGACGCAAGACCGGACAAGGATGCACCGGCCGGGAGTCAAGACATAAGCACCGCTTACATGTCGCCGAGCGGGGCACACGCACTGCCTACCAGCTCTCTCGGAATCTTCCCGCCGAAGCGGTGATACCGGTGCGCACCTCGTGAACGTCTTGTGTCCAGAGCCACCAGCAGCCTCCATTCCTGCCGGTACCGGGGCTGCACCGTACCGCCGGGGATGGAAGGATGGACCGGGACATCCCCGCGTCGACCAGTGGAGCTCAAGAGAATCCATGTCTGCATCAGAAGAGTTCTCCGGCACGCCGAGTCTCGGAGCGACCTCGTCTATGGACGGCCTGGGTCCGGTGGAAATGGAAACGCCCACCCAGGACCTCATCGTTGACGGCGTACTCGACACCTTCGTCGCCACCGGCCCCGATTCGATGAGCGTCTGGACCGATACCGACCTCGACGGCTACGCCGACCAGGTGAGCGTGGTGGAGAACGACGGCGACTACTCGGCTTGGGAGTACCACCGTAATCCGGATGGGACGAGCGAGTGGCGGCAGACTGATCAGGGGACGATGGGCGAGTGATCGCGGTGCCGGACACGCGGAGCGTGATGCCACCGCTGTCCGTGCGGGCTGGTCGAATCAGGTAGGACGAGCACCGCAGGGCCGACCGGGCACCGTCGAGCTAGGCAGGTCGCCGTAGCTTTTGATAGATCGTATTCGGCTTCCGTGTCTCGGCCCCGACCTGAAAGAGGTCGGGGCCGATGTAGAAGGGCTTGTTCGCCCAATCCTCACGGTTGCTGGTGATTGCTCCGAATGCGGATGCCCGAGTCAGCGCGCCGGCGGAACAGCGTCACTACGAGAACAGCTATCGACACGAGGACGAGAGCCAGCACGATTCTCGAACCCGAGGTCCGAACGATCTCAATGGCCGAGACCGACAGCGCGGTGCATGCGACCAGGTTGAGCCAGAAGGTCCATCGTTCAGCCATCGCGCTCCTGTGCTGTAGGCGATTCTTGACGCACTGTCGTGCCTGACTCAACTTACCTACAAAGTCAGGCCACCATCTGGCCAGGGTAAACGCGTGCCTTGCTGGGGCAGGGCACCCGGTTTTTGGGGTTGTCGAGCGCAACGCAGGTCGCGCCGGCCGGAATGTCCATTACTTGGCCTTCTTTCGGCATCATCGGGCACTGGTCGAAGATCACGGCGGTCGCGCCTCCGGCTGCCAGTAATGAGGGGACAGTTGTTACGCCGCCGGCGGAGCCGGCGGCTGCGGCGCCGAGTCCCAGGAAACCGGCTGTACAACCGAGCGGAGTGGCCTGGGCAGCGCCCGGGACGGCCATCGTGATGGCTACCGGCGCGAGTACGATCGAGCTCGCAGCGATGATCGTGCGGAAAAGGTTCATGACGTGTTCCCTATCTGTGTGTTCTGAACTGTGAACAGCTGCAGCGCAGCTCCGGATGTTGAGGAGTGGCAGCTCCTCAACACCTCGGTTTTCGGGCATGGGTATGCCCGAAGCCATATGTCAGAATTCCGGCGCCTACGGAAAATGCTGTTTCCGAGCGTCTCCTGTGCCGATCGTCATCGGCATAGTGGAATCTGGAGTGCAGGTCACGCCATTTCTGCGTACGCGTGCCCTGCAATGCTCAATTCGGGGGTGCGTGCCCCCACTGTTTTGGCAAGCCCGAGACCGCTGGCGGGTCTCATTCGAACGCCCTGCCACCGCATCAGGATCGACCACGGTCGACCGACCGACACCGGCGCAGGTACTCGCACTGGCTTGCGGCGCTATCTCGTTGACCAGGTTCTGCTGGTGCTCGCGGACCGCCCGGCGGTGCTCTGCACCGTCGCCAACTCCATCACCATCTCGGTCCTCTCACTCCACGGCAATCCACATACTGCCCATTCGCCGGTCCGGCCCGGCTCTTGTTCACTCCGGCCAAACGCGTTCGTACAAGGTTGGACGGGGCCTCCCCGCGATCGGTTCCCTCGACTTCGAAAATTTCTTGAATCGCCCTCGGAACCATGAGGTGGATGAGGGCTCTGTTTCCGCTGCCGCACTGACACAGCCCTGGTCTCGAAGGTTTTCCACGTGCTGGCTACAACCGGGCGACGTGCCCTATAGCCCATAGGGTTCGGCGCGGGGAGGGTGAAATCCGGTGTGACTGTGCTCTCGCCGAAAAGTTTTTCGCGGACGGGGGGAACCGATTGCCGGAAGCGGCCGTCAAAGCCAGTAACAAAACAGGATTCGCATCTGTGGGGGCTCGGGGTACCGAGATCGTCGGGGCCAGTGAAAGCCCGGCCTACAGGTGGTGTCTGGCGAGGGAGGACACAGTGATGTTGATGGATGTGGCGGCAGTGCAGGGCATCGCCGGTGATTTGCAGGGGTCGGCAAGCACCGTCAACGATGCCGCGGTGCGTGTCGCCGATGCGCTGCGCGGGTTCGATACCGCCGATGCCGGCCGCGGCTACCAGTCGGCCGGTGACCGCCTGTCACAAGGGTTGGAAGACCTGCGACGTTCTCTTTTCTCCTGGGCCAATTGCGTACAGGACTGTGGTTCGGCGTTGCAGGCCAGCGCAAGCAGCTGCGCCGGTGTCGATCAGTCGACCGCGGTCAAACTCGGCGCGGTGGCGGGAGCGTTCGAATGAAACCTACCGACACCGACAGCATCGACGCCATCCTGGATGCAGGCGCTGCGGGACTGCGCTATTTCGAGGTCTTCGGGCCGCGCTACCTGGAATGGACAGGCCACACTCCTACGGGCGGGGACTACTTCGCGCTGGCCGCCCAATACGACCAGCAGCGCGGCACAGACCTGGAATCGTTGCGGAACCTGGCTACCGTGCTGGGCGAGGAACTCGACGGCCGCCTCGATGACCAGGCCACCACCCAAACCACCCGGTTCGGCGAGGTAGCCGCGTACTGGAACGGGTCGCCCGCCGCCGACAACGCCCAGCAATACCTCACCGACACCGGCACCACGGTCGCCTCGAACATCGATGCCCTGCGCGCCGTGCACGCCGCCGCCACCACGGCCGTCACCCGGATCGACGACGCTGTCCGCGCCAAAGCCGACACGATCAAAAACGAGTTCGACCCCGCCACCGCGGCGGGCAAGACCCCACAGCAGATCGATTGGCTCATCGACCTCGCCCAGGGACGCGGCGATACGAGCCAATCGGTACAGGACCGACTACGCACCGAACTCGCCGAGCACTACGTCGAGGGCTCCGAGCCGGCCGCAGCATGCCGCGCCTGGCTCGACAAGGTCTTCGTCACCGAGTTCGATACCAAGGTCGCCCGTTTCACGACGGTATGCTCCGAGACTCACACCACCGTGACCGGCGCCTACACACAATTGGTCACCGCGATCGAGGGCATCGACCCCACAGCGTTTCGCTCACCCGGCGGCACCCCGGCCGCCGACACCGAACTCACCGCCACCTCGGGCGAGCCGGTCTATCTCGCTGCCGTCGGAATCCCTCGAGCATCCCCCGAACCGGACAGCGAAAGCGCCCCGGCGCGGCAAAACCCTGCCCAAACCACACCCGAACTCCCCCAGAACCCGGCAAGCCCGAGCACCCCGTCCAGTCTGGCGCTGACCACCACACCGGCGGCCGCGGAGATCAGCGAAACCGCCGGCCTCGACACCGAAACGACTACCGGCGTCCCGGTCGGCGCCGGTGCCCCGTCGAACACCGGCGATTCTGCGACTGCGGGAGACGACGCCGGACTCGGCATGGACGACTCGGCGACCGGAGACGATGCCGCACTGGGCTTAGGCGACTCGCCGGCCACGCCACCGGCCGAAACCGGCACATCGGGTGAGTGGACACCTGCCGATATCACCGCCATGGTGACCGCGGTCGGCACGATCACCGGCACGATCCCCGACATGATCACCGCTGTCGGTTCCCTGGCCGGCAATCTCGACGAGATCATCACAGCCACCGGCGATGCCACCGCGGCCATCATCGACGCCACCGACAACCAACCGTCAACTCCCACCGGCCCAGCCGAGCCCGACCTTCCCCTGCCCGAAGCCCCTGATGACAGCGCTCTCGTCGACGACGGCGGCCAAGAAGAAGAGCTCATGGTCGATGTGGGCGAAGACGCCGGCGACGAGGAGATCGCCGCAACACTCGACGAGGAAACCCCGGTGGAGACCCAACTCCAAGGCGTCGAGGACACCACCGGCAACGACGAAGGGCAAGACCCGCAGCCGGCGGCACCGACGCCGCCACTCGCACCTGCCCTCGGGACCAATCCCGTCCTCGCCACCTCTGTCTCCAGCTTGCGCGGCCTGGCCCCTACTCCCCCCGGCACCGCCGGCCACCGAACAGGGCCCGCAGTCGCGACCGCGAGCACACCGGAGCCGGAAAGCACGCTCACTCTCTGAAACCGAGACGACAAACAACGGCGCGGAATCACTACGCCCACCACGCCACGACCGGACACCCGCGTGAACAAACCCGGTGTCGGGGAGCTGCCACTTCCCCACACCGGAGCTGCGCTGCAGCTGTTCACAGTTCAGAACACACAGATAGGGAACACGTCTTGAACCTTTTCCGCCCGCTCATCGCTGCAAGAGCGATCGTACCGACGGAACCCGAGTCTGCCTCACCGGCCGCGCAGGTGGCCCTTCTCGGCCACACTCAACGGCCTCCGGGGCCGGCCAGTCGGTTCAGTCGCATCCTGCTGTTTATCGTGGCGTCGGCGATGCTGCTGATCACGAGCGTGCAGGCCGCGGGCCCCGCACACGCCGATTACCAGCCGTGCACGAACTACAGAGTCACGACCAACTGGGGCAGAGTCGAAGTCGACCCCCAACCGGCGGGGGCGGACTCCATCGGCAATATCGCGTGGGCCATGTTCATCAACGACATCTCCCATGTGCCCGGCCGTTACGACTACCAGATACTGATCAACGGTCAAAGCCTGCTCACGCGGGAAATCTATAAGGACGACAATCTGCACATGACGATCCCCCGATATCACGATGGCCGCTACGTCTACGAGTCAGGAGACGAAATCCAGGTCATCGCCTCCCACGCCGCCGGAAAGGTCTTGTACGTGACCCCCATCAACCGATGCACCGTCCCCTATTCGGCAGGATAGCTCCATCGACCAGGAGACAGCGCGTCAAGGCGCCGACCTGCTGGCGGCCGACATCGAGTCGGCTCTCGGCTTCGAAGTACACATCGACGAAACGATTCCCGAGCGTCTCCTGAGGCAGTCTTCCCCGCCGGTGTGGTGGATCGATTCACCGTCCCGGCCCTGAATGTCCTCCTTGGATGCACCCCAGGCGAGAGCACCCCTAGCGGTGTGGCCTACGGACTGGCCCGGGAAATCCACGACGACGTGCTGTCACGCAGCGGAAAGATATGGCCTGCCGACCCCGAGGGCGGGGACCAGCCGTTGCTTCCGGCCGAAAACGGGTGGCATGGCCCCGGGGGCTCAATACCTTATGGCCAGGTCGAAGCAGCTAAAGATCCAGATCCAAGCCTCGACGGCGTCATCCGCTGGTGGCTGCCCCACAGCTACGACGGGCTCATCGCCAGCCACGCCGGTGATGTGTGGTTCTCCCTCTGGCAGTACCAAGGCGACGAACAGCAGATCACGCCGGGGATGCCGGTGACTTGGACCATCGGCGAAGGCCGACACGGAAAGTACGCCAAGGCAAGCGAAGTCCGACCAGTCCAGCCCGTAGCGAGACAATCCAGTCGTCGGGCGGAAGACTAGTATTGATGTTCGCCGGACAAAAACGCGGTCAGCAATCCTACTTGCCAATCTGGTACGGGCAAAGTTTAACTGCTTTGAATCCCTGGAGCCGCAAATCGACCGGAGAATTCTCCGGAGTCGAATGTTGGGGAGTTGACGCTCCCCCAACGTCCGAAGCTGAGCGAATCAGCCACCATAGTTACAACCCACATCCCGCTGGGGTCGCATCGGATACCGTTGGGTGTGAATGCTAAGGAATCCTGCATGGTCGCCGGTGTGGTCGGACGCCGGCTACACCGTAGGAGCAGTGAGAGGCGTCGCCGGATACGCAGAAGTCATCGGTGGCAAATCTCTGGCAAGGCATCACAGTGCCAGAAGAATTATGATACCCGGGCGGAAGAAAGCGCGTTCGCTGTTGGCGCCGCGGGAACCCGACTGATACGCTAAGATATTTCGGCGTCCATTTTCGTAATCACGTGGCCGTTCATTCGGCTCGGACAGCTCGATACCGCCGACTAGCCTGAGCGCGTGCTCGTCAAGTGCGAAACAATACAGGACGTATCGAAATCTCTTCGGTCGCCTGCTAATTGTCCGCCACAAAAAGGCGTCGGACGCTGTATGTACCGCATGACTGCGGCGTTCCAAGCAGCGTTCGACGCCATTTTCGAGAGCATATTTACGGGTGATCCGACATTGTTACAGTTCGTCGAATACGAAGCTGTCTTTCTGGGCGTCGTAGTAACACGGTCCCACCTGAACACCAGACTTAATGTACCAGTCCCTCATGCTCAAGCAGGTTGCGTGGGTATTTCCGGATGGATCTTCTATCGTCGCCGAAGCAGCTCCCACGCCAAAGCTGCCCGCGATGGTCGCCGCTGCCACGCCAAAACCAACGGCAAAACGTGCAATCATCTTGAACCCTCCCATTGAACTCCCCGATCGATCTTTGTCGATTGCTTCGACTAGGTCAGTCTAGGCTGTGATGTTGGGGATCGGCAAGTGTTTCTGATCAACGTTCATTCACGTACATCGGCGGAACGATCGCTGTCACGGTAGAAATGGGGCGTGGCGGTCAGTGGGTAATGGGTTGGATGCAGATGACATCAGGCGGTCGGGTGGAAGGGGCGGGCTTGCCGAAATAAGCCTCGGAACCAAATTCGTGATCCGAGGGTGACTCCAGAACCGCGAAGACCGGGATTTGCCAGTTGATCGGTTCCGAGACGCTGCCTCTGGGCCGCCAGCAAAGTTTGCAGGCCGCCACGTTCAGTGATAAAGCCGCTCCGGCGACGACCTACCCGAGCGCCACTGACCTCACAGCTGAACGCGATATTCATTACGCCTACCCTTGGATGTCGGCCACGGCTGATGAAGCGTGCCAGGGCGGTATGAAGTCGACCGATGTGGTCGAGACAGGAGTCTGGTGCCGAACGAGTCAGTGGGTTGGCTCGCATGGAGCGATTGCGGACCGGGCCTCGGCGCGCTGTGGGCGCTCTTCTGACAGAATGCGCACCGGAACAGGGGGTGCGAACGGTGACAGTCGAAAGATCGGACAGGTACATGCGGGAGGCGGGGGCAGCGGATCCGCTCGAGCGGATGATTTCGACGTTGCGGATGGGCGACGGGGTGGATACCGGTGTCGCGAACGGGATCGAGGCGGCGGTCCAGCGGTGGCGGTCGCTACCGCGGGCGCAGGTGGCGGGTCGCGCCCGGTCGGGGCGCACCACGGTGGCCGAGGCGCTGGGTCTGCAGCACGGAGCCGAGACCGCGCCGGTCGACGAACCAGGTTTCCCGGACCCCGTGCTCGATGCCGACATCATCGTCTATGTCCTGGCCAGTACCCCGTCCCCGGGGGACCGGCGGATCCTGGGATCGCTACCGCCGGAGCGCACGCTGGTGGTGGTGAACAAATCCGATGCGATCGGCACCGGCTGGGCCGACGCCGTAGCGGCCGCGGAACAGTTCTCCCGGGCGTTCGGGCTACCGGCCTTCCCGATCGTCGGAAGCCTCGCCGCGCGAACGGTCGCCGGTGCGCTGCGCGAGGCCGATCTGGCGCTGCTGCGCCGGCATGCCGGTAACCGTTCCCTGTCGGCGGTATCGGCCGAGGCTTTCGCCTCTCCGTCCGCGGGGCCCGATACCGAGGAGCGGGCGGATCTGCTCGAACGCTGGGATCTGTACGGGGTCGCCTGTGTGCTGGCGGCGCTCGAACGCGAACCCGACCTGACACCGCAGACGGTGCTGCAGATCCTGAACACTGTGAGCGGGATCGAACCTGTGGCCCGGCTGCTCGGGCTGCGTTATCAACAGGCGATATCCCGGCGGGCCGGCGGGCTGGTCGACGAACTGACCCGCTTGGCGGCGCGGGCTGTCCCGCAGGGCACGAGCCGGGCGCGTGCGCTGATCACCGAATACCTGGATACCGACGAAGCGAGGTGGCTGGGCCTGTGCGGCGGGCTGGTCGATCCAGCGGTATCGCATCTGGCGGCCGGCTATCCCCGGTTCGAACCCGAGGACGCCGACGACGCCCTGGCCCGCGCCATCCGGTGGCGGGCGGTGGTAGCCAGCGATCTGTCACCGGCCGCCCGGCGGGCCGCGGTACGCGTACACAACGGCTACGTGCGGGTATGGGAACGGATGAGCAGTGTCGGACTCTGACGCGGGGTCGGATACCGACCTCGGTCCAGGAGCCGGCTCTGCCGCCGCGGCTCCGGCCTCACACGGTGCGACGTTCCCCGAACCGGTCGCTGCCGTGGTGCGCCGCTGGAACCCCCAGGGTATGGCGCTGCTCGACACCATGACCGTCGCCGGGGAGAACGCGGAGGTCCGGCTGCTGGGCCCCGACGACGCGAACACCACCCTGCTACGCACCGAACTCGCCCGTTTCCAGCCCCGGATAGAACTGAGCGCGCCGTCGGCCGACCCCGCCGGCGCTGCCGCGGGCGCGGTCACCGTGCTGGTCCTGGATGCCGGTGTGGTGATCGGTGCCACCGAACTCGATCTCGTCCGCCGGCTGAGCGCGGCCGGTAGCCGGGTACTGCTGGTCCTGAACGGCACCCACGCCCATCTCGACTGGCAGCTGGTCCGCGACCGTAGCGCCGAACTCCTCACCGCCGCCGGACTCGACTGCGAGATCGTGCCGGTTTCCGCCCGGCTGGCGCTCGCCGCCCGGACCGCCGCGGATTCGGCGCTGCTGGACCGGTCCGGCCTCGCCTCGCTGCACGCCCGGCTGGCCGCACTCACCACCGACACCACCACCGTGGACACCCGCCGGTCCGCCGCCACCGCGCAGGTGGTGGCCCAGACCCTCGACCGCATCGCGCAGGAGGAGGCGCTGCTCGCGGCCGGTAGCGAAGCCGAAATGCTGCGTGCCGAACGAGCGCGGCTGCTCGCCGAACGCGACGGCGGGCGGGCGGTCGCGGTGTCCACGCTGCGCGCCCAGCTCAACCTGGCGCGGATGGATCTGCTGACCCAGGTGGGGCACCGGGGGCGCGCGCTGCACGCCGAAGCCCGCACCGAACTCGACCGACTGGACCGTGCGGGGCGGGCCGGTTTCCCGGAGCGCCTGCGTTCCGCGGTGGCGGCGCTCACCGATACGGTCGACCGCGATATCGCCGCCCGGCTCACCGAGTTGCGGGCGCGCGCGGCCGCCGCCGGACCCGGCGCGCCGGACCGGGCCCCGGTTCACCGGCACGACCCGGCACCCACACTCGGCCCGGATCCGCAACCCCGTGGCCGGGGTGTCGAAGATCACCTCATGATAGTTGTCGGTGCGTCGGCAGGCGTCGGTCTGGGACGGCTGCTCGTCTCGCCGCTGGCGCTCGTGCCTGCCCTGGACGTGGCCACCATCCCGGTCACCTTGCTGCTCGGCGCGGGGGCCGCGGCCTGGGTGGTACGTGCCCGCCGCCAGCTTGCCGACCGGGATCACCTGCGGCAATGGGTCGTGGACGCCATCGCGAATGTGAAGGCCCAGCTCGAGCAGCGTGCGGTAACTGCCCTGGTGGAGGCCGAAACGGAACTCTCAGACGAAATGGTCCGGTCCGCTGCGGATCGGATGCTCGCCGTGGACCGGCGGGTCGCCGAGCTCGAAACCGCGCTGCGCCGGGCCACCTCCGGACAGCCCGGCCGGCTCGCCGCCTGTGCACGTGACCGGCAGATACTCGAGCAGTGGGCGCCGGATTCCGGAAATTAGTTTGTCCACCCCTATTGATAGGCAACCCGCTTCCATAGGGGCCGCAATACCGCGTTAACCTCTAGACAGGAACCTGGGCGTCCGCTTGGTCCTGGTACACACCCCCGGAGACCCGGTGGTGGGTACAGCGGGACGTAGCGGGCGCCTCACCCGCCAATGGTGGCGCTAGGTGTTTTCGCGCTGGTCACGGGCCCGAGGGCCAGGGCGGATGCAGCTGTTGCCGCCCATTTCAGGAGAGTTTTCATGACCTCAGCGACCATTCCCGGTCTTCGTGGATCCGACGGCACCGCGCCGACCGAACACAGCGAACTGCTCGCCTGGGTTCAGGAGGTCGCCGAACTGACTCAGCCGGAGCGAGTCGTGTGGGCGGACGGTTCCGACGCCGAATGGGACCGGCTCACCGCCCAGCTCGTCGAGGCGGGCACCTTCAAGAAGCTGGACGAGAAGAAGAAGCCGAACTCGTTCCTCGCGTTATCCGACCCCTCGGACGTGGCCCGGGTCGAATCGCGCACCTACATCTGTTCCGAATCCGAATCGGATGCCGGTCCGACCAACAACTGGGTCGACCCCACCGAGATGCGCGCCACCATGACCGAGCTGTACCGCGGCTCGATGAAGGGCCGCACCATGTACGTGGTGCCGTTCTGCATGGGCCCGCTCGGTGCCGAGGACCCCAAGCTGGGTGTCGAACTCACCGATTCGGAATATGTGGTGGTCTCCATGCGGGTGATGACACGTATGGGCCGGGCTGCGCTCGATCTGCTGGGCACGGATCGGCCGTTCGTGAAGGCACTGCATTCGGTGGGCGCGCCGCTGGCCGAGGGCCAGGCCGATGTCCCGTGGCCGTGCAACGACACCAAATACATCACCCACTTCCCCGAGGACCGCGAGATCTGGAGCTACGGCTCCGGCTACGGCGGTAACGCGCTGCTCGGCAAGAAGTGCTACTCGCTGCGTATCGCCTCGGCCATGGCCCACGACGAGGGCTGGCTGGCCGAACATATGCTCATCCTCAAGCTGATCTCGCCCGAGGACAAGGCGTACTACGTGGCCGCCGCGTTCCCGAGCGCCTGCGGTAAGACCAACCTCGCGATGATCCAGCCGACGGTCCCGGGCTGGCGCGCCGAAACCCTGGGCGACGATATCGCCTGGATGCGGTTCGGCAAGGACGGCCGGCTGTACGCGGTGAACCCGGAGTTCGGTTTCTTCGGTGTCGCCCCGGGCACCAACCGCTCCTCCAACCCGAACGCGATCGAGACGCTGGAAGCCGGTAACACCGTCTACACCAACGTCGCCCACACCGACGACAACGATGTGTGGTGGGAAGGCCTCGAAGGCGAGCCCGATCACCTGATCGACTGGAAGGGCAACGACTGGTACCTGCGGGAAACCGAAACGCTGGCCGCGCATCCCAACTCGCGGTACTGCACCCCGATGTCGCAGTGCCCGACGCTGGCCGCCGAATGGGACGATCCGCAGGGGGTGCCGATTTCGGCGATCCTGTTCGGCGGGCGTCGCAAGACCACTGTCCCGCTGGTCACCGAATCCTTCGACTGGCAGCACGGCGTGTTCATGGGCGCCACCCTGTCCTCGGAGCAGACCGCAGCCGCCGAAGGCAAGGTCGGCACCGTGCGCCGCGACCCGATGGCCATGCTGCCGTTCATGGGTTACCACGTCGGCGACTACATGGCGCACTGGATCAATGTCGGTAAGAACGCCGACGCCGCAAAACTGCCGAAGATCTTCTACGTGAACTGGTTCCGCCGCGGCGACGACGGCCGGTTCCTGTGGCCGGGCTTCGGCGAGAACTCGCGTGTCCTGGAATGGGTTATCGGCCGGATCGAGGGTACGGCCGCGGCCGAGAGCACCCCGATCGGCAATGTGCCGACGGCCGCCCAGATGGATCTGGCGGGTCTGGACGTGGACCCGGCCGATGTGGATGCGGCGCTGGCGGTGGATGCCGACGAGTGGCGGGCGGAGATCCCGCTCATCGAAGAGTGGTTCGAATTCGTCGGTGACAAGCTGCCTTCCGGCGTGCGTGATGAATTCGAGGCGCTGAAACAGCGTATTCAGTGATCGGAGGCCCGAGGGTGAGCGCTGTGAGATGGCGGCGCCCACCCTCGGTGCTGTCGCCCTCACTCTCGGGGTAGACGATCCGTCTCCATACCACCCGCCGCCGCACCGACCGACCCGAGCCGCCGGCCCACTGCAGCTCGCCGCGTATCCCACCTCTCCGGATGGTTCACCTTCCCCGGGGGGCCCGCCCGGTTCTGGAGCGGGGGAGCGAAGCGGAGGAGCGGAGGAGTGAGGAACCGGGCCCATCAGGGCCCCTCTCTCGAGCCGCGGAGCGGCTCCGAAATTACCGCCGGTTTTGCCTTATTCTGGGTGGGTATCGAATCCCATGCTCACGCAAAGCTGATTGCCGGACTGTCCCGCTCCTGATCGGCCCGCCTGTCGCACGATCCATGGCCGAGCCGATCACTCCGCGAGAGGTGGTTGGAAATGGCCGAAGGGCAGCTGTCCCCGCAGTCCAGTGATGATGTTCCGGTGAGCACTCCACTGCATCGAGCCGCCGGCCGGTTGCAGTCGGCGCTGCCGGCGGGGTGGCAGGTGGAAGTGGTCGACGCGGCCGACGGGTCGCCGGATGGTGGCCAGATTCTGCGGGCGTTGCTGGTTACCGAATAGTTTGCCCGCCAGGGGTTTCCCGAAAACGTTCGGGATGTTCTGTCATAGGGGTTATTTCACGTATTCCCGGTTGTCGGTTACTCGACTGTGGCAGGGTTTGTGCTGCGCGGCAGTCGGACTCGTACGGCTTCCGGGGCTGGTCCGTGCCTTTTCCCGGCGATGTCCGCCGGCCGTCGGCCGGCTCGGCGCCGAATTCTTCCCTCTCGGTTCGTATTTCATCGAACGCACTATTGCGATTTGTTGCTGGATCACGCATGATGTTAGCCAGGTATCAGCTCGCTCCATTCATCGAACCGAAGACCCACAATCGGGAGTGCGTTCATGGCGGTGCAAGTGATCGGCCGGGCGTTGATGACCAGCGACCAGACCGACCATCAAGCGAAAAGCGTTGGCAGCGGCGGCTGGGTCGTCTCGTTCCTACCGGGACGGACCCTGACCACCGAACAGGCGATGGCCGCCATACAAGCGGCCGAAGCGGTGGCGGTGGTCGGAGGGTTGGCCGATCAGGTCGGCCTCACGACACTCGAAACCGTCGGGCTTGCCATCCAGGAATCACCCTGGACCCGGGCCGAACCCGTGGTCCGCAACGGCTGGCGCGACCGGATCGGCCGGCGTCGCCCGCAACTCGCGCTCTAGTCGCGCCGCGGTGGCCCGCCCGGCTTTTCGGCGACCACCACCAGATTGCTGACGAGTAGCTCCCGCAGTCCGGGTATCCGGACCAGCCACCAGGCCCAGCGTGGGTGATAGCGCGGGAATACCGCATGCACGGTCGCGGACGTGCGCTCGGACCAGCGCACACCGTCGCGTGCGGGTACCGCGAACAGCGACACCCCGAAACGGTTCTTCGGCTCCTGTCCGTTCTTCCGCCGGTACCGGCGCGCGGCGTACTCGCCACCGAAGTAATGCCAGGGCCCGGTTTCGTGACCACCGAACGGCCCGAGCCACACGGTGTAGGAGAGCACGACGATCCCGCCGGGTTTGGTCACCCGCACCATTTCGTCGGCCATCCGCCACGGATCCGGGATATGTTCGGCGACATTCGACGAGAAACAGATATCGACGGCATCGTCGCGAAACGGTAGCGCCATTCCGGAGCCGCGCACCGCCGCCGGAACCGCGATACCCGCGGCATGCATCTCGGAGGGGTCTGGCTCGACCGGGATGTACCGGGCGCCGGCCCGGGCGAATTCGTCGGCGAAGTAACCGGGACCACCGCCGACGTCCAGCACGGTGGTTCCGGAGAGATCACGGCCCGTGAGATCGGCGTAATAATCACCGAGCAGATGCACGCTGTCGGTCGCGATACCGCCGTAGAAGCGGGCCGGGTCTGTTTGCTCGAATCGGAAACTCCGCAGCAGCCGTACCGAACGGCCCAGGGTGGCGCGCCGGGCGAAACGGAACCGTTTCCGTGACTGCCGCGGTGCGACTCCTTCCGCCGCCCGGGGGCCGGGAACATCCGCGGCTGCGGGGGCGGGGTCCGCCGCAGCGGGCGGTATCCGGACCATGGAGGACTCCTCGGCGTCGAGCACGATGCCGAGTCTCGCATATTGTGACAGCCCACAGTATCTCCGGCGTTGCGCGGCCGGGACCTCCGATAACGATTCCACTGCGCTGCGCCCGGTCCGGCGCCCCGACATTGGCAAAAGCATGAGACATGCAGGTGGGGCGACCTGCCGGGGAGAACTGCGCGCTAGGGTGTAGCGCGATGCCTGTCCCGTCCGCGGGACGATTGGACAGTCCCGTCCGCGGGACCACTGCGACAGAGTCCCGTTCGCGGGACCCGAACCAACCGGAGAAGCCCCGACGTGCGCGAAGTACTCCTACTCTGCTGGCGTGATACCGGGCATCCGCAGGGCGGCGGCAGTGAGCGGTACCTGGAGCAGGTCGGCGCCCATCTGGCCGCCCGCGGCGTGCGGGTGACCCTGCGGACGGCCCGCTATCCCGGGGCGGCGAAACGTGAGCGGCTCGACGGTATCGATATCAGCCGGGGTGGGGGCCGGTTCACCGTATACCCCCGGGCGCTGGCAGCGATCCTGTTCGGGCGGCTCGGCCTGGGCCCGCTGAAAGATGTGCGGCCGGACGCGGTGATCGATACGCAGAACGGCATCCCGTTCTTCGCCCGGCTGGTTACCGGCGCGCCGTCGGTGGTGCTGGTGCATCACGGGCACCGGGAACAATGGCCGGTCGCCGGCAAGCTGGTGGGGCGGATCGGCTGGTGGATCGAATCGTCGCTGTCACCGCGGATCCATCGCCACGACCAGTACCTGACGGTTTCGCTGCCCTCCGCCGAGGAACTGGCGACGCTGGGCGTGGACCGGTCCCGGATCGCGGTCGTCCGCAACGGTGCCGAACCCGTTCCCGCCGAGGTCGCCACCGGAACCGCGGCGGTGCGCACGCCCGAACCTCGGGTGGTGGTGCTGTCGCGACTGGTACCGCATAAACAGATCGAGGACGCGCTCACCGCCGTCGCGCGTCTGCGCACCCGGATCCCCGCCCTGCACCTCGATGTGATCGGCGGCGGCTGGTGGGCGGACAAGCTGAAGGAGCAGGCCGCGGCCCTCGGCATCGCCGACGCGGTGACCTTCCACGGACATGTCGGCGAAGGCCGTAAACACGAACTGCTGTCCCGGGCCTGGGTGCATGTGCTGCCATCCCGGAAAGAAGGCTGGGGACTGGCAGTGATCGAAGCCGCACAGCACGGGGTACCCACCGTGGGCTATCGCTCCTCCCGGGGCCTCACCGATTCGGTCATCGACGGGGTGACCGGACTGCTGGCCGACGACGCGGACCAGCTGGCGACCATCGTCGGCGAACTGCTCGACGATGCGGCCGCCCGCACCATCATGGGCGAGAAAGCCCGTTCCCGGGCCCGGGAATTCTCCTGGGAACATACGGCCGCGGGCGTGCACGAAGTACTGGCCGCCGCAGCCACAGGCCGGCGGATCAGCGGACTGATTTTTCCGGGGGACGAGCGCGCGGCGCAGATCACCGAGGTCGGTGCCTGAGGCTGCGACTGCCTGGGCGAGCCGGTCAACCGGGTACTCGTCTACCGGTCGTTCAGCGTCCAGGGTGCCGCCGGTCTACGCACCGATAGGCATTCGGAATCACTCGTTTCGAGGCCGGACGTGGTCTCGGTCGAGCGGTCGGCGGCACCGGATATGTGGGAGCAGCGTCGCGAGCAGCGGTGTCACCAGGAGTAGCGCCCACAGGATATGTGCGCCGATCAGCAGCGTGCGGTGGTCGAGTGTGGGCCGGGGTGCCACGTCCGGGACCTGGTAGAGACGCAATTCATCGCTGTCGAAAACCCGGTTCAGCTGGGCGAGGGTGGTCGCGGATTCGCCCAGCGGACCCGGTGAATCACGCTCGACGAGGACCCAGCCGACACCCAGTCGTGCGAGTTCGGCCGCCTCGCCGCCGGTGAGCAATAGGTCTTCCACGGTCTGCGCGCGCGTGCCCTCCCCGGTCACGGTCTCGCCGCGGACCGGCAGTGCACCGGTTTGCAGGACATCGCGCGGCAGCATTCGCGGGGCCGGATCGAGGACCGGTGCCGTACCGGAGTAGGGGAAGCGCCGGAACATACCGCCGGGGAGAACCGCGATATCACCGGGACCGTCGATACGTTCGGCCACCTCGGCCCAGGAGTCCGGGTACTGGACGGCACGCATCTGTCCGCCCACACCCCAGCCCAGGTCGGGTAGCGGCAGGAGAAGCATCCCGATGAAGAGCACGGCCGAGGCAACCGATGCGCGCATAGGCCCGGCGGCGGGGAAGCCCGCGGTCTGTGTGTCCCGGGCCGGGCCGGAAGCCATCGCGCCGGCTTCCGGCTCGCCGGCCGCGCCGGGTGCGATTGCACGGTCGTCGCCGGTATCTACTGCGTGCTCGGCGTGTAAACCGGCTGCGTCGCCGCCCGTGCGACCTTCTGCGCCGCCGGAGTCGCCGGTGGCGTCGTCGCCGGAATGAGAACCGGTTGTTTCGCTGGTACTGGAGCCGGTTACACCGCCGGGAGTGGACGCCGGTGGTTCGGTGGAGGTAGCGGCCGGTGTGCCGTGCGGGGCCGGTCCATGGGAGTCGTCGCCGACCTCACGGCGTGTTCCGCCGGACGCGGCGCCGGGAAGCTGGTCGAGGGTGATTCCGGGCGTCCGGCCGGCGGAACCGGGTACGTGGGGGGAATCCTCGCGTCGCATAGCGGTGTCATCGGTGGACCGGCGGCCGGTCGCAATCGCGCAGGCGGCCGCGGCGCACAGTGCGTATCCGGGGACGGCGAGGGCGACGAACTTCTGTGTATCGCGGAGCAGACCGGCGCCGGGGATGTGCACGACCAGCCACTCCATGACAACCAGCCCGGCCGGGGTCGCGGCGAGGGCCGGTAGCGCGACCGCCGCCGCGGCGAGGACGAGCAGGATGCGGCGGGCGCGGGTGCGTTCGGGGTCGCCGTCCGCGGCCGTCACCCTGCGGATTCCGAATGCGACGACGGTCAGCAGCAGGATCGTCGCGATCGCGGCCAGCGGTGTGGTGCGGGAATCGGGGACGGCGTCTGCGTTCCAGATCCCACCCAGCCCGGCGAGACTGCCCACGGTGCCCAGCCATGGCTCCGCGCGGGCGGCGAAGGCGGGTACACCCGCCGGGTCCGAAGGTTCGGCTGCGACCCCGGAAACAGCGGTCGCCAGCAGCCACGGCAGGCAGGCCGCCGCGACCAGCACGAGTACACCGGCCAACCGCCGCCCACCGGCGATCGCCACGGCGACGATTGCGCCGAGTAGCGCGCCGGTCGGAGTGAGCCCTGCCGCGGCGAGGAGGCCGACGAGCACGGCCCAGTTCCGGAAGTTGTAGGACCGCAAGCGGGTTCCGGTCAGGTCCGCGGCCGTTCGCCGAAGCACCGGGAACCCGATTGCCGGTGGTCGCCCGCGTCCATTGCCCGAATCCGGTCCCGCATCGGGTCCGACCCGATCACCGGAATGAGGGGTGGTGTCCGGCGGAAGCGCGGAGCCGGACCCGGCGCTTGTCCCGCTGCGGACCCGGAGGGCTGCCAGAGCGATCCAGGGCAGTGCCGCGTAGCCGGTGAGCAGGCTCCAATGCCCCTGCAACAGGCGTTCGGCGACGTAGGGGTTCCAGACCGTGAGCGTGGTGGCGACCAGTTGCGCGGCGACCGGGGCACGCAGCAGGTCGCGGGCCAGGAGGGCGGCGCCGTAGCCGGCGGCCCAGAGCGCGGCCACCAGGATCACCTTGACCACCACGCCGCCGTCGGCGAGTACCGAAAGAGTGGCGAGCAGGGCGTCCTGCGGTACGGCCCGGGGAGCTGCGTCGCCCAGGCCGAGTGCGGTATCGGTGAGGTAGGAGCGGGGGGTGCTCACGGCATCGCGGAGCAGAAGGTAGCCCGACCGTAGCAGCGGCGCCGTGATCAGGAGGGTGAGCAGCAGGCTGTACCCGGCCGGGAGCCACCGTGTCCACCGGCCCGCTCGTTGTGCACCCACGGCCAGTCACCCTACGTTCGCGGATCCGGGCGGGGCGGACCGGTCCACTCGGCGCCGCGGGTGGGAGACTTGCCCGCGTGCAGTTCGTTCGCCGTCTTCCCGCCGTGGCGGACATGACCCTGGTCACGGCGGGTGCGATGACCGCGAATATCGCGAGTTATCTGCTCCAGTTGCTGGCCGGGCGCTGGCTCGGTGTGGCCGGGTACAGCGAATTCGCCAGCCTGCTCGCCGTCCAGCTGCTGTGCGCGGTTCCGGCGCTGGCCTTGCAGAATGTAGTGGCCCGCGAACTCGTGCACGGATCCGATATCGCGGCGCTGCGCGCGCTGCGCTGGCGGTGTGCGGTCCTCGTGGCGGCCGCGGCGGTGGTGCTGGTTCCGGTAGTGAGTGTGCTGTTGGACGTGGGGGTCGCGGCGGCCGCGGCCGCGCTCGGTTCGGCGCCTGCCCTGGTGGTTCTGGCGGGTGAGCAGGGGGTGCTGCAGGGACAGAAACGGTTCCGCGGATTGGCGATGGTGCTGGGGGTGACCGGTATCGCGAAGGTTGTTCCGGCGCTGGTGGTACTGGCCGTGGGCGGCGGTGCCACGGCAGCGTTGTGGGCAGCGGCCGGTGGTGTTGCCGCGGCGGCCGGGTACGGGCGGATTGTCGCCGGTGCGGCACACGTGGACGCGCCCGGAAACCACGGTGCGGGACGTGGAGCGGAAGTGCCCGGCGATTCCGCGTTTCCGGGGACTTCGCGGGGCGTGGACTCCGAGCTGACCGGCCCACCGGGCGGCGTACGGCCGAAGCAGGCAGGCCCCGGCGGGTCGACACCCGAATCGGCCGGGTCCGGCGACGCCGCGAAACCGGGATTGGCCGATGTGGCCGCGGTGCTGCGGGCGGCGCAGGTGCAGGCGGCGTTGATGGCGTTGTCGTCGGCCGATCTGATCGTGGTCCGGATGGTGCTCGAGGAACCCGATGCCAGCCGGTACGCGCTGGGCACCATTGCTACCAAGATCGCGTTCTGGCTACCGCAGGCAGTGGGTGTGGTGTTGTATCCGCGGATGGCGCAGCCCGCGTCGTCCGGTTCGGCGATACGTTCGGCGCTCGCGGTGCTCGCCGGTATCGGGGTGATCGCGGTGTTCGGTGCGGCGGTGGCGGCTCCGCTGGCGCCGTTGCTGGCCGGTCACGACTACGCCCCGATCCAGGGATTGCTGTGGTTGTTCGCGCTGCACGGCGCGATCCTGGCCGTTCTGCAGGGCGCGCTGCTCTCGGCGATTGCGGTGAACCGGACCGCATCGGCCACGCTGGCCTGGGTGGGATTGGTACTCGAGGTGGTGTTGATGCTGGTCGTGGCGAATTCCGTCACCGGTCTCATCGTGACCGCCGCGCTCGTCGCCGGCGCGACCACCGCGCTGGTGGCGCTGCTGGTCATTCGGGCGGCGGCGCAGCGTCCGGCCGTGACCGCCGCGTAATCGGCGGCAGCGCAGCCAGGCCTACCGCGATCACCGCGATCAGTGCAGGCACCTGCACCCACAGCGAATCACCCATATAGCCGCCCGGCATCCGCCAAGGCCCGGTCGACAGGGCGGCGGCCGATACCGCGGTACCGATTCCGGCGACGGCCGCCAGGGCCCGTCGCGGCAGCCGCGGTACGAACCGCAGTACCGCCAGACCCGCGACCGTGAGCACGGTGGCGGCGGGTCCGGCGATCACCGTGGTCGCGGCCGTCAGTGCCAGTGCGCCGACTGTCCACGGTGTGCGCCACACCGGTACCGGGATCGCCGGATCGCCGCGGGGTCCGCGCGGAACGGCAAGGGTGAGCAGCGGTATCAGCAGCAACAGGCCACCGAAGATCGCAACCCGGTACCAGGTGTCGATCGGGAACGACACCGTCACCGGTCCGGCGGTGCCCGCGGGTAGCAGCCACCCCTGCTGCCAGCCGTTCACCACGATGGGGTCGAGTTCCTGCCCGTCGGCGGTGTGGGCCCGCCAGCCGATATTCGTGCTGAGCGGAAGTGTGAGCAGCTGGGTACCACTGTCGGCGACGGGCGGTGCGGGCGGCGTGCCGGACAGGCGCAATCGGTCGACGAAGAACAGTTCGGTCGGCGCGACCAGTACATCGACCTCACCCGCCGGAAGTGAAACCGGCTGGGCCGCACCGGGATCTGCCCCCAGTACCGGCGGAGCGGCGGGGTCCGGACAGGTCTGTGCGGGAATCGGTGCGCCGGAACGTAATTCCCCGGCGGTGGCGGTGATACTGGTGTGCACCAGACGGCCACCGACTGCGACGGTCGGCCCGGCTTCGCAGCCGACGGTGACGATCCGGTCGTCCGGTGCGGGTGGCGGATACTGCGGGCCCAGGACGTTCACCTCGGCCAGCCCGGCGGGCTGGGCCTGGTGGTAGCCCAGAGCTGTCCGGTCCAGAACCGATTCCCAGCTGCGGATACTCAGTTCGATCCGATCGGTCACCGTGGGGTGCAGGTCGATCCGGGAAATCTCGTCCGGGTCGTCGAGTTCGCGGACCTGCGGCCCGTTGCCGAGGTTCACCGCCACGGAGGTCGGGGCGGCGGGCAGCCCGCCGAGCGAGGGGGTCAGTTCGAGCCCGGTCACCAGGGTGGGTTCGGGGAGTTCGACGGTCAGCGTCGGTTTCGGGCCGCGGGTATCGCGGGCGGTCTCTTCGGGAGCCGTCCAGCTGGTGCGCGGATCGCCGTCGGTGGCGGCGAAGGCGGATCCGCGGAGATCGCCGACATCGGAGGCACCCCGCGCCACCGGTCGCGCGGGATCCGTCAGCAGCGCTTCCAGCGCGGGGCCCTGCCGTGGCCGGACCGTGAGCCGGGGATCGACCGTCACCGGCGCGGGCACCGAAAGGGTGCGGCTGAATGCGCCCATCTCCTCCGGGGCCAGCGCCAGTCCCTTTCCGCAGCGAACACGGTCGGGCGCGTCGAAACAGGCGCTGCGGCCGGGGAATTCCTGCCCGAGGTCCCAGCCGGTCACCGTGGTGTCCGGCGGTGGTTCCGGAAGTACTGTGCGGTGCCGGATGTCGACCGGGACCGGAAGTTCGGGTACCGAGTAGTCCTCGACCGCCAGTTCGCTGATCCCGAACTGACCACCCGTACTGCCGCGTTCGGTCGAGCGCGCCGTGATCTTCACCCAGTCCGTCGAACCCACCGGCAACGGCACCGAAACCGGCTCCCCGGGTTTGCCGATCCGGGCGGAGACACTGCCGTTGTCGGTGCGCACCTCCACCCATTTCACCGGGTCGCCGATGGCGGCGGGAGTGCTGGTGAAACGCAGCAGCCCGGAATTGAACGGTTCGTCCATATCGAGCCGCAACCATTGGCCGACAGCGTATTCCCCCGCGTTACTGATCCAGGCGGTAGTGGGGTCGCCGTCGACGATCGCCGCGGTCGAATTACCCGGCGCGGCGCCACCGATCTGGGTGGCATCGGCGGCCGAACTGGATGCGGTGACGGTGGCCCCGGTCCAGTCGCCGCGAACCGGTTCGGCACCCGGGACCGCGTAATCCGGTACGAGGTTGTGCGTGCGACGGGCGTCGCCGGGGGCGCGCACCGCCGAGTTGTGGTTATCGACCTTCCCGAAATCGGTTTCCCGGTCCATCGGGGTATCGGTCACGGTAACCGGGCCCGCCGGCAGGCCCGCGGCGGCGGCGTCGGCGGCGAGCAGGGTCGGTTCGTGCGAGGTCGCGGGATCGCGGTGGAGTCGCTCCAGGACTTCCGGCGCGCCCTGCACCCTCGGGACCGAGGCCAGTGGAACGGTGTACGCCCCGGGGAATTCGGCGGGCGCGCCGGTACCGCTGCGTACCTCGGCGGGGGTGCCCGGCGCCGGAGTTTCGACGCGATAGATCTCCACCGCCGGGTACTCCGGCCGCAGATCGGCGTCGACCACGAATTCTTCGTTACCGGACCCGTGTTCGATCGGCTCACCGAATTCCGCGACCTTACGCAGCCCCGGCGAGCCCTCCACCGCGCTGTGCGCCAGCAGCGGCCGGGTGGACCGCGAGGTATCCGGATCCAAATCGTTGCGCAGCACCAGTATCCCGATGCCCTGTCCGCGCAGCGCGGGCGCCAGGCCGTCCGAGGGCCGGCCGTCGGCGATGAGGCGCTGCACCGAATCCATGGCGCGGATGGTTCCCGGAGGATTCAACGGGACCGCGTCCCGCACCGCCCAGGGGGTCTCGGCCAGCGCCTGCAGAGGTTCGTCCCTGGTCAGGCCCCAAACCTGACTGCCGAAAGGCGCGCCCGGCACCACCAGTGCCCGGGTGTCGGCGGCGTTGTCGCGTAACCAGTCGGCGGTCTGCTGCCAGTAGCCGGGCACCTCGTCGTAGGCACCACGTGGCGCGAGTTTGCCGGTCCAGGCCAACGAGGTGGACAGTGCGAGCGCGGCCAGGATCAGCATCGCCACCGCGACCCGGCGGTCGCGGTGCGGGTTGGCGAACGCAGTGCGCCACTGCCCGGTGCGCACCGAACCGGGTAGCGGCACCCGGGCCAGCAGTTGCGCGAGACCCAGCACCAGCGGCAGCCGGATCAGCGGCTCCAGTTTGTGTACGTTCCGCAGCGGTGCGCCGCCGGAATCGAGGAAGATGCGGACGGATTCGGCGAACGGCCCGCCGAGCTGGCCCACATAACCCGCGCAGATACCGGTGAGACCCACACACAGGATGAGCACCAGCCGCCCGCGCCCGGGCATCGAGCGCATCGCCAGGCCCGCCATCCCCGCGGCGGCGAGCAGGCCGGTGGCCAGAACCGCGGCGGGCTGGGTGACCAGTACCGCGCCCGCAATCCGCTCCGGTGAGACGAACGGGGTCCAGCTGTCGGTGCCGCGCAGCACTTCCCCCAGCGACGCCCACTGTGTGGTGACCCCGGACGATTCGATGTAGTCGAGGAACGGCGGGCTCACCCGGCCGAGCAGCAGTAGCGGCACCGCCCACCACGCGACCGCGAGCACCAGCAGCGGTACCCAGGCCAGGGTGAACCGCCACCAGGCCCGGTTGGGCCGGTAACCGGCCCACCACAGCAGCGCGGGCAGGAAGGCCGCCACCGTCGCGACCGCGTTCACCGCACCCATCAGCGCCAGGGCCAGCGCACTTCCTGCCGGAGACCGCGCTCCGCCGTGCCGGCGCCGCCGGTAGGCCGTACCGAGGGCCGCGGGTGCGAGCAGTACCCACGGCGCCAGCATCATCGGCAGGGTTTCGGAGGAGATGGATCCGAGGGTGGTGAGCACCCGCGGGGACAGCGCGTACGTGGCGGCGGCGATGATCCGCGCTCCGCGCCCGCCGATACCGAGCGTTTCGCAGAGCTTGACAACACCCCAGAACCCGGCGAGCAGCAGCAGCGCCCACCAGATCCGCTGGGTTACCCAGGCGGGAATCGAGAGGAGATCACCCAGCGCGAAGAACGCGCCGTGCGGGAAGAAGTAGCCGTAGGCCTGGTTCTGGACCTGCCCCATCGGGGCCTGGCTGCTCCACATATGCGCGGCTCGGCCCAGGAAGCCGAGTGGATTTTCGGCCAGGTCGTATTTGGTGTCGGCGACGGTGAGCCCGGGGGCCTGCAGGAAGGTGAGCAGGAAGGCGATAACGGCCGATCCGGCGAACCAGCGCGGTCCCAGCCGGTCGGCGGCTTCCGGCGCGCTACCGGTTTCCGCGCGCGGCGAGGCTGCGGTTTCGGACTGCTCGGGCACCGTGGGTCAGGCGTTCGGCGTCCCCGCCGCGAGTACCGGGCGGGGACGTGGCGGGGACGGTAGGGGTGTCAGCGCTTGCCGTATTCGACGCTGTTGAGCAGCGAACTGTCCGCGTTACCGCTGCGGTCCACTTCGGGGCGGGTGTTCTGCTGTACTGCGGCGGTGATGGCGAAGACCGCGATCGCGCCCAGCAGGGCACCGCCCACCGCACTCGCAACACCGGGGACAGCAAACTTCATCGCAGCACTCCAAACTAGATGCAGGCAGTATCCGGGCCAACCTAGCAGTAACGCGCCGGTCCGGAAACGTACAGTCCGGCGATTCACCCTACTGGGTGCCCGCGGCCGGTGGTGACTGCCAGGCCTGTTCCGCCGGGGAGAACCTGCCACCGTGCGATCCGCGCCCTCACCCGCGCGCCTGCGGAATGTTCAGCGCGCCGAGCAGAGTGTGCAGTTTGCTCGTCGTCTCGTCGAGTTCGGCCTGTGGATCCGAGGCCGCGACGATTCCGCCGCCCGCCCAGGCTCGCAGGGAAAGCCTGTCGGCCGATAGTCGCGCACTGCGGATCGCGACCACCCAGCACCCGTCACCGCGCGAATCGCACCAACCGACCGCACCGCCGTAGAATCCGCGGTCCTCCTCGTGAGTGGTGATGTATTCGAGCGCTTGGGCGGTGGGAGTGCCGCAGACCGCCGGCGTCGGATGCAGGAGCAGCGCGAGTTCCAGGGCACTGGGCGCCGGATCCCGCAGCACACCGTGGATCGGGGTACCCAGATGCCATACATCGCGCGTGCTGACCAGTTGCGCGCGTGGCGGCACGGTGAGCCGGGCGCAGACCGGGGTGAGCCGTTCGGTGATCCAGTCGACGACGAACGCGTGCTCGGACCGGTTCTTCGTACTGGCCGCCAGCCGCTGCGCCTGGGCGTTGTCCGCTCCGGGATCGGACAGCCGCGGCAGCGTTCCGGCCAGCGGATACACGGTGACCGACGACCCGGCGCGCTGGACCAGCGTCTCCGGGCTCGCACCCACCAGGGTCGCGCCGGTGTCTCCGGCAGGGGTGAGGTCGACCGTGAAAACATTCGCGCGCGGATGCCTGGTGAGTAGATAGGCGGCGAGGGTCTGCGGGTCGAGCGCGGTATCCGCCGCGGCCGGCACCGACCGCGCGGCCACCACTTTGCGCAGCGGCTGTTCCGGATCGGCGAGGATGCCGACCAGCCGCGCGACCCGTTCGCGATGCTCGTCCGGGGAGGGCTGCTCGCTCACCACGCGTATGCGGGGGAGTTCCGGCAGCGCAGCCGGTCGCCACGGGCCCGCGATATGCGCGAACTTCTCGGGCTCGACCAGCGCGGCCGGGCGGCGCGGGTCGAACGGGAGCGCGCCGGTGATCGCCGCGGTACCACCGTGCAGGGCGTCGACCGCCTGCCACGGATCGGGGAACGCGGTGCGCACACCTTCCGCGCGGACCACGCTGTCGGGTCGTGCCAGCAGGAACCCGGTCATGGTCCGACCGTAACCCCCTCGACGGGGTCCGACCTCGTGACCACACCGAGGTCCCGATCTCGTGCAGCGGTGAACCGGTGGGCTTTGGATCGTCAGGTTTCGGTGCGCCGGCTGTGCCCGTTGCCCAACGTGCGCACCTGCGGCACCGGTGGCACCAGGAAGACCGGTCGATGACAGTGCTTGAGCACCGCGTCCGCCACACTGCTGTGCACCAGGGCGCGCAGCCCGGTGGCGCCGCGGGTGCCGGCGACGACGATATCGACATCGAGTTCGTCGGCGACCTCGACGATCGCATGCCAGATACTGCCGGTGGATTCCTGGGTGCGGGCCTCGGCGTTCAATCCCGCCAGCCCCGCGAGGTGCACACCTTCGGCATTGATCTCGCGGGCCGTCGTATAGGCGATATCTTCCATTTCCTCATCGGGCACCCATTCCGGCTGCACCATCCCGGATATTCCCGATATACGGGCGGCCTGCCGGACCATCGGCTCCCAGGCGGTGAGCACCACCGCCCTGTTCGCGGTGAGGAAGCGCCCGGCGTATTCGATCGCGCGTTTGGCGTGTTCGGACCCGTCGTAGGCGATGAGCATCAGATCGCAGGGCATGGCGACCTCCGAGGCGGAGCCGGCGAGCAGATGATTCCAGATTACCGCTGTCCCGAAACCGAGCCGAGCTTTTACCTACGTGGCGCGCGGGATACCGTTCAACGATGCGGAAGTTGCCGTTCGTCCTGCTCGCGGTGCTCGCGATGATCCTGACCGCCTGTGCCGGCGGCGACGGTGGCGGCACCGGAACGCCCACGCCGGGGGAGCGCTCCCCGGAGGGCGGGACGAGTGCCGCGCCCGCACCCACCACGACCCCGGAGGATTGTGCCGCCGAGTACCTCGGTCAGTTCACCACCCGGGAGAAATTGGCGCAGCTGCTCACCGTCGGGGTCACCGGTACCGAGGACGCGTTGTCGGTGGTGCGCGACCATCAGGTCGGCGGGATCTTCGTCGGTAGCTGGACCGATCTGTCGATCTTGACCAGCGGTGAACTCGAACAGGTACGGGCCGCAGCGAAGGTGCCGCTGATGGTCACCACCGACGAGGAGGGTGGCCGGGTATCGCGGCTGGCGAGCCTGATCGGTACCGCGCCGTCGGCCCGGGAGACCGCGGAGACGATGACGCCCGATCAGTTCTACAACGCCACCCTCGACCGCGCCCGCGCCATGCGTGACCTGGGGATCACCGTCGATTTCGCGCCCGATATCGATGTGAGTTCGCAGCCCGACGATTCGGTGATCGGCGACCGCTCCTTCTCCGACGATCCGGCTGTGGTCACCGAATACGCCGATGCCTATATCCGGGCCATGCATGAGGTGGGTCTGGGTACGGTGCTCAAGCATTTCCCCGGCCACGGCGCCGGTACCGGCGATTCGCATCTGGGCGCGGTCGAGGTGGCGCCGCTGGAGCAGCTGGTGGCCCGTGATCTGGTGCCGTTCCGGGAGCTGATCGACAGCGATTCGGCGGTGATGGTCGGGCATCTGGATGTTCCCGGTCTGACCACTCCCGGTGTGCCCGCCAGTATCAGCCCGGAGGTCATGAGCCTGCTGCGGGAAGGTTCCGGTTACGGCGCGGCCCCGTTCGACGGCGTGATCTTCACCGACGACCTCAGCGGTATGGCGGCGATCACCGACCGCATGTCCATCCCGGAGGCGGTCGAGGCCACCCTGGTGGCCGGTGCCGACAACGCCCTGTGGATCAGCACCGATGCCGTGGGACAGGTGCTGGACCACCTGGAGGAGGCGGTTGCCGCGGGCCGGCTGCCCATGGACCGGGTGGACGAGTCGGTGTTGCGGATGGCCGATTACAAGCAGATCCCGCGCGCCTGCTGATTTCCGGGGGAGGGTCGCGCGGTCCGCGCCGCTGTCCGGTGTACGCGTCGCCGGTGACCGCTATCCGAGTACAGTGCTGACCTTCGCCCGGAATTCCGGGACCGTCTCCGATCCGCGAGCGGCGCACCTGCGCCGCCGGGGTGGTTTCCGGGCCCGGTCAACTTACTTTGGAGTAATATAAAGGGTTCGATGCGGTAGGAGACGTAATGGCGGGCGGTACGAAAAGACTTCCGAGAGCGGTGCGCGAGCAGCAGATGCTCGATGCCGCTGTCGAAGTCTTCTCGCGCAAAGGCTTCCACGAAACCTCCATGGACGCCATCGCCGCCGAGGCCGAGATCTCCAAACCGATGCTGTACCTCTACTACGGCTCCAAGGACGAATTGTTCCGTGCCTGCATCCAGCGCGAGGGTATGCGGTTCCTGGAGTCGGTCGCCCCGGCCGGTAACCCGCTGCTCAGCCCGCACGAACAATTGCGCACCGCGCTCGAGGGGTTCCTCGGTTTCGTCGATACCCACCGCAATTCCTGGCAGGTCCTCTACCGGCAGGCGCTCGGTCAGCAGGCCTTCGCCTCGGAGATCGAGAACGCCCGCCAGCGGGTTATCGAACTCACCGCGAAACTGCTGGAATCCAGCGCCAAGCACGCCGAACCCGGTACCAACTTCGATATCGTCGCGGTCGCCGTGATCGGCGCGGGGGAGGCGATCGCCGATACGGTCGCCGGCGGCGGGATCGATGTGGCCGAGGCAGTAGATCTACTGGATGCACTGGCCTGGCGCGGTCTGTCCGGCCGTAAACCCGATTCCGCCGCCGAATCGGGCGATTAGTCCGAATTCCCCGGCGGCCGTGGTTTTCTGCGGCTTGCGGCCGATCCCGGCGCTCCGTAATTTCGGGTCAGCGGTCGTTGCGGAGGACGACGTCCGCGGGGAGGGCGAGGTGTTCGGGTTATTGCGGCCGTGCCGGCACGGCGCAGCGAAGTACGGTATCGATCCAGGTCTTTGGCAGTCCCATATGTGTGGTCTGTGCCTGGGGCTGCGCGACGGTGGTGGACAGATCGCCCGGGCCGCCACCAATACCGATGCGATAGTGCTGAGTCTGCTGACCGAAGCGCAGGCCGAAATCCCGGCACCCCGGCGCACCGCAGGTCCTTGTCCGCTACGCGGAATGCGGACGGCACGGGTACCGGTCGGTACTTCGGCCCCGGTCCGGCTCGCCGCTACGGCATCGCTGCTGCTGGGCTCGGCCAAGGTGGGTGACCATATCGTCGATGGTGATCTCCGGGTCCGGCTGCACCGGCCGATGCGCCGCATCGCGACCGGCTGGTCGGCCGGTGCAAACGCGCATGCCGCGGGGATCGGCCTGGATATCGAGCCGCTGGTCGCGGCGATCGAGGCGCAGGCGGGTACCGAGAAACGGATCGCCGCCGCATCCGGCCCGTTCGATACCCTCGACCTGGACGAACTGACCGTGGCCAGCCGGCGCTGTGCCGCGGAATTCTTCGCTCATACAGCTGTACTGGCCGGCCGCCCGGACAATACCGAGCCGCTGCGCGCGGCGGGTGCGGAGTTCGGCCGGATCGCCCATCTCACCGACGCCCTCACCGACTACACCGCCGACGCCGCCGCGCACCGGTTCAACCCGCTGGCCGCCACCGCGACCCCACCCGCAGAGGCCTACGACCTGGTCCGCGAATCGGACCGTGCACTACGTGAATCGCTGCGCTCTGCGGGACTGACCAGAGTGCCCGCACTGCGCTGGGCGCTACTGGACCCGCTGGCCGCGGCCGTGCGCCGCCTCGGAGCCGCCGTCGCCACTCCGGTCGGCGCATCCGCCGGCGATACCGCGGGAGCGTGTAACTCTCTCGAACACGATGCTTCCGCGCCACCTCGGCGTCCCGGCGCCGGCGAGGCGATCCAGTTGCTGCTCACTCAGTACTGCACCGGCTACGCGTGCTGCGCCGACCACACCAATCCCTGCAATGGTGAACGGCGGAAGTCCTGGGCTTCCCGGGGGTGTGATTGCGGTAGCTGCTGTGACTGTGCCGGCTGCTGCCGGGATTGCGGTCGTTGCGGCGGTGGCGACGGCTGCTGCTGTGAGTGCTGCGACTGCTCCTGCTGACCCGGCGGAACTCAGCGCCGCCGGTCGAAGTGCCGGGCCCACTGCCGGCAGGGTTCCTCCACCAGCGCGTGACTCGCCGCGGCGATCGGCAGCGTGAACGCCGCCGTGAGCACCAGGACCTTCACGAAGTCGCCGTGGAAGGGCAGGATCCCGAAAACCGGGAAGATCACCGACAGCACGGCCAGATGCCAGATGAAGATGCCGTAGGACCAGCGGCCGACCGTTGCCGCGGGGGCCGAGGTGAGCCAGCGGCGGCTTTTATCCGCCGGGCCGAGGACCAGCGGCGCGAGCAGCGCGAAACCGATCACCGTGCCGAGACCCATTTTGGCCGCGTACTGCCACGGTTCGGCCCGGGTCAACCCGGCGACCCCGCCGAGGTCGGTGGCCGAGAGCGCGAACGTCACGCCGGCGATCGCCCACATCAGCCGCTGATTGCCGAGGATCCGCCGCCATCTCGCCCGCTGCTCGTCGCAGAGCAGTTCGGCCAGCAGCATGCCGCCGGCGAACCACGGTATGTAGGCGGGTAGCCAGTTGTCGGCGTGGATGCCGCCCGGGGTCGGCACCGGAATGAAGTTCCAGCCCAGGAACACCAGACCGAGTAACAGCACGGCCGGTACCCGCGCGGCCGCCGTGCGTCCGCGCAGGCCGTGCAGGAGCCAAGCCAGCAGCGGCAGCACCAGATAAAAGGCCACCTCCACCGACAGGCTCCACATCTGGGTGAGCCCATCGGTCAGCGTGAGCGGAATGAAAACCTGCAGGAGCAGCAGGTTGGACAACCACACCTGCACGCCGGCAGTGCCCGCGGCCGCCGGGACCAGGATCAGCACCGCACACACCACGATCCAATAGGCGGGCACGATGCGGGCGACCCGGTGGCGCAGGTAGTAACCGAGAGTGGGGGCGTTGCCGAGACCGCGGGCCGCCGATGCGTGCGGCCGCCACAGCAGGAAGCCCGACAGCGCGAAGAACACCGCGACCGCCATATCGAAACGTTCCAGCAGCCGGCCGAGAACGGGTATCGCGGTGGCGCCGGTCTGGAACGCCACATGGGTGACCAGCACCCCGAGGGCCGCCAGCCCGCGCATACCCTCCAGCGCGGGGAGAAAGGAACGCTGCTGGGCGGCGGCCGGTGGCGCCGTGGTCGGCCCGGGTCCGGAAGCCCCCATGACAGCGGCCGGTGCCCCGTCGGCGGCGGCCGGTCCGATGTGGCCGATATCGGGCTGAGCTCCGGGTTCGGTGGTCGGGGTGGTGGTCATCGGCTCCCAGTCTGCCCGTCCGCCCGCGCCGTGGGGAAGGCGGTATTTCACAATGCGCGCTAAACTCCTGCCGATTTGGGTCCGATTCCGGCCTCGCCAATGCCCACGAAACGCCGTGGCTGTTAGTGTCAGGGCTCACGAGTGCCGCGGCGCCCCGCTGTACCCGCGGAACGACCTGTGTTCTACGACGAGGAGACATTGCATGGCACTGAGTGCCGGAACCAGAAGGACGGTTGCCTGCGTGCTCGTGGGTCTCGGCGCGTTGCTGATCGTTGCCGCGCTGATGATCCCTACCTACACCATCGGCAAAATGGCGAAGACTCCCCTCGATCTCGAGATCACTACCGTCGCGGTCAACCAGCCGGACCAGGAGAGCCTGGTCCTGGACTCGACTTCGCTGACCGAAGAAGGGCGCAGCGCCGAGGTCAACGAGAACGTTCCGCTCGTCTCCCAGCGTTTCCTCACCATCGAAGACCCCTCCGATGCCGATCAGATGACGATCCAGGCCGGTAACACCTTGCGCCGGATCGACAAGCGGGGCGATACCGGTGTGCTGTCGGCCTACGTCGACCGCGTCACCATCGATCGCAAGACCGGTGAGCCGGTGTCCACCGATCCCAACGGGTCGATCGCGATGGCAACCAACAGCAAGGGCGAGAGTATCGCCGAACCGGTCCACCGCACCGGCCTGCAGTACCGGTTCCCGATCGGCACCGAGAAGAAGACCTACCCGTACTTCGACGTCTATGCCGAGACCAGCACCGATATGGAGTTCGTGGAAGAGACCGAGATCAACGGCACCACGGTCTACCACTTCCGGCAGAACGTCCCGCCGACCGATCTGTCCAAGGTCTCCAACCTGCCCACCAACAAGCTGAGCCTGCCGGCCGCGAAGTGGGGCCTCGAGGGCGGCGATGAGCCGATCACCATGTCGCGCTTCTACAGCAACGTCCGCGATCTGTGGGTCGAGCCGCAGACCGGCACCGTCGTCAAGGGCGGCGAGCAGCTCAACATCTTCTACGCGCGCTCCGCCGACAAGCCCGAGGTGCCCGCGCTCAAATCGCATCTGGTGTTCGACACCGATACCGTCGAAGCCCAGCTCGCGATCGCGAAGGACAATATCGACCAGCTCTCGCTGTTCGGCCGTATCCTGCCGATCGTCCTCGGTGTCCTCGGCGTCATCGCGCTGATCGCCGGCATCCTGCTCGGCGTCATGGGCGGCGGTTCCGGCCGCCCGGCCCGTGCCGGTGGCCCCTCGGGTAGCCGTCCCGGCGGCCCGGCTCCGGCTCCCGCCGGCTCGGATGCGCCGACCACCACCCTGCCGCGTAGCAGTGGTGCGGACGCACCGACGGAGACCATCAAGATGCCGAAGGATCTCTGACCCTCGGCTGAAACGGTCGCCCGAACAGAGTCGACGAAAAGCTCCCCGGACCTGTGGTCCGGGGAGCTTTTTCGGTAGCTGGACGAAGCTGTGTCGACGGCAGTGTGCACTTCGATCACCCGGAACGACGCGATCCCGCCCCGGGACAGATACCAGCCGAGGTCCTTGGACAGGGCCCGCCGGCATCGCGTACCTCTCATCGACCGAACGACAGAATCCCGCTCCCGGGGCTACGGGAGCGGGATTCTGTGCCTGTTCGCCGGGATGCGCCGGTTCAGTGCAGAGTGGCGGTGAGGTGGGGGTAGCCCTTTTTCGGATGCCGCAGGGCGAGTTCCCAGCTGTCGGCGACCTGATCCGCGTACACGTTCACGGTCGAGGGCAGCAGAATCGGTTTACCGAACTTCACCGCGTAGGACACCGCACCGGGAATCCGGCCCTCCAGCGTGGCCAGGATGGCCGCCGCCGACCACATCCCGTGGGCGATTGCCCGCGGGAAACCGAACGCCTTGGCACCCAATGCCGAGGTATGGATGGGGTTCTGGTCGCCGGACGCGTTCGCGTAGCGGGTGATCGTCGACTGGTCGACCTTCAGGGTCCGCAGCGGCGGCGGTGGGACCTCTTCCGGTTTGGGTTCGGGTTTCGGGCCGCCCGACAGCGAGGTCTTCTGCTGATGCAGCAAGGTGGTCACCTGCCGCCACACCAGTTCCCGCCCGACCCGGATCTCGCTGATCGCATCCACCAGCAGACCCTTGGGGTGTTCGCGCAGGTTCTCGATATGCGCGGTGATATCGAGCGGTTCGCCGACCGAGATATCGCGGGTGCGTTCGATCAGGTTCTCCGCGTGGACGGCGCCCACCGCGACGAACGGGAAATCGCGTTGCACGATCATTTTCATCACCATCGGGAAGGTGATGACGAACGGATAGGTCAGCGGCAGTTTGTCGCCGAACCGCAACCCGGTGGCGCGGCAGTACGCGGCCAGATGTTCCGGATCCACCCGCAGGCCCTCGAGCCGGACCTCGCGGTCCGGGATGGCCGGCGCCCGGCCGGATACGAACGGCAGCGGAACCGCTCCCAGGGCAGCCTTCACATAGAGACTGCCGTTCTTCGGGGGTGCGTCGAGGGTGATGGTCTCGGTCATCACGCGCCGATCATGCTCTGGCCGCAGACGCGGACGATATTGCCGTTCACCGCATTGGACGCCGGGCTCGCGAAGAAGGCGACGGTTTCGGCGACGTCCACGGTCTGCCCACCCTGGTTGAGCGAGGCCATCAGCCGGCCGCCCTCACGGGTCGCCAGCGGGATCGCGGCGGTCATGGCGGTTTCGATGAATCCGGGCGCCACGGCGTTGATGGTGATGTTCTTCTCGGCCAGCGCGGGCGCCTCGGCGTTCACCATACCGATGACACCGGCCTTGGAGGCGCCGTAGTTGGTCTGCCCGCGATTTCCGGCGATACCCGCGATGGAGGATACGTCGATCACGCGGCCGCCCGCCTTCAGAGCGCCCGAGGACACCAGTCCCTCGGTGATTCGGTGCGGGGCGGCGAGGTTCACGTTCAGCACCGCGTTCCAGCGGCCCTCGTCCATGTTCGCGAGCAGTTTGTCGCGGGTGATCCCGGCATTGTGCACGATGATGTCGATACCGCCGAAACGTTCGGTGGCGAATTCGGCGAGCCGCTCGGCCGCGTCCGCGGCGGTCACGTCGAGTGCCAGCGCGGTACCGCCGACCTTGTTCGCCGTTTCCGCCAGCGCCTCGCCCGCGGCGGGGATATCGGCGACGATCACGGTCGCGCCGTCCCGGGCGAAGACCTCGGCGATGGTGGCGCCGATACCGCGCGCCGCGCCGGTGACCACGGCGACCTTCCCGTCGAGCGGGCGGTCCCAATCGGCGGGTGCGGTCGAATCGTCCTTGCCGACCCGGATCACCTGCGCGTCCACGAACGCCGATTTGGCCGAAAGGACGAAGCGCAGCGTCGAGGCCAGCCCGGTGGCCGCCGGGGAGGCTTCGGGGTGCAGGTACACCAGCTGCGAGGTGGCGCCGCGCAGCAGTTCCTTACCGACCGAACGGGTGAAGCCCTCCAGCGCCCGCTGGGCGATCTGGCCCTCGACCGATCCGGCGAGTTCCGGGGTGGTGCCGATGACCAGCACCCGGCCCGACGGCGCGATACTGCGCATGGCCGGCTGGAAGAACTGGTAGAGCTGCGAAAGATCCTCGATGCTGCCGATGCCGGTGGCGTCGAAGACCAGCGCGCCGTACTTGGTGCCGGCGGCCGGTGCATCGGCGAAGGTGTAGTCGCCGGCCAGCAGCGCGCGCAGCGGTTCGGCCACGCGGCCCTTACCGCCCAGCAGTACCGGGCCGGGCAGTGCGGGTTCGCCGGCGGCGTAGCGCCGTAGTTTCTCCGGCTTCGGCAGGCCCAGCTTGTTCGCGAGGAACCCGCCGGGCGCGGAGTTGACGAACGATCCGTAGAGGTTGGGTGCGCCCTTGCTCTTGGCTGCCACTGTTCCCACCTTTTCTGTTGCTCGAGTGGTGTCGGTACCGGTCGTGCACCGGTACCGCCGCACCGGCGCCGTTGCTGCCCGAACTGCGCTTCGCCCGCGGGAGCGGGGTCGGCAGGTTAGCCGGCGCACAGTCGCCGGAGGCGGTGTCGACATTGAACTTACTCCGGAGTAAGTTTATCGTAAACCGATCGCGGGCGGGCGTCGGCCGCCGCGGCCGGGTACCGCGGATCCGGAGCCGGAAACACCCGACCATCTCGCCAACTCGACAACCTGGGAGACCCGAGTGACCACCACACCCCGTTCGACCCGTCCGGTCGCCATCGTCGGCGGCAACCGCATCCCGTTCGCCCGCTCCGACAAGGCCTACGCGCACGCCTCCAACCAGGACATGTTCACCGCGACCCTGGACGGTCTGGTGAGCCGTTTCGGCCTGCAGGGCGAACGCCTGGGCATGGTCGCCGGCGGTGCCGTCCTCAAACGGGTCGGCGAACACGGCATGATCCGGGAGAGCGTGCTCGGCAGCACGCTGAGCCCCTACACCCCCGCCCACGATCTGCAGCTGGCCTGCGGCACCGGCCTGCAGGCCGTGGTCACCGTCGGCGACGCCATCGCGGCCGGCCGGATCGAGGCCGGTATCGGCGGCGGAACCGATACCACCTCCGATGCGCCGATCGGCGTGAGCGAGCGGATGCGCGAATGGATGCTGAACATCAACCGCGCCCGCACCAACGCCGACCGGCTCAAGCTGGTGGGTCAGCTGCGGCCCGGCATGGTCGGTATCGAGATCCCGCGTAATGCCGAACCGCGCACCGGGATGTCCATGGGCGAACACGCGGCGGTCACCGCCAAGGAATTCGGTATCGCCCGCGAGGCGCAGGACGAACTGGCCTACCTGTCGCACAAGAACATGGCCGCCGCCTACGAGCGCGGATTCTTCGACGATCTGGTGACGCCTTTCCTCGGGCTCACCCGCGACGACAATCTGCGCCCCAACTCCTCGGTCGAGAAACTGGCCACCCTGAAACCGGTCTTCGGCGTGAAACTCGGCGACGCCACCATGACGGCCGGTAACTCCACACCACTCACCGACGGCGCCTCGGCGGTACTGCTGTCCAGCGACGAATGGGCCGCCGAACGCCGCCTGCCGGTACTGGCACATCTGGTGGACAGCGAAGTCGCGGCCGTCGATTACATCCACGGCCCCGACGGCCTGCTGATGGCCCCGACCTACGCGGTGCCCCGCATGCTGGCCCGCAACGGCCTCACCTTGCAGGATTTCGACTACTACGAGATCCACGAAGCCTTCGCGTCGGTGGTGCTGGCCACCCTGCAGGCGTGGGAATCGGATCAGTACTGCAAGGAGCGGCTGGGTCTCGACGGTGCCCTCGGCCCGATCGACCGGACCAAGCTGAACGTCAACGGGTCCTCCCTGGCAGCCGGGCATCCGTTCGCGGCCACCGGTGGGCGGATCGTCGCCCAGACGGCCAAGATGCTGGCCGAGAAGGGCTCCGGTCGGGCGCTGATCTCCATCTGCGCTGCGGGCGGGCAGGGCGTGGTCGCCATTCTGGAGCGCTGAGCGGATATCGCCGCATCCGGCTGCGCGCGGGTCGGGTGCGGCGATTCCAGGCCGGGGCGAGTGAGCTTCGGAGCGGGCAGATCGACTATGCCGCCGCGGTGAGTGTGCTGATCGGCGCGAAGTGAAGGGCGTGGTCGTCTATATGCCCCTGCTCTCGCGGTGGACCTTCCGTGGAGGGGCGGGCTGTAATTTTGGAGACGCTCCGCGTCTCGAGGGTGGGGCCCTGTTGGGCCCGGTTCTTCACTCCTGCGCTCCTCCGCTTCGCTCCCCCGCTCCGTCGCTCCAGAACCGGGCGGGCCCCACCCGATGGGTTCGGGGGTGGGCCATGCGAGGGGGACCGCTGAGCCTCGGCGGCTGTCCGGGGTGACGGTGGTCCGGGTGGGGCCCTCGCGAAACGGGTGGGTTGAGAACCGGGGGGCGTCGTGCCGGCGGGAGCAGGGAGCTCGCCGGCACGGTGGACCGGTCGAGACAGGACTGCCCGCGGATTTCGAACCGCTCGCTGTCGCGTCTGCCGTGCCTGCCTACTGCGTGTGTGCGGCCGCGGGCCGCGCGGATCGGATGCCTATTCGGTGCCCGGTAGTTCGTGGTGCCCGCCGAAGGCCTCGCGCATAGCCGAGAGGGTTTTGTCGGCGTAGCCGGATTCGCCGCGGGAGGCGAAGCGCTGGAACAGGGCGGCGGAGAGGACAGGGGCGGGTACGCCGATATCGACCGCGGCGTCCAGGGTCCAGCGGCCCTCGCCGGAATCCGAGACGCGACCGCCGAAGGAGTCCAGGTTCGGATCGGCGTGCAGCTGGGCCGCAGTCAGATCCAACAGCCACGACGCGACCACCGAACCGCGCCGCCACACCTCGGTGACCTGCGCGATATCGAGGTCGTAGCGGTAGTATTCGGGGTTCTCCAGCGGCGTTTCCTCGGCGGAGTATTCGCCCGCCGCGCGGTTGCCGTAGTCGGCTTTGTGCAGGATGTTGAGGCCCTCGGCGTAGGCGGCCATCACGCCGTACTCGATCCCGTTGTGGACCATCTTCACGAAATGCCCGGCCCCGGCCGGGCCGCAGTGCAGATACCCCTGTTCGGCCGGGCTCGGCTCACCTGCGCGGCCGGGGGTGCGGGGCGCGGCCGCGATACCGGGCGCGATCGCCTGCAGCAGGGGTTCCACCAGCCGGAACGGTTCCGGTTCGCCGCCGACCATCAGGCAGAAACCGCGTTCGCGGCCGAAGACCCCGCCGGAGGTGCCGATATCGAGATAGTGGAGGCCGAGCGGATTCAGCTTCGCGGCGCGGGCGATATCGTCGTGGTAACGGCTGTTGCCGCCGTCGATCACGATATCGCCGGGTTCGAGCAGGTCGGCCAGTTGATCGATCACCGCGCCGGTCGCCCCGGCGGGGATCATCACCCAGACCACGCGCGGGGTGTCCAGCATCGCGAGGAATTCCCGCAGATCGGTACTACCGCGGAAACCGTCGCCCAGTTCGGTGGTGAGGCCGGTGATCACTTCCGGATGGCGTTCGCAGCCCACCGCGGTATGGCCGGCCGCGACGATCCGTCGCACGATATTTGCGCCCATCCGGCCGAGCCCGATCATGCCCAACTGCATCTCGCGTCCTCTTTTCCCTGGGTTGGAGGTCCGGATCGCAGGTCGTAGTCGATTGTGCCCGCCGCCGTCGCGAACTTCTGTGTGCGCGGGTGTAACGCCCTGTCGGCGGGGTCGATATACCGGTTGGCTCCGTGTATTCGCCTGACCCCCGACCCGGCGACTGCACGGGGCCACTTTGCTGTCCGGACCGGTATCGCGCAGTGGCCGTGCAGGCCGGTGCGCGGTATCGCCCGGCTACGGTGCGGTGTCTCAATTGAGACGCTGCCCGGACCGCCCGATGGCGCAGCTGTGATCGATCAGGCACTGAAGATTACAGTTCGGACAACTATCGTTGGCGAAGGCTCGCACTCGCGAGTCCCCGGACATATCGATTGGGGAGGACGGTTCGTGAGCGGCGAATCGAATACCGACCGCGGCGACAGACACGACCCCGGCCGACCACAGCCGACCGGCGGCGGCCCATCTCAGCCGTCGCATACCGGTCGTGACCAGCAGGCACAGCCGCCCGCACAACCGAATCCGGCAGAAACCGTCGCGCCCGGCTGGCGCGGCGGCAGTTCGTGGTTGAACCCGCCGACGGGTGCGCCCGGCGCGGACGACCCCGCCGCCTCTCCAGATTCAGTATCCGAGGGCTCGCCCAGCCAAACCTCCGGCCCCGCTCCGACCGTTTCCCGTCCGGCTGCCGCGCCGCTCGCGGCGGGGTATACCGGACCGCGGCAGACCGGGGGCGGCGTCGATCCGGCCGGATCGGATTTCGCAACCCAGCAGTTGCCACGCACCGGCCCCAATCCGCCGCCGGGCGCCTATGCCGCCGCCGGCCCCGATTCCGACGCTCCCACGGAAGTCTTCGAATCCTCCGCCCTCACGCAACGCCTGGCGGGCGAGGAGGCCGCCTGGCCGGCCTACTCCGATGACACCGCCGCGACCGACGCCCTCGCACAGAGCGGTTCGGTCCCCCCGGCGCCACCCCGTCCACCGCAGGGCCGCTCGGGCGGTTCCGGCGGCGACGGCGGAGACGACCGGAACAAGCGTTCGCCGTCCGGCATCCGCGACCGGTTCCGCGATTCCGCGACCGCGCGCCGCGTCCTACTGGCCGCCGCCGTGGTGTTCGGTATCGCCCTGGTGGGCTATATCGCCGACCTGGTGATGACTTCCGGCAGCATGCCGCGTGGTGTGGAGGTCGCGGGGGTCGCGATCGGCGGGATGGACAAGGACGAGGCGCGCGCGAAGCTGCAGACCACACTCGACGCTCGCTCCGGCGAGGTGGTCCCGGTGAAGATCGCCGATGTGCAGACCGAGCTGGTACCCAGCGCCGCCGGCCTCGGCGTGGACTGGGACGCCACCTGGGAGCGGGTGGGTGGCCAGCCGCTCAATCCGGCCGCCCGGTTGCTGTCGTTCGTCGCCACCCGCGAGGTCACGGTGGCCAGCACGGTCGACGAGGCCACGTTCGGGCGCACGCTCGACGAATTGCGGGTCCATGATCAGCCGCCGGTCGAGGGCGGTATCGCCTTCGAGGGCATCCGGCCGGTCGCGGTGAACCCGGTGCCGGGCCGGATTCTGGACACGGCCGGGGCGCGGACCGTGCTCACCGACCAGTGGGCCACGGCGAACACCCTGGATCTGCCCGTTACCCCCGCGCCACCCGCGGTCCGGCGCGACGCCATCGAGAAGGCGCTGCACGAGATCGCCGAGCCCGCAGTGAGCGCGCCGGTGGTGTATTCGGGCAAGGACAGCGGAACCGCAACTCTGAACCCGGAGCAGATCGCCGCCATCGTGAAATTCGTTCCGGACGGCCACGGCGGGCTGCGCGTCGAATTCGACCACAAGGTGGCGACGGATCTGCTCGCCCCGCAGCTGGCGCCGACCGAGGTCGAACCGAAGGATGCGACCTTCACCTTTTCCGGTGCGCCGACCGTGGTACCCGCCGTCGTCGGCGACAAGATCAACTGGCCCAAATCGCTGGAGCAGTTGCCGGCGATGCTGGCCGCCGCCGGGCCGCAGCGCACCACCGCGGCGATCTACGAGCGGATCGAACCGAAGCTCACCACACAGGCGGCGGAGTCGCTGGGGATCACCGAAGTGGTGGGTGAGTTCACCACCGGTGATTTCTCCGGTCCGTCGGGTGTGAATATCCGCACCGTCGCGCAAGAGGTGAACGGCGCGGTCGTGAAACCCGGTGACACGTTCTCGCTGAACGGGCATACCGGCACCCGCGGTGCGGCCGAGGGGTATGTGGAATCCGGCATCATCGACCACGGCCGTCCCAGCACGGCCGTCGGTGGCGGGATCAGCCAGTTCGCCACAACTCTCTACAACGCCGCCTATTTCGCCGGGCTCGAGGACGCGGGCCACACCGAGCACAGCTACTACATCTCCCGCTACCCGGCCGCCCGCGAGGCGACCGTCTTCGACGGCGCCATCGACCTGCAGTTCCGCAACAACACCCCGCATGGCGTGTACATCCAGGCGTTCGCGGACAGCTCCGATGTGACGGTGCGTATCTGGGGCACCAAGACGGTGAACGTCGAATCCATCACCGGCGACAAATCCAAGCCGACCGAACCGGAAACCATCACCCTGCCCGCGGGCGACGACTGTATCGCCTCCACCGGAGCACCCGGTTTCACGATCGCCGATACCCGGGTGATCACCGATATCAACACGGGGCAGGAGATTTCGCGCCATACGCGGACGGTCAAGTACGACCCGGTTCCCGAGGTGAAATGCGTTTCCCCGGACGACGAGAAGTCCGAAGAGGAACAGCCCGAGGAAACCGCCGCGCCGACGGCCGAGCCGAGCAGCGGAAATGAGGGCAGCCGGCCCACCAACCGGGCGGGTAACCGCTGAAGTCCGGGCCGGTAGCAGGTGGGGTTCTGCCCGGCCGGTGCTCGGTCGGCTCCGGCCTGTGGCCGCGTGCTACCTGAGCACGGGTGGGCCCGGTACCGGTTCACCGCTCACCTGTCCGGTTTTCTACGCCTGCGGATCGCCGGTGTCCGTGAGTGGACTCTCTGCTCAGGACACCGCTGGGCCGGCCGGGCTCGCACCGAGACGGGGCTGCGCAGGAGTATTCCGATTCGGGTCTGCGGGGTTCGGGCGCGGCGCGGCAGACGGAGACAGGGCCGGTACGGTGACTGCGCAGTCCCGTTCTCCGGCTCGGGTGGTGGGGCCCTGACGGCCTACAGCGGTGTACGCATCAACAGGACGTTGTACTGCCGGTGCACCGTGAGCAGGAAGTACAGGTCGCTGCCCGTCTGGTAGGGGAAGATCATGGGCGCGTAGGCGGTGGGCAGCGAAGCCGCCTCCACCAGCACCCGCGGTGTACTCCACGGACCTTCCGGGCTGTCCGCGGTGCGCAGCACCACCGAGTTGTGCGGATCGGTCGTCAGCATCACGTATTTGCGCAGATGGTCGTTCCATTGCACAGACAGTTCGGCGACACCCTCGACGATCGGCGTCGCCGCCGCCGGATCGTTCACCTTCCAGCCGCGGCCGTCCCAGTACTCGTAGGCGTCCATATTCGCGATATCCGCTTCGCGCACCCGGGAGATGTGGCCGGGGTTGCCCCGCCCGGCCGCCGTGCCGTACCGGTACACGTACCCATCGGCCTTCACGAACGCGTTCTGCTGAAAACGTTCGTGGCCGCCGCCGTTCGCCCGGCGGGTGGTGGGCAGCTGGGCCCAGGTCCGGCCGCCGTCACCGGAGGAGGCGAGGGTGGCGAAGTTGGTGGTCCACTTGCCGTGGTCACCCCATTCCTTCACCGACATCATGCTCATGTACTGCACACCGCCCACCGCGACCCCGGCCGTCGGGATCAGGCTGATCTCGATACCCGGGATCTTCGGACTGGGCAGCGGATTCGGGACTGCGCCGTCGAAAACTATGCCCTGCGACGGGTCCTTGGTACGGCTGTGGAAGAGCACATTGCTGCTCCACGCCCATGCGCTGCCGGCCAGCAGGTTGGGGATACCCAGGCCCGCGGAATCACCGAACGCCGTGATCATGGTTCCGGCTCCGTCGTCCCACATCACCCCGAGATCGGTGCCGAGCACGTTCACCCGTTCGGTGTGGTTGGGGCTGTCCATCCCGGTGACCTGGAAGACGGCCTGGGTTTCGCCCGGTAGCGACGGCAGGCCGCGTGGCTGGCCGTTGACCCCCGGGATCGGATTCACATTATTGGGGTCCGCAACGGCCGGACCGGCCAGGACGAGCGCCGCGGTGGCACCCACTATCCCGGCACGCACGAGTACGGACAGCGGGTGACGAGTCATTCTCGGTTGTCCTCCTGCGGAACTGCGCGGTCTGCGGGCCATCTTGCCACGGCCGCGGTATCGGCGTGCCGGTCCGCGCTACCGAACCACCGCGGAATCCGGTCGAGCAACTCCTGCTGATCCTCTCCGGCCCAGGCGACATGCCCGTCGGGTCGCAGCAGGACGGCGGGCGTATCCAGCTCGGCGCCAGGGTCGGCGATACGGTCGATACGGTCCGCCCACCCGGCGACGGAGAGCCGCCCGGTCCGGTCGAGCAGCAAACCGCGACCGCGGTGCATCAGTGCGTACAGCCGGCCCCCGGTCAATGCGATATCCCGCAACCGCCGTCCCAGTGGCTCGTCGCCGCCGAAGTCGTAGCGGATATCGAGCGCGGTGATCTTGGCCAGCAGATGGCGGGTCACTTCGGGGAAGTCCATCAGTTCCGAAACCAGCCCGCGCACTGCCCGTGGCCCTGGCTCATTGGAGAGCAGTTCCGATTGCGCCCGGGTATTCGCCAGCACGCCCGCGGCCACCGGGCGGCGTTCGGTCTCGTAACTGTCGAGCAGATCGTCCGGCGCCCAGTCCGTCAACGCGGCCGCGAGTTTCCAGCCGAGATTGAACGCGTCCTGGACCCCGAGATTGAGACCCTGCCCGCCGAGTGGCGGATGGATATGTCCCGCGTCGCCGGCCAGCAGTACTCGCCCGACCCGATAGCGTTCGGCCAGCCGGGTGGCATCACCGAACCGGGACAGCCGCCGCGGCGAATGCACCCCGAAATCGGTACCCGCAACGGCGCGCAGCTGCCGGGCGAAATCCGCGAGGGACGGCGGCACCGACCGGTCGGCCGCCACCTCGGCCGCGGGCACCAGCACTCGGTAGAGACCGTCGCCGAGCGGCATGAGACCGAATCGGTGTTCTGTTCTGCGCACTTCGGACATCACGGTGGTGATGGTGTCCGGGGCGGCGGTCACCGCCATTTCGCCCAGCAGCGCATCCGTTGTGGACGGTTCCCCGGGAAATTCCACCTCGATCAGATCGCGTACCGTGCTGCGCCCTCCATCGCAGCCGACGAGGTAGTGAGCCCGCAGCCGCGTGCCGTCGGCGAGCTCGGCGGTGACCCCGTGTTCATCCTGCTCCAGCCCGGTCAGCTCGTAGCCGCGCCGGATCTCCGCGCCCAGTTCCTGCGCGCGTTCGGTCAGCAGCCGGTCGGTGACCGGCTGGGGGATACCGAGGATGTAAGGGTGGGCGGTATCGAGCCCGGCGGGCACGGCTTTGTCGATACCGGCGAAATGACTGCGAAGCGGGTACTTCTGCCCGTGGGCGAGGAAACGCTCCAAGATCCCGCGCTGGTCCAGAATTTCGATACTGCGTACGTGCAGTCCGGTCCCGCGGATGAATTCGGACGGCTGGGCGTTCTTTTCCAGCACGACCACGCGCACACCGTGCAACCGCAATTCGCAGGCCAGCATCATGCCCGTGGGCCCGCCGCCGGTAATGATCACATCGAACATATATCGCCCATCCCTCGAAATCCGTGGTCCCCGGCCACCACGAGCAAACCTGTTTCCGCAGGTACCGTGGCTTCGGCCGGATATTCTGCGGCACCACCCGGGTCTTGCCGCAAGGCCCCCGGTGCGATATATGTTGAAGTGGGGAGGAATTCGAAACGATTCTTTCGACCGCTGTATGCCGTCACCGGCTCATGGATTCGTCGGCTGTGCGCTCTCCGCCGGCCGCGGGCATCCGGGCAGTCCACAAAAAACCGGCGGCCCGGATATCCGGGCCGCCGGCAGAGCGATTTCGCAGCGGATCAGAACGCCGCTTCGTCCAGCTCCATGATGTCGTTGTCCAGATTCGACAGGATGGTGCGAGTAGCGGTCAGCTCCGGCAGGATATTGCGGGCGAAGAACTGCGCCACGCCGACCTTGCCCTGGTAGAAGGCCTTGTCCGCATCTTCCGCGCCGGCATCCAGCGCGGCACCGGCGACCTCGGCCTGCCGCAGCAGCTGCCAGCCGATCAGCAGATCGCCGACCGAGAGCAGGAACCGCACGGAACCCAGGCCGACCTTGTACAGCTCGTCGGTCTGCTCCTGGGCGCCCATCAGGTGCCCGGTGAGGGTGGCGGCCATGGCCTGCACATCCTCGAGCGCGGTCGCCAGCAGCTTGCTCTCGGCCTTGAGCCGACCGTTGCCCGCCTCGGAGTCGATGAACTTCTGGACTTGTCCGGCCACATGCCCCAGCGCGACACCGCGGTCACGGGCGATCTTGCGGAAGAAGAAGTCCTGCGCCTGGATGGCGGTGGTGCCCTCGTACAGCGAGTCGATCTTGGCGTCGCGGATGTACTGCTCGATCGGGTAGTCCTGCAGGAAGCCGGAACCACCCAGGGTCTGCAGCGATTCGGTGAGGTACTGGTAGGCCCGCTCGGAACCCACACCCTTCACGATCGGCAGCAGCAGATCGTTGACCCGGGCCGCGAGATCGGCGTCGGCACCGGAAACGGCCGCGGCGACATCGGCGTCCTGGTGGGCCGCGGTGTACAGATACACCGCGCGCAGGCCCTCGGCGTACGCCTTCTGGGTGGCCAGGCTGCGCCGCACATCCGGGTGGTGGGTGACGGTGACCCGCGGCGCCGCCTTATCCGACATCTTGGTCAGATCGGCACCCTGTACGCGCTGCTTGGCGTAGTCGAGCGCGTTCAGGTAACCGGTGGACAGGGTCGCGATGGCCTTGGTGCCCACCATCATCCGCGCATGTTCGATGACCTCGAACATCTGCGCGATACCCTTGTGCACCTCGCCCACGAGCCAGCCCTTGGCCGGGATGCCGTGGCCGCCGAAGGTGACCTCACAGGTGGCCGAAACCTTCAGGCCCATCTTGTGCTCGACATTGGTGACGAATACGCCGTTGCGGTCGCCCAGTTCACCGGTCTCGTGGTCGAAGTGGAACTTCGGCACGAAGAACAGCGACAGGCCCTTGGTGCCCGGGCCGGCGCCTTCGGGGCGGGCGAGCACCAGATGCATGATGTTCGGGAAGAGGTCGTCGGAGTCGGCCGAGGTGATGAAGCGTTTCACGCCCTCGATATGCCAGGAGCCGTCCTCCTGCTGAACCGCCTTGGTTCGGCCCGCGCCCACATCGGAGCCGGCGTCGGGCTCGGTGAGCACCATGGTGGCGCCCCAGCCCTGTTCGACGGCGATCTTGGCCCACTTCTGCTGCTCTTCGGTGGCGTTGTTGTAGAAGATGTTCGCGAAACCGGGGCCGGCGGCGTACATGAAGGCCGCGGGCTGCGCGCCGAGGATCAGTTCGGCGATGGCCCAGTAGGCGGCGCGCGGAACATCGATACCGCCCAGTTCGGGGTCGACGGAGAAGCTGTCCCAGCCGCCTTCCTGCAGGGTCCGGTAGCTCTTCTTGAACGACTCGGGGAGGCTCACCGTATGGGTTTCCGGGTCGAAGACCGGCGGGTTGCGGTCGGCGTCGGCGAAGGATTCGCCCAGCGGGCCTTCGGCCAGGCGACGCACCTCGTTGAGCATCTCCTTGACGGTGTCGGCGTCCAGATCGCCGTAGGCGCCGGACTCCAGGATCTTGTCCAGACCGAGGACCTCGAAGAGGTTGAACTCCAGGTCGCGGACGTTGCTCTTGTAATGACCCATTGTGATACTCACTCTCCGTTGAGTCGGGTGCGGTCGGTGTGGTTAGCCGTTCCCGCCCGTTGTTGCCACCGGGTAGCTACCGGAACGCGGCAGGCTACTCGCGGGTAACTTACAACCTATATTACCGACGGGTAAGGCAGTCGGCAAAGCTTCTCGCGGCAATGTGACGCGGAAAACAGGCCGCGGCTCCGTGACCTGCAAAAACAACCGGCCAAGGGCGGTCCCAGGGGTATATGACGCCCTATGACAGTGCCGCCGGCGATATCGCGGAATCCGAGCTCCACCCTCCCCGATTTTCGGATAGACACGTTCTGATCAGGTATTTACGGTGCAGCCCGGGTGCCGCGACGCACCGGCGCGCGGCAGTGCGCCCGGTCCCGGAGTAGATAGGGTGAGGTGTGCGGATCGAGACGAGCGCCGGGCCCGCCGAGGCCGAGATCGACCACCCGGACGACCCCGCCTTCCTGCTGGTATTCACCCACGGCGCCGGTGGCGGTGTGGACGGCCGGGACATCCTGACGGTGCGCGATACGGCACTGGCCGCGGGCGGTGTGGTGGCCCGAGTCCTGCAGCCCTATCGGGTGGCCGGCCGCCGTGCGCCCGGTAAGCCGGAGCCGCAGGACAGGGCCTGGGCCGAACTCGTCGCCGCCCTGCGGTCGGACCTCGGCCCCGATCTGCCGCTGATACAGGGCGGCCGCAGCAACGGGGCGCGGGTAGCCTGCCGGACCGCCGGCGAACTCGGCGCCCGCGGCATCGTGGCGGTGTCCTTCCCGCTGCATCCGCCCGGGAAACCGGAGAAATCCCGGCGCGACGAATTACTGGCCGCCGCACCGGCCGAGGTCGTGGTGATCAACGGTGGTAGCGATCCGTTCGGCATCCCGGACCTGGCGGACGCGGCAGAGGTCAGGGTTATCGCCGGACAGCCGCATTCTCTCAAGAAGGGATTCGACACCATCGCCGAAACACTCGCGCCCTGGTTCCGGCGCTGGAGTCGGTGAGACTACCCATCTCGAGTCGAACGGGCCGCGCTGACACAGGCGCCTGACCGTATCGCCTGCGTGGTCCGGGGCTATTCAACCGGTTTGGTGGCGACCACGAGGGCATCGATCGCATCTCCTGCTTCGGTCGGCCGCAGGACCTGCTGGGCGGTATCGATCTGCAGGCCGCTGTCCTCGCCCAGATCGGCGACCACATCCTCGGGCGTGAACAGGATCTCCGGATCCTGCGGACCGCCGTGCCCTCGTTCCGGATTCGCGCTGTCGTGCCCGAGTACGAGCAGCATGCCGCCGCGGGTGAGCAGTTGCGCCGCCCGCCGGACCATCTCGCGACGCTGCCCGGCCGGCAGGTGCAGGAACACCATCAGGACCAGTTCGTACGGCCCGCCGATATCCACACCCGGTTCGGTGAGATCGGCGCACTGCCAGGTGATCCGCTCCCGGATCGACCGGGTCAGCCGTGTCGCCACCGTACGACCCTTATCGATCCCGACCTGGGAGAAATCCACCGCGTGCACCTGCCAGCCGTGGGTGGCCAGCCACAGCGCGTTACGGCCCTCCCCGCTGGCCAGATCCAGTGCGCGCGGGAATTCGGGAACCGTGCCGTCCGGGCCGGGCGCGCGCGGTATGCGCCGGTCCAGCCCGTGCACGAACTCCACCACCGTGTTGTTCGGCGGTGCGCCCCACACCAGTTCGCTCTGCACATACCGCGCATCCCACTCGGCCGCGTCCATACGGCCAGTGTATGGACGCGGTGCCCGGTTCGTATCGCTTCGGGGTCGGATATCACTTGTCGGCGGGGTCGGGCAGCCAATGCACCGGCGAGGTTTCACGGACGTGGACGAGGATGTCGAAAGCCGCTGCCGGCGAACTCACCTCGAACCGCGCGGCCTCGTCTTCGGCAGGGTCGTACACGCCACTGATCACCCGCATCCGTGCCGGTGCCGACAGCCATGCCCGGACCGCCGGCGGTGCGTCGTCGCGCAGGTCGACGTAGTAGGCGGGCAGGTCGACGGTCCCCAGATCGGCGTCGATGAGGTCCGGGTGCGGGCCGGGCGCAATTGCCGAGCCCAGATCGCCGTGCTGGAAACCGATCGCCACCGAGAGGTAGCCGGTACCGAAATATGCGCGCAGCCCGCTGCCTTCACCGTGGAACCGGGTCTCGGCCGCGCCGAGGCCGATCTCGGCACCGGCGGTGTGGGCGATCCCGTCCCAATACACGATTCGTGCACCGGTGGCGAGGTGGTGGTCGATGATCGCCCGGGCCGGTTCTGGGTCGTCGCCACCGAAGCTCCCGCGACCCGCCACGCTGTTCTCGTGGAAGGCCACGATCAGCCGGGCGCGGTCGAGTGTCCTCGAATAGGCCGCGGCGGCCTCGGGGCCGGCCGGCTGCGGCAACGAATGCAGCAGCGTGAGTGCGGCGCGGGCGCCTTCGGCGAACGGCCGGCCGGGGTGGATGCCCTGGTGATGCTGGACATGCTCGTCGATCCGGTGTGCACTGCGGATCGGGGTCAGATGTGCGGCGAGTTCGCCGGCCCGGTCCGGAGCCCACCGGTGGGCGTAGGCGAGCACCTCGTCGTAGTCGGCGGATTCGGCGGACGCCGGCCGGATGCCGAAAATGCCGACCTGATCGCCGGGATGGTCGATGTTGTAGGCGCGCAGCCATTCGAGCGTCGCGACGGTTTCGGCCGTGCGCAGGGGGCGCCAGGCGCCGGCGAGCGCGGTGTGCGGATCACCGCTGCCCGTGCGTACGTAGGCGTCGAGCCTGGCGCCGGAACGTGCGCTGTCCTGGATGGCGAGGGCACGGAAGCCGTGCTCGCCGACCAAGGTGCGAAGAATCCGTTCCCGGATCCCGTAGGTCTGGTGCGAGAAGCGGGTGGATTCGCCGAGGCCGACCACGGTGGCCGCGGCCAGGTGGTCGGTCAGCGTCCGCAGATCCGGACCGGTATCGGCGGCGTCGGTTCCGTGTACGGGCCGCGCGTTGTCGCGCAGCCACCGGTGCACTGCGCCGGCGGTATCGGTGGATGTCGAGGTCGTGGTCACGCCAGGCTCCTGGTGGCTCGTCGGAGTGTCGGGAACCAGCCTCGTACCTCAACTATCGTTTAGGTCAACCGCGATCAGAGGCGAGTGCGCATCAGGACCACGTTGTACTGGTTGTGGACGGTGGTGAGGAAGTACAGGTCACTACCGGTCTGATACGGGAAGATCGAGGGCGCGTACGCGGTCGGCAGCTCTCGCGCGTCGATCAGCACCCGGGGCGGGCTCCACGGGCCCTGGGGGGCGGGGGCAGTACGCATCACCACCGAATTGAACGGGTCGGTGGTCAGCGAAACATATTGACCCAGATGGTCGTTCCACATGACCGACAATTCGCCGACCCCGTGCATGATCGGCTTCGCGGCGTTCACGTCGCCGTGCTTCCAACTACCGCCGTCCCAGTATTCGTAGGCGCCCAGATTCTGGATATCCGCCTCGCGGACCCGGGATATGTAGGCGGCATTGTCGCGGCCCGACGCGGTACCGTAAACATAAACGTAGCCACCGTCTTTCGCGAAGGCATTCATCTGGAAATTGCGGTTGGCGCCTTCGTTGGGCCGGCGGGCGAATGTCAGATCGGCCCAGGTTTCGCCGTTGTCGGCGGACGCGGCCAGCCCGGAATAATTGGTTGTCCATTCGCCGGGGGTATCCCACGTCTTCACCGACATCATGCTCATGTACTGCACGCCGTTCACCGAGATGCCGGCGGTCGGAATACGGCTGATCTCCAGGAACGGAATCTTCGGGCTGGGGATCAGATCACGGGCCTGACCGAAGACGTCGCGGACCACGCTGTCGAAGTAGATGCCGTGCCGGGGGTCGTGGGTATGGCTGCGGACCAGCACATTGCTGCGCCACGCCCACATACTGCCGGACAGGAGATTGGGGAATCCGACGCCGGCGGTATCACCGAACGCGGTGAGCATTTCACCGTGCCCGTTGTCCCACATGATGCCCAGATCGGTGCCGAGCATGTTGTAGGTGTGGGTGCCGTTCGGGCTGGCCATACCGGTGACCTGGAAAACGGCCCGGGTGGCCCCGTGTAATTGCGGAAGCCCATTGGTGCCGTTCAGCACCGGTATGGGATTGATGGCGTTGGGATTCGCCGTGGCCGGTGCGGTCGCCGCGAGCATTGCGGCCGATGCGCCCGCCAGCAGAGACATAAGTATGGATCCGGTTCTTTTCAAGTCCGTCGGACCTCCGGGTTGCGTCGAGAATCGCCGCGGATAAACGTGGGCACCTCGGGATCTGTTACACGGCTCATTTCGACTGGCTGGCAGATCGCGGTCATGTTAGCAGTGGATATGGGCTGATCAGAGGCTTTGCGCGGCGGTTCCCTGCTGGTGTCACACAGGTCGGCGGGGTTGTTGCTGAATTGTCACCAGCGGTGAGTCCGTGGAATCGTTGCTCGAGAGCGCCGTAGATCACTCCATGGTCTAATCGAGAAGTTAACCGCGCATTTCAGCGGTTTACTTCAGTGAGGAAGCGGAGGACGTATGCTGCCAGCCGGAATGGACCCGCGCACACCGGTGCTCGTCGGAGTCGGACAGATCGTGCATCGGTCCGGTGAACCAGGTCTGCCCGGGGCAGTCGAATTGGCGGCGGAATCGCTGCGCCGGGCCGGTACGGACAGCGGAACCGGCGATGCGCTGCTGCGATCCGCCGATGTGGTGGCCGCCGTCGCCACGGTCAGCGGCTCCTACCCGAACCTTGCCGCGACGGTCGCTGCGCAGATCGGCGCCTCCCCGAAACGGACCCTGCAATCCGCGCCCGCCGGCGGCGACGCCCCCCAGCGGCTGCTCAACCTACTGGGACGGCAGATCACCGAGGGTAAATGCGATATCGCGCTGATCTGCGGCGCCGAATCGGTGGCTTCGCTCAACAAGGCCAAAAAAACCGGTGTGGACCCCGGCTGGCCCGAACAGCACGAGAACGCCGTCCCCGACGAGATCATCGGCGCCACCGACGCCCCCAGTTCGGCGATGGAAACCGCGGCCGGGCTGTGGGGCCCGATCTACATATACGCGCTGATGGAATCGGCGATGCGCAACCGTCTCGGTCTCGATCTCCCGACCCATCGCGCGCGGATAGGCGGGCTGTGGTCGCGGTTCTCCGAGGTCGCGGCCCGCAACCCGTACGCCTGGATGCCGACGCAGCGGACCGTCACCGAACTCGTCACCACCGGACCCGACAACCGGATGGTGTCGACCCCGTATCCGAAACTGCTGATGGCGAACCTGACCGTCGACCAGGGCGCGGGCCTCATCCTGTGCAGCGCCGCGGCCGCGGACGCGGCCGGGGTGCCCCGCGAACGGTGGGTCTTCCCGCACGGCGGCGCCACCGCCACCGATACCTGGTACGTCTCGGAACGCACCGATATGGCGGCCTCCCCGGCGATCGCGGCGGCCGGCCGGGCCGCGCTGTCGGGCGCGGGGGTCGGTATCGACGATATCGCCCATATCGACCTGTATTCCTGCTTCCCGGTGGCCGTGCAGGTGGGTGCCGCCGCGCTGGGCCTGCCGATCGACGATCCCGCGCGATCGCTCACGGTCACCGGCGGTCTCACCTTCGGTGGCGGTCCGGGCAACAACTACAGCACCCACGGCATCGCCACCATGGCCGGGATACTGCGCGACAATCCCGGCGACTACGGGCTCACCACCGCGCTCGGCTGGTACATCACCAAACACGGGGTGGGCGTGTACTCGGCGAAACCGCCGGCCGAACCGTTCCGTCCGGTGGAGGCCGAAGTCCCGGTGGCGCGGCGCGAGACGGATCCCGGCTATACGGGCCCGGCGGTTATCGAGGCGTACACGATCCCGCACCGCAAGGGCGAAGCTGGCGACGAAGCCGAAGCCGTGGTGGTCAGTGCGCTGAACCCGGCCGGGGCACGCATACTTGTCCGGGCGACGGACAGCGAAACCGTCGCCGCCTGCACCATCGGCGACCGGTTGGGCGCTGCCATCGAGATCACCGCCGCCGACCGTTTCATTCTGCGCAGCGAGAGGACAGTCTGATGACCGACACCGTGCTCCTGGACCGGTGTGATGCGATCACCGTGCTCACCGTCAACCGGCCCGCGGCGCGCAACGCCATCGACCTGGCGACGGCGAAGGCGATCGAGGCCGCGATCGACGAATTCGAGGCCGACGATACCGCGCGGGTACTCGTGTTCACCGGGGCCGACGGAACCTTCAGCGCCGGAATGGATCTGATCGGGATGACCCGCGGGGAATTCCCGGTGACCGAACATCGCGGACCGCTCGGTATCACCGCGAAACCGCCGGCCAAACCGATGATCTCGGCGGTCGAGGGTTTCGCCCTGGCCGGTGGTTTCGAACTGGCACTCTCCGGTGACCTCATCGTCGCCGCCCGGGACGCGAAATTCGGTATCCCCGAGGTGAAACGCGGACTCGTGGCGGCGGCCGGCGGCGTGATGCGCCTGACTCAGCGCCTGCCGCGCAGTATCGCGGCGGAACTGGCGTTGACCGGTGGCCGGATCAGCGCCGAACGGTTGCATCAGCTGGGGCTGGTCAACCGGGTAACCGAACCCGGCGAGGCGCTGGAGGTCGCGCTGGAGCTGGCGGGTGAGATCGCGGCCGCGGCTCCGCTGGCGGTGGCGGCCAGTAAGCGGATCATCGACGAGTCCCCGGATTGGAGTGCCGCCGAGGGTTTCGCGAAGCAGGGGGAACTCGCTCTTCCTGCGATCACTTCCAAGGACGCGGCCGAGGGCGCGCTCGCATTCGCCGAGAAGCGCGACCCGGTATGGCAGGGTCGCTGAGGTTTCCGGCGCCGCACGGGTGAAGCGAACCGGCCTCGGCCGGCGCTCCGGCGGTCAGCGGCCTCGTCGACTGCCGGAAGCGGTCGGCCCGTTCGAACCGCATCGTCAGTGGGCGGCCGAACGGGCAGCGGACCACATATCGGCTATCGCCGGTGCCCTCCGCGCCCAGCCGTCGGTATCGGTGCGCGTTGCCGTGGCCGGCGGACACTGCGCTCCGGTGCGTCTCCGGGGTTCCGTTACGAGGGCAGTTGGGCGAGTATTACGCGGGCGCAGGCGGCGGGATCGTCGTAGAACGGCGTATGCCCGCTGCCTTCCAGCGTGATGTGGCGGGCGTGCGGGAGGACCTCGCGGGCGCGCCGGCTCTGGGTCTTGTAGGTGAGCAATATGTCGCGGTTACCCCAGGCGATGGTCACCGGAAGGTCCGCGAGCGCCGCCGGGTCCGCGAGTTCGGCCTCGGTGAACGAGTCCAGCGCCGGTGAGAAACCCAGCGATTTCACCGCGCCTTCGGCGGTGTCCAGGGCGGTCTGCGTATCGACCGCCCACGGCTTACCGAAGACCAGGCTCAAGAACACGGTGCGGCCGGCCGGTGTGCCGAGCACCTTCGGCATTGCCGGGCCGAGGATACGGCCGAGTTTCTTGGACTGACCCAGCGATTGCTGACACCAGACCCGGCCCGGTGTGTCCCAGAAGAAGATCGGTGAGAAGGCTGTCACCGAGCGTGCCAGGCCGCGGGCGCCGAGGTTCAGCGAGATCCCGCCACCCATCGAATTACCCGCGAGATGCGGCCGCTCGATGCCCTGGGCGGCCAAGAAATCGGCGAGCGCGCCGGTCAGCGTGTCGACGGTGGTCCGGGGTAGTGGTGCGGAACCGCCGAAACCGGGCAGATCGACCGCGATCACGTCGAAATGTTCGGCGAGGGTGCCGATGATCGGTTCCCACACCTGCCACCGGCTGCCCACACCGTGGACCAGGACGAGGGGCTCACCGCTGCCTTCGCGATGGTGCTCGAGATCAGTCATATCCAGCTCTCCGATCGGGACCCGAACTGCGGAATCACATTAACAGCAGGCAGGGGACATCAGTTCGGTTCGCATCCGTATTGTTCGATGTCGCGCGATGTGAGCCTTCTCGAATTATCGGCTTCCGAGTTGCGGCACGAGTGTGACTGCGACTACACACATGCGTGGGCGTCACGCGGACGACCGTGGGACGATCCCCCGAGCACCGCGGCGTCCAGGTGATACATCTGAGAGAGGAACCCGGTGCGGAAGACCCTTTTTGCCGCGACCCTAGTCATTCTGCCGCTGTTGGCGGCCTGCGGTAGCGATACCGAATCCGCGCCCGCGCTCACCGAGGCGGACCTGTCGAAAGCCCTGCAGGAAAAAGGTCTCAAAGACCCGGCCTTCGCCGACTGTGCCGCCAAGGTCTACCTGGCGGAAGGTATTTCCCAAGAGGGCCTGCAAACCATGATCAGCGACGAGTTCGATACCCGGATGGCCGATCCGGAGACCCTCGGCCTGAGCCCGGACGACAAAACCAAGGCCGAAGCCGCGACCACCAAAATCGTCGGCGAATGCCTCGGGACATCGCAGTAGGCGGTTCGCGGTAAGTCGATGCCGGAACGCACCGCGCCGCATCGGTGCTTCGATCGCGCCGTCACCCGGACGTAGCTCGGGTGACGGAGCGTTCCACCGCGAATCGTGGACCGTGTTGTATTTCCGGCGCCCGCACATCGCTGCCGTCGATTCGATATCGTGCCGCGTAGGCCCGGCGGTCCTGTTACGCCGAGGTGCGGTGCCGAGGCGGAGATCGACGTCGAAGCGAACCAGGTTGTCGGCGCTGCGCTCGGCCCGGCAGTGAAGCGGTGCCGGTGCCCCTTCGGGAACATGTAAACGCTGCCCGTCCGGTTCCGATCGCCTCGATCTCAACCCTGGCGGGGTCGCGCGTCCAGATGCTGGACTGGCCATACAGCACTCAGCGATCCCGGCGTCGGCCGGGGAGGAGGCGTCGACGTGGCCGTAACCGTGGTGGCCGGCAACCCGAAACCGGCATCCCGCACCCTGTCGGCCGGTGTCGCGCTCGCCGCGGCGCTGCGCCCCGATACCGAACCGGCGATCATCGACCTGGTCGATCTCGGGCCCGCCCTGCTCGGCTGGGGCGACCCGGCGGTCACCGAAACCGTGCGCACCGTCGCCACCGCCGAACTGGTTGTCTTCGCCAGCCCCACATTCAAAGCCACCTACACCGGCCTGCTGAAACTGTTCCTGGAACAGTTCGAAGGCGGCACCGGGCTCGAAGGTGTGCTCGCCGTTCCGCTGATGCTCGGCGCGGGCCCCGCACACGCCCTCGCCCCTGATCTATTGCTCAAACCCGTACTGGTGGAGCTGGGCGCGACCACCGCCCTGCCCGGCCTCTACCTGTCCGACCGGACCTTCCGCGACGACGGTGTACTCGCCGCCTACGCCGAACGCTGGCGCCCGGTAGCGCAAGCGTTGTCCACGGTGTCTCCCGAAAAACAAGAGGTCGAATCGTGAACGAGCTTTTCGAAACCCCCGCCGACGGCACGGGCCTGCGCCGTGCGTTCGCCAACTTCCCCAGCGGGGTGGTGGCGGTCTGCGCCCGGGTCGACGGCAAACCACACGGTCTCGCCGTGAGCACCTTCGTCCCGGTCTCCCTGGACCCGCCGCTGGTGTCGTTCTGCATCCAGAACACCTCCGCCACCTGGACCCGCCTCGTCCACGCGGGCCACCTCGGCCTCAGCCTCCTCGGCACCGACCAGCAGGACGCCGCCCGCTCACTGGCCTCCCGCGACGGCGACCGCTTCCGCGGCCTGGACCTGCACGACGGCACGGGTGAAGCTGTGTTCATCGACGGAGCCTCGGTCTGGATCGAAGGCACCCCCGAAGCGCATGTCCCCGCAGGCGACCACACGGTGGTCATCCTGCGCGTCCACCGTCTCGCAATCCACCCCGGACGTGAACCCTTGGTGTTCCACGGCTCCCGATTCCGCCTCTTGCGCGCCGGCTGAGCCCGCCGATCCCGGTTTCTCGCCGGACCATCGGCCGACCGCCTTCCCAGGCTCCGTCGAGGATTCTTCGCCATATCAGTCGATCAGCGAGATCCCGAGTTCAGCAGCTACCTCATGTAGTTCATGGCGATTCCCGGTATCGGTCACGAGGCGCGACAGTGTTCTGATCGCCAGCCGCATATCTTGTTCCCTTTCGTGCGGGCCCTGGACGAGTTCGTTCAATTCTGCGCCCGCCGAGGGAAAACGGCGCTGCATTCGAGCACCACATCGGCGCCGACCACGTCGGCGATCTCGACGAGTGCGTGCCATTCCCGTGCCTTCCACACGTCCTCCGCAGTGAGATGCGGTACGACGACGACTTCGGCGCGATTCTCGAGCGCGTGCCCGGCCGCGATCATCACGGCCAGCCGCGGCACGACGGTATCGGTGACCGCGGTGAACACGACACGGAGATCGTGCAACCGGACCAACCGTTCGAGTTCGAGGCCGTCGTCGTCTGCCCGCTGCAGCACGACCGCCCGCTTACCGGGCATCCCGCGCCACTTCGATATCGGCGGCACGCAATCGACCGACAGCGCGCTCGAATTCAGTGCTGACCAGGCCCTGGTCGCCTGGTGTCGGCAGGCCGGGAACAACGCCTGCGTCGAGCGCACGAATCCCCGCGGCGACTCGCTGGAGAAGCGCGAGATCCGAACAGGGTTCGGCGTTCGACAGCTGTACGGCACGGCCCATTCCCCTGTTCGGAGGCGTCCGGACGGACGTAAGTCGCTCGTGCATATCTCCCTCTCCCCAAGCAAAGTGTCAACGTTGGACACCCGGCGCCGGGGGATTACCACCACACGGTCCTCCATAGGCCAGGGTGGGCCGCTCTCAGCCTTCGGCACGCCCGGCGCCGGGGTGAATGCCACGTTAAGCAGCGGGAATACGCCGAATGTTCGACGATTGTTCGAAGAATGCGTGTTACCGTTGGGCATGGCGAAGGGCGCGACCGTCGGCGAGCGAATTGCTCAGTGGCGCAAAACCAGAGGGCTCACCCAACACCAGTTGGCGACCCGGGCCAATGTATCTCGCTCCATGCTCGCGCAGGTCGAGACAGGAGCTTCGTCTGCCTCGACAGTATGGATCGGCGCAATCGCGAATGCGCTACAGATCGACGCGTCACGCCTCCATGGCGACGACGAGCCCGAGGCGCTTTCCCAGGTACTGCCGGTACTGCGTCGGACGCTCGCAGCCACCGACCTTCTCGACCCGAATCTCGAACCTGTCCCCATGGAAGAACTCCGGCGATTGTCGCAGCGAGTCGGGCGCTGGCGCATCGACGCCCGGTACCGCAAGGTCACCGAGGTGCTTCCCGATCTCGTCGATGCGTTGCTCGTCGCAGGCGAGGAATCAGGGCAGCCCGCCTATGCGATGCTGACCGATGCGTACCGTGCCGCGAACACGGTCGCCCACAAACTCGGATACGCCGACCTTTCCCTCACCGCGACAGAACGTATGGAATGGGCCGCCACCAGGTCGGGCGACCCGTTGCTGTTGGCCACCACCCACTACGTCAAGGCAGCCACCCTTGCTCGTGTGGGTGCCTCGGCGCACGCGTTGCGTCTCCTCGACAGGTCGATCGCCGATATAGAACCGCTGGTCGAGGAGGACGCGACGGCCGCCGCAGTCCACAGCATCCTGCATATGCGCGCCGGGACCATCGCGGCCGCAACAGGAGACGCGGACACCTCCCGTGGACATCTCGATGCCGCCGAGCGGCTCGCTGCGAGCTTCGGCGACCGAGTCGTCTACGGCAGCCCCGTCGGCCCGACCAACGTTCGGCTGTATCAGCTCTGTGCCGAGGTCGACCTCGGCGAACCGGGCCGGGCAGTCTCGATCGCGAAAGCCACCCGGCTTCCATCGGATATGGCAGCCGAACGCCAAGGGTATTTCTGGGTGGATGCCGCACGCGCACACCTGCTCGCCGGCGACCCGGATGCCGCAATCGGAGCGCTGTTCGAGTCGCGAATTGCAGCGCCGGAACACTTCCGGGCGAGTTCGGCTGTCAAGAACGCCATTCGGACGTCGGCGCGACAGCAAAGGCGGGCCAGCGACAAACTACGCACGCTCGCCACCGCAGCCGGCGTCGACCTCTGAGTATCGAGGTCTGTCGATTCCGTCGTTCGTCCTTGTCCCGGTCGGTTGCCGGGTTTGGTCAGGCAACGAGGTTGCGGGAACGGCGGCTCACCTGATCGGCGTTGATCATCGACCGTCTTGTCGGCTTTCAGTGCTCTCGCTCGACGCCGCGGGATCGATCATGTTCCCGCTCTCGGGACCGATTTCTGCTGCGCTTGACGACCGGCGCGATCGGCAAAGGCTCTCGACGCGGCGGCTTCACACCGGGGGTCGGCCGGGAGATTCGTAGCACGTCGGCCGCTTCTCGGCCGCTCATCGGTGTCCGTTCTCCTCGATCTGAGGCTTCTCGGCGTTCGACAGCGCGCTGGGCCAGTCGGTCGGCGGCTTCGCGCTGCTGCTGCCGTTCTTCCCGCTGTCGGTGTTCCCGTGCCTGCTGTTCTATAGCCCGCTTGGCCGCCTCCTTGACTCGCTGCTTGTCCCGAGCCTTCTCCTGGAGTTCCCGCATCCTCTCCTTGGCGCGGAGGTCCGAAGATTTGAACAGCTCCAGCTGATTGGTGTTCCGCTCCAGTTGCTTGCCGAGCTTTTCGGCGCGGTTCGCCTCCTCCTTGGAGATCTCTACCAGCTGGAACCGATCTTTGAAGTCCCGTTCAAGCTTCTCGAGCTCTCGTCGGGCCGCCGGGTCGGGAGATCCCCGGACGACAACCCAGACGCCCTTGGCCTTTGAATCGGTCTGAAGGTGTTCGCGCTCTTTGGAAATCTGCTCCATCACGAACTTGCCACCGACGACCCGGGCGTTCTTGTACTCCCTGAATTCGTGATCCTTCAGGGAGCGCGCACCGTCGTGGACTCGCTCCCGTCCGGACGGGAGCTTGACGGACCTCTGGCTCTGCCAACCTCGTTCGCGCGTCTCACCACGGATCTCCGCGATGCCGTTGTGGAACCAGCGCCCGATGTCGTTCGACTTACGGCCCTGTTCAGTTCGTTCGCGTTGTTCTCGGCGGGCCCTCTCGACACCACGCCGACGCATCTCTTCGTCGTTGGACATTCCCCCAGCCCCCGATCAGGCCAGGCCGTGCTCCCGCAGTAGACCTAGACCCTCATGCTCCAGCCCGTGAGCCGCGGCGTAATCGACGGCCCGCGAGTACCACTCGGAGGAGATAGCCCGCCTGAAGTCTGTGTTCGGGGCATCGAACAGCATGATGACGGGATAGTCGGTCTCGTCGGTCCAGTCGTAGCCGATCGTCGGACCGAAGCCGTAGAGTCGGCCGTCTTCAGAGGAAAGCACTCCACCCATCTCGGGGTCGTTGATCCAGCGGCCTCCGCAGTGTCTGACGAAGTATTCGCCGATGTAGCAGACAAATTGGTCCACGAGGTCGGCATTGCGGGACTCGAACAGGGGGTCTTCATCCGGGAAAAAGTAGTCAAAGGCGTCGTCGAGCCAGTGCAGGGTCAATTCGTCGCTGTACCGGTCGAGCCCCTGCGGCATGGGTCCTATGGCCTCGGCCGCCCCGGTCTGGGTTCTCCAGTCGCTGGGCACCGCGGGCAGCGTCTCTGTGAACAGCCTGTCGATTACTGCCGAGACCCGTTCCGGGCTCGACCACACCACCCACTCCGGGTCGTCCTGCGCAGCCGTATCGATGTTGTCGTTCATGGCCGAGCCTTCCCCTCGCTGTGAGAGTCGCGATGCATTAAACGGTACGGCGCAGAGGCGGGCACGGCAACGAACTGGGCGCGGCTTGCCGGTGCGAGGAACCAGGGAAACCGGGGTGCCCTCGCGGGCCACAAGGTTGCTCGCACGTCGTCGGGCAGTCACAAGGCCTTCGACCTTCTTGGGTGTTTGGGCCCGCGGTGCATTCACGATCTCGAGGCGGGTACTGGCTTCTAAGCCACCACGCGCCGCTTCCTCTTCAGCCAATCCCTCCAGGGCAGGCCGAGAGCTTCGGCAACTTCCTCGGGGGTGTGCAGGCGAGGGAGGGGCATGCTGCGCCGCCGTTGGTGTCATCCGCCGGATGCGGGCGAAAGTGTTGGCGCAGCCGCGCCAGTCGCTGGGAGACTTGCGCCATCGTAGTGCGGAGGCGGTGCGACGTGGAAGTGCGGCCCGAAACTCTGTCAACAGGATGAATCTGGCGATTTGGTGCGGCCTGGAACATCTTGTGCAGCAGGTGAGGGCATGCCTCTGACCTGCATTTGAGCCGGTGACGGGAATCGAACCCGCGCCGTCTGCTTGGGAAGCAGAAGTTCTACCATTGAACTACACCGGCAATACGCCTGTCGGCGCGAAGGCGAGCTTAGCAGAGGGCCGACCCGGGACCGAAATCTTTCGCCGATTCCGGCCCCGGTGAACGTGGGTGGGTCAGGCTTCGGACCAGACGCCGAGCTGGTTGCCGCTGGGGTCGGTGAAGTGGAAGCGGCGGCCGCCGGGGAAATCGAACGGGCCTTCGGTGACCGTGCCGCCGGCGGCACCGACTGCACGCAGGCTGGTGTCGAGGTCGTTCGAATACAGCAGGACCAGGGGCCCGCCGGTGCGGACTTCGGAGCCGGCGGCCAGGCCGCCCGCTTCGCCTTCGCTGCCGTCGAAGCGACGGATACCGGTGTATTGCGGGCCGTAGTCGTTGAATTCCCAGCCGAATGCCGACCGGTAGAAGCTGCGGGCGGCGTCCATATCGGTGACGGTGAGCTCGATGTAGTCGATGCCGTGGTGGGTGTGCGCACTGGTCTCTGACATGGGTGGAGTATGCCCGCGGGGTGTGACAGGAAACCGTGCTGCCGGACCGGGATCTACCTGCCCGGATCGCGGTCGCTACGCTCGTGGCGTGCTGCTTTCCGATCGTGATATCCGGGCGGAGTTCGCCGCCGGGCGGCTCGGGCTCGAACCGTTCGAGGACGACCTGATCCAGCCGTCCAGTATCGACGTGCGGTTGGACCGGATGTTCCGGGTGTTCAACAACACCCGCTACACCCATATCGACCCGGCACAGCGCCAGGACGAGCTGACGAGCCTGGTGGAGCCGGCGGCGGGTGAACCGTTCGTGCTGCATCCGGGGGAGTTCGTGCTCGGGTCCACGCTGGAGGTGTGCAGCCTGCCCGACGATCTGGCGGGCCGGTTGGAGGGTAAGTCGAGCCTGGGCCGGCTGGGGTTGCTCACGCATTCGACGGCCGGTTTCATCGATCCCGGGTTCAGTGGGCACATCACCCTGGAGCTGTCGAATGTGGCGAATCTGCCCATCACGTTGTGGCCGGGGATGAAGATCGGGCAGTTGTGCCTGTTCCGGCTGACCAGTCCGGCGCAGAATCCCTACGGTAGCGCCGGTACGGGGTCGAAGTATCAAGGGCAGCGAGGGCCGACCCCGTCGCGGGCGTATCTGAACTTTCCCTTGCCGAGCTAGTCGCGCTACCGGGTCTGCTCAGCGGATCAACTCTCGGCCGTGCCGAGGACGATATCGGCGGTGCGTGCCAGGACCGCGCCGTGGTCGAGGCCGTCGAGTCGGTCGGCGACGAGGAAATGCATTCCGATACGGGTGGAGAACGCGAGCAGGCTGCGGGCTTCGACTTCGACCGGGTCGGTGAAGTAGGTGCCGATCATCTCGCGCAACAGGTCCATTCGCTGATTGTCGACCCGGCGCAGCCGGTCGGCGACGTTCTCGTCGCGGCGGGCCCAGTCGCGTACGGCGAGGTCGAGGGGTAGTAGTTCGGCGGAGAGAGTGAGTGCGCCGGCCCGCTGGATCTTGGTTCGTGCGTCGCCACCGTCGCGGGTGATGCGGTCGAGTACCTCGTCGATACTGCGGCGTTCCCAGGTGTCGAGCATGGCTTCGAGCAGGGCGTTGCGGTCGGCGAAGTGGCCGTAGAAGCCGCCCTTGGTGACGCCGAGTGCTTTGGCGAGTGCTTCGACGCGGACGGCGTCGGGGCCGCCGCGGGCCAGCGCGCGCAGTCCTTCGTCGATCCAGTCGGCACTGGGTGTGCGTGCCGTACCCATGGTTGTTTCTCCCTTCGTCGCGCAGCGGTCTATACGGCACCGTATATTTCCGCTAGCGTTGATATACGCCACCGTATATCAACCAGAGGGAGACGCGGAGATGACTGACAGTTCCCCGATTCACGAAGCCGAAGACCATGCCGATCCGGTCGCGTACCAGCAGCACGACATCACCGAAGTGACCAGAGCACACAGCACGATGGCCGACTACCACTATGCCGATCAGTTCGTGCTGGCCACGAACGCCGCCGCAGCCGGCACTCCGGAAGAGTGGGCGCACGCGGCGCTCGTCGAGGTCGCCGGTCGTGGTGGCCAGTTGATCTGGCGTGGGCTGCTGGGATTGCGGCTCGCGCGGCGGTCTGCGCCGGAGCAGGTGGCCGGATGGCCGATCGTCGAACGCGGCGATACCTGGATAACCCTCGCGGCCCCGTCGTGGATGCTCACCGGAAACCTCGTGGTAGAGGTCGGCGCCGAGGGTGTTTCGCTGGTCACCTTCATCCGCTATGAACGACCGATCGGTAAATGGATCTGGACCCGCGCGTCCCGCGTCCATCGCCGCCTCGCGCCGGGGTTGCTGGCCGATGCGCAACGGGTGCTGCGAACACATCCGTGACACCGGGCCGACGGGGCAGGCCGGCCCGGTATCCCGGTGGCTGTGCTGGACAGCCTGTCCCCGCGGTCACCCGTCGGCGCCGCGGGCGGGCTACGACCGGCATGCCTTGTGAGCTGCCGGACGTAGCCCCATCCCCGGTCATTCCCGGCTGCCGCCCACCAGGAGCGCGGCATTGATCACCGAGGACAGTGGTGGGAGCAGGCCGTCGCGTTCGGGCGGTACCACCCAGTTGCAGCCCTCCCGGTTCCAGCGGCCCATCCCCGTGGGCAGCATGACCGCACTGCCCACACCGGGAATATCGATATCGATGCGGTGCAGCATCTCCACCACTTCGGGATCGGGCCGGCGATCCGGATAGGCCACGAAGCTCCAGCGAATCTGCCGGGCCAGCACCGGAACCCGGATCTCCCGGGAGTTCAACAGTTCCCGGACGGCGCGGGCACGTTCGGTGGGTAGGTGGATGACACAGGCCCGGCTGGTGATCGGCAGCATCACGAAGCCGCCGCGTTCGGTGGCCGGTAAACCGAATTCGTGACGGTAGTAGGCGGCCCAGTCGTCGACCGTTCTGAGCTTTTCCACATTCACGGTGAATCCCCTTGCCTCCCTGGCGTGCCGGGCCTCCCTGGCGTGCCGAGCCACGGCCGGTGGCGGTTTCGCTTCTGCCCTTCCAGGATCCCGCGAGAACCGGCGTGCCGGAACCGCCTCCGCGCTCTCGTTCCACTGCCCTTGCGCTGCCATTCGCGGCGGTAGCGAAATTCCTTGTGGTTGCAGTCACATTCGGCTCGTACCCTTGGGAGGAAATCGTTCGGAAAGGGTGACAACGTGGTCGGCCAATGGTCTGGAAAGGAGGCCCGGGCGCTTCGCGAAGCCAAACGGATGAGCATCCGGGAGTTCGCGGCACATCTGGGTGTGCACGAACGACTGGTGTCCAAATGGGAGGCCGGGGGCGACCGGGTGCATCCGCGTCCCGTCAACCAGGCTGCTCTCGATACCTGCCTGGCCAGGTCCGATGATATCGAGCGGAGCCGGTTCGCCGCATTGACAGCCGACGACCCTGTTTCCGGCCCCGGCGGGCATGCCGCGGTGCGCGGAAGTTATTCCAATGACGCCGAACTCCTGGCCCTCATCGACAGCGGTGCGGTGCGCGGGGACGGGTCGGCGGCGATTTCGGAGAGGGATCTGATCATGGCGGCAGCACACGAAGCGAGCGATCACGCGGGCCGGGCCGAGGCGACGAATATCGGCGCCAGCACCTTGGAGCAGCTCGACGCGGATGTCACCCGGATCGCCAACGACTACGTGCACACGCCGCCGATGCCGATGATGGTGGAGATGCTGCGGGTGCGCCGCCGGGTGTACCGGCTGCTGGAGGGGCATCAGCGCCCATCCGATACCAGTCATCTATATCTGCTGGCGGGTTCGTTGTCGGGGTTGCTCGCCAACGCGAGCACCGATCTGGGTTACCTGGATGCGGCCGGCGAGCAGATCCGGGCGGCCTGGGCGTACGGGGAGATCTGCGGTCACAACGGGCTGCGAGCGTGGGCGCGGGGGATGCACGCGCTGATCGAGTACTGGTCCGAACGGCCTCATCGAGCGCTTGCGCTGGCGCAGAGCGGACAGCAGTACGCGGATTCGGCGACCGCCGCGGTGCGGTTGCACAATATCGAGGCGCGGATCTGGTCGAAGATCGGTAGTGCCGCCGATACCGAACGCTGTATCCGGGCCGCCGCCGCGGCAAGCGAGGGCCCGGCCACCGACAGTCTGCACGACGAAGTGGGTGGGGTGTTCGGCTTCGCCGAGGCCAAGGCCAGTTATTACGCGGGCGCCACCTATATTCATCTCGGTCTCGCCGAACCGGCGCTGGCCGCTACGGAGCGCACGATCGAGCTGTATCTCGGCGGTCCGGCGCGTCAGCGTTCCTACGGCGCCGAAGCGCTGGCCCGGGTCGATTCGGCGGCCGCGCACCTGATCAACGGCAGTCTCGACGGTGCGGCGGAGGCGCTGTCGCCGGTGCTCGAACTGGCCGAGGACAAGCGCATCGCACAACTCGAGGAACGGCTCACCGGCGTCCGCCGGCGGATCTGCGCTCCCACCTACCGTGGCGTGGCTCAGGCCCGGTCCCTGGACGAGCAGATCGAGGAATTCTGCGGTTCGACGTCCACTCGCAGCCTGCCTCCGGGGGCCGGGTGAGACCGCCGCGCGCCCGCTTCCTGCGGTAACCGTACGGCCACGGGCCGGGGCCGGGCCCGATAACCCCTTGCCTCTGGTGGCACCATGGACCGGGTGAGTACTGGCCATTCGCATCCCGCCCCCCGGATTCTGGAGCAGTCGAAGAAGCTGCAGAACGTCGTCTACGAGATTCGTGGACCGGTACACGCACATGCGGCACGGCTGGAGGCCGAGGGGCATCGGATCCTGAAGCTCAATATCGGCAATCCGGCGCCGTTCGGCTTCGAGGCGCCCGATGTGATCATGCGGGATATGATCGCCGCCCTGCCGAACGCGCAGGGCTATTCGGAGTCCAAGGGGATACTGTCCGCGCGGCGGGCGATCGTCACCCGATACGAGCTGGTACCGGGCTTCCCGGAGCTGGATGTCGACAGTGTGTACCTGGGCAACGGCGTCTCCGAGCTGATCACCATCACGATGCAGGCGCTGCTGGACAACGGTGACGAGGTACTGATCCCGGCCCCGGACTATCCGCTCTGGACGGCCATGACCAGCCTGGCCGGCGGTACGCCGGTGCACTATCTGTGCGATGAGAGCAACGGCTGGCAGCCCGATATCGCCGATCTCGAAGCCAAGATCACCGACCGGACCAAGGCCCTGCTGGTAATCAACCCGAACAACCCGACCGGGGCGGTCTACTCCGCGGAGGTCCTGCAGCAACTGGTGGACCTGGCCCGTAAGCATCGGCTGCTGCTGCTCGCCGACGAGATCTACGACAAGATCCTCTACGACGACGCCAAACATATTTCGCTGGCGACCCTGGCGCCGGACCTGCTGTGCCTTACCTTCAACGGCTTGTCCAAGGCCTATCGGGTGGCGGGCTACCGGTCGGGGTGGCTGGCGATCACGGGTCCGAAGGACCATGCGGCCGGTTTTCTCGAGGGGATCGATCTGCTCGCATCGTCGCGGTTGTGCCCGAATGTGCCGGCGCAGCACGCAATCCAGGTCGCGCTGGGCGGCTACCAGAGTATCGAGGATCTGATCCTGCCGGGCGGGCGCCTGCTCGAGCAGCGGGATATGGCTTGGGAACGATTGAATGCCATTCCCGGCGTGTCGTGCGTCAAACCCAAAGGCGCACTGTATGCATTCCCTAGGCTGGATCCCGAAGTTCACGAGATCCACGACGACGAGAAGCTGGTTCAGGACCTGTTGCTCCAGGAGAAGATCCTGATGGTGCAGGGCACCGGTTTCAACTGGCCCGACCACGATCACCTGCGCATCGTGACCCTGCCTTGGGCTCGCGATCTGGCGGTTGCCATCGAGCGTTTCGGTAATTTCCTGGCGAGCTACCGGCAGTAGCGGGGCGGCCGATTTTGGAGGAAAACAGACCTCTCGTCCGGATTATGGCCAATTTTCTGAACCTACTGGCACAAAAGCGGATCGTATGTGTACAGTGGGCCTCGGCACTTCGAGTGCCCGGCCAGGTTGTCTACCCCCCCTGGGCAACCTGGTCCTCGGGTTAGGCCGCCTACCCCCCTGGGCGCCTGCCCCCGGGCGGCGGAGACATCCCCCTGCTCTCCGCCGCCCCTTCCCGAGTTTCCTCAGCTGCTTGCCGAATGCCCAGCGTAGGGCCATATCCGCAGGCCGTAGCGGGACTCCGTGAATCCTCTAGGCTGAGCCGCGTGAGCGACCACCATCACCATCACGATCACTCCCGGCCGATCGCCATCGGTGCTACCGCCGCCCGCGTGGTGGTCGGATTGCTGATCGCAATCGGCGCCATCGTGGTCGTCGCAACCATCGCGCTGTGGCCCGACCGGCAACAGGTCGATATCCCGCTGCCCATGCAGAACGCCGACGGTTCGGCGGTGGTCACCGAGGCCGGAACCGTGATCCGGCAAGACCTCGGCGCCTGCGGTAGTCCTTCCATCGGCCGGGTTTTCGACGGTGAACCGGCACCGCCGCCCATGGACGTCTACGACTGCCAGCGCAGCCTGATCGCCATCGAGTCCGGCCCGCATGCCGGTAAGCACACGCTGCTGGAAATCGCGCCGGGACCGGGCCAGCCGGATCTGGCGGCCGGTGACGAACTTCGTATCGTGCGGCAGGACGCGCCGGACGGGACACCCCTGTATTCGTTCGACGACTACGCCCGCGGGTTCCCGCTCAGCATCATCTTCCTCGCGTTCGTGGTGGTGATCGTCGTGATCGCGCGCTGGCGCGGTGTCCGGGCAATCCTCGGCCTGGGATTCGCCTTCGCCGTTCTGGTGATGTTCCTGCTACCGGCCCTGCTCGACGGCAAACCGGCGATACCGGTTGCGCTGGTGGCGGGTTCACTGATCTTGTACGCGGTGCTGTACCTGGCGCACGGGGTGAATCTGCGCACCAGTTCGGCACTGCTGGGGACATTGACGTCGATGGTCATCGCCGCGGTGCTGTCCTGGCTTGTCATCGAGGCGACCACGCTCACCGGTCTGTCAGAAGAACAGAACACGAATGTCGCCACCTATATCGAGCACGTGAGCATCACCGGGTTGCTGCTGGCCGGTTTCATCATCGGCTCGCTCGGTGTGCTCAACGATGTCACCATCACCCAGGCATCGGCCGCCTTCGAACTCGCCGAACTCGATAAAAGCGCTACGCGGGGAGAGATATTCGCGGCGGCGATGCGAGTCGGACGCGACCATATCGCCAGCACCGTGTACACCCTGGTACTCGCCTACGCGGGTGGTGCACTGCCGCTGCTGCTGCTGTTCAGTGTGGCCGGCCGGCCCATCGGGGATGTGCTGGTTGGCGATGCCGTCGCGATCGAGATCGCGCGGTCCGCGGTCGGTGGTATCTGCCTGGCGCTCTCGGTGCCGCTGACCACGGGGATCGCGGTGCTGCTCGCCCGCCCGTTCGGCACCCCGAAACCGCCGGCGCCTGCGCGTAAGGCCAAGGTGGGCCGCCACACCGATACCGGCAGCCACCGCGCGGTGCCGCGGCCGGAAACAGACCCCGAGACCGGGCCGCGGCGCCGGGCCGAACGTGACTATCAACCGTGGCCGACCACCGGCGACCAGCCTCGTATCCGGCGCCCAGGCCCCGCCGACCCCCGTACGGGCCCACGTTCCGCCACCGACCCTCGGCAACCCGGCGGACCGAGGTCACCACGCACCGGGCCGCAGACTCCCGGACGGCAACAAGGGCCCCCGCCGCCGGGACCGCAGCAGCCGTGGAATCCGCAGCAGCGGCTCGGCGGCGGGCCTCCGCCGCCGGGCCGGCGCCCGGAACAGGGCTACGGCCGGGACTGAGAGGGGTCAGCGTTCGACGGGCGTGGGCCGCGGAAAGGGAAGAGCCTCCGGCGGGATGGTCGGTACGACGATCGGCGGCAGGCCCGGGACCTGGAAAGTGTTCGGGCCGGGGGTGGTCGTCGGGGCCTCGGTCTCCGGCTGATAGACCGGCGGCGGCTCGGCCAGGGGTGCGTGCTCGGCCCGGGTGGTGGTAGTGCTCGGCGGCGCGGTGGTTGCGGGCGGTGTGCTCGCCGAGGTGGTCTGCGGCTGTGACGTGCCTTGTACGTTGGCCGAATCCTGGCTGAACATATGCTGCCCGTACCCGAGGCCGATGCCGATCGATGCCACCACCACCAGCGCACTCACCGCCACCATCGCCGCGCTGATCTCCCGGGTGGGACGTTGCGGCGGTTCACCGAACGAACGGCGCGGCAACAGTTTCGCCGGAAGACGCAACGCAACGGTCGGGGGATCCTCGTCCGGCGACAGCCGTGGTACCGGGGTACCGGTCGGGCGTGGGAGCGCGGGGGCCGGTGCGGGCTGGTCGCTGTTCGGTTCGTCGCCCGGCCGGGGACTCGTCGATCCGGCACCCGCAAGTGTGCTCGGGGCGCCGGTCGGTGGGCCGAAAATGCCCTCGTGCGGTATCGGCAGATCGGGGCGGGAATGATCCGAACCCGGCGCGGGCAGCCGATCCGTGGGGGAGGGGTGGGAGCCCGAATCGGTTGTCGCGGTGCTCGCCCGGCCGGAGCTCGACGTGAGTCGAGTGGTCCGGCCGGTGAGTTCGCGATATGCGGTGGCCGGGCCGAATTGTGCCGCAGCCTGGCCCTGTAGTGCGGTGCCGGCGTCGGGCGATGCGGTGGTGGAGCCGGGGGTGGCTGGTGTCGTGGCGAGGCCGGGCAGTGCCGTGGTGGAGCCGGCCGGTGCCTCGGTGGAACCGGGCAGCGCTGCGGTGGAGGCGGGCTGTGCCGTGGTGGCGCCGGTGCCGGACAACGCGGGCCCGAAGAGCGTGGTGGTGGGCTGGGAAAATCCGTTGTGCGTGCCGTACAGCGTTGTGGTGGCGGGTCCCGTGCCGGTCGGCGCGGGGAGTGCCGCCGGGTCTTCCGGTTGCGTTGCTGGGGTGCCGGGAAGCCGAGGGTCGGCGCCCGGATACGTGAGTGATGCACCGACAGGGCCCGCTACGGCAGTGGAGTGTGCCGATGCGGTGTCGTCGCCGTGGATGGAGGTTGCGCCGGTGCGTGTCGTGTTGCCCAGGCGTTCGCCCACGTCGGGGATCGGCGTGGTGGCGCCGGCGACCGTGTGCCCCGGGGCGGACTGCAGCGGGTAGGCGCCACTGCCTTCCGGCTGCCCGGGAGCGGCACCGGACCGCGGGGTGTCTCCGGCTGCGGGGGTGCGGGATTCGGCCCCCTGGGCGATATCGCTCGAGTACGCCGGCTCGGCGGGCTTCGAGGTACGTGTTCCGCCGGCCAGCAGCGTCGCGCCGCGGGCGGTTGCCGACTCCGGCTCCGGCGGTACCAGAACCGGCATATCCACGGCGTCGCGCAGCGCCCGGCTCACCAGCGGAATACGCATACCGCCGCCGACCGCCAGCACTGCCTGCACCGGCCGGCCCGATCGTTCGACGACCTCGCGGGTGGCGCGGGCGGCGGTTTCCACGGCGCGGGAGATCAGCGCGGTGAAATTCTCCTGGGTGAGCAGTACCGGCCCGTAACCGCTGGGCAGCGCGACCGCGTTACCTGCCGAGAGCCGCTCCTTCGCCGATCGGCACAGTGCGTCGAGTTCGGCGAGCCCGGCCGGGTCCGGCGGATGGGCGATCCGGCCGGAGTTGATCTGCTGTTCCCGGATCAGCGAATCGAAGTACTCGCCGCTGATATCGCCGGTGCGTTCGGTATGCCGGACCTGCCGGGTGGAAACATCCACCACCGTCACGGAGAGGCCGGAGGCGCCGAGATCGAAAACAGCGAGCGAGGACACGTCCTTCAGGGCGCCGGAGGCCGCGGCGAATTCCACGACGGCGTCGATATCGGGGACGATCTCGTAATTGCCGATGGCATGCTCGGTCAGCGCCGTATGCAAGGCCCGGGCCTGCTGCTCGTCGCGGCAGGCCAGGACGGTCGAAGTGATGGCGGGGTTCGAGTTCAGGGCCGCCGCAACCGAAAGCGCGGCGCGTTCGGCGCTGGGGGTTTCCGGTGGCACCACGAAGGTGCGCAGTTCGAACGATTCGGGTACGGCGGAATCGGGTACTGAGCCGGGCTCGCCCGCAGATGGGCGCGCCAGGCGGATCGCGCCGGCCCCCACCGACACTCCCAGTACTGAACTCATCGACAGCCCATCCGTACTTCCCGCTTCACGATATGCGAGCGCCGGCCAGTCGGCGATGACGGCTCGTCCCCCGAACCAGGCGGCTCTTCCGAGAGTACCGCCCGGTCCCGTTGTTTTGCCGAGGCCGGAACCGTACGTCCGGCTCGCTCACCAGACTCTACGGTGTGCCCAGCCCTGCGTACACCCATCCGGCAGACCGCCAAGCGGCCTTATCGAGACAATTGCGACCGTCGATGATCGAACGGGTCCGGACCACCGAGTCCAGATCCTGCGGCCGCAGTCCGGCGAACTCCTGCCATTCGGTGAGCACGAGGACCACATCCGCGCGTTCGCACGCCTCCCGTACCGAGGTCGCGTAGCTCAGCGTGGGAAAGACGCGGCGGGAGTTCTCCAGGGCTTTCGGGTCGTAGACGGTGACCACGGCGCCGTGGAGCTGGATCATTCCGGCCACGTTGAGCGCCGGGGAATCCCGCACATCGTCGGATTCGGGTTTGAACGCCGCGCCGAGTACGGCGACATTGGCGCCCAGCAGGGAGCCACCGCAGGCACGGGCCGCCATATCCACGATCTTGGTGCGGCGGCGCATATTGATGTTGTCGACTTCGCGGAGAAAAGCGAGGGCGTGGTCGGCGCCCAGTTCGCCGGCGCGCGCCATGAACGCCCGGATATCCTTGGGCAGGCAACCGCCGCCGAAACCGGCGCCGGCATTGAGGAACCGGCGGCCGATCCGTTCGTCGTAGCCGAGCGCATCCGCCAGCACGGTGACATCCGCCCCGGTGGCCTCGCAGACCTCGGATACCGCGTTGATGAACGAGATCTTCGTGGCGAGGAACGCATTCGCCGATACCTTGACCAGTTCGGCGGTGGCGAGGTCGGTGAGCAGGAACGGGATCTCGGCGGCGAGCAGATCGGCGTACAGCTCCTCGACCAGTTCGCGCACCCACGGCGCCCGCTCGCGGGACCCGTCGACGCCGAGTACCAGCCGGTCCGGGCGCAGGGTGTCGCGGACCGCGTAACCCTCCCGCAGGAATTCGGGGTTCCAGGCGACCTCGATATCCACCGCGCTCAGCGCCCGCGCGCGTTCGCCCAGCGCGGCGGCGGTACCCACCGGCACGGTGGATTTGCCGACGATCACGCAGGGCCGCGTGACCAGTGGCGCCAGCGTATCCACCACGGCATGCACGTATTTGAGGTCCGCGGCGTATTCACCCTTCTTCTGTGGTGTGCCTACGCCGAGGAAGTGCACGTCGGCATGGTCGGCGGCCTCGGGGTAGGAGGTGGTGAACCGGAGCCGGCCGGCGTCCAGGTTGCGGCGTAGCACCGCTTCCAGGCCCGGTTCGTAGAAGGGCGTGACGCCGTCGGAGAGTTTCGCGACCTTGCCCGGGTCGATATCGACCCCGAGAACCTCGTGGCCGAGTTCGGCCATACACGCTGCGTGCGTGGCCCCCAGGTACCCGGTGCCGAAGACTGTGCATCGCATAGAAGATTGGTAATCGGCGCCGGTGGCCACACCAGAAAACCGAGGCGAGATGCCGGGCAACAGCAGATGTACACCCGACGACGCAACCGGCCGACCTGCTCAAACCTGTCCGCCGCCGGTTGTGTGTGCGCTTTCGCAGCGGCCGGTGCGTACTCAGCTCGTACTTTCCGGCGGCCCGTAGGATCGCGGCGATGCGCCGCCGAACGACCCTCCTCGCCGCCGGGACGGTCGCCGTCGTGGTGTTCGTGCTCGCGCTGTGGCCGGTCTACGTTCGTCCGCAACGCGAGGGCCCCGCGCCCGCCGACGCGATCCTCGTGCTCGGTGGCGCGCACGACGGCCGGGAAGCGCTGGGGTTGCGGCTGGCGCGGGAGGGTTACGCGCCGCGGGTGCTGATTTCGAATCCGTACGAGGACAGCCCGCTGATCAACCGGATCTGTCACGGCGGTTACAGCTTCGAGGTGGTGTGTTTCGATCCGTCGCCGCGGACCACCCGCGGTGAGGGCCGGTACCTGGCAGACCAGGCGCGTGCGCACGGCTGGGACCGGGTCATCGTGGTGACCTTCACGCCGCATATCTCGCGGGCCCGGTATGTGCTCGGCAAATGCTGGGGCGGGGAGTTGCTGTTCGTGGACACGCGCCCGGATCTCTCGGTTCCGCGGTGGGCCTATGACTACCTGTATCAATCGGCGAGCTATGTGAAGGCAGTTTTCGAGGACTGCGGACAGTGAACCGGAACATTTCCCGACCTGTGATGGCATGTGCCTTCAGTTTGACGCGATGAGAGAGAACTGGCTAGATTCTCTCTAGCACCGGTAGTCGCCGGACCTGCTGTGACGACGCATGAAGCCTTCGGGAGCGTGTATGGATTACGACTGGTCGGAGGCCGACAAGGCCTTCCGAGACGAGGTACGGGCGTTCCTGGCCGAGAAGCTGACGCCCGAGATCAGCACCGCGGGCCGGTTGATGACAAGTGTCTACTCCGACCACGAAGCCGGCCTGGAATGGCAGCGCATCCTGCACGAGCGGGGCTGGGCGGCGCCGCAGTGGCCGGTCGAGTACGGCGGTTGCGACTGGTCGCTCACCCAGCACTACATCTTCAGCCGTGAACTCACCCTCGCCGGCGCACCCGCGCTCTCGCCGATGGGTATCCGGATGGTCGCCCCCGCGCTGATCGCCTTCGGCACCGACGAGCAGAAGAACTACTTCCTGCCCCGCATCCTCACCGGCGAGGTCTTCTTCTGCCAGGGGTATTCGGAGCCCGAAGCAGGCTCGGACCTGGCCGCCCTCAGTATGGCCGCGGTCGACGACGGCGACGATTTCCTCTGCTCCGGCAGCAAGATCTGGACCACCCACGCCACCGAGGCGAACTGGATCTTCGGCCTGGTCCGCACCTCGCGCGAGGGGAGGAAACAGCAGGGCATCACCTTCATCCTGATGGATATGACCGCCCCCGGCATCGAGATCAGGCCCCTGGTCATGAGCTCCGGCGAGCAGGTGCAGAACCAGATCTTCTTCGACAACGTGCGGGTCCCCAAGAGCAATGTGCTCGGGCAGATCGACGACGGCTGGACCGTCGCCAAATACCTGCTGGTCCACGAACGCGGCGGCGGCGCGATGGCACCCGCACTGCAGGCCATGGCCGAGAACATCGCCACCGCCGCGGCGTCCCAGCCCGGCCGCGACGGCAAACCGCTGAGCGCCGACCCGCATTTCGCCGCCCAGCTCGCCGACGCCCGCATCCGCACCGAAGTGCTCGAAGTCCTGGAATTCCGGACGCTGGCGGCCATGGCCACCGGTAAAGACCTCGGTAGCTCCTCGTCGATGCTGAAGATCCTGTCCACCGAACTCAGCCAGCAGCTCACCGAGCTCGCGCTCACCGCGGCCGGACCACGCGGCCGGGTCTACCAGCCACATGCCACCGCGCCCGGCGGCCCGATCGCGGAATACACACCGCCCGCCGACGGCTACCTCAGCGGCGAGGATTGGCAGGCTGTCGCGCCACTGCGCTACTTCAACGACCGTGCCGGTTCGATCTACGCGGGCAGTAACGAGATCCAGCGAAATATCCTCGCCAAGGCAGCATTGGGGCTCTGATGGACTTCACCTTCACCGATGAACAGCAGATGCTGCGCGACGCGGTCGCCGGCTTTCTCGCCGCCCGCTACGACCTCGAAAAAAGCCGCAGCGCGGTCAAAACCGGGGCCGGCTGGCAACCCGAAATCTGGCGCGGCCTGGCCGAACTGGATGTGCTGGGACTGACTCTCCCGGAGGAAACCGGCGGATCCGGCGGCGGCCCCGTCGAAGCCATGATCATTGCCGAGGAACTGGGTCGCGCGCTGGTCGTGGAACCCTATGTGGACACCGTGGTGGTCGGCGGCGGGCTGCTGCGCCGCTCCGGCGGTGAAACCGCCCAGGCGGTGCTGCGGCAGATCGCCGCAGGCAGTGCGCGGATCGCTTTCGCCGCGCTCGAACCGGGATCCGGCGAAGTCCGCCACGATGTATCGGTCACCGCCCGCCGCGACGGTGACAGCTGGGTCCTCGACGGCAGCAAGATCGTGGTCACCGGGGCGCCCATCGCCACCCAACTGATCATTTCCGCCCGCACTGCCGGTGAACGCCGCGACCAGGACGGGATCTCCCTGTTCCTGCTGGAATTCGACGCCGCCGCGCCACCGGCCGGAGTCGAGGTGCACCGCTACCGCACCATCGACGACAGGGTTGCCGCCGACCTCACCTTCACCGATTTCCGGCTCCCCGCCGATGCACTCCTCGGCACGGAAGGCCAGGCCTGGCCGGTCATCGACGCCACCATCGATGACGCCATCGCCGCGGTCGCCTCCGAAGCCGTCGGGTTGATGCGCAAGGTGCTCGACGACACCGTCGAATACACCAAACAGCGCCAGCAGTTCGGCGTCCCGATCAGCAGTTTCCAAGCGCTGCAACACCGTATGGTCGATATGCTGATCGAACTCGAGCAGAGCATCGCCGCCGCCTACCTGGCCGCCTACGCGCTACAAGCCGAACCCGCCGAACGCGCCCGCGCCATCTCCGCGGCCAAGGTCACCATCGGCCGCGCGACCCGGCTCATCGGCCAGGAATCGGTGCAGCTGCACGGCGCAATGGGGATGACCGAGGAATTGGCCATCGGCCACTATTTCAAGCGGCTCACCGCCATCGAATACGAATTCGGTAACAGCTCCGATCATCTCGCCCGCTATATAGCGTTGACGAACTGATCGGCCCGCACCCCACTCACCCTGTGCCCGAGTGGGGTGCGGAAACCCGTGCCGGGCCGTGCGGTGGCTCGACAGAGGGGGACTACCGCCCGGCCCGGTACGTCAGTACTCGAGTTCGGTCCACGGAATGGTGATCGGGAACGGGAAATCGATCCGGATACCGTCTTCGTCTGCTGAGGTCCATTCGCCTGTCAGCAGGTAGTTGGCCGGCCGCAGTGGGCGTACACCGTCAGGCAGCTTCCCCGGTTCGGTTTCCAGTCCGTACGCGCGAACCGTCGCGATGGCGCTGGTGGCCTGCGCAAGGGTCGCTTCCCAGTACCAAGGGATGCCTGCGCTCGCGTAACGCGCTTTCTTGGCTTCCATATCCGTTTGCGTATTGGAGGGTGAGAGTACCTCCCCTACCAGGAAAGCGTCGGAGGCGCGGACATCCTGGAAGGGATTCTCGAGGCAACGGAAGACCATGAAATCGGGTGTCAGGAAGTTTGATTTGCCGCTGCTTCCAAGGAAGACATTTGTCTCGGTTTCTACACGCCAACACTGCCCGGGTACGTCTGACATCGTTTTACGAGCACAGCGTTCGAATGCGTTCGTGAGGCGGCGAGTAAACGTTTGGTGCTCGCTCGGTCCTCGCCTGAGCCAGATGACCCTGCCGTCCCAAAGCTCGATATTCTCGGCGATCTCCTCGGGGAGCTGCTCGAGTTCTTCCCACGTCATGTACTCCGGGAGATCGGGACGATCGGCGTTCGGCAGGAACATAGCGCCATGTTATGCCCTGCTCGACGTCTTATCGATGCCGTCCACTTTGTTGCCGCCGAGCCCTGCGCTGGAATAGCGACAGCCGCCCACGACTTGGACCCGGATATGACGAACCCACAGTTCGATCCGCGTACGCTGCTCGCCGAAGGCCGGTTGGGCATCCTGGCCACGATCAAATCCGACGGCCTACCGCAACTCTCGCCGGTTACCCCCTACTACGACCGGGACGCAGACGTCATCTACGTTTCGATGACCGAGGGCCGGGCCAAAACCGTGAACCTGCGCCGTGACCCGCGCGCGGCACTGGAAGTAACCCGCGCCGACGGCTGGGCCTGGGCAACCGCGGAGGGCACAGTTACGCTCACCGGTCCGGGTACCGACCCGCACGGCCCCGAGGTCGAGGCACTCGTCGACTACTACCGCGCCGCCGCCGGCGAGCATCCGGACTGGGACGAGTATCGGTCGGTGATGGTCTCCGATCGCCGAGTGCTGATGAAGCTCTCGGTCGAGCACGTGTACGGCGCAGTATTGCGCTGACGCTGTACCCAGGTCGCCTCCGAAGGATCCAGCGCTCCTCGAGACACCGACCGCAGACCGGCAGCCTTGGACGTTACGAGGGCCCGGGGCAGGCACAGTGCCGGCCCCGGGCCCTCGGCGATCGAACTTCTATCCGGTTCGAACCCGACCCTGTGGGTCGGCCCGAACCCGCCGGACTCCGGTTGTTGTGTCAGCCCTTGCGGCCCGGTGCCTTCGCGCCGGATTTGAATCCCAGGGCGCCCGGCTTGGCCGCCGGTGGGGCCGCACCTGCCCCGTTGCCCGTGGTGCCGTTGCCTTCCGAACCCGAGGTCTCGGCGGTGGGTTCGGACAGTGCCGGTTCCGCCGCCTCGATTGCCGGTGCCGGTTCGGCGGCAGGAGCCTTGGCGCCGGGCGCCTTCGGACCCGGGCGCTTGAACCCGGACTTCATCGCCAGCCCCTTGGCCGGCTTCGAGGGCTTACTCTCGGCCGGTGCCGCCGCGGTGGGCTGCTCGGTCTCCGTGGCTTCGGCCGGTGCCGCGGATTCCACCGGAGCAGTGTCGGCTGCCGGTGCCGATTCCGCTGCCGGAGCGGCGGTCTTGGCGCCCGGAGCCTTCGGGCCTGGGCGCTTGAACCCGGACTTCATCGCGAGACCCTTGGCGGCGACCGTGGGTTTGGATTCGGTCGGGGCCGAGGTCGCGGTGGATTCCGCCTCGGTGGTCGATTCCGACCGAGCCGGTTCCGGGGCGGGTGACTTGGCTCCGGGGGCCTTGGCCGCGCCCTTCATGGCGAGACCCTTGCCGCCGGGCGCTTTGGCGGCGCCCTTCATGCCCAGACCCTTCACCGGCGGAGCCGCCTTGGCTTCGCCCGCTTCGGCCGTTTCCGCGGGCGCGGTTTCGGCCTTGGCGCCGGGTGCTTTTGCCGCGCCCTTCATGGCGAGACCCTTGCCGCCGGGGGCCTTGGCGGCCCCCTTCATCCCGAGACCCTTGGCAGGCGCGGCCGGAGCCGCTTCGCCGGTATCGCTTTCGGCCGGTGCCTTGGCCCCGGGTGCCTTCGCGGCGCCCTTCATGCCGAGACCCTTACCGGGTGCCTTCGCCGGGCCCTTCATGGCCAGGCCGCCACCCTTCGGAGCCGCCTTCTCCGCCGCCGGGGCCGCCGCTTCGGCGACCGGTTCGGGTTCGGGTTCGGGCTCCGGTTCGGCCTTGGGTTCCTGGATGACCGTGAGGTTGGCGGTCAGCTGTTCCGGCTGTTGCCGTTCGATGGAGTCGAGCATCAGCTGCGCGACATCGACGACCTCCACGCCCTCGCCCTGACCCGACTCCTGGCGTGCGGTGACACCGTCGGTGAGCATGACCCGGCAGAACGGGCAGCCCGTGGCGATCTTGGCGGGGGAGGTGGTGAGCGCCTCGTCCACGCGGTCGATATTGATCCGCTTGCCCAGCTGCTCTTCCATCCACATCCGGGCGCCACCGGCACCGCAGCACATGGACCGTTCGCCGTGGCGGGGCATTTCCACCAGGTTCGAACCCGACGCCGCCATCAGTTCACGGGGCGCGTTGTAGACCTTGTTGTGGCGGCCCAGGAAGCATGGATCGTGATAGGTGACGTTCTGCGATACCGAGGACACCGGAACGAGCTGCTTCCCACGCACCAGGCGGTTCAGCAGCTGGGTGTGGTGCACCACCTCGTAGTTGCCGCCGACCTGCGGGTACTCGTTGTTGAGCGCATTGAAGCAGTGCGCGCAGGTGACGACGATCTTCTTCTGCTTCTGCGCTACGCCGTCGAACACCGAGTTCAAGACTTCGATGTTCTGCAGGGCCAGTTGCTGGAACAGGAATTCGTTACCGGCACGGCGGGCGGAATCGCCGGTGCAGGTTTCTTCCTGGCCCAGGACCATGTATTTCACACCCGCGGTCGCCAGGAGTTCGGCAACGGCTTTGGTGGTTTTCTTGGCGCGGTCCTCATAGGCCCCGGCGCAGCCCACCCAGAACAGGTATTCGTAGCCGTCGAAGCTATCGGCGTCCTTACCGAATACCGGGACGTCGAAGTCCACTTCGTTGATCCAGTTGAGCCGGTCCTTGGCGTTCTGGCCCCACGGGTTGCCCTTGTTCTCCAGATTCTTGAACAGTCCGGCGAGCTCGGACGGGAATTCCGATTCGATCAGCACCTGGTAGCGGCGCATATCGATGATGTGGTCGACATGTTCGATATCCACCGGGCACTGTTCGACGCAGGCGCCGCACGAAGTGCACGACCACAGCACCTCGGGGTCGATGATGCCGCCGACATCCTCGCCGCCGACCAGCGGACGCTCGGCTTCGGCGCGCGCGGCCTCGGAGATCTGGGCAAGCTTCGCTTCGTCGGGCTTACCCTCCGCGTCGACAAGGCCGATCTCGTCGCCTGCCGGGTCCTTGCTGCCGCCGGCCAGCAGGTACGGCGCCTTGGCGCGGCCGTGGTCACGCAGCGACATGATCAGCAGTTTGGGCGAGAGGGGCTTACCGGTGTTCCACGCCGGGCACTGCGACTGGCAACGGCCGCATTCGGTGCAGGTGGTGAAATCCAGCCAGCCCTTCCACGAGAAATCCTCGACCCGGCCGGCACCCAGCGTGTCGGTATCGGGATCGACATTCTCCATATCCAGGGCGCGACCCTTGGACATCATCGGCTTGGCCGCGCCCAGCGCGACGCCGCCGTCGTCCTCACGCTTGAAGTAGATATTGGGGAAGGCCGAGAACCGGTGCCAGGCGACGCCCCAGGTGATGTTGCGGCCGACGAGGTACAGGAAGGCCATACCGGACATCAGTTTGATGAAGGCGAAGATCGACACCATGGTCGGGCTGGCGGGCAGCAGTTCGGCCACCCGCATGGTGAAGAAATCGGTCGCGCCGTTGGCGTGACCGTAGGTCGCGATCTTGCCGGCCTTCACGAAAACCATGCCCAAGCCTTCGAGGAGCACGATCGCCTCGATCACATAGGCCGCGCCGAAGGCCGAACCGCTGAACCGGGAGAGCCGCTCCGGTATCCGCGGGTGGTTCAGCTGCCGGATGATGATCAGCGTCAAGATACCGACGACCGTGCCGATACCGAGGATCTCGTCCCACAGGTGGTAGATCGCGGTGTCGCCGATGATCGGCCAGTGGAAGGCCGGGTCGAAGGTCTGCCCGTATGCCTCGAACCAGAGGATCGCGCCGCCGATGAAGCCGATCATCACGAGCCAGTGGGCCCAGCCGACCGTCCGGAACTTGTTCATCCGGGTATGTGCCAGGAACTCCACAAGCATCTGCTTGAGGCGCGGGAAGAAGGGACGCCAGCGATCGGGTGCGGGCTGGCCCAGCATGATGGCGCGGACGATATCCCGGACGCCGCCGAAGAACGACGCCCAACACAGCAGGCTGAGCGCCGCTCCCAAGGTGCCCAGCGTCACTGTCAGGGCATTCATGTCGCGACCTTTCTTTCGAGGCAACACGAGGTGCGAGGAACGATGAGTAACCTCGTCCGGCTCGTATCGTAACCGCCGGTAAGTTACTCGCCGGTAACTACTGACGTCCAGTGTACGATCGGCGCCGCGCTGTCAGCCCATCTGCCTGGGCTTTCCCATGTTCGGGGGCCCGTGATCAATGTCACCTTATTCAGTTGGCGGTCCATAACTATCAGTGCTGATGAACACCGTAAAGGGCCCGCTGTGAACGGTCGTGCTAAGGCCAGGCTTACCCGCCTGTTTCTCACGTTTGGGATACGAATCTCGCCTTTCGCCAACACATTCGACTACGCTCAGCCCGATCTATCAGGAAGCGTGACATCTCATAACGCTCGGGGAGGAAATAAGGGTCCGAGTTACATCGGCCCCCTCGCGGAGAGATGTCGCGCGGCACACGCGATTGGAAATGGATGAAACTCGCTAGATCCACTGTGGTCGCAGCGCTGGCCGCAGGTTCGCTCGCTGTGGGCTTCGGCACTGCTCATGCCAACCCGGCACCGGAAGCCCCGGCTCCGATCAACTACTCCATCCAGATGGTGGAGAAGACCGTCGTTACGACGCTGCACGGCGGCACCTTCGCCATTGCGGAAGAAGAAGTGCAGCCCATCTCCGCGGAGCCGGGCGCCGCACCCGAGAAAGAACAGTTCGTTCAGGTCAAGGACAAGGCCGGCGAGGTCGTCGTCTCCTGGCCGGTCGATCTCGCTGTCGAAGGCAACGAGATTCCGGTTGAGCCAGTGCTGAAGAACGACGACACGGTACTGGAACTGACGCCGCAGAAAACCGACGTCCAGACCCAGCAGCCCATCCAGGCGGTGAACCTGACCGCCAAGCCCATCGCTTCGCCGATGGAGAACCAGATGGCGATGAACGAATTCACCACCCAGTTCTCGATCGCGACCGCGGTCGGCGGTTTCGTGGGCACGGCTGCCGGCGTGGTGATCGGCGGGATCACCGGTTGCATCCTCGGCCTGCCGTTGCTGGCCATCGGCTGCATCCCGGCAGCTGTGGCAGGTGCGGGTATCGGCGGTATCCTCGGGACCATCGTCGTGGGTGGCCCGGCCATGGGCATCGCGGCCATGGACCTGGTCCAGACCCTGCAGGCTGCTCCCGGCACCAGCAAATGGGCCAACGGCGGCAAGCCCCCGGCCAACCCCTGAGCTCACCTTTCGAGCTGAACGACAAAGGCCGGCAGCGATTTCGCTGCCGGCCTTTCGTGTCTCCGCTGAAGGCGGCCGCGATCCTCACGGGCTGATGTAGTCCGGTCGGCTGATGGGAGTGTGCGGGCGACGCACGTGGTGGCGGGTCGGCCTTCAGGCCGGCCGGTACCGTGCCGCCGTCCTGTTCTGCCGAAAGCAGTCCACGCATAGGTGAAGGGCCGGCAGCGTTACGCTGCCGGCCCTTCATCAGCTCTATGCCCGGGGAAGTCACACCCGCTGCCCCTCACCCTTCACCCGGATGGGCGAAGGGTGAGCGTGCCGTCTAGCTCGTGCGGATACGCAGGCCCGGATTATCGGAGAGCACCACGCTCACCGGCTGGGCGAACAACTGCGGGGCGTTACCGGTGAGCACGCCCAGGATGTTCGGGATCTCGCAGATCGGGAAGTCGGCGACCGAGGAGGCACTGGAGATACCCAGGGCCAGCCGGCCGGTGACGATCGCGCCGCCGCTGTCGCCGGGGAGGGCGCAGATATTGGCGGAGAAGCTCTGGGTGAGCTGGCGATCGCCGACCTGCACCGTCTGGTCGACGGCATTCACGACACCGCAGCTGAAGCCGGTACGCGAACCGGACTTGCAGACGGGGGCGCCGACCACCGGGGTGGCCACGCCTTCGATCGGCACCGGCCCGGCACCCGGCACCTTGACCTGGTTGTTCTCGAAGCGTCCGGTGGCGCCATCCTCGATGTCGAGGATCGAGTAGTCCTGATTGCCGAGGACCGATTTCTGGAAGGTGGCGATCTTCGGGCCGACGCGGTTACCGCCGAGGGATTCGTGCACGGAGGCGGCACCGACATTGTCCAGATCCGGATTGCAATGACCCGCGGTGATGTTCACGGTGTTACCGCCCGGACCGATCCCGTTGAACCCGAAGGAGCAGCGCAGCGAACCGTCACCGGCCACCGAGGCGTATCCGTCGCCGCCGCCGATCGGTGCCGCGGCACCGGCTTCGGCGATATCGGCGGCGGGCAGCGTTTCCGCTGCGACCGGCGGGGCCATCACGATGACGCGGGCCGGGTCGATGAAGTTCGGCATCGGCAGGCCGGCCTGATCGACGCGGACGGCGATGCTGTTGTTGACGGTATCGATGACCACACCGCGGACGAGTGCGGAGACCGCGGCGGGCTGGCCGTCGAGCCAGCGTTCGAAGGCGCTCTTCTCGCCACGCAGGGTCTGTTCGCTCTTGGCGACATTGCGGACGACGAAACCGGTCGACTCCGCGGCGCTACGCGCTTCCTCGTCGCCGGGGCCGGGCGCGAGGGCGACCACGCCCTTGCCGTGTTCGTCGAGCCAGGCGCCCGCGAACACCTGCGGGAACTGGCGCTGAGCGGTAGTGGCGAATGCGGCCACCTGCTGGGCCGTATCGGCGCGCTGCAGGTACTCCTCGGGGGAGATGTGCAGATCGCGGCTGAGGGCCGCGACGAGATCTGCGGGCAGGCCGGGACCGGGGTCTGGGGCGGCGGAGGACACCGCGGTGGGGCCGAACAGCAGCACTGCCGCCGAGGCGGCCGCCGCGGCCCGGAAGGTGCGGGTTTTGAACGGCGCCGTTCGCCGTTTACCTATGCGTGGCATGAGCATGCAGAGACTATATCGGGATCACCCGGCATTCTGCCTGGTTCGTACGCTGATACCGCTGCCGAGGCCGCCGCCGGAGGTGGCGTCGATATCGGCGAGTACCGCGCGGATCGGAATGCCCAGCGTGGCGGTGCCGCCGTACTGGGCGAGGGCGATATTCGCTTCACCGCAGTCGGGAGCGTCGGCGGCGTTCGAACCGCTGGTGATCCCGAGTGCCAGGGTGCCGGTGATGATGGCGCCGCCGCTGTCGCCGCCCAGGGTGCAGGCGGTGCTGGCGAAGCCGCGGATGGTTTTGGCGTCGCCTTCGGTGGTGAACAGCTGGGTTTCGACCCGGTCGGCGACGACGAAGCCGCAGGTGAAGGTGGACGACTGTCCGGATTTGCAGACCGGCGCGCCGACCACCGGGTCGGCGGTGCCGGTGATGTTCAGGGTGGTGCCGTTGGCGCCGCGTACCGAGGGCTGATCCATTCCGGCGCCCACGGCGCGTTCGTTCAGCTGGATCACCGAATAGTCGAGGGTGGCAGGGCCGCCCAATTCGGATTTCACGAAGGTGCCCAGTTCCGGGCTGGCCGGAATATTGTGGACATTCGGGCTGTACACGGCTGCGCGCTCGTCGCCCTTGTCCAGGTTCGGATTGCAATGTCCGGCACTGATATTCAGCGCATTTCCGGCGGAATCGACACTGTTGAAACCGAACGAGCAGACATCGACACTGCGCAGTTCGGCGTCGTCGAGCGGGCCGGGCGCGCTGATATAGGTATCGCCGCCCATCGGCCGGGGTTCGACCGGGCCGCCGCCACCGGGGCCGAGGACCACTTTGACATTGGCGATGAGCGTCGGCAGGTTGAGCATATGCGCCAGCGGCGTGTTGGCGACATTCACGACCAGCTGGCTGTTGAGGAAGTCGATGGCGATCGAATTGATCACCTGCGAAATATCGCGCGGCTGGCCGGCAACCCATTGATTCAGTTGCGTCAGCGAGGTTTCCAGCGCGGCCGCCGAAACCGGGGCCAGCCGGGTGTGATAGCCGTCGGCGCTGGCCGCCTTGGCGGCGTCCGGCGAGGTCACGGCGACGATCGGTTTACCCTCCGGGGTCATCCACGCGCCGGCGAAAACATCGGGGCGTTCGGCGCGGAATTCGGTCGCGTAGTCCTGGAGTTGCTGGGCGCGGGCCGACCGGTCCAGATATTCGGTCGGGGTCATATGCAGATCACGGGACAGCGCTTGGACGAATTCGGGCGGCAAGTCCTCGGCTCTCAACTGCTCGGGGGCGGGCTCCGCGGTCGCCGGGACCGCACCGAACAGGGGAGTCAGGAGAACGGCAGAGCTGATGATGGCAGCTTTGACCGCGGCGCGACGCGCCACCGACTTGCGCATGGAATCCCTTCGTCGGCACTGTGTGCCAGATAATCCATGGCCACGGGATTGAAACCGTTGGCGCACAGGTGTGGTCGAGCTGACCGAGGTTTCCGGGGGTGGCCGGGAAAACACCGGTCAGGCGAACACTCTAAGGCACAAACCGCTATCTGGCTTCCTGTTGGCGCCCTTCCTGGGAACCGGTGTCGGGAAGGTCCGGATCCTCGCTGCGGAACGGCATGGGGAACGGGAAGAATTCGTAACCCGGCCGTGCCCGGGTTGTCGTGGTTTCGGTGGTGCTGGTCGTGGGATCGGTGAGCGTCGGGCCGCTCGGTTCGGTGGTGCCGGGAACCGAAGTCGTGGGCGGCGGCGCGGATTGCGTCGTGGTGGTTACCGGTGGCGTCGTGGTGACGGGCTCGGTGGTTTCGACCGGTTCCGGCACGTAGGTCGGCTCGGGAACATAGGTCGGCTCGACGGGCGGCGGGGCCACCGGCGGTGGCGGCGCGGGCAGTGGCGGCGCCGGGGTTTCGGTCACGGTGCTCGGCACCGGCGCGGGTCCGGGCTCGGCTGCCCCCGGCCGCAAGAACGCGGTAACTCCGAGCGCGCCGATCACCAGACCCACGAATGCGGCGACGGCTATCAGGACGGCCGTACGCCGGGAACCCCTCGGCTCGGCCGATGCCGGGGTGCGGGCGGCACCTTTCGGCGGTGTCGTGGCTGCCCCCGGAGGGTGCGGGCTCGGTTTCGGTGTGCCCGGATCGGCCGCCGGCAGGGCACCCGCGGCCGCCGAGGTGACTCCCAATCCGGCGGCGAGCACACCCAGGCTGGGGCCGCCGTAGGTGGCCTCCGGGTCTGCCTCGGGATCGGCCTCCGCGAACGGGGCGGCGGTCACCGCTGGAAAGGCCGGGTCGGGATCGACGGCGGAATACGCCTTCGCCGGGGTGTCGCCGGAACCCAGCTTCGGCATGACGACCGTGTCGAGGAAGGAATTCTCGGCGGTGCCGGGGTCGGGCGGGGTCGCGCCGGCGGGGGTTTCGAGCACCACGGCCAGGGCGGCGCGACCGGCGCTCTCGGCGAAGTACCGGCCGATCTCGTCGGCGCTGTGGCCACCGGGTCGCGGGGGGAGTTCGTCCTCGCCGATGAGGGCGACGGATCCGAGGCCCAGGTAGTCGAGTGCGCCGCGTAGCGCGAATACCTGCGCGGCGGGCCAGCCGCCGGGATGGGTCGCATAGAACTCGGCGGGACCGTTGAGGTAGTCGGCGGTGAGGTTGATCAGGCAGAACATTGCGGTGGCGAGCAGATCCTCACCGCGGTAGGCCTCGCCGTCGTCCACGGCCACGCCGGCCGGATCGCCTACGGCGGAGACGAAGCCGGTGATGGTCTGGGTATAGCCCGGCGGGGGTGTGGCGCCACCGAGTTCGGCGTCGCCGTCGTCGGACATGTGCAGGATCGGTTCGCGGATGATGAAGTGCGGATCCCCGTCATCGCTGACGACCGCCGCGGTGCACGCATGCTCGGCGATGTGCAGGCCCACCCCAGTGGCCATCCTCGGATCCTCGCTTCGATTTCCTCATCCAACAACGACGCTACGGGTTCACGTACGCCTCTCCCGGCGCGGCGCGCGGCGACCGTGCGCGGAGCATTGACAATAGCTGCGATCGGGGTCCGGCGGGGAGCCGGGAGCGGGGTACCGGACCGCCTCCGGTCGCGGCCCGGTGTCGGCTCCGGCCCGCATAACGATCCGGTAAGCGGGTGTGCTTCGCGATGTTCTCGGGTACCTCCGAGGTCGCTGCCGGGCGTGGAATCGGGCCGTGGCCTCGGGCGATACGGGGCAGCCGGGGTATCCGCGGCGTGGCGGCGGTCCGGGGCGGCGCAGCTGGGTCACGATGTTCTGCCGACGGGGTTTTACGACGTGGTGCCGGGAAGAACGGCGGGAGCGGCGCCGCGTGGGGTGGGAATAGATCGCCGGTGTCCGAGGTTGAGCTGATCGACAATATTGAGTGTGTTCGACTCAAGTCTGGCTTGACGGCCCGCATTGAGACGGGCAGGATTGAGCCGACCACGCTCAGTATTGCTGGGACCGTGCTCTATGCCGTGCCTGGGGCTGGTCCGAGCGTCGCAGGTCCTCCAGGGCCTCGGCGTATTGGGGCATACAGCCCGTACAGACACAAGCAGTCGAAAATGAGGAGGAACAACAAATGGCTCGTGCGGTCGGAATCGACCTCGGGACCACGAACTCGGTCGTCGCCGTTCTCGAAGGTGGTGAGCCGGTCGTCGTCGCCAACTCCGAGGGTTCGCGCACTACGCCCTCGGTTGTCGCGTTCGCGAAGAATGGAGAGGTTCTGGTCGGCCAGCCCGCCAAGAACCAGGCAGTCACCAACGTCGACCGGACGATCCGCTCGGTCAAGCGCCATGTCGGCACCGACTGGACCGTCGAAATCGACGACAAGAAGTACACCTCGCAGGAGATCAGCGCGCGCACGCTGATGAAACTGAAGCGCGACGCCGAGTCCTACCTGGGTGAAGAGATCACCGACGCGGTGATCACCGTTCCCGCCTACTTCGAAGACGCCCAGCGCCAGGCCACCAAGGAAGCCGGTCAGATCGCCGGCCTCAACGTGCTGCGCATCGTCAACGAGCCCACCGCCGCGGCCTTGGCCTACGGCCTGGACAAGGGCGACAAGGAACAGACCATCCTGGTCTTCGACCTCGGTGGCGGTACCTTCGACGTCTCGCTGCTGGAAATCGGCGAGGGCGTCGTCGAGGTCCGCGCCACCTCCGGTGACAACCACCTCGGTGGTGACGACTGGGACGAGCGGGTCGTGAAATGGCTGGTCGACAAGTTCAAGTCGAGCTCGGGTATCGACCTGACCAAGGACAAGATGGCCATGCAGCGGCTGCGTGAGGCCGCCGAAAAGGCCAAGATCGAGCTGAGCTCCTCGCAGAGCACCTCGATCAACCTGCCCTACATCACCGTCGACGCGGAGAAGAACCCGCTGTTCCTCGACGAACAGCTCACCCGCGCCGAATTCCAGAAGATCACCTCCGATCTGCTGGACCGCACCCGCGCACCGTTCCAGTCCGTGGTCAAGGACGCCGGGATCAAGGTCGCCGATATCGACCATGTCGTGCTCGTCGGTGGTTCCACCCGGATGCCCGCCGTGACCGATCTGGTCCGCGAGCTCACCGGTGGCAAGGAGCCCAACAAGGGTGTGAACCCGGACGAGGTCGTCGCCGTGGGCGCCGCCCTGCAGGCCGGCGTGCTCAAGGGTGAGGTCAAGGACGTCCTGCTGCTCGATGTCACCCCGCTGTCGCTGGGTATCGAGACCAAGGGCGGTGTGATGACCAACCTCATCGAACGCAACACCACCATCCCGACCAAACGTTCGGAAACCTTCACCACGGCCAACGACAACCAGCCGTCGGTGCAGATCCAGGTGTTCCAGGGTGAGCGCGAGATCGCCGCGCACAACAAACTGCTCGGCTCGTTCGAGCTCACCGGCATCCCGCCGGCCCCGCGCGGTGTGCCGCAGATCGAGGTCACCTTCGATATCGACGCCAACGGCATCGTGCACGTGACCGCGAAGGACAAGGGCACCGGTAAAGAGAACACGATCAAGATCCAGGACGGCTCCGGTCTGTCCAAGGAAGAGATCGACCGGATGGTCAAGGATGCCGAGGCGCACGCCGCCGAGGACAAGGAGCGGCGCGAGGAGGCGGAGACCCGCAACCAGGCCGAATCGCTGGTCCACCAGACCGAGAAGTTCATCGCCGACAACGAGGACAAGGTCCCGGCGGATGTGAAGTCCAAGGTCGAGGCCGCGATCGGCGAGGCCAAGGAAGCGCTCAAGGGCACCGACACCGCCGCGGTGAAGGCCGCGGTGGAGAAGCTGGCCACCGAATCGCAGGCGCTGGGTCAGGCGATCTACGAGGCCTCGGCGGCCGAGGGCGCGGCGTCCGGTGACGGTGCCGCAAACGGTGCCCCCGGTGACGACCAAGTGGTCGACGCCGAGGTCGTGGACGAACCGGTCGACACGGAGAAGAAGTGACGAACGCGGGTAACAATTCCGAGGAACCGATCAGCTTCGTCGACAAGCGCAAGATCGATCCGGAAACCGGCGAGGTCCGGGATCCGGCCGGGGCTGCCGATGCGGCCGCCCCGGCCGGGGACGAGACCGCCGCGGACGCCGAGGAGCGGGTCGCCCCGCAGGCGCCGCAGTCGGGTCTGGACGGTGACGGTGCCGAGGCGGCCGCCGAGGCCGCGACGGTAGCCGATCCGGCGACCGAACTCGCCGAGCGCACCGCCGATCTGCAGCGGCTCACGGCGGAGTACACCAACTATCGCCGCCGGGTCGAACGCGATCGCAAGACCGCGATGGATACCGCGAAGGCCGCCGTGGTCACCGAGCTGCTTGGTGTGCTCGACGACCTGGACCGCGCGAAAGCGCACGGCGACCTGGAATCCGGACCGTTGCGTTCGGTGGCCGACAAGCTGATCGAGGCACTGCGTAAACAGGGGCTCGAGGAATTCGGGACCGAGGGCGATGCCTTCGACCCGAATCTGCACGAGGCCGTACAGCACGAAGGCAGCGGACACGATCCGGTGCTCGGCGTGGTGATGCGTAAGGGTTACCGCTTCGGCGAGCGGGTGCTGCGGCACGCGATGGTCGGAGTGACCGACGGCGTGGGTGATACCGCGGCCGACACCACCGCCGATGCCGCTCCCGCGGCCGAAGCCGCAGCAGCGGAGGCATCGGATGCGGATGCCGGTTCGTCGAATCAGTGATCCCGCGGCGCGAGGTCGCGCAGCGATGGAGGAAGGAGGAGATGCCCGGTGAGCCAGCGGGAGTGGATCGAGAAGGACTTCTACAAGGAACTGGGCGTCTCCTCCGACGCCTCCACCGAAGAGATCAAGAAGGCGTACCGCAAACTCGCCCGTGATCTGCATCCGGACGCCAATCCGGGGGACGCCAAGGCCGAGGAGCGGTTCAAAGCCGTCAGCGAGGCCCACACCGTGCTGTCGGATCCGGCCAAACGCGCCGAATACGACGAAACCCGCCGCCTGTTCGCGGGCGGCGGGTACGGCCGGGGTGGCGGTTTCACGCCGGGCGGCGGTGGCGGTTTCACCCAGGGCTTCGATCTGGGCGATATCTTCGGGCAGCAGGCCGGCGGCGCCGACGGCGGCCTGGGCGATCTGTTCGGCGGGTTGTTCAACCGCAGCGGAACCCGCACCAGCCGGCCGCGCCGGGGTGCGGATGTGGAGGCCGAGACGACCCTCGGGTTCCGCGAAGCCGCACGCGGGGTGACGGTGCCGCTGCACCTGACCAGTCCGTCGCCGTGCACCACCTGCCACGGCAGCGGTGCGAAACCGGGTACGAGCCCGCGGGTGTGCCCGATCTGCAACGGCAGCGGTGTGGTGAGCCGGAACCAGGGAGCATTCGGGTTCAGCGAACCGTGCGACGAATGCCGCGGCACCGGGTCGATCATCGACGATCCGTGCGTGGACTGCCACGGCAACGGCATCCAGAACCGCACCCGCACCATCAATGTGCGTATCCCGCCGGGTATCGCCGACGGGCAGCGGATCCGGCTGGCCGGGCAGGGCGAGGCCGGACTGCGCGGCGCCCCCTCGGGCGACCTGTATGTCACCGTGCGGGTGAGCCAGGACAAGGTGTTCGGCCGGACCGGCGACGACCTCACCCTGGCACTGCCGGTCAGCTACAGTGAATTGGTGCTCGGCACGACCGTATCGGTGCCCACTCTGGAGGGCCGGGTCGGCGTGAAGGTGCCACCGGGCACCGCGGACGGGCGTACCCTGCGGGTGCGCGGCCGCGGAGTTCCCAAACGTGGTGGCGGAGCCGGTGATCTACTGGTCACCGTGAAGGTCGCCGTGCCGCCGAAGCTGGACGACGACGCTGTGGCCGCCATGCGTGCGCTGCAGGAGGCGGAGAAGGCCAGTGGCTTCGATCCGAGAGCTGGATGGGCAGGTGCGTGATGTCCAACGATCCGAAACGGGCATCCGAAGGTAGTTCGGCGCGGGCAGAGGCGCGCGCCGAGTACTTCGTGATCTCGGTGGCCGCCCAGTTGGCCGGTATGCATGCGCAGACACTGCGCACCTACGACCGGCTGGGATTGGTGACACCGCAGCGCACTTCGGGTGGCGGTAGGCGCTATTCGGAACGGGATGTGGAGTTGCTGCGTGAAGTGCAGCGGCTGTCCCAGGACGAGGGCGTCAATCTGGCCGGGATCAAACGGATCATCGAACTCACCAACCAGGTGGCCGAACTGCAGGAGCGGGTTGTCGAACTGGCCGCGGCGCTGGAACGGGAACGGGCCCGGCCGGACTACCGGCCGGAACTGATCCCGCCACAGCGCAATACCGCATTGGTCGTCTGGCAGCCGCGCAACCGGCGGAGATAAGGGGCGAATGCTCGACCCACCCGGATCGTACGCGATGGTGGGCGCTGACTTCAGCGAGGTCCTGCCCCGAATCCCACGCAACCACGGTGGTGCCGAGTTCAGCGAGGCCCTGAGAGGTTTCGGCCCGTCCCTGCTGTCAGTGCTCGATGCGATGCGGCGCAGCCGCGAGCATCGAGTGCTGACAGCAGGGACCAAGGGGGGCCGAAACCCGCGGCGCCGCAGGCGCCGCAAATAAACACAGCTCAGGCGCCTTCGAATTGGATTCGCTCCGGCGGGGTTCCGGCGTCGAGCAGCTTTTCCACCGTGGAGCGGGTCATCGCGGGAGACCCGCATACCAAAACCTGGTGCCGGTTGAAACTGCCGTAGGAGCCGACCACTTCGGCGAGAGTGCCCTGGATCAGATCGTCTTCCTCGAAGCCGATATCCACCCGGTGCCGGTCGTGCCATTCGTCGGGCCAGGACGGGTCCTCGAGACGTTCCACGACCGGCACGACGGTGAGCCACGGCAGGTCCTCCGCAAGGAGGACCAGCATATCGGCGGCGTACAGGTCGCGGGGGGAGAAGCCACCGAAGAAGAGGTAGGTGGTCGGAGGGTATTCGTGCCTGGCGAGCTCGAGAAGCTGGGACCGCAGCGGCGCCAGTCCGGTACCGCCGGCGATCATCACGACCTCGTCGCCGTCGGGGTCCACGCTGAACATGCCCGCCGGCGCGGCCAGTTTCCAGCGATCGCCGGGCCGGGTATCGGAGACGATCCCGCTACTGCACCAGCCGCCCGCCACGGTGCGGATATGGAATTCGAGTTTGCCGTCCAGCGAGGGCGGTAGCGCCGGGGAGAAACGGCGGCGCATCCCCGGGAACTGCGGAACCTCGACCTCGACCGATTGTCCCGCGGTGAACGGTACGTATTCGCCGATCAACCGGATCACCGCGAGATCGTGGCGCAGCCGGTGATGTTCGACCACATCCGCGAACCACTGGGTCGGCTGGTCGGGGCGGTGTGGGTCGACGCGGGGGCCATTGGTCACGGGCAGTCCTTCGGAGCGGATTCGTGCGGTCGGCGCAGGTGGGGGCGATGCATCTGGTCGGGCGTACGTGGTTCGCGGGGCCGGAGCGGAGTACCGCACCATTCTCCGGCCGGTCGGCAGGCGCGGCAAGGCCTGCCGACCGGGCTACCGGCTCAGACCGGATCGGTGCTGATGATCTCTTCCGGAGTACCGACCGCCAGAAGCGCGCGCCGGGTATCCGCGATCATCTTCGCCGAGCCGGCGATCTGGATCTGCCGATCCTCCCACGCACCGAAACTGGCGACCACGGCGCCGAGGTTCCCGACCAGGCGGCGATGCATCCCGTAGGGCGCGTCCTCGGTGGGGTGCGGGTACCACCACGGGTTGGTCTTGTGTTCGCAGACCGGGACGATGGTGAGCCACGGGTTGCTCTGCGAGAGCTGCCACATGTTCTCCACGTCGTACAGCTCGCACGGGTAGGCCCCGCCGATGAAGAAGTGCACCCGAGGATTGATTCCGCGGCGGCCCATTTCGATCAGCTGCGCGCGCAGCGGTGCGATACCGGTTCCGGAGCCGATCATCAGCACATCGCGGCCGCTGTCCTGGTCCACCTGGAGTCCGCCGAGGGGCCCGCCGATGAGCCAGCGGTCGCCGACCTTGGTTTCGTTGACGACGGAGGGGCTCACCCAGCCGCTGCGGACCTTGCGTACATGGAATTCGATCTCGCCGTACGGGTTCGCCGGGATGGCGGGGGAGAGATAGCGCCACATCCGGGGCCGCTGCGGGACCGAGACGGGGACGTACTGACCGGCCAGGTACGGGATCGGGTCATCGGACTGCAAACGCACGATGGCCAGGTCGTCGAGGACGTGGCGGTGCCCGACAACGGTGGCCTCCCAATAGGGCGGGGAATCGTCGGAATTGGCGCCTATCGCCATCGCGGCGGAGATGAGCAGGCAGACATCGCGCCATCCTTCGGCGAGTTCTCTGGTCCAGTTCGGGCCGTTGTAGGTTCCGAAGGCGGCATAGAGCGCGGGACCGGCCTGATCGTAGTGCGCGGCCTCGACCCCGTATTTGCGGTGATCACGTGCCAGTTGTTCCAGGAACTTCTGTGCACGATCCCAGTCCTCCAGATGATCCAGCGTGTACTGGATCGCGGTGGTCAGCCGTTTCGCCTGCATATCCATGGTCGGCGGGAACAACTCCCGCAGCCGCGGATTCTCGGCGAAAAGGTGACCGTAAAAAGCGCTGATCAACCGCTCGGGTCCATCCGGTGCGTCTAGCACCGACTGGAAATTGGCGCGGACCAGCGCTGCCGAACGCGCATCCACGGCGTGGAGCTTCCTTTCCCTGATATCTGCCCGATAAGGACGTTGCCGTTACCGGCGGTCCTCCATCCGACCAGTATCCCCGAAAATTGTGATGATGGTGGATGTGAAATACGAGTACCTGGTTTGGCCGATCTTGTCCGCGGGTACTGCCGAGGCCGCGTGAGCTGGGAGCCGGCATCTTTCCGGCAACCTGCGGCCGAGGTCGGCGCAGGAAAAATCTCAGACTTGAGTGGAACAGACTCAACCTTTCGGACGTTGAACCGAGCAGAACGGCACGAGTCCCCGGAGTCGGGCGCGGTTGCCGGAGAAGATATCGACTAGCAGGAAGGTGCTTCGTGGACTCGTTCAACCCCACCACCAAGACCCAGGCCGCCCTGACTGCCGCCCTCCAGGCGGCATCGGCGGCCGGTAATCCGGAGATCCGTCCGGCCCATCTGCTGGTGGCACTGCTGGACCAGACCGACGGGATCGCCGGGCCGCTGCTGAAAGCGGTCGGCACCGATCCCGCCACGGTGCGCCGCGAGGCCCAGGACATCGTCGACCGGTTGCCTCGCGCCAGCGGCGCCACCACCACCCCGCAGCTCGGCCGGGAGGCGCTGGCCGCGATCACCGCGGCACAGCATCTGGCCACCGAACTCGGCGACGAATACGTTTCCACCGAGCATGTGATGGTCGGACTCGCCACCGGCGATACCGATATCACCATGCTGCTCGAGAAGTACGGCGCCACCGCGGCCGCGCTGCGTGAGGCCTTCACCGCCGTCCGGGGTAACGCCCGGGTCAGCAGCCCGGATCCCGAGGGCAGCTACCAGGCGCTGGAGAAATACTCCACCGACCTCACCGATGCCGCGCGCGCGGGCAAACTCGATCCGGTGATCGGCCGTGACACCGAGATCCGCCGCGTGGTGCAGGTGCTGTCGCGGCGTACCAAGAACAACCCGGTGCTCATCGGTGAGCCCGGCGTCGGTAAGACCGCCATCGTGGAAGGCCTGGCCCAGCGCATCATCGCGGGTGACGTGCCCGAATCGCTGCGCGGCAAAAGCGTGATCTCGCTCGACCTCGGTGCGATGGTCGCGGGCGCGAAGTACCGCGGCGAATTCGAGGAACGACTCAAGGCGGTCCTGGAGGAGATCAAGTCCAGCGCGGGCCAGATCATCACCTTCATCGACGAACTGCACACCATCGTCGGCGCCGGTGCGACCGGCGAATCCGCCATGGACGCCGGAAATATGATCAAACCGATGCTGGCACGCGGTGAACTGCGGCTCGTCGGCGCGACCACGCTCGAGGAATACCGCAAGCACATCGAGAAGGACGCGGCCCTGGAACGCCGCTTCCAGCAGGTGCTCGTCGGTGAACCCTCGGTCGAGGACACCGTGGGAATCCTGCGCGGGATCAAGGAACGCTACGAAGTGCACCACGGCGTGCGGATCACCGATTCCGCGCTGGTCGCGGCCGCCACCCTCTCCGACCGCTACATCACCTCCCGGTTCCTGCCGGACAAGGCGATCGACCTCGTCGACGAATCCGCGTCCCGCTTACGAATGGAGATCGACTCGCGGCCGGTGGAGATCGACGAAGTCGAACGCGCCGTGCGTCGCCTCGAAATCGAAGAGGTCGCGCTGGCCAAGGAAACCGACGAGGCCTCCAAACAGCGGCTGGAGAAACTGCGCGGCGAACTCGCCGACGGCCGCGAGAAGCTCAACCAGCTCACCACCCGCTGGCAGAACGAGAAAACCGCGATCGACCAGGTGCGGACGCTCAAGGAGCAGCTCGAGGGCCTGCGCGGGGAATCGGAACGCGCCGAACGCGACGGCGATCTGGGCAAGGCGGCCGAACTGCGGTACGGCCGGATCCCCGCGCTGGAAAAGGAACTCGCCGAAGCCGAGCGGGTCTCCGGTGCTGCGGCCGACGGTGAGGTGATGCTCAAGGAGGAGGTCGGGCCCGACGATATCGCCGAGGTGATCTCCGCCTGGACCGGTATCCCGGTCGGCCGGCTGCTCGAAGGCGAAACCGAGAAACTGCTCCGGATGGAGGCCGAACTCGGGCGGCGCGTGGTCGGCCAGACCGAGGCCGTGCAGGCGGTTTCCGATGCGGTACGGCGTGCCCGCGCGGGGGTCGCGGACCCGAACCGGCCCACCGGATCGTTCATGTTCGTCGGCCCCACCGGCGTCGGTAAAACCGAACTGGCCAAGGCGCTCGCCGATTTCCTGTTCGACGACGAACGCGCCATGGTCCGCATCGATATGAGCGAGTACAGCGAGAAGCACGCGGTGGCCCGGCTGGTCGGTGCGCCGCCCGGATACGTCGGCTACGACCAGGGCGGTCAGCTCACCGAGGCGGTGCGGCGGCGGCCCTACACGGTGGTGCTGTTCGACGAGATCGAGAAGGCGCACCCGGATGTTTTCGACATCCTGCTCGCGGTCCTCGACGAGGGCCGGCTCACCGACGGCCAGGGCCGGACGGTGGACTTCCGCAACACCATCCTCATCCTCACCTCGAACCTCGGCGCCGGCGGCGACAAGGATTTCGTGATGAACGCGGTGCGTTCGGCGTTCAAACCGGAATTCCTGAACCGCCTCGACGATGTGGTGATGTTCAGCTCGCTGGACGAGGAACAACTCGCCTATGTCGTCGATATCCAGCTCGAACAGTTGCAGCGGCGGCTCGCCCAGCGGCGGCTCACCCTGGAGGTCAGTGATTCGGCGCGGTTCTGGCTCGCGGTTCGCGGCTACGACCCGGTGTACGGCGCCCGGCCGCTGCGCCGGCTGATCCAGCAGGCGATCGGTGACACCCTCGCCAAGGAACTGCTGGCCGGGGAGGTCACCGACGGTGACACCGTCGAGGTCGGGGTGAGCCCGGACGGGGACGGTCTGATGGTGGGACGCCGGCTGCGCGAACCGAGCGCCGCGAGCGCGAGCGGCACCCCCGCCCGGTAACTGGCCCGGACCGGCGCATCACCGTGCCGATCGAGAAGTCGGGAAGCCGTCCTGGGCGAGCGCAGCCTCGCCCGGGACGGCTTCGGCGCATGTTCACTCCGGCCGGCCGGGTGTCGGCATGTTTATGCGCAGGGCCCGAACCGTCGCGGAGATACCGCTTAGTCTGGATACCATGACCAACCCGAACGATCCCTGGGCAAGGCGGCCGGACGACGATCCGACCCAGCGCCTGGGTCAGCCGGGAGAATCGGCGACCGAGAAGATGCCCACGGCCGACGGGCCGGGTTTCGTGGAGCCGACCACGGCCTACCCGGGTACCGATCCCTACGGCGGTTGGGGCCAGGACCCCAACCCGACCCGGGAGATGCCGACCTACGACAGTTACGCCTACGGCAACCCGCAATGGGGCGCCGGTGGGCCGGGCCCGCAGGATCCCTACGGGCAATCCGGTGGACCCCCGCCAGGGCAGGAACCGCCGCGGCCGCCGTCGAACAAAACCGGTATCTGGCTCGGCGTCGGGCTGGCCGCGATCGTGCTGATCGGCCTGGCCGGTGTGGGTGCCGGAATGCTGTTCGGCGGTGACGATTCACAATCCACCGCCGCCGGCGACGACACGACCACCAGCCGGACGCTCGGCCGGCAGGTCCCGCCGCTACCCGAGGAATCGTTCCCCGAGCTACCGCCCCTACCGGGCGAACCGGGTATGCCCGATTCGGGGGATCCGAACGCCGGCGGCACCACCATGGGCACGATCAGCTCCAACAGTGGTGGCACACTGACCCTGAGCACTCTCACCGGCACCGAGGTCACGGTGCATACGACCGAGGCCACGCAGGTGATATCGCTGGCGGGCGCCACGGTCGATGCGCTGCCCGCCGGGGATCTGGTGATAGTGCAGGGGCAGCAGAGCCCGGACGGATCCATTCAGGCCGAGGTGATCATCAGCACCGCCCTCGACGGGGGCGGCCGATGAGAAAACCGCGGCGCGCAGTGTGGGTGCCCGGCATTACGCCGGGCGGGTGGATAGGCTAGGCGACGATGACGGCAATGTGGTTCGGGCTGGCGGCAATCACCCTCGCGGGTGCGATCGTGCTGCTCTATTTCGACCGGCGCCAGCGGCAGCGGACCGGTCACGCGCGGCAGGTGTGGGCGAAAGCCCAGGGATACACCTATGTGTCGGTGGAACCGGCGCTCGCTTCGACCTGGCGGCGCGGTGCGCTGGCCAAGCTCGGGTATCTGACGGCGGTCGATGTGGTGACAGGTATCCGCAAGGGCGAGAAATTCGTGCTGCTGGATCTGGAGGATTCCGCGACCCTGGTCGCGGTGCGCCGGCAGATCGGTTCGGATATCGACGTCGATATGCGGGTCAAGACGATGAATCCGCCCAAGGACGCCGATCTGGAACTCCTCGGCGCCATCGGCGATCGGGTGGTGTTCGCCACCAACCCGGAGATCGCCCGGCATGCGGTGGACCAGCGGATGGTCGCGTTCATCGAATCGCTGTCCGATACCGTGCAGATGCTGTGGAGCGAGGGCAACTGGACCCTCGGCATGCTCCCGGTCGGCACCTCCGCGAAGGACTGGGAGACCGGTATCGACGCCGTCCTGCGGTTGTCCGGTCTGCTGCATGTGCTGCCGCCGGTCAACGAGAACCGTAACGACGAGCAGGATCCCCGTCCCGCACATCCCCGGGCGCGGATCCGTTCGGCGGAGTACGACGACGATGCGCCGGACGACGAGTACGACGACTACGACGAGTACCCCGACGACAGCGACGACGACTACGGTCATCCGGGGCGCAACGTCCGCTACCGCCGCGACACTCCGGAAGACGTCGCCGACCAGGACGACCGGGGTATTCCCGGTGACGAGGTACCGCCGCGCCGGCCGAGCCTGGCCGTGGTACCCGATGCCCGGCCCGCGGATCGCCCCCCGCGTCCCGAACCGGCCGGTGCGCGATCCGGCGGAGCCGACGAACCGGATCGGCCCGCCCCCGGCCGCCGTGATTCCGTCGCCGACGACGAGCACGCCCCCCGGCTGCCCGGCGGGCCCTTCCACCCCGGTTTCCGCCCCTACCAGGGACCGGTGCCGCAGTAGCTCCGTGATGACTCGCGACCTGCGGTAACCGTTGCCGCGGCGCCCCCGTATCCTGCTCGCAGGGCGCCGAGCATGCGCCGCGACCGTTACTCGCCGCGACTCGCCTCCACGGGCGGAAGGACACCGATGATCGACCAGGCAACGACCGACCGGGATGTCTTGGCCGGGCTGGTGCGCGATTTAGCCGTCGTGCACGGCAAGGTGACATTGTCTTCCGGAAAAGAGGCCGACTACTACGTCGACCTGCGGCGGGCGACCCTGCACCACCGTGCCGGCCCGCTGATCGGCAAACTGCTGCGGGAACTGGTCGCGGATTGGGAATTCGACGCGGTCGGCGGGCTCACCATGGGCGCCGATCCGGTCGCACTGGCGGTGATGCACGCGCCGGGCCGGCCCATCGACGCTTTCGTGGTGCGCAAGGCCGCGAAAACCCACGGGATGCAACGGCAGGTCGAGGGCCCCGATGTGGTCGGTAAACGGGTACTGGTCGTGGAGGACACCACGACCACCGGGAATTCCCCGCTGACCGCGGTGCGTGCGTTGCGCGAGGTGGGCGCGACGGTGGTCGGGGTGGCCACCGTGGTCGACCGGGAAACCGGCGCGGATCGCGTGATCGCCGACGAAGGACTGCCCTATCGCTCCATACTCGGTCTGAAGGATCTGGCACTGGGCTGAACCGACGGGCTGTCCGACGTCGTGTCCGGCTCCGTTAGCCTGGGAATCCGTCAGAACTGTGAGTGAAGGGTCGTGAGCGTCGTGGTGAGCATTGCGGGCAAAAAGGGGCACGACAACGTCGCGATGCTCGGAATCGGTGCCTACCGGCCGCAGCGCGTGGTCAGCAACGACGAGGTGTGCCAGGTACTGGACTCCTCGGACGAGTGGATTTTCGAGCGCAGCGGTATCCGGAACCGGCGCTGGATCAGCGGCGACGAATCGCTGCGGTCGATCTCGGTGGCTGCCGGCGGGCGGGCGTTGCGCAACAGCGGAGTGGATCCCTCGCGGATCGGCGCGCTGATCCTTGCCACGTCCAGTTGGCCGATGCTGACCCCGCACGGCGCCCCGATCGTCGCCAGTGATCTGGGGATGAACGGTATCCCCGCCTTCGATCTCACGTCCGGCTGCGGTGGATTCGGTTACGGGCTCGGTGTGGCCGCGGATATGATCCGCGCCGGTTCCGCCGAATACGTCCTGCTCATCGGTGCCGAGACGATGACCATCGGGATCGACCCCACCGACCGGGGCACGGCATTCATCTTCGGTGACGGTGCGGGTGCGGTGGTGATCGGCCCGAGCGAGGAGAACGGGGTCTCGCCGACGGTCTGGGGCAGCGACGGCGAGAACGCCGATGCGATCAAACAGGACGTCAACTTCATCGACTACATGCAGCGGGCGCAGGACTTGCAGGGCACCGATCCCGAAGTGGAGCCGGTCGGCCGGATGGCGCTGCGGATGGAGGGGCCCCGCGTTTTCCGCTGGGCGGCCGTCACTTTGCCGCGTGCGCTGTCCACCGCACTGGATATGGCCGGGGTCTCGAAGGAAGATATCGAGGTCTTCATCCCGCATCAGGCCAATGCCCGGATCAACGAGCTGATGAAGAAGAATCTCGGCCTGGCCGAGGATATTCCGATGGCGGGCGATATCGAGAACACCGGGAACACTTCCGCGGCCTCGATTCCGCTGGCCATGGAAGAGATGCTGGCAACAGGTAAAGCCAAGGGCGGTCAGCTCGCTCTGCTGCTCGGTTTCGGTGCGGGACTCAGCTACGCGGGGCAAGTCGTGACCCTGCCGCCCGCCCCCGCCGAGGCGAGCCTGTAGTGCAGCGTCCCTTCCGCGCGGGATATCTGGTTGCGACCGCCGTCACCGTGGCGGGTGCGCTGACCGGCCGGCAATCGTGGCAGTGGGCCGCGAAACCGCTGATGATGCCGTTGCTGGCGGCCGATATCGCCACCAGCACAGCGGATATCGCTGCGCGGGAGCGCACACTGCTGCTGGGTTCGCTCGCCGCCGCGACCGTCGGCGATGTGCTGCTCATCGAACCCGACGACGATCGCCGGCTGATCGCCGGTGCTTCGTCGTTCGCGGTGATGCAGAGCGGATACGCAACGCTGTGGTGGCGCCGGGGTGCGCGTCCACGGGCGAATACCGTCGTTCCACGAGTACTGGCCTGGGCGGGTGCCGCGGGGATGTTGCGTACCAAGGCTCCTGTACTCGCCGCGCCGTTGAGCGCCTACGGTCTCACCTTGGGCAGCGCCGCGGTACTGGCGTCCGATCCGGCGCTGGCGCCTGGGGCGAAAAATATTGCCGGGCTCAATATTCCCGATAGAGATCCGCGCAGCCGGCTCGGACTGGGTGCCCTCCTGTTCACGGTTTCCGACGGTCTCATCGTGGTACGCCGGCTGTTCGCCCGCGGGCAGCGGTCGCGCCGGCTGATCGAGGGCATCATTCTGGCGACCTACGGTTGCGCCCAGTTCCTGCTGGCCGATCCGGAGGCGCACGCCCGGGGTTGAGCCGGGGCCCACCCGTGGCACTGATCGGTAGGCACACATGCACGGAGCCACAGGCGCATTCACGGTACTGATCCGGCGGCGCATGCCTGGCACTGAGCTGCAGACGCCCCCCGTGCTGGTGACCCGGAAGCGCACGCCCGAAGCTGAGCGCAGACGCACGCGGGGTACTGATCAGGAGGCGCGCATACGCAAGGCGCCGCCGGCACACTCGTAGTACTGAGTTCGGGGCGGGCCGGTGGTAGCGAGCCCGAGGGGCGCCCGCGATACCGAGTCTTCGCCTGCGGTTTTCCGGTCGTGCGGTGTCGGCCGGTGCGGTTACTATCCACGCATGAGTTACCCCACGCCGCCGCCCGGGTACGGATATCCCGGATATGGTCCGCCGCCGCCGGACCATCCGCAGACCACTACCGTGCTCGTTCTCGGGATCGTCAGTCTGTTCTGCGCGATCTGCGGTCCGTTCGCGTGGGTGATGGGTAAGAAGGCGCTCAACGAGATCGACGCCTCGGGCGGTACCGTCGGTGGCCGCAACAATGTGATGATCGGTTATGTACTCGGCATCGTCACATCGGTCGTGCTGATCCTCTATCTGCTCGCGGTCATCTTCTTCATCGTGCTGGCGATCATCAGCGCGGCTTCGGCCTGATATCGGTAGGTCCGGTTCACGGAACGTGTGGTGCGGTAATCCTCACCAAGCGGTGGTGAGATCGGCGTGCTGCCGGATCCAGGTGTGCATGGCGATACCCGCCGCAACGCCCGCGTTGATACTGCGGGTCGAACCGAATTGGGCGATGGATACGGTGAGCACTGCGGCATCGCGGGCGCCGTCGCTCACTCCGGGGCCCTCCTGACCGAACAGCAGCATGCACCGCCGTGGCAGGCGCACGGTTTCCAGCGGCACCGAGCCCGGCACATTGTCCACTGCCACCACACTCAGATCCTCGGAGCTGGTGAATTCCAGCAGTGCCTCGATATCGGGGTGGTGGACGATGTGCTGGTATCGGTCGGTGACCATGGCACCGCGGCGGTTCCAGCGGCGGCGGCCGACGATATGTACCGCGCCTGCCGCGAAGGCGTTGGCGGTACGCACCACCGTGCCGATATTCGCGTCGTGCCCGAAATTCTCGATCGCGATATGGAAGGGGTGGCGGCGCCGGTCGATATCGGCGACGATCGCCTCCCTGGTCCAGTAGCGGTACGCGTCGACCACGTTGCGGCGATCGCCCTCGGCGAGTAGGACCGGATCGAGCCGGTCGTCCTCCGGCGGTGGGCCGGGGTGTTCCACGGCCCACGGACCGGCTCCGTGTGGGTGCTCGCCCCACTCGGTGGGGCCGGGTTCGTCTTCGGGGAGTTCGGCTGCCGTATCGACGTCGCGCCGTGTGTCCGGTGCCGGTGCGACCGCCGCGGTGGCCTCGGTCGGGGGATGGTCGGGGTCGGGGCCGGCCGATGGCGCTGCGTTCGTCACGGCACGATCGTAGTTCGGCGGGGTGGATGGGCCGCTGTTCGGCCTGGTCCGGTCGAAATTGCCTGTGCCGATTCGGTTTACTGCAGGGTCGCGTTGCCGGCGAAGGGGCACGCGCGGAAGCCCGTCTATTTGTTAATAGGACTTGACATCGTAAGCGGATATTGCTGCATGCTCTGTCCGGCGGCAATTCAGCGCGGATGCGACGCAAACGCCGTTGAATCGAACGGTTCCGCCTCGACTCGGTAACAATTGAGCGGCGAGAATTCCGTTTTTCCTGGCAATATGGGTGCATGACCTCGCCCAGCGACGATCTCGACGTTCCCCGGCGCGCGTCCGGGCAACAGCGCAGGCCGCAGGGCAACCCCGCGTCACGCTGGTCCGACCGGGCCGATATGGCCGAGGCCGCCATCGTGTCGCGGCATATCGAATCGGTATGGCTGCTGCCCGGCACCGCTCTCGGTGTGGTGGGCTGGCCCGCCACCCGGCGCGAGCGTTTCTTTCTGACCTGGCACTACTGGTGGCAGGCCCATCTCATCGATTGCGCGGTCGATGCGGCCAACCGGGCGCCGACGATCGAACGGCGTAAACGGATCGGTGCACTGGTCCGCTCGCATCGAATGCGCAATATCACCGGCTGGACCAATCGCTACTACGACGATATGGCCTGGCTCGCCATTGCCCTGGAACGGGCGGCCCGGGTGCAGGACAACGACGAAGCGCGCAGTGGTCTGGGCCCGCTGGAACAGAAATTGTTCGGCGCCTGGGATCCGGCGGTGGGCGGCGGTATTCCGTGGCGGGCCGGGGACGATTTCTACAATGCCCCGGCCAACGGCCCGGCGGGTATCGCGCTGTCTCGGCTGGGCCGTTACGAGCGGGCCGCCGAAATGGCCGAATGGATCGATACCACGCTGCGCGATCCGGAGACAGGCCTGATCTTCGACGGTATCCATCTGCCGTCCGGCACGCTCGAGAAGACGATCTACACCTACTGCCAGGGCGTCGTGCTCGGGTTGGAAACCGAGCTCGCGGTACATACCGGTGATCCGGTCCACCTCGACCGCGTGCACCGGCTCCTCGACGCCGTGGAGGTCAACCTCACCACCGACGGGGTGATCCGGGGTGGTTCCGGCGGCGACGGCGGATTGTTCAACGGCATTCTCGTCCGCTATCTCGCCCTGGTAGCGCTCATGCTGCCCGGTTCCGAGCACGAACAGCTCGCCGATCGGCGGATCGCCGCCCGAATCGTCGAGCAGTCCGCGGCTGCGGCCTGGGCCAACCGGCTCGACGTGGAGGGCGAACCGCTGTTCGGGCACGACTGGACCCGGTCGGCCCAGCTGCCGGGCGGTACCTCGGGCGCCGGCGGTGTCAATTCGAACGGTGCGGTGACTTCCTCACGGGTCCCCGAGCGCGACCTATCGGTACAGCTCTCGGGTTGGATGCTCATGGAGGCTGCTCATATGGTCACCGCGGCGGGGCTGTAGCTCCCACCGCTGGTCGCCGGTGCCGTACGAGCGCGGCCTCGGTTCACGCTTCCCGCCGCCCAGCGCCGGTAGCGGTGTGGTGTCGGCGGCGGCGGAATCCAGTTCGAAATCCTCGACGGGTTGCGCCATTTCGTGACGGTACTGCCGGATACCGATTACGGTGCCCACCACCAGGAACACCACCAGCGAACCCACCACCAAGGGCATCAACCACGAAATCTGCAGGATGAAATTACCGGCGTAGTAACCCATCAACAGCAGGACCGGTGCCCAGATGATCGCGCCGATGGTGCTGGCGACCGTGTAGCGGCGATGGTCCATTTCGGCGGCGCCTGCCACCATCGGGCACAGCGTGCGCACCCACGGGATCCATCGGGCGATGAGCACCGCGAAGAAACCGTGTTTTTGCAGCAGCTCCGCCACTCTGGTCAGATTCTGGGTGTTGATATAGCGCCCGTTCTTCCGGGCGACGAGTTTATGCCCGGTTTTGCGCCCGACGGCATAGCCGACCTGGTTACCGGCGATCGCGGCGACCATCGCACCCAGCGACAGTAGCCATACCTGGGTTTCCCCGCTCGAATGCGAGGCCATCACTATCCCGGCGGTCAGCAGCATCGAATCGCCGGGCAGGAAGAGCCCGAGGATGAATGCGCATTCCAGGAAGACGAAGGTCAGGACCACCGTCCAGACCAGCGCCGGGCCGGCGGAAATCAAAGGATCGAAACTGCCCATCGCGTAGGGCTCGGCCGAGACGGACACCACTTACCGGACGGACATCTCGTTCGTGCCGGCCGTCGCGTGGTTCGGCACAACCGGCAGGGGCATGGTCCTGGTGACCCGGTCCGTCGGGTCCACGGCCGGCAGCTCGGCGGTGGAGATCAGGCCGTGGTCGCCGACCGGCACAACCTCGGGTTTGCGGTTGCGCAGCTTCTTGGCCACCGCGCTGATACCCGGCAGGATCGAGACGAAGACGATGAGCAGGAAGATACCTTCGACGTGGTCGCGGATGAAGGCCACATTGCCCAGGAAATATCCGAGCACGGTCACTCCGCCGCCCCAGGCGACGGCGCCGACGATATCGAAGGCGACATAACGCCGATAGCTCATCTTCGACACCCCGGCGAGTACGGGCATGAAGGTCCGCACGATCGGGACGAAACGGGCGAGGATGATCGTTTTGGGGCCGTGTTTTTCGAAGAATTCGTGCGTTTCGGTCACATAGCTCTTCTTGAAGAAGCGGGTGTCCTCTTTGTTGAACAGCGCCGGACCGATGGCCCGGCCGATCCAGTAACCGCACTGGTCGCCGGCGAAGGCGATGAACGTGACCGCGGGAAGCAGGACCCAGATCGAAACCGGGGGATTCTCCTGGGCGGCCAGCAGACCACCGGTGAACAGCAGCGAATCGCCGGGCAGCAGGGGGAACAGCAGCCCCGTTTCGATGAAGACGATTACCAGGATGGCCGGTAGCACCGCGTTCTTCAGCCAGGTTTCGGTCAACAAGTGCATCGGGTCGAGCAGTTCGGTCAGAGCCAGATTGCTCGTCACCGCGTCGGTAGCTGCCAGCGCAATCACCCGGCCCACAGTACCGGTTGGTGCCGCGCCCGCAGGGTGCAGCAGCGCAAACAATCCCCTTATACCGGATGGAATCCGTCTGCCTTAGGGTATGTGCAGAAACAGACAATCCCGTCTGCCGCACTACACGGAGGTCTTCACAGTGCCGATCGCGACTCCGGAGGTCTACGCCGAAATGCTCGGTCAGGCCAAGGCGAACTCGTTTGCCTTCCCGGCCATCAACTGCACATCGTCGGAGACGATCAACGCGGCGATCAAGGGTTTCGCCGAGGCGGGCAGTGACGGGATCATCCAATTCTCCACCGGTGGCGCGGAATTCGGTTCCGGCCAGGGTGTGAAGGATATGGTCACCGGTGCTGTCGCGCTGGCCGAGTTCGCGCATGTGGTGGCCGAGAAGTACGGCGTCACCATTGCGCTGCATACCGATCACTGCCCCAAGGACAAGCTGGACGGTTTCGTCCGCCCGCTGCTGGCCATCTCTCAGGAGCGGGTGAACGCGGGTAAGAATCCGCTGTTCCAGTCGCATATGTGGGATGGTTCCGCGGTTCCGATCGACGAGAACCTGACCATCGCCCAGGAGCTGCTGGCCGCCGCGACCGCCGCCCGGATCATCCTCGAGGTCGAGATCGGCGTCGTCGGCGGTGAAGAGGACGGTGTCGAGGCCGAGATCAACGAGAAGCTCTACACCTCGCCCGCCGATTTCGAGAAGACCATCGACGCGCTCGGTGCCGGTGACAAGGGCAAATACCTGCTCGCCGCCACCTTCGGCAATGTGCACGGCGTCTACAAGCCCGGCAACGTGGTGCTCAAGCCCGAGGTGCTGGCCGAGGGGCAGAAGGTCGCCGCCGCCAAACTGGGCCTGGGCGCCGACGCGCAGCCTTTCGATTTCGTCTTCCACGGTGGTTCCGGCTCGCTGAAATCGGAGATCGACGATTCGCTGCGCTACGGCGTGGTGAAGATGAACGTCGATACCGATACCCAGTACGCCTTCACCCGGCCCATCGCCGCCCATATGTTCAGCAACTACGACGGTGTGCTGAAGATCGACGGCGAGGTCGGCAACAAGAAGACCTACGACCCGCGCAGCTACCTGAAGAAGGCCGAGCTCTCGATGGCGGCCCGAGTGGTGCAGGCCTGCGAGGATCTGCACTCCGCGGGACGTTCGATCAGTGCCTGATCGCGCCGTAGCGCCCACTGCGAGATGATGCTGGATCTTCGTGTGCTGGGGCCCGTTCGACTATCGGTCGGCGATGAACCGGTCGCCGTCGGCGGGCCCAAACCGCGAGCGCTGCTGGCCGCGCTCGCGGTGAACCGGCGTCGTGCGGTGGCCTCGGCAACCTTGGCCGATATGGTCTGGAACGAGGCGCCGCCGGACGCCTACGCCGCGAGCCTGCAGGTATTCGTCTCCAATATCCGCAAGGCATTGCGGAATTCGGGGGTGGACCCGGCCGCGGTATTGCGCACGGAATCCGCCGGGTACCGGCTCGAGATCGCCGACGACGCCTGCGATCTCGGCCGGTTCGAGGCGGCCCGGGACGCAGGTAATCGTGCCGCGGGCGCCGGCGATCACGCATCGGCGTCGCGGTTGTTCACCACCGCACTGCGGGAGTGGGACGGCCGCGCGCTCTCGGATCTGGCCGGTCTGGCATTCGCGGACAGTTTCGCCACCGCGATGGAAGAAGAACGGCTGCTGGCGGTTTCGGCGCGCTTCGACGCGGAGATCGCCTGCGGCCGGGCCACCGCGGTGATCGGTGAACTGGTCGCGCTGACCAATGAACACCCACTGCGCGAACCACTGTGGGGGCAGCTCATCACCGCGCTCTACCTCTCCGAACGGCATGCCGACGCGCTCGAGGCGTGCCGGCGGGTGCGTTCGGTGCTGGCCGAGGAACTCGGGATCGACCCAGGCCCCGCCCTGGTCGAACTGGAGCGCCGGGTGTTGCGGCAGGAGCCGTTGACCACCGTGGAGTTCAAAACTGCCGAGCGGATGGCCGCGGCGATGACCGATACGGTCACCGAGGTGCCGCGCTCGGTACGCAGCGGGCAGCTGCGGTTACCGGACGGCCGGCTGGTGCTGGTCGCCCACGGCGGTTTCAAGATCGGCCGGATGACCGATAACGATCTGATTCTCGACGACCCGAAGGCCAGCCGCTATCACGCCCAGATCAAACTGGGCCGGGCCGGGCTGCTGATCGAAGACCTGGATTCGGCAAACGGGGTCTACGTCAACGAGCAGCCGATAGATACCGCGCTGCTCGCCGACGGCGACGCGATCCGCATCGGAACAACTGTCCTCGCCTTCCAAGCCGCACGCTGAACCGCCCCGATCACCCCGCCCGAGTTCCCCTCGAACCCACCGGGTGCGGGCCTGTCCGGTGCGGCTCTCGCCGCAACCCACAGTCCACAACGCCGGTTTGCCCTCACAGGAAAAACGTAGCCGCCGGACAGAAGTCCGTCCCGCGAGTTCCGGTCGATCGGTGCCTCCCCACGATCCGGTGTCGACCGTGTCGCGTGGCTCCCCGAGCGCCGGCCCCTAACCCAGCACGTCGTGGCGGACGATGGTCTGCTCGCGACCCGGGCCCACGCCGATGCAGGAAATGCGAGCGCCGGAGAGTTCCTCGAGCCGGTGCACATAGGCCTGTGCGTTGGCGGGTAGTTCCTCGAAGGTCCGCGCCTGGGAGATGTCCTCCCACCAGCCCGGCATTTCCTCGTAGATCGGTTTGGCGTGGTGGAAACCGGTCTGCGTGGTCGGCATCTGCTCGACCCGCTCACCGTCCACTTCGTAGGCCACACAGATCGGGACCCGGTCCAGGCTGGACAGTACGTCGAGCTTGGTGAGGAAGTAGTCGGTGATGCCGTTGACCCGGGTGGCGTAGCGGGCGATCACCGCGTCGAACCAGCCGCAGCGGCGGGCCCGGCCGGTGGTCACGCCCACCTCGCCGCCCGCTTTCGCCAGGTAGGCGCCCGATTCGTCGAACAGTTCGGTCGGGAACGGGCCGGAACCCACCCGCGTGGTGTAGCACTTGAGGATGCCCAGCACCGTGCCGATCTGGTTGGGTCCGATTCCCGCGCCCACCGCGGCACCGCCGGCGGTCGGGTTGGAGGAGGTGACGTAGGGGTAGGTGCCGTGGTCGACGTCGAGCAGCGTGCCCTGCGAGCCCTCCAGCAGTACCGTCTCGCCGCGTTCGAGCGCCAGGTTGAGCTCCAGCCGGGTATCGCTGATCCGGTGCGCGAATTTCTCGGCCTGCGTCAGCACCTCGTCCACCACCTGCTGCGGTTCGAGCGCGCGGCGGTTGTAGATCTTCACCAGTACCTGGTTCTTGAACTCGAGTGCCGCCTCCACCTTCTGGGTGAGGATCTTCTCGTCGAGCACATCGGCCACGCGCACCCCGACCCGCGCGACCTTGTCCTGGTAGCAGGGTCCGATACCGCGGCCGGTGGTGCCGATCTTGTTGTTGCCGAGGAACCGCTCGGTGACCTTATCGATGGCCACGTGGTACGGCATGATCAGGTGCGCGTCGGCGGAGAGCAGCAGGCCGGAGGTGTCGACATCGCGCTCGTCCAGGCCCGCGAGTTCGTCCAGCAGCACGCCGGGGTCGACCACGACACCGTTGCCGATGACGTTGCGGACCCCGGGGGTGAGGATTCCGGAGGGGATGAGGTGCAGTGCGAAGTTGTCCCCGTTGGGCAGCACCACGGTATGGCCGGCATTGTTGCCGCCCTGGTACCGCACTACCCACTGCACGCGGCCACCGAGTAGATCGGTGGCTTTGCCCTTGCCCTCGTCGCCCCACTGGGCGCCGATGAGGACGATTGCCGGCATGGTCGTGTCTCCTACGGGTCGACGCGCAACACGCACCTCGTGCTGCAGCTACCTGCCGTAACGGGGAGGAAGCCGGGAGCACAGTCTACTCGAGGCACCGGAGGACGCCGGGAACGGCCGTTGTACCAGGCCCGTTGTGCGAGTCGGCACGGTGCACCCTCTACACTTGTGGGTGACCGGTCCGAGGAGGGTGTTGGGCGTTTGAGTACCCATGTTCTCCGCTGTGCCGATGCTCCGGTGCCCATTGCGCTCGCCGCCCAGCCCACCAGCCAAACCACGGCTGTTCCCGATACCGCGCTGATCGACGAGCTGTTGCCGGTGCTGGCGGCGGATAGTTTGCCGCGGTTGATCGTGCTCGGTGACGATGCCGCGCTGGCGGCGGTCCTCACCCATCTGATGCGGACCGAACGTCTGCACGTGGAGGTGGGGTATGTGCCCCCGGACCACACCTATGGCGCGCGGGCCTATCAACTCGGCACCGGAAGCGCCGCGGCGCGCCGCGCGCTGGAGGGACGGGCAACCGAGGTGCCGCTGATCCGGGACGACACCGGCACGGTGCTGGTGGGCCGGGCCAAGATCACCGGTGTGAACGGAACGCCGCTGACCGGTGAGGCCTACGTGGACGAAACGCGGCTGTTCTCCGGCGAGGTCCGGGCGATGGTCGTGTCTCCGACCCTCGAGCTACCGGGAGTGCGGGCCGGTGTGCCCCGGCGTTTCCGGCGCCGGCGCTGGATCGCGGGGCGCGCGGCCCAGCTCGGTACGCCCGCCGCCGTGATCAATCGCGACGGTGTGCAGAGCGACCGGACGGTGCCGCGGTCGAGTTTCTACCGCCACCACGAGCCCTGGTTACTGGTCCGATGAACCGCCCGGGTACGGGCTTGCCGGTCGCGGCGCCGATCGAGTGTTTTCTTCGCTGCAGACCGGCAGCGGTTCCGGTATCTACCGCGGTGCAGCCGTGAGCGGCGGTGTCACGGCGCTGCGCCGGGGTGCGATACGGCCCAGCCCGGTTTTCCTGCTGGTGCTGCTGCTGGCGGTGGCCGGCGGTGTGCTCGCCTGGAACGCGGAACTGGATTCGGCCTGGGCGAAGGCCGGTGTTTTCGTGCTGGTCGTTTTCGGCTGGGTGGTGAGTTTATGCCTGCACGAATTCGCCCATGCCTATCTCGCCTGGCGGGCCGGTGACCGCGAGGTCGAACTGCGCGGGTATCTGACGCTGAACCCGCTCAAATACAGTCATCCGCTGCTGTCGATCGTGCTGCCGATGGTGTTCATCGCGCTCGGCGGTATCGGGCTGCCCGGCGGAGCCGTGTACATCCATGCCCATCAGGTGCCGCCGCGAACCCAGCGGCTGATCAGCGCCGCGGGTCCGGCGGTGAACGCACTGTGCGCGGTGGTGCTGCTGCTGATCGTGGGGCTGTTCGGCAGCGCGCAGGATAATCCGGCGTTCTGGTTCGGACTGAGCTTTCTGGCGTTTCTCCAGGTGACGGCGACGCTGCTGAATCTGCTGCCGATCCCCGGTCTCGACGGATACGGGATCGTGGAACCCTCGCTGAGCTACCAGACCCGGCGCGGCCTGGACCAGTTCAAACCGTTCGGCATGCTCATCCTGTTCGCCCTGTTGTTCACCCCCGCGATCAACCAGGTGTTCTTCGACGCCGTCTACACGCTGTACGACTTTTCCGGTGTATCGGAACAGTGGTCCCGGTACGGCGGATATCTGACCCGGTTCTGGGCGTAGCCCGAATGAGCTGGGCCCGCCCGGCGCGGCTCCGGCCGGACGGGCCCGGATACCCCGCCCGGAGCCGGTCCGGGTATCCGAAACGTGCGGCGCGCGGCAGCGCCGTCCGTCGGCAACGCGGCGTGCGGGTGGGGTCCCGACCGTACCGGCATAACCGATTCGGTCATGTTTCACATTAGTTCACGACCCCGCGCACAGTAACGGGTAGTCCACTACGCGGAAAACCGGTGCTCCTGTGCGACCGGTCCGCGTAGCGGCGCCGAACCGCACTCAATTCTGTGGCGTGACATACGGGTTGGGCACCGTCGGAGGCAGCAGCGCCATCGCCGAAATCCGCTGCACCCCGCAGACCTGCATGAGATCCACCAGAGTGGACCGGATCTGCGCGAAAACCACATGCGACGACAATCCCGCGCCCGCAACCAGTTCCGGCCGGGCCTGTTTGGCCACCGACCGCAAGGCCCGCGCCGCTTCGGCCCGGTCCGGCTGTTCGCCACGATCGGCCAGCACCATCCGCCGGACCACATCGACCGCCTCCGCCAGCCGCTCGACCTCGTCGATCAGTCCGGGATTGAGGATTTCGTCGTCGCGCACCAAGGTCAGCGAACGCCGCAGCAGTACCCGGGTGTTGCGGACCGCGTTGTCGAGGGGATCGGCCGCCGCGCGTAATCGCTCCAGCCGGCCCCGGGAATTCCAATAGAGCGGGGAGATGCGGATGACCTCACGCCCGCCCTCCAGCGATTTGCGCAGCGAATCCAATTGCTGCTGGGTGGCGCGGACCGCGCTGAGCGCTTCACGAATCTTGCCCGGATCCTGCTCCAGTAGTCCCTGTCCGCAATCGGTGAGCGATTTGCCCACCACTCCGAGAATCGCCGCCGCCTGCTCCCGCGCCCGGCGTACCGGATGAAGCGGTAGCGCGGCGACCACCACCACACCCACCAGACCGCCGATCAGGGCATCGACCATCCGCGACAGACCCGCACCCGACTCGGGCGGCATCAACGTAGCTACCAGTACGGCCGAACCGGACGCCTGGATACCGATGATGGGCCCACCGTCCAGGAAGATCGCCAGCGCCATGGCCGCAGCCACCACCAGCGCGATCTGCCACACCCCGGTACCGACCTGGGAAATGAACAGATCGCCGACCCCGATCCCGAGCGCCACCCCCACCACGAGCTCGAGCGAACGCCGCAACCGCGCCCCGAAAGCGGTACCGATCGAGACGATCGCGGCCATGGGTGCGAAGAACGGCAGCGGGTGGCCGACCACATCCTTGGCCAGGAACCAGGCCAGGGCCGCGGCCACCGAGCACTGCAGGATCGGAACCGCCGACAGACGCAACCGGGTCCACGAACGCCGCAGGCGTTCGGTGCCCCGGTCCCGGGCTCGGGACATTCGAGAGGTGGGGTGGCTCACGGGCGCGGGAACGTATCAGTCCAGACCGAGTTCCCCGGCCGCTCGCGGATCACAATCCTCGAGCAGATCCAGGCAGCGGGCGTACTCGTCGGTTTCACCGACGGCCCGCGCCGCCTTCGCCAGGGCGCCCACGCTGCGCAGGAAACCGCGATTGGGTTCGTGCTCCCACGGCACCGGGCCGAAACCCTTCCAGCCGTTGCGGCGCAGCAGGTCCAACCCACGGTGGTAGCCGGTGCGGGCGAATGCGTAGCCGGCGACGACATCGTGATTGATCGGTTCCGCCGCGTCGGCGGCACGCTCCAGGGCGGCCTCGGCCAGCGCCGCCCAAGCGATCGAAGCGGCCGGATTCTCCGCGGCCACCTGCACCGGATCGGCGCCCGCGTCGAGCGCGTCTTCCGCATCGTGCAGTTCAGGGAGGAGTACAGGTTGCGGTCCGAGCAGATCACCGAACGAGGTCATGCGGTTCATTGTGCACGGCCGTCGGGAATGCTCGATAGGCTGGCCTTCTACGTCACATTTTCTGTTTGCCAGCAACGAGGGGTACAGGTGCCGCACCCGACCGACGACGAGAAACCGACGCGCTCCGAATCCGGCCCCGGCTCGCCCACCGCGACGCCGGACGCCACGGACACCGGAACGCAGCCGTCGCAGGCAGCCGATGCGGTGACCTCCCGTATCAGCCGGCCGCTCGGTCGAGGAAGCGATACCGGTCCGGGCGACGAACCCGCCCCCGGGGAGAGCAACGCCCCCACCGAGGCCCTTCCGCGGGCGTCGGCCGGCGGCTCGGAGGACGACGAAGCCGCGGGCGCGGCACCAGAAGGTGATGCCGAGACGGAGGCCATCCGGACCTCGTCCGCGGGGCGAGCCGGTTCCGCGGCGGGCGCCAGCGGATCTCCGGCGTCTGCGGAAGGCGATGAACCAGGGCCGGGAGAGGGCGCAGACGGGTCGGATGTAAAGACCGAGCGGACAACTGTTTCCCCGGAACCCGCGAGTTCGGCCGAGGAGAGCGGTCCGCCGCAGGCGGACCGGAAGAAGGATTCGAGCGGCGGGCCGGCAGACAGTGGTCCCGCGGCGGGTGAGTCGGAGTCGACAACGGAGCAAGGTGAGGGATCCGGCAAGGAATCCGCTCCCACTGATACGGAGACCTCCGACCAGACAGATGATCAGCCAGGGAAAGCTGATCGGCCGGCCGACGACCGTGGAACCTCGACAGCCGGCGGTTCAGCAGGATCGGGTGGGGATGCTTCCGGCGAAGCATCCGGTACGGACGCCTCCGCGGAAACCGGTAGTGCCGATCCGGCAGCAGCGGGCACACCTGCCGGCAAGGGGCCTGTGGTATCCGGCGCCGAGAAACCCGTCGGCGCCGACGCGCCGGAGACTTCCGCCGAATCGGTGAGCGGTCCTGCGCAATCAGGAGCAGCAGGCGGACTGCCGGATGCGGCTGCAAACGACGCGGACGGTCGCGCGGATTCCGGCCGGCCGTCCGATGCGCTGGAAGGTGCCGCCGGCTCCGATACCGCGGAGCCGGAACCGGCTCGGGTAGATGATTCGACAGGCACGGTCGCCGGCCAGGCCCCTGATACCTCGGGTGCCGGAGACGGGGGCGATCCGGAATCGGCCGCTGCGAACGAAGCGGATGATCCGCCGGCCGTGGCGGGTGAGGGCGATCCGGTCGGAGGATCGGCCGGGTCGGCCGGTGGGTCCGGCGGCGCGGTCGACGGGCCGGCCGGGGCAGCCGACGATGCCGACGCCGATTCCGAGTCGGCAGCACCGACCGAAGACTTGAAGAAGGTGGCCGGCTCCGGCCGTGCCGCAACCGCTGTCGGTGGCGCCGCAGTGGCGGCGGGCGCCGCGGGGACGTCCAGCGCCGGGAATGCCCCCGCAGGCGCGGGCGGTCCGACGGGGCAGCCCGGCGGCGGGGAAGAGGTGACCGAGGGGGACAGTTCCGGCACATCGGAAGCGGGTACCGGGGCCGAGCCCAGCGGGGCCGGGAGTTCGCCGGACCCGGCCGGCGGCAAGCAACGCGCGGGACATACAGCAGCCGCGGCGTCGGAGACGAGCGCCGAGGGCCGGGCGAATGGTGTGGAGGGGTCGGCGGCGCCGGTTGCCGGAAAGGGCGATGCGGCGCGGCCGGTCGGCGGAGGTGGCTCCGAGACCACGGAGATGGACGCCGCTGCGCAGTCCGGCGACGCGGCCCGTGCTCCGGAAGCGGAGGGCGAGCAGGACGCGGCGGCGCCTCCGGTGACCGGTTCCGGCGAATCGGAAGCGGGTACCGAGAAGGAGCCCGGTGCTGCGGGCCGTGCCCCCGAACAGGCGGATGACCAGCAGGCGTCCGGCGGTGTAGTTGCGGGCGATTCGGAAGCCGGCGCCGCAGCGGGAGGCGGCGAGGCCGACCGCGCCGCGGCTGCCGAGGCCGACGCGGGCGATTCGGATGCGGAAGGCCCGGCAGATACATCCGACGAGTCCGGGCCGGGCTCGGATAACGGGGAGGCGCGGACGGTCGTCATCCCGCGGCAGCAGCGGCCGGAAGAGGCGCGCACCGTTGCGATGCCGGCGCAGAAGCCGGATCCCGACGCGACCGCACGGATCGATATGAACCAGGTGCGCAAGGCCGGCCGGCCGGCGCAGCCGCCGGGTGGCCCGCAGGGGCCCGCCCGGACCGATCGCGTCGGGCCGGGGGCGGCGGCGCTGTCGAAGCCTCCCGCTACTCCGCGGCCGCAGTCGGGCCCGAAACATCCTGGGCCGCAGGCGCC
>NZ_BAFV01000073.1 GCF_000308515.1 Nocardia carnea NBRC 14403 | reverse complement strand
GGGCGAGGAGCGTTGGCGTTCGGCGCGGGACCGCGATTCGGTGACCCCGGACGCTGCTGCGGTTCCCGGCCCGGTAGCGGCCCACGCGGGCCGCGGCCACCGCGCGGGTCATCGCCGGATGGGGTCTCGTAGGGCGAAGTCACTGACAAGGTCTCCAAAGCTCGTATCGGTCTGATGGGCCCGTGCTCGGGTGCCCCATGGCACTCGGCGCGGACACCATCATCGGGCCGGGCGGGTTCATTCCGCGGCGGTGCGCCGATTCACCCGGGAACGCGACCGCCGTTGCGGCGGCTTCCCGAGTACATAGGACTGCACCAGATGATTCCAGCTGCAGGTCCGGCACACCTCGACGACATGAACCGAGAACTCTTCTCTGGACTCGGCCAGGCGCACCAGCTCTTCCGGGCTGCGCGCAGAACCCGCGATCGGCCCCAGGCCGTCGCCGTAGACCCAGGATACGAGAGTGAGTTGTTCCTTCCGGCAGATAGGGCATGTGACCTCGCTCCCCCGGCCGTGAAATTTGGCCGCACGCAGCAGGTAGGGATTGGCGTCACATACCTCGGCGACATCGACACGGCCCGCATAGACGTCAGCCAGCAGCGACTTGCGCCGGAGCGCATAGTCCACCACTTGCCGCTGAATTCGCACGCCCCCAGAGTAGCCGTGTTGTATTGCTACCGCCCGCGGCCTGATTGGATCCGGGTGGCCGAGGTGGTCGAGATGGCGATGGCCGCGCGAACCGGATCGACCTCCCCGGAAACCTCCGAGTGTGCGGCGAAACGGAGGTGGTGGCGGCCGTCCGGGCAAGGTTCGGCCACCGGTGGCGCCATTGGCGTATTTGCGCCAATGGTTTCCGGGCGGGTGTGGCGGATCAGTGACCGTCGCCACAAGCGTGACCCGACGTGGTCCCGAGAACCCCTGCGCAACGTAGGATTCGCTGGTGTCGACAGTAGTGCCGGGCCGGACGCGAGCGCGCGATATCGATCGCGCCCGAACCGCCGGAAAGTTGGACGCGGCCTACGCCGAAGGCCAGCTGGGTGCTGCCGAGTACCACGACCGCATTGCCCAGGCCCGCGTCGCGAAAACCCTCGGTGAACTGTCCGATCTGGTAGGCGATCTGCAGCATGCCGCGGATATCCCGCCCGCAGTCGTCCCGGCACCACAGTCCGGGTATCCGCCGAGTACCCGGGCCCGGACTGTCGATCGCCGGGCAGCCGGCGATCTGCTCGACCGTGCCTACGGCGAAGGCCAGCTGACCGAGGACGAACATCGTGCGGCCACGCAGCTGCTCGCCGAGGCCACCACCCTCGGCGACCTCGCGGGTATCACCGCCGATCTGCAAGGTTCGCGGCCCACTCCGGTCGCGCCCCGCCCGCCCGGTTCCGGCCGCACGGGCCGTTACTTTGCCGTCCTCACCGCCGCCGCGCTGGCAGTGGCGTTCGGCGCGTACACGCTCACCAGCCGCGATACCGATCCCGCGGCGAGCGCCCCGCCCCCGGCGGCAGTGGCACCGGTACCCGAGGACACCCGGCCCGCACCAGAGGAACCCGAGCCGCTGGTTTTCGCCCCGCCGAACCTCGTGACCGGTGCCGGGCTGGCCCAGTTCATCGCCGAGTACCGCGAGCGTTTCGGCGATACCGTGGCCGACGAGATCTGGCTGTACACCGACCATGGGGATGTCGAGCGTGCGGTACCCGGCCAGCCGAACCGCCTGGTCGGCTACGACTACCGGGGCGGTTTCAACCAATCCGACGATCTCACCACCCGCCCGGTCGATACCCCGACCGTGGACCTGGGCGCGCTCGATACCGGCGCCATCGGCCGCGTGCTGGCCGATGCCCCCGCGATCACCCGTGTCCCCGACGGTGTGGTCAGCCATATGAGCTTCGAGATCGAGACCTTCCCGCCGTACGAAGGCTTACCCACGGTCAGCGTCTACGTCTCCAATTCGTTCGACGAGAGCGGATGGCTGCTGGCCGGCCCGGCCGGCGAAGTCCTGCACGTCTGGCCGTTCGAGGGATGAGGGACGGTTGATGGCAAAAAAAGAACAGGTCAGGGCGCGCGACCGCGATCGGGTCGAGGTGTGTGCGGTACTGGATGCGGCGCTCTCGGACGGACAGTTGACCGCCGATGAACACACCACCCGCACCCGCTCGGCGATGCGGGCGAAATTCACCACCGACCTGGAGGGGCTCGTACGCGACCTGCAGGTGTCCGGCGACCTGGCCGGCGCCGCGATCCTGACCGGCGACCGCCGGTCGCGGCCCTGGTGGATACCGGTTGCGGTACTGGCGGTCGCCGCTGTGCTGGGTGGCGGGGTCGGATTCGTTGCGCGTGACACCCCGGAGCAGGGGATCGCCGCCGTCGCGGAGGCCGAATCGGAGGCCGCGTCGCTGCCGAATCTGCTCACCGCCGACGGGCTGGCGTTCTTCATCGACGCCTACCGCGGGGAGTTCGGCGATACGGTGATCGATACGGCTACGGTTTATCCGGATTTTCTGCTGGTCCAGCGCTTGGTCGGGGGCAGTGCCCGCAACTTCCACTTCACTGCCGACGGGTTCGAACAGCTCGGGGTCGAGGTGCCCAGCAACGCGGACGGCCGCCCGATCGATCTGGCCGATATCGACCTGGCCACACTGGGCGCCGTACTGGCGGGAGCCCCGGCCTCGGTGCGGTTGGCGCAGGGGGTGGTCGAACATGTCGGAATCGGCTTCGAACCGATCGCGCCGGCCGATGCCGGGCCCGTGATCCAGATCTTCGTCGAGGATCCCGCAGGCGATACCGGCCACCTGTCGGTTTCGTTCGCCGGTTTGCCGCTGGAGGTGTTCCCGGCGCGCTGAGCCGCGGGCGCTCAGCCACGGAAACCAGGTCGCAGCACCGCCGCAAGCGCGTGATGCACCCTGGCCGCCATCTGTGATGTAGCGGACTGAACTATGCACGGTTATATCGCTCCGATATAGTTTGTAATCGCATCCATTGGTTAGGTCTGTACGGAAGTCAGGGGGTGAAGCCCGGTGCTCGAACTGGCAATCCTCGGGCTGCTCCTGGAAGCGCCCATGCACGGCTACGAGCTGAAGAAACGGCTCACCGGCCTGCTCGGGGCGTTTCGGGCTTTCTCCTACGGATCGCTGTATCCGACCTTGAAACGTATGCAGGCGGATGGGCTGATCGCGGAGGAGGCGCCCGACGGCATGGTGACGACCCGCCGGGCCCGGCGGGTGTACCAGCTGACACCGGCGGGCCGGGAGCGGTTCGGCGAGCTACTGGCCGATACCGGTCCGCAGAACTACACCGATGACGGCTTCGGCGTGCACTTGGCCTTCTTCAGCCGCACTCCCGCAGAAGCGCGGATGCGGATCCTGGAGGGCAGGCGGCGCCAGGTCGAGGAGCGCCGAGAGGGGCTGCGGGAGGCGATCAAGAAGGCGAGTGGCTCGCTGGATCGCTACACCCGCCAACTCCATCAACTCGGACTCGAATCAAGCGAGCGCGAAGTGCGCTGGCTCAACGAGTTGATTGCGGCGGAGCAATCGACGACGGCGGCACCACAGAAAGAGGGAAATACCGGCCATGAGTAGTGGAGACACCAATAAGTCCAGTGTTCGCGTCGCCATCGTAGGTGTGGGCAACTGCGCCTCCTCGCTCGTGCAGGGCGTGCAGTACTACCGGGACGCCGACGATACGGCGACGGTGCCCGGCCTGATGCACGTGCGGTTCGGCCAGTACCACGTTCGTGACGTGCAGTTCGTGGCCGCCTTCGACGTGGACGCCAAGAAAGTCGGCTTCGACCTGTCCGAGGCGATCTTCGCCAGCGAGAACAACACGATCAAGATCTCCGATGTGGCGCCGCTCGGTGTCACCGTGCAGCGCGGCCCCACCCTCGACGGCATCGGCAAGTACTACGCCGAAACCATCGAACTCGCCGAAACCGATCCGGTCGACGTCGTCGCGGCGCTGAAGGACGCCGAGGTCGACGTGCTGGTCTCCTACCTGCCCGTCGGTTCCGAGGAAGCGGACAAGTTCTACGCCCAGTGCGCGATCGACGCGGGTGTGGCCTTCGTCAACGCACTGCCGGTGTTCATCGCCTCGGATCCGGAGTGGGCCGAGAAGTTCCGTGCCGCGGGCGTGCCGATCGTCGGCGACGACATCAAGAGCCAGGTCGGCGCCACCATCACCCACCGGGTCATGGCGAAACTGTTCGAGGATCGCGGCGTGCAGCTCGACCGCACCATGCAGCTGAACGTCGGCGGCAATATGGACTTCAAGAACATGCTCGAGCGTGAGCGCCTGGAGTCGAAGAAGATCTCGAAGACGCAGGCTGTCACCAGCAACCTGAAGAAGGAGATGGGTGCCGGCGATGTGCATATCGGCCCGTCGGATCACGTCGGCTGGCTCGACGACCGTAAATGGGCCTACGTCCGGCTGGAGGGCCGTGCGTTCGGTGATGTGCCGCTGAACCTGGAATACAAGCTCGAGGTCTGGGACTCGCCGAACTCGGCGGGCATCATCATCGATGCGGTACGCGCCGCCAAGATCGCCAAGGACCGCGGAATCGGCGGCCCCGTGCTCCCGGCGTCGGCGTACCTGATGAAGTCCCCGCCGGAGCAGATGGCCGACGACGTCGCCCGCGCCCAGCTGGAGACCTTCATCATCGGCTGAGCTGTGTCTTTTTGCGGCGCCTTCGGCGCCGCGGGTTTCGGCCCCCCTTGGTCCCTGCTGTCAGCACTCGACACTCGCGGCTTCGCCGCATCGCATCGAGCACTGACAGCAGGGACGGGCCGAAACCTTGCAGGGCCTCGCTGAACTCGGCACCACCGTTGGTTGCGTAGGGTTCGTATGTCTACTGCCGGGGCCTGGCTGAACTCGGCACCACCGTTGGTTGCGTAGGGTTCGTATGTCTACTGCCGGGGCCTGGCTGAACTCGGCGCCGCGGTTGGTTGTGTGGGGGTTCGTGTGTGTGCTGTCGGGGCCTCGCTGGACTCGGCGCCGGCGGGGTATGTGTCGGGGTCGAGTATGGCGCGGATGCCGGACGTGGTGGGTCGGGTATGGGGCCGCTAGGGGATATGACTCAGTCCAGGGATACGTAGACCTCCACTGAGGTGGGGCCGGTGTAGCGTTCGAGTTCGGCGGTGTGGGAGCGGGTTATCGTGCCCGCTTTCTCCGCTTCCCGGACGCGGGCCCAGGCCGTGCGCAGCAGGTCGTACGGTTTTTCGGTGACCACGAATTTCGCGTAGCGACCGGCCGGGACACGGGTGAGCACATCACCCGGATCGAGGTCGGCCAGGCCGGTGATCTCGTAGCCCAGAACGGCCACCGCGTGATCGTCCTGGCCGATATAGGCGGCGACCCGGGGCACTTCCTTCTCCCGGCTCAGATAGCGGTCCCAGGTGAAGTTGACCAGGTCCAGATCGCGGGCCGATACCTCACGGCCCGCCAGCGGAACGGTGAGCCCGGCGACCATGCTCTCGTCGAGGGTGACAATTTCGAAATCCACAGCTTCCTACCTGCCCGCCGAATCGTCTTCTGCCAGTGCCACGAAAACCTCCACCGTGTGCTCGTCCGGATACCGTTCGTGGTCCCCGGTATAGGACCGCACCAGACGACCGGCGGCTTCGGCATCCCAGATGGCGCGCCACAGGGTCACGATGGTTTCGCCGAGATTCTCACCGTTGAGGGTGAACCGGGCGTACCGACCGGCGGGGATCCGGGCGAGCACATCTCCGGGTAGTAGATCGTCGAGGCTGCGGCAGCGGTAGCCGATGATATGGGTCAGGTACGAATTGATCTCGGGGGCATGATCGACGAACGCGCTGGCCGGCGGTCCGGGTAAAGCCCGGGACAGATTGAGTTTCCACGCCTCCTCCACTTTCTTACGGCGCGGCCCTTCCACAGCGAGGGCCGGGCTGCGAAGCACCATTCCCGCCACCAGCGTTTCCGGGCGGTCAACGACATTGAATTCCACCGGCGTAGCCCCTATGTCTCGTCATCCGTCGTCGCTCCAGCGCATATCCTCCCGCACGCCCGTCCCGGCACGAGCGTGGGCCCGGTGCCGGTCGGTCGGATGGGCGACATCTCACTCTGGCCAACGATGCTGCCATGTCGACCGTTCCTTCGCCGGTATCCCGAGCGGAAATCCGTGGATCACGGCACCGGAACGGTAACGCCGGGCAGTATTTCGACCACCCGCGGCGGTGGCGGAGGCGGTGGTGGCGGCGGTGGTGGTGGAGGTGCGATGATCGGCGGTGCGGGGGCGGGCGGTTCGGGCTGGGGTACGGGTTCGGGTTGGTATTCCGGTTCGGGCACATACGGTTCGGAGGCCGGCGGGATCACGATGAACGGCTGTTGCTGCTGCGGTTCCGGTTCCGGCTGCTGCGGCGGGTTGAGGATGTCGTACGGGTTGCCCGACGGCTGCTGGTTCGTGCCGGGCGCCGCTGCCGGTGGTGCGGGGGCGGGATTGCCGATCTGCTCCACGGGGGTATCGGCGAGCGCCCCGTCCATGGTCTGTTTCCAGATATCGGCGGGGAGTCCGGAACCGTAGATCCGGCCGCCGCCGGCCGTGACGATGGGCAGATTGTGTTCGGTGCCCACCCATACGGCGGTCGACAGCGAGGGGGTGAAACCGACCATCCAGGCGTCCTTGTTCTGTCCGGTGTCGCCCAGCTGGGTGGTGCCGGTTTTGGCCGCCGACGGGCGGCCGCTCAACCCGTGACCGTTGGAATAGTCGGCGATCGGCCGCATGGCCGAGGCGGTCCGGGCCGCGATATCCGGGGGGATGCGCTGTTCGGAGGGCTGCGGTTGTTCCCCGGTCTGCTGTTCCGGATCGCTGCTGCGGTCCAGCAGGACCCGGCCGTCGCCGCGCACCACCCGCTGGACGAAATACGGTTGGTGATAGCGGCCCTCACCGGCGATCGTTGCATAAGCCGAGGCCATGTCCAGCGGTCGCACCAGGTAGGTGCCCAGCACGATCGACGGCATGGGCTCCTCGCCCATCTCGGTGAGCGACTGCCCCGGCACGCCGGGGATATCGTGCGGTATCCCGGCCTGGTGCGCGGCGTCGGCGATGGCCTGGGGCCCGTTGTTCATGGCCAGGGTGAGTCGGTAGAAGCTGGTGTTGAGGGAGCGTTTGAACGCCTCGGACAGCGGGCAGGTCCCGCAGGATTCGTTCTCCACATTGCGCACATCGACGCCGTTGACGTCCACCGGCGCACTGTCGAACGCCCGGGACAGCGGGATGCCCTGCTGTAGCGCAGCCAGTACGGCGAAGGTCTTGAACGCCGAACCGGTCTGCACCGGGGCCTGGGCGAAATCGAATCCGATACCGTCTGCGCCGCCGTAGTAGGCGCGTACGGCGCCGGACCGCGGGTCGATGGAGACCACCGCGTTCCGCAATTCCGGCGGCTGCCCGGCCAAGCTTTCGGTGGCGGCCGCCTGCGCGGCCTGCTGTGCCCTGGCGTCGATCGTGGTGACGATCCGCAGGGCGCCGGTGTTCACCTCTTCCTGCGATATCCCGGCGGCTGCCAGTTCGCGCATGACCTGGGCCTTGATATGCCCTTCCGGACCCCGTTCGACGATGTTCTCGTCGAATACCGGCGGCGGGATCGTGGGCGGGAAAACCACCGTATCGCGTTCGCCGGGTGCCAGGGTTCCCATGGCAACCATGCCGTTGACGACGTAGTTCCAGCGTTGCAGCAGCTGCGGGAGCTTGGTCTCCGGGTCCAGTCCGGACGGGGAGCGGATGATTGCGGCCAGTACTGCCCCCTCGGCAACGGACAGTTCGGCGACCGGCTTACCGAAGTAAGCCTGCGCACCGGCCTCGATCCCGTAGGCGCCGCGCCCGAAGTAGATCGTGTTGAGGTAGGCGTGCAGGATCTCGTCTTTATCCCACTCCCGTGCCATCTTGGCGGAGATGATCAGTTCATGCGCTTTACGGCTCACGGTTCGCTCGGGGCCGAGGAAGGCGTTCTTGACGTACTGCTGGGTGATGGTGGAGCCGCCGCCGGCATCGGCCCGGCCCAGGGCGTTGTCGCGCAGCGCGCGCAGCATGCCGGTGGGAGAGAAACCGGGGTTGTCGTAGAAGTTGCGATCCTCCGCGGAGAGTACGGCGTCGCGGACGTGCACCGGCACCTGTTCCAGCGGTACCGGGGTGCGGTTGCCTTCGGGCGGCACCACCTTGGCCAGCTCCGTGGTGCCGTCGGAGGCGGTGATGGTGGCGGTCTGGTTCACCGGCACGGTGCCGGCCGCCGGGATCTCCGCACTCCAGTACACCAGCGCTATCAGCAGGGCCGGTACGGCGATCAAGATGATGAACAGCCACAGGATGAGGTGGCGGATGCGCTGGCCCCGGGAACGGGGCGGGCGGCGGTACTGCGGGGGCCGGGGCGGCCGGGGTCGCCCACCGGTGTCGAGCTGGTTCCAACCGGCGAGCGAGGGGTATTGCGGCGATCTGGGAGTGTTGTGGCCACGCGGGGGTTGGAACGAGCTCACGATCATCTCCTCCCGGAGCGTCGGAAAAACTCAGGCGCACCACCGCCCGACCCCAGGATACCCAGTGATCAGCTTTTGACCCCGCCTGCGGTCAGTCCGGAGATGATGCGTCGCTGGAACACCAGTACCAGAATTACCAGCGGCACCGTCACCAACGTGCCCGCCGCCATAATCGACGCATAGGGCTCTACCTGGGGATTGTTCCCGGAGAAGCGCGCGATGGCCACTGTCACCGGTTCCGTGTCGCTACCGGAGAGCACCCGGGCGAGCAGATACTCGTTGACCGCGGCAAAGAACGCCAGGATCGCGGTGGTGAACACCGCGGGTGCCGCCAGCGGCAGCATCACGAGCCGGAAAGCCTGCAATCGGGTGGCCCCGTCGATCCGGGCGGCCTCCTCGAGTTCCCACGGCAGATCGGCGAAGAACGACGCCAGCACGTAGACCGTCAGCGGCAGTACGAAGGAGATATTGGGCAGGATCAATGCCTGGTATTTGCCGATCCAGCCGATATCGGTGAACAGCTGGAACAGCGGGGTCACCAGGACGACCACGGGGAACATCGAAGCGCTCAGGATCACCCCGGACACCAGGTAGCGGCCCTTGAAGGTGAGCCGCGCCAGCGCGTAGGCCGCCATCACGCCGATCACCAGCGCGATCGCGGTACTGGCCGCGCCGATGATCACACTGTTGAGCAGTGCCCTGCCGAAATCGTTACCGCGGCTGGTGTCGAAGACATCGCGGAAGTTGTCGAGGGTGATGTGTGTGGGCCACGGGGTGGGATCGAAGGTGTAGGCGGGGTCGCGGAATGCGGTCACGGCCATCCAATAGAACGGGCCCAGTCCCCAGAGCAGCACGATGAGCGCGCCGACGTAGATACGAGCCGAGCCGAGCCGGCGCCGCCAAGACGGACGCCGCCGGGCGGGGGTACCGGTTTGCTGTGTAGTCACCGCGGTCATGCCTTCCGCTGCTCTTCCTGCGTCCGCACCGCGTTCGCGCCCAGTACCTTCACCAGGACGAAGGCCACCGCGAAGATCAACAGGAAGGTGATCGTCGAGAGCGCCGCCGCGCTGTTGGGACCCTGCCGGGTCTGCTCGACCACCAGTACCGACAAGGTCCGAGTGGCCGGCAGATTATCGGTCATGATGGCGGGCAGGTCGTACATACGCAGCGCGTCCATGGTGCGGAACAGCACCGCGACCAGCAGCGCCGGTTTCAGCAGCGGCATCGTCACCTGGGTGAACCGCTGCCAGGCCGAGGCGCCGTCGACCCGGGCCGCCTCGTACACATCCTTCGGGATGATCTGCAGGCCCGCCAGCAGCAGCAGTGCCACGAACGGCGCGGTTTTCCACACATCGGCGGCGATCACCGCGAAGCGGGCGGGCCAGGTGTCGGAGGTCCACAGGATCTCGGTATCGAAAATAGTGTTGACCAGGCCGTCGTACTGGAACATGAACTCCCAGAGCCGCGCCGTCACCGCGGTCGGGATAGCCCACGGGATCAGTACCGCCGCGCGCAGCAGTGCCCGGCCCCGGAACGTTTTGCCCATGACGATCGCCATGCCGAGCCCGATCACGACCTCGAGCGTCACCGTCACCACGGCGAAGAACAGCGTCACCCCGACCGCGCCCCAGAATTCGGAGCCCAGGTTGCCGGTGGGGCATTCGGTGACACCGCCGGTGATCACCTGGCATTGGCCGACCAGCCAGTGCAGGTAGTTGTAGAAGGTGCTTTCCCCGTTGTCGGTGAAGCGACCGGTCACAGCGTCGAGTTGATCGTCGTAGTGGAACGACATCCACAGCGCCCGCAACACCGGATACCCGATCACCACAGCGAGGGCTATCAGTACCGGCGCGACGAACAGCCACGCCCTGCCTGTCATCCGCACGTCATCGCGCAACTTCAGGGCCGTCCCGCCGGTACGCGCTGCGTTCGCGGGCTCATCTGTACGGACCGACGCCTGCGCGTCCGTTCCGGAAGGATCCGACACCGTTCTCTCTCCTGGCTCGCCGGGTCCGGTTGAACAATAACTACGATCCGGCCGTCTCGATACCCTTCTGCATGCCGATGATCGCGTCGTTCACGGACTTGGTTCCGGTCAGGGCAGCATATGCGTTGTCCTGAATGGCTTTGGACACCGCCGGATAGAACGGGGTGACCGGTCGGGGCACCGCGCTGGCGATGGAATCCTTGAGGGCAGGCAGGTACGGCATCTTGGCGATGAGCGCCGGGTCGTCGTAGATCGAGGCCCGCACCGAGGGCAGTGCGCCGGAGGCGATGATGTGCTGCGCCTCCTCGCTGATCAGGTACTTCAGGAAATCGAGTGCGGTGGCCTTGTTCTCGGAGTAGGCGCTGATCGCGGCGTTGTAGCCGCCGAGTGTGGAGGCGCCGATCCCGGTGTCGCCGGGCAGCGGGGCCACATCGAATTTGTCCTTCACCGCCGACGATTCCGAGGCGGCATCACCGTAGGTGGACGGCCAGCTGCGCAGGAACATCAGTTTGCCCTGGTTGAAGGCGGCGCCGCTCTCCGGCTCCTGGAAGGTGACCGCTTCGCGGGGGATATCGCCGGCTTTGTAGGCATCCACCAACCGCTGGAGTCCGGCTCGTGATTCGGCACTGTTCACGGTCGGGGTGCGGCCGTCGGTGCCGACGAAGGTGCCACCGAACGCGTTGATCACCTCGGCGGTGTTCACCGTCAAACCCTCGTACGGCGCGAACTGGCCCGCATAGCAGCCGATCTGCTGCTCCCGCGCGATCGGGCAGCTGGCCAGCATCTCCGACCAGGTACGCGGCGGGGCGGGAACCAGGTCCTTGCGGTAGAACAGCAGGCCGCCGTTGGTGTTGCGAGGCGCGGCGTAGAGGGTGCCGTTGTAGGTGGCGCTGGCGACCGGCGGGGACAGCAGCGGCGCGGTATCGATCGCGAACTGTCCCTCCAGCGGCTGGATCCAGCCCTTGGCAGCGAACTCCGCGGTCCACGGGACATCAAGGGCCACCACGTCGTAGTCCGGCGATTTCGCCCGCATATGTTCGACCAGATCGTCGTACTGGGCGGAGGCGTCGTTGGACTGTTCCTTGTAGGTGACCTGCTCGTCGGGGTGGGTGGCGTTCCAGCGATCGATCAGCTGTTTCACCGCACCGGTTTCGGTGGTGTCCTTACCTTCGACGTAGGTGATCGGGCCGCGGCCGTCCTGGTTCCGGCTGAGCTGCTCATCGGTATCGCTGGTGTTGCACGCGGTGGCAAAGGTCACGGTCAGCAGCGCGATCGGCAACAGCACGAGCGCAGCACGTAGAGACGGCACCTTCTTGAAAGCCATCGTGGAACTCCAGAGTCGACACAGTGAGCGGCAGCACATGGCAACTTACATGGTGCGAACGTCGCGTGTGGGGTACTCCTGGTGCGAAGTACCGCCCGGACGGTTCACGCCGGAAAGCGTGTGCGGCCTGCGGGGAGCGTAACCCCAGGTGGCGGGCCCGCTTCCGGCCCACCCTCGGATGGGCTGTAAGACGTTCCGGTCGCCGGCCCCGTACGACAGCGGTATGGGTCGCTCCTGCCGCCGCGCATTAGGCTGGGCCGCGATGCCGACCTCGAACGCTGTATCGGAACGCCTGCTCACCAGGATCGGTGGGCTGCTGCGCCAAGCCGAGTCGACCGAGAACGAACACGAGGCCGAGGCGTTCCTGGCCGCCGCCCAGCGCCTGGCCACCCGCTCCTCGATCGACCTGGCGGTGGCGCGGACCCACACCCGGGACCGGGAACGCGGCGCGACACTCATCCAGCGGATGATTCCGATCGGCGAACCCGGCCGCAAAGGTCTGCGCACCTACGTCCAGTTGTTCGTGGCCATCGCCGACGCCAACGATGTGCGCTGTGATGTCGCCCGCACTTCCACTCAGGTGTACGCGTACGGGTACGCCGCCGATATCGACGTCTGCGAGGCCCTGTACTCCAGCCTGCTGGTGCAGATGGTGCAGGCGTCGGACCGGTACATCAAATCCGGGGCCCACCGGTCGGCGACGATGGAGAAGGTCGTCGTCGAACGACGCCGCGGACGGCGGATGCGCCGGGTGGTCCGGGTGCCGGTGGCGGGGGTCACGGCGCGGCTCAACTTCCAGATGGCGTTCGCGGCGCGGGTCGGGGCGCGGCTGGCCGAAACCAAGAAAGCGGTCGAACGGGCCGCCACCACGCGCGATACCCGCGCTGCCGAACCGGTCTCCGAAGAACAGGCCGCCGGGACCGCGCTCGCGTTGCGCGGCAAGGAACTCGAACTGGCCGATTTCTACAGTCGCAACTCCGAAGCCCGCGGCACCTGGCGCGGTCCGCAGACCTCCACCGGCTACGCGCCGGATGCCCGGCAGGCCGGGGACCGGGCGGGCCGGGTGGCGCGGCTGGGGTTTGCGCCGGAACTGGACGCGGCGCGTGGGCGGCTCGAGGGCTCGGGCGGGTAGTGGTGTCGCGGAACCGGGTTCGGGTGAGCATGGCTTGCGCGCCGCGGGACCGAGTAAATCGAGTACGCGCCACCGGCATCCCCGTGCACACTGCAATCGCCGGGACCGCTGCCGAATTCGTCCGGCGCGAGATATGACCGGCAGGCGGGATTCTCAGCGCGCCAAGGTATATGACGCCGAACAGTTGGTGCGTGCGGTATTCGACCGCGCCGACGAATTCGGGCGCCGCACCGTCGAAGTCCACGGTTCGCGCCTGACCCTGCCGGTGGAACGGAAATTCGCCTCCGTGGAATCGGTGCAGGAGTATTGCGTTCGCGTTCTCGCCCTGAATTGGGTCGTGGCGACATGGGAGCGGGCCGCGGCGCCGATTCGGGTGCGCTCCCGGGCAGGAACCGTTGCGGCCCATTACGAACCCGGTAGCGGTGTGCTCGCCGTGCCCGTCCACGGCGACCGGCGCCGACGCGGCGGTGGCCCGTGGGCGTTGCGGGAGCTGGTGGTATTGCATGAAATCGCACACCACCTGGAGCCGAGCCCGGAAGCGGTCGCCGCGCACGGCCCGGAATTCTGTGGCAGATACGTCGAATTGGTCGAGGGCATTCTCGGCCCCGAAGCGGGATTCCTCCTGCGTATCACGTTGTACGACAGCGGCGTTTCGCTCGGATGAGCCGGTGCTCATCGAGTGGTTCATTCACCGCGTCGACGCCCCAGTACCTCCCATACGCGGGCGAGTCGATCGGTCCACCAGGCGGTGCGTTCCGGGTCCGGATGCCGGTACTTCTCCAGGAGGGCGGGGTCCGGTCGAGGGCCGGTGCGCGGGACGGGTAGGTAGCCGTCCACCGGTCGCAGCGAATCGGTCACCAGATCACCTTCGAAAAGGGTCACCGTGCCCAGCCCGCAGGCGTGGTCCAGTTCCGGGAGCGCGCCTGCCAGAGCCAGTTGTGCGGACAATCCGATGCTGGTCTCCAGTGCCGAGGAGATCACGCAGGGCAGCCCTGCCGCTTCGGCCACTTCCAGGGCCCGCCGGACCCCGCCGAGCGGCGTGCATTTGATCACCGCGATATCCGCGGCGCCGGCGACGGCTACCCGCAACGGATCTTCCGCGCGCCGGATGGATTCATCGGCGGCGATCGGAACATCCACTTTGCGACGGACGTCGGCGAGTTCTCCGACCGTTCGGCAAGGTTGTTCGACGTACTCCAAACCACCTGCGGCACGGTCGAGCTCGCGAATACTTCGGACGGCGGTGTCCACATCCCATACCGCGTTCGCGTCCACGCGGATCGCGCCGGCGGACCCCAGCGCCGACCGTACCGCTTCCACCCGGGCCAGATCCTCGGGCAGTGCGCCGGGGTGATCGGCGACCTTGACCTTCGCGGTCCGGCAACCCGAACCGGCGACGAGATCATGCGCCCGGTCCGGCGCAATCGCGGGGACGGTGCAGTTGATCGGAATGCGATCACGTACGGGCTCCGGCCAGCCCGCGCCGATCTGCTCGACGGTGGTCGCCAGCCAGCTCGCGGCTTCGTGATCGTCGTATTCGGGGAATGGACAGAACTCACCCCACCCCCGCGGTCCGTGCAGGACTATGCCCTCGCGCACGGTGATCCCCCGGAACTTCGACCGCATCGGAATCGCATAGACGGTGATGGAGTCGATCTCGGGCAGCTCGGTCACCCTCTTCACGTTAGTAGGGTGGCCGCCTGCTGTCCGCAGGCCGGGCGAGAGATACGTCCAGGCCATGCCGTTGATGCGCTGTGCGTCAGACCGCGATGGGCTCGGCGCGCTCTGCCTCTTTCCGGTACTGCCCGGGGGCGATGCCGAATCGGCGTTTGAATGCTTTGGCGAACGCGAACTCCGAGCTGTAGCCGACCCCGCGTGCCACCGTGGACAGGGCATCGCTGCTCTCGCGTAACCGCTTCGCCGCAAGGATCATCCGCCAGCTCGCCACGTACGACAACGGTCCTTCGCCTATGGTGGCGACGAATCTGCGGGCCAGCGTGGCTCGGGAAACCCCGGCTGCCGCGGCCAGGTCGTCTACGGTCCACGGGCGTGCCGGATCGGCGTGCACGGCGCGCAAAGCCGTTGCGACCGCCGGGTCGCCGAATGCTGCGGCCCATCCGGACGGTCGAATCGACGGGCCGGCCGATATCGTGATCAGCCACCGGACCAGAAGCGGCGGCGAGGGGTCGCGGGGGAGCGCCCGGACCCTGCTGGCGAGCCTGGACTGGTTCCGCAGCGGTGGCTGGCACTATCAGGACGAGGGGCTGCGGCGCGGCCCCCTCGACAGGCACACCACGATGCTGTTCCCCGGCGACACCGAGGAGACCGCGGTGACCAAATTCCCGCAACCACCGGTGCTCACGATTCCCCGGCACACCCCGGTCCGCTTCGTGAGCGGGGTCTTGGACGTGAGCATCCACGCGGCCGTGGGCGCGATGACCCCCGACCTCGTCGACATGCTGCCGGAGGTGCCGTCGCCGACCGCGGATATGCGATACGACCTCGTGGTAGACGCGATCGGCGCGGACGGCGTGACCGTGCGCGCGGTACTGAGCGGCGTCGACTCCTACCGTGACTCCGCGCTCATGGCGGTGGCCGCTGCCACGGCTCTCGTCGAGAACGAGACCGTGCAATCCGGAGTCCTGGCGGCCGCCGAGGCGTTCGCGCCACGAGAATTCCTCGACGCGCTTGCGCCGCACGGTATCACCTGGCGTATCGAGGAACCGGTGCGCCGATGAATATCCGGAAGGTACGCACCGTCGTGCTCTCGGCGCTACTGGGAGTGCTGCTCACTGTCTCCGGTACGGCGTTGTACGTCAGCGCCTCCGGATCGAGCGGGCCCAACGAAACCTGGCTCGACAGCTGGTCCGCGGCGCAGATACCTGCCGGTGATGTGCTCGGTCCGAATTGGTCGACCGCCGGCTTCGCCGGTCACACCATCCGCCAGACCGTGCGCCCAACCCTTGCCGGCGAATCCGTACGGATCACCCTGTCCAACCTCTTCGGTGATCGACCGTTGCCGATTACGGCGGCCACCATTGCGCAGGCAGCCGATGGGGCAGCGGTACGTTCGGGCACGGTGCGCCCGCTCTCCTTCGGCGGCGCACCGGGCGTGGTGATCGCGCCGGGCGCCGAACTCACCGGCGATGCCATCGATTACCCGGTCAACGCGCGGCAATCACTCACCGTGACCCTGTATCTCGGCCGGCCCACCGGGCCCGCCACCTTCCACTATCTCGCCAACAGCACCACGTACCGGGCGATCGGTGATCACAGCGCCGATATCGACGGTGGAGCGTTCACCGAATCGAGCAGGTCGTGGTACTACCTGACCGGCGTCGAGGTAGCGGGCAGGCCGAGCCGCGACGGTGTGGTCGTCTTCGGCGATTCCCTCACCGACGGCGCCGGGGCATGGCCCGATATGGACAATCGCTACCCGGACGTGCTGGCCGACCGGCTCGCTGTGGCCGGCCGGCCGCGCGCCGTGCTCAACACCGGGATCGGCGGGAACCGCGTCGTATCGGATTCCGCGTATGTGGGCCCGCGCGCAGCAACCCGGTTCCGCCGCGATGTGCTCGACAAGGAGGGGGTCGGCACCGTGATCCTGCTCTCGGGCATCAACGATATCGGCGCCAGTGAAGTGCACGAACCATGGATGCGCCCGAATCCCGAGGTCACCGCCGACCAGTTGATCGCCGAATACCGCCTGCTGATCCGGAGGGCGCACACCGACGGCTTGCGCATCGTCGGCGGCACCCTGCTGCCCTACCGGGGAGCTCCCTATTACAGCGAGCGCGGTGAACGAGTCCGGGACGCGGTCAACGCCTGGATCCGCGGTTCCGGTGAGTTCGACGCCGTCGTCGACTTCGAACGCGTACTCGCCGACCCCGCGGACCCGGACTCACTGGCCGCGCGGTTCGACAGCGGAGACCACCTGCACCCCGGTCCCGCCGGCTATTCCGCGATGGCCGGCGCCGCCGTGAGCGTATTGATGAGCGCAGCCGCCTAGCCGTGGGGCCGGGACGCTCAGAGGCGTTCCAGGAGGGTGGCGTTGGCGAGACCGCCGGCTTCACACATGGTTTGCAGCCCGAAACGAGCGCCGCGATCCTGCATGGCGTGGACCAGGGTGGTGAGCAGCCGGGCCCCGGAGGCGCCGAGCGGATGGCCGAGCGCGATCGCACCGCCGTTGACGTTCACCCGTTCCGGGTCGGCGCCGGTATCGCGGGTCCACGCCGAGACTACGGAGGCGAAGGCCTCGTTGATCTCGATCAGGTCGATATCGTCGATGGTGAGGCCGGCGCGGTCGAGTACTTTGCGGGTTGCCGGGATGACCGCGGTGAGCATGAGCAGGGGGTCGTCGCCCGCCACCGCGAAACTGTGCAGCCGGGCCAGTGGGCGCAGACCGAGTTCGCGGGCTCGTTCGCCGGTGGTGATCAGGACCGCGGCGCTCCCGTCGCTGATCTGGCTGGCGGAGGCGGCGGTGATATTCCAGCCGATCTGCGGGAAACGCTCGGCCATGGTCTCGTCGTAATAGGCGGGGCGCAGGGTGGCGAGAGTTTCCAGGGTGGATCCGGTGCGGATGCCTTCGTCGGTTTCGAGCCCGGCGAGGGGCGCGAGTTCGGCGGCGAAGCGGCCGTTTTTGGTTGCGTGAGCTGCTTTCTCGTGACTGCCGAGCGCGAATTCGTCGAGTTCGGTGCGCGATATGCCCCATTTCGCGGCGATGAGTTCGGCGCTGGTCCCCTGGGGGGCCAGGCCTTCCGGGTAACGCTGCGCGAAGCCTACGCCCGATATATCGTCGGCGCCCCGTGCGCTCGAGCCCATCGGGACCCGGCTCATGGATTCGACGCCGGTGGCGATCACCATGTCGTAGGCGCCGGCGATCACTCCCTGCGCCGCGAAATGCACGGCCTGCTGGCTGCTGCCGCACTGCCGGTCGACCGTGGTGGCGGGTACCGATTCCGGGAATCCGGCCGCGAGGGCAGCTCGGCGGGTCATATTCACCCCCTGCTCGCCGACCTGGCTGACGACCCCGCCGATCACGTCGTCGATCAGTGCGGGATCCACTCCGGTGCGTTCGACCAAGGTGCGCAGGCTGTGCGCCATGAGGTCCACCGGATGGACCGAGTGCAGGGCTCCGCTGGGTTTGCCCCGGCCGATCGGGGTCCGGACCGCGTCGACGATGACTGCGTCTCGCATGGTGATTCCTTCCGTCACCAGAGCCTCCATTCTGGCTAAAGTTATCTAAAGCCAGAGTAGGTGCTGACATGAGCCGAGGCAAGCCAGGATCGATAGAATGAGCGCATGGCAGCCGTGATGGAAGGCCCCCTGGCCGATCTGAACTCGTGGAAACCGGACCAGTGCTCGATCGCGTTGGCAATGGATGTGGTCGGGACCCGCTCGGCGATCCTCATCCTGCGCGAGGCCTATTACGGCACCACCCGCTTCGACGGATTCGCCTCCCGGGTAGGTCTCACCGACGCGGCGGTCGCCGGTCAGTTACGCAAACTCACCGAGGCGGGATTGTTCACCAAACAGCCCTACCAAGAGGAAGGGAAACGCACCCGTCACGAATACGTCCTCACACGCAAGGGCCGCGATCTACTCCCGGTAGTCCTCGCCCTCATGCAATGGGGCAACGCCTACCTCCAGCCCGGCCCCCCACCGCTGGACCTGGTCGAGGCCGCCACCGGCGACCCGGTCCGGGTGCAGGTCCGCAGCGAGTCCGGCCGCGAGATCGGGGTCGACGAGCTGGGGGTCCGACTCAACGAGGAATGGCGGGCGGTCCGGCGGCGCAGGTAGGGCAGCGAGCGCAGAATTCGGCCGCGGTTGCGGCTGGGCCCGGTGGCGCGTCCACCACTCGTCTTCGTGGGGACACGGCGACCGAAGACCGATATCGAGGCCGATGCGTCCTCGCTGAATCAGTACTTCCGGCTAGTTCAGGCGGCGGCCGTCGTCGGCGGCGAAGAAGTAGATGTGATCGGTGCCCGGGGTGAGGTGGACGCGGCTGCCCTTGGCCGGTGGAGTACGCCAGTCGGTGCGCGCCACGATCGTCTCGACCCCTGCGGTGTGGTCGGCGGGGCGACCGTAGATGAAGGCGTCGGAACCGAGTTCCTCGACCACGTCGACCTCGATTTCGATACCGGATTCGCCGGTGTCGAGGTGCTCGGGGCGGATCCCGATCGTCACCGAGGTACCCGCCTCGTCGGCCACCGACCTCGGCAGCTGCAGGGTGTAACCGCCGACCCGGACCTCGCCGCCGGCCACGGGGAGCGTGAACAGGTTCATGGCCGGCGAACCCATGAAGCCCGCGACGAACACGTTCGCGGGGTCACGGTAGAGGTCGCGTGGGGAGGCGCATTGCTGCAGCAGACCGTCGCGCATGACCGCGACCCGGTCGCCCATGGTCATGGCCTCGACCTGGTCGTGGGTGACGTAGACCGTGGTGGTCGCCAGCCGGCGCTGCAGCTGCGCGATCTGGGTGCGGGTCTGCACCCGCAGTTTCGCGTCCAGGTTGGACAGCGGTTCGTCCATCAGGAACACCTGCGGATCGCGCACGATCGCCCGCCCCATCGCGACCCGCTGCCGCTGGCCACCGGACAGCGCCTTCGGCAGGCGGTCCAGGAACGGTTCCAGGTCGAGCAGGCGCGCCGCCTCCAGCACTCGCCGCTTTTTCTCGTCCTTGTTCACCTTGGCCAGTTTGAGCGCGAAACCCATGTTGTCGCCGACGGTCATATGCGGGTACAGCGCATAGTTCTGGAAAACCATCGCGATATCGCGATCCTTGGGATCGGTATCGGTGACATCGCGATCGCCGATGAGGATGCGCCCGCCCGTCACCTCCTCGAGCCCGGCCAGCATCCGCAGCGAAGTCGACTTCCCGCAGCCCGACGGACCCACCAGCACCAGGAACTCGCCGTCGGCGATCTCGAGCTGCAGTTGGTCGACAGCGGGCGTCTTGGCACCCGGGTACTGCCGGGTGGCGCGATCAAAGGTCACCGTGGCCACGGCTGTTCACTTCCCTTCACCGAGTGGAACACGCGAAGTGGAGCGAATTCGCAACATGTGCGTGGTCATGGCGTCAGAGGCTACCGCCGGTGTTCTCGGGCTCCGCATGGTCTGTAGGTTTTCGGTGCAAATCGTGCCAGCGAACCGATCCACTGTCCACCCATCCGTGCCGGTCATCCGGGTTGCATGCCGGCTATGCCCCACGCGACCCTGGACCTGGGTAGCGTGACCGGTATGGCCCTGCTGGAAATCGATGACCTGCCCGTGGAAACCGCCGGTGTCCTGCATCGCCGCGCCGATGCCGCCGGGCTTCCGGTACGGGAGCACCTACGCCGGGAACTGATCGCGCTCGCGGCACGCCGAGTACCGATCGACGCCGTGGTGGACTTCTTGCGCGCCGAGCGGCCGGAGCGCCCCGGACCGCAGATCGATGCGGGTGCCATGGCGCTTCTCGACGTCTACGACCTACCCGCCGACGCCTGGAGTGTGTTCTCGGCACGCGCCGCCGCGTCCGGGATCCCGCTGGGGGAGTATGTCCGTAAGGAACTGATCACGCTGGCCCGCCCCACCGTCGACGACTCGATACTCGAGATCCGCGAGGCACTCGGTGGCGAACCGGACCCCGACGGCGCGCTGGCGGCCGTGGCGGCCTCGATTCAGTATGCGCGCGGTGAGTAGGCGCACGCCTACAGCGTGGAGCGCGCACAGACTCGGCCGACCGGTGTGCTCGGCCTGCACCGTCGCCCAGCCGTCATGAACCCCGAACCGGCATGAGCTTCACGTCCGCAGGCGGCTGTAAGCGCCGGAGGGTGCCGTCGAACGAGGTCACATACAACGCGTAACCGTCCCTGCTGGGGGCGATGCGAACCGAACTCGGTCCGGCCCACCCCACGGGCAGTTCCGTGGTGAGGGCGCATGTCGCGCCCGAGTCGGGGTCGACACGGCGGATTACGCCGGTGAGATGTGCGGCGACATAGATATCACCGTCTGCGCTCGTCGCGAGATCGTCGAGTCCGGGGATCAGCCCAGGCACAGTGGTGACCACGGACCAGCGATCCGGGGCATCGAGCGGGATCCGGTAGATCTGACCGGTGAACAGGTCATCGGTGTACACAATCCGCTGGTCCGGACTCAGCGCCAGCCCTTCGCCCCGCGGCACGGGCGCCCAATTCGCGGTAACCGCACCGGTGTCGCTGTCATAGCGCGAGACACCGCGTGACGGTCCGCCTTCGGTCCCCACCCAGGTCGTCAGGAAATCCCCGTCGGACAGCCGCAACAACCCGTTGCCCGGAAAATCGGCCAGCCAGGTGAACTGACCGGTGGTGGTGTCCAGCCGCCACAGTTTCCCGTCCTGGCGGGTGAGTACGTAAAGATTCGTCCCGTCGAGCTGCAGGCCACCCGGTGCGGCCAGATTCTCCAGAACTCGGGATCTGGACCCAGCACCTCGACGCGCACCCGAACAGCAAGGCGCTACCCGCTGTCATTCCGCTGGTCGTGCATTCCGGGCCCAGGGGTGAGCGGTGGAACTATCCGACCGAACTGGCCGAGCTGATCGATATCGACAACGAGGCACGCGCCGAACTGGCCGGGCACCTGCCGAGTCTGAAGATCCTGCTCGACGATCTCTCGCAGGTCGATATCGCCGCGATCCGAGCCCGTGATCTCACCCCGCCGGCGCGGCTGGTGCTGATTCTGCACAAACTCACTGCGAAGAACACGAACCTCGGCCATGATCTGCAACCCTTCCTCGCGGATCTGAACGAGTTGAGCGTGGATGACCGGTGGCGGGTATTCGAGTACATTTTCCTGGAGGGCGATACCGGTCTCGAGGATCTGCAAGCCCTGTTGGATCAGCTCGGTCCGCGAGCCGAGGAGATAGCTGTGACCACCGCAGAACGACTGCGCGCTGAAGGCCGCGCTCAGGGGCGCGCTGAAGTGGCGGCTCGGATACTGCTCGAGCTGTTGGTCGCCAAGTTCGGGACGCTGCCTGCCGCCGTGGTCGACCGGGTGCATTCGGGGAATACCGATGAACTGGAGGCGTGGATGCTGCGCGTGCTCAACGCGACCACGCTGAATGAAGTCTTCGGTCCTACCTGACCCGATCGCAGTATCGCAAAGTTGGGCTGCGGAGCAGAGCGGGTCCGCGAGCAGCGGTCGGTAGGGGACTCGAGCGCAAGCTCGCGCCGAGTGACGTGTGCCGCCCGGGTCGCAAACCTGGAGAAGGCCGGGTCAACGGGCGAATCGGTCGATCGCTTCGAAGATTGCGGTGCGCATGGCCGGGCTGCCGGTATGGCCGGAGTCGTCGATAACCCGGAGCTCGGCGTCCGGCCAGGCGCGAGCGAGTTCCCAGGCCGTGCGCAGTGGTGCGGACAAGTCGAGGCGGCCGTGGATGAGTACCCCCGGTATTCCGGCGAGTCGGTGTGCATCGCGCAATAGTTGGCCGTCGCCGAGCCAGGCGGTGCGTGCGAAGTAATGGGTGCAAATGCGGACGAATGCCATCAGGGCGGCATCCGGTTGCGCAGTGTACTGGCCGGGTGCACCGAGTGTTTCGTGGGCGATGACGGCGTCCTCCCAGGCGCACCAGTCGAGTGCTGCCTTCTCGCGGACTGCGGGGGCGGGGTTTTCCACGAGCCGCCGATACGCCTCGACGAGGTTTCCGTCCCGATCTTCGGCGGGCGCACCATCGCGAAACCGCTCCCATTCGATCGGGAGCAACAACCGTAGGCCGTGGTACAGCCAGTCGACTTCGTGCGGTCGGGTCATCGTCACGCCGACCAGCACGATCCCGCTGACTCGCTCGGGGTGACGCTGCGCGTAGGCGAGGATCAGGGTGGAACCCCACGAACCGCCATAGAGCAGCCAGCGTTCGATACCGAGATGTTCTCGCAGCTGCTCCATATCGGCGATCAGGTGTTCGGTGGTGTTGTGCGCCATATCGGTCGACGGGAGCGAGGCGTGCGGCCGGCTCTCGCCGCAGCCACGCTGGTCGAACAGCACTATCCGGAATACGTCCGGGTCGAATGTCCGGCGCGATCCGCGGCTGCCGCCGGCGCCGGGGCCGCCGTGCACGACGAGAGCGGGTCGCCCGTGCGGGTTCCCGCTCGTTTCCCAATACACCTGGTTGTCGTCGCCGACATCGAGCAGCCCGGACGCATAGGGATCGCTATCGGGGAACGGCAGTTTCGGCTGCGTGGTCGGCATAACGGCCAACGGTAGCGAAACTCGTGGTTACTTACGTTGACTCGGACAACCGGCAATACCGCTTTGCAACATTGCTGCTATTCCGCCCGGCGGCGTATACTGGTCGACATGAGCGCACCGACAAAACGCCGTTACCTCGGCGTCCAGGGCCGCGGCACGATTGCGTTGCCCGCGGACGTCCGCCGTCGGCTGCACCTGGACGAGCCGGGCGCACAGCTGGAGATGACCGAGCGTGATGACGGTGTGATCGAGCTGCGGGCCGCACTACCGGTGCCCGCGGATCAGCGCTGGTTCTGGGCTGAGCGCTGGCAGGAACGCGAACTCGAGGTCGACGAGCACGTTGCTGCCGGCCGCGTGACGATTCACGAGTCCACCGAGGACTTCCTCGACCATCTCGACCAGCTCGACGCCGAGTGAAGTTCGAGACAACCCCGGCATTCGACGGCGATTACCGGCGGCTCAAACGTGAGCATGCAATTGCATTCAAGGCCGTTGTCCGGGAGAAGTTTGCGCCGGCCTGCGATGCCTATGCAAAGGATCCGACGACGCCATGGCCCGCCGCTTTGCGTGTGAAATCCGTGCGGTCGGCCCCTGGGGTGTTGGAGATGACTTGGTCGTTCACCAGCCCGGATGGGCGTGCGACATTTGAGCTGGTCACCGTCGATGGTGAGCTGCGCTGCCGCTGGCGGCGCGTGGGCGATCACGACGTCTTCAAGAACCCCTGATGCCCACGCGTCCGGCGCCGCTCTCTGGAGGGAGGCGAGAGCGGCGCCGGAGTTCGGTGTGACGGCACCGCGTGAACCCTCATCGATCACGCGGTGCCATCCGAACCGGTATGCGATGGGCACACCGGACGTGGGTTATTTCGCGGGGGCGAGGTCACCTTCCGGGTCGGTGTCGAGAGGTGTGCGTTCCGGCTCCTTGGTGAAGAAGAGCATTGCCACGGCACCGATCAGGCACAGGGCAGTCATGACGACGAAACCGCCGTTGTAGGTTCCGGTGCTACCCACGATGAAGCCCATCACCGACGGCGCGATGATGCCGGAGAGGGCGAAGCAGGCGTCGGCGAAGCCGGCGGCGGTGCCGGGCTGGGTGGGTGCCGCGTCGATCGAGGCGACCCACCAGATACCGCCGGTGACGAACCCGAAGCCGACACCGGCCGAGATGCAGATCAACGCGATGGTGAGGTTGCTGCCGAAGAACAGGATCGGCACGATCGAGATACCGGCGAGCAGCAATGCCACACCGATGATCACGAACCGCGAGCGGATGCTCTGGGTGCGTTTGTAGACGCGGTCGACGAGGATGCCGCCGAGCAGCGCACCGACCACACCGGCCGCCCACGGCGCCACCGAGAACGCCCCGACTTCCTTGATGGACAGGCCGAATTCGTGTTCCAGGTACTGCGGGAGCCAGTACATGAACGCCCAGAACATGAATCCCCAGGCGAAGTAGCCGAGGCCGACCAGCCACAGGTTGCGGTTGCGCAGGATCTCGCCCCAGTCGGTGCTGGATTCTTGACCGCTGTCCTCGCCGTCGGCCTGCCCGGACCGGATGTAATCCAGTTCTTCCTTCGAAACGAACGACGCCTCGCTGGGCGAGTTCTTCAGGAAGGGGTAGGCGACGACCACCCACACGATGCCGGCGACCGCGAGCACCCAGAACATGCCCTTCCAGCCGGTGAGTGAGATCAGCTGGGTGAGGATCGGGCCACCGATGAGCAGGCTGCCGGAGACGGCGACACCGCCGATGAGGGCGAGTGCTTTACCTCGTTCGTGGGCGGGCAGCCAGCGGCTGGCGAGCCGGGTGGCCGCCGGGAAGCAGGGTGCTTCACCGGCTCCGAGGAGGATGCGCAGCAGGATGAGGCCGATGAAGCCACCGGCGAACGGGGTCAGTGCCGTGGCGGCGGCCCAGATGAACATGCCCACCATGAGCACTTTCCGGGACCCGTACCGGTCGACCAGCGGCCCGGAGAGCAGGGCGAACAGCATATAGCCGATCGAGAATGCGGAACTGATCACGCCGTACTGACCGTCTGTGATGCCGAATTCGGCACGCAGATCGGTGGCCGCGTACGAGATGGCGCTGCGATCGACGTAATTCACCACCACCAGGCCCAGAATGATGGTGATTGTCCACCAACGCGATTTCATAGGGAACTCCTCGGATGAAGCAGTCGCGGGGTCAGATGACCCCGCGGGCCCGCAGGTCGTCGATGTCCTCGGGCGTACGCCCGAGGTGGGTGAGGACCTTGTCGGTATCGGCACCGGCGGGTCGGCCGGTGTGACGGATCGCACCGGGGGATCGGGTCATGCGCCACATGACGTTCTGCATGCGCATGGGGCCGAGTTCGTCGTCGTCGACAGTGGTGACCATGTCGGTGGCGACGACCTGGGGATCTTTCAGCAGATCGCTCGGCCGGTAGACCGGCGCCACGGCGGCGCCGGCTTCTTCGAAAATGGTGGTGACCTCGTCGCGGGTGCGTTCGGCGATCCAGCCGCCCACGTATTCGTCGAGGAGGTCGGCGTGTTCGGCGCGGGTGCGCCCGGTGGCGAACCATTGCTCGTCGATCACTTCGGGATGCCCGACGAGCCGCATCACGCGTTCGGCGATGGCCTGCGCGCTGGTGGAGATCGCCAGCCAGTGATCGTCGGCGGTGCGGTACAGGTTGCGCGGAGCGTTGTTCTGCGACCTGTTTCCGGTGCGCTGCTGGTCGATGCCGAGCTGGTCGGCGTAGATCACGCCGGGCCCGACGGCGGTCATGATCGGGCTGAGCAGGTCGAGGTCGACCTCCTGGCCGGTGCCGCCGTTGCGTTCGCGTTCGAACAGTGCCATCGAGACCGCCGACGAACCGGCGACGCCGGCAATGGAATCGGCGAGCCCGAAGGCGGGCAGGGTGGGTGGCCCGTCGGGCTGGCCGGTGAGATGGGCGAAACCGCTCATCGATTCCACCAGCGTGCCGAACGCGGGACGTTTCGCGTACGGGCCGTGCTGGCCGAAGCCGGTGACCCGCAACATGATCAGGCCGGGATTACGTTCGGACAGTTCGGCGTAGGAAAGACCCCAGCGTTCGAATGTCCCCGGCCGGAAGTTTTCGACCACCACATCGGCCTCGGCGGCCAGATCCCGGAAGATCGCCTGCCCGTCGGGCGTGCTGAGGTTCAGGGTGACGGTCTGCTTGTTGCGGCTGACCATCTTCCACCACAGCGGGATCCCGTCCTTGTCGAGACCGTGCCCGCGCATCCCGTCCGGTTTCTGCGGATGTTCGATCTTGATGACTTCGGCACCGAAATCGCCCAGGATCTGCGCGGTCAGCGGTCCCGCCAGGATGGTGGAGGCATCCAGGACCTTGATACCGCGCAGCGGGCCGGTCGGCTGTTTCTCGGCAGTCAACTGCACACCTCTCAGTACGGCCGGGAGATGTAGCGGCCGGTGGGTTCGCCGGTAACCGCACCGTCGGCCAGGACCCGGTTTCCGCGCACGAAGGTGTCGGTGACGGCGGCGCCGAGTTCGAAACCTTCGAACGGCGTGTATTCCTGGGTGGATTCGGAATCCGCGGCGCGCACGGTCCAGGTGCGGTTGGGGTCGACGATCGCGATATCGGCGTCGACGCCTTCGGCGAGCCGGCCCTTACCGGGCAGACCGTAGCGGTCGGCGGGGTTGGAGGCGGTGAGCTGGGCGATACGGCGCAGCGACAGTCCGCGCTTGCGGCCCTCGGTGATCAGGCCGGGCAGCAGGTATTCGGTACCGCCGAAACCGGATTTGGCGGCGAACACATCGTCGCGGTCCTCGCCGAATTTCACCTCGTCCTTGCAGCAGGCGTGGTCGGAGACGACCCAGTCGATATTGCCGGCGAGCAGATGCTCCCACAGCGCCTCGACGTCCTCGCGCGGGCGGATCGGCGGATTCACCTTGGCGCCCAGGCCGTTCGCGTTGTCGATATCGGTGAGCAGATGGCCGATGGTGACTTCGCGGCGGAAGTTCACGTGCGGGAACGCTTCGGCCATCTTCATGGCGGCCTTCAGCGCCTTGGCCGAACTCAGGTGCAGCAGATTGATATTCGGCAGGCCGGTTTCGTCGGCGAGGAAGGATGCGATGGTCACCGCGAGGCCCTCGGAATGCTGCGGGCGGGAAGCGCTGTAGGCGGCGAGCCCGGTCAGTTTGCCTTCTTCTTCGACGAGCTTGGTGTAGGCGCTCATGATCTCGGCGGTTTCACAGTGCAGCGACAGCGAGATATGCGGGGCGAGTTCGGGGAACTGCTCGCGGGCCTTCTGCACCCCGCGCATCACGAACTCGAAATGCGCAATGTCGTAGCGCTCATCCTCGGGGATCATCAGGAAATCGCTCTGTGAGGCGGAGCGGCCGTGCAGGCCGTGGCTGCCGTAGAACATGAAGATCTTGAACGAGGTGACGCCTTGGCCCGAGGCCAGGTCGCCGATCTCGCCGATATGCTGCTTCGACATCGGCGCGAGGTGGAAGGCGTAGTCGATATAGCTGCGGCCCGCGGAGGCGTCCAGTACCTCGGGGAAGAAATCGGCGTAGGCGCCGCCCTTGTTGAGGTAGTACTGGCCGGTGCGCATATAGGTGAGCGCGGTGGTCACGCCGCCCTGCGCACTGGCACGCGATTCGGTCTGCGTGTCCTCGGACAGCGGGTTGTAGATACCCCAGTGCTGGTGCGCGTCGACAACGCCGGGAAAGACCAGTTTGCCTGTCGCGTCGACGATCTCGGCGCCTTCGGCGTTCAGATCGGGGCCGATGGCCGCGATCTTGCCGTCGACGACGAGGACATCCGCGAGCTCGCCCTCGGCGGGAGCCGTGTCCTCGGTGCGTACGACGGTGCCGTTCTTGATCAGGTAGGTGGTCATTTCTTCTCCTGGCGAATATCTGGACAGTTGTTCTGTTGTGCGGGCGGGCTTGCCGGTGTTGTCAGGCAGCAATGAGCTGTCAGACGGCGACGGCGCTGCGCACATGCTCGGCGGCGAGAAAGGCCAGACCGAGTGCGGTGATGAGGCCGTTGCCCGCGAGGTAACCGCCGGCGCCGTGGCCGGAGATACCGATGGCGGCCCCGCCGGAGGCGTACAGGCCGGGAATCGGCGTGCCGCCGGCGAGTACTCGTGCGTGTTCGTCGACGACGAGACCGCCCTGGGTGTGGAAGAGGGCGGGGGTGATGGCGATCGCGATGTAGGGCGCGGTCAGCGGATGGCGGGCGTCGGTGCGGCCCTGGCGGTCGGGTTCGTCCCCGGCGACGGCGCGGTGGGCCGCGGTGAGTTCGTCGTCGAGCGCGGCCGCGGGCACCCCGATGCTCTCGGCCAGCCCGGTCGCGGTGGCGGATCGGATCAGCGATCCGCTCTCGGCGACGGTGCGGAAATCGTCGAATACCGAGCACAGTTCCTCGATGTGCTCGTCGATGATGATCCAGCCGGTACCGCCGGGACGGCCGGCGAGGATGGCGGCGAACTCGGAGTAGCCGGTGGTTTCCGGAGCGAAGCGGTGGCCGGTGCTGTCGACGATGACGCCACCGTGCACGACGGTCGCCCAGCCGATGAGCGTCTGGCTGCGCGAGGACAGCGCGGCATGTCCTTGGTAGGCGTCGAGGAAGGCGCTGTCGGCACCCAGTTCGCCGCCGATCCGTAGCGCATCACCGCGGCTGAACTGGCCGCCGTGATAGTGGGCGCCGGCGATTTCGGGCAGGTGGTGGCGGACGAGGTCGCGATCGGCGCCGAACCCGTTCGTCGCCAGTAGGACGGCTCGGGTGGTCAGATTTTCACTGTTGCCGTCGGGGGTGGCGATCTCGACCCCGGTGACCCGCCCGCCGCTGGTGTGCACGTTACGCAGGCTCATGGGCGCGATGAGCTCGATCCGGGGATGTGCCTGCGCACGCTGTACCAGATGCCGTAGCAGCCGGGAGCCGTGCCGGCCGGGGATGCTGTGGCAGCGGTCGGCGGTGTGGCCGGGGTAGCGGAAATCGGTGACCAGTTCGAGTTCGAGTTCCTGGTTGTCGGCCAGCCAGGTGACCAGTTGTGCGCTGGTTTCGGCGAGGGCGCGGGCCACGCGAGGGTCGGCTGTGCCACCGGTTTTGCGGGCGATGTCGTCAAGGAAACGGCCGGGGCTGTCCTGGACTCCGGCCGCTTCCTGCCAGCGGGTTCCGGCAGCAGGGATCATCGCGGTGCACATCGAGGTGTTGTTGCCGCGCTGAAAGTGCTCGTCGGCGTCGATCACCAGGACATTCGCGCCGAGTTCGGCGGCGCGCAGCGCAGCGACCAGTCCGCCGCCTGCACCGGCGACGACGAGATCGAAATCCGGACCGTCCACGCTTCCTCCTATCGTGTTCCGGCAAGCGGAACGCAAGAATGTGGTCCCCTGCACTATGCACGTTCGGCAATCTGTACACAAGTGCCTGTTGGAGGGATTTACTCGCTGGAAACTCGGTACGCCGTCGCAGACGGTGGCTAGACAATCGTTTCGCTAAGCGGTACAACTTGTTCAGCGCTTGGTCGGTCTCGTCCCATGCGGCGGGGCCGGCGGAACACGAATCCACCCCGGAGAACGGAGCCACGATGGAGCCCACGAGTGGCGGCACCACATCCGCCGCACGGGCAGCGGAGGTACTGCTCGAGTTCGGCCGGCGGTCCAGCGCACTCGGCGTCTCGGAGATCGCCCGCTCGACCGGTATCTCCAAGGCCGTCGCGCACCGCATAGTCACGACGTTCGTGGAATGCGGTCTGCTGCTCTACGAGCCCGAAACCCGCCGCTACCTGCTGGGTCCGGCCGCCGCGACCCTGGGCGCACGGGCGCTGGACGTCTCCCCGCTGCGCCGGATGGCCCGGGAAGCGCTCGTCGAACTCCAGCGCACCACCGGCGAGACCGCCACGGTGACCGGACGCCTGCCGGGCGGGCGGGTATACCTCGACCAGGTCGAGAGCACGCAGGAAATCAAAATGACCGTGGAACTCGGCCGCCGCTTCGAACTGCACAGCGGCTCGTCGGGGCGGATCATCCTGGCCTACCTCTCCGAGGCCGAGCAGGAAGATCTGCTGTCCCGGCCGCTGCCGCGCCTCACCGCCACCACCATCATCGACCCGGACTCCCTGCGCGCGGCCTTGCGCGAAGCCCGGGAACGCGGGGTGTGCCGGTCGACCGGTGAACGGCAGGAAGGCGCCGGCTCGATCGCGGCGCCGGTGTTCGGCGCCGACGGCGCGGTGATCGGCTCGGTTTCGGTCTGTGGACCGAGCTACCGGATGACCGAGGAAGCCTGCGACCGGCACGAGAATGCGTTGCGCGAAGCGGCCCAGCGGGTGTCCCGCGCCCTCGGCTACCGGTCGGCGGTGACAGTGAAATGACCCCGCGGAGCTGGCTCTACGTACCGGGACACCGCGCGGACCGGATCGGCAAGGCCATCGACAGCGCCGCCGATGCCGTGGTGATCGACCTCGAGGACGCGGTTCCGGTCGGCGCGAAGGACCAGGCGCTCGCCAACGCACTCGAAGCCCTGTGGGCGGCGCCGCCGGAACGGCAGGTGTGGTTGCGGCTCAACGCGATCGGGTCGGAATGGCTCGATCGCGAACTGTCCGCACTTGCCGATGGGCCTGAACCTGCGGGGGTCCGGTTGCCGAAATCCGACGACCCGGAATCGGTGGCCGCCACCGCGGAACGCCTTCGCTGCCCAGTACATGCCACCATCGAATCCGCCGCCGGCCTGCTCGCCGCCCCCCAAATCGCCCGCTGTCACCCGCGGGTCACCGGAATCGCGCTGGGCGAAGCGGATCTCGCCGCCGATATGCGCACCGAACCCGAAGGGCTGGCCTGGGCGCGCGGCTGGATCGTCACCGCGGCCCGGGCGGCCGGCCTGTCTTCACCTGTGCAGAGCGTGTGGACGGCTGTGGATGATTCCGCAGGCCTGGCCGAAACCTCGCGGGCCGGCCGCGCCCAGGGGTTCTTCGGTCGCTCCGTCATCCACCCGAATCAGATCGACATCGTCAATACGGCCTACACGCCGACGGCAGAGGAACAGGACCGGGCGCGCCGGATCGTCGACCGCGCGGCCGCGTCCATGGCGGCGGGCGAATCCGCGGTTCTCGACGAGAACGGCAGATTCATCGACCCCGCCGTGGTCGCCAACGCCCGCGTGGTCCTCGATCGAGCGCAGGCCACAGCAGCACGAGGAGTGAAAGCATGACCGAACAAACCGTCACCGCGGGCCCCGACACCCTGTTGAACGCCGTGGTGGGCAGCGAACTCGACGTGGTCGAGCTCGGGCATCCGTATACGACCGGTATGCCGTGTTCGCCCAACCACCCCGGTTTCCGGATGACCCTCATCCGCCGGCACGGCGATATGGTCCGCCCCGACGGCGGCTCGGCCTCCAACGAGATCATCGTGACCGGTGGTCACGTGGGCACCCATGTGGACGCCCTCTCGCATGTCAGCCACTGCGGCAAACTGCACGGTGATATCGACGCCGAGGAAGCGCAGCGCGGCGGCCGCCATTCGAAACACGGCGCGGAGAACATCCCTTTCATGCTCTGCCGCGGTGTGCTGCTGGATATTCCGCGGGTGCGCGGCGTCGACGCCCTCGAGGCAGGCCAGGCCGTTACGGAACAGGATCTGCGCGATGCCGCCGACGCTGCCGGCGTGACTCCGCGCAGCGGCGATGTCGTGCTCATCCGCACCGGCTGGGCCCGGCACTTCGACGACGCCCCACGCTATCTCGGCCAGCAGGACGGTGTTCCGGGTCCCGATGTGGCCGCGGCGCAGTGGCTGGCGGACGCGGGAATCGTCGCGGCCGGTGCGGATACCACTGCTTTCGAACACATTCCGGCAGGTAAGGGGCACAGCGTGCTCCCCGTGCACCGGGTGCTGCTGGTGGAGAACGGGATCCATATCATCGAGCATCTGAACCTGGAGGCGGCGAGCGAACGCGGCCTCACCGAGTTCACCTTCGTCATGGCGCCGCTGCGGATCACCGGCGGCACCGGTTCGCCCGTGCGCCCGGTCGCGGTAGTCGCCAAATGAGCCGATCGGGCCCGGAAGCGGCAGTGAAACGTAACCACGGAGGATTCTGTAATGCCTGATCAGCGCGGCGCGAACACTCGCCACGATCTGGAGAACACCGTTGTCGGCCGCCTCGCGGCGCTGGCCGTCCGGACCCGCACCGAAGGGCTCCCCGGCGACCTCCGCACCGACGTGGCCCGCCGCGTCCTGGACGTTCTCGGCAACTCCCTCGCGGCACACGACCAGCCCTCGGCCCGAGCGGTCACCGCAGTGGCCCGCGATTGGGCCGGTGCTCCCCGCGCCACCGGTATCGGCACCGGCGAACAATTCCCCGCCGCCACTGCGGCCCTGGTCAACGGCACCCTCGCCCATTCGATGGATTCCGACGACACGCACCTCCCGTCGGTGCTGCACCCCTCGGCGTCGGTGGTCCCCGCCGCCCTGGCGGTCGGTGAGGCGACCGGTGCCACGGGTGCCGCCGTCCTCGACGCCGCGGGCGTGGGTATCGAAATCGCCGTCCGGCTCGGTATGGGCGGTTACGACGAAGAACTCGGCAATTCGGAGTTCTTCGAACGCGGCCAGCACGCTACGTCCATCTGTGGTGCCGTCGGGTCGGCCGCCGCCGCGGCCATGCTGTACGGCCTGGATGTCGAAGGTATTGCCGATGCCATGGGTATCGCGGCCAGCTTCGGCGCGGGCCTGCTGGAGGCCAACCGAACCGGCGGCACCGTCAAACGTGCCCACTGCGGCTGGGCCGCCCATTCCGCTGTCACTGCAGCGGAATTCGCCCGGCACGGTCTGACCGGTCCGCCCACGGTGATCGAAGGCCGCTTCGGTTTCCTGCACGCCTTCTGCGGTGACCGCGCCGACACCGCGAAAGTTCTCGATCGGCTCGGCGACCACTGGGAACTCCCCGGCATCTTCTTCAAGCCCTACCCCTGCAATCACTTCACCCACGCGGGTATCGACGCGGCCCGTATCCTGCGTCGCGATGTGGACCCCGCCGATATCGTGGAAATCGAACTGGGCGTACCGAAACCGGTCCTGCGCACCATTGCCGAACCGCCCGCGGCGAAGGCCGCCCCGGAATCGGGCTATCACGCGGCATTCTCCGGCCCGTTCACGGTGGCGCGCGCGCTGCTCGGCGGCTCGGGTCTCGGTGTGGGGCATGCCGATTTCACCGATGAGGCAGCGAAGGATCCGCGCACCCTCGAACTGGCCCGGCTGGTCACCAGCCACAGCGACGACCGGTGCGACGAGATCTACCCGCACCAGTTCCCGGCGGTCCTGCGGGTGCGCACCCGCGACGGAGCCTGGCATCAGGCCCGGGTGGACCACAACCGCGGCGGCCCGGCGAATCCGCTCTCCGACGACGAACTGACCCTCAAGTTCGATCTCAATGTCGAGGACCGGCTGACGCCGGAAGCGGCCCGTACCGTCGCCGGCTACGCGCTCGCGCTCCCCGCGGCCGATTCTCTCGAAACCCTCATGGCTGCCGTGCGCGGCTGATCCCGCCCGGCCTCGCAGCGGACCGCGTCACCCCGCACAACGGGGGACGCGGTCCGCCGCGGTTCAGCGCGAGGTGACGCTGCGCCCAGCGCGAACAAACCGGCCCGGGCGATGCCCCGCCGGTAGCCTCGGTCCGGGAGATCAACGCGACGACGAGGAGTCATGCAGATGAGCCGACCGGTCCGGATCGGAATTCAACTCCAGCCCCAGCACGCCCCCGAATACGGACTCATTCGCGACGCGGTATTGCGGGCCGAGGACGCCGGCGTGGATATCGTGTTCAACTGGGACCACTTCTATCCCCTCTACGGCGACCCCGACGGCGCCCACTTCGAATGCTGGACCATGCTCGGCGCGTTCGCCGAGCAGACCGAACGGGTCGAGATCGGTGCCCTGGTCACCGGCGGCGGCTACCGCAATCCCGATCTGCTCGCCGATATGGCGCGCACCGTCGATCAGATCAGTGGCGGCCGGCTCATCCTGGGTATCGGTTCCGGCTGGTTCGAGCGCGACTACGACGAATACGGCTACGACTTCGGTACCGCGGGCAGCCGCCTGGACCTGCTCAAGGAATACCTGCCCCGGATCACCGGGCGGCTGGGGAAACTGAATCCGCAGCCGGTCCGCGAGATCCCGATCCTCATCGGCGGCGGCGGGGAGAAGAAAACGCTGCGGCTGGTCGCCGAGTACGCCCATATCTGGCACAGCTTCGGTGAACTGGATGTGTTCACCCACAAGAGCCAGGTCTTGGAGGAGCACTGCTCCCGGGTCGGTACGGAACCGGCGAAAATCGAGCGGTCGGTGGCCTGGCCGGGTGTCGAATCGGCGCCCGCCTACCACGCTGCGGGGGCGACGCTGTTCACCGTGGGGATCAACGGGCCGGATTACGACCTGACCCAGGTCCGGGAGGCGGTCGCCTGGCGGGACCGGACCAACCCGGAGCCGGTCAGCGGTATCGCCTGAGAGTCGCTGTCACGCAGTACGGCCATGTTCTGAACAGTTCAGGACATGGCCGTACTCGCTTTCAGGGGTCCGCTACCGGACGGCTTCCTACTTGTCCTCCGCCCAGCGGGTGGTGCCCGGGGGCGCGGTGAAGGTATTGACCATGTCCACCCCGGCGATGATCAGGGTGGGACCGCCGACGACGATCGTGCCGATCACGCCGCCGAGGGCCGCGCCTGCGACGATCCCGGCAGGAATTGCGGGTATTCCGACGCCACTTCCGGCGGTGATGAGCAGCCCGGCAACTGCACCGACAACGGTGCCGATGAGCCCGCCGATGGCGGAGGCGAGACCGATCTGGGAGGTGAGATTGTCCTGGGCCGCGAGGTTCTCCTGCGGGGAAGCCACCAGTTCGGCGGCCGGTCGCGCTGCCGCCGGGTCCTTTACTGCGGTGAGTTCCAGGACGCGGCCCTCGTCGCGGACCGCGTGCGGCAGCGGGTACTCGGTGCCGCCCTCACGGATCGACAGCGGCAGGGTGACCACGGTGGCGCCGGATTCGTCGACGATATCGACCGTTTCCCCGGCTACCTCGAAGGTGCCGTGCGTGAGGGTGGTGACAACGGTTTTGCCCACCAGTTCGGTGCGGTAACCGATATCGGGCGCGGCGGCCGGTACCGCTTGTGCGGTTGCCGCGCCGAAGGTCGCGGTGGCTATGAGCGGCACGACGGCCGCGGCAATCTTGCGGATCCTCATTGGTTCACATGTCCGATCTGATCACGGTGTCGCCAAGGGTGGTTGACCGTCGGGACGGCCGCGCCGACCGAGTTCCGCCGGACCGAAACGGCTGGGTCCCGGCGGTTTCGAACATTTGAGACACTACGCCGCCGAGGGCGCAAGTGCGACATATTTTAGTGGAATTTCTTCCGGTAAAGTTTAAAGATGGGATGAATTGGCAATACCAAAGCGCCGTCGAGGCTCGAGCGGCTGCCGGCAACAGTTCGCCGACTGTGGCAGACGTCGGGGTAGCGGTCGCCCTGGCATCCGGAGAAACCACCGCGCTACCCGCCTTCCGGCGTGGAATCGGTCTCCGCATGCGTGTCGCTCGCGACCCAGGTCGCGAGATCGGCGAATATGTGGCTACCTGCACTGATGCGCACTTGATAATGTAACTGTGTGCGTAGTTCCAGCTGACCGTTTCGAGGAAAGAAGGAACACCCATGACTACGGCGCATGCTCAGCACACCGAACACAGGCACGAACACGGACCGGACTGCGGGCATGTCGCGGTACCGCACGGCGACCACGTGGACTACGTCCACGACGGCCACCTACACCGCGAGCATGCCGGCCACTACGACGAATGTGAGCCCGCAGCGCATACCGAACACGCCAGCCATGACCATGTGCACGGCGAGGGCTGCGGCCACGTGGCCGTCCCGCACGGCGATCATGTCGACTACATCCACGACGGCCACCGCCACGCGCCCCACGACGGGCACTACGACGAACACTGACCCGGAGAATCCGACCGTCGCGCGTCGACTGCCGGTAACGACGGAATTACTCGGGCGGGCAACTGTTCGCGGCATATCGGGCCGCGGTGCGGGGGCGATCTCGACCTGTCGTCCGGCCCTCGAAACGACGAAATTCAAGCGTCGGTGCCGACCGGCCGGACATCGAGAATCTCACTGAACAGGCCGGCCCCGGTTGTATTCATCGGGACCTGCCGCAACGGCAGGTCCCGATGAATACGCAATGGGTCCGGCGTTCGATTCCTCCGGGTGTCAGTTCTGCGGAGTCGCCTGGTTCTTCGGCGCCCACTGGGTGGTCCCCGGTGCCGCATTGAGGGTGTTGACCAGCTCCACCGCCGCAATGACCAGCGTGGGGCCGCCGACGGCGATCGTGCCGATGATCCCACCGATGGTGGCCCCGGCGATAACACTGGCGACAACGCCCGGCCCGGTGACGATTCCGGTGAGACCCACGAGCGCGCCGATTGCGGTACCGACGAAGCCGCCGATGGCGGTCGCGATGCCGAACTGCGATGCGAAATTGTTCTGGGCCGCCAAATTCTCCTGCGGTGAAGCCACGAATTCGGTGGCCGGCCGCGCTGTCGCGGGGTCCTTCACCGCAGTGAGCTCCAGGACTCGACCCTCCTCCCGGATCTCGTGGGGCAGAGGGTATTCGGTGGTGCCCTCGCGTACGGCCAGCGGCAGAGTGACCACGGTGGCACCGGATTCGTCGACGATATCGACGTTTTCGCCGTCCAGTTCGAAGGTGCCGTGGGTGAGGGAGGTGATAACGGTTTCGCCGGCCAGTTCGGTGCGGTAACCGATATCCGGGGTGGTGGCGGGCGCAGCGTATGCGGTTGCCGCGCCGAAGGTCGCGGTGGCTATCAGCGGCACGACGGCCGCGGCAAACTTGCGGATCCTCATGAGTTCACACGTCCGATCTGATCACTTCGTCGCAAAGGATGGTTTACAGCCGGTACGAGCACGCTGTCCGGTACGCCGGGATCAATTACCTGCTCACCGGCATAATCGAACATTCGGGACACTACGCTCCGGCAGGCTTGCGGGTGGCCGGATTTCGTGGAAACGCCGCGGTACCAGGCGTAGTGGGCCGCACTGTATATCGGCGGATCGGTGAATGTCCAGCTATCCGCCGAGCGAAGCGGTCCGGGCGGATCAGCGTGGGCGCAGAACGATCTCGGTGGGATGGCCGTCCCGCGGGGTGTCGATTGCGGTCCGGACAGTACGAGCGACGGTCTCCGGACGCAGGAACTGGGCCGGATCGTAGGTCCGGCCCTCCCCGGCCACGATCTCGCGCTGCATATCGGTATCGATCCGCCCGGGATGGACGGAGGTCACCCGGATCGACGGCTCCTCCAGCCGCAGCGCGTCCCCGAACGCCCGCAGACCGAACTTGCTGGCCGCATACGAGGACCATCCGGCGTTCGCACGCAGCCCGGCCCCCGAATTGATCAGGACCACGTGACCGTGCGCCGCGCGCAGGGCGGGGAGCAGCAGCCTGGTCAGCTCCACCACCGCGATCAGGTTGGCTTCGAGCGTTTCGCGCCACTGGCGTACCGAGGATTCGGCGATAGTGCCCAGGTCGGCGATCCCGGCGTTGTGCACGAGAACATCGAGTCGCTCGATCGGCGCCGCCGCGGCAGCCACGGCCGGATAGTCGGTGAGCTCGACCGGCCAGCCCGTCGCTCCGGGTAGCTCGGTCAGAATCGATTCCAGGCTCGCGGTAGTCCGCGCGCCCAGCAGCAGCTCGTGGTCGGGAGCCAGCTCCCGCGCAATCGCCGCCCCCAGCCCGCGCCCCGCTCCGGTGACCAATGCGACGGCACGGTCCCGGTCGGCCCCTTCAGCTCCACGTTGCACAGCAGAAGTCTATTGCCGCACAGATCTGCGCTGACCCAGGCCCTGTTCTCGCCGCGCCGGAGACAACCCGAATTAACAGTGTCCTCATCCCGGTGAAACCCGCCCCGGTAAAGATTATGACCAGCCCGAACCCCGCCGAACCCAGAAAGACGGCCAGCCTCGTTCACCTCTGAATCCCTGGGTGGGGCCCGCCCGGTTCTGGAGCGACGGAGCGGGGGAGCGAAGCGGAGGAGCGCAGGAGTGAAGAACCGGGCCCATAAGGGCCCCACCCTCGAGACGCGGAGCGTCTCCAAAATTACAGCCCCCACCCTTCGAGCAATTGCTCCGGACATACCCCGATCTACGCCCCGCCGATCCCGCGGCACCGAGGGGCGCCAGGGAGACAGCGAGCAAGATATAGAAATGGCACATCCCGGCTTCACCCCGACGCAGCTCGCTGCCCGCGCGGCATATCTGCTGCGTGGCAACGATTTGGGAACCATGACCAGCGCCGCCCCGCGACTGTATCCGCATATGTGGAGCTGGGACGCGGCCTTCGTTGCGGTGGGTCTGGCGCCGTTGAGTGTGGAACGCGCGGTGATGGAACTCGATACGCTGCTTTCGGCGCAGTGGAAGAACGGGATGATCCCGCACATCGTATTCGCCAACGGCGTGGACGGTTATTTCCCGGGCCCGGCCCGCTGGGAATGCCGGTTGCTGGCAGTTCAGGCGCCCGACGGCCCGGATACCTCCGGGATCACCCAGCCGCCGGTACATGCCATCGCGGTACAGCGGATCCTGGACCATTCGCGCCGGCACGGCCGCAGCACCCGCGCCGTGGCCGAGGAGTTCCTGAACCGCCGCTGGTCCGATCTCGTGCGCTGGCATCGCTGGCTGGCACACGCCCGGGACCCGCTCGGCAACGGCCGGATCACCCTGTATCACGGCTGGGAGTCGGGGATGGACAATTCGCCGCGCTGGGACCGGGCCTACGGCAATGTCGCGCCCGGCTTGGATCTGCCGCCGTATCGGCGTGAGGATGTGCTCGTCATCGACGACCCCACCCAGCGCCCCACCGACCGCGAATACGACCGGTACCTGTGGCTGGTGGAGCAGATGCGGCGCTCCCGCTACGACGACGCCGAACTGAGTACGGTGATGGATTTCGCCGTGGAGGATGTGTTCGTCACCGCGATTTTCGCCATGGCCTGCGAAGTGCTGGGGCAGATCGGCGAGGAATACCACCAGCCGAAGGCCGATACCCGGGAACTCTTCGCGTGGGCCGACCGGTTCCGTGCCGGCGTGATCGCCACCACCGACGCCCGCACCGGCGCCGCCCGCGATTACGACACCCGGCTGGGCCGCTGGATCACCACCGAAACGCTGGCGATGTTCGCGCCCCTCATCAGTGGCGGGTTGCCGCGGGCCACCGAGCGCAGCCTGCTACGGATCTTCGAAGGTCCGCGGTTCTGCGGCCACCCCGACCTGCGGTACGCGCTACCGCCCTCCACATCGCCGGTATCGAAGGATTTCCGCCCGCGTGAGTACTGGCGTGGCCCGGTCTGGCCGGTGATGAGCTGGCTGTTCTCCTGGGTTTTCGCCCACCGCGGCTGGGCGGAGCGTTCCTTCTTGCTGCGCGCCGAAGCGTTGCGCCAGGCCAGTGACGGCAGTTTCGCGGAGTACTACGAACCGTTCACCGGGGAGCCGCTGGGCAGTATGCAGCAGTCGTGGACGGCGGCCAGCGTGCTGGACTGGCTGGGCTGAGATCAGGCCGGCAGTGAGCCGGCGGCCGGTTCGCAGGTGCTCTTCAGCGAGCATCCCCCGCAGGATCCGCCGCAGCCGCCGGTCTCCGGCGGCGGGGCGATGGCCTCGGCGGCCCGCGCGCCCGCATTGGCGCCCGCGCCGAGGGTGAACAGCGCGATGACCAGCACGCCCACGGTCACGAGGATGCCGGTGAGCGTACTCGCGGCCAGCACCACCAGCCCGCCGGCGGCGAGTAGCGCGCCGGAAACCACCGAGGTGGGGGCAGCGATCCGGTTCGCGGTGCGGAATGCGGTCTCATCGCGCAGGGCGGCTTCGGTGTGCACACCGATATACCGGTTGCCGGGCAGACGGCCGAAGAAGCCGAGCACGCCCGTCGTCAGGGCAACGAGGGCCAGGACGAACAGCAGAATCGCGACGACAAGCACCAGCCGAGAATACCGCAGAGGGTTTGCCGGGCCGAAGCTCGGCCGGAGCGGTCGCGGGGAAGTAGACCCAGGTCACACCCTCGTGCAAGGGCCCGGTCGCCGACCGAGATCGGCCCGTCGGTATGCACCGTAAGTACCGCGCCAACCGGTCGTGATGGCCTCCTCGACCACGTCGGCGCCGAGGTCCGCGAGCAGCATTGGCTGCGACGCGCGGGCTGTGTCTCATTCGGTCCGGTGGCTGGGCGCGACGGATTCACCCACCCTTTTGGGCTTGTCAGGGGGCAAGTCTTACGCTGTTCGACGACGGATTTCTCCCCATCAGCAGCTAGAAGAAGGCAGGACCGTGCAGGACTCCCGCGCAACCGAGACGGCCGGGCAGAGCTCGGTAGACACCGGCGCCCCCGGCCGGGGCGACGATACGCCCGCCCATCGGTACACCGCTGCGCTCGCCGGGGAGATCGAAAGCCGGTGGCAGGAGCGCTGGATCGAGCGCGGCACCTTCCATGCGCCGAACCCGGTGGGCCCGCTGGCCGGGGACGTGCCGGCGGACAAACTGTTCGTGCAGGACATGTTCCCGTACCCGTCGGGGGCGGGGCTGCACGTGGGGCATCCCCTGGGCTATATCGCCACCGACGTGTTCGCCCGGTACCACCGGATGCACGGGCGCAATGTGCTGCACGCGCTGGGCTACGACGCGTTCGGCCTGCCCGCCGAGCAGTACGCCGTGCAGACCGGCGCGCATCCGCGCGACACCACCGAGGCCAATATCGCGACCATGCAGCGGCAGCTGGACCGGCTGGGCCTGGGGCACGATCGGCGGCGGTCCTTCGCCACCACCGACCCCGAGTACTACAAGTGGACGCAGTGGATCTTCCTGCGGATCTACAACGCCTGGTACGACCAGGAGGCCGACCGGGCCCGGCCGATCGAGGAGCTGGAGCGGCAGTTCGCCTCGGGTGCCCGCCCGGCGCCCGGCGACAAGGACTGGGCGAGTATGTCCGCCGCCGAGCGGCGCGCGCTGATCGACTCGTACCGGCTGGTGTACCAGACCGATTCGATGGTGAACTGGTGCCCCGGCCTGGGGACCGTGCTGTCCAACGAGGAGGTCACCGCCGACGGCCGCAGCGAACGCGGCAACTTCCCGGTGTTCCGGAAGCAGCTGTGGCAGTGGATGATGCGGATCACCGCCTACTCCGACCGGCTGATCGACGACCTGGACCATGTGGATTGGCCGGAGAACGTCAAGGCCATGCAGCGCAACTGGATCGGGCGTTCGCGTGGTGCCCGGGTCGAGTTCGCCACCGCGGCGGGCGATGTGGAGGTGTTCACCACCCGCCCCGATACCCTGTTCGGCGCGACCTACATGGTGCTGGCCCCGGAACACGCGATGGTCGATGCGCTGACCGCGGCCACCTGGCCGGCCGATACCGATACCCGCTGGACCGGAGGCAGCGCGACCCCGGCCGACGCCGTCGCCGCCTACCGCAAGGCCATCGCGGCGAAATCGGATCTGGAGCGGCAGGAGAACAAGGAGAAGACCGGCGTCTTCCTGGGGGCCTTCGCCACCAACCCGGTGAACGGCGCGCAGGTGCCGGTCTTCATCGCCGACTATGTCCTGAGCGGGTACGGAACGGGCGCGATCATGGCTGTACCGGGCCAGGACCAGCGCGACTGGGATTTCGCGACCGCATTCGGCCTGCCGATCATCCGGACCGTGCAGCCGCCGGAAGATTTCGACGGTGACGCCTACACCGGTGACGGCCCGGCGATCAACTCCGACTACCTGAACGGGTTGACCATCGCCGACGCCAAGGCCGCCGTGATCGCGCGGCTGGAAGCGGACGGCCGCGGTGCCGGCACCGTGCAGTACAAGCTGCGGGACTGGCTGTTCGCGCGGCAGCGGTACTGGGGCGAACCGTTCCCGATCGTCTACGACGAATCCGGTGCCCCGCACGCCCTGCCGGAATCCATGCTGCCGGTGCGGCTACCCGAACTCGACGATTTCGCCCCGGTCACCTTCGACCCGGACGATAGGCATTCCGAACCTTCCCCGCCGCTGGCAAAGGCCACCGACTGGGTGGAGGTGGAACTGGATCTGGGGGACGGCTCGCGCACCTACCGCCGCGATACCAATGTCATGCCCCAGTGGGCGGGCAGTTCGTGGTATCAGCTGCGCTACGCCGATCCCAGCAATTCCGCGGTGTTCTGCGCGAAGGAGAACGAGAACTACTGGCTGGGTCCGCGCCCGGCCGAGCACGGTGCGGACGATCCGGGTGGTGTGGATCTGTACGTGGGCGGTGTCGAACATGCCGTACTGCACTTGCTGTACGCCCGGTTCTGGCAGAAGGTGCTGTTCGACCTGGGTGAGGTGAGCGGCAGTGAACCGTACCGGCGCCTGTTCAACCAGGGCTATGTCCAGGGATTCGCCTACACCGATCCACGTGGCGTCTACGTTCCCGCGGCCGAGGTGGTCGACCGGGACGGCAAGTTCTACTGGACCGACGCCACCGGCACCGAGATCGAGGTGAACCAGGAATACGGCAAGATCGGCAAATCGCTGAAGAACGCCATCGCCCCCGACGAGATCTGCGATCTGTACGGGGCCGATACGTTCCGGTTCTACGAGATGTCGATGGGCCCGCTGGATACGTCCCGGCCGTGGGCCACCAAGGACGTTATCGGCGCGCACCGTTTCCTGCAGCGGGTGTGGCGGCTGGTGGTGGACGAGGAGACCGGCGCGACCCGGGTCACCGAGGACAATCCGTCCGATGAGACGTTGCGGTTGCTGCACCGGACCATCGCCGGGGTCGACGAGGATCTGGCGGCCATGCGCGACAACACCGCCGGCGCCAAACTGATCGAGCTGACCAATCACCTGACCAAGGCCTACCCGAAGGGTGCGCCGCGTTCGGCCGTGGAACCGGTGGTGCTGATGCTGGCGCCGCTGGCTCCGCATATGACCGAGGAACTGTGGGAACGCCTGGGGCACACCGGTTCGCTGGCGCACGGCCCGTTCCCGGTGGCCGATCCGGCGTTGCTGACGGCGGAAACCGTGGAGTATCCGATCCAGGTGAACGGGAAGGTCCGCGGCCGTATCCAGGTGGATCCGGAGGCCGATCAGGCCGCGATCGAGGCGGCTGCGCTGGCCGACGAGAAGATCGCCGCGCTGCTGGGCGGGAAGGCGCCGCGCAAACTGATCGTGGTGCCGGGCCGGCTGGTCAATATCGTCGCATGAGCGAGTCGGCCCGGAAGTGGTAGCACAGCGCCACCACCTGGCCCTCGCTCATGCGCCGGGTCACGGCCTGACTCGTGACCGCCCGACACGGTGGCTCGGCAATTCCCGGGCTACCGTGTTGGCCGGTAGTTAATCTGCGAGACTCTTCGGACTTGCCTGCGTCGGCTAGCGTGCGTGCGTTCAGCCCGGAACAGGAGTCCACTGTGAAACCTCTTGCGCTCTTCGTCGCACACCAACCGGCCGGATCCCGGTCGCGCGTGACCTGCCAGTACAAATGCGGTAACGCCTGCTTCCACGAGGTGCCCAACACCTCGTCGAACACCTACTTCGGCGATATCGTGGCCGGGATCTCCCGGCGCCGGGTGCTGCAGGGCGGGGCGGCCGCGGTGGTCGCGATCGGCGCCGCCGGTACCCTCGCGGCCTGCGGTGACGACGCCGGGGCCGGGAGCGCCGAGAGCGGGCAGGGAATGGGGACCGGGTTCGCGCCGGTCGCGCCGAACACCGAGGATGCCGTCGTCATTCCGGACGGCTACGAACAGGGTGTGGTGATCCGCTGGGGCGACCCGCTGTTCGAGGACGCACCCGAATTCGATTTCTACGGCCAGACTCCCGCCGCCCAGGCCAGGCAGTTCGGTTACAACAACGATTTCGCGGGACTGCTGCCGATCGAGGGACAGCCCGGTAAATACCTGCTGGTGGTGAACCACGAATACTCCACCGAGGTGTTCATGTTCCCCGGGTACGAACCCGAGGCCATCAGCAAGGAGCAGGTCGACATCGCCATGGCGGCGCACGGCCTATCGGTGGTCGAGGTGCACGGTGAGCCCGGAACCGGACGGCTGAAACCCGTTTTCGGCAAGTACAACCGGCGCATCACCGCGACAACCGAGTTCGAGCTGACCGGTCCTGCCGCCGGTAGCGCCCTGCTGAAGACCACCGCCGACCCCACCGGCACCAAGGTCCTGGGCACGATCAACAACTGCTCCGGCGGGGTGACTCCCTGGGGCACCGTGCTTTCCGGGGAAGAGAATTTCAACGCCTATTTCATCGGTAAGGCAGCCGACCCCGTCGCCGCCGAACGGCTGGACCGTTACGGCATCGGCGAATCCGATTCCCCGCATTTCTGGGAGAAGTTCGACAAACGTTTCGATATCGCGGCCGAACCCAACGAGGCCAACCGTTTCGGCTGGGTGGTGGAGGTGGATCCGTGGGATCCGCAGTCCACACCGGTCAAGCACACCGCGCTGGGCCGGTTCAAGCACGAGGCCGCGAATATCCATGTCACGGCCGACGGCACCGTGGTCGCCTACAGCGGCGACGACGAACGCTTCGACTACATGTACAAGTTCGTCTCCACCCGCAAGATCGAACCCGGCACCGGTGCCGCGAGCCGCCGCCACAACCGCACCATCCTGGATGTCGGCACCCTCTACGTCGCGAAACTCACCGGCGATCACCCGGACCGGATCGACGGTTCCGGCACCGTGCCCTCGGATCAGGGCTTCACCGGTAAGGGGCAGTGGATCCCGATCCTGCGCACCGGGGAAGACGGCCGCGGAGAATCGCTGGTGGACGGGATGACCGCCGAAGAGGTCGCGGTGTTCACCCGCCTCGCCGGCGACAAGATGGGCGCCACCAAAATGGACCGTCCCGAGGATTTCGAGGCCAGCCCGAAAACCGGCAAGGTGTACGTGGCGCTGACCAACAACAGCAAACGCGGCACCGACGGCGAAGCCGCCGCCGACGAGGCCAACCCGCGCAACGAGAACAAGAACGGGCAGGTCCTCGAGCTCACCGACGATCACGCGGGCACCGAATTCACCTGGTCGCTGCTGCTCGTCTGCGGTGACCCGGCCGCCGCCGACACCTATTTCGCCGGCTACGACAAGACGAAGGTCAGCCCCATCTCCTGCCCCGACAACCTCGCCTTCGACCCGTACGGCAACCTCTGGATCAGCACCGACGGTAACGCCCTGGATGCCAACGACGGACTGTTCGCGGTGGTCCTCGACGGTGACCGCCGCGGCGAGACCAAACAGTTCCTGTCGGTCCCCGTCGGCGGCGAGACCTGCGGCCCGGTGATCACCGAGGAACGGGTCATCGTCTGCGTCCAGCATCCGGGCGAAACCGACGACGCCTCGGTGGAGGCACCGGCGTCGCACTGGCCGGACGGCGGCACCTCGCAGCCGCGCCCGGCCGTGGTGGCGGTCTGGAAGGCCGGTGGTGGCCGGATCGGCGTCGAGTAACCGCTGCGCCGCAACGGTTCCGGCCGGAGGCGGGGTCGTTCTATCCGCTGCCGGTGAGACCGCCCATCCGGGCGAACCGGTTGAAATCTCCTTGGGCACCGCTGTAGACGTTCACATCGGTGGGGCCGTGGATACCGGGGATGGAACCGGAATCGGTCTGCTGCCAGAACGTCCACGCCGGCCAGCGGCCGGGGACCTCCGGTTGCGGGCGGTCGCGGTAGTCGGCGATCCACAGCGGGTAGCGGTGGAACTGGTCGCTGTCGGCCATCGCGGTCTTCCAGAAGGTCGGGTAGGTGTAGATGATCGGAACGCGGCCGGTCAGCGCCTGGACCGTGTTGAGGTAGCGGTGGGTCCAGTCGATCAGCGCGGCGGGCGGGAGTCCGCCGGAATGCTCGATATCCAGTACCGGCGGCAGATCCAGCGGGCCGTTCTGTCCCAGTACGACCGCGGCGTAGAGCGCAGCCTGCGGTTCCGGCGGGAGATCCGGGTGGGCGTAGTGGTAGGTGCCGCGAGCCATCCCGGCGACCCGCATGTGCAGGCTGTCCTGGACGAAGTACGGGTTGACGTAGTGCAGGCCCTCGGTGGCCTTGACCATGGCGAAACCGTGGCCCGCGCCGCGCACGGCGAACCAGTCGATGGGCCGCCCGCTGTCGTGCTGCCAGGACGAGACGTCGGGGCCGGTCGGCTGGGCGGTTGCCGCGGGACAGGCGCCGAAAGCTGCCGCGCACACCACCACCCCGCCCACCGCGGCCTTTCGCAGCAGGCGCCCGCCTACCCGGTTGCCGGTTCGGTTCAGGACCGTCCGGGCTCGGGATAGCGGCTGCTCTGTGCGGGGTATCGCTCGTTCGCTACCCGGCGCACAGGCCGCGGCCGGGGGATGGTTTTCCGCCGCCGTGCGATGGTCGTGCGGGTCGCCGGGTCCGCGCCGCAGGAGGCGGCGCAACGGTGCAGTCGGTCTCCAACGGACAGGGTTCATGGACACCGACCCTATGCACCGTCAGGGCGGCTACCGGGTAAGACCGCGCCGTGAATCGGCACCGATATCGTCGCGGCCGGTTCCGCCGGGGCTCGGGCCGCCGCCGCGCGTGAGCAGGGCGGATACCCGAGCTGCCATTCGCGGTTCACGGTTTTGCCACCGAATCGGCGTGGCGCGGTCGGGAACAGCCCGGATACTGGTTGGACAACATGGAACACCGGAGGTGGGTATGCGCACGGTGCCTTGGCCGGCTGCGGAGGTCGCGCTGGCGGCGGCGGAGACCTGGGGTATCTCCGGTACCGGTTTCCTGCAACTGTATGTTCCGGTCGCGATTTTCGCGGTCGGTGTCGCGTTCTGGTTGCGGCACCGGGTCGTCCATGCGCCGGCGAGCGCTCTCGCGGCGGATCTGAGCGCACCCGAGCTCGGCCTGCTCACCAGCGATGAGCGCGCGGTGATGGCCTCGGTCGCGCTGCTGCGCAGTCATGAACTGATCGATGCGCAGGGATGTTCCACCGGGTCGCGGGCTCCCGCCGGGCTCGACCTGTTCACGGTCGCGGTATCAGGCCATCTCGGTAAGTCGCCGCAGAGCATCACCGAGGTGACGCGCCGTATGCGCACGGACCTGGACCGGTTGCGCGCGGGCTTGGTGGACCGCGGATATATGACCGGGCCGCAGTTTTCGAAGGAGCTACGGGAGGCGGGCCTGCCGATCGTGGTGGTCGGTCTCTTCGGGGTGGTCCGGTTGATCGCGGGGCTGTCCAACAGCAATCCGGTGTTCTTCCTGGGGGTTGTACTGGTACTGCTGGGCGTGGCCTGGTGGCGCGTGGTGACCGTGCGGCGGGTCACCGGAAGGGGCAAGGCCGCAAAGCAGGAGGCGCTCATCGGAAACTTTCACCTGCGTCCGTCGGCAATACCGTCGTACCCGTCCTTCGGCCCCGCAGCCGCCGGTCTGGCGGTCGCATTGTTCGGTGTGCAGGCACTGATGCTGATCGATCCCGGGTTGAATACCGCGATGTCGGGTTACAGCGCGGAACCGGCAGGAAGCGGGGGCGAAGGCGGAAGCGGCGGCGACGGCGGCGGCGGCGGGGGCGACGGTGGTGGCTGTGGCGGCGGTGGTTGCGGTGGTGGATGCGGTGGCTGACCGATGATCGGCCCGCTACCCGAAACCGCGCTCGGAATCGGCTGGCGCCCAGAGATATGCGGTGTGATCGCGGAACTGGACGGACTCGATTTCTGCGAGGTCATCGCCGAATCGTTGCCTGTGAAGAACGGGCCGAATGCGAATGAGGTTGTCGTTCCGGTGGAGCTGGCTACGCTCCGGGGGCACGGCACGTATGTTGTGCCGCACGGTGTCTCGCTGTCGCTCGGCGGCGCGGAACCGGTGTCCGAAGCCCGCGTGCGCCGATTAGCGCTCTGCGCCGAGGCCCTCGCGGCGCCGCTGGTGAGCGAACATATCGCCTTCGTACGGGCCGGTGGCCTGGAGGCCGGCCATCTGCTTCCGGTACCGCGGACGGCCGAAGCGCTGGAGGTGCTCGTCACCAATATCACCCGGACCCAGGACGGCATCGGGGTTCCGCTGGCGGTGGAGAATATCGCCGCATTGCTCGAATGGCCCGACGACGAGCTGACCGAGGCGGAATTCCTCACCGAAATAGTCGAGCGGACAGGGGTCCACCTGTTGCTGGATATCGCGAATGTCTATGCCAATGCTCGTAATCGGGGCCGCGACCCGCTGGCCGAACTGCGCCGGCTGCCCACCGAGCGAATCGCCTACTGCCATATCGCCGGTGGTGTGGAAGCCGGCGGCCGGTATCACGACACCCACCTGCATCCGGTCCCGGCCGAGGTCCTGACACTCGTCGCCGAATTCGTCCGCGACCACCCTGTTCCACTGATGCTCGAACGAGACGGTAACTACCCACCGGCCGACGAACTGCTCGATGAACTCGACGCGATCAGCAATGCCGCCGCCCGCGCCCCGATCACTGCGACGGCCCGGGCGGTCCGGCGATGACCGAACCGGGTTCCGGCCTGGCCGAGCGGCAGGCCGCGCTGGTGCGCGCACTGGTGGCGGGTGGACCCGTGCCGCCCGGTTTCGACCCGGTCACAGTGCAGGCCACAGCGGAGGCGCTCCTGCGCAAACGTGCCCGTGAAACGGCCGTGCACTATCCCGCCCTGGTCCACGCCACCGGTCCGGATTTCACTGCCCGCTACATCGATTGGGCCCGTGGCCGCCCGAAGGCAACCACCGTGGCCGACGCGCTCGCGTTCGCCCGCGACAACGGTGTGCAGTGGCCGCCGGAGCCGCAGCCATCCGGCGGACGCACCATGTTGTTGTCCCGGTTCCGTCGCATGCTGAGTGGCTGCCGTAGTCGTTGAGCAGTCCGACGGCCTGAGTGCCGGGGCTCGGAGGGCGGCGTTCGACCGGTTCCGGGTCTATGGGGCGGCCGCGGCGTGGTCGCGGAGCCAATCGCGGTAGTGGGTACCGGCCAGCGGGGTGTCCGGGCTCGCGAGGAGGGCGTCGCCGGGGACGGCAGCGAACATACCGGCCGATTCGTCGGTGACGACGAGACGGTCGTCGTGCTGCGCCGCCAGGGTGATCCGGCCGAGTTCGTCCAATGTGAAGACCTCCGGCCCGGCGATATTGCGGATCCCCTGTAGCGGAGCGCGGGTGGCGACTTCGACCACCGCGTCGACGACATCGGCGGCCGCCATCGGCTGCAGACGGGTGCCGGGCAGCCGGACGGTATTTCCGTCGGCGGTCCAGGACAGCACCGAATCCATGAACTCGAAGAACTGGGTGGCCCGGAGGATGGAGTACGGCGTGGGACCCCACTTCACCATCTGCTCCTGCCGCGCTTTGGCGCGGTAGTAGTCCAGTTGTGGCACCTTGTCCACGCCGACGATCGAGAGCACGACCTGATGTTTCACACCTGCTTGCTCGCCCGCGGCGAGCAGGTTGTCCATCGAGGTGCGGAAGAAATCCAGGGATGCTTCGCCGAAGGTGGGCGAGTTGGCCACATTGGTCACCACATCGGCGCCGGCCAGCACCTCGTCCAAACCCTTCCCGGTGATGAGGTCGACGCCGGTGGACGGTGCCGCGGGAACGGCCTCGTGGCCGGCCGCCGCCAGTTTCTGCACCACCTGCGAGCCGATTCGTCCGGTACCGCCTACGACTACGTGTTTCATTCTCCCGCCTTTCACGGCATGGCCCCGGTCGCGCCGGGGAATTTCACGGAAGTCGGTTGCTCTGGGTGTCCGGTGTTGCGCACGGCGCGGGAGTGGTCCCGCCGTGCTGCGGTGGCCGGGCTATCGGTCACCGCGCTGCGGGTTCAAGGAAACCAGGAGCAGGCCCCGGTAGGGGATCACCCGGCTCGGGTGAGGTTGGCCGGACGGCCTGTATCCAGCAGTTGTCACCTCGGTAGAAGTCGGCGGCATCCTCCCTGTTGAAGATGGGTTTTCCGATTGATCGGAACCACCCTCTTGTCTATACGTATACTTCTACATATAGTGGGTTCATGCCGAATAAGACCATCTACGTCGCCGATGACGATCTGCCCCTGTTCCAGCGAGCGCAGGAGCTCGTCGGCGGCAATCTGTCCGGCGCGGTGGTCACCGCGCTGCGGCGATTCATCGAGCTCGAAGAAGGCCGGCTCGAAGGCTTCGACGAAGTGGTGCTTCGGGTCGGTCACAACGGGGTCCGGCAGGTGCGATTCCAGGGTTCGCTGCTCGGTGAACACCGGGACGTCAACGACGAAGGGATGGAGCACTTGCGGGTGTTCCAGGGCAGGAAAGGCAAATTTGCCTTGCATGCGCAGTATTCGAAGTGGTCGGACTATCCCGAATCGCAGAACTGGTTGCGCGATCTGAAGAACTGGCGGCGCATGCTCGGTATCGAACAGGACTGGGGCGATTACCAGCTCACCGTCACCGACACGCTGGCGGAATTGAAGGGAAAGATCCCGGATGAGCTGTACCGGCGGGTCTCCGATATAGCCGATCGGCCCCAGGTGGAAGAACTCGATATCTGATCTTTTCCGGATGCGGCGCGCGCCGCTGACCGACTGAAACACCCACACCGCGACCGGGGGAGCGGTGTCGATAAAACATGCCCTTATTCGCATTCGAATATGTATTACACGGAAGGAACATCATGAACAACGGGCGCAGCCCCGCGATCCGCGCCACCGGCCTGCGGAAATCCTACGGGGACAAGATCGTGCTCGGCGGAGTCGATATCGCCGTCCCCGAGGCGACGATATTCTCGCTACTCGGCCCGAACGGTGCCGGGAAAACCACCACGGTGCAGATCCTGAGCACCCTCATCGCCGCCGACGCCGGCGAGATCCGCGTCGGCGGATACGACCCCGCCGAAGAACCCGACGCCGTGCGCTCGGTCATCGGGGTCACGGGACAGTTCGCGGCCGTCGACGAACTCCTGACCGGGCGAGAGAACCTGCACCTGATGGGCGATCTGCACCACCTGCCCAGGCGGCGCACCAAGGAACTCGCCCAGGAACTGCTGGACCGTTTCGAACTGACCGACGCCGGTGACAAACCCGCCTCGACCTATTCGGGCGGTATGACCCGCCGGCTCGATCTGGCGATGACCCTGGTCGGCGATCCGCGCATCATCTTCCTCGACGAACCCACCACCGGGCTCGATCCGCGCAGCCGGCGCACCATGTGGGACATCATCGGCGGCCTGGTCCAGGATTACGGCGTCACCGTCTTCCTCACCACCCAATACCTGGAGGAAGCCGACCAGCTGGCCGACCGGATCGCGGTACTGGACCAGGGCCGGATCGTCGCCGAGGGCACATCCGCGGAGCTGAAACGGCTCGTACCGGGCGGTCATATCCGGGTGCAGTTCGCCGACGCCGCCGGACTCCGGGCCGCGGCCGACGTCTTCGGTTCCGCCGCGCGCCCGCTCACCGACGAGTTCACCCTGGCCGTCCCCGGCGACGGCGGCCTCGGCTCGCTCAGGGCGGTACTCGACCGGATCGATTCCTACGGACTGCCCGCCGAAGGCCTGTCCGTGCACACCCCCAACCTCGACGATGTTTTCCTCACCCTCACCGGAACCCCCACCGCAGACAAGGAACCCGTGCGATGACCACCCTGACCCACGCGCCGCGCGCGGCCGCCCCACTGGCCGATTCCTGGACCATGCTGCGCCGCAACCTCCTGCAGGCGCGTCGCTACCCGAGTATGACGATCTCCGTCACGGTCATGCCGATCGTCCTGCTGGCCATTTTCAACTACGTTTTCGGCGGTGCCCTGGAGCCCGGTCTCGGCGGCGAATACATCGATTATCTGGTGCCCGGGATGCTGCTGATGCTGCCGGCCTACCTGACCGCATCGGTGGCGGTCTCGGTGTGCAGTGATGTCACCAAGGGCATCGTCAACCGGTTCCGGACCATGGCCATCGCCCAGTCCGCGCTGCTCACCGGGCATGTGCTGGGTGTGCTGATCCAGGCCTTCCTGGCCGTCGCCGCCATGCTGGGGGTTTCGCTGCTGATGGGTTTCCGGCCGTCGGCGACCCCGGTGGAATGGGTCCTCGCGATCGGTTTCCTGTTGCTCGTGGTGTTCGCACTGACCTGGCTGTCGGTTGCCTTCGGCCTGATCGCACCGAATCCGGAGAGCGCCAGCAATCTGCCGTTCCCGATCATGATGCTGCCGTTCCTCGGGTCCGGCCTGGTGCCGACCGACACCATGCCGACCGTGATGCGCTGGTTCGCCGACTATCAGCCGTTCACACCGTTCACCGAAACCCTGCGCGGCCTGCTGATGGGTTCCGAGATCGGCAACAACGCACTGATCTCGCTGGGCTGGTGCCTGGTGCTCGGCCTCGGCGGTTTCCTCTGGTCGACCACGGTGTTCCGGCGGCAGGGCCGCTGAGACCACTGCCGGACACCCCCGGATCCCCGCCGTCCTGCGGCGGGGATCTCGGCGTCTAGTTGCGTTCGACCTCGATCGGGTGGGTGGCCAGCAGCGACAACGGCAACGGCTGCCGGCGCAGCACCTCGGCCCACATATCGGTGCGTCGGCTGGTGATCGGATCGCTGGGCAGCGCCGACACCACGATCCAATCCTCGTTGTCCAGCTCGCTGTCCAGCTGACCGAAGGTCCAGCCGGCGTACCCGGCGAAAATCCGGACACCCTCGACCAGTGCTCCGATCCGCTCCGGGGCGGCGTCCAGATCCACCAGCACCACCCGGCCGTCGACCCGCCGTACGCCGGGCACGCCGTCGATGGACGCACCGACCCGGACGGTAGCCAGGCACAGCGCCGCATCACGTTTGACCGGGCCACCCACGAACAGCATGCGCGGCTGCGCGCAGACCTCGCTCCACTGCGGCAGCACATCGTGCACCGCGGTTTCGCTGGGCCGGTTCAGCACCACACCCAGGGTTCCGGCGTCGTTGTGCTCGATGATGTAGACGACCGTCCGGCGGAACGTCGGCTCGGCCAGATCGGTCGAGGAAACGAGTAGTGAGCCGGCCCGCACCATCTGCTCGTCCTGCCGGCTACCGCGACGACCAGGGTCGGGTTCGTGCCCGCCACCGCGGCCGCCCCGGGTCTTGCGATCATCGGGGTCATCTGCCTGCGCCACCAGGCCATCATCGCAGTTATTGCGCGATTGCGCCCCTCTGATCACCCGTTCGCTTCACGCAGTGTTCGGATGGGCGCCGGTTCCGGGCCATCCGGACATACGCCGCTGCCCGCCGACTCCCGGCCTGACGCGCCTGCCCCATGCTCGTAGAGTCAGCCGTATGCGACCCCCTGAGGTGCTTCTCGGCAACAGCGACGACGTGTACGACTTCTACCGTGCGCACCGGCAGAACCGGATCCAGGCGACGGGGGCCTATGCCCTGCTCGGGCGGCGTTACCGGCCGCGGGTCAGCTACTCCGACGGTGCCCGCACCGCCATCCGCGAACTCGTTCGTGCCCGCACTCCGCTGCTGGTCGCGGTCAACCACCTCTCCCGGCTGGATCCGTACACGCTGGCGGCGGCCGCGTGGCGCAGTGAGTTGCGGCCGGTTATCGGGCGGACCCGCGTGCTGGCCAAGGACGAACTGTTCGTCGAGGAGAAACTGCGGCGTCGGATCGACATGATGGGTGGGATCCCGGTGTTCCGCGGCACCGATCACGGATTGCGGGCGGTGAACGCCGCCGGGCAGCGCATGATGGATATCTGCGCCGAACGCCTGGCCGAGGGCGACAGCCTGGCCGTTTTCCCGGAGGGCACCTGCAACGATGTGGACCCGGCACAGGTTCAGCCGGTCGGCACCGGGATCGGGCATATCGCGTTCCGGGCCGCCAAGCTGGGTGTCGCGCCCGCGCTGCTGTGCCTCGGGCTGAGTTACGGTCCGCGCGCCGACCCCACCGTGGAGCCGACCAAGGAAGAAGCGAAATCGGCGAGCTTCCATTTCACCGTCCCCCGCACCGAGCTACCGGCCCGCCCGGCCGAGATCGCCCGCCTGGTCCGCACCGATCTACAGCTGGCGCTGGACGGAGCGGTCGCCGGGTACTGATCGGAGGGCGTGCCGCGTCGCGTCGGCAGTCTCCCCGCTCGAGCCGAGCAGTCTTATCCGGATATCCCTGCCGTCGGGGTCGACCATCCGTAAAGGGGCGGGTTGGGCCGCAGCAAACGTCTATTGGGTGGGTATCGGTACGGCGGAGGGGACGGGCGGGAATGCCGGGGGATCTCTACCGAAGTAGGTCCCGTGGCGGGGTAGTTCTGAGACGTCGGCGCAACAGTGCGGTGTGCGTACCGCGTTTCCAGCGGCCTGCTGCGTCTGCCTGCGCAGCGGAGCGCGTCATTGCGGCAGTCCGAGCCGGTCGCGGGCCCAGTGCGGGACCATCGACAGGTACTGCGGCCGGGTTTCGATGAAATGCCCGACCACCCGGCACATCGGCAGCGCGCCGAGCCCTTCGGCGCCGGTCGCATGCAATGCCGCTTCGACCAGGTCGCGGGCGTAACCCTGGCCTTCGAAGCGCGGGTCGATCTCGGTATGGACGAACGCCCGTTCACCGGCGGTGTCCTGATATTCGATATAGCCCGCTACCTCGCCGTCGACCGTGATCTCGAAGCGTTCCAGTGCGGTGTTGTTGCGGACGTCCGTCGGCATGGCTCGACGCTACTCGTTCGACCACGAAAATTCGCCTCGATCGGGTAGTCGGTGCGGCGAGTCGCCTCTGGCGTCAGGACATTTCGATGATCGCTCGCCCGACGATCTCCCCGCGGGCGAGCGCCTGGTACGCCTCGTCGGCCTGCGCGAGGGGGTAGCGGCGGGTGATGACCTCCTGCGGTCGCACCGTATCCGCGGCGACCATCCGCAACAGGGCCGGCATATCGGTGCGGGCTTTCGCGCCGTAGGAGCCCAATATCTGGAGCTTGCGCCGGACCAGCCGGGCCAGGTCGATACTGCCGGTAGAGCCCGCGGGCGCGATACCCACTACCACCGCCCGGCCGCCGTCGTCGAGGATATCCAGCGCCGTCGCGAAGGTGGCGGGGCTGCCGAGCGCCTCGAAGGCCACGTCCACACCGTGGCCGCCGGTGAGTTCCCGGACGCGCGCGGCGGCGTCCTCGGTGCGGGAGTTCACCGTCTGTGTTGCGCCGAGTTTCGCGACGGCGGAAAGCTTTTCGTCGCTGATATCGACGGCGATGATCTGGGCGACCCCCGCGGCCGCCGCGAATTGCACGATCGAGGAGCCGACACCGCCCGCCGCGACCACCGCGATCCGATCGCCGAGACCGAGTTCGGCGGTGTGGATCGCGCCGAGCGCGGTGAACGAGCTGCAACCCAGGATCGAGACCGCGTCGAGGCCGACCTCCGCGGGCACGGCGAAGACATCGGAGGCGGGCACGACACAGTATTCGGCCAGTCCGCCCATCGAGTACATGGCCAGCGGTGTCCCGTCGTGGCGGGCGAGTCGGCTCGTACCGTCGTAGAGGGTGCCGTTGAGCCGGTTGTGTGCGAAGAATTTCTCGCACAGATCCTCGGCTCCGCGCACGCAGTGCCGGCAATCCCCGCACGGCATGATGAAGCTGCACACCACGTTATCGCCCACCGCTATATTCGCCACGCCTTCGCCGAGTTGTTCGACGACACCGGAAACCTCGTGGCCCAGCACTGCGGGGGCCGGGAACTTCACCTCGGACCTGAGAACATGCAGGTCGGTGTGGCAGACCCCGCAGGCGGTCACCCGCAGCAGTACCTCGCCCCGCCGGGGCTGCGGTACCGGGATGTCCTCGACGACCAGCCGGGGTTCGCCTCCGTAGAAAACTGCGGCCTGCACAGCATCCTCCTCCGCCACTCACTCGTTGCCCCCGAACTCGCGACTGGGGGCGCTCCCATCACCGTCTCAGAACCACCCCGCCACGGGACCTACTTCGGCGAAATCCCCCGACACCCCGTCCCGGCCGCCGGCCCTCCGCCGTGCTGATATCCGCCAACCCACCCAGTGGACGTTTGTTGCGCGACATTTCAGAGAGCAGTGCTCTTGACTTAGTGGCCGCAAAGTGCGATCGTTATTCACAACAGAGAGCACTGCTCGCTAAGGAGGACTCGATGACCGCCGCCACCCGTTACCTCGCCCCCACCGGTTTCGACCCGATCTTCAACCGCATCGTCAATGTGCTGCCCAAACTGGGCATCAGCATCGCCGGCTCCCGGTTGCTGGCCGTACGCGGCCGCAAATCCGGCGAGTGGCGGACCACGATGGTCAATGTGATGACCGCTGCCGACGGTGAGCGCTATCTCGTCGCGCCGCGCGGGCATACCCAATGGGTGCGCAATCTGCGGGTCGCCGGTACGGGCGAGTTGCGGCTCGGTCGCAAAACCGAGACGTTCACCGCGGCCGAGGTCGCCGATGCCGACAAGATCCCGCTGCTGCGGCACTACCTGGAACGCTGGGGCTGGGAGGTCGACCGGTTCTTCGAAGGCGTCACCAAGAACGCCACCGACGCGCAGCTCGCCGAAATCGCGCCGGGGTTCCCGGTTTTCCGGTTGGCTTCCGAGCGCTGATCAGGCTGTGGTCGCGCCGCGGGACAGTAGGAAATCGATGGCGGCGACATAGCCGTAGCTGCCCATTCCGGCGACCACCGCCTCGGCGATGGGTGAGATGTAGGAGTGCCGGCGGAACTCTTCACGGGCGTGCACATTGCTGATGTGCACCTCGACGATCGGCACCTCCGGTATGACCAATGCGTCCCGCAACGCGACCGAGGTGTGGGTCAACCCGCCCGGGTTGATCACGATTCCGGACGTCGTCCCGCGCGCGCCGTGGATACGGTCGATCAGCTCGCCTTCGGAATTGGATTGGAAATGCGCGATCTCCCGGCCCCGCGCCGCGGCGGCCCGACGGCACAATTCGATTACATCCTCGAGGGTTTCCGTGCCGTACACCGCGGGCTGGCGAGTACCGAGCATATTCAGATTGGGCCCGTTGAGAACGAGGATCGGACTGCTCGAGGTTTGCGGGAAGGAGGCGTCGGGCATGACAGCAACCCTACCGACACCCCGAACGCGCGCCGAGGGTTCTGGGCTACCGTTACGGGGTATCTCTGCAGTGGAACCGGACTTGCGGGGTAACGCCACAGCGCCGTGGATCGATCGGTAGCGTAGCGAAGCCGGGTGTCCTCCGACGGTCCGGTAAACGATCACGGCCGGTTCGGCGGCGAGTTGGGTACGGCCACAACTACACACAGTGGAACGAGCTATGGTTTCGGGTTTGCGGGCACTCGCAAGCAGGCATTTTTCAGGTACGGTGGTCTTGTTACTGGAGTGGCAAGAGTGAAGAGTGGGCGACATGGATGTGTGGGGATCCCGCCGCTTTCGCTTCCGGGGCGCAGTGGCCCTTACGGGGGTGGCGGCTCTGGCAATCGCGATGGGATCGTGCGGGTCCGGCACCGAGCAGGCCGGTCCCGAATCGGTCGTCGACCAATTCACCGAACTGCTCGACGAGGGTGATCACACCGCGGCAGCCGAACTGACCTCCTACCCGTCTGCCGCATCGGCAACTCTGGAGCAAATGTTCGACGGGCTCGAAACCGGCCATGTCGACTACGAGAAAACGCAATTCATCGGACTGGATGCCGAAACCGGGATCTTCAACCTGGACGTGCATTGGAGCTTCGGCGAGCGCAAGGACTGGTCCTACAATCTGGAAGGCACCATCCGCAAACTCTCCGACGGGTGGAAGATCTCCTGGGATCCGGCCGTGGTGATGCCGCAGCTCGAGCACGATCGCACCGTCCGGCTGGTGCGGACCACGCCCGAACCGGCGCCGCGCGTGGTGGACAATATCGGCAAACCACTGATGACCCAGCAGACGATCAATGTCATCCAGCTCGATCCCGCGCGGATGCCCGACCAGGTCGCCTCCACCGATGCACTGTCCCGTGCCATCGAACCGGTCGCCCCGCTGATCACCGGTGCGGCGCTGCGGGAAAAGCTGGCCGCGTCCGGCGGTGAACCCATTACGGCCGTGAGCCTGCGCGAAGGCGATTTCGCGATCCTGGAACCCGAGATGGCCCCGATTCCGGGTGTCGTGATGAAAAAGGAGCCGCGGCTGATCGTCTCCGATCGCCGGGTCTTCTCCCCGATGCTCGACGCCATGACCAATGTTTTCGAGGAAAGCCAGGACAAGCATTCCGGCTGGGCGGTCCAACTGTTCGAAAACGGGGAATTCGTCAAACAATTGGCCGGTCATCAAGGCCCGGCCGGCCCGGATATCGCCGGCACCATGGACCAGCGGCTACAACGCGCCGCCGAGGATGCGGTGGTCAGCGTCGGTTCACCGGCCTCGATCGTGGTCACCCAGCCGTCCACCGGGGCTGTGGTAGCCGTGGCCCAGAACAACTATTCCAGCGCCCAGGGGCCGGTCGCGTTCACCGGGTTGTACCCGGCGGGCGGGATGATGGAACTGTTCCGGGCGGTCGCCGCGGCGTCCGAGGGGAAGTCCGCGAAGGATGTCTCCGATGCCGAGGCAGTGGAAGCCGCGGCCACACTCGGTGTGGGCGTGGACTTCCGGGTGCCCGGCCTGGAGGAGGTCACCGGTCGACCCGTGGGCGCCGGCGACGCCGAACCGGTCCGTCAGGGCGGTGGTTCGGACGCACTGCTGGCCAGCCCCTTCGGCATGGCGATCGCGGCGGCGGCCATCGGTGACGGCACGCTGCGGCCACCGATGATCGAACGGGGCCGCCCGAGCGAAACCGACGCCCCGACGGGGCCGCTACCCGGACCGGTCGCCGATGCGGCGCGCCGGGTGCTGCACGACGGGATGAAGGCACCGCAGATGGCGCGCTTGCGCGGGTTCCGCGATGTCACCGGGTATTCCGCCAAGGCCGGCGACGACGGCTGGCTCATCGCCACCATGGGTGATCTGGCCTTCGCCATCCATATCGCCGATGTCGACAGCGGCGATATGGTCGTGCGGATGGGTGAGCGGATGCTCGCATCGTTCGCGAAACCCGACGAGTGAGGTCCGGCGTTACTGGTTGAGCGCCCGGATCGCCGCCCGCCAGCCGAGCAGGAACAAGGCCAGTACCGACGCCGCCACGATGATGAAACTGACCGCCGTGCCCTGGCCGCTGACCACCCGCAGCGCCATACCGACGACCAGGGTGCTCGACCAGATCACCAGGCCGGTCGGCCGCAGGCGCATACCGTTGAACGATTCGGTTTCCCGGCGCCGGCGGTACAGCAGGTAGGCGGCGATCCAGCCGACCGCGAGTCCGATCACGAACGGCCACGCGGTACGCAGCAGACCGGCGAGTATCGCCTCGTCGTGGCTGCGGCGCCCGATAACGCAGAACAGCACCACCAGCAGCGCATCGACAACGATCGGTCCCAGCCATCTCACACTGCGCAGCATAATGGGTCGCAATCCGGCGAACTCCGTCCGCAGACCTGTCCCCGATGCGTCCGCACGGGGGTCAGGCGTTGCGCCGGGTGAACTCCTGCTCGTATTCGTCGTCCTCGGCATTGCGATTGCGGAACAGGAAGGCGAAGACGACCCAGCCGATGACGGCGATCAGGACGAAACTCACCAGCCGGTAGACGAACGCGGCGGCGACCGCCTGGGCCGCGGGCAGCCCCGCAGCCGCGGTGAGCCCGTAGATCAAGGTCGCGTCCACGTAGACGATGCCGCCGGGTGCGAACGGGATGGACCCCACCGCCTTACCGGCCGCGAAGGCGATCAGCAGACCTGCCCACCGGGGGTCGCCGCCGATGGCATAACAGGCGGCGCCCAGGCAGGCGACATCGGCGAGCCGGTGGACTACCGCCCAACCGGTGACCCAGGCGCCGTCGCGGGTGCCCATATCCACCGATTCGACCTGGGCCAGCATCTCCCGGATCTTCTCTCGTCCCGCATCCGAGGGACGTTTGCGCAGGCGGTTGGCCAGGGCCAGCCCGCGCCGGAACACCCCTTCGAGGGTGCCCGGATGGCGGGATGCGTAGTTACCCGCCCAGACCAGCGCCACCACGGCGGCCACCGACACGATGAGGTTGACCGGGCCGATCCGCCCACCGGCCAGCACCGTGCCCAGGACACCGAGCAGGGCGAGTCCGGCGGCCGATACGACCCCGGAGAAGACGAGCTGCCACGAGGCGACCACCGGGCTGGCGCCCCAGCGCCTGGTCTGGCGGTAGGTGAACGCGGTGGAGAAGACCTGGCCGGCCGGCAACGTGACCGACATGGCCGTCGCGCCGTACACAACGGCCACCGATTTATGCTGCCTGACCTCGACGCCGCCCGCTTTCAACAACTGCTTCTGCACCCGGCCGAAACCGGACATGGACAGCATTTGCAATGCGATACACGCCGCAACCCAGCCCCAATGGATTTCGGTCAGTTTCTGCCACGACTCATGCAGCCGGGGATAGAGATAAATCCCTTCCCCGGTCAACAACAGCAGCAGTACGGAAACGGCCAGCCATTTGAGCCAGCGGAATCTCCGGGAGCGTTTCCGATTCTCCGGCGTTTCGTCTGCCCGGGACACAGCAGGCGTATCCGCTGTATCACCGTTGGCAGTCACGAGCCCAGCCTAATGGACGCCGGTGGCCTGCGGCCCGGCCCCGCAGCCGGGGCTCCCGGGAGCGCGTGCTATGCGCGTTCCGCCTCGTCGACGGGGGGTGCCGATTCGATGGCCGCCGCGGCCGGCACTGTGCTGGTTGCGTCCACGGAATCGCTCGGCCAGGACAATCTCGTCTTCCGGCGCCGTCCGCGCAACTGCACTTCCTCGCCGGCGGTCCAATTCCGCTGTTCGCTCTCCTCGGCGAAATACAGCGCCGACCCCGAGGCCAGCGTCCGGCCCGGATGATCTTTCGCGAGTTCGGTGAGCCGTGAAGCCTCGTTCACCGGGTCACCGATCACCGTGTATTCGAATCGGTTGGCCGCACCGATATTGCCCGCCACCGCCAACCCGGCCGAAACTCCGATACCGATATCGAGGCCGGGAACCGATCGCAATGCCATGCGGAGATCCCGGGCTGCGGCCAGCGCCGCCGTCGGCGCGTCCGGGCGGTCCAGCGGGGCACCGAATATCGCCAGCGCGGCATCACCGACGAACTTGTTCACGAATCCGTGATGGCGATCGATCACATCGACCACCACGCGGAAGAATTCGTTGAGCAGATTCACCACCTCGGTCGGTGGATGTTCGGCGGCGGTCGCGGTGGAACCGACCATATCGACGAACAGCACCGCCACGAACCGGGTCTCCCCGCCGAGCTCGGTACCGTAATCCAGGGCCCGCTGCGCCACTTCGGCGCCGACATGCTGGCCGAAGAGTTCCTGCAGACGCTGCCGGCTCGCGGCCTCCTCCATCATCCGGTTGAAACCGACCTGCAGCAGCCCGATCTCGCTCCCGTCGAAAACCTCGACCTGTACATCGCGGGAACCGTTCTGCACCTGGTCGATGGCCTGACTGAGCTGACGGACCGGGTCGGAGATACTCGACGCCGTCAGCATGGACAGCGCCAGCGCCTGCATTATCACCACCCCGCACAGCAGCAGGATCGAAACAGCCAGCGACTGCGCCGAGAATTTGACGTCCGACGAGATCTGGGTCACGCACAGCAGCACGATCGCGATGGTGGGGGCGAAGGTCCCCATACCCCAGGTCATCGCCATCCGGGTACCGACGCCGGGGGTGAGGGTGTGGTCGAAACGGCCCGCGCTGAGAGCTTCGGCGGCGACGGGGCGCAGAATCCGTTCGCCCAGCATGTAGGTGAAACCGAACACGATGGTCGCGGCCATGCATTCGGTGATGATCACCGTACCGGCCAGCGCCGGAGTCTCGGAGATGATGGCGGTGGCCAGGACGGCGCCACCGAGAATCCACAGCGCCAGATGCAGGATCGCCTGCCGCAGCGGAGCGTGCAGGGTCGCCATCTGTTCCTGCCGGCTGGGTGGTCCGCCGCGCACCTGCCAGCGCATCACCGGCCGCAGCATCAGCGCCGAGGCGACCACACTGAGTACCCCGCCGGTGACGAACACCACCGCGGGTACGAGGAGCCCGATCTGGCGGGTTCCGGGTTGCTCGCCCTCCGGCACCGGCAGCCCGTATTGGATGAACGCCCACACCAGCACCGCACCGAAAGCGTTCGCGAGCAACATCGAGGTGAGGTACAGCGGCCAGCGCGTATGCATGGTCTGTTTGACCGCTTCCAATGGCGCTGACACAAGTACTAACTTAGCGTCCGGCCCCGACGACCCGGCGCTCCCGGGTTGGGCGCCGCAGGCCGGGCGCGGCCCGGTGCCGGGCCTGTTCCCGCTGCGCTCGTTAGGCTCGGCCGGGTGACCGAGCCGAAACCGACTGCTGCAGACGCCGTTCACCCGATCGTGCGGCAGACCGCCGAATGGGCCTGGCGTCTGCTGGTGATCTTCGCCCTGGTGGCGGTGCTCGCGGCGGCCGTGCGGAGGCTCGATACCGTGGTGATTCCGCTGGCCATCGCGTTGCTGGCGGCCGCGTTGCTGGCTCCGCTGGTGGATTGGATGCAGCGCCGCGGTGTGCCGCGGGGGCTCGGGGTCCTGGTCGCACTGGTCGGTTCGCTCGGCTTGGTGGCGGGGGTCGTCACCTTTGTGGTGGAACAGTTCGTGGTGGGTGTGCCGCAGCTGTCCGACGAATTCACCGGCAGCATTCACAAGGTGCAGGACTGGCTCATCAACGGCCCCATGCATCTGAGCGACGACCAGATCCGTACGGCCGGCGATGCGGCGATCCGGGCCATCCAGTCCAATCAGGACACGCTGACCAGCGGGGCGCTGACCACCGCGACGATGATCGGCCATATCCTCACCGGGATTTTCCTCACCCTGTTCATCCTCATCTTCTTCCTCTACAGCGGTTATCAGATCTGGGAATTCGTGACCCGGATCGTGCCGCGCACGCACCGCGAACGGGTGCGGACCGCGGGGGAACTCGGCTTCGGGTCGCTCGTGGGCTTCGTGCGGGCCACCGTCGCCGTCGCGGCCGTGGACGCGATCGGTATCGGCGCCGGACTGGCGCTGCTGGGGGTCCCGCTGGCGCTACCGCTGGCCTCGCTGGTGTTCATCAGCGCGTTCATCCCGATCATCGGCGCGTTCCTGGCCGGTTTCGTGGCGGTGTTCATCGCCCTGGTGACCAAAGGTTTCGTCACCGCCTTGATCGTGCTGGGCATCATCGTCGCGGTGATGCAGGTGGAAGGCCATGTCCTGCAACCGCTGCTGCTCGGCCGGGCCGTGCGGATCCACCCGCTCGCGGTGGTGCTGGCGATCGCCGCGGGCCTGGTACTGGGCGGTATCGCGGGCGGTCTGCTGGCGGTACCGCTGGTGGCGGTGCTGAACACCGCGATCCGCTCACTACTCGCCGAGGACCCCGAGGAACTGATCGCGGAATTGGCCGCGGACCGCAAGGGTATCTATACGGCCGAACCCGATTCACCCGAATATCCCACGGCCGCCGGTTCGGAGGGGACAGGGCGATTCGCGATCGCCGCGCTGCTCGCCGAAGCGCAGCGCAGGCTGGTCCTGCCGCGGTCGGCCGACGCTGAACCTCTGGATCCGCCCGCACCGGAATCGGCGCCGAAGCCGGTATTCGCCACCGCTGCGGAGCCCACCACCGTCGGGGACGCCGGCCCATCGGATGGGCACCCCGGGAAAACTCCGCCGTCCGATCCGGCGGCCGCCGATGAAACCGGAGGTCACCAGGCCTGATCCGGCAGCGAAGGCCCACCGTATCGGGGAATGCCCTGATGCGGGACCGGGCCGCTGCTGGGTAATCTCGACACCATGAATGGCCCCGATCCGGTATTCGACGGTGCGGGTCCCGGTAGCCAGGTCGGCAACCGGGACCTGCGTGTTTCCGATGCCGAACGGGAACACGTCGGACAGTTGCTGCAACGCGCGGTGGGTATGGGCATGCTGTCGCTGGGCGAGTTCACCGAACGGATGGATACCGCGCTCGCCGCCAAGACCCGGGGTGAGCTGAATTCCGTGCTCGTCGATCTGCCGGGCGTACGGTTGATCGGCGAACCCAGCGCGCCGCAGGCGGGCCCGGGCAAACCCGCGCCGCTGCCGCAGCCCGGCGATACCGCGCGGGCGCCGCTGTCGGGCGTCGTGCAGGGCGGAATCATCCGCCCGCGGATGTCGGGGGTCACCCGCCGCGGCGACTGGCAGGTCGCGCCGGTATTGCGGGTCAACAGCTGGCTCTCCGGCGTAACCCTGGATTTCACCCAGGCGGTGATGACCACCCAGGTGGTGGAGATCCAAGTGGACGATTACGCCAGTTCGCTCACCCTGATCGTTCCGCAGGAGGCGACGGTCGACCTGGACCGGCTGGAACTGATCGGGTCCAGCGTGAACAACAAGGTACGCAGCGGTCCCCCGATCGGTCCGCTACATCTCTTGGTGCACGGCCGGGTCCGGTTCGGATCGGTCACCGCCAAACAGCCCTTCATGGCGCACTGGCGGCGCCTGCTCGGCCACTGAACCGGGTATGAGGCTCGCGGCGTTGCCGTGGCGCGAGCCTCGCGGTGTTGCCGCGGCACAAGTTCACGGGGGGAGCAAACAGCACAACTGACCGATCGCTCGAACCGGTGTAGGCCAAGCGCCTCCCGTGACCTGTCGATGTGGTGCCTCGAACGGCCCTCGGCGACCCGACTGGGCCGCGACATCCCGCACGCGTTCGAGGCTGCGGTCAGCCGGTGGTTCGACCGGCTGCGTAGCGCCCCGATATCGGCGGGGTAACAGCCGGTCTCGGAACTACGGTCGCCGGGAGCGATCTGCAGCACGGTCATCGCCCGGGCGCCGCAATGCCGACCAGCACCCGAGACAGCGGACGCCACGGGTGTGCAACCGACGTGCACGAGCCTCGCCCAGAGCACGATAACCCCACGAACAGCAGCGCTACTCGGGATCCTCGCGGCGGCGCAGCAATTCGTTCACGCTGACCGAACGTCCTTCACCGTGGTGCCGGCCCGTCTCATCGGCGGTAGCCGGCGTCCCGGCCTGCTGCCGGCGCGCCGATCGCAGACCTGCCATCCAGGATTCGATGCTGTTGCGTTCCCGGGGGTCCGGTTCCTGTTGTGGGCCCGCCGATCCGGCGGATTGCTCGGCCAAGCTGTCGGGTCGCGGCCGGGCCGGCGGGGCAGGTCGCGCCGGCGGTTCCGGATTACGGGACTGCGCGGGCATTTCCGGTGGCAGGCCACGCGGTACGCGGCGCGGCAGGTCCGGCAGGCCCGACTGCGGCGCGGCCGGAGATCCACTGCCGGGGTTGGAAACGCGGGGCATCGGCCGCGGTTGCGAGCCTTGATCGGGTGCGGAACCCGAGTCCGGGTAACCGGGCTGCCGCTGGTTCTGAACCGGGCGCGGCGGGGCCGGCGGCCGACCGGGCTCGGGGCCGGGCCTGCCACCGGACGGCTGTGGACCGGCCGGGCGCGGCGGCGCCGGGGGCCGGCCGGATACGCCGGGTAGCCGCAGGGAGTTGTCCTGCCGCGGTGCTGCCGGATCGTTGTTTATCCGCGCCTGCTGCGGTGTCGGCGGCAGCGGCGGGGCGTCCGCGGCGGTCGGGTAGACCGTGCGGCCGGATACCTCGCGGCTCTCGGCGTCCTCGACCGGTTCGGAGGCGAACAGCCCACGCAGCGTCGGCGTCGCGAATCCGGATCGACCCGGCTGCGGTCCGGCGTTCGGGCGGCCGGGCGCACCACTACCCGGCGGGGTCTGCTGCCCTGCCTGGTTTCCGGGCTGGTCGGGGCGGGGTTGATTCGCCGGCCGGCCGGCTCCGGGCTGGTTGCCGGGCCGGGCGGGCCCGACGGGCTCCCGGGTCGCGGTGAACCGGGCTGGCTGCCGGGGCGTGCCGGGCCTGATTGACCGCCTGAG
>NZ_BAFV01000074.1 GCF_000308515.1 Nocardia carnea NBRC 14403 | reverse complement strand
GGTTTTCGCGATCCCGATCCTGCTCGGGATCGCGGCGGGGATTGTCACACTGCGCTTCCTGATCACGCGTGCACCGGACCCGAAGCCCGCGGACGAGATATCCGCTGAGGACCCGTCCCGGCGCCGGTTCCTGGTGCTGGTCGCCGGTGCCGCCGCGGTAGCGGCCGGGAGCGCGGCCGCCGGACGCTGGATCGGTGAGCAGATGCGGGCCGTAACCGCCGATCTGGAGCGTTTCGTGTTGCCGCGTCCGGTAACCGCGGCGGCCCCGCCGCCACCGGGCACCGATCCGCCGGTCCGCGGACTCACCGAATTCGTCACGCCCAACGACACGTTCTACCGGATCGACACCGCCCTGCGAATTCCGGCGGTGACCAGTGAGGACTGGCGGCTGCGCATCCACGGCATGGTGGACCGCGAGATCGAACTGACCATGGAGGAGCTGCGCCGCCGGCCCGCCGTGGAAAAGATGATCACCTTGACCTGCGTCTCCAACGAGGTAGGCGGTGATCTGGCCGGTAACGCTCGCTGGATCGGATACCCGCTGGCCGACCTGCTCGCCGAGGCGGGCGTTCGTCCCGACGCGGATATGGTGCTGTCCACCAGCGCCGACGGATTCACTGCCGGAACACCGGTGGCGGCCCTCACTGACGGTCGCGACGCGCTGCTTGCCGTCGGGATGAACGGCGCACCGCTACCGGTCGAGCACGGTTATCCCGCCCGGCTGGTGGTCCCCGGGCTCTACGGCTACGTGAGCGCGACCAAATGGGTGGTCGACCTGGAGGTCACCAGATTCGACAGGGCCCAGGCATATTGGACCCGGCGCGGCTGGTCGGCGCGCGGCCCGATAAAAACCGCCTCACGAATCGACGTACCCGCCCCGTTCGCCGAGATCGCCCCCGGGCCGGCCGTTGTCGCGGGTGTGGCCTGGGCCCAGCAGCGCGGTATCGCCGCGGTCGAAGTGCAGGTCGACAACGGCCCGTGGCAGCCCGCCGAACTAGCGCCGGAATACTCCTCGGACACCTGGCGGCAGTGGACCTGGCGCTGGGACGCGGTCCCCGGCGACCACACGCTCCGGGTACGCGCCACCGACGGTGAAGGCCGCGTGCAGACCGAACAGCGGGCCGATCCGGTACCCGACGGCGCGAGCGGTTGGCATACCCGAACTTTCCGGGTCGAATGAGCGCCGTACTGCCGCAGTTCCCGACACACGGACCAGCACGATGGCTCGCTGCCGGCCCCGCCCGCCGACGGTCGGCCCACAGTGACAGTTCATGCACTGCGACATCGTCCGGCGTCGTGAACCGGGGCCGTTGCAGCGCGAAGCTCGCCTGCCCGCGCAGCCCGTCGAGCGCGGTTCGGGTTTCGCGGGATGCCTATACATTGGTCGGTGATCACCAGCTACTTCACGAAAGGTTGTGCGACGTCATGCCGCAGGCAGTAACCCTGATCCGATCGGCCGCGTTGTCCGATGTGGCCGAATACGCCTACGCCGCCACAGCCCCCGCCGATTCACGCTTGATCTTCCTCGCCGGCGCCTGCCCCCTGAACGCCGACGGCACCACCGCGGCGATCGGTGACTACGCCGGCCAGGCCGCCAAAGCGGTAGAGAACATGCGTATCGCTCTCGATGAGGCAGGTGCCTCGCTCGAGGATGTGATCAGCACCCGCGTTCTCGTAGCGTCGACAGTGCAAGCAGATCTCGTCGCTGCCTGGGAGGTCGTACGGGACGCCTTCGGGGCACACGACGTGCCGAGCACGCTGCTCGGTGTCACCGTACTCGGCTACGACGACCAGCTCGTCGAGATCGAGGCCGTCGCCGCGGTTCGCGACACCCAGAACTGAGCGCTCGATGCAAAACCGTTGTGCGCGTGCGGAATATCGATCACTACTGCTTGCTGCTCAACCCCGGAACGTATTCATACAGCGTGGTTCGCGAGACCCCGAGCAGTCGCGCGATCGAGGAACCGCGTCAATAGCAGGGTGGTACTGCCATCGGTTTCGGTGATATCCCGGATATGCTCGAAACCGACTTTGCTCAGAACATGCAGCGAAACCTTGTTCGGTGCGGCCACGGTGGCGTGCACCTCGGTCAGTCCCAGGGTGTGGAAACCGTAGGCGACGAGCGCTTCTGCCAACTCGACACCCAAACCGCATCCCCACACCTGTGGGGTCAAAGCGTAAATGATCTCGTAGCCCTTGACCACCTCGGTCGCCTTGATCTCGGCATGCCCGACCAGGTGTCCGTCCCGGCGAACGGCCCAGACGTCGAACAGATCGTCCGCATAAACCTTGGTGAAGATCCGCCCGAACAAGGCCCGGTCGGCCGCTTCGGAAGACGGGCCGTCACCCATCCATCGAGACACCCTCGTGTCCTGAAACAAAGCGACGAAGCCTTCCTCGTCCTCCGGGACGTACCGTTCGAGAACAAGACGCCGGGTACGTAGAGTCGAAGTCACAAGCGGCGACGCTACCCGCGAGCCGGTCGGCCGAGAACCTGCGCCGCTACCTCGAACCGTTCCCGCAGGCGATGCGCGAGCTGCCTGGGCCCGGAAGCCGGACACCGCCGCTGAACAGTAGCTACGCCATATCCGTTGTTTCGGCGGTTACTACAGGAACTCCTCGGTAGGCCCCGCCAGTATCGGCCAGGCCTACTGCTGCACAAAGCCTGACCGCCGATTGCCGCCAGGGAAGTGCTCCAGACCGGCAGCCGAGTGCAGGAGCGGCGACGGAAATGTCGGCGAGTCGACCAGCGGAGATCGGGCGTGCACGCGGCCGCCGAGGGGCCGGGACGGTTCCGGGCTCTCGGCGGCCTTTGTATGCGGCATCCGGTTGTGGTTTCAGGCTGCGGCCGGTTCCGGTGCGCCGGCGAACTGGGTGCGGTAGAGCTCGGCGTAGCGGCCGTTCGCCGCGAGCAGTTCCGGATGGGTTCCGCGTTCCACGATCTGCCCCGCTTCCACCACCAGGATCTGGTCCGCGGCGCGCACGGTGGAGAGACGATGGGCGATCACCAGCGCGGTGCGGTCCTGCAATGCCTCGTTCAGCGCTGCCTGTACCGCCGCTTCGGATGTCGAGTCCAAGGAGGCGGTGGCTTCGTCGAGGATCACTACCCGCGGCTGTTTGAGCAGCAGCCGGGCAATGGTGAGGCGCTGGCGTTCGCCGCCGGAGAGCCGATAGCCGCGTTCGCCGACCACGGTGTCCAGACCGTCGGGAAGTGAGGCGATCAGATCGCGTAACCGGGCGCGGCTCAGCGCATCCCACAGCTGCTCCTCATCCGCACCGGGGGCGGCCAGCAGCAGGTTGGCCCGGATGGTGTCGTGGAACAGGTGCCCGTCCTGGGTTACCAGGCCCACCGTTTCCCGGATGGAGGCGGTGCTCAACTCGCGGACATCGGTGCCGCCCAGCCGTACCGAACCGGAATCGACATCGTAGAGCCGCGAAACCAGCTGGGCGATGGTCGATTTACCGGCGCCGGAGGAACCCACCAGGGCGATGAGTTCGCCGGGTTCCGCGCGCAGGCTGATCCCGTGCAGCACCTCCTCGCCACCCCGGGTGTCCAGGGTCGCGACCTCCTCGAGCGAAGCCAACGAGACCTTGTCCGCTGCGGGGTAACCGAAGCGCACATCGTCGAACTCCACCGCGATGCCGCCGGCCGGCACGGGCCGCGCATCCGGCGCATCCTCGATCAGCGGTTTCAGATCGAGGACCTCGAAAACGCGCTCGAAACTGACCAGCGCCGACATGACCTCCATCCGGGCGCTGGCGAGCGCGGTGAGCGGCGAATACAGCCTGGTCAGCAGCAGCGACAGGGCGACGACCGCCCCGGCGTCGAGCTGCCCGCGCAGCGCGTACCAACCACCCAGGCCGTACACCAGTGCCACCGCGAGCGCGGAGACCAGTGTCAACGCCGTGACGAACACGGTTTGCAGCATGGCGGTGCGGACCCCGATATCGCGTACCCGCCGCGCGCGCAGCGCGAATTCGCCGGATTCCTGATCCGGCCGGCCGAAGAGTTTCACCAGGGTTGCACCCGGTGCCGAGAAACGTTCGGTCATCTGGGTGCTCATGGCCGCGTTCAGGCCGGCGGCTTCGCGCTGGATATCGGCCAGACGGTCCCCCATCCGCCGGGCAGGTATCACGAAGACAGGTAGCAACAGCAGGGCGAGCAGGGTGATCTGCCACGACAGCTGGAGCATCACCACCAGGGTGAGGATGACGGTCACGAGATTGGCGACCACTCCGGAGAGGGTGTCGCTGAAGGCGCGCTGGGCACCGATCACATCGTTGTTCAGGCGGCTGACCAGCGCGCCCGTCCGGGTCCGGGTGAAGAATGCGATCGGCATGCGCTGCACGTGATCGAACACAGCGGTGCGCAGGTCCAGGATCAGCCCCTCCCCGATACGGGCCGACAGCCACCGGATCGCCAGGCCCAACCCGGCATCGAGAACGGCGAGACCCGCGATGCCGAGCGCCAGCGCGATCACCGTCCGGGCGGCGGAGCCGTCGATGATCTCGTCGACCACTCGTCCCGCCAGCAGCGGTGTGGCCACTGCCAGTACTGCCGCCACGACGCTCAATACCAGGAACGCGGCCATCCGGCGCCGGTGCGACCGCGCAAACCCCAGGATTCGCCGGGCCGTGGCGAGACTGAACGCCCGCTGTTCCTCGGGGGCGTGCATCCGCCGGTACATCTGATCCCAGGCAACCGATTCCATGCTCATCCGACATGTCCTTCCGCTCCGGAGTCGATTCAACTCCAGTGCACCGACACTAAAAGCTCAACCTTTATTTAGGTCAAGCCGCCGGGCCGGGGACGGGTGCCAGTTCGAGCCGGACACCGAGCAGCCGGATCGGGCGGTCCAGCGGAAACCGGTCCAGAATGCGTAACGCGGTATCGACGATGGTGGGAACATCCGTCGTGGCTTCGGCCAGTTTCGACTGTTTACTGCGGGTATAGAAAGTGCTGGTCCGCACCGTGACCGCCACCCGGACCGCGACCCGGCCCGCCGCGGCGATCTCCGCGGTGACCTCCGCCGCCAGCCGGGCGACCTGCTCGCGGATCTCGTCACGCTCGGTGAGGTCGCGCGGGAAGGTCTCCGATTTGCTGCGGCCCACCGGTGGCGGCGGTTTGGTCACCACCTCGGTATCACCGGCCCCACGCCCCATGACCCACAGATACGGGCCGTTGGTCGGCCCGAACTCGGCGGCCAGCACGGAGCGGTCCGCCGCCATCAGATCGCCGATCGTGTGGATATCCAACTCGGCCAGGCGGGCCGCGATCCGGGTGCCGATTCCCCACAGCGCGTTCGTCGGCCGGTGCGCCATCACCTGCGACCAGTTCGCTGCCGTCAATCGGAACACGCCCGTGTGGGCGCCCGGTTGCTCGGCCGGCGTATCGGCAGATTTACCGACGGATTTCGCGAACCCGGTGGCCAGTTTGGCGGTGAGCTTGTTGTCCCCGATACCCACCGCGCAGGTCAGGCCGAGTCCGGCGACCCCGGCGCGGATCGCGGCCGCCAGGCTCTCCGGGGTATCGGTCTCGGCCGCCACGAACGCCTCGTCCCAGCCCCACACCTCCACCTGATCGGTGAAGGTACGCAGCAGCGCCATGACCTGCTCGGAAGCCTCGTCGTAGCCGGTCGGGTCAAGGGGCAGGAAAACCCCTTCGGGACATTTGCGCGCTGCCGTCCGCAGCGGCATCCCGGCCCGGATCCCGTAGGCCCGAGCCGGGTACGAAGCGCAGGTCACAACCTTGCGGGGTTCCTCGGGGTCCCCGTTCCCGCCCACGATCACCGGCAGCCCGCGCAGTTCGGGATGCCGCCGGAATTCCACCGCGGCCTGGAATTGGTCGAGGTCGACATGCAACAGCCATCTGGCCACGTATGCAGTCTTACTCCTACCGGGTGACAACCGGGGGATATCACCGCGGAGCGGGGCGGCAGACTGGGGTCACACCGCCTGGCACCGGGCGCGGCTCCACTGCGTGGCGCGTTCGCAGACCCATCGCGGCGCCCTCGCTCACCGACCGAAAGGCGAAAATGTCCGATCCAGCCCCCCTCGATTTCGACCTGGCCGCGAAAGTGCTGGCCGCCCAGCCGTTCGCGAATCTGGTCGGCACCGAGCTCGCCGCCTTCGAAACCGGTTCCGCGACCCTGATCGTGCCGATCCGCCCGGAACTCGGCCAGCAGTTCGGTTATGTCCACGGCGGCGTGCTGTCCTACCTGGCCGATAACGCGATCACCTTCGCCGCCGGAACCGTACTCGGCGCGAATGTGCTCACCGGCGGTTTCTCGGTCACCTACCTGCGTCCCGCCCGCGGCGAACGCCTGTGCGCCGTCGCCACGGTCACCGGGTCCACCCGGCGCCAGGCCGTGGTGAACTGCGTGATCACCGCCGAATCGGATGGTTCCGACCCCGTGCAGTGCGCACTCGCCCAGGGCACCGTGCGTTCCGTAGAACGCAATCTCGGCGACTCCTGATCCGCATCGTGCCTGCAGTCGGGACATACCGGGCGCTCGGCCCGACCGGCGTGTCTCGCTCCTGGCCAGGTACGCCCGAACCCGTAGCCCGAGTCCGGCGGTCGAGCCGACTCGGACCGAACGCGGAACCGCGAGCGAGGCGCCGGGGAATCCGGGGAACGCCGGGCTCGGCTCGAGCTGTCATGCGGCCCGGGTTGGCTGCCGACGCCTGCGCCGGCCGGAACCCCGAGATGTGCTCTCGCGTCTGCACGACGCCCGGAACGGACGTGGGTTCGCGACCGGTCCGGACCGGGTTTCCGGCACCGACGTGACGTCCGCGCAGGGCAGGTTCGGGGCCGGAATATCGACGCGCGAGACCGGAACGGAACCGGAGGTGCGCCTAGGCTGGTCGTCGTGACCGACCACGACAGGCGGCGGGATGCGCTCGCGCGGGAGCTGCGTGCCCGGATCGGTGCAGAGGCGGTGGATACCTCTCATCGCCGCCGGGTGGAGTACTCCTCGGATGCATCGAACTACCGGGTGCTGCCGGAGGTCGTCGTGTTCCCGCGCGAGGACGCCGATGTGGCGGCGGCGCTGGAAATCGCCCGCTCCGAAGGTGTGCCCTTCACCTCGCGCGGCGGCGGTACTTCCGTGGCCGGTAATGCGGTGGGGTCCGGAATCGTCTGTGATTTCAGCAGGTACATGAACGGTATCGCCGGGATCGATCTGCAACGCCGCACCGCACGGGTGCAGCCCGGCGTGGTGCTGGCCGATCTGCAGCGCCGGGCCCGTGCGCACGGGTTGCGGTTCGGTCCGGATCCGTCCACACAGGATCGCTGCACCCTCGGCGGGATGATCGGCAACAACGCCTGCGGACCGCATGCCATCGCCTGGGGGCGGACCTCTGATCAGGTTCGCGAACTGCGGATTCTCGACGGCACCGGCACCGAGCGCAGGCTTGCCGGCGAATTGGGCGCCGTCCCCGGATTACCCGAATTCACCGCCGCTTCGCTCGCGGTTCTGCGCACCGATCTCGGCCGCTTCGACCGCCAGGCCTCCGGTTACGGCCTGGAGTATCTGCTTCCGGAGCGGGGTAGTTCGGTCGCCGGTGCCTTCGTCGGCACCGAGGGCACCTGCGGTGTGCTGCTGGAAGCCGAAGTCGAATTGGTGCCGATACCCGCCGCGACCCTGCTCGTGGTGCTCGGTTACGAGGGCCTGGCGACCGCGGCCGACGATATCGCCGCGGTGGTCTCGGTGGGGCCGGTGGCGGTGGAGGGTATCGATGCGCGCCTGGTCGATATGGTGCGTGCCCACGGCCGGCGCGTACCGGACCTCCCGCGCGGCCAGGGCTGGTTGTTCGTCGAATTGGCGGGCGAGAGCCGGATGGCCGCCCGAGCAGCGGCCGATTTGTTGTGCCGGGCGGCCGGTGCCCTCGACAGCCGTATCATCGACGACCCCGGCGCGGCCGCGGCGCTGTGGCGGATCCGCGCCGACGGCGCCGGTCTGGCCGGGCGTACCCGCGACGGGCAGCCCGCCTGGCCCGGTTGGGAAGATGCCGCCGTGCCACCTGCTCGCCTCGGCGCCTACCTGCGGGATTTCGAGGAGCTGACGCGGGAGCACAAGGTCGACGGTTTGCTCTACGGGCATATCGGCGACGGTTGTATGCATGTGCGGCTGGATCTGCCCATCGCCGGCGCGCCCGCCCGCTTCCGTGCTTTCCTGACCGATGCGGCACATCTGGTCGTGCGTCACGGCGGTTCGCTGAGCGGTGAGCACGGCGACGGCCGGGCCCGTTCGGAACTGCTGGAGATCATGTACTCGCCCGAGGTCCGCGCCGTTTTCGCCGGTTTCAAGGCGCTGTTCGATCCGGCGGGTGTCCTCAATCCGGGAGTGCTGGTACAGCCCCGGCCGCTGGACGCCGATCTCCGGCTGCGCGGGCTGGGCCCGGTGGTATCGGCCGGTGGTTTCGCGTTCGACCGCGACGGTGGTGACCTGTCCACCGCGGTGCATCGCTGTGTGGGGGTGGGCAAATGCCGGGCCGATACGGGCGCTGCCGGCGGCTTCATGTGCCCGTCCTATCTGGCGACGGCCGACGAGAAGGACACCACCCGGGGGCGAGCCCGTGTGCTGCAGGAGGTGGTCCGGGGCGAACTGGACTGGTCCGCGCCTGCGGTGGCCGAATCTCTGGACCTGTGCCTGTCCTGCCGGGCCTGCGGTTCCGACTGCCCGGCCGGCGTCGATATGGCGACCTACAAATCCGAGACCCTGTACCGCCGCTACCGGCGCCGTCTCCGCCCGCGCGACCACTACTCGCTGGGCATGCTCCCGCGCTGGCTCGCCGGAGCGACTCGCCTACCGCGTCTGGTGAACGCCGGGGGCCGGGTGGGGCCGTTGCGCCGCTGGGGTCTGCGCGCGGCGGGCGCCGATCCGCGGCGTGCGGCGCCGGAGCTGGCCGCTCGCCCGTTCCGGCGGATATGGCGAAAGGGATCGTCGCAACAGCAGGTGCGAGCCCCGGAAGCGGGGACCGTGATGCTCTGGGTCGATACCTTCACCAATGCATTCGACCCCCAGATCGCGCAGGCCGCCGTAACCCTGCTGAACTCGCTGGGGTATCGGGTCGTACTACCCGAGCGGCAGGTGTGCTGCGGGCTGACCTGGATCAGCACCGGGCAACTGGACGGGGCACGGGCCCGGCTACGGCGGACCCTCGACCAGCTCGACGCCCATGTCGGCGGGGGCGGTCTCGTGATCGGCCTCGAACCGTCGTGCACGGCCGCGCTGCGCGCCGACCTACCGGAGCTGCTCCCCGACGACGCCCGCGCCCGCCCGGTCGCTGCCGCCGTGCGAACCCTGGCCGAGTTCTTGCTGGCGCAACCGGACTGGTCTCCACCCAGCCGCCCCGAGCGGACGATCGTGGTGCAACCGCACTGTCATCACTATTCCGTGCTGGGCTTCGAACCGGATCGCCAGATATTTGCCCAGATGGGTCTGGATGTGACCGAAATCGCAGGCTGCTGCGGACTTGCCGGTAACTTCGGAATGCAGCAGGGCCACTACGAAATTTCGGTATCGGTGGCCGGAAACGGATTGCTACCGGCACTGGCAAGCGCACCCGCTGACGCCGTGTTCGTGGCCGACGGCTTCTCATGTCGTACACAGGCCGCTCAGCTGGCTGCAGGCCGCGGTCGGCATCTTGCACAAATCCTTTTGGACCACTGGTGATTTCACGGTATCGATGCGCTGGGCCGAGTGTGTGGGTGACCGGGTAGCGGGCCCGGCCACCCACTGTCGGAGATCAGCTTCCGGACGGCAGAGTGCCCGGCTGGATTTCGTAACCGGAACTACCGGCGAAGACGCTGCCCCATAGATCGAGCAGCCAATTGAGTGCCTCGGTGATCATGAAACCCTCCAATCGTGGCGGCAGCCACATATTTGCTCAACTCGGGTCATATCGTCTCGCAAACCACCACCGTTACCGCGGAAGGAAACGACCGGGTTCTCGTTTCGGCGGGCACGGTGTTCTCTGTTTTGCGGGCACAATGGCGGGGTGCCTCCTCGATCCACAGGATCCCCGGCCGAGTCCGCGCGAACCACCCGCGTGCTGACCGCCGGTGGGCCCATCCACCTCGCGCACACCCTGGCGCCGCTACGCCGCGGGCCCGCCGACCCCTGTCATCAGATCGACAGTGACGGTGCGCACTGGCGGGTATCGCGGATGCCGACCGGCCCCGTGACCTACCGGCTGACCCAGACCGCACCCCACACCATCACGGCGGATGCCTGGGGCGCGGGCGCCGCGGAATTTCTGGACCAGCTCGAGTCGATGTTCTGCCTGGACGAGAACGTGGACGATTTCGTGCCCGTCCATCCCACGATCGCCGCCGCTCATCAGCGGAATCCGGGTTTGCGCATGCTGCGCACCGGGCGGGTGTTCGAGGCTCTCGTTCCGGCGATCCTGGAGCAGAAGGTCACCATCGTGTCGTCGCATGCCGCGTGGCGGGCCCTGGTGCATCGTTTCGGTGAGCCGGCCCCCGGCCCCGCACCGGAGGGGATGCGGGTTCCGCCGGACGCCGCGACCTGGGCGCGCATACCCTCGTGGAGCTATCACCGGGCCAATGTGGGGCCGCAGCGCTGGCAGACCATCGTGCGGGCCGCACGGGTGGCCGATTCGCTGGAGCGTACGGCGGCACTCCCGCCGGCGGAAGCCGCCCGCAAATTGCGGACCATCCCGGGTATAGGGGAATGGACAGCCGCGGAAACCGCACAGCGTGCGTTCGGTGACGCCGACGCCCTGTCGGTGGGCGACTACCACCTGGCATCGGTGGTGGGCTGGACCCTGCTCGGCCGGGATATCGACGATGCCGAGATGGTCGATTTCCTCGAGCCGGTGCGTCCGCATCGCTACCGGACGATCCGGTTACTGGAGGTCAGCGGTCAGGCCCGGAAACCGCGATTCGGCCCACGCGCTCCGGTCACCGACCACAGCCGACGCTGAGCTGTGTTTATGGCGCCGCCTCCGGCGGCGCGGGGTTGGGCCTCGGCGAGGGCGGCGTCGCGGGCTGCGGCGACCTATTGGAGTGCGCGGTTGTCCAGTACGCAGCGGCCGGAATCCACGAGTGTCGCCCGGGCCCGGCGGCGTACCCGGCACATATCTACGGTGCAGTCCAGGTGCAGTTGCATTGCCGAATGAGCTTGTTCGGCGGTCATGTCTCCCGGATCGTCCCCGCAGTCGAGCAGGGTCGGGATCTGGGTACTCAGATTCAACCGCATCACACACGACCTCCTTGTCAACCCGCGGCGATCCTGTTGTCCGCGGTGGGTTTCCGGGTGTGCACATACGACCAACAGCTCACCATAGGCCGAGAAGCGTCCGGAACGGGTGATTTTCGGTGGTTTTGCACGCATCGAATTCGCATTGCACCGGTACACCACCGGTATCCGGCCCGGTGTGGCCGCCCGTGCGCGTAGCATCGCGCTCGGTGCCGGCGTGGGCGGCGCCGCCCCTCGACGGAACATATTGCGGCTGATGGAGGAGAACCCGAATGAGCGTCGACAACGGTACGAAGGTGGATCTTTCCGGCGCCGAATGGCTGAGCAGCCCCCCGGACGGTGCGCCCGGCTCGCACAGTGTCGAGATCGCGATGCTCGCCGACGGTCATGTGGGGATGCGGGACGGAAAGAATCCCGACGGTCCGGTGCTGGTCTTCACCCCGGGTGAGTGGGCGGCCTTCACGGCCGGCGTACGGGATGGCGAATTCGATCGTCCGTGATCCGGCCCGCCCCCTGCGATCGTCCGCTACAACCCGGTCACGGCGGGTTTACCAGGTCGTATAACGGGTAGACAACGATATGTGGACCGAGGGATCAAGAATTCCCATCCTCGGCTGCGCAAGTTGGGGCCCAGCGACGGTGTGGCGTGGCTGATCGTCGGGCTGCTCTTCGCGGCGGCCGCGGTGGGGGTGTTCGTACTCACCGGATCGGTGCTATCGGCACTGTTCGTCGGTGTGCTCGTGGCTTTGGTGGCCACGGGTGTGGTCACGATGCTGTGACCACACCCGTTCGGCCGTGAACGCTGTCGCCGCGTATCTGCTCAGCGGCGGAACAGTTTGTTGCCGAGCCAGACGATCGGGTCGTACTTGCGATCGGCGACCCGTTCCTTCATCGGAATCAACGCATTGTCGGTGATCTTGATGTGCTCCGGGCACACCTCGGTGCAGCATTTGGTGATGTTGCAGTAGCCCAGACCGTGCTGCTCCTGCGCCTCGTCGCGGCGGTCGGCCACATCGAGCGGATGCATCTCCAGCTCCGCGATCCGCATCAGATACCGCGGCCCGGCGAACGATTCCTTGTTCTCGTCGTGGTCACGGACCACATGGCAGGTGTTCTGGCAGAGGAAGCATTCGATGCATTTGCGGAATTCCTGTGACCGCGCGATATCCACCTGCTGCATCCGGTACTCGCCCGGTTTCAGATCCGCCGGCGGCGTGAAAGACGGGATCTCCCGCGCCTTTTCGTAGTTGTAGGACACATCGGTCACCAGATCGCGGATCACCGGGAAGGTCCGCAGCGGTGTCACAGTGACGACGTCTTCGGGTGTGAAGGTGGACATCCGGGTCATGCACAGCAGGCGTGGCCGGCCGTTCACTTCGGCCGAACACGACCCACATTTCCCGGCCTTACAGTTCCACCGGACAGCTAGATCGGGCGTCTGTGTCGCCTGCAGTCGATGAATGATGTCGAGAACCACCTCGCCCTCGTTCACCGGCACCGTGTAATCCTGGAGCTCCCCGGTCTCGGAATCGCCGCGCCATACGCGGAACTGGGCGTCGTAACTCATCGCCTCACGCCTCCTCGGTCTTCGTTTCGCGGCCCGGTGCGGCCGAACCGGCCTGGGCCGCCGGATGTCCGGCGAGTTCGTCCGGGGCGTAGTACTTCTCCAGCTCCCCGAGATCGAACAGGGCCAGCAGTTCGGGCCGCATCGGCGTTTGTTCGCGTTCGGTCACCGAGATGTCGGGGACACCGGTTACGGCCGATTCGCCGTCGATCGCGCAGACCAGCAGTTTGTTGCGCCACTGTGGGTCCATGCCCGGATAGTCGTCGCGGGTATGGCCGCCGCGGCTCTCGGTGCGCAGGAGCGCGGCTTCTGCCACGCATCGGCTGACCAGCAGCATATTGCGCATATCGAGGGCGAGATGCCAGCCCGGATTGAACTGCCGGTGCCCTTCGATGGTGACGTGGGCGAACCGCTCGCGCAGCCCGTCGAGCCGGTCGATCGCCTCGCGGACCTCCTGCTCCTTGCGGATGATGCCGACCAGATCGTTCATGGTCTGCTGCATATCGGTGTGCAAGGTGTAGGGGTTCTCGCCCGAACCGCCTTCCGGCGGATCGAACGGGGCGAGCGCGATATCCGCGGCGGCCGCGATATCGGTCTCCGATATCGCCGGCCGGGCGGGCAGCTGCCGGACGTATTCGGCCGCGCCGAGCCCTGCCCGGCGGCCGAACACCAGCAGATCCGACAGCGAGTTGCCGCCGAGCCGGTTCGAGCCGTGCATTCCCCCGGAGCATTCTCCGGCGGCGAACAGACCCGGTACGTGCGCCGCTCCGGTATCCGGGTCGACCTCGATACCGCCCATGACGTAATGGCAGGTCGGGCCTACCTCCATGGGTTCCTTCGTGATGTCCACATCCGCCAGTTCCTTGAACTGGTGGTGCATGGACGGCAGCCGGCGGGTGATCTCCTCGGGGGTCAGCCGGGAGGCGATATCGAGGTAGACACCGCCGTGCGGGGTGCCCCGGCCGGCTTTCACCTCCTCGTTGATCGCCCGCGCCACTTCGTCGCGGGGGAGCAGATCAGGGGTGCGGCGGGCCGAATCGTTATCGCGCAACCACTGGTCGGCCTCTTCCTCGGTTTCGGCGTACTGGCCTTTGAAGACCGCGGGAATGTAGTCGAACATGAACCGTTTGCCCTCGGTGTTCTTCAACACCCCGCCGTCCCCGCGCACCCCCTCGGTGACCAGGATGCCCTTAACACTGGGGGGCCAGACCATCCCGGTGGGATGGAACTGCAGGAACTCCATATTGATCAGCCGCGCACCGGCGCGCAGGGCCAGCGCATGCCCGTCACCGGTGTATTCCCAGGAGTTCGAGGTGACTTTGTAGGACTTGCCGATACCGCCCGTGGCCAGTACCACCGCCGGGGTTTCGAACAGGATGAAACGCCCGGATTCACGCCAGTAGCCGAAAGCGCCGCTGATCCGGTCGCCGTCCTTCAGCAGATCGGTGATGGTGCATTCGGCAAAGACCTTGATCCGCGCCTCGTAGTCACCGGTTTCGGCATAATCCTCCTGCTGCAGCGAAACGATCTTCTGCTGCATGGTGCGGATCAGTTCGAGACCCGTCCGGTCGCCGACATGGGCCAGCCGTGGATAGGTGTGGCCACCGAAGTTGCGCTGACTGATCCGGCCGTCGGCGGTCCGGTCGAACAGGGCGCCATAGGTTTCCAGCTCCCAGACGCGATCCGGGGCTTCCAGCGCATGTAGTTCGGCCATCCGCCAGTTGTTCAGGAACTTCCCGCCGCGCATGGTGTCGCGGAAATGGGTTTGCCAGCTGTCCTTCTCGTTGGCGTTTCCCATGGCCGCGGCGCAGCCGCCCTCGGCCATCACGGTATGTGCTTTACCGAACAGCGATTTGCATACGACCGCCACCGAAAGGCCGTGTTCGCGGGCCTCGATCACAGCGCGTAGTCCGGCACCTCCGGCACCGATCACGACCACGTCGTAGGTGTGCCGTTCCACTTCGGGCATAGCCGTCCAAACTCCTCAGTCGATGATGCGAAGATCAGAAATCGTGCCGCTCGCCACCAGCATCACGTAGAAGTCGGTGAGTACGAGGGTGCCGAGCGTGATCCAGGCCAGCTGCATATGCCTGGTGTTGAGCTTGGAGATCTGGGTCCAGAACCAGTAGCGCACGGGGTGGGCGGAGAAATGCTTCAACCGTCCGCCCGCGATATGCCGGCAGGAGTGGCAGGACAGGGTGTAGGCCCACAGCAGGATCACGTTCCCCGTGAGGATCAAGCTGCCCAGGCCCATCCCGAAACCACCGGATTTGCCGTGGAAGGCGCCGATCGCGTCGTAGGTGTTGATCACCGAGATGATCACCGCGGCATAGAAGAAATAGCGGTGCGCGTTCTGGATGATCAGCGGCAGCCGGGTCTCCCCGGTGTACTTCGTGTGGGGTTCGGCCACGGCACAGGCCGGCGGGGAGAACCACACCGAGCGGTAGTAGGCCTTGCGGTAGTAGTAGCAGGTCAGCCGGAACCCGAGCAGGAACGGCAGCACCAGGAACCCGAGCGGAATGAACATCGGGAGATCGCCGAACGGCGTGCCGAAATGGCTGGCACCCTCCACACACGACGTACTCAGGCAGGGTGAGTAGAACGGCGTCAGGTAGTGATAGTCGGGCACCCAGTACGCGGTGCGCACGAACGATCTGACGGTCGCGTAGACGACGAAGGCGCCGAGCCCGATCACGGTGATCAGGGGCGGTAGCCACCATCGATCCGTACGTAGGGTGCGGGCGCTGATCCGGGCCCGGGTCTTGCTGAAAACACCTGTTCCCGATTCGGGAGCGGTCGAAGTTGTCGCGGCACTCACTGGTCGATGCCTCACTGATCGGCGGTGCGGAAAGCCGGAAGACCTCCGCGATCGAATGTGATGCTGAGCACCATACGGCAGGGTCGCTATCGGTCGAGCGGGGTCCGTGCAATCTCGAGCCCCTTCGAGCCTAGTGATTTACGACACATTTACTGCCGATCTTGTCGGGTGAATACACCGCAAACACGAGCGGCCGGCCGCCTCTCCGGCGACCGGCCGCTCACGACGCCCCGGCCTGCGGCCTGGGGCGGAAGGTTCAGTTATCCGGTGGTGAACCCGGTGGTGCTACTGGGTGCGTGGCCGCGAATGGAAGCCGAGTCCCTCGTCCTGGGCACCCATCCACGCCGACTCGTCGGATTTGCTGTCGGGTACGTAGATGGGCTCCTGGGCGCGGCCGGCCACCGGTGGCGGCGGGCTCTGTTCGAACTCGTCGGCATCGATGCAGAGTCGCTCCAGATCGTTCTCCAGCCGGCGGATCGTGCCCGCGTCCCCGTAGTGGGCGCGTAACACTCCGATGGACTGCCGGAGCTGGTTTACGGCGTACCGGAGTTCCGCGAAGTCGCTACGTGTCATGGATACCTCCTGATTTGCTCACCGGTCGCGGTGGGTGACGCCGCGTGGGCTGCACTGGCCATCCGGCGTAGCTTGTGACCGACCACACAAGGTGATCTACAACACAGTACGGCAAAAACCTGATTCCGGCTCGTCGGATGGTCAAGATCAGGTTTCGGTTGGGAGCCGATGTGCACAACTGTCGGGGTCCGCCGATGGCTGCGGTATCCCGCCCGGCAGTGGGTGGTCGCGGTGTCGAGATGTTTCGAGTGGAAACTACGATTTTCGCTAGAACGGGGAAGAGAGGCCCATGGAACCACGGGATGAGCGCAATATCCGGGTTTCTGGAAAAATCGCTAGAAACGGTTAGATAACCCGATTGTCCGCGAATATGCCCGCCGCTGCGGTTCGTCGCAAGGCTGGGACTCGATCGGGTTCTCTGGCCTTATCTAGCGCAACTGCTAGACAGCCGGATAAACCGGAATCGGCGGCTCAGGTGGTCACGCTCCGCAGGTAACGCCCGAAATGGGGCACCGTGAACCCGATCGTCCCCCGCTCGGCGGAGTAGATGAGCCCCTTTTTGATCAGGCCGTCGCGAGCCGGTGACAGGGATGCGGGTTTGCGACCCAGCTCCGTCGCGACCGCCGCGGTCGCGACCGGGCCCTCGTCGCCGGACAGATCGGCCATCGCGCGCATGTACTCGCGCTCCGCCGGGGTCGCGCGTTCGTAGCGGGAACCGAAGAAGCCGACGGCCAGTTCCTCCTCGGCGGTCGGCGCGGCAACCTCCACGTCCTCGGCGGTGATCGGGCTACCGGGTGCCTGATCCCAGGTCGCTTTGCCGTAGGCCTGGACGAAATACGGATAGCCGTCGGCCTTGCGGTACAGCGCCGCCAATGCCTCGTCGGAGAACTTCACCTCTTCGCGTTCGGCGGGGGCGATGAGCGCCAGGTCGGCGGACTCCCGATCCAGCCGGTCGATCCGGTGATAGCTGAACAGCCGTTCGGAATAGCTCTTCGATGCCGACAGTACGGCCGGTAGATGCGGCAGGCCTGCACCCACCACGATCAGCGGCGCGGCGTCCTGACTCAGTTCGTGGCAGGCGCCGCAGATGGCCGATATATCCACCGGAGCGAGGTCTTGCATCTCGTCGATGAAGATGGCGATACCCACGCCGATATCCGCGGCCAGGCCGGCGGCTTCGGTCAGTAGCTCCACCAGATCGATTTCGATATCGCCGGAGTCGGCTCGGCCGGTGACGGCCGGGACGTCGATACCCGGCTGCCAGCGTTCCCGCATTCCTTTGTCCGCGGTGGCGCGCAGCGCGAATGCCTTGAGTATGCCGAGGAAATCGTCCACGCGTTCACTGTTGCTGTGGGTTTTGGCGATGGCCCGGGCCGCCATGTGCAGCGCCGAGGACAGCGGCCGCCGGAATTCCTGATCCGGTCGCGCCTCGATCTTCCCGGTCCCCCAGCCGCGGGCGCCGGCGGCCGATCGCAACTGATTGAGCAGAACGGTCTTGCCGACGCCGCGGAGTCCGGTGAGCATCACGCTGCGTTCCGGCCGGCCCCGCGCAATGCGTTCGCAGACGACGTCGAATGCGTCGAGTTGCTTTCCGCGCCCGGCGAGTTCGGGTGGACGCTGACCTGCGCCGGGTGCATACGGGTTGCGCACGGGGTCCATAACTCTCCTACCGTAGCGCGCCTATCCGTATATATGGGCGAATCTATGCCGTGTCCTAGATACGGCTATCCGGAAAAGGTGAGGAGCCGGCCTCATGGCAGCGGAGACGCTCCGTAGCCGAACCGACACGCCCGCCGATATCTCGCCGTGACATATCGGCGTACCGAAATTCCCTTCGCGCACAGTGCTTTACACCTGTACTCCCAGCTCGCGAGAAAAGTCGGCCCGTTCGGCTGGACAACACCGGGCAGGCATCGTAACCTCTTTGTGACTTAGTGGAGTCGAGTCGTTTCGTCAGTGAGGCGGCGCCACTGGTCGCCGCCATCGCAGGCCGTCGCGATATGTGTAGGACGCGCGTCCGACGATGGTGGGAGAGCACGAAGATCGGAGACGGAGCTCGGTGGGTAAGCACAGCTTGCAGCGAGAATCCAAGCTGCCAAATTCTGTCAAGGGCGCGCTCGTCATGGGCACTCTCGCCGCGACCACGGGCACCATGCCCGCTATCGCCAATGCCGCGACCACCACGATCGATGTTCCCGGCGTCGGCAAGTTCGATGTCGAGGTTCCGGATCAGTACGCAGCCCAGGCAGACCAGCTCAACCAGCAGCTGAACCAGGCGCTCTCGGGTGCTCAGCAGGCGATGCCGGCGGCGCCCGCGCTGCCGAATTTCGCCCCGCCCGCGCCGGCGCAACCGCAGACCGCCGGTGATGTCGCCCTCGACGCCGCCAAGACGAAGGTCGGCGCCATGTACTCCTGGGGTGCCGCGGGCCCCTACAACTTCGACTGCTCCGGCCTGGTGCAGTGGGCGTTCAAGCAGGCCGGCATCAAACTGCCGCGTACCAGCTTCGAACAGTCCCATGTGGGCGCGCCGGTGGCATTCCAGAATCTGGAGCCCGGCGATATCGTCATCACCAACGGTGGCGGGCATGTCGGCCTGTATGCCGGTGACGGCAAGCTCCTGAATGCGGTGCAGTCCGGTGAGCCGGTGTCCTATACCAACCTTTCCGCCGACGATGTGGTCACCGCGCGTCGTATCGTCTAAGGGGTGAGTCCAGCTCCCTCTGTTCCGGACAATGGTCCGGCCCAGGCCCGGGTCGACTCCTGGATATGGGCCGTGCGGTTGTTCAAGACGCGATCGGCTGCCGCGGCTGCATGCCGCGGTGGTCATGTACGTGTCAATGGTGCGACAGCCAAACCGGCTCAGCCGGTGCGGCCGGGTGACGAGATCCGTATCCGCAGTTCGGGGATCGAGCGGATCGTCATCGTGGAACGGGTGATCACCAAACGGGTCGGTGCTCCGATCGCCGCCCAATGCCTGATCGACCGCAGTCCACCCCCGCCGCCGCGGGAAGTCCTCGCCTCCCTCCCGCAACGCGACCGCGGAACCGGTCGCCCCACCAAACGGGATCGACGGGAAACCGATCGTCTGCTGGGGCGCACCGACCGCTGAATTCGCCGCGATCAGCCTCGGACCCACCGACGGGCTCTCGGGTCATTCGAACAGCTCCGCCGGGGAAGACCCACGTGCTCGGGTCTGTGCCCTGGACCGGTGGCTGTCTTTCGTTCAGGGCGGCGAATCGTGTCCGCGCGCATCCACCGACGTGAGGTCATCGATCTCCCGGGACGCGGCGATGCCGCCGAACGGTGTCGAGAACACGGCAAAGAAAGTCACCGGATCAGCGGCGGTGAGTTCGATGAGATTGGCCGCGGCCGGCGAGATACGCGCGAATCGCCGCGCGAGCCGCCCCGCATCCAATGCCGGCTCCGGCGATTCGGGTGGTGCCCGTCCTACCCGAGGCGAACCTGTCGCGGTATTCGCGGAGAGCGCGGCCACCACCGTGTCCTCGAAAACCTGCGCCGCGTGGACGACGCCGCGGATGGTGCACCCCGATTCGCGGATATCGCGCAGCGCATTGTCGAGATCGTGACGGTCGGCGGTATCGCAGCGCACCACCACGACCCGGTCTTCGAAACCGTCGAGCAGTGGGGGCACCGGGCGCGGTGAACGGGTGGGCACCAGGACATCGCGGGCACCGGATACCAGTAGCCGGCGCACCATGACCGAGCCGAGCGCGCCGAGTCCGCCACTGACCACATAGGTGCCCGCGGTATCGATATGCATCGGCGGATCCAGTGCGACCTGGGCCGCCAGCAACCGGATAGCCCTGTTGGCATCGACCATTCGAGTCCATGCGATGATATCTGTGGGTGGGAGGTTATCGGTGAGCCGTATCGAAGCCAGCGTTCCGGCGCCCGTGACCTCCGCCCGCAAATCTCCTCCGGCCGGGCCGATTTCCGCGACCGCCGGGTCCTGATGCTCCCGGCCCGCCGACGGGCCGGCGGCCGTTTCATCCGGTGCCCCCGCTTCGGTCGAAGTCCCTGGGGCGCCATGGTTTACGTATCCGCCGCCGAGCTGTGACCGGCCCTTGCCCGTGCCGGTATACGGTTCGCGGCCGTTGGAACCTGCCCGGTGCGGCCGGGTTCGGGGCGGCGCGGCGGCCCGAGTCGCCTGCACCTGGGCCAGACAGGTCAGGAACGTGGTTCCCTCGTCGTCGCTGCGGGCGGTGGGATAGGTCGTATGGGTGAACTGCGGGAGTTCGCGCAGCACATCGCAGAGAACCGGATGCGGGGCGACCTCCAGCACGATGGTCGTATCCGAGCCCGCCGCGGCCCGATCCAGTGCGGCCGCGAGTTGTACCGGTCCGGTGAAGTTCTCGATCCAATAGCGGCCCGTAGTGATCGGCGCATCGATAACCGCACCGCGGCGGGCGGTGGAATACATCGGGATATCCGGGGTCGTGGGGTGCAGCGAACCGAGGATGGCGAGGGATTCGGTCGCGGCCGCCGATCGGCTGATCGCCGGGGCGAACGTATCGCAGCGCTGCGCCGCGATATCGCGGCGTCCGGCCCGGCGCACCACGGCGTCGATATAACGCGGCGGCCCGGAGACGAGCACCGAGCCAGGTCCGTGGACGGCGGCGAGCGCGACCTGTTCGCGCACGGGATCCACCAGGCGCCGGACCTCCGGCACCGCGGCCCGTAGTTCGGCAACAACATCGGTTTCCGCCACCCGGCGCACGGCGTGGGCGCGGGCGAGGACTACACGGACGGCATCGGACAGGGGGAGAGCGCCGGCGGTCACCGCCGCCGCGACCTCACCGATACCGTGCCCGATCACCGCATCGGGTCGCACACCCCACGAGATCAGCAGCGTCGCCGCGGCCACCTGGTAGGTGAAGAGGGCGGCCTGGGCGAATACCGGATCCCGTTGCTGCCGGTCCGGCCACTGCGCTGCACCGGGGTGGCGAAAACCGTGGCGCGGAGTCCATACCCGCGGCCCGCCCGCCGCCACGACGGCGTCACTGGTGTCCAGCACCGCCGCGGCGAAGGCCGGGTACCGCCCGGCCAGGGTGCGCCCCATCCGCGCGTGTTCGCCACCTTCCGGCGAGAACAGGAAAATCACGCCGCCCGCAGAATCGGTCATCGGCACGACAACGGGTACGACGGGGTGCGGCTACGGCCGGGGCGAGCGGTGCGCACGCGCCACCGGCCGCTCGGCGAGCCGTGAATCCAGCACAGCAGCTGCGTGTCCCGCCTCACGCCACGATTATGCCGCAAGAATCCACCGTGCCGGACCGGCTGCGGGGCTACGAAACCCGCTGCTGTCCGGAATGTTTCGGCGCAAATGTCCGGCAAACATATGGCGGCCGAGCCGGATCCGCCGAACCGCGGGCCCGCCGGGCCGTCGCCTCGGCTCAGAGGGTGTCCGCGACAATACCGCCGACAAACGGAGCCCTGGACTCGAACGGGTCGCCGGGGATTCGCTGTTCCGGAGACCGGCTGCCGCTGTGGCTCGGGTGGGCGACGATCTGTCAGCTGCCGGCCGGCGAACGCAGCGCCGAAGAACGTGCCGCCGCGGCCCCCGTTACCGGCCGGTGCGCCTGGACCGGGGCCCGTCGGTGAGTCGCGCCGGCCGCTGCGCTCGTTCGCGTCGCTCGCGCCCTGGCGGCCGGTACCGTTGCGGTGTGGCTGCTTCCGCCGACGGACGAACCCCGACCTTCCCCACGGTGCTGCGCTGCTGCGCGGCCCTGGCCGCCACACCGGCGCGGCTGCTGCGGCCCCGTAAGGCCGATGCTTCGCTGCTGTCGCGGCTGGAATCGGTACCCCCGCCACCGGCCCGGGCGAGTGTCGGATTGACCGTGCTGTTGCAGGGCCGGATGAAAGCGCCGACCGCCATCGTCGCCGAAGGGGTACGCAGTCTGGGACATCTGCCGATGGCGATGGGGGCGTATCTGGTCGAACATCCGAAAGCGCGATTCCTGGTCGATCCCGCGCTCTGCGCGCATGTTCATCGCCGGGTGCTGCCGGATCTGCCGTTCCCGATCCCCCTGCTGGTCGCGCCGGACAAACCGGTGCTCGGATTGGCCGATGCGCTCGCCGCCCGCGATATCGATCCCGCCACCATCGATTTCGTACTGCCGACCCATCTGCACTGGGATCATATTTCCGGCCTGCTCGAACTACCCGAATCGGTGCCGGTACGGCTGCCCGCGGCCGAGCTGGGCTGGGCGCTGGAAGGTTCGCATGCACCGGCCGGGGTGGTGCGGGGCCCGCTGCAAGGACGATCGCTGGATCCGCTCGAATTGGACGGACCGCCCGTGCTCACCTTCGAGCGCAGCCTGGATCTGTTCGGCGACGGGTCGGTGCTGCTGGTGGACCTCGCCGGGCACACTCCCGGCAGTATCGGCGTACTGCTGGCCACCGCCGGCGGTCGCCGGGTGCTGCTGGCCGGGGATGCGGTGTGGAACCGGCTGCAGATCGCCCTCATCCGAGAGAAGGCGCCGATGCCCGGGCAGTTGTTCGACGCCGATCGGGATCAAGCCTTCGAGACCATCCACAGACTGCACGCGTTACCGTCCGATATCGAGGTGGTAGCCGCGCACGATTACGATGCCGTCGCCGCTCTGGCCGCGTGCTGATGAGCGGCAAGCTGTGGCAACGGTGCGGGAAGCCGGCTGCTAGGAGACGGCTTCCCACACCCGGCGCCGGATCGATCGCCATACCTCCGGCGCGGCTTACGGGCCGGTTCAGGCCGAAACGAACCGAGCCAGCCGGGCGTTGATCAGTTCCTCGGCCTCCGAGACCATCCGGCCGATCAGGTCGGCACAGGTCGGGATGTCTTCGATCAGGCCCTGGCACAGGCCGACCGACCAGATCCCGGCGTCCAGATCGCCGTCCTCGAACACGCGCCGGCCGCGGGCGCCGGAAACGAGTTCGCGGACGTCTTCGAACTTGCCGCCGGCCTTCTCGATCTCGACGACCTTGCGGCTGATCTCGTTGTCGGCGACCCGTGCAGTGTTGTGCATGGTGCGGAAGATCAGCTGGGTATCGCGCTCGGAGTTCGCGACGATCTGCTCCTTGACCTGCTGGTCGATGGAGGATTCCTGGGTGCACAGGAAGCGGGTGCCCATATTGACGCCGTCGGCGCCCAGCGCCAGCGCCGCGACCAGGCCGCGGGCGTCGGCGATACCGCCGGAGGCGACGATCGGGATGGTGAGCGCGCGTGCGGCCGCAGGGATCAGCACCAGACCGGGAATATCGTCCTCACCCGGGTGTCCGGCGCATTCGAAACCGTCGATGCTGACCGCGTCGACGCCGATCCTTCTGTGCCTTGAGCGCATGCCGCACGCTGGTGCATTTGTGCACGACCTTGATCCCGGCTTCGCGGTAAGTGGGCAGGAACGGCTCCGGATTGCTCCCCGCCGTCTCCACGATCTTGATTCCGCTGTCCACGATGGCCCGCACATATTCCTCGTACGGCGGCGGGTTGATCGAGGGGAGGATGGTCAGGTTCACCCCGAACGGTTTATCGGTGAGTTCGCGGGTGCGCTCGATCTCGCGCCGGAGATCGTCGGGGGTCGGCTGGGTGAGTGCGGTGATGAAACCGAGCCCCCCGGCGTTGGCCACAGCGGCGACGAGTTCGGCCCGGCCGACCCACATCATTCCGCCCTGCACGATCGGATGTTCGATACCGAAAGTCTCGGTGAACCTGGTCCGCAGCATCGCCTGCTCTCCTCACTTTCCCCGCGGATAGTCCGCGCATGCTGCATGGTGCCATGCCCATCATGACCCGATCAACCCCGGAAGTGAGTCGTGATTCGCGTAAGTGACCGTGTTCGGCGGTAGCTGGCAGGTGTGTCGATGCGCCGGTATCGTCGCAAATACGCGCGTCAACGCGCGTGAACCTGTTTCACGGTCCGGTTCCTCGGAATTAACGGCCATTCGGTCCCGATTTCCTTGCCGGTGCCGATGTGAATTGTTATTCTGCCGACATGTTCACACCGCGTGTGGCGCCGGACACTCCGGTGGGTCACGCGGTACCGAGAGGAGTACGTGGGATGACCACCGGTGCGCAGGCCCTCGACGAGCCGATCCGTTCGCGTCGCAACCACTGGAACAACCAGATCGCCACGCATGCAGTGATGCGGCCCGACGAGGTCGCGATCCGCTTCCGCGGCGCCGGCACCACCTGGCGGCAACTGCACGAACGGTCGCAGAAGTTCGCCGATGCGCTCGCCCGCCGCGGCGTCGGCTCCGGTGACCGGGTGCTCCTCCTGGCGCTCAACTACCCCGAATACCTGGAAGCCGTGTTCGGGATCAACGCGCTCGGCGCGATCGCGGTCCCGGTGAATTTCCGGCTCACCCCGCCCGAGGTCGCCTATATCGTCGCTGACAGCGGCGCCAAGGCCGTGGTCACCGATACGGTGCTGCAGCCGCTGGCCACCGCGGTGCAGGCACAGGCCACCGGGCTCGACCACGTCTTCGTGATCGGCGGGAGCAACGGTGAGGGTGTTATCGGCTACGACGACGCGCTCGCCGAGGAGGGCGCCGCGCACACCCCGCTCGATATCCCCGAGGACACCCCGTGCCTCATCATGTACACCTCCGGAACCACCGGCAGCCCCAAGGGCGCGGTCCTGTCCTACGGCAATATGAATGCCCAGGCGCTCACCTGTATCCGGGCGCTGGCGATCGAACAGGATTCGGTCGGTTTCTGCACGTCCCCGCTGTTCCATATCGCGGGCCTCGGCAGCCTCGCGCCGGCGTTCATGCTGGGCGCCAAGACGGTGCTGCATCCGCTGGGCGCCTTCGATCCCACCGAATTCCTCGACGCCGTCGAAGCCGAGCAGGCCACCACCGCATTCTGCGTACCGGCGCAGTGGCAGCTGATCTGCGACGAACCGACGGTGAAACAACGCAAACTGGCGCTGAAGGCGCTCAGCTGGGGTGCCGCCCCCGCATCCGATACCGTGCTGAAGGCGATGGCCGACGCGTTCCCGGACGCGTTCAATGTGGCGGTGTTCGGGCAGACCGAAATGTCGCCGATCACCTGCGTTCTCGAAGGTAAGGACGCCATCCGCAAACTCGGCTCGGTCGGCAAGGTCATTCCCACCATCCAGGCCCGGATCGTCGACGACGAGATGAACGATGTGGCGCCCGGCGAGGTCGGTGAGATCGTCTACCGCGGCCCCACCATGATGTCGGGGTACTGGAACAAACCGGAGGCCACCGCGGACGCCTTCGCCGGTGGCTGGTTCCACTCCGGCGACCTGGTGCGCCAGGACGACGAAGGCTTCGTCTACGTCGTGGACCGCAAGAAGGACATGATCATCTCCGGCGGTGAGAACATCTACTGCGCCGAAGTGGAGAACGTCCTGTTCGCGCATCCGAAGATCCGGGAAGCCGCGGTCATCGGACGGGCGCACGAGAAGTGGGGTGAGGTCCCGGTGGCCGTGGTCGCACTGGACGACGCGGACGGCACGCTCACCCTCGAAGAACTGGAACCGTTCCTCAACGAGAACCTGGCCCGCTACAAGCATCCGAAGGAACTGGTGATCGTCGCGGAACTGCCGCGCAACGCCAGCGGCAAGGTTGTGAAGGTGGAGCTGCGCAAGGACGGCGCGTAGTCCCCGCACCACCCGAGCATGCTCCGGGTCGGCCGGTTTCGGACCGGCCGGCCCGGCGTCGTTTCGCGGGGGCCGATGTCCTGGGATTTTCCCGACCCATTGTGCGGCACAGCCGCCGATGGTCGATCATCTACGGCATGCCGGAACAAAACGCTGCTGTTCTCGCCCTGCACTGGCAGGTGAATGTTATTCGGCCGGAGGGCTTCTTCGGTCCGATGCTCGCCGAACCGGTGGCCGCCAGTGGAGTGGTGCAACGCGCCGCCGACTTCCACAAACAGGCCGCGGACCTGGGGTTGCCGATCGTCTTCACCCGGTTCACCGTCCCCGAGGACGAGGGTCGGCTGGTGCGTAACACCGGGTTCATGGAATCGGTCGGCGCGGCGCAGCACGAGTTCCGGCCGGATGCCGCGGGCAGTCGGCTGATCGAGGAGATGGCCGATCAGGCCGACCATATCGTCGACAACCAGAAACTTTCGGGCCTGGCCGGGAACGACCTCCCGCGCTGGCTGGTGGAAAACGATATCGACACCCTCTTCCTCACCGGTGTCGCGACGAACCTCACCGTTGAGCAGACCGCGCGCCACGGCACCGATCTCGGCTTCACCGTCTACACGGTCGCGGATTGTGTCACCGCGGCCGACCCGCAGGTGCATACCGCCTCGCTGTCCAATATCGCGCTGGTCAGCGCCGGCCTGCGCACCACAGCAGACGCCTTCGACCGGCTGTAGGCGCCTACCTCAGATCATGTTCTTATCGGTCATCCAGCGCATCACCTGCCAGCCGCAGAAAACCGGGATCCAGCAGGTGAGAACGCGATAGAGCAGTACCGACGGCACCGCGACCTCGGCCGGCAGACCGAACGCGGCCAGGCCACCGATCAGCGCGGCCTCGACCGCGCCGACACCACCCGGTGTGGGCGCGGCCGAGGCCAGCGTTCCGCCGATCATCGTCACGATGGTGACGGTGACGAATGTGGTGCCGCCACCGAACGCCTGCACACTCGCCCACAGCGCCAAGGCCTGGCCCAGGGTCAGCGCCGCACAACCGAGCACGATGACCGCGCAGCGTTTCGGGTCGCGAGCCAGCCGGGCCAGCTCCCCGACCACCTCCTGCAGCTGCGGTAACACCGAAGTGTTGAGCCAGCGGCGCAGTTTCGGCACGAACATGAACGTGCCGATGATGCCGACCCCTACGCCGCCGATCAGGTACAGCACGGTGGGCGAGGGCACGAAATGCGACAGATTCGCCGAGGTTCCGGCGGCCACGCTGAACAGCACCAGCAGCCCGATATGGGTCGATACCTGGACGGCCTGCTGTAACGCGACCGCCGCGGTGGCCCGGACCGCCCCGACCCCGCCCTTCTGCAGGAATCGCACACTCAGCGCCAAACCGCCGACACGGGCCGGCGTGGTCGTGGCGGCGAAAGTATTCGCGATCTGCATCAGCACCAGCGGCCAGTACTTCACCACGCCCGAGGCGCAGGCCCACAACGCGGCCGCCGTGCCGAGGTAGGTCAGCGAGGACAGCGCCAAACCGGCCAGCGCCCACCACCAGTTGGCCTCCCGGAGCTGAGTGAAGAAGGTCGGTACCGCGCTGATGAACGGGTAGGCGACATAGACCAGCCCGATCAGCAGCACCAGCTGGAGCAGGCTCTTGCGGTTGAACCGGGTGATCTGCTCGGCCTCGATCCGGTCCTGGCCGGTTTGCGTCCGCACTTCCTCGCGGGCCGCGGTCACCACCGATTTCCACTCGGGTATGGAGGCACGGATACTGCGCGGCATGGCGAATTTGGTGAGCCGGCGCGAGGCGGTGAGCACCGTATGTTCGCCGAGGGCCTCGATCGCCGACCGCACCGCGGCTTCCGGACCGAAGACCGCGGTCATCGAGACGAGCAGCTGGGCGATATCCGATTGCAGCTGGGCATCGGAGGCACACAGTTCGGCCGCCGTGAAACCACCGAAGGCCGCGCCCTGCGCCCCGACCCGGATCTCGGCGGGCCGCAACTCCCCGTGCGAGATCCCGCGTCCACGTAGGACCGTCAGTGCCTGCCAGACCGCGTCCAGCGCGGCGGTATCGGATGGATCCTGTTCGATCGAGCGGCCGGCGGGCAGGGTATGGGCGTAGAGCATCCAGCCGCGGGGCAGCCCCGCCACCGTCACCGGCCGATGCGCGGCCACCCCCAGTTCGTCCAGCGCGATCGCCATCAGGGCCCGGTGTTCCACGGCGCGATGCATGGAACCGTGCAGGGGCGCGGTCTCGCTGGAGCGGAAAGTGAGCCGGCGCCACAGCTGGCGCACCGCGCTGAGCGTGCGCTGATTCTTTCCGTACAGTTCGACCACCAGCGCCCGCTCGCGCTCTTCGATCGTCGCCGAGAGCATCAGTGCGCCGGGACCGGCCGGTCGGACAACGGTGAGCCGGTTGACGGTGTAGCCACGTTGGGCCAGCTGGCGGACCGCCGCCTCCAGCGGAACCTCCAGCGCCGGGGTCCCGACCAGCAATACGATCACCGCGCCCACCAGCCAGCCGACGGCCAGGCCGAACATGGCGCGTGCCGGAACGACCGTGCTGACCACCAGGTGCATCGGCGCAAAGGCCAGGATCAGCGCCCACAACCAGCGCCGGGGTCGTACCGGCAGCCACGGACTGGACACCGTGAGCACCGCGGCGAGCATGGCAATCCAGCGCGGATCGTCGAGGAACTGCTGGAGAAAGGTTTTATCGGCCAGATTCTCCGGTACCTGCAGATGCCACTGCGGAGCCGATAAACCGTTCGGTGTGATGGACAGCAGCAGCCCGGCCACCAGACCGGCGGTGGCATATCCGGTGAGCAGTTTCCACTGCCCGCTCCACACCAGCTCCACCAGGATCGCGAAGGGCAGGATCAGGATGGCGATCCCGTACAGCAGGTAGACCAGATTCGACTGGTCCGAGTTCAGGAATCCGACGATATTGGATACCGAACGCTCGAGCGCCAGCCATTCGGGCCGGGTGATCAGCGATCCGGCGATGACCACGGCCACACCGGCGATCGCGAAGACGACACGCAGGATATCGCTGGTCCGCCTGGTGAGCGGTTGTAGCAGGTTGCCCGTTACCGGGATCTCCCGCCCATCGACTCGCATGTCGTATCGGTACTTTCGGATCGAGGTGAAGCCGGTCGGCCGCCCGCACACACCAGATCGTGAGTATGCAGGAGGCCGAGCCGGACGATACACACCAACACGCTGCCAGAATCTGTGGGTGAGCAATGATCTGCGCATCTGTTTCGTGGGGGATTCGTTCGTCGCCGGAGTGGGGGACCCCCAGGTGCTGGGCTGGAGCGGGCGACTGACGGTCGACGCCCACGCCGGGGGTGTCGCGCCCACCGCCTACAACCTCGGCGTCCGCCGGGAGACCTCGACCGATATCGCCGGGCGCTGGCAGGCGGAATGCCGGCAGCGGCTGCCTCGCGAGGCCCAGGGGCGCGTGGTGTTCTCATTCGGGGTCAACGACGCCGTGCTGATCGACGGCCGGACCAGAGTGGCCGCGAGCACCTCGGTGGCGAATCTGCGTGCGATGCTCGCGGCCACGCACGCCGCATCGTGGCCTGTTCTCGTGGTGGGCCCGCCGCCGGTGGACGATGCGGAGCACAACCGCCGCATCGCCGACCTCGACGACCGTTTCGGGCAGGTCTGCGCCGAGCACGAGGTCCCCTACGTCAGCAGTTGTCACCGGCTGGCGGCCGATACGGTCTGGATGGAACAGGTACGGGCCGGTGACGGGGCACATCCCGGGGCGGTCGGATATACCGCGTTCGCGGAACTGCTGCTGCCGGACTGGCGCGAATGGCTGGGATACTGACCTTTGACAGCTGGGCGGACCGGTCTTTCGCGGTACCGGATCCCGGCCCGGCAAACGTCCCAGACGGTGCGGTTTCGTTCCCGTCCGCCGCGGTTCAGCTCGCGGGTGCACCCGAGAGGAAGCCGCGCCGCACCGGGGCGAAGACATCCCCTAGTTCGGGAACCGAGCGCACCAGCTCGGCGCCGTAATCGCATTCGGTTTCCAGCTGGCTCAACGTCCCGACCATGGTGAGCGAGGCCCGGGCGAACGGAGTGCAATCCGGTGGCAGGGTCAGCTCCCGCATCACATTGGTCAGCCGCAGACTCGTGGTTCGCAGGACCTGCTTACGCAACCAGGACGTGGTCAGCCGGAAACGCTCGTGGCGGACCGGCTCACCGCACGCCGAAAGCGCCGACTCCAGTGCGACCGCGTCGAACTTCCGGCCCGGTAACGCGAACCCGTGCCTGCGCACCGCCGATTCCAGCGCCGCCGGCCCACCGTTGAAAATCGCATCGCATATCTGCACGGCCAAATCGATGAACCCCGGATGCGGCCAGGGCGCGCACGCCCCGAAATCGGCCACACCCAGGCGGCCGCCCGGCAGCAGCCACAGATTGCCCGGATGCGGATCGCAGTACAGCAATCCGTGCTGTTCCCAGCCGGTGAGGACGAACCGCATCATCAGCTCACCGACCCGGTCACGCTGGTCCCGGGTACCCGAACCGATGATCCGCGTCGCCGGGGTTCCCCGCACCCACTCCGAAATGAGCACATCACCGCGCTGTTCCAGCACTTCCGGAACATAGAACTCGGCACTGTCGCGGTAGTAGGCGGCGAAAGTCCGCTGATTCTCGGCCTCGGCCGCGTAATCCAGTTCGGCGCGCACACTCTCACACAGCGCCTCGGTCATCGATTTCACATCCGCACCCGGCAGCAGCACCGACGCCAGAATCGAAACCCGCCGCAGCTGCACCAGATCCGATTCCACCGCGATCCGGGCACCCGGATACATCACCTTCACCGCGACCTCGCGCCCGTCGTGCCATACCCCGCGATGCACCTGACCGATCGAGGCCGCCGCGGCCCGGCGATCGTCGAACTCCCGGAACAGGTCGCGCCAGCGCGGGCCGAACGTATCGGCCATCACCCCGTGCACGGTCGCCGGCAGCATCACCGGCGCCGAATCCTGCAACCGGGCCAGCGCCGCCTGATAAGGCGCCGCGATATCGCGCGGCAGGGCGAGCTGATAGATCGCCAGCAACTGACCGAGTTTGGCGGCGCAACCCTTCAGTTCACCCAGCACCGCGAACATATGCTCGGCGGTGCGGCTCTGGATATCGCGGTTCACCTCCGGTGCGGGCCGCCCGAGCGCCCGGCGGCCCGCCCCCGCCGCCTGCCGGCCCGCATAGGCGACCGGCAGCGCCATGAGCTTGGCGCTGCGCAGTGCCGGGCGTACCGGAGGCGCGCCGGAATCGCGTCGACTGCTCATGCTGTGTCCTCCGGGTACGAGTGAGAGCCCTGCGTGGTCAGGCTGTGCTGCCTCCTCCGGGCCTGATTCACTCATACCTCTGATCCCCGAACCGAATTTGCTTGTTCTCCCGTGCAGTCTGGCATATTTGTGCATAGACTGTCTGGGACGTAACAGCTGCCGAGAGAGGTGTATCCATGGGGTCCCGCACGGTGGTCGCCGACGTCGCCGACGAACTGGCCCGGCGGGTTGCCGCAGGGGAATACCAGCCGGGGGAGCTGATGCCCTCGGTCCGCCAGGTAGCCGACGAGTTCGAAATGAACCGGGCCACCGCGCAGCTCACGCTCGGCCGGTTGGAATCCTACGGTTTCGTCGAGGCCAGGCGCGGTAAGGGCTTCACCATTCGTGAGGTCCGTTCGGCCGGCGGACTGGACGTCTACCGTCACCTCTTCCGCTTCTCCATCCCGATGCCCGAGGTCGCCATCGAGATGTTCCGGGATATCGTCGAGGTCGAGCGGGGGATCGTCATGGACGCGCTGCTCGCCTATACCGGCGCGGCGCCGGGCGGCCCGGTCGCGGCCGGTTTCGATCTCGCCGAACTCAAGGCCGAAGTCGATGCGCTCGAAACTCTCGCCCGCACCGACGTACCCGATCATCGCCGCATTCTGGCCATCGAAATCGGTATCGTGCGGCGGTTGCTCGTCACCCTCGAATCGAGCCTGCAGCGCGCCATCCTGAACTCGATCGGCGATATGGTCCTCGAGGTGCCGGAGGCCGTCGAGGCATATTTCGCCGGCGCTGCCGATCTGCACGTACTGGTCTGGCGGGCGCTGATCGCGGTATGGGAATCGGAATCCGGTCCCTCGCCCGCACAACTGGCCCTGTTCGAAGATCTCTTCGGGATCTATCACCACAAGGTGATCAACCGCTTCGAGGAACTCCTGGGAGCCCAGGGCGAACCGCAAATCCACGCCGTCACAGCCTGAACGGGGCCGGGTCTTCCTGCAGTGCGGCCGCGCCCGTCAGCGCTGTTCGGCACCGAACCGGCGAGGGCCTCGCTGAACTCGGGAGTCGGTGCTGGGTACGTCGGGTACGCGGAGACCCGAACCGAACAGTTTGCCGAGCCGGTCCCGGTGCCGACGACGCATGCGGCCGGGCGTCTTCGGGCCGGCCGGTCGAAGCCTCGGCCCCTGCCCGGACATGAGCGCCGTTGGGCCGGCACGGGCCGAGGCCAGATCTCGGCCCTGTCCGCAGCCGGGCACGTTGCCCACGGCCGGGCACGTTCGGCCGGGCGGGACTTGCCCGGCCGAACGCGGTGACTACCCGGCGTCGTTGAGCTTGTTCAGGCGCTCGCAGGCGTTGACATAGTCCTCGATGAGGCGGTTCATCACATCGGCCGAACGCTCTGTCTTGTTCATCATGCCGACGATCTGGCCCACCGGATTGAAGTTCACATCCTTGGCGGCCTCCGGGTAGCGGTGGCCGCGTTTCACGCCGTCCAGCGCGACCATCATCTGCAGCGGCATGGGCAGCGGATCCGGGTTGTCGGCCGATTCCCAGGCGTCGGTCCACTCGTTGCGCAGCATCCGGGCCGGTTTACCGGTCCAGGAGCGGGAGCGGATGGTGTCATGGCTCGAGGCGTCGATCAGCGTCTGCATCTGCGCGGGCGGCACGTTGGCCTCTTCCACGGTGAGCCAGATGGAACCGGTCCAGGCGCCGGCGGCGCCCATCGCCATGGCGGCCGCGACCTGGCGACCGTCGCCGATACCGCCCGCGGCCAGTACCGGCAGATCGCCCACGGCGTCGATGACCTGCGGCCACAGCACCAGCGAGGAGACCTCACCGCAGTGTCCGCCACCCTCGGTGCCCTGGCAGACGACGAAGTCCAGGCCGGCGTTCTTGTGGTTCATGGCGTGCTTCACCGAACCGCACAGCGCGCCGATGAGGCGCCCGGACTCCTGGATCTGCGAGACGAACTCCGGCGGCGGCGTGCCCAGCGCGTTGGCGACCAGTTTCGCCTTCGGATGCCGAAGGATCACCTCGACCTGGGGTGCCGCGGTGGTGGCGGTCCAGCCGAGCAGTTGCGGATGTACTTCCTCTTCGGGAAGTTTCGGAACGCCGTGATCGGCCAGGATCTTCTCGGCGAAATCGCGATGGCCCTGCGGGACATGCTTGGCGAGTTCGGCCTCGAGCTCCTCGGGGGAGAGCCCGTCGATGCCCTTGCCCTCGTACTTGGAGGGGATCACCAGGTCGACACCGTAGGGGTTGTCGCCGACGTGTTCGTCGAGCCAGGCCAGCTCTACCTCGAGCTCTTCGGCCGTGAACCCGACCGCGCCGAGTACGCCGAGACCACCGGCGTTGCTGACCGCGGCAGCCACGTCGCGGCAATGGGTGAAGGCGAAGATGGGGAACTCGATCCCCAGCCGGTCGCAGATATCGGTACGCATGGCGCTGCTGGTCTCCCTATGCCTGGAACAAGTTACATAATTGCCGCGCGGCGGCTGATCCGGCCGCTGTCACCTCGCGGGCCCGTATGCGCCGCGTGCCATGGGTACGGGCGGTGCGTGCGCACGGGTCCGGCAGGTGCCATACCTTGAATGTAACACGTTCTAGTTTTAATGGAACCGATTCGCCGGTGCGATTGCCGGCCCGGACTCGAACCCGCCCGCCGGCGCCACGTCCGGTGCCATCGACTCGCGTGGCTTACGCAGCGGAACCTTCAGGAACAGGATGAACAGGAACACCAGCAGAGTGGCCCGCCCCCACACGCCGAAGCGCACCACCGCTTCCATCAGCTCGACCGCCTGTCCCGTGCCCATCGCATAGAAATAGCGGAAAACCCCCACCCCGATCGCGATATCGGCGACGAGATAACTCCACACCACCGGCCACGGCACCGCCAGGACGACAAAGAAGGGAATCAACCACAGCGTGTACTGCGGCGAATGCACTTTGTGGAACAGCAGAAACCCGCACAGCATCGCGCCGCTGACACCGATCCACGGATACACACCCGTTTCGAGATAGCGGCGGCGCCCGATCCACAACGCCAGGGCGAACGAGGTGATGATCAACATCGGTGACGCGATCGCCACCGTATCGGCGAATGCCGCGGTACCGGCCCGGTCGGTACCGAACAGCGGCCGCAGCCCCCAGAACCAGATCGAGTTCGTGGTGATATCGGCCTGGCGCTGCTGCTGGAATTCGATCGACGCCCGCCAGCCGTCGTATCCTGCGATCGCAAAGGGCAGATTGACCACGGCGACGGTGGCCGCCGCGGCTCCACCGGTCCACAGCGCGCCCCGGATATCGAGGCGTGTGCGGCCGTTTTCGCCGGACCCCCGGTCGCCGTCGGTCAGTACGTACAGCATCAACGGCAGCACGAAAATGGCCGGATAGATCTTGAAACAGAATCCGATCCCCAGTAATACCGCCGCGAATATCGCCCGCGACCGCACCGGTTGCCGACCGGGCACCATCACCGCCATCGCTGCCACGGTCGTGCACACCACCGGCAGTTCCCAATTGTGGAATGCGTAGAGCACCAAGGGCGGGCCCACCGCCCACAACAAGGCGGCCCGGCCGGACATCCGGGCCAGCAACCACGCCGTCAACAAGGCGAACGGGGCCAGCAGCAGCGCCGAGTACAGCAGGAACATCGCGTCGTTGTCCGCGCCGAACGCGCCCAGCCACATCAGCAGCCCGCTGAGCACCGGGTATTCGACGGCCCCGCCGATCAGGGATCCGTCGGCGGTGATGCCGCCGTGTACATACGGAAAAATATGCTGATCGATATCGCGCCCCAGCCAGAGGAACTGGATATCGGAGTAGCAGACTCGGGCGTCCTTCACGTAGTCGAACGCGACACTTCGACCGTCGGCGCGAAATGGTGCGCCGGCGCAGCGGGCCTTGTTGAGAAACGCCACCGTCAGTGTGATCGCGCACAGCAGCACCGCCGCAATCACCGACGTCTGCCGGGAAACGCGACCGCTCGCGAACGCGCGCGCGGCCGCTCCGATCGACATACCGATCACCTTAGTGGCCACGGGTGCGGTAAAGAGCGGACGAGAGCGGCACCCTCGCCCGCGGCACGGGCGGTGATCCCAGGTTGTCCGGTCCGGGATCGGCTCCGAATTCCGCTTCTTTCCCGATGCCGGGAAATCGTCCTCCACGTTCTCCGGAGTGCGGTCGCAAAGCCCGCCGGATCGATTTCGTCGTGACCCACCCCCTCAGGTAGTCTTGCCCGGTTGCTGACGCGACGACCTCCTGCCACGGACCGTCCGTGGCCGAATCCAGACCACAGGAGGTGATTGGTTCGTGCGTCATTACGAAGTGATGGTCATCCTCGATCCGAGCATGGACGAGCGCACCGTCGGGCCGTCCCTGGAAAATATGCTCAGCGTTATCCGCACCGAGGGCGGGAAAATCGACAAGGTCGATATCTGGGGCCGTAAGCGTCTCGCCTACGAGATCCGCAAACAGGCCGAAGGTATCTACGCGGTCATCGATCTGACCGCCGAGCCCGCCACGGTGAGCGAACTCGACCGCCAGCTGGGCCTCAACGAGCAGGTGCTGCGCACCAAGGTTCTGCGCAACGAAAAGTAGTTCCGGCGGTACCGCGGTTTCGTCGGAGTCTGTCTCTAGGCTCTAGCGCAAACAGCGAGTGCACCGGACTGCACACCGAGCAGGAGGAACCCACCATGGCAGCAGGCGATACCGTCATCACGGTCATCGGAAATCTGACGGCCGATCCCGAGCTTCGATTCACGCCCGCGGGCGCGGCAGTGGCGAATTTCACCGTCGCCTCGACGCCCCGCATCTTCGACCGGAACACCAACGAGTGGAAAGACGGCGAGGCACTGTTCCTGCGGTGCAATATCTGGCGCGACGCGGCGGAGAATGTCGCCGAAAGTCTGACCAGGGGCTCCCGGGTGATCGTCAGCGGACGGCTCAAGCAGCGCTCCTATGAAACCCGCGAGGGTGAGAAGCGCACAGTCGTCGAGCTCGAGGTCGACGAGGTCGGTCCTTCGCTGAAGTACGCCACGGCCAAGGTCAACAAGACCAGCCGCGGCGGTGGCGGTGGTGGATTCGGTTCCAACAGCGGTGGTGGTGGAAACTACAACGCCGGCAACAGCGGCGGTGGACGATCCGAACAGGGCGCAGCGGAAGACCCGTGGGGTAGCGCGCCTGCGGCCGGTTCCTTCGGGGGCGGCAGCCGGATGGACGATGAACCGCCGTTCTGAGACGGCCCGCACAGACCCGCGTCGGCGGGTCGCCAAGAAAACGGAGTGAACGAAAATGGCCAAGGCACCGGCGCGCGAAAAGGTGCTCAAGAAGAAGGCTTGCACTTTCTGCAAAGAAAGCAAGACCGGACCTGTCAATATCGACTACAAGGATGCGCCGCTGCTGCGCAAGTACGTCAGTGAGCGCGGCAAGATCCGTGCCCGCCGGGTCACCGGCAACTGCGTGCAGCATCAGCGCGATATCGCCATCGCCGTGAAGAACTCGCGTGAGATGGCGCTGCTGCCCTACGTTTCGACGGCTCGCTGAGGAAGGTCGGTCAAGCATATGAAGCTCATCCTGACTGCCGACGTCGACAATCTCGGCGCTCCCGGCGATACCGTAGAGGTCAAGGACGGCTACGGTCGTAACTATCTGCTGCCCCGCGGGCTGGCGATCGTCGCCACCCGTGGTGCCGAGAAGCAGGTCGAGGGAATCCGCCGGGCCCAGGAGGCCCGCCGGGTGCGAGATCTCGGCCATGCCAACGAACTGAAGCAGGCGATCGAGAACCTGGAGTCGGTTTCGCTGTCTGTCAAGACCGCCGGTACCGGCAAGCTGTTCGGCTCGGTCACCCAGTCCGATATCGCCGCGGCGATCAAATCGGCCGGTGGGCCGGTGCTGGACAAGCGCAGCATCGAACTGCCGAAGTCACATATCAAGGCCACCGGTAAGCATCAGGTCACGGTGCACCTGCACCCTGATGTCGCCGCGAGATTCGCCCTGGAGGTCGTGGCCGCGGGCTGACCGCGGTTATCGGCACGCTTCGACCGGAGATCACGCAGTCGCGTGGTCTCCGGTCGATGTGCTCTTTTCTCGGGGGTGTTAGCCAGCGGTTAGCTGGCCTTGTCGAAGGATGGATCCTCACGGTTGTGCCGGAGAGGTCCGTCTCTGGCGTGTCCGAGTTATCCACAGGATGTGAATCCTGTGGATCAATCACAAAACCAACCGGACGTACTGTGACCCAGTTCATAACTGTTCGCCTGTCTGTTAACTCAACACGCCCGGCTGTTCAACAACTCCGACACGCCGACACTTTGTTTATCCACACTGTGTTGACGCCGAAAACCCGGGTCTAGCTGGGTATTTTTCCGGGCTGACCTGCGTTTTCCCCAGGTTGTCCACAGGTTGTACACAACAAGGGGTGAACTATCCCCAGGTTATCCACAGGGCTATCCACAGGGCTGTTTGGCATGTGGATAGAACCTCGCCTAGGTTCATCGCAGCACCACGTCAAAGCTTCCGCCGGAAGCCGGCGGAACGGATCTATCCGGTCGATAGCTGGGATGTCTGAACACAGGTCGCAGACACTTCCCGACCCGGCGAAACTGTCGGACCCGTGCGGTAGAACCATTCGGCACAGGGGTGCGTCCGGTCTGGAGGAGAGGACGGTCGAGTCTGATGGCAGTCGTCGATGACCGCGGGCACACGGACTTCCCACCCGAGCCGCCCGGTGAGGATTTCGGGCGTCAGCCGCCGCATGACATGGCCGCCGAACAGTCGGTCCTGGGCGGCATGCTGCTCAGCAAGGACGCCATCGCCGATGTGATCGAAGTGCTGCGCTCCGGCGATTTCTATCGCCCCGCCCACCAGGCGGTCTACGATGCGATCCTCGATCTCTACGGCCGCGGCGAACCGGCCGACCCGGTCACCGTCGCCGCCGGCCTGGACCGTAGCGGCGAACTGAAACGAATCGGCGGCCCGCCCTACCTGGTCACTCTGACCCAGACCGTCCCCACCGCCGCGAACGCCGGCTTCTACGCCGAAATCGTCGCCGAAAAGGCGATCCTGCGCCGCCTGGTCGAGGCCGGTACCCGCATCGTGCAGTACGGCTATGCCGGCGCCGACGGTCAAGATGTCGCCGAAGTGGTCGACCGCGCCCAGGCCGAGGTCTACGAGGTCACCGAACGCCGGACCTCCGAAGATTTCCTCCCGCTGGAAGAACTCCTCCAGCCCACCATGGACGAAATCGATTCCATCGCCTCTCGCGGCGGTATCTCCCTGGGCGTCCCCACCGGTTTCACCGAACTCGACGAGCTCACCAACGGCCTGCATCCCGGGCAGATGATCATCGTCGCGGCCAGGCCCGGTGTGGGTAAGGCGCTGGCGCTGGACACGCCCCTGCCGACCCCGGCGGGTTGGACCACCATGGGCGAGGTTCAGGCGGGAGATGAACTCCTGGGTCGCGACGGCAACCCGACCAGGGTTGTGGCCGCGACCGAGATTCTGCAGGAACGCCCCTGCTACGAGGTCGAGTTCAGCGACGGTGCTGTCATCGTGGCCGATGAGCAACACCAGTGGGCCACGCTCGGCCCAGGAGCAGAGCTGCGTACCCACACCACGGGCATGCTCGCGCAGACACTCGAATCCGCTGATGGCGGGTTGCACCACTCCGTGCCGACGACGTACCGATCGGACGCGCGCGTGATCGTGGACGTCCGCAAGGTGGATCCTGTCCCGGTGCGGTGCGTGCAAGTGGATAACGCCGATCACCTCTACCTGGCGGGGCGGTCGATGGTGCCGACACACAATTCGACGCTCGGTATGGACTTCATGCGCAGTTGCTCGATTCGGCACGGGCTGGCGAGTGTGATCTTCTCGCTGGAGATGAGCCGGACCGAGATCGTCATGCGTCTGCTCTCGGCGGAGGCGAAGATCAAGCTCGGGGATATGCGGTCCGGGCGGATGAGCGACGACGACTGGACGAAGCTGGCGCGGCGGATGAGTGAGATCAGTGAGGCGCCGCTGTTCGTGGACGATTCACCGAACCTGACGATGATGGAGATCCGGGCGAAGGCGCGGCGGCTCAAACAGCGGCACGATCTGAAGCTCGTTGTGGTGGATTACCTCCAGTTGATGACATCCGGCAAGAAGGTCGAATCGCGCCAGCAGGAGGTTTCGGAATTCTCTCGTCACCTCAAGCTCTTGGCCAAAGAACTCGAGGTTCCGGTCGTCGCGATCAGTCAGCTCAACCGTGGCCCGGAACAGCGCACCGATAAGCGGCCACAGGTCTCGGACCTTCGTGAATCCGGCTGTCTTCCGGCCTCGGCACGGATTCTGCGCGCGGATACCGGCGCCGAAGTGACGCTGGGTGAATTGCTGGCCAGTGGTGAGCAGCCGCTGGTCTGGTCTCTGGACGAACGTATGCGGATGGTCGCGCGTCCGATGGTGAAGGTATTTCCCAGCGGCCGCAAGGAAGTCTTCCGGGTCCGGCTGGCCTCCGGGCGGGTAGTCGAGGCGACCGGGAACCATCCGTTCATGACCGTCGACGGGTGGATACCGCTGGAACGGTTGTCCAGCGATGATCGCGTCGCGGTTCCGCGCAGTGTGCCGGAGCCGGCGAACACCGAGCGGATGGTTGACGACGAGATCGTGATGCTGGCTCATATGATCGGCGACGGGTCCTGTGTCCGTCGGCAGCCGATTCGGTACGCGAGCATCGACGAAGAGAATCTCACGGCCGTTACCGAGGCCGCAAAGCACTTCGGCATCACAGCTATCCGAGACGAGTACGAAGCAGCGCGGGTCACGACGCTGCGTCTGCCCGCACCGTATCGACTCGCCCGCGGTAAGCGGAACCCGATTGCCTCATGGTTGGACGAACTCGGCCTGTTCGGGTTGCGGAGCTATGAAAAATTCGTCCCGCACCGAATTTTCGCACTGCCGACCGACCAAGTCGCGCTGTTCATTCGCCATCTGTGGGCCACCGACGGCTCGGTTCGGTGGGATGCAACCGGTTATCAGGCTCGTATCTACTACGCATCCACGAGCCGCCGACTGATCGACGATCTCAATCAGCTGCTGTTGCGCCTGGGTGTACACGGCCGGATCAAGACCGTGCGAAAAGCCGGCTACCGCGACTGCTGGCACCTCACCGTCGACGGTGCCGAGAACCAGACAATCTTCCTGCAGGACATCGGAGTACACGGAGCACGGGGTGTCGCCGGCCGCGCTGCTCTGGAGCATCTCGGTCCTATGACCCGGAATGTGAACGTGGATACGGTTCCGAAAGAGATCTGGAACGAAGTCCGTACCCTGCTCGCCACGAAGGAGATCACCCATCGCGAGTTCGCGACGGCGATGAGTTCCCGGTTCTGCGGCTCCACGATGTGGAAGCGATCTCCGAGCCGTGCTCGGCTGGCCCGCGTGGCGGAGGTGCTCCAGGACGCCGATATCGAGATGTACGCAACCAACGACGTCTTCTGGGACCGGATCGTCGAGGTCACCAGCCTCGGGGAGCAGGATGTCTACGATGGGACCGTGCCCGGCACGCACAACTTCGTCGCCAACGGCGTATCTCTGCACAATTCGCTGGAACAGGATGCCGATATGGTCATCCTCCTGCACCGGCCGGACGCTTTCGAACGCGACGACCCGCGCGGCGGCGAAGCCGACCTCATCCTCGGCAAACACCGTAACGGGCCGACTGCGACCATCACCGTCGCTCACCAGTTGCACCTTTCCCGGTTCGTGGATATGGCCCGCGGCTGACCGTGCGGGGCGGGTCAATCACCATGGCTTCGACGGGCATTGTCGAGGCCGGCCGCGCGTAGGTGTTGTTGCAGTTCACGGTCGTTCAAGAGGGCGAGGTAGGCGTTGTAACGGACGGTTGCGGGGTCGGGTTCCGGGTACGTGCTGATGCGGGTCGGTAGCAGTCCGGGTGGCAGTTCGCGGGTCGCCAGGGTTTCGACGTGTGCCGCCGCGGGGTGGGCCTTGCTGGTGGCGGATTGCTGTAGTCGCCGCCAGGTCAGGCCGGCGACCAGCAGGAATGCGCCGAATACCGGCCACAGCAGCACATAGCCGGCATTCTGGTCGACACCGCTCGCGCTCCCGAGTCGAGCCCACTGCCACGCGCCTATTCCGATGCACCCGATCGCCGTCGACATCAGCGCAACCCACAGCGCTATCGCTCGTGCTGAAGGACGTTTCGCCACCCTCCCTTTCTACTACAGCGTGTAGGACGATAGTGCTTGCGGCGGCACCCGCATCGATCGGCCGACCGCGCTATCGAACACTTGCATACCCAGCCGGGGTATTGTATCTATGGAAGCGTCCCCTCCGCGGCCGGGCACCACGAGTTCGGATCGGTCCGCGGGTATTCACCCGATCGACAGGAAAAAAATATGAGTACCTCGATCATCACCGTCACCGGAATGACCTGTGGCGGTTGCGCTTCCAAAGTCAGGAAAGAGGTCGGCGCTCTCGCCGGTGTCACCGGAGTAGACGCCGACCCGGCGACCGGCCGGGTCACAGTCGATGCGGAGAGCGAGGTCGGTCTCGATGCCATCAGGAACGCTGTGGAGGCCGCCGGTTACCGAGTCGTCGCCTGAGTGAGCCCGGGCCGGGCTCGGTTCCAGCGCCGCGGGCGAGGCGCTGGAACCGGGCCGCCTCCGGCACGTGGCGCCGAGCGGTCGTCGCGTACCGGAGGCGCTCGTCCCGCGGTCGGCAGTGCTGGTGGCCCTGGCCACAGGCCGGTGGATGAGACTGGGGGTGGCGAGTAGGTTGTTCTGCGACCGTTGCGGTTTACTTCGTCGACAAAGCCTCGCCGCGAAAGCAATTGGGTGAAGGGGAAGGAGGTGGTGCGGTGACGACCGGGAGATTCGTCCACGTCGATGGACGGCGTTCAGGCGAAGATCAGGTCCGGTACCGCGGCGCACTATCTCCAGGGGGCGATGCACCGACACCGGGCCTTCGACCCCCGTATCCGGGTGCTCCGCGGTGAATCCCTCCGCTCGGCTGCGCCGTGTATCGGTGGCACTGATAATGGCGGTGCTGCTCATCGCACCGCTCCTCGACTGCATGCTACATCTGGCCGACGAGCACACCGGTCCGGTTGTCGCGGCGGCTGCACCGGCCGTCGGTAGCGCCCACTCGGGTCATCTGCACGGTATGAACGGCCACCTCGATCATTGTGATCAACACATGATCCACTGCGTCGAGAAATCGGTGCTGCCCTCCGGCAGCACTCTCCAGCAGCTGCTGTTGACGGTGCTGATCGGCATGGCCACAGTCACCGTCTTCGCCCTGGTCTCCACCGGTACACGCGGGAGTCGAGGCCCGCCGGGGGGCTTGCCCGTGTTGAACGGGCAAGCCATTCTCACGAATTTCTGTATCTCCCGACGCTGATCGGTCAGCGCCAGGCCGAGACATCTCCGTCGTCGGCCGGTGTTCGCTGCCCGCTCACCGTCACGACCGCCCTGTGTGGCGGATCGGATACAGAAAGCGACAAATCATGAACGACATCGTGTTCGGCCCGCCTGCCGAACCTGTCTCGACCGTGCTCACCCCGCCTGCTCCGGCGCGGGAATCGAGTTCGCTGGTCGGCAACACGCCCGTTCTGTGGGTGGGGGAGCCGCTGGCGCCCGCCGGCCGCGGCTTCTGGGCGAAACTGGAAGGTTTCAATCCCGGCGGGATGAAGGACCGGCCCGCCCTGCACATGGTCCGGCGCGCGAAACAACGCGGCGATCTGGCACCGGGAGCCCGGATCATCGAATCCACCAGCGGCACTCTCGGACTGGGGCTGGCGCTGGCGGGAGCGGTGTACCACCACCCGGTCACGGTGGTCACCGATCCGGGACTCGAACCGATCGTGGATCGCTTGCTCGTCTCGTACGGTGCGCGGGTCGAACTGGTGGCCGAACCGCATCCCAGCGGCGGCTGGCAACAAGCCCGCCGCGATCGGGTCACCGAACTCATGGCGGCCGAGCCCGGGGCCTGGTGCCCCGACCAGTACAGCAATCCCGACAATATCGACGGATACGAATCACTCGGGCGGGAGCTGATACAGCAGCTGGGCGAGGTCGATGTGCTGGTGTGCGCCGTAGGAACCGGCGGTCACTCCGCGGGTGTGGCGCGGGTGCTGCGCCGAGCCAACCCGGACCTGCAGCTGATCGGTGTGGATACTGTCGCCTCCACGATCTTCGGCCAGCCCGCCGGTCCGCGGGTCATGCGGGGACTCGGGTCCAGTATCTTCCCGCGCAATGTCGACTACTCGTCCTTTCGTGAAGTGCATTGGGTGGCACCGGCCGAGGCCGTGTGGGCGTGCCGGGCGCTGGCCGGTACGCACTATGCAACAGGCGGCTGGAGCGTAGGTGCTGTGGCCTTGGTCGCGGGATGGGTCGCGCGTACTCGGCCGGCGGATACCCGGATTGCGGCGGTGTTCCCCGACGGCCCGCAGCGCTACTTCGACACCGTCTACAACGACGACTACTGCCGCGCGCACGGCCTGCTCGATACCGATCCGCCGATCGAACCGGACGTCATCGGGCATCCCGGCCAGCGGGTGGTGCACTCCTGGACCCGCTGCACCACCGTCGTCGACCCGCACGCCACCGACCGGGCAGGAGGAGCCGCATCGTGACCGTCCTGAGGAGCTTCCGCAGCTTCGACCTCGCCGCCCGGCTGCTGATGATCAACCAGTTCGGCATCAATCTCGGCTTCTACATGTTGATGCCGTATCTGGCCGGCTACCTCGCCGGGCCGCTGGGCTTGGCGGCCTGGGCGGTCGGCCTGGTGCTCGGTGTACGAAACTTCTCCCAGCAGGGCATGTTCCTCATCGGCGGCACCCTCGCCGACCGGCTCGGCTACAAACCCTTGATCGTCGCGGGCTGTCTGCTGCGTACCGGAGGGTTCGCCCTCTTGGTGTTCGCCACCTCACTGCCCTGGGTGCTCATCGCTTCCGCCGCAACAGGTTTCGCAGGGGCGCTGTTCAATCCGGCAGTCCGCGCCTACCTGGCGGCCGACACCGGGGAACGGCGGGTAGAAGCGTTCGCGGTGTTCAATATTTTCTACCAAGCCGGAATCCTGGCCGGGCCGCTGGTCGGCCTGGCCTTGATGTTCCTCGATTTCCGGGTGACCGCCGCGGCCGCGGCGGTCGTGTTCGCTGTCTTGACCGTCGCTCAGTTGTTCGCGCTACCGGCGCGTCGCGAACAGAAGGCCGCCGAACAGACCACGGTGCTGCAGGACTGGCGCGCTGTGGCCGCCAACCGCCGCTTCCTGCTGTTCTCGCTGACGATGATCGGCTCGTATGTGCTGTCGTTCCAGGTCTATCTGGCCTTACCTTTGCAGGCCGAATATCTGGCCGGCGCACAATCGCAAGTGCTGGTCTCGGCGCTGTTCGTGGTCTCCGGTGTGGTTGCCGTGGCCGGACAGCTGCGGATCACCGGGTGGTTCCGGGCGCGCTGGGGTACCGGGCGCAGTCTGGCGGTGGGTATGGCGATACTGGCCGCGGCGTTCCTGCCGCTACTCGTGATACCCGGCCCCGGGCGATTCGGCGTCCCCGCCGCGATCGTCGCGTTGCTCCTGGCGACGGCGGTGCTCGCGGTCGGAACCGCCGCGGTGTTCCCCTTCGAAATGGATACCGTCGTCTCGCTCGCGGACGGAAAACTGGTAGCCACCCACTACGGCTTCTACAACACGATCGTGGGTATCGGCATCCTGGCCGGCAACCTCGCCACCGGCGCGGTTGTCGGGGCTGCGCGCGCCGCCGGTGCGGATTGGGCGGTATGGGCCGGGCTCGGCCTCATCGGGGCGATGGCGGCTGCGGCGTTGTACCGGCTCGACCGGTCGCAGCCGCACGGGACCGCTGGAGACGGCGTGCCCGAGGGGAGCGACCGGCAAGGAGGCGAACCGGCAAGACCGATACGTCGCTGAGCTCGGCCGGCGGGTCCGCCGCGGCCCGGCAGGGTCCGGAGAACCCGTCGAGATCATCGCGGTCCGCCTGGCGAGGAGAACCTTCCGGGTGGTCGCGGTGCCGGTCGGCTCAGGTCTCGATTTCGGCGGGGGCGGAGCCGGAATCGGTGATCGAGCCGGCCGTTCGTGACGCCGGGAACCGATCGGCAACCGTCGCGAACCGGGCGGATAGGCCGCTGGTTGCCAGGACCGGGGATCACGGTTGGCTCGCGTTCCGGGCTGTGATGACCTACCGCCAGGAATGGCGTGGAGGATGAGTGGGAGGACATTACGACGGCTCCCCAGATGCGGAAGGTTCCCCGGAGCAGGCTCCGGTCGACCATTAGGAGACTTCTCGATGTCGAATCCCGAGCACCGGCACACCGGCTCCGTCCCCGCTGGGCACGACCACGGCAGATCCGCGCAGAACCCGAACCGCGGCGAGATCGGGCGCGGCGACCACCTCGGGCACGGTGGTGAGGCCGGGCATGGCGGTGAGGCTGGGCGCGGTGGTGAGGCCGGGCACGGCGGTCATGATGGGCATGCCGGGCACGGGGCGCACGGGGCGATGTTCCGCCGCCGGTTCTGGCTCTCTCTGATCCTGTCGGTGCCGGTCGTCGGGTTCAGCCATATGGTTGCCGAGCTGCTGGGATACCGGCTGCCGGATGTCCCGGGGGTCTCGTGGATTCCGCCGGTCCTGGGCACGGTGATCTTCGTCTACGGCGGGATGCCGTTCCTCACCGGCGGCTGGAGCGAGCTGCGTTCCCGCCGGCCGGGGATGATGCTGTTGATCGCCATGGCGATCACGGTCGCGTTCGTCGCGTCGTGGGTCACCACGCTCGGGCTGGGCGGGTTCGAACTGGACTTCTGGTGGGAACTGGCCCTGCTCATCGTCATCATGTTGCTGGGGCACTGGCTGGAGATGCGGGCGCTGGGTTCGGCATCCGGCGCGCTCGACGCCCTGGCCGCGATGCTGCCCGATACCGCGGAGAAAATCACCGGTGAGGGTATCGCCGAGGTGCCGCTGACCCAGCTGTCCCGTGGTGATCTGGTACTGGTGCGTGCCGGTGCGCGGGTGCCCGCCGACGGCACGGTCACCGACGGCCGCGCCGAGGTCGACGAATCGATGATCACCGGTGAGTCGAAAACCGTGAGCCGCGATATCGGCGAGACCGTGGTCGCCGGCACCGTCGCCACCGACAGCGCCCTGCGGGTGCGGATCACCGCGATCGGCGAGGACACCGCCCTGGCCGGTATCCAGCGCATGGTCGCCGACGCCCAAGCCTCTTCGTCCCGTGCCCAGGCGCTGGCCGACAAAGCCGCCGCATTCCTGTTCTATTTCGCCGCCGGTACCGGCGTACTGACCTTCGTGATCTGGGCGCTGCTCGGCAATCTCGACGAGGCGGTGGTGCGCACGGTAACCGTTCTCGTCATCGCCTGTCCGCACGCCTTGGGTCTGGCGATCCCGCTGGTCATCGCGATTTCCACCGAACGGGCCGCGAAAGCCGGGGTACTCGTCAAAGACCGTCTCGCGCTCGAGCATATGCGCACCGTCGATGTGGTGCTGTTCGATAAAACCGGCACCCTGACCCAGGGCCGCCACCAGCTCACGGGGGTCACCGCCACCGCCGGTACGAGCGAAGAGTATCTGCTCGCGCTCGCCGCGGCCGTCGAAGCCGATAGCGAACACCCCCTCGCTCGGGCCATCGTGGCCGCGGCCGAAACTCGCGTCTCGGCGCCGGAACAGCTGACCGCCGGCGATTTCCGTTCACTGCCCGGCCGCGGGGTACGCGCCCGGGTCGCCGGCACCGAGGTCACCGTCGGCGGTCCGGCCATGCTCGCCGATTCCGGGTTGCCGGTACCCGATGATGTCACCACCGTCGCTCGCGGCTGGGTCCAACGCGGCGCCTCGGTGCTGCATATCGTCCACGACGACCGTGTTCTCGGCGCCGTCGCCCTCGAAGACGCCGTCCGCGACGAATCCCGCCGCGCCATCGACGCGTTGCACGCCCGCGGCGTGAAGGTCGCGATGATCACCGGCGACGCCCGTCAGGTCGCCGACGCCGTCGCCGCCGACCTCGGTATCGACGAGGTGTTCGCCGAAGTGCTGCCCGAACACAAAGACGCGAAGGTCACCGAACTGCACAACCGCGGGCACAAGGTCGCGATGGTGGGTGACGGCGTCAACGACGCTCCCGCGCTGGCCCGCGCCGATGTCGGGGTGGCGATCGGTGCGGGCACCGATGTCGCCATCGAGTCCGCCGGTGTCGTCCTCGCCGCGAACGACCCCCGCGCGGTGTTGTCGATCATCGAACTGTCCCACGCCAGCTACCGGAAAATGTGGCAGAACCTGCTCTGGGCCACCGGCTACAACGTCATCGCCGTCCCGCTGGCCGCGGGTGTGCTGGCCTTCGCCGGTATTGCGATATCTCCCGCCGTCGCCGCGGTGCTCATGTCGGTATCCACCATGGTCGTCGCGCTCAACGCCCAACTGCTGCGCAACCTCGATCTCGACCCTGCCCGCCTGGCCGGCCCGCACAACCAGAATGTACGCCCGGTGCGGGGCGCCGTCTCCCGGTGAAACGACCGCGGGAGCGGACCGTGTGGTCCGCTCCCGCGTCTACTTTCCGGTTCCCGGTCAGGCGACCGGAGTGCGCTCCGGGGTGAGAGGCTTCTCCGAATCGCCTTCCTTGCGGTTGCGAAGGACGCTGGAGACCACCGCGGCGCCGATGAACGCGATACCGACGAGACCGGTGATGAGCTCATGAACGTGGATATCGCCGACCGTGATCAGCAGGATCAGCGCCAGGGCGCCGATCGCCCAGTGGGCGCCGTGTTCGAGGTACACGTATTCGTTGAGTGTGCCCTTGCGCACCAGGTAGACGGTGATCGACCGGACGAACATGGCGCCGATCAGGCCCAGGCCCAGGGCGATGATGATCGGGTCGGCGGTGATGGCGAACGCGCCGATCACGCCGTCGAAGGAGAACGAGGCGTCGAGGACTTCGAGGTAGAGGAACAAGAAGAACCCGGCCTTACCGGTGGCCTTGGCCAGCCCGGACGGGCCGGCGGCCTCTTCGGCCTGTTCCTCGACGTGGAACATCGAGCCCAACCCGTCGACCGCGATGTAGAGGATCATGCCGAGCAGGCCGGCCAGTAACACCGTGGAACGCGTGTCGTCGTGCGCGAGGAACTCCGCCGACAGCACCAGTCCGACTCCCGCCACGACCACCGACACCATGTCCAGTTTGCCGGCCTTGGCCAGCGGGCGTTCCACCCAGGACAGCCATTTGATTTCGCGGTCGGCGAAGATGAAGTTCAGGAACAGCATCGCCAGGAACATGCCGCCGAACGCCGCGATCTGCGGGTGGGCGTCGGTGAGCAGGGTCTCGTAGCTGGGGCTGCCGTCGGGGAAGGTCGCCGCATCGTTCGGCGGCGGGTTGAGCGCCAGGTCGAAGGCTTGGACCGGGTTGAGTCCGGCGGTGATCCACACGATGGCCAGCGGGAAGACCAGCCGCATACCGAAGACGGCGATCAGGATTCCGATGGTGAGGAAGATCTTCTGCCAGAACTCACTCATCTTTTCCAAGACGGTGGCGTTGATCACGGCATTGTCGAACGAGAGGGAGACTTCGAGGATGCCGAGGATGAGACAGAGTGCCAGGGCGGTCGGGCCGCCGTAGAGGAACGCCACTCCCAGCGACAGCACTGTGACGACTATGGATAAACCGAATATTCGCAGGACCACTCTGGGACCTTTCGTGTGCGGTGGCCGGACTGCGGTCGGTATCCCGGCCGTTAACGAGAAACCTGGTCGGCGGTGTCCGGAGGCCTCTGGGCACCAGCGTTGCCGCTCTGGGGACCAGCGTTACCGCCGACTGCCATTTTGTCCAATTTGTCCCCTCCGCGTCGTTGGGGAGACGTAAATGAGGGGGCCCGTTACCGGACCCCCTCACGCTACCCGGAGGTGCGGATCGTCAGACGTTGACACCGTAGTCGCGGGCGATCCCTGCCAGGCCGGAGGCGTAGCCCTGGCCGATGGCGCGGAACTTCCATTCGTCACCGTTGCGGTACAGCTCACCGAACACCATCGCGGTTTCGGTGGAGGCATCCTCGGAGAGGTCGTAGCGGGCCAGCTCTTCGTTGTTCGCCTGGTTCACGACGCGGATGTAGGCGTTGCGGACCTGGCCGAAGGACTGCTGGCGGCCGTCGGCTTCGTAGATCGAGACCGGGAAGAAGATGCTCTCGATGGCCGGCGGGGTGTTCGCCAGGTCGACGTTGATGACCTCGTCGTCGCCCTCGCCCTCACCGGTGGTGTTGTCGCCGATGTGCTCGATGCTGCCCTCGGGCGACTTCAGGTTGTTGAAGAACACGAAGTGCTTATCGGACACGACCTTCTTGTCGGCTCCGGTGGCGATCGCGCTGGCGTCGAGGTCGAAGTCCGTGCCCGTGGTGGTACGCACATCCCAGCCCAGGCCGACGGCTACCGCGGTGAGCCCCGGAGCTGCCTTGCTCAGCGAGACGTTGCCGCCCTTGGACAAACTGACACCCATGCGGGATTCCCTTTCGTAGTTGTCTGCGATTCCCAGCATGTCCGAAATCGCCGGGTACGAAAACGACAGTAGTGGTTTTCGGCGAACTTGCGTAGCGTGATGCGCCCATCCGGGCTCGGAAGCCCTCTTGCACCTGCGATATACGCCGTCGCTACGCCCGGGCCGGCGATCTCATACCATCGGGTCTGTGGCAGGCCGTAGGCGTGGATGGTTCCGGTCGGGGGAGGATCCGTGGTTCGAGCAGGCGCGATCGGCGCTGACGGCGGCGTTCCTGGATATGGACCGCCGCCAATCGGCCGCGGATACGGCCACCATCGCCTCCGAGGAAATCTTCCCGGAACGGGCACTCGGCCGGAGCTGGGCGCCGGTCCGCCAGCAGTGCTACGCCGCTGGTGAGGCCTATCTCGCGTTGACCGACGAGATCGGCCGGGCCGAGCAGTCCGGCGCCGGGATTCCGGGGCGGCAGGAGCGGCTGGACACCGTGGTGCGCCGGCTGCAGGCGGCCGCCCGCGAGGTGGACCGGTTCTATCACGGTGACCGCGCCCGGCTCGACGAAGCGGTCGCGGTGCGTGGTGCGGTGCCGGAACTGGTCGCGCATGTCACCACCGAGGCGGCACGGGTGCGCGGACAGGCGGCGGAATCGGAATACGCCGGATATCCGTCGGTGCGGGCCGCGGCCGCGCGTATCGATGAGGCAATGGTCACATTGGAAGCCGTGCCGGCGGAGGAACGTGGCCGCGTGCGGGCGACGGCGAACCAGTTGGACGCCGCGACGGCGGAGTTGTCGGAAGCTTTGGCCCAGGCGCCATCTCGGGCCGGTGCAGCGCGGAACGCAATCGCCTCGGTCACTACACGGATCGCGGCGGTGCGCACTCGCGCGGAACGTCTCGGGCCCGCGTACTCTGCCCTGTTGCGCGAGTTCAATGCTGCGAGTTCGGCCGACCTGACCGACAATGAGCGCGCAAGTGAGCGTCATATCACCGCTGCGGACAGTGCCCTCGCCGGCGCCCGCACCGCCGCGGCCGAACACAACCCGGAGCTGGCCCTTGACCTGACCACAACTGCGCGCGGACATCTCGCCGACGCCGAACAACTCGTCGATGCCGTCACCAAACGGCTGACCGAGTTGCGTACGGTCCGAGACGATCCGCGCCGACGCGCGGAGGCTGTGCGGTTCCGGCTCCGGGACGCGCAGATGCTGGCAGTTTCACGGGGATTGGTCGCCGAATGGGGTTCGGTACTGGACGCCCAGGTCGACCGGATCGACCGGGTCACCGGATCGCTGACCGGTCGGCATCCCGATTATTGGGCGTATGTGAACGAACTCGACACCATCACCGAATTCATTGCCGGTGTGGTGGATCGAATGCGCAAACAACCAGGACAAAATGGATGAGACGGGGGATCGATGACCGCAGCCATGGCCGTTCGGCAGGAAGTGTCCCTGCACAAACGGGTACCGCGCCGGCATTTCCGGCAGTTGCAGGGCCCCGATGCGCGGGCCCTGTTCCATCGGCAACCCGAACCGTTCGACGACTATGCCGACCGGGAGATGCTGGCGCTGGCGCTGGGCGCCACCCTGTACGTTCCGGCGACCCGCGATGACCTGACGGCCACCATCGTCCGGCGGGCCGAACGCGGGGTGTGTTCGATGGTGATCGACCTCGAGGATGCGGTCGCCGATCACGAACTCGCCGCCGCCAAAGACCAGACCGTGCGGACCCTGGACGAGCTCGCCGGCCGCCGGGACCCGAGCCCGTTGCTGTTCGTCCGGGTACGCGACGCCGATACGGTGCCCGAAATCCTCGAACGGCTGGGGCCTGGGTCCGATGTGCTCACCGGATTCGTCTTCCCCAAGTTCGACAGTGCTTCGGCGCCGAAATACCTGGCGGCGCTGACGTCGGCCGCCGCTGTGCGCCCCGAGCGGCCGCTCTACGGTATGCCCGTCCTGGAGTCCGCGGCGCTGGTGCACCGGCAGACGCGGGATTCCGAACTGGCCCAGATCGCCGCGCTGCTGGCCGAGCACCGGGAACGGATCCTGGCGGTCCGGGTCGGGGCCACCGATATGTGCGCGACCTTCGGTATCCGCCGCGACCGCGATCTCACCATCTACGACGTGCGGGTGATCGCCGATGTCATCGCCGATATCGTCAACTACCTGGGCCGCACGGACGGTACGGGTTTCGTGATCACCGGGCCGGTGTGGGAGTACTTCGCCGATCACGAGCGGATGTTCCGGCCGCTGCTGCGTACCGCGCCGTTCGAGGAATCCGATGCGGTGCCGTTCCGCAGCTACCTGGTGAGCCGCGACCTCGACGGCCTGCTCCGCGAGATAACCCTGGATCGTGCCAACGGAATCCAGGGCAAAACGGTTATCCATCCCTCGCATGTGGCGGCGGTGCACGCCCTGTCGGTGGTGACGCACGAGGAGTACACCGATGCCCTGGACATCCTCCAAGTCGAGGTCGGCGGTGTTGCCGCGTCCGGGTACCGGAACAAGATGAACGAGATGCGGCCACACCGTAGCTGGGCCCGGCACACCCTGGCCCGGGCCTGTGTCTTCGGGGTCGCGAAGAAAGGGGTGTCCTTCGTGGACCTGCTATCCGCGCTGGTCACAGCATGAGTGAGGCAGACGTGGAAAGTTGTTGGGCCACCCGCACACTCGGAATCGAACTGCTCCACCGCGAATGTTTCCGCCACAGCGACCGGCCGGACGCCTTACCGGCGCGGCCGGTGATCACCGATCTGCTGCAGCCGGGGTTGCGCAAGAATCCTCGGCGGGCGCATCTGCTGGTGTCCACGGTGCTGGGTAAACACCTGCCGACCGATCCGCTGGTGGTACGGGATGCGGCCGACCGGCTCGGTGATCTCGTCCGCGGAGTGCTCGGCGAACAGGATGCGGTCGCACTCGGTTTCGCCGAGACCGCGACGGGTCTGGGGCACTGTGTGGCGACCCGGATCGACGCCGCCTGCTACCTGCATTCGACCCGCCGGGCGGTGCCGGGCGCGCGGACACTGACAGGTTTCGAGGAGGGGCATTCGCACGCCACCTCACATCTGCTGCAACCGATGCCCGGCGATGTTTTCACCGCCGGGTTGCCGCTGGTGCTCGTGGACGACGAGATCTCCACCGGCAATACCGCACTGGATGCGATCGCGGCACTGCACGAATTCGCGCCGCGGACCCATTATGTGCTGGCCGCGCTGGTCGATATGCGTACCGAGGCCGATCGGGCCCGGTTCGCCCGGGTCGCGGCCGATCTCGGCGCTCGCATCGATACGGTCTGCCTCGCCACCGGTAGTGCGGTCCTGCCGGACGGGCTGGTCGGCGCGGTACTGGATCTGCCGGAAGCCGAACTGAATCCGGTCGCCGCGGCGCGGGGTAGTTCCACCCGGCTGGACCTGCCCTGGCCGCAGGATGTGCCCGACGGTGGACGGCACGGGTTCCTGCGTGCCGACTGTCCGGCGTTCGAACAGGCCGGCGCCGCCGCGGCGAAAATGCTGCGCGATCAGCTCATCACCGAATACCCGGACCGGCCGGTGGTCGTGCTCGCGCACGAAGAGCTCATGTATCTGCCGCTGTGCCTGGCGGTGACGCTGGCCGACTCCGGGATCCCGGTGCGGTATCAGACGACCACGCGTTCACCCGCCTACGTTCTGGACGAACCGGGTTACCCGCTGCGCCGCGGGTTCCGATTCCAGGCACCGGAACCCGGCGAGGAGCAGCCGCGTTTCCTGTACAACGCCTGCTGGCCGGACACCCCGGCGGCCGGCGCCGACCCGGTGCTGGTGTTCGTGGTCGATACTCCTGGCGACAGTGCGCAACTCTACGCACCCGGCGGGCTCGTGGACGTACTCACCGCGGCGGGGTCGGATGTGCTGGTTGCGGTGGTGCCGGGAGCCGATCCGGTAGCTCTCGAAGCGGCCCGGACTCGGGCAACCGGGGCGCCGGATTCGGCTGCCTCGGCTCGCCGGCAGCTGTCGGTGCCTTCCCCCGGAGAGCGGGCGGGGTCCTCGCGGCCGGAATCGGGTGCGCCCGCGCAGCCGGAAGCGCAAGTGCCTTCGTGGCCGGAAGTGGACGTGTCCTCGCGGCCCGATACCGAGGTGCTCGCACGACCGGAGTCGGTGGCGCCTTCGCGGCCGGCAGTGGGGATCGCTTCCGGACCGACAGCACAGATGGTTTCACGATCGGCGCCGGCCGGTGGGCCCCGGCCGCTCTACGGTCCCGGATTCGGCTCGTATGCCCGTGACGATGTGGCGTGGCTGTTGAAGGACCTGTCGGATGCCGAATTGGAGGCCGATCTCGTCTATCGCGAACAGCGGATCCAGGCCGGGGTCGCGCACTACGCCGAATCACTACCCATCGAGTACCAGCCCGATGCTGCCTACCGGGAGTTGTTCGACCGGGTCCTGGACGACAGCGCGCAGCGGCTGGCGCTGGCGGTGGGAACGGTCGCCGAACTCGTGGTCGCCGAACGCGGTACCGATATCGTGCTGGCCTCCTTGGCCCGTGCGGGCACCCCGATCGGCATCCTGATCCGCCGCTGGCTCGCCGCCGGGCACGGGTCCCGGCGCGGACTGGATATACCGCATTACGCAGTATCGATCGTGCGCGACCGCGGAATCGACACTGTCGCACTGGATTATCTGGCCGGGCGGCACAACCCTGCCGATGTGGTGTTCGTCGATGGCTGGACCGGGAAGGGCGCGATCGCCAAGGAGCTCACCGAGGCCCTGGACGCCTACCACGCGGCCGGCGGTGCACGGTTCGACCCCGACCTGGCGGTACTCGCCGACCCCGGCCACTGTGTGCGCACCTACGGCACCCGCGACGATTTCCTCATCGCCTCGGCCTGCCTCAATTCCACGGTTTCGGGCTTGGTCTCGCGCACGGTGCTCAACCGGGACCTCATCGGCCCGGATGATTTCCACGGGGCGAAGTTCTATGCCGATCTCGCCGCCGACGATGTCTCCGGTCGCCTCGTCGATACGGTCACCGCCGCCTTCGATACGGTTCGCGACCGGGTCACCGAGCAGGTCGGTAGCCTGCGGACCGCCGACCGGACGCCGACCTGGGCCGGCTGGGCATCGGTCGAGCAGGTCCGCGCCGAATACGGCATCGACAGCGTGAACTTCGTGAAACCGGGTGTCGGGGAGACGACCCGGGTGCTGCTGCGACGGGTGCCGTGGCGGGTTCTGGTGCGCGAGCCCGACGCCGCCGAACACGCGCATATCCGGTTGCTTGCGCAGGCGCGTGAGGTACTGGTGGAGGTCGTACCGGAGCTGGCCTATTCGTGTATGGGTCTGATCAAGGATGTGCGGCGGTAGATGATGTCTCCGAAACCGGTGCTGGTGGCGACCGATCTGGATCGCACGATGATCTACTCGCGTAATGCGTTCGGGGCGAGCGAACCCGACACGGTCTGCGTGGAATATCTCGACGGCGACCCGCTGTCGTATATGACCGTCGCCGCCGTCGGCGCGATGACGGAGCTGGCGGCCACGGCGGCCGTGCTGCCGACGACGACCCGCACCATCGCGCAATTCGACCGGATCCGGTTCCCGGGTGCCCCGTGGCCGTTCGCGGTCACCAGCAACGGCGGAAACATCCTGGTGGACGGGTCGCCCGACGTCGGGTGGCGCCGGTCGGTCGATTCAGCGGTCCGGGCGGGGGGTGCCACTTTGGCCGAGATCGGCGCCGCCCTCCGTGATCGGATCGACGATTCGTGGGTGCTCAAATACCGCGAGGCCGACGACCTGTTCTGCTATCTGGTGGTCGATCTCGCCGTCACCCCGGCCGATTTCCTGGCCGAATGGGACAACTGGTGCCGGCCGCGCGGATGGGCGGCGTCGCGGCAGGGTCGCAAGATCTACACCATGCCGATGGCGGTGTGTAAGAGCCGGGCGGTGGCCGAGGTCCGCGATCGGCTCGTTGCCACTGGCCGCCTCGACCCGATGGCGCCGACACTTGCCGCCGGTGACGGCGCGCTGGATGCGGAAATGCTGATGGCCGCCGATCGGGGGATCCGGCCGCGGCACGGTGAACTCGAGGAACTCGGCTGGGCCCACCCCGGTGTCAGTGTCACCTCCGCGACGGGAATCCTCGCCGGCGAGGAGATCGTCGACTGGTTCACCGCCGCCCTGCCGGGCCGGCGCGCGGAATCCACCGTTTAGTTCTACTTCGTCGGCGCTCCCGCGGGCCGAACAGGCGAGTCGTCACCCTCGAACACATATCCGCTGCCATCGGAGGCGTCCGCGCCGTTTCGGGTGCGCACAAAGAGCTGCCGGCCGGTCTCCGGTGGTACTCGTCAGAGCATCCGGCGGCGCGCACGCGCTTCGGTACGGGCCCGGCGCAACGCGACCCGCGACCAGACCACATCCTGCAGCGCCAGCGTCGCCCAGCCGGCCAGCGCCATCCCCGCCAGGTTCACCACCAGCTGCAATGCGCTACCCCAGATCACCGACCCGGCGCCGAAGGCGAGGCCGAGCGCGATATTCCCGGCGGCGGGCACTGTCGTCACCGAGATGAAAACGCCCACGAGAGCTCCGGATTTGGCCGAGGTGAGCGAGAGCACCCCGGCCGCCGCCGCAATGAGCGCCACCACGAACGACCATTTGTCGGGGGTGTAGATGAACGCCGTCTCCGGTCGCTCGCCGGTGACCATATCGGCGGTGATCCAGCCGAGCAGCCGCGCACCCATGGCGGCGGTGAAGGCGAGGAATATGGCCGCCGCGAATCCCGCCAGCAGTGTGCCGACCGCCCGGCCGAGCAGTGCCGGTCGGCGGCGGACCAGTGCTACGCCCAGCGCGGCGATCGCGCCGAACTCCGGACCGAGCACCATGGCGCCGATCACCAGGATCTGGGAATCCGTCACGATGGCGATACCGGCCAGGACGGTCGCCAGGGTCATGAAACTCAGGTAGGTCCAGTCGAGTTCGGTTTCCTCGTAGGACCGCTGCGTCACATCCGCCCACACCACCGAGTCCGCGCTGTAGCCCGGGGTCCGGAGCTCGGCCAGGTATCCCGACAGCGACATCCAGGTGCGCACCGGCTCCAATTCGATACTGCCGTGATGGTGCAGGCCGGTGGCGCGCAGACGTTCGACGATATCGTTGGCGGCTTCCCGGGCCAGATCCGCCAGGATCACATCGCCGGCCGGGCGAATCGCACTACCGCGCAGCACCGCCAAACCGCTTACGGCATCGTCGGGTTCGAGAACGCCCAGCACCTCGTCGGTCAGGTCGGCCGGCGACATCACCCGCAGATGCAGCATGGGGCCGAGTCTGCCCGGTCGGACCGGCTTTGCCTACGCGGACGAACCGGACACCGGGGGCGTGTCGCCGCTCGGGGCCAAGAGGTCAGTGCCCCTGCTGACCCGCCAGTTGCTGCGCGATAACACCCTGCAACCGCTGCAGGCCGGGCACCGTGATCCCACTCTGCAACTGTCCTTCGATGGTGCGGATCAGGGCGGAGTCGCTGAGCACCTTTTCGCTCGACTGGATCAGCACCGTTCCGGCGCCGGTGAAATCGAACTGCCGTTCCTCCCCGGAGTTCACGCCGAAGGCGGCCGCGCCCGCCGAGAGGAAACCGGAAACCCACCGCTGGTCGTAGTGATGGCTCGGTGACGGGCAGTCGGCCCAGCCGACCAGGGATTCCGGATCCACCCGCAGCGGCGGTTCGGCGAAGATCACCGGACCGTTCGAGGAGGCCAGGAACTTGCCGGTGCCGATGAGGGTGAGGAAACCGGGGACGATCGACTGGTTCAGCGATAGGCCCGGTTCGAAGGCGAGCAGATTCGCGGCCCGGATGGTGAGGTTGCCGTCGTCGAGATCGTAGGAGTTGATGTCGTAACCACGGTCGCCGATCAGCAGTTTGCCCTGCCCTTCGGCGACCACATAGTCGCCGGTGAACAGCGGGGCAGAGAACTGATGCGCCACCATGTGCATCAGCTGGCCCTGCAGCCCGTGGGTGAGTGCCTGGAACCGCATCTGGCCGTAGTAGGCGATCATCGCGCCTTTGCGCATGAACCAGGGTTTGTTCAGGTCGATGCAGTAGGCGTAGCTGTTGCCGGGGATATTGTCGCTTTCCCCGAGAGTCATCGGGCTGAGGATCTCGTTCACAGTTTCTCCTCCGACGCCTGGACGTAGACGACGCCTTGTCCGGCGCACTGCAACTGCATGGCCTCACCGGATCCGCGCCCCACGGCATCCCGCCAGCTCACCGCGGCCTTCAGCTCGGTCTGCACGTTCCCGTAGGAGGCGATGAACGCCTGCGGGTCGACCACCACCGGGTTGGGGCCACCGATCTGCAATTCGAGATAGCCGCCGTGGGCCAGCAGCACCGCGCTGCCGTGCCCGGAGAGCTGGGTGGTGAACATGCCCTGGCCGGTGAGGGCGCCGGAAGCCGCGCCGCGCAGCGCCCCCATGATGCCGCCGCCTCCGCCGCCGCCACCGGAGCTCCCGACCGAAACCACCGAGGTCTGCAGTCCCGCCGTATAAGCCAGCAGTCGCGACGCTTCGACCTGCAGCATCGCACCCGGCTGGATCGGTACGACATGAACTTCGAGTCCGGCGAATCCGTAATGCACCTGGCCCGTGCCCTGGGCGAGCATGGTGCGCTGATGTTCCCCGGCCATCATCCGGCCGGCCATCCGCACCAGGCCACCGCCGCCACCCATACCGCCGCCACCCGGGATCTCGTGCGGCGCGAAGGACACATCGCCGGTGTAGAACAGCATCCCGCCGGTCCGGGCGACCACACCGCCCGCCGCACCGACATCGACCTTGACGACCTTGGAGTTGATTTGCTCGAACATGCTCTACCGTTCCGCCGGTTGGATCGAGACCACGCCCTGTCCGTCCCACCGCAGTGAGAACGCCTCGCCGCCGTCCTGCCCCACCATCGAGCGCCACGACACATCGGTGACGAACGACTGGTTCAGGTTGCCGCGGGCAGCGACGAACGCATCCGGGTCCACCACCAGTGGGAATTGCGGGGAGACCTCGAGGTGGATGAGTGGTCCGCCCGCCGAGAGCAGGGCGACCTGTCCCTGCCCGCTCACCGTGGTGGTGAACAGTCCTTGTCCGCTGGACGCCCCGCGGACCCCGGCGAAACGTACATCGGTGCGCAGATTCCCGGCGAAGGCCAGCAGCTGCTGCGATTCGACCTGCAGGGTTTCGTTGTTCAGGTTCACCACCGATATGTACTGGCCGTTGACCGCCAGGAAGACGCGGCCGTTACCGCCGCATTCCATCAGCGACAGCTTCTCGCCCGTGGCGCGGCGTTTCATCCCGGCGAGAACGCCGTCACCGCCGCCGAATCCGGCGGATTTGAACTGGACGGCGCCCTCGTAGGCGACCATCGAACCGGAGATCGCGCGGATGCCGGAGTTCGCGAGGTGCGCCTCCACCACCTTCTTCGAGTGTTCGAAGAGTTGTGCCATAGAAAGAATCGCCCGTCGTCGTCGCCACCCCGAGCACCGTTCCCGTACGGCGCCCGTCCATCGCCGCTACCCTAATCGCCGCGGTTCGATCACGTCCATCGGTGCGGTCCGCCGGGCCGTGCCGGAACTGCCCGCCGGTGGCCTCGAGCGGTCCGCGCCGCTGTTAACGATATTTGCGGTCGGCGCGTATCTCGTAGAGTGGCACGTACACGCACCGACAAGCGAAGGGTCTGACTTGTCCGCAACACTCGCCAAAGGCCAGAACGGTCCACTGGCCACTAATGATGTGGTGATTTCGATTCAATTGGCCGCCCCGGCCGATCTGTCCGCACTATTGGTCACCGAGCAGGGCAAAGTCCGGTCCGACGCCGATTTCGTGTTCTACAACCAGCCCAGCGGGCCCGGTGTGGATCTGCGGCCGGGTCCGGCCGGGCAGCCGGCCGCGCTGGTGGTGAACCTCGCCGCGGTACCCGCCGATATCGCGCAGGTTCGGGCGGTGATCACCCTCGACGATCCGAATTCGAATTTCGGTCAGTTCGCGCCGCCGGTCGCCTATGTCGCCGATCAGTCCGGTACCCAGCTGTTCGAGTACCGGATCGACGGCCTGGCCAGCGAGTCGATCGTGATCGCGCTCGAACTGTATCGCCGCCAGGGTGCTTGGAAGGTGCGCGCGGTCGGCCAGGGGTACGCCGGTGGTTTCGCGGCGCTGGTCACCGACCACGGTGTCACGGTGGACGATTCGGCCGCGCAGACGCAGGCCGCGCCTCCGCAGGCCGCGCCCGCTCCGCCGCCGCCGATGCCCGCGCAGGCCCCGATGCCTCCGCCGCCGGCCTCCCCACCGCCGCCGCAGGCTCCGCCTCCATACCCGGCCCAGCAGCCGCCGCCCACCGCGCCCTATCCGCCGCAGGGCGGTGGGTTTCCGCCGCCGCCCGGCCCGGGCTACCAGCAGCAGCAGCCGCCGCAGCAGCAACAACAGGCCGGCGAGATCAGCCTGAGCAAAACCGGTCCGGTGAGCCTGCAGAAGGGGCAGCGGGTCAGCCTCCGCAAGGAGGACGGTGTCGCGCTCACCTTCGTGAAGATGGGCCTGGGCTGGGATCCGGTGCAGCAGCGCGGATTGTTCGGTAGCCGCACCGTGGATATCGACCTGGATGCCTCGGTGGTGATGTTCGCCGATATGAACCCCGTCGACGTGGCGTACTACGGGCAGCTCACCTCGAAGGACGGTTCGATCCGTCATCAGGGTGACAATCTCACCGGTGAGGGCGCCGGCGACGACGAGGTGATCCTGGTCGACCTGATGCGCATACCGGCGCATGTCAACAGCATGGTGTTCATCGTGACCTCGTACAAGGGCCATACCTTCGGCCAGGTGCAGAACGCCTTCTGCCGGTTGATCGACGGCGCGAACAACGCCGAACTGGCGCGGTATTCGCTCACCGGCGGCACCCCGACCACGGCGATGGCCATGGCCAAGCTGTTCCGGGCCGGCGCGGACTGGAAGATGCAGGCCATCGGTGAAGGTTTCAACGCCAAACACCCGGGCGAGGCCATACCGCAGCTGGGCCGGTTCCTGCAGGTATGAGTGGTAGCGGGGGAAAGGATATGAAGGTTTTGCAGGCGGGACAGAACATCGCTCTCGACGGCGGTGTGTCCCGCTTCCAGGTGCACGCGGCGGTGCCGCTGACCGTTTCGGCGTTGGTGGTGGGCACGGACCTGCGGGTGGAAACCGCCGGGGATGTGCTGGTTTCGGAACGCCCCACGGGTCCGGGGGTGCAGATCGATGCGGCGGCCGCCGCGGTGGTGGTCACCCCCGCGGAGGTGCGCGCCGATGCCCAGGCGGTGCTGTTGACCGCTTCGGCGCCCGGTGCGCCGGGTGTGGTGACCGCGAGCCTCGCCGAAAACGACGCGCCGGTCGCCGAATTCGTGATCGCCCCGCAGGCCGGGGAAACCGCGCTGATCTGCTTCGAACTGTATCGGCGCGGTCCGGGGTGGAAACTGCGCGCGCTGGGGCAGGGGTACGCGGGTGGTATCGCCGAGCTTCTGCGCGCCCACGGCGCCCAGGACCATGTGACAGCAGTACCGGTTGCTGCTGCCACAACCACCGTTGTCGGCGGTACGGACACCTCGGGTGCCGCACCGCCACCTCCCGCGCCCGCCGAGGGGTCCCCGTTGGAGGTCGGGCACGGGCTGGAGCGGCTGTGGATGATCTTCGAAGATGCCGCCCGGTCGGCCGCCGCCCTCGAATCGGCCCGCGATTACGCGGCGCAACGGCTCGACCAGGAACTGTCCGCGGCGGTTTCGGACCCGGCGACCCGCAACACCCCCGCCGCCGCTGCCGCCCGAACGGCCGCACAGAGCCGCTACGACGAACTCACCGCCACCGCCGAGAACAGTCACCAGCGCGACAGTGCCCAACTGCAGCGGGAACTCGCCGAGGCGGACGCGGTACTACCCGCCGCGCTGGCATCGTGGAATTCGCCGGCCTGGGATCGTCCGGCGGCACCTGCCGACGGTATCCGGCTCGGCGAGCTCTATGCACTGGACCGCAGCGCGCTGCGGATCCCGTACTGCGTGCCGGTCCCGCTGAACCGGCCGCTGTGGGTGGATACCGAATCGTCCGCCGCGGTGGCCCCGGTGATCGGCGCACTACTGGCCCGTCTGCTGCGGGCCGCACCGGGCCGCCGGACGATCGTCGACATCATCGACCTCACCGGAGCGTTCACCGGTTTCACGGGAATGCTGGCACCGGTACTGGCGGGACCGCCGATCAACGATCACGCCGATATCTCGCCACGGCTGCAACAACTCGTGGACGCCGCCGAACTCGCCGAAATGGCATACAACTCGGGGCAGGGCGTACCGCCGGCCGAACATCGCATCCTGCTGGCGGCGGACTTCCCGCACGGCTACCAGTCCGCGGACGCGCAGCGCCTGGCGGCACTACTGGCGCGTGGCGACCTGATCGGGCTGTCCACCGTGATAGTCGGTACCGCCGAAACCGACTCCCACGACAACATGGTGGCCACGCTGTCCCGGGCCTGCCGGCATCTGCCGACGATCGCCGGAACCCCGCTGTTCGATCCGTGGACCAACAACGCCTGGCAGCTGGACCTGGACATGCTGCCGCACGAACCGGAACAACAGGCAAGAATCCTGCGCGCGAGCTGAGTTCTCGGCGAGGCGGCCGAACCTCTCGGCGCCTCGCTGAACTCGGCAACCACCGCTCGGCGGTAGTCCGGACAGTGTCCAGCCGTGACAGCGTCGGTGCTGCTCGTACAGGGCCGTGGAACTGTGTGCGCAGTCCGGATCAGCCCAGGCGCGCGGGCGGCCGGGGCTCGATCGGGCGTGCGTGGGGTACCGGCTGGGGTTCGGCCGGCTTTTGCCGGCGTGTTCGCCGGGCCGTGGCGACGGCACCGGTCCAATGAGTGTCCAGCGAGATCCGGGGGCGCAGGAACTGCGGGAGCCAGGGGAGTAGGGGGTCGGGGGCTCGGTCGACCACGCCGCCGACGGGATCGTCCAGGTAGTCGCGGCGTACCAGGTCCTCGTCCGGGCGGTAGATCTGGCGGATGATCAGCACGCACAATCCGATCACCGCGAGGTCGCGCACCAGGACGGTGCCGGTGAACCACTGCTCGGGCAGACCTTTCCGGTCGACGCCGAGGTAGTAGAACATGCGCGGCACCCAGACCAAGGCGTCGATCGTCATCCAGGTCAGCAGCAGGCGCCGATGCGGGAACGCCAGCACGGCGATCGGCACGAGCCACAACGAGTACTGCGGGCTCCACACCTTGTTGGTCAGCAGGAAGGCCGCGATCACCAGGAAACACAACTGCGCCAGGCGTGGGCGGCGCGGTGCGGTGAGACCGATATAGGCGATACCCAGGCAGGCGGTCGCGAACAGCAGCAACGACACCATGTTCAAGATGGCCGGTGCTTCACCATGGCGCAGCACACCGTCGAAACCGTTCCAGTCGGTGAACGACATCACCACGTTGTAGAGCGAATCCGGGTCTGCATGGCGGGTGGTGTTCAGCCGGAAGAACTCTCGCCAGCCGTCCGGGTACAGCCACGCGATAGGCAGGTTCACCAGACCCCAGGTCGCGAGCGCGCCGCCGGTGGTCAAACCGGCGGCACCCAGCGGGCGGGTACCCAGCAACCGGATCCGCGCCGGAGTTTCGGCCAGCCAGCTGCCCAGGGAATTCGCATCGCGCACATCGCGTAACCGCATCGACAGCTGACCGCGCGGAGTGCGCTGCATCGGGTCGGCGCGCAGGCACAGCACCAGGATCGGGCCCAGCAGCAGCAGCGGATACAGTTTCGCCGCACCGCCCAAACCCAGCAGGACACCCGCCAGCAGGGGCCGGCGCCGGGCCCAGGCCAGCAGACCGCCGGCGGCGAAGGCCGTCGCGAGGAAGTCGAAATTGGTGAAGGCGTGCACGATCACCAGGGGAGAACACGCCATCAGTGCGACATCCCAGACCCGGCGCCCGGCGAGGAGCGTGGTCGCCCAGATGGTCGCCAGCCAGGCCATCGACAGACCCAGCGCGACCACGTTGAAGTACAGCACCACCTGCAATGCGCCGGGCAGCGGGCTCGCGTCCCACGTTTTGGCCACCAGCATCGAAACGTACTGGTACAGGCCGGAAAGCACCGGATACTCCATATGCCGGATCTCGGTACCGCCGCCCGGGGCCTCCTCCACCCAGTACTTCTTGTACGGGAAGGCGCCTTCGTTGAGCCGTTCGGCACCGTAGAGCGGGACGGTATCGGAGTAGCACATGGCGGTGTACTGGCGGCCGTCGTTCCAGTCGAGTGACAGGCCGCCGCCGGGGGTGGCGGTTTGCTGGATACAGCCCGCTTTGGCGAACCATCCGAAGGCCAGGAAGATCACCGTGAACGCCAGTAGCACCCGCACCGGGGTCCAGAAACGGGCACGCCCGATAAGCGCGTGGTCGCCGACCGGACCGCCCACCACGGTGCACAGCTGGGCGGCCATCGAATCGTTGCGGCTCGGTTTATCGCGCGCGTCGGCCGATCGCAGGTCGGGGGCGAGCGGTGCGGGCGAATCGTACCCGCGGCCGATATCCCGGTGGGTCGGTCCGTTTCCGGGCTGGTGCCCGTCGTCCGGCCCACCCGCCAGTCGCTGCTCGCTCACGGCACCCGAGGTTACCTGTTAGCGGGGTCCGGCCCGGACCGAGCCGGACCCCGGAGCGTGGCGGGCCGCCCGTCAGCCGCCGGTATCGCCGCTGTCGGTGCCACCCGTATCGGTGCCGCTGTCGCCGCCGGAATCGGTTTCGCCGCCGGTATCGCTCTCGGTACCCGCACTCGGTGCCTGGGTGACCGTCGGCGCGGTCCCCTCGGCTCCGGCGGTCGGCTGACCGGGCATCGGGCCGGGGCCGTTGTTGCCCTGTGGCTGACCCTGCGGTTGCGTCTGGCTACGCGGATTGGGTTGCAGACCGGGCACCGGGATGGTGATACCGGGCAGGATCTCGACCTGGCTCGGCTCGATCACCACGGGGGGTTCGAAACTCGGCATCGTCGTGGACGGCGCGGTATACGGTGCCGTCCACTTCGGGACGCCCGCCTGGCCCTTGATCGGTGCGGGTTTCGGGAATTTCTCGTTGGGTGTGCCCTCGAGGGCACCGTCCATCGTGTCCTTCCAGATATCGGACGGCAGGCTCGAACCGTAGATCATCGCGCCGCCGTAGTTGCGCAGCGGCGAGTTATCGGTGGTGCCCACCCAGACCGCGGTGGCCAGCGACGGGGTGTACCCCACCATCCACGCGTCCTTGTTCTCCCCGGTATCACCCAGCTGTGCGGTACCGGTCTTGGCGGCCGAGGGGCGGCCACCGGCGAGCCCGTGGTTGCGTGAGTACGCGGCGATCGGTTCCATGGCCGCGGTCACGTTGTCGGCGACCGCCTCCGAAACCCGGCGTTCCCCGGCCACATCACCGCGGTCCAGCAGGACCTGTCCGTCGGCCGTGACGACCTTCGTCACGAAATGCGGTTTGTGGTACATCCCGGATGCGGCCAGCGTTGCGTAGGCGGAGGCCATATCCAGCGGCCGGGCCTGGTACTGGCCGAGCACGATACCGTTGTTCGGGCCGGCGCCACCGGGCTCGGTGAGCGTGGGGCCCAGACCCGGGAGTTCTTCCGGAATGCCCAGTTTGTGGCCCATATCGGCGATCTTCTGGGGGCCGTTCTGCATCTCCAGCTGCATCCGGTAGAAGCTGGTGTTCAGGGATCGTTTCAACGCTTCTGCGATGGTGCAGACCCCGCAGTCTTCGCCTTCTACGTTGGTGATCTTGATCCCGTTGACGGTGACGGGCGTGCTGTCGTACATCTGCGACAGCGGAATACCCATTTCGAGGTTCTGCGCCAGGCCGATCACCTTGAACGAGGAACCGGTTTGCAGGGCGGCATTGGCGAAGTCGTAGCCGTAGCCGTCCTCACCGCCGTAGTAGGCACGTACCGCACCGGATTTCGGGTCGATCGACGCCACTGCGGTACGCAGTGTGTCCGGTTCGCCTTCCATATTCGTCCGCGCGGCGTTCACCGCCGCCTCCTGCGCCTGGTGATCGATCGTGGTGGTGATCTGCAGGCCGGCAGTGTTCATCTGCTGTTCGCTGATCCCGGCATCGGAGAGCTCGCGCAGCACCTGCGCTTTTATATGGCCTTCCGGGCCCGAGGAATCGGTTTTCTGCCCGGCCGCCGCGGACGACGACAGCACCTCGGGATAGGTCATGCCCGTGCGTTCGTTGCGGTCCAGGTTGCCTTCGGCGACCATACCGTCGAGCACATAGTTCCAGCGGGTCTCGGCGCCTTCCGGATTCGATTCCGGATCCAGCAGCGACGGCAACTGGATGGTCGCGGCGAGAACGGCGCCCTCGGCGACGTTCAACTCCTGCACCGGTTTACCGAAATACGCCTTGGCGGCCGCATCGATACCGTAGGCGCCGCGCCCGAAATAGATGGTGTTCAAGTAGGCGGTGAGGATTTCGTCCTTGCTCCACTGCCGGGCCATCTTCGCCGAGATGACCAGCTCATGGAGTTTACGGGTGTAGCTGCGTTCGTCACCGACCAGCGCGTTCTTCACATACTGCTGGGTGATCGTCGAACCACCGCCGGCGCTTTCCCGGCCGAGTAGGTTATCGCGCGCGGCGCGGGCGAAACCGGAGATGGAGAAACCGGGGTTGCTGTAGAAGTCGCGGTCCTCCGCGGCGATCACGGCGTTGCGCACATGCGGCGGAATCTGATCGATCGTCACATCGGTGCGGTTGCCCTGCGGCGGAACCACACGGGTGATCTCGGTTTCCCCGTCCTTGGCGAGGATCGTCGCAACCTGGTTGGTCTTGAGATCGCCCGGTTCCGGGACCGACACCGTGGAATAGGCGACCAGGAATACCGTGCTCGGCACCACGATGGCCAGCGCCACCAGGACATAGGCGATCCGGCGCGCGATCTTCCAGCGGTTCTTGCGTTTCTGACCGGGGCCACGGCCCTCGGGGCCGCCGGGACCACCCGAACGGTTCCCGCCGGGCCGCCGCGGCGGTGGTCCACCACCGGGGCCGGAGCGGTTACGCGCCCGGCCGTCGGCGCCGGCGGCCCGCCGCTCCCCGGTGTTCGGGCCGGGACGGGTGGCCGCGCTGGGGCCGGTAGGGGTGCGTTCGCGCCGAGTGGCCTCTGCCGACCCGGCGGGATTCTGCATTTTCACGGTGCCCTGTTCACCGCGCTGCGGGGCCGGTTCACCCGGGTGGCCCATCCGCTGTGTCGACTGATCGGGCGGCTGCGGGCGACCCTGCGGCGGGCGGCCGGGC
>NZ_BAFV01000075.1 GCF_000308515.1 Nocardia carnea NBRC 14403 | reverse complement strand
GGTGCGCGCACCCTCTCCATCTTCCATGCGACACCCGTGCCGGTCATCTCTCCAGGTTGTCGGGTAGATGACCTATCCGGGACATCGAGGGCCGGGCTTACACCCGCTCCCGGCGCTGCGCCGGATGGCGACCGGTTTCCAGGGCTTCGTCACTCACCTCGGGACCGGTGTGGCCGGTTGTGCGCCGCCGGGCCCGGCCCAGCCGCAGCACCCGCCGCCGGACCCCCGGATCCACGCCCTTGTCGGCCGGATCGTGTTCGCCGTGGAACCGGCGCCACAGGCGGCGGCCGGCGAGCAGGAACAGCAGTGCGGCCGCGCAGGCGGTGATGATCGCCAGAATCTGCCCGTAGGCGTTGGAACGGACCGAAATCGAGGTGGCATGGCCGAGCGGGACACCTTCGGGTGTGCTCAGCGATATCGGAACGACGAGGTTGCGGCTGTCGCTGACCTCGGTCGGGATCTGGAACGAGCGGGTCCCGCGGGGCGGGAGCAGCTGTTCGCCGATATCGGTGATCTTCGTTTCCGGCGGCGCGTCGATCCGGAAGCGGATCCGCATCGAAATGGGCAGGTCGTTGCGCGCCACCAGGAGCAGCGGGCTCGATTCCGAGGCCAGCGTGTACACCCCGCCGGGCGGCAGCACCGTCACCGAGCGGTAGATCTCATCCACTGCCGCGGTGGTTTTCTCGATCCGCCGCTGCGCGAACACATCGGCCTGCCCGGCGGGGCCGCCGCGCCGATCCGACAGCGACAGCGCGCGCACCAGATCGTCACGTAGCGGGTTCAGGTAGGCGCGTGGTGTCGGCTGAGTGTCGGGCACCTCCACCATGGCCTGCAGCAGCTGGGACAGCCGGTGCGACTGATCGCGGGCAGGTATCGCGAAATGTCCGGGCACTGTCTCGGCAGCGGCGTCCGGGAGCGGGGCCAGCTGATAGGGCGCCGGGTCCGGCGCCTGCCCGACCAGATCGTCGAACGGCCGCGGATTCACCAGGTTGTTGTCCACGAGCAGTTCGAGCTGGCGCAACAGCGCGACGGCTTCGTCGCGGTTGGCCCCCCATTGCTGCGGCGGCATGATCAGCTGGGAGCGCGGGCGCGCCGGGTCGGCGTGCAATGCCTGCCAGGACACCGCACCGAGCGCGTCTTGCAGGCGTGCGCTGCGGGAATCGTTGGTCACCGGGTAGCGGGCTGCTTCGGGGACGTAGGCGGGCGTGGGTGGATTGGAACCGATACCGGCCAGCGCCGCCGCCGGCCAGATATCGAAGGTCGCGACTCGTAGCGCGGGATCACCCGTCGAGGCACCACCACTGCCCGCCTGATTCGGCGGCGCCGCGGCACCGGATGTCGCCGGCCCGCCCTCGACCGGGGTAGGACCACCGGCGGGGACGGCCTGTTGTTCGGCCTCCTCCCCCGGTACGGGTCCGGGCGCCGGGGCGGCACCCGCGATACCGGGCAATCGCACCACGTCCGGCACCGCGGCGGCGGGATCAACGGCCCCACCCTCCGGCGCCACCGCGTTCCCCGCGAGTACCGCGGTCTCGAAACCCTGCGATTTCAGCAGTTGTGCCGCCGCGGGGTCGAGACTGCTCGCGTCCGGCAGACTCACCTTGCGCACCGACCGGGTGTTGAGGATGGAATCGACGATCTGCGCGGGAGCTTCCAATGCCCGGGCAGTGAGCGCCGGATCGTTCGCCGCCGCCAGCGCGGAGATATCGACCTGCGCGAACGGCAACGCCACCGTGCACATCGACGAGGCCAGCCCACGCACCCGGTCCAGCCACTGCTTGGCCGCCTCGGTGCCCGTACCCGGCCGCGTCGCGCCGTCGGGATCCGACGGGCTGGCCAGAACCCGGTACTCCTCGGTCATCGCCTGCACCGTGAGCAGCAGATCGGGGTCGACGGCCAGGCATATCGCCGAAGCCGGACCGTCCGCCGTGCGGTCGTCGCCGACGACCGATTCCAGCGCGGCGACCAGTTCGTCCAGCCGGCCGCCGCGGCTCAGCGAGGCCGCGAGCTCGTCATCGGCCAGTTCGGTCGTCCGGTCCAGCTCACCGGTCTGACCGGCCACCATGCGCGGCCGGTCGGCCAGCGGCCACAGCAGTGTCGTCGACACCGCGGGGTTGGCCGGCGGAGGTAGCGGCGGGGCGCTACCGTCCGCGGCCGCCGGTAGGCCGAGTACCGGCAGTAGGAAGCGGGCATCGTCCAACCGGGCCTGGCCGCCGTAATCCGGGGTCCCGTTGACATTCAGCAGCAGCGGATAGACACCGGGTTCGGTGATGTTCAACGATTCCGCGGTCCCGTCACGCAACGGTGCCGACAGCGTGAACTGCTGACGTTGACCCGGTTCCAACCGCACCGCGATGTCCTGGAACGGAGTCGGATAGTCGTAGCTGGACTGGTCCAGCTTCAATGTGGTGCGCAGCTCGCTGGGGTCGGCGATCGCCCGCGACCGCTGCACCCGGACGGTGACATCGTCCACGCCGCGGTCGCCGATATTGGTGACCGTGCCGGTCACCGTCAGCAGCGGTTCGCTCGCGGTGGTCACCGTGCCGGGGCTCACCGAATCCAGCGACAGCTTCAGGAACTGTGGCGCAGCGGAATCCTCGGCCGACCCGGCCGGCTGGGCATGCGCGACGGTCACGGGCAGCGCGGACAGCGCCGACACCGCGCCGAGGATGGTCAGGATCACGAAGATGATCCGACTCGGTCCACGCGTCATCGCTTACCGGTCTCCATCCGGTCGATCAGGCGGTTCGCCACCTCGGCCAGCCTGCGCTCGTCGGCGTAGGCGAGCCTGGAGTTCAATTCGCTCAACGGCACCCAGTCCACCTGGGTGACCTCCACATCCGCGTCGGATAGTTCACCACCGACCGAACGCAGCAGAAAATGGTGCACTGTCTTGTGTACCCGCCGCCCCTCGGTGACGAACCAGTAATCGATACTGCCCAATTCGGCGACCACCACGCCCTGAATACCGGTTTCCTCGGCGACCTCGCGAATAGCCGTCTGTTCCGAGGTTTCGCCTTCTTCGATATGTCCTTTGGGCAGCGACCATAGCAGCCGTCCCCGGCGGTCCGTCCGGCCGATCAGGGCGGCGCAGCGCTTCTCGGGCGGACCGTCGAGCCCGTCGACAACCAATCCCCCCGCCGACGTCTCGCGCACCGTGCGCATACGCGGTTTCGCCGCACCACCGGCCGAACCACGGCGCCGGGGCTGGCGGCGTCGACTGTTCGCGCGATCGGCCGGAGACACTACGCAATACTAGAGCAGTATCTTTTTGCACCGCCTCCGGCGGCGCGGGGTTTCGGCCACCGCGCGCCCGGGGCGCACAAATAAACACAGTAAGGTTTTGCTGTGGTTTCGACGGAGTCCGAGGATGCAGTGCTGGATCGCCGTACTCGTTTGCTGGCGGCTGCGGCTGTCACGCTGGGCCGGCTTTCCGAGGTGCTGACTCCGCTGGGGGAGATGTTCGCCGCTCGTGGTTTCCACTTGTATCTGGTGGGGGGCAGTGTGCGGGATGCGGTGCTGGGGCGGCTCGGCACCGATCTGGATTTCACCACCGATGCGCGGCCCGAGCAGGTGCAGCAGTTGCTCGACGGCTGGGCGGATCAGTTGTGGGATACCGGTGGGCTGGCGTTCGGGACGGTGAGCGCGGCCAAGAGTGGTCAGCAGTTGGAGATCACCACCTTCCGTAGTGATACCTACGACCGGGTTTCGCGAAATCCGCAGGTCAGTTTCGGGGACAGTTTGGCGGGCGATCTCGTCCGCCGCGATTTCACCGTGAATGCGATGGCGGTGAAGATCGCAGCCGACGGCGCACTGGAATTCGTGGATCCGTTGAACGGGATGGAAGCGCTGCTGGCGGGCGTATTGGATACGCCGGCCGCGCCCGAGGATTCGTTCAACGACGACCCACTGCGGATGCTGCGTGCGGCCCGTTTCGTTTCCCAGCTGGGTTTCGCAGCGCATCCGCGGGTGCGGAAGGCGATATCGGAGATGGCGCCGGAGATCGAGCGGATCACCGCGGAACGGGTCCGGACGGAGCTGGACAAGCTGATCGGGGGCGCCTATCCGATCGACGGTATCAACATGATGTGCGAAACGGGGCTGGCGCAGCGGGTGCTGCCCGAGGTTCCGGCGATGAAACTGGAGATCGACGAACATCATCAGCACAAGGATGTCTACTGGCATTCGCTGACCGTGCTGGAGCAGGCGATCGACCAGGAAGAGGGCGATCCCGACCTGGTGTTGCGCTGGGCGGCGCTGCTGCACGATATCGGCAAACCGGATACCAAACGCAATGAGCCCGGGGGCGGGGTCAGCTTCCATCACCATGAGGTCGTGGGCGCCAAAATGGTGCGTAAGCGGATGCGGGCACTGAAGTACCCGAAGCAGTTCACCGAGGATGTGGCGCGGCTGGTGTTCCTGCATCTGCGGTTCCACGGTTACGGGAAGGGCCAGTGGACCGATTCCGCGGTCCGCCGCTATGTCACCGACGCCGGGGACCTGCTGCCGCGGTTGCACAAGCTGGTGCGTGCCGATTGCACCACGCGCAACAAGCGCCGCGCCGCCGCATTGCGTGCCACCTATGACGATCTCGAGGTGCGGATCGCCCGACTGCAGGAGCAGGAGGATCTGGCGCGAGTCCGGCCGGATCTGGACGGTAACGCGATCATGGAATTGCTGGGGCTGCCGCCGGGGCCCGAGGTGGGTCGCGCGTGGCGTCATCTGAAAGAGCTGCGGCTGGATCGCGGTCCGCTGACCCGCGACGAGGCCGAGGAGGCTCTGCGGCAATGGTGGCGGTCGCAGCAGTGAACCGGCCGGTCAGAACACGATCAGGGTGGTGCCGGCCACGATGGCCGAGCGGATCTGGGCCAGGTCGAACGATCCGCTGACGGGTGCCACGTCGACCCGGAAGCGGACCAGCTCGCCGTCGCGGACGGCGCGCCGTATCCGTGCCCCGCTCGGCAGTTCCGGTATCCGGATCGGTTCGGTGGTCCGCCAGCGCCGAGGTACGGGCATACCGAACCAGGTGGCCCGGTGGATATCGAGTTCGAGGATGTCGTCGGTGATGGAGGCGTCCAGTTCGGCGCTGATCCGACGGCGTCGGTGGACCGCGCGGACAGGTCCCTGCTCGGCCGGCGTCAGTTCCCATTCGGGGGCGCGGTCTGCGAACCGGCCGAGCAGCGCCGGCAAGGTGACGGTGCCGTCGATATCGATCCGGGCCGCGCGGATTCTGGTCGGTACACCCGGTACCAGCCGGACTTCGTGGGCGATGACGGTGACCTCGTCGAGCGTCAGGCCGTCCCAGTCCAGGTCCCGAAGCACGGCCTTGGTCTGGAAATGTGCGCCACGGCGGCGCACTTTCAGCACGTCGAGGGTGCCGGTGAGGTGATGATCGAGCAGGGTCGCGCTGATCTCCCGGCCGCCGAACCGGCTCAGGATCCCCTCGCTGAGCACGGTGAGCACGGTATCGGGAAGCAGTGCGGTGACGGTGCCGGCGCCGAGATCGGCCACGGGTTCGACCCATGCGGTGGTATAGCTGATCCACTGTTCCAGCCGGGCCTGCTCGAACAGTCGTTTGCCGAGGTCGACTGCCCACAGTGGGGAGAACGGGGAAGTCGATCGGGGGTCGGATTGTGCCGCCATGATCATCTCCGAGAGTACTGGCCCGGACCGGTCCGCCACCATACGTAGTCGGCTGCGTCACCGCGCCGTCGTACCGGAGGGTGCGCCCCCGTGGCATTCCGGACGGGTGTTACCGGTGCGTCATGATCATGAATGAGCGCGATGGCGGCGAGGCTCGGGTAGGTTCACTGCGACAATGGGACCCGACAGGAGACAGTGAGCTGTTGACCGAGGTGGTGTGGGGTTTTCGGCCGGGGCGTTGCCGGCTCGTATTCCTCGGATTGGTGCTTACGGGGTATGTGGGGATACCGGTGCCCGCACAGGCGGCACCGCATCCATGGGCTCCCCCGCCGGTGAACGAGTGTGGTGAGGTCGGGTTCGATCCGCTCGACCGCGCGCCCGACCCCTCCGCGCCGCCGCCCCCACCGGTCGCGGTGCCGCCGCAGATCGATATCCCGATCCCGGTACCGCAGCTCACTCCGGTGCCGGTGCCCGATCCACCGCACGACAACACCCGGATCGTCCCGGAGCCGCTACCGGCCGACCCGTGCCGTAACCCGTGCCCGGATATCCGCGACACCTCCGGACCGGAACCTGCCGAGGAGGACGAGGCCGCGCCGCCCGCACCGCCGGAAACCGGTTCCGGCAGTGGTTCGGCCACCGGTAGCAGTTCGGGCAGTGGTAGCAGTTCGGGCAGTGGTTCCGGTTCCGGTGATCCGGTGAAGTTGCCGAGGATCCAGTTCAAACCGGAGATCGAACCCATCCCGATCCCGGTCCCCGGCGAACCGGGCGACCCACCGCAACCCGCGCCGCCACCGGTCGTCCATCCGGCCGAACCCGGTCCCGTCGCGGGTCCGGCGGCGCTGCCCCGGGTGGAGTCGGTGCGGCTGGTCGAGCAGGTGACCGGGCACGGTTCCCCGAACCGGACCGATATGCGCTGGCAGGTCGACGGCACCGATCTGGGTTTGATGTGGGAGACGAAACCCGGCGAGATCGCCGTGGTGTTCGGCGATACCTTCGGCCAGGGCTGGGTGCCCGGCGGTGCCGGTGGTGATGGCGCGGATTGGCGCAGCAATATCCTCGCCTACAGCACCGACCGCGACCTTTCCGACGGGCTGCGCCTGGACACGATGGTGCAGGACAGCCGCTGTCACGCCGCCGAACTGCTGGGCAGCCGCAAGATCAAGAACTGGGAAACCACCACCATCCCCACCTCGGGTTTCGCCCTCGGCGACCGTCAGTACCTGAGCTATATGTCGGTGAACCGCTGGAGCCGCATACCGGGCCTGTGGTGGACGAACTACGGCGGTATCGCCTATTCCGACGACAACGGCAATACCTGGGTCAAGGATCAGCACGCCAAATGGGAGAACCTGTTCGGGCTGGGCCGGTTCCAGGTCGCGGCGATGGTGCCGCACGGCGACCACGTGTACATGTTCGGAACGCCCAACGGCCGGATCGGTGTGATCGGGCTGGCCCGGGTGCCCAAGGAACAGGTGCTGAACAAATCCGCGTACCAGTACTGGGTGAACGGAACCTGGGCGCCGGCGTCGGAAAACCTGGCCACTCCGCTGGTGCCGGGTATCGCCAGTGAGCTCTCGGTGCGGTTCGATACCGAATCGGGGCTGTGGCAGATGTCCTATCTGGATTCGGCACGCGGTGCGATCGTATTGCGCACCGCCGCGCAGCCGCAGGGGCTCTGGACCGAGCCGGTGCCGCTGGTGTCCACCGCCGACTATCCCAAGGCGTACGGCGGGTTCATCCACCCGTGGTCCACCGGCCGCGACCTCTATTTCACGCTCTCGGAGTGGGATTCCTACAACGTGTACCTGATGCACGCCCGCCTGGATCTGCCGGACTGAGCCGCCACTCAGATCGCCCCGGCCCGGCGGAACCGTATCCGCTGACCCGGCCGGGCCTGCGCAAACAGATCGATATCGGTGTCCAGGACCACCGCGATCACCGGATAACCGCCGGTGATCGGATGATCGGCGAGGAAGACCACCGGTTGCCCGCCCGGGGGCACCTGCACCGACCCGAGCGCCACTCCCTCGGTGGGCAGCTCCGCCGTGGAGGTCCGTTCCAGCGGTGGCCCGTCGGCACGATCCAGGCGTGCGCCGACGCGGTCGGTGTCCTGACCGACCGTCCAATATCCGGTGAACAACGCCGCGGGCTCGGTGAACCAGTCGTCCCGTGGACCGGGCATGGCCCAGATCTCCATGAGGTCCGGGAATCCGGGTTGTGGCGCCTGGTCGATGTTCGGCCAGCTCCGCGGTGCCGGACCGGTGGGTAGCCGGTTCCCGGTGCGCAACGGCGGCGGCCCGATACCGGACAGTGTGTCGTAGCTGCGGGAACCCAGAACCGGCGCGATATCGATGCCGCCGCGTACTCCGACGTAACTGCGCAGCCCGGTCTGTGCGAAAGCCAGCCGCAGCACCTGCCCCGCTTCCAGGTACAGCACGCAGGCATGGCCGACCGGAGTCCCGTCGACTGTTGCCGGTGCCGGCGCTCCGGTGACCGCAATCAGCGTCGGCTCCTCGGTGCGTAGCACCAGGCCGCCGAGCAGAACCTCGATACCCGCGGCGTGCTCCGGGTTTCCCACCAGCCGGTTCGCCAGCCGCAGTGCTCCGCGGTCGGCCGCTCCGGCCGGTCCGACACCGGAATCGAACCAACCCGGCCGGCCCAGATCCTGGACTGTCGCCGGTGGACCGACCTCCTCGACCACGATCATCGGCCCGACCCCGCATCGACGAACCGGACGAGCCCGCCTGCCCGGATCAACGCGGGCGGGTCGCGATCGGAATCCCATATGACCAGATCGGTACGGCCGATGAGCTGCCAGCCGCCCGGGCTTTCCCGCGGGTACACGGCCGAATAACCACCGGCCAGCGCCACCGAACCCGCCGGGATCCGGGTGCGCGGTACCGGACGCCGCGCGACAGCGAGCCGGTCGTCCGGGGATTCCAGATAACCGAAGCCCGGGGCGAACCCGACGAAGGAGCACCGCCACACCGTGCCGGTATGCGCCGCGACGACCTCGTCGGGATGTAGGCCGAGCGCGTCGGCCACCTCGGGCAGATCCGGGCCGTTGTAGTGGACCGGAATCCGAACGGGTTCGCCGCGGGGCAATGTTCCACGGGAAACATTGCCGGGAACGGATTGGTTCACCGCGGCGACCAGCCGCTCGATTTCCGGCCGCAGCCGATACGCCGCCTCCGGCGAATCCAAAGTCACCAGAACGGTTTCCGCCGCGGGAAGTAGATCGACGACACCGGGCAGCGACCGTTCACGCAGCTCCGCGGCCAGCTCGGCGACCCGATCCGGGTTCGGGGTGCACAGGTATGCCCGGTCGCCTGCGGGTCGCAGTACCGGACCCGCCTCGTCCCGGTTTCGTGGGGACCGCGCCAGTGCACTCACCTCGTTCCCGCTCGTTCAGGTGAACGACGCTACCGCGATCCCCGCGTCCTCGAGGGCGGCCCGGATCCGCCGGGCCATCTCCACTGCCGCCGGGGTATCGCCGTGTACGCAGATACTGTCGGGCGATACCGCGACAGTGCCGCCACCCGCGACTCGCGCAGTCCCGGTTTCCGCCAGCGTCACGGCCTGGGCGAGCGCCATATCCGCGTCCAGGACCGCGCCGGGGGTATCGCGCGGGGCCAACCCGCCCGTCGCGGTGTAGGCGCGATCGGCGAACCCCTCGCTCACGAACCGGATACCCGCGAGCGCCGCCGATTCCTGCAGGTGAGTCCCCGCCGGCCCGAGCAGGACCAGCGCCGAATCGTATTCGCGGAGTCCGGCGACAACGGCGTCCGCGAGGGCCGGCTGGGCCGCCGCGGCGTGATAGAGCGCTCCGTGCGGTTTCACATACCGCACGCGATCCCCCGCGGTCCGCGCGAAACCGTCCAAAGCGCCTATCTGGTACAGCGTTTCGTCCCGCAGTTCCGCCGGCGCGACGGTCAAGGCCCGCCGCCCGAACCCCGCAAGATCCCGGTAGCCGATATGCGCGCCGATCCGCACACCCTTCTCCACTGCCAGCGAACAGGTGCGTCGCATGATGGAAGGGTCGCCGGCATGGAATCCGCAGGCGATATTCGCACTGGTGACGATATCCAGCATGGCGGCATCGTCGCCCATACTCCAGGCCCCGAACCCTTCGCCGAGGTCGCTGTTCAGATCGAGTCCCATCCGACCCTCCTTCCGCCTGTCTCCATTGTTCCCGCCCACTCTTCACACGACACCCTCGACCGGCCGGTGGTTGCGAGTTCTGCCGGATCCGAATTTCGTGGAGGAATCCGTCGAGTGCTGCTCACGGAATGCGCACCGAGTGATCCTTTTCACATAAAAACTCGGATTTGTATGGAACCGCTCCGAGAGCACAGGAATTTCTTCCGGTTATCTCCGTGTCATATCGGGCGTACCGGCGAATCGGCGAGAACTACCGGCAATTGCTGTGCGGGCGATACCTTCGACCCGAATACCTTGCATTGTCCGGTTCTCCGGTGTTTCGGCGGCCCGTGGGGGCGATCGTGAGGTTATTCCGTGGCAAATTTGTGGACGCAGAACCCGAAGCCATTGCCGCGCAGCGTGGCTCGAACACCGGATCCGAACTTGCGGAATCCGCTCGGGCCCGTAGTACTGTCTGGCCGCGGCCGGCCCAACACAGGGAGGCCGAATTCTGGGGAGGATCGAAATGAAATTCGGAAAGTTCGGTGCTGTCGCAATCATGGCTGTCGCCGCCGTCGGTATCACCGCCGGTTCCGCGAATGCTGCGCCCGCCACCGCGACCGAGGGTGTGACCACCGTCGGGCAGCAGCAGGGTATCGAGTACCAGAGCACACTTTCCAGCGATGCGCGCGAGGTGACCACCACCGTCGACGCGGGCACGTTCGCGCTCACCGACAACGGCACCACCGTCAGCCTTATCGCCGCCGACGGTGCGGAGGTCACCGAGGTCCCGCTCACCTTCGAGGTGGCGGGCCGGTCGATCCCGGTCGGTCACCAGATCGCCGACAACGGCCGCAGCCTGACGCTGACGCCCGACGTCGCGCCGGCCGATATCGCCGAATTGAAGAACATCAGCTCCTTCGACCGCTTCCTCGACCAGGCCAATCAGAACCTGATCGGCATGATCGCCGGCGGTGTGCTCGGTGGCTTCATCGGCAGTCTGCTGGGGCTCGGCATCTTCAGCATCGTCACCGGGCCGGTGGGCACGGTGGTCGGCGCCCTGGCCGGTGGCGCCGCGATGGGTGGCCAGCCCTTCATCGACGCGTTGACCGCGGTCGCGACCGGTCAGCCCTGATCGTCGACCGCCGCGGATTCAGCGGGCGCATCCCGACCGGGATGCGCCCGCTCCGTGTTTACGGCGCCGGTTGTTCAGCAGCAGGGCGACGATGCCCGCCCCGTAGCACCCCGCCCCGGTCACGATCACCGCGACCGACCTGCCGTCCGCCGGGACGACCAGCGCGGTCAGCGCGACCGCAAGCACGAACGCGATATTGAAGACGGTGTCCTGCAGGGCGAACACCTGTCCGCGGCGGTCGTCGGCGATATCGATCTGCATGGCCGCGTCACCGGTGAGTTTGATGGTCTGGCCGGCCACACCGAACAAGAATGCGCCGACGAGCAGCAATTGGTGCGCGCGGTGCGTGGCCTCGGCGGAATCGGCCAGAGCAGTCGGCAATACCAGGGCGAGTTGTACGACGATCGCGCAGGACAGCCCCAGCAGAACCGTGCGCGCCCGGCCCAGCCGGGGAATGAGGAACGGCGTCAGCAGGGCGGCGAGAAGCATACCGGCGGCGGTGGCGGTGATCGCGACCCCGAAACCGATGAGCCCGCCCTCGACCGTGGTCGCCCCGGACGGTGATTCCCGCAGCACCAGCACCATGATCAGCGTATTGGCGCCGAAAACGATGCGGTGCGCGGCGATTCCGATCATCGCGGTGGAAACATCCACCGAGCCGCGTACCGCCCGCGCCCCCACCAGTAACCCGGTGAGCACTGCGCGCACCGCACCCACCGTCCTATCGGGCTGTGTTTCCGGCCCGAGGGCGCGCGGCCGGAACCCGGCGGCGAGCAGCACACCGGCCACCGAACCGGTCATGCTCACCGCGACAGCCACCGCCGAGCCGGTATCTCCGGCCCCGATCGCTCCGATAACCGCCACCGCCGCGGCCGCTCCCACCGCCGCGCAGGCCGAACCCGCCGTTGCCAGTACCGAGTTGGCCGGTACCAGCCACTTTTGTGCCAGCACCCGGGGCAGCGCCGCCGAAACACCGGCCGCGGTGAACCGGCTGATCCCCACCACTGCCAAAGCCAGCAGTAACAGCGGACTCGCACCGACACCGGCCAGCAGTCCCAGCGTTACCGCGAGGATCAGCAGCCCCCGCACGATATTGGCCACCAGCAGCACCAGCCGCCGGTCCCACCGGTCCAGCAAGGCGCCCGCATAGGGCCCGATCACCGAATACGGCAGCAGCAACACCGCGAAACCGGCTGCCACGGCAAGCGGGTCGGTTTCGCGTTCGGGGTTGAACAGAATCGCACCGGAGAGCGCGGCCTGGAACATTCCGTCACCGAACTGGCTGGTGAACCGCACCAGAGTCAGCCGCAGCGCACCGGGACTCGCCCGGATCGCGGCGCGGATCGCCCGCAGATCGTGTTTACGCTCGCCCGTATCGGCCTCCCGGTCCGGTGCGGCAGGTTCGGGCGCAGCGGTGGACACGGCCGCGACGCTACCTGTTCGGCGGACCCGAACGTATTCCGGCCGGTCCGCACTCCTCGGTGATCAGCAGATCCACGGCCTCGCGCATATCCGGGGCCATGGGGAGGGTGCCCAGCGCGGCGGCATCTATCCAGGCGTAGGCGTCGTGTTCGTCGGGTTCCAGGATTACGTCACCGGGTTCGGCTTCGGCCAGGAAACTGAATTTGCGCACCTTCGGTTTCGTCCGGGTGGCGTAGTCGAACCAGCCGAGGAATTCGGTGACCGAACGTGCCACCAACCCGGTTTCCTCGAAGAGTTCGCGTACCGCGCTCTCGGTGAGTGTTTCCCCGTTCTCCACTCCCCCGCCCGGCAGTTCGTACATTCCGCCGAGATCCGCACCGGGCACTCGCCGGACCACCAGGAGTTTTCCGTTTCGGAACACCGCGACACCGACCACCAGATCGGTGACACCGTCGCGGCGTGCACCGGCACGAAGCCGCTGCTCGATCCGCGCTAGTGCTTCGGGTCGCATCGTTCACCTCCCGGTCCGGTATTTCCATTTTCGACGACCGCGTGCCATACCGCCATTACCGTCCGCCGCTGCTCACCGGCCGTTCACCCCGGGGTCGCTCGCGTAAAATGCCGAGAGCGGACAATCGACGAAGCGGGGTATCGGGTGTCCCTGCGGAAAAGGTAATTGTGCCCGAGCCGGAAAGGAGGCGTGTGATGTCCACACCGCCCACCTCGCATATCGATGTCCATCGCGGCGGCGACCGGCTGAAAACGCGGATATCCTGGCTCGATTCCAAACACTCGTTCTCCTTCGGCGAGCACTACGACCCCGAGAACACCCACCACGGCCTGCTGATGGTGAACAACGACGATATCGTCCTGCCCGGTCAGGGTTTCGATACCCATCCGCACCGCGATATGGAGATCGTGACCTGGGTACTGGAGGGGTCGCTGGTCCACCAGGATTCGCTGGGGCACAGCGGCGTCATCTATCCGGGTCTCGCGCAGCGGATGAGTGCCGGTACCGGGATCCGGCATTCGGAGAAGAACGATTCGTGGCGAGTCGACCCGGGCCGGGCCGAACATGAGCAGCCGGTGCATTTCGTACAGATGTGGGTACTGCCCGACGAACCCGGTATCGAACCGGGCTACCAGCAACTCGAGATCGACGACGAACTGGCCGCGGGCGGGCTGGTCACCGTGGCGTCCGGTCTGCCGCGCTACCGCGACCGCACCGCGATCGCCATCAACAGCAGCCATTCGGCGTTGCATGTGGCGAAATTGTCCCCGGATGCCGAACGGGCCGTTACCCTCCCCGAAGCGCCCTATCTGCACGTTTTCGTCGCACGCGGGGCCGCGGACCTGGAAGGGGTGGGCCGTCTGGACACCGGCGACGCCGTACGCCTCACCCATTCCGGAGGACAGCGGCTCACCGCGGCAGAACCGGCGGAAGTGCTGATCTGGGAGATGCACGCCCGCCTCGGCGCCGGATGAGCGGCGGCTCCGGTGGACGCGTGAACAGGTCTGTGCACCGTTCGAGGTGAACCCCGGCCTACGCCGAGGTCGTGCCATCCGGTCTCTCTCTCTCCCCCCCGGCCGCGCCGAATCGGGTGCGGAACTCGCCGCCTTGGTCACGACCCGTGACAATGGTGAGGCGAACTCCGTGATGTCGTTGTAGCGGCACCGCCGTGCTCGTGACCGCCAGCCGAGGAGGAACGATGACCTACCCACCGCCCCCGGGACAACCCGCGCCGGAGCCTTACCCGGGGCACGGACAGGAGCCGTATCCGGGGCCCGGACAACAGCCCCAGTACTGGCAGGAATCACCCAAGAGCAAGGGTCTCGCGATCGCCGCCCTGGTCTGCGGCATCCTGGCCGCGATCAGCTTCTGCACCATCGTCGGTGGCCTCCTGTTCGGGCTCCTCGCCGTGATCCTCGGTGCGATCGCCGGGATGAAGGTCCGCCGAGGAACCGGCGGTGGCGGCGTGATGGCGGTGGTCGCGCTGATCCTGGGTGTGGTCGCGATCGTCGCGGCGATTGTGTTCGGCGTGTTCTTCTGGAACTTCTGGGAGGATTCCGGCGGCAAGGAATTCACCGACTGCGTCTCGCGCGCCGGTAGCGACCAGCAGCAGATCGCACAGTGTGAGGATCAGTTCAACCAGCAACTCGAAGACCAGTTCGGGGTGACGATGGAACCCCCCGTACCGGCGAACTGACCGGCCCGGTACCTCGCAGATCGCACCGCGCCACAGCGGGCATCGGCATACTGGGTTGTGTGACTTCCGACGTGACCAGCCCTTCCGGTATCGATCTGACCCATCTCGACTCGGCCGTCCGGGTGCAGGACGACCTGTTCACGCATGTCAACGGCGCCTGGCTGGCCGGGTACGAGATCCCGGCCGACCGGGCGGTCGACGGTGCGTTCCGCACGTTGTACGACCGCGCGGAGCTGGATGTGCAGGAGATCATCCGCACCGCCGCGGGCGAGCCGGGTAGCGATGCACGCAAGATCGCCGACCTGTACGCCTCCTTCATGGACACCGAGACCGTCGAGGCGGCCGGCCTGACTCCCGTGGCCGAGGAGTTGCGCGCACTGGCGGCCACCTCCGACCGCGGCGAGTTCGCCGCGCTGATCGGCCGGCTGCAGCGCACCGGCGTTTCCGGCGCGGTCGCGGTCTATGTCGATACCGACGACAAGAATTCCCAGCGCTACCTCGTCAATGCGACCCAATCCGGTATCGGCCTGCCGGACGAGTCCTACTACCGTTCCGACGAATACGCCGAGATGCGGGAACGCTATATCGCCCATATCGATCGGATGTTCGCCCTGGCCGCCGCGGACCCGGCAGTCGCGGATCTGCTCGATGCGCAATCGGCGGGGTCCCGGGTATTCGAACTGGAACGCAAGCTTGCCGCCGGCCACTGGGATGTGGTGCGCCGCCGCGACGCCGAACTGGGGTACAACCTCACGGCGTTCACCACGCTCGCCGAGCAGAATCCGGAATTCGACTGGGGTGCATGGGCCGATGGACTGGCCGCCGGTGTTTCGGGCGAGGGCTCCCTGCTGCTGTCCGAACTGGTGGTCCGCCAACCCGACTACCTGCGCACTTTCGCGCAGACCTGGGAATCGGTGCCGCTGGAGGAGTGGCGGCTGTGGGCGCAGTGGCGGGTGCTGCGGGCCCGTGCGCCATATCTCACCGAGGCCCTGGTCGAGGAGAGTTTCGATTTCTACGGCCGCACCCTGACCGGTGCCCAGGAGAACCGCGAACGCTGGAAGCGCGGGGTTTCGCTGGTGCAGGATCTGCTCGGCGAAGCGGTCGGCAAACTGTATGTCGCCGAGCACTTTCCGCCGGAGGCCAAGGCCGCGATGGTCCGGCTGGTGGAAAATCTGCGCGAGGCCTACCGGCGTAATATCACCGAACTGGACTGGATGACCCCGGCCACCCGCCGTGCCGCGCTGGCCAAACTCGACAAGTTCACCCCCAAGATCGGGTACCCGGACCGCTGGCGTGATTATTCCGCCGTCACGGTGGACCCGGCCGATCTGGTGGGCAACTACCGTCGCGGGTACGCCGCCGAACACGACCGGGACCTGAACAAGCTCGGTGGCCCGGTGGACCGCGACGAATGGTTCATGACACCGCAGACGGTGAACGCCTACTACAACCCGGGGATGAACGAGATCGTCTTCCCGGCCGCCATCCTGCAACCCCCGTTCTTCGATATGAACGCCGACGACGCCGCGAACTACGGCGGTATCGGTGCGGTGATCGGCCACGAGATCGGGCACGGATTCGACGATCAGGGCGCGAAGTACGACGGCGACGGCAATATGGTCGATTGGTGGAGCGATACCGATCGCACCGAATTCGGTAAACGCACCCGCGCGCTGATCGACCAGTACGACATCCTCTCCCCTGCCGATCTACCCGACGAGCACACGGTCAACGGCGAGTTCACCATCGGCGAGAACATCGGTGACCTGGGCGGTCTCTCGATCGCGCTACAGGCCTACCGGATCTCCCTGAACGGGGAGGAACCGCCGGTGATCGACGGCCTGACCGGCCTGCAGCGGGTGTTCTTCGGCTGGGCCCAGGTCTGGCGGACCAAAACGCGGCCCGAGGAGGCCGTGCGCCGCCTGGCCGTGGACCCGCATTCTCCGCCGGAGTTCCGCTGCAATGCCGTGGTCCGCAATATCGACGCCTTCCACGAGGCCTTCGAGGTGAAACCCGAGGATGCCCTCTACCTGGCCCCCGAAGAGCGCGTGAAGATCTGGTAACCCACGCCCGGCGAACAACGAACGGCGGTGCACCCGTTGGATGCACCGCCGTTCAAAGCTTTGCCCGGCAGGCCCGCCGCGCTGGTGGCGCCGACCCGCTTCGAAGGCCCCCGGCCCTCCTCACCTCTCCGGACGGTTAACCACTCCCCGGGGTGGGGCCCACCAGGGCCCCACCCCTCGAGACGCGGAGCGTCTCCAATCCACGGATGGCCTACCCGAGGGCACAGTTACACCGCTGGCCTCCCGAGAGCAGGTTGTTTACAGGCCCAACCCGCCACCGGGATCCCGGTGAGGCGGCCGGCACCGGAGCCCGCCCCCGGTGGAAGCACGCCGAACTACGCAGTGTTCCAGTCCCCCAGCCCGTCGCCGGCATTCAACGTGCCCCCCTGAGTGTTCTGCACGACCACCGCGTCACCCTTGCCCACGTTCTCGTAGAACCATTTGCCGTCCTCGGTGCTCACGTTCAGGCAGCCGTGGCTGGTGTTGGCGTAGCCCTGCGATCCGACCGACCACGGGGCGGCGTGTACGAAGATTCCGCTGTTGGAGATGCGGGTCGCGTATTCGACGTCCAGTTTGTAGCCCTCGGGAGCGTCGATCGGCACACCGTAGGTGGAGGAGTCCATGACCATTTCGCGCCGCTGTTCACCCACGATGTAGGTGCCGTTGGGTGTTTCGTAGTCGGTTTTGCCCATCGAGGTGGGCATGGTCCGCACGACCTCGCCGTTGCGGGTGACGGTGATGGTCTTGGTGTTGTCGTCGGCGGTGGCGATCACGGCGTCGCCGATGTGGAAGGCGCTGCGGCTACCGCCGGCCTCCACCACCACATCGGTCTGCGCGGGCCAGAACTCGGTGGGCCGCCAGCGCACCTGCTTATCGCTCCACCAGTAGAAGTTCCCGGATACCTCGGTCGACGGGCTGATCTCGATGGCCCGTTCGGCCGCGGCGCGATCGGTGATCGGTTCCTTGAAGTTGATGATGATCGGCTGTGCGATGCCGACCTGCTCGCCCTCGGAGGGGTTGATCGCCGGTGGGGCGAAGTTCGCCGCGGGCGGGGTGGGCTCGGTGGCTCCGGCGGCCGAACCGGTGGGCAGTTCCGGCAGGGCGTAGACGGGTGCGGTGGCCACGGTGGTGGCGGTCGCGATCGCGGCCGTCAACAGGACACCCTGCCGGAGCCGGCGCGCAATCCGGCGAGTGGTCGGCAGCGACCCGGTGTTCTCGGTGACATGCATAAGAGTGTTCGTCCGTCCATTCGACTCTGGAGCGTACGGCGGCCGATGGCGCACCGGTACGTGGAGTTGCGGAGCGGTCCCGACGGGCGGTGGAGCATCGCGGAAGTCGTTCCATCCATGCTGGTGCGCCTCCGCTCCGAGCTCCTTCCTACTGCCTTCATCTCTTCGTGACCAACCCTCGTTTCCGTTACATAGCTGTTATGCATGACTGGTGTTATGGGCCACCCGCGCCCGGGGGTGGGATCGATTGCGGCCCGGCCGCGCCCGCTACCCGCGCCTTTTCCGGCCATCGACCGCCGTATGTCCGAAAAACGACAGATCGGCGGTCAAACCTGTGAATGACATATGTCACGCGGCCGCGGCGGTAACGAGATTCGGTCAGCATCCCCGGTTCGATCCCCGGTGGTGCGAGGTCTCACCGAGTCGACGCTCGCGCCGCCATGGTGTATTCATGGCGTGTTGTGCCAAGCAAGGCTGTAGTGAGGTTCGGATTCGACGGGGGAAGGGTTCGGCGTCGCAGCGGGAGGACTGTGCGTGTCAGGATGGACTTCGTCTCGATGGACGGTGGCGCTCGCCGGTATGGCGGCGGCGATAGCGGTGGCGGGCTGTAGCTCCACCATCGAGGGCCGGGCGCTCCCGGCGACCGAAACCGGGACCGTGGATGCCGTGGATGTGACCACCACACCCGATGCCGGTGACCGGACCACAACCACCACCACCGCGGCGCCGACAACCACCGAAACCGATGAAGACGGTATCGCCGGCTTCGATGCCGAGGTCGGTGATTGTGTTCTGCTCGGTGGCACCACCACCGATGCCGATATCGAAGAGGCATCCTGCGGTACCGCCACCTCGAACTACCGGGTGATCGGGAAGGCCGCGCGCAGCAGCGATTGCGTCGGCGACGCCGACAACTACTACGCCGAAAGCCGCAACGGGATCGAGACGGGTGCCTTGTGCCTGGATATCGATTGGGTGATCGGCGGCTGTATGGATGTGGGTAGTGGTAGCACCGGGCCGGAGCGTATCGATTGCACCGAAACCAGCGCGGCGGACGGGGTGAAGGTGGTTGCCATCGAGGAGAACGCCGACGATGTCAACGCCTGCGGGGCCGGCAGCAGCGGGTACGTCTATTCGGAACGCCGCTTCGTGGTGTGCGTAGACGAACTCTGAGTTTCGGCGGATACGAAAAAACGAGCGGGACCGTTGGTCCCGCTCGTTTTCGTTACCGGAGGGTCCGGTGTCAGATGGGCCGGAAGCCCGAACCGACACCTGCCCGGCTGTCGATATCGCCCATGATGGTGGACATGTTCGTGCCCACCTCGGGGCCGAAGCAGGCGATCGCGAGATAGGCGTTGACCATGCCGACCAGCGTCGAACCGACAACGACCGGCGCGCCGGAATCGCCTTCCATCACGCACATCTGCGACCAGGTCTCGATACTGCTGGCGAAGATATCGCCGTAGGCGATACCGCAGGTGTTGCCCGTGGTGCGGCCTTCCTTGCATACGATGTTCGGGAACTGTGCGGGCCCACCGACACCGGTGATGCTGAGGTTGCCGACCCGGTTGACGGGGGTGACCCGGCCCGGGTCGAATTGCAGGACCGCGTAGTCGAGTTCTTGGTTCGAGTAGACGAACCGGCCGAGCGTTCCCGCACCCGGATCCTGTTCGGAATAGACCTCGTGCCCAGGTGTTCCGCAGTGTCCCGCGGTGAGCCCGACCAGCCGTCCGGCCCCGTCGTGGCCGATCGTGGTGAGCGTGCACTGAATCGCCATATCGGACATGCGACCCGGCTCCGAAGAGACGATCAGCCCTGATCCGCCGCCGAGTACGGGCCGGCCGGGGTCGGCGACCGCCGTTCCCGAGCCGAGTAGTGCCGCACTCAGGGCGACGGCGAAGACGGCAGCGGCCGCCTGGGCTAGTTTCCTGAACATATCCCTCCAGACCTCGAAGCCCGCACGATATCAATGTGTGGCACCTCATCGTGGCAGCAGCGGCCGCGATGCGCGCCCCGAGATGCCGTTACTTGCGGGTTGCCTTGTGCCCCTGGACGATTCGGCTGTTCGGTCGAGCATTCGGCCGGTGCGCGCCGTGTTCGGCGGAGACTGCGCGAAACTCCGGCCACGATACCTTCGGAAGAATAGCTCAACGCTATTAATTGCCCCCGTTCCGGCTACGCGCGTCGAGTAACAGTCGAATCTCCATGTCGCCGCGAATCGGTAATTTTCAGGAAAATCATCCGTTATTTATGTGAACGGGCATTCTCAGCGGATCTACGTCTCTGGCGCGCTTTATCCGCCGGTCAGCTGTATGTTCTTCCAGAATCGCGGAACTTCCATTGGGATACGTACCAAGAAGTGCTGGATAACTCGATGGTCACGCCACGGAGTGATGAACGTCTGTGACAGCCCTCACCCGTCTATGGTGTGTTCCGCACTACTACGTAGTAAGGTGCCTCAAGCAAACCAGTCGTCGGGGTAGGTAACCGACGTCGAGAGGGGTTAGTCAGTGCAGTCGACCAAGAGTCCACCAACAGGTTCTCGGTTGAGCGGAGCGGTCGAGTGGACGCGGGACTATTGGCGCGACCACCCCAGACGTTCTTTGGAGACCCTCGGCCGCCAGATGACGATGGGTGTCGAGGCCGTTACCGAGCTCGTGGTCAGTATCTTCCGCGGCCGATTCCCGCTCGCGGAGTTCATCCGGCAGTGCGCATTCATGGCCAATGTGGCCGCGGCGCCCACCCTGCTGGTCGCTATTCCGATCGGCGTCATCGTATCCATCCAGGTCGGATCGGTTGCGCAGCAGGTCGGTGCGACCTCGTTCATCGGTGCGGCCAACGGTTTGGGCATCATTCAACAGGGTGCGCCACTGGTCACCGTTTTGATGATCGCCGGCGCCGTCGGTTCGGCCATCTGCGCCGATCTCGGATCCCGGACGATTCGCGAGGAAATCGACGCCATGAAAGTCATGGGTGTCGATCCGCTGCGCCGACTGGTCGCGCCACGTCTCGGCGCGGCAATGGTAGTCAGCGTGCTGCTCTGTGGTTTCGTTGTCTTCGTCGGATTTTTGACCGGCTACATTTTCAATATTTTCGTCCAGGGCGGCACCCCGGGTTCGTATATCTCGACCTTCGCATCGTTCGCAATTTCGCTCGATCTGGCTGTCGCTCTGCTGAAATCGCTGTTGTTCGGTCTGCTCGCGGCAATCATCGCCTGTGATACCGGATTGAATACCCGCGGTGGTCCGGGTGGTGTCGCCAACTCGGTGAATACCGCCGTTGTCATGTCCGCGGTGATGTTGTTCGGAGTGAATGTGATCTTCACCCAGGTGTACAACACCTTGTTCCCACCTCAGGTGGTGTGAACCGGTGTCCGCAACCTATGTACCTCCGCTGCTGAAACCTCTTCAGCAGCTGCGAAAAGCGGCCGGCGCTCCCGTCGATATGCTCGCGCGGCTCGGACACCAGGTTTTCTTCTTCCTGCGGTCCATCGGTTCCATGCCGCTGGCGTTCAAGCAGTACCCGAAGGAAGTGTGGCGGCTGCTGTCCGATGTCACCTGGGGTAACGGAAACCTCATCGTCGGTGGTGGAACCATCGGCGTGGTGCTCATCCTGAGTGCGTTCGGTGGGATCACGGTCGGCCTGCAGGGCTACACCTCGCTCGACCTGCTCGGGCTGAGCCCGCTGACCGGCGCGATCTCCGCATTCGGCACAACCCGCGAATTGGGGCCCCTGCTCGCCGCGCTGGCCTTCGCCGCCCAGGCAGGTTGTCGATTCACCGCCCAACTCGGTGCGATGCGGATTTCCGAAGAGATCGATGCGCTGGAATCGATTGCGATCCGGCCGCTGCCCTACCTGGTCAGCACCCGGATGATCGCGGCGATGATCACCATCCTGCCGCTGTACTGCCTCGGCCTCGCGATGGCCTATATCTCCTGCTCGCTCACTGTGCAGGTGATCGGCGATACCGCCAGCGGTACATACCAGCATTACTTCTATCAGTTCCTGGTTCCGACGGATGTCCTGTATTCGCTACTCAAAGCAATACTTTTCGTCGCTATCACCACGTTCATCCAGTGCTACTACGGCTTTTTCGCTTCCGGTGGCCCCGAGGGCGTCGGTGTCGCGGCCGGTCGCGCGATCAAGATGTGCATCATCGTGGTCGTTTTCGTCGACCTCTTCATGACCTTGGCCATCTGGGGTGTCGACCCCGGTATCAGGATCTCGGGGTAGCGCAATGATCATCGATCCGAGTGGGCGCGGGCCCACGATGAAACAATTGCTCATTGCCGGCGTATGCGGCCTGGTTGTCTTCGCTGTGGTGCTCGGCTTCCTGATGGCCCGCTACCAGGGCTATTTCGTGGAGAAGGTGCGGGTCACCGCGAACCTGACCACCACCGGTGACGGACTGCCGCAGAAAGCGGATGTGAAGTTCCGCGGCGTCCTGGTGGGTGCGGTCGAAACCGTGACAGTGGCCGCCCAAGGCGAACTCCAGCAGGTGAATATCGAGCTGGATCCCGAGTTCGTCGAGCAGATTCCGGCGAACGTCACCGCCCGGGTGGTGCCCAGCAACCTGTTCGCCGTCACCTCCGTGGAGTTCCTCTACAACGGTCCCGCCGAGGCCCACCTCGAAGAGGGCTCGCAGGTTCCGGAGGACAAGAGCCAGGGCACCATCGCCCTGCAGGACACGCTGACCACAGTCCAGAACATCCTCGACCGGATCGACCCGATGCAGTTCGGCCGGGTCCTGGGCACTCTCTCCTACGCCCTCGACGGCAGCGGCCGGGCGCCCGGATCGACCATCGAGCGGATCGACCACTGGTTGACCTCGGTGGACGGATCGATACCGGATCTCGGCGTCTTCCTGCAGGATTTCGCGAACTCGGCGCATGCGCTCAACGAGTCGGCACCGGAACTCATGGATGTCCTGGCCTCCTCGGTGCAGACGGCGAGGACCATCGCCGACCGGCGCGAGCAACTGGTCGATGTGATCACCGGCGCCGGCAGCATGGTGGACCAGGTCAACGATCTGTTCGCGCGGAACCCGAATACCGGTAAAGAGCTCACCGTCGGCCTGAACCAGACCTTCGGCGCACTGGCTTCGAACCCGTCCGCCATCACCAACGCGATCAGCAATCTGAACAATTCGGCACGCGCCCTGCGTACGACGTTCACCTGGGGTCCGCAGCAGCAGATGGTGTGGAACGCCGGGGTGACGTTCACTCCGTTCAATCCGAACACCGTCGCGGACTGCCCCCGCTACGGTGACCTGGCCGGACCGAGTTGTTTCACCGCGCCCGCCGTGGCCGATCCCGGCTACCTGCCCGAGCAGATGAAACCGCGCCGGCTGCCCGCCGCCGACGGCCTGCCGGTGCTGCCGCCGATCCCCGGTCTGCCGCCGATTCCGGGCGTCACCACCGAGGTCGGTGTTCCCGCCCCGGCCGCACCGCCTGCGAACAACCCGTTCGCCGGTACGCCGCTGGAGGGTTTGTTCCCGCAGGGGCTGCCGCAGCTTCCGGGCCTGCCCGGGGCACCGGCCCCGGCGCCGGCTGCCCAGCCCGGTGACCAGCCGCCGGCCCCACCGGCCGAACCCGGTGCGGCCGCACCGGCAGCGGACAGCGGTAACGGTGCCGCTCCGGCCGCCCGGCCGATCGCCTCCTACGAGGGCGATGCGGCGGTGGCGGCCCTGCTCGGCCGTCAGCCGACCTCAGTGGAGTACCTGATGTTGAGTTCGATTCTCGAAGGCGGAACCTTGCGAGTGACCGAGGAGGCGTCCGCGTGAAGGGGGTCCGGAAACCGCTGATCGGCTTCGGCCTGTTCGCGTTGGTATCGGTGCTGGTCACCGTGCTGGTGTGGAATACGCTGGCCCGCACGGTGGACGGTGGTACGAAATCGTATTCCGCGGTGTTCACCGATGTGCTGGGTCTGCGTGAGGGCGACGATGTCCGGATGGCGGGTGTGCGCGTCGGGAAGGTCGAGAAGATCGAGCTGACCGGCGAATCGCAAGCCAAGGTCAGCTTCATCGTCCAGGACGATCAGACCCTGTTCGGTAACACCAAAGCGCTGGTGCGATACCAGAACCTGATCGGCCAGCGCTATGTGGCCCTGGCGCCCGGATCCGGCGGGGATGCGTCCCAGCTGGCGGAGGACGCCACCATTCCCGTCGATCGCACCGAGCCGTCCTTCGATATCTCGGCGTTGCTCAACGGTTTCCAGCCGCTGTTCGAGGTGCTCGAACCCGAACAGGTGAACCGGCTCTCGGAGACCTTCGTCCTCGCCCTGCAGGGTGACCGGGTCTCGTTGAGTTCCTTCATCACCCAGGCGGCCACCATGGCCACCGATTTCCAGCGGCGTGACGCCATTCTCAGCGATGTGATCACCAACCTCAGCGGTGTGATGGCGGGCCTGGCCAAACGAGGGGGCGAATTGGAGACGCTGATAACCCAGACGAGGGCACTGATCGGCGGCCTGTACGAGCAGGGCCAGTCGCTGCTTTCCTCGACCGAGCAGATCGCGGGTGCCACAACCGCGCTCGTCGGGATGGTGGGCAATATCCAACCCAAGCTGGAGGCGGTCCAGAATTCGACACGTGACGCTTTGACCCTGTTCCTGGCCAATGGCGCCAAACTGGATCAGGCCGCGATCGACCTGCCCGCCATCCTCGCCGACGCGGGACGATTCACCTCCGAAGGCGCCTACGCGAACGCGTATATCTGCCGGCTGGATGTCTCGCTGTACGGAGTCCTGTTCCCCCGCGGTCTGTTCTCGCAGATCGGCGGCAATTCGCAATCGGCGGTGTGCCGGCCATGACCAAATTCAAAACCTGGTTCAACAACAATCGCTACTTCGGGCTCGGCATCATCGGCGTCATCGTGGTCGCCGTACTGGTTCTGGTGTCCAGCGGTTTCCGTAACCTCGGTATCGGCGAGCAGTCGATCAAGGCCGAGTTCGTCCAATCCGCGGGTATCTCCGTCGGTGACAAGGTCAATGTGGCCGGTGTCCCGATGGGCCGGGTATCCGGGGCCGAACTCGAGGGCGACCACGTCCTGCTCACTCTCCAGGTCTCCAATGATGTGGAACTCGGACCCGATGCGCGGGCGGCGATCAAGATGGCCACCCTGCTCGGCGCCCGTTATGTCGACCTCGACCCCGGTGACGGTACGGGTCTGTCGGACAACCGCATCCCGAAGACCAATACCGCGGTCCCCTACGATCTCGCCGATGTGGTCGACAAGGGCACCCCGGAATTCCAGGAGCTCGACCCCGGCAAACTCGCGGAATCGCTGAATCTGTTCAACGAACAGCTGGAGGGTTCCCCGGAGCTGGTCGCCCAGTCGCTGGACAGCATCGGCGCTCTGGCCAAGGTGATCGACAGCCGCAAAGACGATGTCGAGCAGCTGCTGAAGGACCTCGACCGGGTGACCACCATCCTCGCCGACAACCGCAACAGTGCCCTGCTGATCATCACCCAGGGTGAGGCCATCGCCTCGCGGGTGGTGGAACGCCAGCAGCTGCTGCGGACCCTGCTGGACAATGTGGCCACCCTGACCGCGCAGCTGCAGGCGATCGGCGCGCAGAACAACAACCAGTTCACTACCACGCTCGACCAGCTGAACACCATGGCCGCAGGCCTGCAGAAGAACAAGGACAACCTCGACCGGTTGCTGTCGATCATGCCGCCGTCGGTGCGGTACCTGACCAACGCCTGGGGTAACGGCAACTACGCCGAGGTCGGTATCCCGTGGTTGTTCCCGGACAACTGGTTGTGCTTCGCCCAAGTCGCCGAGGGGTGCCAGGGATGAATCCGTTGAACATCGACCTCGTGAAGAAGACCGCGAAAACGCTGGTCATCGGCGCCTCAGCGCTGGCGCTGGGCAGCTGTTCGATGGTGAACAGCTTGGTCGGCGGCGATATGAAGATCACCGCGGATTTCGAGAACATCGCCGGTATGTACGAGGGCAACCCGATCACCGTGCTCGGGCTCGAGGTCGGCAAGGTCGACAAGATCATCCCGCACGGCGATCTGGTGGAAGTCCATATGAGCATCGACGGCGATGTGGAGATCCCGAAATCCGCCAAGGCCGTGGTGATCTCCCCGTCGATCGTCACCAACCGCCATATCGAGTTCACACCGCGCTATGTCGAGGGCGACACACTCGAGGACGGCGACCACCTGCCGCTGGAGAAGACCGATGTGCCGGTCGAGCTGGACACCATGCTCAAAACCATCGACCAGTTCGCCGACGCACTGAAACCCCAAGAGGGGCAGGAAGGTGTCGGTCCGCTGTCGGGCCGGGTGCTGTACCCGATGCTCAACGGTCAGGGCGGGAAGATGCGCGACACTCTCAATGCGCTGTCCAGTGCGCTGAAGGTCGGTGTCGACAACAAGGGCGCCATCGCCAACATCATCACCAAGCTCAACGAGCTGACCACGATGCTGGCCGAGAACGACCAGGCCGTCCGCGATTTCAGCAATCAGGCCACCCAGATGACGACCATGCTGGCCGAGCAGGCACCCGGCCTGCAGGCCACGTTGCAGCAGCTCTACGACTTCCTGAACAACACCAGTTCGGTCTTCGGACAGCATCAGGATCAGCTGGTGGACACGCTGACCCGGATGAACACCGTGATCGAGCAGCTGCGGCAGAACTCGCACGGTGTCACCGAAGTGGTCGACGTCGCGCCGATGCTGCTGCAGAACATCCACCGCTCGATGAACTACGAGCAGGGCTACGTCCGGTTGCACGCGCTGATCGGCACCAACCTCGCGGGCGGTGAAATCGTGAGCTTGTTCTGCGAACGGATTCAGATGCGATCCGACGGCTGCCGGACCGGCCGGCCCGAAGATTTCGGACCGGACTTCGGACTCACCGCCGCACTGCTGGGACTGACGAAATGATACGAACAATCCGACGCGCTCGCCGCACCGTAGCCGTCCTGGTGGCGGCCGGTACGGTGGCGCTGGCCTCCGGTTGCGGCCTGACAGTGGAGGATATTCCGCTGCCGAAGCCCGGCGCGAGCGGGGAAACCCTCGGCGTGCGCGCAGTATTCGACAATGCGCTGAATCTGCCCGATCAGGCCAAGGTGAAGGTCGGCGGCTCCGATGTCGGCGTGGTCACCAATATCGAAACCAAGAATTTCCAGGCGATCGTCGATATGGAGATTCGTAAGGACATCGAACTCCCGATCGGGACCACTGCCGAACTGCGCCAGGCAACCCCACTCGGCGATGTCTTCATCGCGGTCGCAAAACCGCAGACCGAACCCGGGACGGCCCTGCTCGAGGACGGCGACACCCTGCCCATCGAGCAGACTTCGGCCGGCGCCACGGTGGAGGAACTGCTGCTGTCGGTATCGCTGATGTTCAACGGCGGCGGTATCGCCCACCTCACCCGGCTCGGCACCGAACTCGATTCCATCGTCGGCGGGCGTAGTGACCAGCTGGTACATCTGGTCAACGAGATCACCGGCGTGGTTTCCAGTATCAACGCGAATTCCGCGCGGATCGACAGTGTGCTCGGCGAATTCAGCGTGCTGGCCGGCACTCTCGAAAGCCGCCGCAACGAACTCGGCCAGGTCGCCGATACGCTGCCGGATATGATCGGCGCGGTCGCCGAGAACAACCGGGCGCTGGGTGATCTGCTGAGCAAGATCTCCACCACGAGCGCCGCGCTCGGCGATTACGCGAACACCTCCGGCGGCGATCTGGCGGGCACTCTCGACAGTCTGAACAACCTGATGGCGGCGCTCGCGGCCACCGGGGACAAGTTCGGTGCGTTGATGGATATCCTGCACGAACTGCGCGGGCCCGTCGATGCCACCTTCCGCGGAAGCAGCCTCGCCGCCTACGTCAATGTCACCAATCTCGATATTGCGATGCTCACCGCCCCCGGCACCAGCCACTTCTACGACGTGCGCGATCTACAGGATTTCGCGGGCAGCCTGATCCAGATCCTCCAGGTCGTCCAGCAGCGCGTGGGAGGCCAGTGATGTTGAAGAACAAGATGCTGTGGTCGAATCTCGGTATCGTCCTGGCGCTGCTCATCGGCGGCACCTATCTGATGGTCAACGTCATGCGGGTGAACCCACTGCGCAGTACCTACACGGTCATCGTGAACCTGGACCGCTCCGGCGGCCTCCAGGAAGGTAACGACGTCACGTTGCGCGGCTACCGGGTCGGCGAAGTGAGCAGCCTCGAACTCGTCGACAACGGCGCCGGAATCCAGGCCGAAGCCGAGATCGAATCCAAATGGGATATCCCGGTGGATACCAAGGTTGCGGTGCAGGCTCTGTCCGGTGCCGGCGAGCAGTACATCGATTTCCGGCCCGCCGGGAACCAGGGGCCCTTCCTTACCGACGGTTCGGAGATCACCTTCGACCCCGAGCGGGTCAGCACTCCGGTGCCGATCTCCGCAGTCCTGGAGAACTCCAGCGATCTCATCGCGCAGGTGAACCCGGAGCATTTCTCGGTGATCCTGAACGAGCTCGATATCGCGCTCAGCGGTGGTCCCGATCAGCTGCGTTCGCTGATCGAAGGCGTCAGCCTGGTCTCGGCCGGGCTGGAGAATCTGCTGCCGCAGACCACGAACCTGATCGCGAATCTGCAGACGATTGCGGCCACCACCTCCCAGGCCCAGCCGGACCTGGGCACGCTGACCGCGAACTCGCAGGTATTGTTCGACCAGTTCAACAAGGCGAATGCCGAACTGGTGAAGGTGCTGGACCAGGCGCCCGGACAGTTCGCCAGCGTTACCGCGACGCTGGACGCCACCAGCGATCCGATCACCACACTGGTGAACAATTTCGTCGCCGTCACCCGTGCGGCGCAATTGCGCCAGCCGGCGCTGGCGGCGCTGTTCCCCGCGCTCGAACTCGGTGGCGCGGCATTGGGCGTACCGGCCCACGACAACGAATTCCACGCCATGCTCGATATCTGGTTCCGGCCCTACTGCCAGTACCAGTCCACTCCGGTGAAAACCCAGGTCGTCCAGGACGGCACGCTGCCGAAGTGGAATTACTGCGATAACCCCGGGCCCGGCCAGCAGATCCGCGGCGCGGCCAACGCACCGCGACCGGACGTGCCGAACAACGGCGCGAATATTCCGCCGGGAGTGGATCCGAACGAACGTACGCTGCCGCCCGTGCGGTAGTAGGAGACCGGTCGTCCGGTGCCGGGTGCGACGGTGCATACTCTCGCAGAGATGCCCGCCACACCCGGCGCTGGTTTTCCGGCCGGTAGATTACGGCGCGTCCGCAGAGATGCGCCGGGAAGGTGTGATCAGTACAGATGTCCTCGAAAAAACCCAGCTCCGACCCTTTGGAGCCGGAAGGCACTGGTGTGCCGGCGGACGACGCGGCTGAGCACACCACCACCTCCGGCAGTTCATCGACGGATAGCGCCGCGACGGCGGATTCCGCCGATTCGGGTGAACCCGTGGACAAGGCAGCCGGGGAGTCCGCCGATTCGGACACCACGGCAAAGGTCGAGAAAACCGACCCCGATGCCACGGTGAAGGTCGAGACATCCGCCGATGCCGATGCGACGGCGAAGGTCGAGAAGCCCGCCGATGCGGACGCGACGGCGAAGGTCGGCAAAACGGCCGATCCCGATGCGACGGCGAAGGTCGATAAATCCGCCGATACGGACGCGACGGCGAAGATCGACCGCCCGGAATCGGCCGGCGGCGGAAAGAACGAACCGGCCGATTCCGACGAGACGGTGGTTCTGGGTAAAGAATCGGCCGCCACGGAACCGACGGTCGCGCTCGGGAAATCCGCGGCCGGCAATTCGGCCGAGTCGGGGAGCGAGGAGACCGCGAAGCAGGCGCAGCAATCCGGCGCCGGCGAGCCGAAGAAGTCTTCCGGTCTGCGCTCGCGGTTCCCGTTGCCGGTGCTGGCCGGGGCGGCCGTGCTGGTGATCGGTGCGTTGGTCGCGGTCGGTGTTTTCTTCTACCTCGCCAACGATCGCCAAGGCGAACTGGACCGGCGTGCTGCGGCCACCAAGGCCGCCTGCGATTTCGGGAACAGTTTCGCCACCTATACCGGCGATAAGGCCGACGACTACGTATCCCGGCTGGATCAGAACGCGACCGGTGAATGGAAGAAACTGGTTTCGCAGATCGGTCCCGATCTGAAGGCCCGTTTCGCCGAGACCCAGGTGAACTCGACCGCGGCCGAAGTGCAGTGCGGTTACGAGTCCGGTGACGGCGACAAAGCGCGCGTGGTGCTGGTGATCGACCAGCAGTTCACCACCGTCGGCGGCCCGCAGCAGCAGGCGCCGGGCCGGGTCAAGGTGGCGGCCAATGTCGATATGGAGAAGGTCGACGGTCGCTGGATGGTGGCGAATTTCGATACGCCGATGATGCAGCAGTAGCGGCAGCCGCGAGACGAATCAGAAGTTAGGACTCGAAGAGCTATGGCGAAGAACGAGACCGCGGCAGCGCAGGACACCGACGGCAAATCCGGGCTGCTCCCGGTGGTGATCGCCTTCGTCACCGGCGTGGTGCTGGTGGCGCTGGTCGCCGCTGGGGTGCTGTATTTCCGCGCCTACCAGCAGAACAACGGTGAACTCGCCGCGCAGGACGAATCCACCCGGACGGCCTGCGATTTCGCCCGGGCGACCAACACCTACGATTTCGAGGGCGATCTCGACGGTTTCATGCGGGCCATGAAGGACGGCGCCACCGCCGATGTGGTGGGCTCGGTGGAGCAGAACTGGGATGTACTGCGCCAGTTGCTCACCGAGTCCAAGGTGAAATCCTGGGTCGACGAAGCGTCCTGCGGTTTCCAATCCGGTGACGAGAAAAGTGCCAAGGTCCTGGTCAATATCGGCCTGATGAAGACGAATGCCGTGACACCCGAGCCGAAGCGGCAGGATATCGCGGTGGTCGCGGGTCTGGAGAAGGACGGCGACCGCTGGATCGTCAACCAGTGGGATCTGGCCATGCTGGCCGGCGTGGGCGGCGATCAGGCCCAGGCGGCTCCGGGTGCCCCCGCACCGGGCGGTCCCGCACCGGCGGCTCCGGAAGGTCAGCCGGCTCCGGCTCCGGGCAACTGATCGGGGCGCCTCCGGCGGTGGGTCGAGCCACCACCGCCGGAGGCTATTCGGGTGGTATCCAAATATCCGTACCACGACGACAACAGCGCGGGCGCCGCATCTGATTCAGAACAGGTGCAGTGCCTGCGCTGTTGTCGCGTAGTCGGCGGCCGGCCCGGCCGCCGGTTCCGCAGCCTTCCCTGCTGCTGCGGAGGTTTCGAGCACCGGGCGCGGACCGGCCGGATCACCGGTGGCCGCACTCATGGTGGTTTTCTCGCTGATGGCCGGGCGGGAGCCGGTTGTGGGGCGGCTGTCGCGCGGGGCTGTCGCCGCTGCCTTGCGGGCGGCGGCGCCGGCCAGCGCATCGGCTTGTTCGTTGAAGTAGTTGCCCACATGTCCGCGCACCCAGCGGAACCGGACCGGGCCCGGCCGGCCGGCGATGGCGTGGTCGATATCGCGGATGAGTTCGATATTCTTCACCGCGCCACCGGTCGAGGTGCGCCAGCCGTTGTTACGCCAGTTGGGGAGCCATTCGGATGCGCATTTGATCGCGTAGAGCGAATCGCTCTCGATCAGCAGTGGGTCGGAGCCGGGGTGGGCCCGGATGGCCTCGAGGACCGCGCGTAACTCCGCGATCTGGTTGGTACCCGTTGCCGCGCCGCCACTTTCGGCGCCACCCGCATGATCGACCCATGCCCAGCCGATGGCCCCGCCGGGGTTTCGCAGGCATGAACCGTCGGTACTCACGATGATCATGGCAGTACCCTACGCAAGTCGGCCGACAAGATCTGTACCGTGCAATTCTTCGATGGCCGCGCGCAATCGCGATTCGCTACGGCGCAGCGCGGTGCGCAGCAGCGCCTTGCGTGGTCGGTCCCGCAGGGGCGCCGCGAACCCCCGCGAACCCGTGTAGTCGAGCTCCGAGGTGAGTACGGATCTCCCGCGGCCGAGTGGATCGAAACGTAGTGTCAGGCAGGCGGTGAGCGGACCGCCGATCAGGGTATAGCCGATCACGGCGTCCTGACGGTGCTCGGTGACCTCACAGTTCAGTACCGGACGCCACAGGCCGAACCGGAACCGGATGCCGTACCGGGCGCCGAGCCCGCCGTCGGTTTCGCCCTGGAGCGAAACGTGTTCGGCACCTGTCAGCCACTCCGTCATGGACCGGGGATTGTCTGCATAAGCGAAAGCCACGGTGATCGGCGCCGTCACATCGCTTGCGTACTTGATGAAGCCCACGGGCCCTCCCTCCACGGCTGCCCGACAAAAATACTATAGCCTTCCGCTTTATTTCCGGCAGTCCGGGAATCGATAGCCGTGCGACGCATATGTGATGTATGGCCGAATCGTCGCGGAATCGTATCAGAGCAGGTAGGTATCGAACCCGGTGTGACCAGCGTACGTTCCACGGAGACGAGCATCACACCGGTACGCCGGGCGCCGGATCCGCCGACCGGATGTGCCGCAGGTTTTCCCGGGCCCTGTCAGGGGTACATAACAGCAGCCGGCGAGCGCCGTACTCGACTGCCGCGCGCAGGCACCCCGGCCAACGATGTCCGGCTGCGCGGGAACCTGGTCCGGCGCTCGCCGGCCCCCGTCAAACCTGGATTCCGGGCTTTCGGCCTTCCCCGGGCGGCCCCGCGAAGGCCTGTGCGATGGACAGCCACCGTTCCGCGTCGCTGCCGGTTGCCTGGAGTGTCAGATCGGCCGGATGGCGCCGCTGCGTCACCAGCAGGCAGAAATCGAGTGCCGGCCCGGTGACCCGCTGCTGTGCGTCCGGCGGACCCCAGGACCACAGCGCACCGGACGGTGCGACGAGCTCGACCCGGAATTCCGCCGCCGGTACCGGCAGCTCCCGGACCACATAGGCGAAATCCCGGGTACGTACACCGATATGCGCGACGGCGCGTAGCCGATCGGTCGGTTCACGCCGGACACCGAGCGCGTCGGCGATATCTTGACCGTGGGCCCACGTTTCCATGAGCCGCGCGGTGGCCATCGACCCCGGCCGCATGGGCGGCCCGAACCAGGCGACCTTGGCATCGTCCGGTACGGCGCGCAGCGCCGCATCCAAGGCCACCCGGCCGTTCCGCCAGCGTTGTAGTAGTTCGGGGACCGGCGTATCGGCGGCTTCGGCCGCGGCGTCGTCGACGAAGGTGGCGACGCGGTCGGCGGCCTCGGTCAGCAGTTCGGTGAAGGCCGTGCCCCCGGTTCGGGCGTCGGCGGCGGACAGGCCGGCAACTTCGTCGGTCCAGGCGAGATGGCCGATCTGATGGGCTATGGTCCAGCCGGCAGCCGGGGTGGGCCGGGCCCATTCTGCGGGTGGTAGCGGTGCGACCAGCGCTTCGAGTTCGGCGCTCTCGGCGCTCAGGTCGTCGAGCAGGGTGTTCAGGTCGGCCATACGCTCAGCATTCCAGCGGCGTGGGCCGAATACAAGCAAGCGTGCTTGTATTTTCCGTCGCCGTCTACCAGCCGAAGATCAGCAGGTGGGTCGCACCCACGAACAGGCCGAGCACCGCACCGTGCAGATACAACAGCCAGGCATCCTGCTCGACCGATGCGTAGAACATCTCCATGAACTCACCGGGGGTCAGCAGCTGGAGTTTGCGGGCGGCGAACTCATCGATCTTCTCGGCCTGCTCCCGGATGAAATCGGCATCTCCGACCAGCGCCGGCGCCAGCCCCACGGCCGCACCGGCCGCACCCACCTTCAGATTGTCGAACTGTCGGCGGCCGAACGCGGCGCGTACCACCGACGTCGTCCGCCCCAGTTGCCGGTGGATCTCGTCGGAGATGAGTTGTTCGAGCAGCAGCCGGGTCTTGTCACCGTTCGGACCGTTCAACAGCTCGTTGGACAGGTTCGGCAGGGTCAATACCTGATAAGCGAGAATATGCGCCAGATCGGTGGCCGCCTGCGGCTGCCGTTTCGCCAGCAGGGCCTGTTTCCACAAATATTTGTAGCGCGGTTGCGGATCACCCGGTGTGAACACCACCCGGATGGCGACGATATTCACTGCCACACCGATGAGCGCCGTCACCAGCAGGACGATCACCCAGGCCGGGACCCAGCCCCATACCGGGATGTCCTGATGAATATGCAGATACAACGCGAGGAGTAATCCGAACGGCGCACCGAGCAATCCGATCCGGACCATGAATTTCAGCTCCGGAGCGGCGATGGTGGTGGTGAGGTCCTTGAGGATATGCGGGTTGTCCTGCAGATAGCGGATGACGAAGCCCTTGATATCGATCAACTGATCGACATTGTCGCCGAGCGAGGTGAACGCCTTCTCGCACAGTTCGGGCATCTCCCGCTCGACCCGCTGGTAGATGAGCTGGCGCATCGGCCGCGGCAGACTCTTCCACAGGTCCGGGTTCTCCCGGTTCATCACCTCGTCCACGATGGATTCGACCTGTTTACCGGCCAGCGCCGCGACATAGTCGGCGATACCGTCCAGATCGAGTTCGTGAATGAAATCCCGCGGGCTGCCGATCCGCATCAATGCCTTGTCGACACAGATACTGGCCATTTTCTCGGCCCGGGCCGGAATGAAACCCTGGAAGCCGAGCCGGGAACCGTCCTCGGAAAAGGTGGGCAGCACCTGCACCCGGCGCGGCAGATACGGGTAGAGCACCGCGAGCCCCGGAATCCGGACCCCGCGGAACAGCAGCGGCCAGAAGAGCATCACCACACCGGTCCAGTTGGTGAACCAGCCGGCCGCCGCGCTGAAAATCGGAAAACTGATCAGGTCGACCACGAATTTGGTCTGCCCGGTGAGTTCCTCCCAATCGATCAACACTCCGGACGAGAGTGTGATCATCGCGCGCTCCCCTTGGGCCGGATTGTGGATTCGATGATCACATTGTCACCGGGCCGTCCCGGGTGTCAATCAGGGCCCCACCCCCGCCACCGCGCACGTCGCCGGAGGTGGACATCCACCACCTCACCGCTGCGGAACCAGAATAAGGTGCCCGTATGACCGATCCTCAGGCCGCCGCCACCGCGCTGTCGACCTTCCTCGACGCCGTCACCACCGGAAACCTGGAAGTGGTCGATCTGACCACCGCGCTGAGCAGTTCGACCCCGGCGCTGCGCCTGCCCGCGCCCTTCGCCAACCTGATCGATTTCAGCCTGGAGGAGGTCAGCGCCTACAACGAACCCGGGCCGTTCTGGCGGCACAACAACATCCACACCGGGGAACATGTGGGCACCCACCTCGACGCACCGGTGCACTGGGTCACCGGCCGCGACGGTGACGATGTATCGCAGATTCCCGTGCGGCGGCTGATCGGCCGGGCGGCCGTTCTCGACCTGACCGAACAGGTCGCCGCGGATCCGGATTATCTGCTCACCGTCGCTGATGTCGAGACCTGGGAACGTACTCACGGCCGGCTCACCGCGGGTACGTGGCTGTTGCTGCGCACCGGCTGGGAAACCCGCGGCGATTCCGAGGCGGCGTTCCTCAATACCGACGACACCGGCTCCCATACGCCCGGCGTGGCGGTCGACTGTGCCCGGTGGCTGGCCACCGAACGCGAGATCACCGGTCTGGGGGTGGAGACCGTCGGGGTGGACGCGGGCCTCGCCGGCGGGTTCGACCCGGCCTTCCCGGTGCACCACTACTTCCTCGGTAACGACAAGTACGGAATCACCTCGCTGCGCAACCTCGGCCGGCTGCCTGCGGTGGGCGCGATGCTGGTGGTGACCCCGTTGCCGATCGTCGGTGGTACCGGCAGCCCGGCGCGAGTGCTCGCCGTGATCGATCCGGACGGTGCCCGCGGATGACGACTGCGCAGCATGCAGCGGGTGAGCCGATATACGGTCCCACTGTCGCCGACGTGGTGGGCCGGGTACTGGCCGATCTGGGCGCTGGGCATGTTTTCGGTGTCGTCGGCAGCGGAAACTTCGTGCTCACCGAGGCGCTGCGCCGGGGCGGGGTGCCGTACACCGCGACCCGGCACGAGGGCGGTGCCGCGACCATGGCCGACGCGTATACGCGGATGTCCGGGCGAGTCGGTGTGGTTTCGCTGCACCAGGGCTGCGGATTGACCAATGCGATGACCGGTATCGGCGAGGCCGCCAAGAGCCGCACCCCGATGATCGTCCTGACCGCCGACAGCCCGGCCGCCGCACTGCGCGCCAATTTCCGGATCGATCAGGACGCGCTGGTCCGCAGTGTGGGCGCGGTGAGCGACCGGGTGTACTCGGCCGCGACCGCGGTCACCGATGTGACGCGGGCATTCCGCACCGCTGTCGCGCAGCGGCGCACCGTGGTGCTGAATATGGCCATCGATATCGCCGCCGCCGCGTGTTCGGTGACCGGTCCGGTCGAGGCAGTGGTGGCACCGGCCCGGGTCCGGCCGGATGGCGGCTCGGTGGCGCGGCTCGCCGAAACCCTGCGTGCCGCGCGCAAACCCGTATTCGTCGCCGGGCGCGGCGCCCGGGCCGCCGGGCCCGATGTCGCCGAACTGGCCCGGGCCTGCGGTGCGCTGGTCGCCACATCGGCGGTCGCGAACGGTTTGTTCACCGATGACGAGTTCGCCCTGGGTATCTCCGGCGGTTTCTCGTCGCCCGCCACGGCCGAGCTGATCGCCGGGGCCGATCTGATCGTCGGCTGGGGGTGTGCCCTGAACAACTGGACGATGCGGCACGGCCGCCTCATCGGTCCGGGTACCCGGGTTGTTCAGGTCGACGATGATATCGATGCCATCGGTGCGCACCGGCCGGTCGATTTCGGGGTTCTCGGCGATTGCGCCGCGACCGCCCGCGATGTTCTCGCCGAACTGCGCTCGACCGATCCGGCGGGCCGGATCGGTTACCGCACCGGAGATATCGCCGAGCGCATCGCGAAATCAACGCGCTGGCAGGATGTCCCGGTGGCAGACAGTTCCACCGCGGAACGGATCGACCCCCGTGTGCTGACGATCGCCCTCGACGAGATACTGCCCGCGGAGCGGATCGTCTCGATCGATTCGGGCAACTTCATGGGCTACCCGGCGACCCACCTGTCGGTGCCCGACGAGTTCGGTTTCTGTTTCACCCAGGCCTTCCAATCGATCGGCCTCGGCCTGCCCACCGCCATCGGCGCGGCCTTCGCCCAGCCCGGCCGCATCCCGGTACTGGGTGCCGGTGACGGCGGTTTCCTGATGGCGATCGCCGAACTGGAGACCGCGGTCCGCGCCGGATTACCGCTGGTCGCGATCGTGTACAACGATTCCGCCTACGGTGCCGAGGTCCATCATTTCGGCGACGCCGATCACACCATCGTCACCTTTCCGGAAACTGATATCGCCGCCATCGCTACAGGCTTCGGTGCCACCGGGGTGACGGTGCGCACGGTGGACGATCTGGCGCCGGTCCGCGAGTGGGTCGAGCGTTATCGGAAGGACGGGCAGTCACGACCGTTGGTAATCGACGCCAAGATCACCAGCGACGGCGGCGCCTGGTGGCTGGCGGAGGCGTTCGCCGGCCACTGATCACTGTCCTGCGGGATTGCAGAAGGCGAACATCAACGGCCCCTGCACCGCAGCAACCACACTCGCGGCGCGCACGGCGCTGGGCCGGAACATGCCGGAAGGCCTGCGGACCTGGTGAAGCCTGCGGACTTCACGAACGGGGTGGAATCCTTTCGGGCTCAGATGATTCAGCGTTGTCCGACGAAAACTTCGAGACCCGCGCGGACCCGTACAACCGGGGCGCGAGCCGGATGAGCAGCCAGTTCGGTGCGAGGAGCGGGAGCAGGAACAGGCCCGGCACGCCGAAGAGGACTGCCGGAATGATCGAGATCAGCCCGTTCAGCACCGAGGCATGACCATGGTAGACAATCGCGTTCTCGCCGAACTCGAGCAGCCGCGGCCGTGCGGTGATCACCTCTCCCGCATCTGCGTCGTATAGGTTGACTGTCCGGTCCTCGCCGATCACGCGGCCTGCCGCAGGTTCTGAAGAATCCGGGCCCGGCCCGAGGTCACTCGTACCGACGGTGACCTCGATACGGATCTCCTCGCCGTATCCGAAGTAGTAGGCGACGACATTGATCGGCTCGATCAGGAATACGGCCGCCAGCATGCTCAGAGCGAGACCTACGATGCCGCCGACGATGCGCCAGAAAAGCAATGGCAGGTCCCCTCCAGCGCCTGTGCGCAAATATCATCCGCTCGCATCGAACCACACACGATGAGTGGTGTGCGATCGACCAACGTATGTGCCGATCGTATGAGTGGATCGGTTGTTCGAGCGCCGTGCGGGCCCTTGCGCGTCTCGCCCGGGACTCCGGCCAACGCCATCCGCTCAGCGGCAGTGAAGCTCGAATGTACGGTTCACACCGCATCCGAGGTCGACTCGAGGAGCGGGACTGTGGCAGCATCCGCAGGAGATACCGGCAAGCGGCGGGGGCGATGCGCTGAACCTTCGATCGGCACTCGAAGCCGATCCTGGTATGTAAGCACAAGTCTGCGTGGAGCACCGGATGCTCATTGCGATAGAACGAAGGTTGAGAGTGGTCTACGAATTCAAGGTGGAGCCGGACGATCTCGACGAGTCCGCTCGACACCTGTGGAGGCTGGGTCAGGAGAATTCCCGAGCCGTATCGTACGCGGAGACATGGCTGAAGGTGCAAGAAAACGGAGGACTGATACTGACACCGGTCCTCGATCAGCTCCAGGAAGTATGCAACGAGCTGAAAACCAACTATGAGCGCCTGGGGCTCGTCACCGATTCGTCGGCGACGGAGTTGACCGATGCGGCGGTGATGTACCGGAACACCGACAATGCGACAGCAGCGAATCTGGATCGCGCGTATTCCGCGGGCGGCGGCAAATGAGCACCGAACAGGCCACCGTTGGGTTCCCGATGGAAATACTCACCGAGGAGTGATATGACGAACCCCAGAGAGGAGCCGATGCTCGATCTCGCGCGCGGTGATATCGGAATGTCACGCCACCTCAAAAGTGCCTTGAATGTCCTTGCCGACAGCGGCCTCGCCCAGGGGATGGAAAAACAGCTCCGCGAGATCGCACAAGGCAATGGCAGCGTGCGCGACCTCCGGCACAATGAAGCGTTTCTCCGGCTCAGCGATTCGTTACTCGCACAGGCGGAACGAGACCAGGCCGACCAGGACCGAGAGGAACAGCAGCGGCTGGTCGAGGAGGGCAATGCCGTACTCGACGGCTATCGTCAGCACGATCCCAACCCTTTGGTGCCGGCACCTCATTCGGCCACTCCCAACCCACCCACTTCCGCGGCACCCACTCCCGCGCCGTTGAACCCGAGCCCCGGACCGAGCCACCCTGGCCCGGCACCTGGTGCGACGACAGAGAACCATCCCGCGACACCTGCCCCACCGGCACGCAACCGCCGGCAATCCTGGCGCGATGTCGTCGTCACCCCCGACGAACCCGACGAAGACGATGCCTACTTCCAGGAACGACGGCAACGCGGCTGGCTGCAATGAGCTGGAAGGAGCGGATCGACAAGTTTCTCGACTCCGGACGATACCGCCCCAACGAGTATCCGCGGACGTGGTTGTTCGCCGATGATCCGGTGCGATACCAGGGCGGAGGCCTGTACGACACATCCGCACCGGCCGATGTGACGCTCACACTGCGGCGCTCGCCTGCTGCCGAACAGTACAAGGACGTGCACTGGAACAAGAAGCACGATTCACCGCTGAACGTGCCACCGCTGGAATTGGAGCTCGCGCAGCCACTTCCGGACCTGTGTCCAACGCACGGCCGCGCGGCGGTATCGCGGCTACTCGTACGGTCCAATTTCTATGAAACCAGGGTTCACCCCCGCAACCCGCACGGCGGTAACCAGCTGGGACGCGGGGTCGCACCGGTTTCGACCATTGTCGTGGGTGAGTGGCCTCTATGTGACCGCTGTAGGCGCAGACTGCAGATTTATCACGCAGCAGCGGGCATCCTCGTCTTGACGATGGCCCTCAACCTGATCGCGCTGATAGTCGTCGGCCTGGTGATCAACTACGAACCAGTGATCCTGCCGCTGGTGATCGGCGTATTTCCGGGCTCGTTGCCGATCGGGATGGTCCTTGCTCTCGTGCTCTTCGGCCGAGGCAATCCCCGGGTGACGTTGCGACCCATCGATGACGAACGAACGCTGTCGATCGACGCACACCCGGACTTCACCACTGCTGTCCACCAGATGCGATCGTCGCCCGAACAGCTCCCGCCGCCCAACCATCGGCAGTAGAACGAACCGATGGTCACGGACCATTCGCCCGTGGACCGGGCGATCGGCTCGGGCACCGTACCGGAGGGCGAAGGACGCGAGTCCGGCCGATCCGGCACTATGGCCGCATGTCGTGAGCGCCACCGCCTCGAGCTGCTGTCCTCGTACGATTCGGGCGTGCTCCGGCAGGCAGCCATAGAGCGAATCGTCATCTGTAGCTGATCGTGGCACGGGCATTCGAGGCCGGCCATCGGGCCGACAATATCTTCGCGAACACCGCGCCTACGTATTGTGCATTCGTCTTCTTCTTCGCCCTGGGCGAACACGGGCGTCGGGTGGAACAACCACGACTCCCGTGAAGTTGAGTCGGGATAGCTCAACTATTGGAGGTTGTGTTCGTGACTACACCACTGAATCTTCCGGTGCTGTTCCTGACCGATCCCATCGTGCTGCCGGGCATGGTCGTCCCGATCGAACTGGACGAATCCGCGCAGGCCGCGATCGATGCCGCGCAGGCCGCGAAGACCGGAACCGTACTGCTGGCTCCCCGCCTGACCGAGGGGTACACCGCCTACGGTGTGCTCGCCACCATCGAGCAGATCGGCCGGATGCGCGGCGGTACCCCCGCCGCCGTGCTCAAGGCGGAACGGCGCGCAAAAATCGGCCACGGGGTCACCGGGCCCGGGGCCGCACTGTGGGTGGAGGCTGAACCGGTCGAAACCCCCGACGTCGACGGCCGCACCCGGGAACTGGCCGAGGAATACAAGAAGCTGGTGGTATCGGTACTGCAACGCCGTGAAGCGTGGCAGGTGATCGATGCCGTCAACCAGCTCACCGACCCCTCGGCCATCGCGGATACCGCCGGCTACGCCGCCTATCTCACCGCCGAGCAGAAACGCGAACTGCTCGAAACTCCGGATGTCGCAGCGCGCCTGAACCGGCTCATCGAATGGACCCGGGCACATATCGCCGAGGCCGAGGTCACCGAGAAGATCGGTGACGAGGTCCGCGAGAACATGGAGAAGAGTCAGCGCGAATTTCTGCTGCGCCAGCAGCTCAACGCCATCCGCAAGGAACTGGGCGAGGACGAGCCGGACGGCGCCGACGACTACCGCACCCGGGTCGAGCAGGCCGATCTACCCGAATCCGTCCGGGAGGCGGCGCTGCGCGAGGTCGCCCGGTTGGAGCGGTCCAGCGATCAGAGCCCGGAAACCGGCTGGATCCGCACCTGGCTCGATACCGTGCTGGAACTGCCGTGGCAGGTGAAAACCACCGACTCCACCGATGTCGCCGCCGCTCGCGCGGTGCTCGACGCCGACCATCACGGCCTGGACGAGGTGAAGGACCGGATGGTCGAGTACCTGGCGGTCCGCGCGCGGCGGGCCCGGCGCGGGCTCGAAGTCGTCGGCGGTCGCGGATCGGGTGCGGTGCTGGTGCTGGCCGGACCGCCCGGAGTGGGTAAAACTTCGCTCGGCGAATCGGTCGCTCGGGCGCTGGGCCGCAAGTTCGTGCGGGTCGCGCTCGGCGGTGTCCGCGACGAGGCCGAAATCCGCGGCCACCGGCGCACCTATGTGGGTGCGATGCCCGGCCGGATCGTGCGGGCCATCAAGGAAGCCGGTTCGATGAACCCCGTCGTCCTGCTCGACGAGGTGGACAAACTGGGTGCCGATTTCCGCGGCGACCCCGCATCGGCGCTGCTCGAGGTGCTCGACCCCGCCCAGAACCACACCTTCCGGGACCACTACCTGGATATGGACCTCGACCTCTCCGATGTGCTGTTCCTGGCGACCGCCAACGTTATGGAAACCATCCCCGGCCCACTGCTGGACCGGATGGAAGTGATCACCGTGGACGGCTACACCGAGGACGACAAGGTGGCCATCGCCCGCGATTTCCTGCTGCCCCGCCAGCTGGAACGCAATGCGTTGACCGCCGAGGAAGTCCAGGTCACCGATGCCGCCCTGCGTGAGGTCGCGGCCGATTACACCCGGGAAGCCGGGGTCCGCCAGATGGAACGGCTCATCGCCAAGATCCTGCGCAAGGCCGCAACCCGGTTGTCCGGAACCGGGGTCTCCGGTACGACCCCGAGCGGTCTCGGGGACGACGCCACGAGTGGCTTCGAGGCCGGCACCGAGCGTGATGCGGATACCGCGCGCGGTCCGGGGTACGACCCCGAACTGGGTTACGGCCCGGTCGGGAAGGCCGCGGACGGGATCACCGCGCCGGGCGAAAGCCTGCGTATCGATGTCGCCGACCTGAAGGACTACTTGGGCCGCCCCCGGTTCACCCCGGACTCGGCGGAACGTACGGCCGTCCCGGGTGTGGCGACCGGACTTGCAGTCACCGGTCTCGGCGGTGATGTCCTCTACATCGAGGCGAACACCGCGGAGGGTGAACGCAACCTCACCCTGACCGGTCAGCTGGGCGATGTGATGAAGGAATCGGCGCAGATCGCGCTGACCTACGTGCGCTCGCATCTCGGTGAGATCGGTATCGAACCCGATGTTTTCGAGCGCAGCCTGCACGTGCACGTTCCCGCGGGCGCCGTGCCCAAGGACGGTCCGTCGGCCGGGGTCACCATGGTGACCGCGCTGGTATCGCTGGCGCTCGGGCGTCCGGTGCGTTCGGATGTGGGAATGACCGGTGAGGTCACGCTGAACGGCCGGGTGCTGCCGATCGGCGGGGTGAAGCAGAAACTGCTCGCCGCCCAGCGTGCGGGTCTGAAGACGGTGTTCATCCCGGTTCGCAACGAACCGGACCTCGATGACGTCCCTGCCGATGTGCTGGCCGAGCTGGACGTTCGCCCGGTGGCAGATGTGGCCGAGATCCTGGCTCACGCCATCGAGCCGATCCAGGAGCCGGCCTACGTAGAGCGGCCCCTGGCGGCCAGCGCCTGACCCGATTCCCCAATTCCGCGGGTCGCGGTAGCCGTCACCGGCTGTCGCGACCCGTTCTCGTTTCCCCGAATTCCCCGAATGGTTCCCATCCGCCCAGCCGGTCCACCACGAACTCCGTCCAGCAATGTTCGCGGTACGACCGGCAGTGTGGTTGTCCTGGCCGAAAGTGATGGATACTCATCGAGAACGCTCCGGGAAACCCCGTCTTCAGGCGTGGGGAGGAATCGGAGCGCCACCTACGCATTCCGCTGGTCTTCGACATACTTCTCGACCACCTCCGAGGTTGCGTCGCCGAGGAGTGGCGGCGACGTAGTCGTTGGTCCGCCAGCGTAGGGAGTTCGGAGTCGAGCGAGGGGAGTTCCTGACGCAGCAGGCGTGACGATCGGCCCTTGATTTGCTTGACGAGCCGGTGGATGCCGAAGTGCGGGTCAACGGACGCGAGTAGATGCACGTGGTCGGGCATTGTTTCGAGCCCGATGATGTGGGCTCGATGTTCGTTGCAGACCTCGCCGATGATCTGCTCGAGGCGTTCGTCTGTGTGTCCGCCGACGACGGGCCACCGGTGCGTCGGGCACCACACGCCGTGTCGTTGCAGCGGTAGACGATGGCGTTGTTCGACGCCGGTGACATCCACACCCGGTTGGATACGTCCATGCTGTATCTTGGCCGGTCATGGGGGAAGTCGTCCGTTACACCTATCGCCTGCGCCCCGGCGTGCTCGCGGAACGGGCACTTCTGGCCGAGTGGCATCGCTGCCGGTTCCTGTGGAACGAAGCGGTGAACCAACAACGCGCCGAGAGTAAACCGACCTTCTCCCGGTTGTCGAAAATGCTCACCGAAGCACGCGGCCGTAATGCCTGGTTGCGGTCGGGTTCCCAGGTTGCTCAGCAGCAAATGTTGCGCACCTATGCGCAGGCGCTCGATCACTCGTTCCGGGTGAAAGGCCGTGGTAGGCCGGAAGTCAAGACCCGGAAGAAGGCGTTGCCGTCGCTGGAATACACCACCCGGGGCTTCACCATCAAAGAGCAGCGATTGTGTCTGCCGGGTAAGGTCTCGATCCCGGTGGTGTGGTCTCGTGAGTTGCCGTCGGCACCGAGTTCGGTGCGGGTGTATCGGGACAGTCTCGGGCATTGGTATTGCTCGTTCGTGGTGCGTCGCGACAGTGAACCGCTGCCGGGAGCGGCCGGGGCGATCGGTATCGACTGGGGTGTGAGCACGACCGCGACCACTACCGATCCCGCCTATGATCTGCCCTATCTCGGGCACCGGCGTCGATGTGCGGCTGAGCTTGCCGCAGCGCAGCGGAAGATGGCGCGGCGGCGGCGCCCGCGTGGGCAGACCCCGTCGAAGGGCTACCAGCGGGCGAAAATCCAGGCCGCACGGCTGCACAAGAAAGCCGCTCGGCAGAATACGCATGAGGCCCGGCAGTGGGCGCGGCGGGTGGTCGACAATCACCACACGATCGCGGTGGAGGATTTCAAGCCGAGGTTTCTGTCCCGGTCGACCATGGCCCGCAAGGCTGTGGATGCGGCGATCGGGGCGGCGAAACGAGAGTTGATCGAGCGTGGCGCGCGGGCGGGCCGGAAGGTGGTGTTGGTTCCGCCCGCCTATACGACCATGACCTGCTCGCAGTGCGGTACGAGAACCAAGGAACGCCTCGGGCTGGCCGAACGCACCTTCCGGTGTGGACACTGCGGGCACACTGCAGACCGTGACCGGAATGCTGCCGCAACGATTCTGGCCACGGTAGAGCTCGACCGTGCTGGTGTTGACGACGTAAGACACTGCCTGCCTCCTTCCGAGGTTGTCGGTGCGGTCCGAGTCAGAAATCCCCCGGCTTCAGCCGTGGGGAAGGGTTAAGAAAAGCATGCAGCGCGTTGTGCGGTGTGCTTCTGACCGCGACGGCCTACATGATCGACGAGGTCCCGCCCGTCGCCCGGGTGACCGGTTTTCCCACGCCGCTGCCGAGTGTCAGAGACTGGACTCATGACGCCTCGCGGCTATGAATGTGAATTGCGTTATAACGCGGATCCGGTGTCCATCCTTGGTGTCGCGCGTGGCGAACACCTTCCCATGCAGTCGAGGTCACGATCATGACGAAGTGGCCGGAATCCGGTTCGGGCGCGGTCGGGTTCCGGGGCGTCGATGCGGCGGACTCCGATACCGAGGCCGGGCGGGCGTGCCCCGTCCGCCGCGCCGGCCACGACGACGGCGCTACCCAGCGCCGGCTCGCCGATCTGCTGCAGGCGGCCGGGAACGGTGACCGAGAGTCGTTCACCCGGTTCTACCGGGAGACCAGCCCCCGGGTGTTCGGGCTGACGCGGCGGATCCTGCGCAGCCCGGCCGCGGCCGAAGAAGCCACCCAAGAGGTATATCTGCAGGTCTGGTCGGCCGCCGCCCGCTACGACCCGGCGCGGGCCAGCGCGATCGGCTGGTTGATGATGATCGCCCACCGGCGAGCCGTCGACCGGGTACGTGCCGAGGAATCGGCCGCCGTCCGGGATATCGTCTACGGCCACACCCATTTGGGTCGCGACCACGACATCGTCTCCGAAACGGTGCATCAGCAGTTCGACGAGCAGGCCGTCCGCGATTGCCTCGAAGTGCTCACCGCCACGCAGCGGGAGGCGGTCGCGCTGGCCTACTACAGCGGGCGTACCTACCGCGAGGTCGCCGATCAGCTCGAATCCCCTCTGCCCACCATCAAGAGCCGCATCCGCGACGGTCTGAAACGGCTCCAGAACTGCCTCTCAGGGGTTGTCTCCGATGCCTGATAATTCACCGCCCGATTCGCCGGACAACCACGGTGACCTAGTTGACCTGGCCTTTCCCTACGCGCTGGACGCGGTTTCGGCCGCCGAAAGCGCCGATATCGAACAACGATTGCGCGCCGCCGATCACGAGACTGCCCGGGTCTTCGACGGTGTCGTACGCGAGGTGCGGGAAGCGATGAGCGCCTTGTCGGTCCTCGACGCGCAGGAGCCGCCCGCCCGGGTGGAGGCGCGCATACTCGCCGCTCTCGCCGCCGGCCCCGGCGCACGTTCGGATGTGCACACCGGTGCGCGTCGCACCGATTCCGGCGAACACCATCCCTCCGCAACGGAACCTCCTGGTATTCAGGGCGATACGGCGGCAGCCGCGGATACCGATGAACTGGCCCGGGCGCGCCGGCGCCGGCTACGACTGTCCGGCCTCGCGGCCGCGGCCGCCGCAGTGGTGGTCGCTATCGGTATCGGGGTCGGGGTTCTCGGCCGGCAGACCGGTGACGAACCGGGCGGAACTGTCACCGCACAGCAGATACTCGAACAGCCCGACGCCCGCACATCCACCACCCCGATCGGTTCCGGCGGGAACCTCACGGTGCACGTTTCCGCCGAACTCGGCGCGGCCACCGTCGCCTTCGACGCCGTACCGCCGCCACCCGACGGCAGCGACTACCAGCTGTGGATGATCGATCCGACCGGAGTTCCGCATTCGGCCGGGGTGCTGGCCGAACTTCCGGCGGCGAGCGCACCCTACGTCACCGAGTTCACCGGTACCGGACAGCTCGCGGTAACGCTCGAACCCGACGGCGGGTCGCCCGCGCCGACCAGTTCCCCGCTCGGCGCGGTCACGCTGGGGTGAGCCACCTCGGTGGGCTCCGGCGAGCGGCGGAGCATGCCGACGAGCAGTTGATGACGGCCCCGGCTCTCACGGCACAGGCATCGCCAGCCGCGAATTCCTGACAGTTCGGTGACGCTGTGCCTGCGCATCTTCCGGAACCGTGCCCGCAATGAAACCATCCGCAGCGAGGCAGTACGACGAACACCGAGGCAGGCGGGCCCCCGGCCCGATGGCGGAACGAGGGTGCTCATGCAGGATGTACCGGATTCGCCCGGAAACGCGCAACGATCCCGGGAACCGGCGGATGAACCCACACCAGGGGTTGTCGCGGCGGGTCTGTGTGGTCTCGTGGCCGCCGGGATGGTGCTCGGTATCGCGGAACTGTTCGCAGGACTGATCGATCCGGACGCCTCGCCGTTCGTCTCGACCGGCGCCACCGTGGTCGACTATACGCCGAAAGCATTGCGCGAGTACGCCATCGAGCAGTTCGGCACCGCCGACAAAGCCGTGCTGTTCGTATCGATGGGTGTGGTGATGGCGGTGCTCGCCGTCGTGGTGGGTCTGCTGGAACGGCGGCGGCCTTACGGTAGTGCGCTGCTGATCGCCCTAGGCCTGATCGTTTGCGTGGGCGTGCTGGGCCGGCCCAACACGACTGC
>NZ_BAFV01000076.1 GCF_000308515.1 Nocardia carnea NBRC 14403 | reverse complement strand
TGTCATCTCCCCAGGTCTTCGTGGTTGTGAGGCCGGATCGTCGTGTCGTGGGGGAGTTTACGCAAACAGTGTCGACAGCGCGCGCAAACGTGCGAGAAGCTACG
>NZ_BAFV01000077.1 GCF_000308515.1 Nocardia carnea NBRC 14403 | reverse complement strand
TTCTCGAAAGTGATGGCGGTCCGCCAGAAGATGGTGGAAGCCTGTCGTACCGATTTCGCGCTCGTCGGCGGTGGCGCCGGACTGGACGGGCTCGGGGTGAAGGAACGGCTGGAAT
>NZ_BAFV01000078.1 GCF_000308515.1 Nocardia carnea NBRC 14403 | reverse complement strand
GGCCGCCCTGGTCTTCGGCAAGCTGTTCTTCCCGTCGTCGAACTCGGCGGCCTCCACCATCGCCGCCTTCGGCACGCTCGCCGCGGGTTACGCGGCCCGGCCCATCGGCGGCGTCC
>NZ_BAFV01000079.1 GCF_000308515.1 Nocardia carnea NBRC 14403 | reverse complement strand
TCCACCAACCTTGTATGCCGTCGTGGGCGCGGTGGTCGATAACCGAGTAGTTCGGCTGCGTTCCCCACTGGTCGGAAGCACTACCGGCGTGCTCGGTCTTGCTGCATACCCACGCAA
>NZ_BAFV01000080.1 GCF_000308515.1 Nocardia carnea NBRC 14403 | reverse complement strand
GCAGGATCGAGACGCGAACCATCAGAAGCAAGACGCGCACCATCACCAGGATCACGCGGCCCCGTCCGCACCGGAGGCCCCACAGGATCACTGCCCCGCTGCCGCGGCCCTACCGGACCAGAACCCGCACCCTCACCCCCGCCGCGCGAACCA
>NZ_BAFV01000081.1 GCF_000308515.1 Nocardia carnea NBRC 14403 | reverse complement strand
GGGACTCGGCTACGGTCTGCTGCGGTACCTGAACGCCGAAACCGGCGACGCCTTGCCGGAACGGGTGCCGGGACAGATCAGCTTCAACTATCTGGGCCGTGTCTCCGCCGGTGAGATCCCGGCGGAAATGGCCGAACTCGGCTGGCTGCCGACCGCCGATCTGGGACCGGTGGACGCGGACGCGGATCGCGATATGCCCGCCAACGCGGTGCTCGATATCAACGCCATCGTCAACTCCGGCGCCGACGGCCCGGTGTTGAGTGCGTCCTTCGCCTATCCGAGCGGACTGCTCACCGAGGCGCGGGCGC
>NZ_BAFV01000082.1 GCF_000308515.1 Nocardia carnea NBRC 14403 | reverse complement strand
TTTTCTCGCCGGTGGCGGGGTTCCACAGTTGGACACCATCGCCGTCGCTGCTGGTAACGAGGATATCGCCAGCGGGGCTGAGAGGTGCTGAGTAGATACGCGGAGGAAGCCTTTTGATGCGATGGGGAGTAGGAGAATGCCATAGACGCGTGCCTTCAGCACCGCTGGTGGCGAGGATGTCGCCCGTGGGGTTGAAGGCCATCGAGCCAGCGGCGACGCCTGTGTTGGGGATGTCGCGGATTTTCTCGCCGGTGGCGGGGTTCCACAGTTGCACACCATCGCCGTCGCTGCTGGTGGCCAGGATGTCCACCATGGGGTTGAAGGCTATCGAGTCGGCGCC
>NZ_BAFV01000083.1 GCF_000308515.1 Nocardia carnea NBRC 14403 | reverse complement strand
GGTCATCGTGGGTGTCAGGTGCCCGAAGTAGCGCATGACGACGTGCAGCGGGACACCGGCGTTGATCAGGTCGGTGACTCGGGTGTGGCGGAATTGGTGTGTGCGCGAGATCGAGACCGCGCGTCCTGTGCTGTCGGTGATCCCCAGCCGCTTCGTCAGTTCCCGCAGCCGCGGGTTGTAGGTGTTGCACGAGTAGGGGTGCTGGCCCCACCGGTTGTTGCGGGGGCGCACGAACAGGTAGCGGGGCTGGGTTCCTGCCGGCGCACCAAAGGTGGTGAGCAGCTTTCGGGCGTGCTCCTGCTGGGATCGGATGATGGAGACGATCTCGGCATCGACAGGGATCGTCGCGGGTTGTCCCGATTCGATTTTCGTTTGCTGA
>NZ_BAFV01000084.1 GCF_000308515.1 Nocardia carnea NBRC 14403 | reverse complement strand
CGTCATCGTCGGCGTCAGATGCCCGAAGTACCGCATCACGACATGCAGCGGGACACCGGCGTTGATCAGATCGGTGACTCGGGTGTGGCGGAATTGGTGTGTGCGCGAGATCGCGACCGCACGTCCTGTGCTGTCGGTGATCCCCAGCCGCTTCGTCAGCTCCCGCAGCCGCGGGTTGTAGGTATTGCACGAGTAGGGGTGCTGGCCCCACCGGTTGTTGCGGGGACGCACGAACAGGTAGCGGGGCTGGGTTCCCGCCGGCGCGCCGAACGTGGTGAGCAGCTCGCGGGCGTGGTCCTGCTGGGATCGGATGATGGAGACGATCTCGGCATCGACAGGGATCGTCGCGGGTTGTCCCGATTCGATTTTCGTTTGCTGA
>NZ_BAFV01000085.1 GCF_000308515.1 Nocardia carnea NBRC 14403 | reverse complement strand
GGGCGGCCGCCGGGACGCTGATTCGCGGGCGGTATCGGGGGCCGGCCGCCGGGCTGCCCGGGCGGTACGGCAGGTCGCGCGCCGGACGGCGGGTTCTGTGGTCGTCCGGGCGCCGGGTTACGGCCATCGGGCGCGGGCGGACGCTGCCGGTTCCCGGCATACCGATCCTCCCCCGGATGTGGGCCCGGTCCGGGGCCGGGACGCCGGGCAGGCGGGCCGGGGCGGGGCGCCGGACCGGCCGGCTGCTCGGGCCGGCGCAGCTGCGGTGGCGGCTCCCGGAAGGATTCGCGGTCGGTATCGCGCGGATGGCCGGTCATCTCCGGCTCCGATCCGGGAGACGGAGGCACCCGCTCCCACGGTGCGCTGGGGGCCCGCCGGTCTCGTGGACCGCCGGGCTGTCTACCGGGCTGCTGCCGATGAGCGGAGGATTCATCGTCGCTCATCATGCCTCCTGTATCGCCCGGACCCCCGCTTGCCGGTTGTCTCCTGTGTCGTGCCGAACACCTCGCCGCCGCTACTGCGCGCACACGAACTGTACGGGGCGGGCGGCATGTCGTATCCGGCCGCGCACCGGCATCCCGGAC
>NZ_BAFV01000086.1 GCF_000308515.1 Nocardia carnea NBRC 14403 | reverse complement strand
AGTCGCACTGGCCGAAGCGTGGCGCTCCGGGGCCAGTGCATGGAGCATCGAGCGGCGCGAGGAGTTCGCCAACGATCTGACCAACCCGCAGTTGATCGCGGTCACCGCCTCGTCGAACCGGTCCAAAGGCGACCAAGACCTGGCGGACTGGATACCACCGAACCCGGCGGCTCACTGTACCTACGCGCAGATGTGGGTTGCGGTGAAATCGACCTGGCAGTTGAGCCTGCAGCAGGACGAGAAGGACAAGCTCACGCAGATTTTGCAGGCGTGCTGACAGGAAAGCTCATTCGACCTGGCGGCCATTGGTCGGGCCCGAGGTTTGATTGGGAAGCAGAAATTCTGGCATTGAACTACACCCGCGAAATATTCCGTCGATGAGCGACGCAGGAATCCAGAGAGCACACCAGCTCGCCGGTCCTCTCGATCGGATCCAACCCAAGAAGCCGACCAGTTACGAACTGGCCGGCCTCTCGTCTTCTCGACGCGCTGCTGGTTGAAGAGCGCCAGCGCGGCGAGCCTACGCCGCGGCGAAGGCTCGCCGCGCCTACACAGACGGTGCGCGGACACTGACCACTGAACAGGTTCACCCGGCAGCGCTCAAACGGGCAGCCGGGGA
>NZ_BAFV01000087.1 GCF_000308515.1 Nocardia carnea NBRC 14403 | reverse complement strand
GCTGCCGGCAACGTCATCAACCCCACGCGGTTCAACAGCTTGCGGTATGGGCTGCAGCAGGTCACGGGATTTGGTTCACCGGCTGCTCGGCAGGCCCGATCGGTCACCGCGTTGCCTGCGGAGGAGTGGGTGCATGAGCTGCGGCGTGCACAGATGAAGCAGGGCCCGGGCAGCGTGGGTGCCGTGGTCGGTAACACCATGAGTTCGCAGCTGAAGCGGGTGCAGGATCGACTGGCGTATGCCTATCACGACGGTCCGTGGTGGCAGCTGAATGTGTGGTCGCCGTTGCTGGATGACCGGATCCCGCTTCGGGAGCACGAGCCGCACCGCAACAGCGCGGCCAACTTCTCCCACTTGACGACCGACTGGCTGCGCGAAGCAGTCAAATGGTGGTTGTCGGTCCAGCTGCTGGGCGGCCAGTATGTCTGGAGTTCGGTCAAGAGCCGCGTCGACCACTTCAAGTGGTTCCAGTGGTATCTGGACCAGGTCGGCTGCGCCGGACCGCACCTGGTCGATTCGTATGTCGACCTCCGGCCGTTCACGCGAGGGTTCGTCGAATCGCTTCGTGCCCATCGCATCCAGGCCGGCCCGAGCAAGGGTCGACCGCTGGGGAAGAACCAGGTGCGCCAGCCTCTGGTGACGGTCGAGACCTTCTACCGGTGGATGTTCGACAACGTTGCGGAGGCGACCACCATACTCGGGGAGCCACGCTGGCAGCAGCTCACCCCGCAGCATACGACGCTGTTCCGGCCCGAGGACAAGCCTCGACTGGTGAACAAGCTCCCAGACGATATGGCGCTGGAGGACGAGGTCGTCAGCCGCATCGCTGCGGGTTCGGAATTGCTGGCTGCGCCGAAGGAGGAGGGCGGGCTCGGCGATCTGCAGGCCTTCCATGCGCTGATGCTGCAAATCCGCACCGGCCGGCGGATGAACGAGGTCCTGTTGATGGATTTCGACCCCCTGATTCCGCTGCTTCACCGCGGCGAGGACACCGACAGTGACGGGTTCGTGGCGCGCATGAGATA
>NZ_BAFV01000088.1 GCF_000308515.1 Nocardia carnea NBRC 14403 | reverse complement strand
CCCTAGAGCGTGTTTTATAAGCCGCGGCCTGATAACCACAGGTTGATCGCGGCGACGCGGACGGTGGCCAGGTAGCGGACGGCGAGCTTGTCGTACCGGGTGGCCACTGCCCGGTGTTGTTTGAGGCGGTTGATCGTGCATTCCACGGCGTGCCGCAGGGCGTAGAGACCGAGCTCGAACGCGGGCGGTCGCCCACCGGAATGGCCTTTGGCCGCGCGGTTCGCGGCCTGGTCTGCCTTGATCGGGATAGTCGCCTTGATCCCGCGTCGCCGCAGGTAAGCACGGTTGGCTGCCGAAGAATAGGCTTTGTCGGCCAGGACCCGTTCCGGTCGCGACCGGGTACCACCGACCCCGAGCCGCGGTACCCGGATCTCGCCGAGCACGGTTGTGAACTGCGGGCAGTCGGCCCACTGGCCGGGCGTGACGACCAGGGCCAACGGTCGCTGGCCCTGGTCGGCGGCCAGGTGCAGCTTCGTGGTGAACCCGCCCCGCGACCGTCCGAGACCATGGTCGGCGGGTTCGTCGTCGAAGCCGCCCGCCGGCTCGGCTTGGCAGTGTGGGTCGCGGCGGGCACCGGCTGCGTGCTGGTGTGCTCGGGCGATGGTGGAGTCCACGCTGACCGTCCACTCGATCTCGCCTGCGGCGTCGGCGTGGGCTTGCAGCGCGGTCAGCATAGATTCCCACGTTCCGTCGCGCTGCCAGCGGCGGAACAGCCCGTACACGGTTTGCCACGGCCCGTAAACCGCTGGAATGTCACGCCATGGGCTGCCGGTCCGGATCCTCCAGCGAATCCCGTCGATCAACCGCCGTTTCGACCACCGCGGTGGCCGGCCCGGTTTCATACCGGCAGGTAGTAGCGGTTTCAGTTTTGCCCACTGGGTATCGGTCAGATCCGCACGGCACGTTGCCGTTACGCTGTTCAAGAGGTCTCCGGTTGGTTTCCGGTTGTGCTTGGTCGTTCAACCAACTACCGGAGACCTCGCTATATCACCAACTTCTCACCCGGACAACAGGTTCGGCCCCACAGCATCGGGCTTATGAAACACGCTCT
>NZ_BAFV01000089.1 GCF_000308515.1 Nocardia carnea NBRC 14403 | reverse complement strand
TGCTGCGCCTGCGCCTGCTGCGCCTGCTGCGCCTGCGCCTGCTGCGCCTGCTGCGCCTGCGCCTGCGCCTGCTGCGCCCGCGCCCGCGCCTGCGCCTGCGCCTGCTGCGCCTGCGCCTGCTCGGCCCACGCCTGCCCAGAACGGGCCTGACAACAACGGTCCCGATCGGAACGGGCCTGACAACAACGGTCCCGATCGGAACGGGCCTGACAACAACGGTCCCGATCGGAACGGGCCTGACAACAACGATCCCGATCGGAACGGGCCTGACAACAACGGTCCCGATCGGAACGAGCCTGACAACAACGATCCCGACCAGGCGAATGGTTCCAGGAACGATTCCGGCGATGGATCGGATAACGGTAGTGGTTCGGATAAGAAGAAGGTAGGCATGGCCGTGGCCGGCGTTGCTGCGGTCGGTGCTGGTATCTGGGCAATCAGTGAGGCCACGTCTGGGGATGAGAAACCCGAGGTACCCGAAGAGCCACAAGTACCGAATCCCACGCCGCCTCTTGTTGGGGAAGAAGAGGAAAAACCGATAGAGGAGGGCGGCTCCGACGAGGAGAACAACGAGGGCGAGGATGATCCCCATTTCGGTGGACCGAACGATCCCGGAACGGGAGATCCCAGTTTCGAGCAGCCTGGCACGGAACAACCCGGCACGGAGCAACCCGGATCCGGTGACCTCGACTTGGGAGATCTCGGGGTGGATGACCTCGATCTGGGAGGTTCGGGTGATGGTTCGGGTGGTCCCGAAGCGGGCTTGTTCGGACCCGATGGTCTCGGGTCGGGTGAGCTCTCGGCGGAGGAACTCGGTTCCGGCACTGGTAAATCGGACGACTCCGACGGTGGGCGTGATTCCGACCCCAGCCCCGGCCCGAGCCCCGAGCCGAGCCCGAGTCCGACGCCCACTCCCAACCCCTCTCCGACACCGACGCCCGGCGGCGGTATCGGGGACATGTTGACGCAGTTCGCGATGGCAAGCATGATGTCCGGCCTGGGTGGTGATGATGCCGAGAAGGGCGACGAAGACGACAGCGAGTCCGACAAGGACGAGCCCAAGCCGCCGCAATCCACGCCGGCTCCCAATGCGGGCCCGCCGCCGACCGGTGAGCCTCCTGCTGAGGGTGAGCCTCCTGCTGAGGGCGAGCCGCCCGCGGAGGGCGAGCCGCCCGCTGAAGGTGAGCCTCCTGCTG
>NZ_BAFV01000090.1 GCF_000308515.1 Nocardia carnea NBRC 14403 | reverse complement strand
GGGACTGCCCCCGGTTTGGTTGACTCCTGACCTGTGAGGATTGCTCCTCACTGGAAGGATGTCCACCATGCCGAAGCCGTATCCCGAAGAGTTCCGCCGCGACGTCGTCGCGGTCGCCCGTAAGGGCGAGATCTCGTTGACGCAGATCGCGAAGGACTTCGGAATATCGCAGAGCTGTGTGAAGAACTGGCTCAAACAGGCCGGTATCGAAGACGGTCACCGGCCCGGCTCCACCCGTGACGAGTCGGCCGAACTGCGCGAAGCGCGTAAACGGATCCGCCAGCTGGAACAAGAAGCCGAGGTCATGCGCCGCGCGGTCGCCTATTTCTCGCGTGACGTCAACCCAAAATGAGTTACCCGCTGGTCCTCGACCTGGCCGCTGACGGTATCCCCGTCGCGGTGACCTGCCGGGTGCTCGGCTTCTCCACCCAAGCGTTCTATAAATGGAAACGATGCCCTGTCTCGCAACGCGATTGGGACGACGCCCATCTGATCAACGCCGCTCTCGACATCCATGCCGACGACCCGGCTTTCGGCTACCGATTCATCGCCGACGAGCTACCCGCCCGCGGCATCCGTGCCGGCGAGAACAGGGTCGCCAGATTATGTTCAGCGCAGCGGATCTGGAGCGTGTTCGCCAAGAAACGCGGGCTGAACCGCAAGGCCGGACCGCCGGTCCACGACGACCTCGTCGGACGCCACTTCACTGCCGCCGCCCCGGACGCGGTGTGGTTGACAGACATCACCGAGCACTCCACCGGCGAAGGAAAACTGTATTTATGCGCTGTCAAGGACGTGTTCTCCAACCGGATCGTCGGGTACTCGATCGATTCACGGATGAAGGCGTCTTTGGCGGTATCGGCACTGAACCATGCCGTCGCTCTCCGAGCACCTACCGCAACGATTGTCCACTCCGACAGGGGCAGTCAATTCCGCTCTCGAAAGTTCGTCAATGCGTTGTCGGTCCGCGGATTACGAGGTTCCATGGGCAGGGTCGGCGCGTGTGGTGACAACGCTGCGATGGAGTCGTTTTTCGCGTTGCTACAGAAGAACGTGCTCGACCGGAAACGGTGGACGACCCGCGACGAGCTCCGTATGGCGATCGTGGTTTGGATCGAGAAGACCTACCACCGCACCCGTCGGCAACGCAGACTCGGCCGGCTCACCCCGATCGAGTTTGAGACAATAAACCGGCCCGCACTCACGGCCTGAAAAACCAAACCCGCGAGTCAACCAAACTCAGGGCAGTCCC
>NZ_BAFV01000091.1 GCF_000308515.1 Nocardia carnea NBRC 14403 | reverse complement strand
TGAGGTTCCCCCGCTTCCTTGGAGGGCTCTGAGCATGGTCCGATAGGACCGGGAAGGAGCCCCGCGTGGCAGCACCGAAGAAATACCCGGACGAGCTGAAGGCTCGAGCGGTCCGGCTGTATCTGGAGTCGGACCCGAAACCGACGATCCGCAAACTTGCCCAGCAGTTGGGGGTCCATCACGAGGCGCTGCGGAACTGGATCCGCCAAGCCGACACCGGTCAACGGCCCGAGCCGCAGGCGTCCGATCTGGCCGAGGAGAACAAGCGGCTGCGCAAACAGGTCGCCGAGTTGGAGCGGGTCAACGACATCCTTCGTTCTGCGAGTGCGTATTTCGCCTCGGAGCTCGGCCAGACCCGGAGGTGATCGTGCGGTTCGTCAAGGACAGCGGGCACCCGGTCGAGCTCGTATTGCGGGTCCTCGGCATCGCCTCGTCGACCTATTACTGGTGGTGCAAACGCCTGGAACAGCCCTCGGCGCGGCAGATCGCGGACGAAGCCTTGCTGGCCGAGATCGTCGATATCCATACCAGCTCCGGCGGCACCTATGGCTCTCCCCGCGTGCACGCGATGCTGGCCCGCCGCGGCATCTCGGTCGGCCGCAAACGGGTGGAACGGGTGATGCGTGGCGCCGGGTTGCAGGGCGCTTTCCTGCGGAAACGGTGGCGCATCGCCTCGACACGAACCGATCCACGGGCAGCGCCGGCACCGGACCTGGTCGAACGGGTCTTCACCGCGGACCGGCCCAACCGATTATGGGTGGCCGACGCGACCAGGATCCCGTGCGGACAGGGCGCGTTCTGGCTGGCAGCGGTGCGGGACGCATTCTCCAACCGGATCGTGGGCTGGAAAACCTCGGACCGCTGCGACACCGAGCTGGTGCTGGGTGCACTCGAGTTCGCGGTCTGGAGCCGCGATATCCGTGACGGTGAGTTGATTCATCACAGCGACAGGGGCTCGACCTACACAGCGATTCGTTTCGCTAACCGGTTGGCAGACAACGGGATCGCTCAGTCGATGGGATCGGTCGGCGACAGCTACGACAATGCGTTGATGGAGAACTTCTTCTCCACGTTGAAGACCGAGTTGGTTTATCGCCGGGCCTGGCGGACTCGGGTCGAGGCCGAGAACGCCCTGTTCGCCTATATCGATGGCTGGTACAACAGCCAGCGCATCCAGAAGAAGCTGGGTTGGCGATCGCCGGATGAGTTCGAAGCGAGCTACCATCACCCGGTTCCGGCTGGAACCTGATATCCCCGCCCTCCAACAATGCGGGGGAACCTCA
>NZ_BAFV01000092.1 GCF_000308515.1 Nocardia carnea NBRC 14403 | reverse complement strand
TGAACCGTCACGGATTTGGGGCCGCTTCCGTCTTTGAGGAAGATGGTTCCCATCATGTCCAAGCGTTACCCGCCCGAGGTTCGTGAGAAGGCCGTGCGTCTGGCTCTCGAACGGCTCGATGAGTACGGATCCGCCTACGCCGCTGCGCGTGCGATCGGCCCGATGGTAGACGTGCATCACGAGACGCTGCGGTTGTGGATCAAAAAGGCCCTCGAGCAGGCACCGTCACCGAGCGTGTCGGCCTCGCCGGGCCTGTCGAGCATCGAGCGCGACGAGCTCGCGAGGTTGCGCAAAGAGAACCGGGACCTCAAGCAAACCAACGAGATCCTCAAGCTCGCATCGGCTTTTTTCGCGCGGGAACTCGACCCGCGACACCGCTGATCGTCGGATTCATCGACGAATACCGCCAGGTCTTCGGCGTCGAGTCGATCTGCCACGCGCTCTCTGCGCACGGAGTGCAGATCGCGCCCAGGACCTACCGCAAGGCCCGCCGTCGGCCGGCCTCGGCGCGTGATATCGCCTACGCCTTTGTCGAGAACACCCTGCGTGGGCTCGACGGGGCACCCGAGCAGCTCTACGGACGCCGCAAGATGACCCGCTGGCTGCGTCGCCAAGGCCATGACGTGGCCTTTTGCACCGTGGACCGGATCATGCGCGAACTGGGACTCAACGGAGCCGTCAGAGGCCGGCGACACCGGACCACGATCCCGGCCAAAGACGGGATCCGTGCCGGTGACCGGCTCAACCGCGACTTCACCGCGACCGCACCGAACCAGGTATGGGTGGCCGATTTCACCTATGTCTCGACCTGGACGGGGTGGGCCTATGTGGCGTTCGTGTTCGACGCCTACTCCCGCGCGATTGTCGGCTGGAACATCTCGGCGTCGAAAACGACACCTTTGGTGTCCAAAGCAGTCAACATGGCCGTGTGGCGGCGTGACCACTACGGGCATCCCGTCGAGCCCGGACTGATCCATCATTCCGACGCGGGGTCTCAATATGTTTCGCTGAACTTTACTGAATCACTTGCACTGCAAGGCATTTCGCCATCAATCGGATCGGTTGGGGATGCCTATGACAATGCACTCGCCGAATCGATCATCGGCCTGTTCAAGACCGAGGTCGTGCGCCGACACGGCCCGTTCAAGACCATATCCGAGGTCGAGTACGCGCTGATGGAATGGTGCGACTGGTACAACAACTCCCGCCTGCATTCCCGGCTCGGCTACCTCACCCCGGCCGAGTACGAAGCCGCCTACTACGCTCAACTATCGCCACGCTGACCGGCGCTGGTCTGAAACCCGAAGCCGGTCCCTTACCCGTGACGGTTCA
>NZ_BAFV01000093.1 GCF_000308515.1 Nocardia carnea NBRC 14403 | reverse complement strand
TGAAGCACCCCGGGCTTGGTGCCCACCTTCTTTCTTGGGAAGGATGGGCAGATCATGCCTGCGAAGTACGACGAAGCGACCAAGGCCAAAGCTGTCCGGCTGGTCATCGACCATCGTGGCGACTACGACAGCGAGTGGGCCGCGATGAAGGCGGTCGCGGCCCGGTTGGGGATGACCACCGAAACGCTGCGGAAATGGGTTCGCCAAGCCGAGGTCGACCGGGGTGACGCTGATGGTGTCACGACGGAGGCCGCGCGAACGATCCGCGAACAGAAGCGGAAGATCGCCGAGCTGGAACAGACAATCGAGATCCTCTCGGCAGCAACGTCTTTCTTCGCGCGGGCGAACGACCCGCGACAGAAGTGATCTGCAGGTTCATCGCCGAGTATCGGGCTCGGTTCGGGGTCGTTCCGATCTGCCGCGCGCTGACCGCGCACGGCGTCAAGATCGCCCCGAGAACGTTCCATGCCTGGACGCGGCGGGCACCGTCGAAACGGGCGCTGTGGGACACCACGGTGACCGAGGTTCTGGCCGGCTACTACGAACCCGACGCGCGGGGCCGGCGCGCGCCGGAGTCGTTGTATGGGGCGGCCAAGATATGGGCTCACCTGCAACGACAGGGCATCCCCGTCGCGCGGTGCACGGTGGAGCGGTTGATGCGCACGAACGGCTGGAAAGGAGTGGTTCGACGGAAGAAGGTTCGGACCACCTGTCCGGATCCGGCCGCATCGAGGGCGCCGGACCTGGTCGACCGGCAATTCCGGGTCCCGGCGCCGAACATGTTGCTCGTCGCCGATTTCACCTATGTCCGGCTGACGACCGGCGCGTTCGTCTATACCGCGTTCGTCATCGACGCCTATGCCGGGCGGATCCTGGGGTGGGAATGCTCGACGAGCAAGCACGCCGACTTCGTAGAATCAGCGATCCGGCAAGCAGTCGCCCTGCGGGCCCGTGAAGGCCACCCGATCGCTGGTGCGATCCACCATTCGGATGCCGGATCTCAATACACGGCAGTGAAACTCGGTGAAACACTGACACTTTCGGACCTCAAGCCCTCTATCGGGTCTGTCGGCGATGCCTACGATAATGCTCTCGCCGAGACCACGATCGGGCTCTACAAGACCGAGGCGGTCCGTGACGATTCCCCGTTCCGGCGCGGCCTGCTGACCCGGCTCGCCGATGTCGAACTCCTCACCACCGACTGGATCGGCTGGTACAACCAGTCCCGGATCATGCACCGACTCGGCCGGCGGCCACCGGTCGAGCACGAAGCCGACTACTATGCACTCCACGCCGAGCAACCGGCTGGAGACAGATAAACCGGTGCGCATCAACCCCGGGGCGCTTCA
>NZ_BAFV01000094.1 GCF_000308515.1 Nocardia carnea NBRC 14403 | reverse complement strand
ACATGTTGTCTGTACCCGGTTGAGTGTGTCGTTGACGTCTGTGACAGTCCTTTCTGGTCGTGTTGGTGGTCGTCGGCGGTGGGTTATCGGTAGTTGGTTGTCTCCGCCGCTGACGTATGTGACGTGACGGAGAGGAATGTGAGTGGCTTACACGCAGCGGGTTCCAACGGCCGACGGGCCCACGTGGACAGTGCTGGACGCGAACTACCTGGTAGTGGCTCCGGTAGAGCAGTTCTTGGAGCATCTGAGATCGACGCAGTACTCGCCGAACACGGTGAAGGCGTACGCGAAGGGGCTGCAACTGTGGTGGACGTTCCTGGAGCATCGGGCGCAGCCGTGGGATCGGGTGGGGGTTACCGAGGTGGGTGCGTTCGTCGGTCAGATGCGGCGCCGGTCGGTCGGATCGGAGCCCGCGGTACTCGTTGACACCGACCATCTGGCGGATTCGACGGTCGCGCAGCGTGCCCGGGCGGTGATGAGCTTTTACCGCTATCAGACACAGCGCGGTGCCGTGCTGGGTGGAGATCTGGTGGAGCGGGTGAAGGCTGCGCCGGGCCGGTATCTACCGTTGTTGGAGCATGTGGAACGGAGGAGTGGCCGGCGACGCAGCAAGGTCCGTGTCCGGGCCCGGCGGCAGATAGTGCCGGTGTTGCTGCCCTCCCAGATGACGGCGTTGCGGGAGGCGGAAGCTCGATGGGACAGACGGCTCGGGGGGTGGGTCGGCGAACTGCGGTATCGCCTGTTGTGGACGCTGCTGGAGGAGACGGGGATCCGCCTCGGCGAGGCATTGGGATTGCAGCATCGGGACTGGAAGACTGGCACGGGCGATACCGCGCTGGTCGAGGTGGTCGAGCGCGATGATCATCCGCATGGTCAGCGCGCCAAGAGCGGCTTTCGGCGCATTCACGTCGGCGCCGGGTTGGATCGTCTGTATGGCGACTGGGTTTGGGCCTTGTGCGAGGCCGGGGCCGACGTCGAACTTGAGGATTGGGATCGCGCCTATATCTTCTGTAATCTGCACCGCGGCCGGCAGTTCGCACCGTTGCGGCCGGAGAGCGTCTACAAGCATCTGGCGTCGATGAAGAGGAGGGTCCCCGGGCTTCCGGCGGCGGTGACTCCGCACTGGTTCCGGCATTCGCATGCGACGGCGCTGCTGTTGGCCGGGGTGCCGGAGCATGTGGTGTCGCGTCGGTTGGGTCACGCCGATATTCAGACCACCCTCAATCTCTACGGCCACGTCACCGAGGATGCCGAACTGCGGACTTGCGCTGATTGGCAGGCCGTTATCGACGCGTGGAGTGTCCGATGACCGAGCCGCACTACGATATTTCAGGATTTGTCTCGCCGGTTCCGCGGACACCGCAGCGCAAGCGTCTGGAACGGGTGGATCCGCGGCTGCCGATCGCGGAGTTGTTCAGCGAGCAACGCGCCCGGCAGTTGTGGGATTCACTGCCCGAAGAACACCGCCAGGACCACTTCGACTCGAAGAACATGCCCAGCGACTACCGGGTGGCGTTCCGCGAGCGCACCACCGGCGGGCAAGGCGGGCGATGGACCACCCAAGCGATTTCACTGCGCGGGATTCCGGAGCCGATGACCTGGGAGTTGGCGTGGTTCATCCACCGTGAGGTC
>NZ_BAFV01000095.1 GCF_000308515.1 Nocardia carnea NBRC 14403 | reverse complement strand
CCGCCTCGCACCCTACAAGCGTCCCAGGGCGGTCGAGATTCTTACGGACCTGCCGAAAACACAGACCGGCAAGATTCGCCGACGAGCGCTGCGTGATCAACACACCGACGCCTGAGACTGATAGATAAGCTCCACTTGCGTGCCGCGATTCCGGCAGGAGTATGGCCAAATCGATCGGGTTGAACAACGGCGCTTTCGCACACGTCCGGCCCCATGGGCGAAGCTCGGCATCCTTGTCCCTGACCTCAAACTGCCAGGCACGGCACGCGCCGCCGACCGCGGCGTTCCGCGCTCAGTGGATGTCCGTAGAGGGGCGCGAGGATTTGCTGTCGTCGCCATTGCCGTCGGCTCTGTCGTCACCAGCCACCGCCTTTCGACCTCTTCATTACGAGTCGAATACGTTGTGTCCGCGCTGGTATCGCGATCGTCCGCGCTCCTACGGGAGGTGCTGAAACACCTCCGTAGGAGTCTCGCACTGTCCGCGGCTGTCGCGTGGACTTGTGACAACTCGGTGACACGGCCAGGGCCTCACACTGCCAGGCAAGGCCGTGTTGCCGACCACGTAGTTTCCGCTCGGCGTGCGCTACGGAAGTAGTGACAAGACGGTGATTACCGAGAGTCCCCCGGCGAAGGTGGCACCAAAAGCGGCAGCGCCCCGGAGCGCGGCTTGAATCTTCGTGGCGCCGTTCATGCTGTGCCCGATTGCCATCACCAGCCAGGCGATTACCGCGATCGCGACTGCCAGGCAGAAGGAGAGGGCGAACGCTGTCGTGTTGTCAGTGAGCTTTGCGAGGGTATCTACAGCCTCGATATGGGCGCAGGTCAGGTGTTGGCAGGTTGACGCCGGCGAAGAATCGCTTGGAACGTCCTGGATCAGATTGATCCAATCGGAGCTACGGGTTATGGTCGCCATCGGCGGCTCCTTCAATTTGCTTCTGAACAGGGGGCACCACGGCGGACCGTCGAGGACGATGCTCCTTCCTGGGCAAGAGGGGGGAGCACACCCCCGGGTTGGGGACCGCTGTCGCATTTGCTGCGCTGCCGTTCGGCGGAACGCTGTGGCTTGGTTGAACTTTAACCCTCATGCACCCCGCAATCACGAATCAGTAACGCGCAGAAATTCGTTGGATGAATCCCCTCGGCAGGCTTGCTGGCGAATTCCTGGCAAAATTTGCTGGTCAGGCGACGCTACACATAGCGCCAGTAGGCAAATCTGAACTAGCAGTTGATACTTCTGTGCCAAACATCACAGGCTTGCAGTGATGGGGCTCACAACCGGTTTGGTAGCTTCCGATATCCCGATGACAGTCTTGCGGGGACAATAGGCCCAAATGGGCTTAATGTCACACAGATGTGCGTCAAGCAAATCTTGACGCGAACTTTGATGTAATGGTTTTCTTGACACTGTGAGTATTGAATCGCCTGACCCTCAGGGACGTGCCGTTCCGGCGGTAAGTGAATCGGACATTGCTAAGGCGGTTGCCCAGCTAACGTTGGACATCCACCGCAAATGTGACGAGCTCGCTGGGCAGCTACTTAACGAGGCAGCGGAGCAGGACGGCATCGCAAGGCCAGTGGGTATCGAGCCGCTGACGGGTGAAATATGGATCGAGTTCGAGTTGACGAAACTGCGGATCCGTCACCAGGCGAATGTGGACCTGGAGCTCGCGGCGAAATCGGCGCGCAGCGCTGGTGCCACTTGGGTGCAGATCGGGTCTGCTTGCGGGGTCACCAGACAGGCAGCTTACGACCGCTGGGGGAAACGCACCCAGAAACCAGCAACTGGCAATCCCAGTCGACTTGACTGATCGACCTAAGGCGTTGCTTGCAGCG
>NZ_BAFV01000096.1 GCF_000308515.1 Nocardia carnea NBRC 14403 | reverse complement strand
GGGAAGAGTTATGGGGTCATCGAGGGAGGTCCCGTCGGGTGGGTTGAGTTTGTACCAGCCGCGGCCCAAGGGGATGGATCGTCGGAGCACTTCGTCGCGGTGACGGCCCCACAGTGTGGTCTCTGACCAGGTCACCTCTTCCAGATCGGTCAGGTCGATGAGTTTCGCCCCGACCAGGTTTGCGCCGATGAGCGCGGTGTTTTTCAGGGTCGTGGTGCTGATATCGGCACAGGTGAGGTCGGCGCGGGTCAGGTTCGCACGGTGTAGGTAGGACCCGCGCAGGTTCACCCGGGCCAAGCAGGCACCTTCGAGGTTCACTCCTTGCAGGTAGGCGCCGGTGAGGTAGGCGCCGGGCAGTATCGCGCCGGACAGGTCCGCGCCGGCGAGATCCGCACCGGACAGAATCGCGCCGGACAGGTCCGCGTCGGAGAGGTCGGCGTTGAGCAGGGTCGCACCGGACAGATTCGCGCCGGCGAGGTTGGCGCGGGCCAGGTCCGTGCCGGAGAGCCGGGCGCCGACGAGCCGGGCACTGGCAAGATTGGCACCGGCGAGGTTGGCACCGGACAGGTCGGCGCGAGCCAGCTCGGTACCGAACATGCTGGACCCGGCGAGGTTGGCGCCGTAGAGGTTGGCCGACCGCAGGTTCATACCGTCGAGGGTCGCGCCCTTGAGGCCGGCGCCGATTAGGTTGAAGTCGGCAAGATTCTGCTCGCGCAGGTCGACGCAGGACAGGTGGATGATCCCCGAGCTGTCGGTGCGACCCAGGGTCTGGATCACGAGGTTGCGCGCCGCGGCTTCGCGGCGGGCGATATCGCGGCGCGCGATCTGCAACCGGATCTCGCGCCGGTGTTCCTGCAGCGCTTTCGCGGCATGGGCCTCGGCTTCCTGGCGGCGGGCCGACTGCAGCAACGCTGCGAGCCCCACGGCCGTGGCCGCCGGGATCCCCACGGCCGCCGCGGCGACCCCGACAGCGGAGTCGGCGCCGGCGTTCACCAAACCGATCACCATCAGCACCGACGCCACCGCGTACTTGACCTCGACCGTGTCCCACCAGCAACTGACCCGGGCCGCGAGGCCGGCCAGCCGCTCCCTGCACCCTGGTGCGGGCTCGGCGGCCGGCTGGTTCGCCGGTTCTTCGGCGTCCATGGCCCGCTGCAGCCGCGCCCATCCTGCATCGGCGCAGCCGGGACCGTGCTGTTCGGTGAAATAATCGCCCAGCTTCTCGAACACCTCGCCGAGGGGCATCGGCGGCCGGGGCCCCTGGCAGGGGTTGTCGCCGGTCATATCGTCACCTCCCCGATCCCGGGCGTGGCTGCTCTCGCCGAGATCTCGTCGGCGTCGAGGAACCGGAGGCCAGAGCGGTCCTTGCTGGCTATGGCCTTGATCTTGCGTCGTGCCGCGCAGCGGTGCGTGCGTACCGTCTTGACGGCGGTGCCGAGCGCGGCGGCGATCTCGGTGTCGGTGCATTCCATCACCCAGCTCATGAAAGCGACCCGGTACTCGCCGACAGTCAGCTGTTTGGCAGCGACTTGAGCGAAGCGGGCCACGACCTCGTCGTTGAGGACCTTGCGGAACGGATCGGAGTCGGTCGCGGTGTCGACGGGGACATGGTGATTGTCGTAGCCGGCGAAAAGCACGATGCGGGTGTCCTTGCGCCACAGGTCGATCAGCCGGTTTTTCGCCGCGGTGATCAAGATCTGCTGCACCTCGGTGTCGGTCATGCGGGCCAGGCGTGGGCCGTAGGTGCGCCACACCTGCAGGAAAACCTCATGGGTCAGGTCTTCGGCCTCTTGACTGTCACCGCGGACCGCGCCGAGCAGATACCGCCGCACACGCGGGTATTCGCGGCGGTAGATCGTCTCGAATAGCACGCAGTCCTCGCCACCGCCCTGATGGGCGGGGGCGTCGCGCTGCATCGATGAGCGAAACCTCATATCGCCCGCATCTCCCCCGCTGGAGTTGCGGCGGTGGAACACCATTCGGTTGCGCCCACCTCAACGATGAAGGCCGACAAGGAGGTCCTGC
>NZ_BAFV01000097.1 GCF_000308515.1 Nocardia carnea NBRC 14403 | reverse complement strand
AGCCGAGCGAGCGCAACGAGAGTTGCGGTCTTGCCCGCACCGTTTGGCCCAAGGATGAACGTGAGCTGGCTGAGCTCGATCTCGGTCGGCGTCGGACCAAATGACTGGAAGTTCTTCAGGCGAATCTTGCTCATTCTCATGGCTGGTTCATGCTCTCCTCGGCAAGCCAACCAGCGCATGCTCGATTCGGGTCTGCTGGCACGCACTCGACGCTAGCCCGTGTTTTGGAAGTCGGTGGCAGTTGAGGGGCGCCGCTGTGCGGCGACCCTCAACAGGCGAGCTGGAAGGTGTTGTCCAGGTTGGTGTATGGGTGAGGTCTCCGGTAGAGACGTTGACCGACCAAGATCCAACTGAACACCGGAGACGTCGTGCCCAGCGTAGCGGTGACGAGGCGCGCGGACCTGACCGACGCCCGAATGGGCGCGGCTCGAGCCGTTGCTGCCTTGAGGGAGGAAGGCGGGACGCCCGCCGAAAAGGAGCAAACGACAGCTCATCGATGGGACTCCAAAGCCGAAACACACAAGCCCGGCAGACCGACAGGGAACAAGTGGCGGCGCGGACATAACGGTTACCGGCGACAAACGCCGATGGTTTCGAATGTATATTCGGTACCCCGTCCAGAAAGCAACGGATACGGTACCGGAGAACCGATCTGTACGGACGATCCTCAAACGGTCGAATCGGATACCAACCCGCGATCACCAGCTATTTCCCTGCGGTCCAGACTTTGCGCGTCCTGCTGAAGACCCGAATCTGCGCCGAACGACCGCCACAGCGTCCGACTGATTGGAAGTGCGGCGCGGAAACTTTGGCGTATTTTTGGTGAACTGCCGAAATAGAACAGCAGGTCAAACCTAACATCAGGTTTGACCTGCTGTTTCTGCTCCCCCAACTGGACTCGAACCAGTAACCTGCCGATATCGAATCAAGGGCGCCCAGCGAATCGATATGCTGGCGGAATGGCAGATCCGGGGGACCTCGATCCGCTCGAGGTGGCACGCACGCAACTACACGCCGCACTGACGGCGGCCGAGACGCAACCGCTGACGCTCGAGGCGCACCTGCAACTCGGATTACTGGCCGCACAGATAGCGCTGGCCGAACGACTCCCCATCCGCGCCAGCGGCACCCAGGAAGTGCCCGGGTTCGACGAAGAATTCACTTGGAGCGCGGGGCGGGTCGAACAGTTCTTGGGCAACCTCGATCCGCCCGGGATCCAGCTGCTCGAAATACTGGTGGCAGAGGGAGGTGCCGCGACCCCCGAGCGGATCAAAGAGCTGACCGGCCGAAAGAGCTTAGCCGGCATCACCTCGGCGCTGCGTGCCGCTGCTCATCGCACGACGCCGGAACTGCTGCCGCCCCCACGCCTGATCCAGGTCGTCCGGGTGCGAGGCACCGATAAGGCGCAGTTGTACCGAATCAGTGCGGAGATGTTACCGATCATCGCCGCGGCACTTCAGCGCATCGGTTCGTCGTCGGTCACCGAAACAGCCACACATCTATGACGTAACGGGCCGATCCGACGCCATCGCGGCCCGGCGAACTGGGGAATTCACGAGGGGAGACAGGGTGGACGGTATCGATATCGGTGTCCTGCGGGCAGCGTTCCGCAGCACCGTCGGCGACAACGCGGACCCAGTGACTTTTGCCGCGGCAGCGATCGCTCAACGCGCCTGGCGTAACTCCGAGGTCGAGTTCGCTCATGCCGGCAACGGGCTTGACCGGATCAGCGACGGTGAGATGTTCGCCGCCAGCGTAGTGATGTTCCGGATCGTGCATGATCATCTCTGCGAACCCCGAACCGAATGGTCGGCGCTGGAACTGGAGGTAATCCGTCCCGACCGAACCATCGCCGGCCGCGCAGTCGCCGACCTCCTCGGCGCCCTCTACGAGCCCTGGACCCTTACCGTGGACAGCGTGTTCAAGACCTGTTCACAGTTCGAGACCCAGCGTGGACGGGACTATATGATCGCCATGAACGCCGCAATGGCGTCCGTCAGCGGCGTCCGTGACACGAATTGGGGGATGCCGCGGTGGCCCGAGGTCGTCGAGGCTTTCTTCGACGACCTCGACAGTATCCCGCCGGTGAATCCCGAGGATCTCCGTACCGGGTTGCTGACGGCGCTCGGAGCCGAGGTGCTGCAGTGGTGCATCGATCGAGGCATCGGATTCACCCGCCCCC
>NZ_BAFV01000098.1 GCF_000308515.1 Nocardia carnea NBRC 14403 | reverse complement strand
GTCAGCAAGGCGGCCCTGCTGCCGGGTGGTGTCAGTCGAAGAATCATTCGTGTCTCCAAGAGACGCTGGTAGCGGTGTATACAACCGACGATGCTCAGCCAGACACCACACACTCCAGCGACCGGCACGAACCCTAAAGAAGCGGCATCCCAAACGGTGGGGAGCCACGAAAACATCGTCATACCCAGTAAACGTATAACGATTCCATAACGTCAAGATCAGCTGCTCAGAGGGCATTTCCCACACGGCAACCGAACCAGGGAACGGCCAGTGCCAGCGCAAGGTCAGATCATGAAGGGAACGGCCGAGCCGGTCCAGCGAGGCGACGGAAGCCGACATGGCGATGATTCACTGGGCTGCCCCTCAGACCGGACCATTCCCGCACGTGCGGGGCCGACACCGCAACCTGACCGCCGATGCCGAGGTGAAAGGACCATCCCCGCACGTGCGGGGGCGACCCGAACCCGACCTCGATATGTGACGCGTACCGCGGACCATCCAAAAGCCGCTCGTACCAGCCCGTCCAAGACCTGACGTCGTTCGCCACATCGTTCATAGCTACTCATCGACGTAGTTCAAGAATTCCTGCATCGGACGCCGCTGTTCTTCCCACCTGGACGGTGCGCCCGCTGGACGAAGCCGTCGTTGCGCATAGGTCAAGATCAGCTCATTCTTCGCTCGGGAGATTGCGACAAAGAACTCCGAGCGGTAACGCTCGATCGTCCCTCCCCAGAAGAACTGGCTTTCAACACCGAGGACAACGACCTTCTCGAACTCGAGCCCCTTGCACTTGTGAATCGTCAGAATCCGCACAGCGTCGTCTTCGGAGAGTCGGATCAACGCAGCTATGGGATCGCCGTCCCTATCGAGCTCCTCCTGGAACGCTGCGACGGTCTGCTCGATAAGCTGGTCGAGCCGCTTGCCGCGCTGATACTCGGGCGAGAGGGCGTGTAGGACCGGTCGGGTGACCAGACTGAGGAACTCCGCGATGACCTTCTCCCACTCCGCCGGATCCGATCGAGCTGCGGTTCCATCGCGGAGATATTGACGTTTGGCTGCGAGGAAGCGACTTGCCGCTCTGGCACTCCGCAGCGCCATCTCCTCGGACAGGCTGGTACGAGTGATCAGGCGCATCAGGTGCTCGTAGGCCGCTGACCGGCGGTCGTCGGCCAGGACTCGGATCAGGCTAAGAATGACGGCCGAGGCGGGCTCGGCCGTCAGATCCTGACGAAGCTGCTCGTTGCGGGACGCGATGCCCCGATCGTTCAGCTCCTCGATCAGCAGCTCGCACACCAGGTGGGGTTGCTGGCGAACCAAGATGGCGATCTCGCTCGGCGGAATGCCTGCATCGAGCCAGCCTTCGATCCGGTCCGCGATCTCCACCGCCTCATTTACGGACACGGCGAAACGCAGCACCTCAACGGAGCCTTCACTACCCGCGAGCTCGGCGGCTGGCACCGCCGCTGGTGGATCCATCACCTGAACCATGCGGTTCTGCATCCGGCGCAGGACCGGCTCGGAGCGGTAGTTCTGGTAGAGCGTCAGCGATTGGGTGGCGAAGTCGGTGGCGAAGGTCTGCATGATGCCGTCCAGCGCTCCGGCCCAGCTCATGATCCGCTGTTTGACGTCGCCGACCGCGGTGAAGACCGCCTCGCTGCCGAGGAAGGCTTCCCTAAGCAGTGAGTACTGGTTGCGTGTGGCGTCCTGGAACTCGTCGAGGAAGACGTGGGTGTAGGTCTGCCGAATCGCGTTCCGTGCGTGTGGGCTCATCTGCAGGATGTCGATCGCGAGTGGCACCAAGTCGTCGAAGGTGACCTGCTTGCGCGGGACTCGGTCGAACTGGTCGATCGTGTAATCTGGATCGAGGGCGTCCTTGCCGGTCAGCAGGACTCGGTAGTTGTCGATGATCCGCTTGGCGAAGGCGTGGAACGTGAAGCTGTCGAACCGGACCGCAAGCTGCTCGCCACAGCGCTTGCGCACACGCTCACCGATGTTCCGTGTCGCATCCACCTTGAACGAGATCGCCAGGATGCGCCGCGGGTAGCGGCAGGCACCCGTCGTCAGCAAGAAGTCCGCCCGTTGCGCCAGCAGCTCGGTCTTGCCCGCACCTGGGCCGGCGGCCACGACGACGTTCGCGGCCAGCTCCTGGACCGCACGTGAGGCGTTTGGCTCAAGCGTGACGCCATCTGCCGGACGCCAGTCCTCCGGTCGGATCACTCGGGGATCGACTCCAGCCGTTCTTGTACGGTGTCGACCAACCGCTGGAGCGGCTCCGGCAGGTCTTCGAGCAGTTCCCTGTCAGTCAGCTCGGCCATGGCGGCGATGTGGCTGGCCGGCTTGCTGCCCTGTTTGAACTGCTTCTGATACTCGTCGAAGAGCTCCAGCTGGGCATCGTCAAGCCGGTCGACGTTGGCACGCGCCTTGCCGAGGACCGCCTCATTGGTTGCCTCGGTTGGGGTAGCCGTCTCGACGTCGTAAGCGTCCGAGTAGGCCTCCAGCAACATCAGGTCGAGGTCGAGCGGGTAGGAGAAGAAGACTCCGCCACGCTTCTCCAGCGCCAAGAGCCAACTCTTGTCGCTGAATCGTGGGAAGGCACGGTCCTCATTCCAAGCCGGAATCTTGGCGAGATTCGCGTCCTTAATCGTGCCAGGCCGTACCTTGTTCAGCTGCTTAGCGGCGTAGCTGATCCTCCCCCAGCCACCCTGGTAACGCCCGCAGTCGAGGTCGAGCAGCGTGACGTACGGGATCTCCAAGTGTTCGAGCAGCCTCCAGAAGTGATTGACATGACGACCTCCGAGTGGGACGACACAGACCGAAGCGTCGTCCTCAGCGATACCAGCGGCGGCGAGCACCCGCGGCAAGACGATCTGCTCGCTGTCCCCCTCACCCAACACGACGAGGCGCGAGAAGTAGAGCTCGGGGTAGGCAAGCACGGCTTCGCGCACGTACTTGGCGGCCTCGTCGGTGTCGGCCGGCATCACGATCGTGCGGACGGTCGTCGTGCGGTCGGGAGCGAGTCGTAGGAACCGAATGTCCTCGGGTTCGACCCGGTGAAGCAGTACTGGAGCGTGCGTTGCCACCACGCCCTGCACGTCCTCCTTGTCGCACGCCTCACGGAGTTGCCGGACGATCCGGCCGAGGTATTGCGGGGCGAGGCTGTTCTCGGGTTCCTCCAGAGCGATCACGACGTGAACCGGTGGCCGCAGCTTGTTGGGATCGAAGGCAGTCTCCTCGCCGTCCAGAACCTGGCGCGCGATCCCTTGCCACGCCAAGACAAGTGAGATGTACAGCAACGACTTCTGGCCGTCACTGAGTCGCTCAAAGCCAACCCGGTCGCCCGTCGGACCCAGTGTGAAGGTCACCGTCAGTTGACGCAGCACGCCCTCAATCTCACCCCGTCCGAAGGCGATTGCCGGATCCTTGAAGAAGGCGCCCTTGTGCAGACCAGCCCAGGCTTCCTGGATCTCGACACCGATGTCCGTCACAGCAGCGTTGTTGGCCATCGAGGTCGAGATCTCATCGGTCAGGCGGGCCAGTTCCGCGCGCTCGCTGGTCCAATCCGCCGCCCGAAGCATCCGCCCGAGCAGCGAGGCAGTCGTGTACGCGATGTGATCGACAGGGTCACGGCGGGCCGGCAGATAGTGCACTTCGACGGCTGCCCGGTCGTGGCGCGACATGTCCGATCGCCGCGTCGGCTCACCGTCAACACCCACCTGAGTGATGTACTCGACCTTCTCATCGATGTAGCCGTCTGCGTCGAGGGCGGCCGTCAGGCGGATCCGAACCCGCGGTGGGTCATCGGACGCCTCCAAGGCCATGTGCGTGAAAAAGGGTGGAACCGATGGATGCGCCCCATCCTCGTCGGCCGCCTCCTCGAACTCGATGTCAACCTCGATCCAGAGCTCGTTGTCGTCCAGGTCAGGGTCGACACTCGTAGGCACATGGAAGTCCTCGGGCTGCACCCGGCGGAGTGCAGGCAACGGACTGAACAGC
>NZ_BAFV01000099.1 GCF_000308515.1 Nocardia carnea NBRC 14403 | reverse complement strand
CCTTGGTGCTGACCGCGTTGCGCGCCGACTTCTACGGTCACGCCGCAAGGTATCCAGAACTTGCTGCGGCGCTGAAGGAGCGGCAGATACTGGTCGAACCCATGACCCGCCGGCAACTGTGGGAGGCGATCGAGAAACCTGCCACAGCGAATGGCTGGACCGTCGCCGACGGGCTCGCCGAGATCATCCTCAACGATCTCGGATCCGACACCACCACCGCGGCAGCCCTACCGGTGTTGTCACACGCGATGCTGTCCACGTGGAACCGTCGCGACGGCAAGCAATTGACCGTGGCCGGTTACCGGGCCACCGGCGGAATCACCTACGCCATCAGAAAATCCGCCGAAAGTGTCTACACCAGTGCCGATCAGTCCGGTCGGCATGCGCTGCGGATGATGCTGCCGCGGCTGGTGCGCGCCGGTATCGACGGGGACGCCGATACCGCCCAGCCCACCGACCGCGCCGTTCTCGTCCGCGGTGTCGCCGATCCGGGCACCGCGGATCAGATGCTGGCCCGCCTGGTCGAAGCGCGTCTGATCACGATGGACCGCGACACCGTACGCCTGGCACACGAGGCTCTGTTACGGGAATGGCCGCGGTTGCGGGAATGGATCGACACCGACCGCGACTGGCTCCGCCGCAGCCAGCGCGTCATCGCCGACAGCCGTCGATGGCAGCAGTCCGGCTGTGAGAGCGCCCTGCTCTACCGCGGCAGCCAGCTCGCCGCGATCCGTGAGCGCGAGATCCCCGCCGACCAGGACCCCATCCTGGCCGACCCGCTCGCCACCGAGTTCGTCGCTGCCGCCGTCGGCGCCGAGAGCCTCCGCACCCGGCGGCGTCGCGCCGTCACCGCCACCCTGGTCGTACTCGTCATCGCATTGACCGTGACCACCGGTATCGCGGTGTGGGCGCGGAACCAGGCGACTCAGCAACGCGACACCGCTATCGCTCGCGAACTCGCCGGCCGCAGTGAGCAGCTCGCCTCCACCGACCCGGTCGGCTCGCAGCTCGCCGCCTTGACCGCCTGGCGCACCAAGGAGATCCCCGAAGCCCGCTACGCTATGCTCGCGGCCGCCCGCAACCCTGCCATCCACCCCATCGATGCCGGCAGCGGCGCACCGGGCTCGATGGCATTGAGCCCCGATGGACACACACTGGCCACGGCCGCCGGCGCCAAGGGAGTGCTGTTGTGGGACACCCGCACCGGCGATCGAATCGACCCGCCTCTCACTGTCCCCACCGGCGTGATCGATCTTGTGGCGTTCAGTTCCGATGGGCTCACCTTGGCTACCAGCGGAGGCTACTACACGGCGCGGTTGTGGGATATCGGCAGTCGGCGCCAGGTCGGCCGGACGATCACCACCCAGGGCGGCAAGGTGGAATCAATGGCATTGAGCTCCGATGGGCGGACCCTGGCGATCGGCAGCGGCGACAGAATGGTGCGATTGTGGGACACCGCTACCGGTCAGCAGATCGGCCGGCCTCTACCCACCGGCCATGCGGTGCCGAAGAACCCGGTGGCGTTCACCCCCGACGGGCGGACCCTGGCAGCCAGCGGTGTCGACAATGGCACGGTGCAGTTATGGGACGCCCGCACCGGCACTCGCCGCGGCCCGCCCATCTCGACAGGTCACACCGGCACCGCGAAACCCGTGGCGTTCACCCCCGACGGGCGCGCGATCGCGACCAGCAACCTCACGGACGGCACGGTGCTGTTCTCCGATATCGACACCGGAGCTCAGATCGGCCCATCGTTCCCCGTAAGCCGGCCCGGCCGGGTCAGCCCGATAGCGTTGAGCCCTGACGGGCGGACCCTGGCCGCGGGCGGCAACGACGGGATGCGGTTGTGGGATACCGGTACCGGCCGCCAGATCGGCCGGCCCCTGTCCGTCCGCACTGGTACCGTGGTGTCCGCCGGTTCGGTGAGCTCCGTGACCTTCAGCCCGGACGGGCGCACCTTGGCCAGCCACAATGGCGGCGCGATATGGTTGTGGGACACCGCTACCGGCCGTCAGGTCGGCCGAACACTCACCGTCCCCACCGGTTCGGCGGCTCTCGGCGAGTTGAGCTCCGACGGGAGCACGCTGACCACCATCAGCGGCGACACCGTGTCACTGTGGGACACCCGCACCGGCGAAACGATCAGCCCTTCATTCACCATCAGCGTCAGCGCGTTGTCCGGGGTGGCACTGAGTTACGACAGGCGCACACTGGCTATCGGCGCCGGCGGCGGGACAGTGCAGTTGTGGGATACCCGCACCGGCGACCCGATAGGTCGCCCTCTCACCGGCCACAGAGGCCGGGTGATCTCGCTGGCGTTCAGCCGTGACGGGCAGATGCTCGCTACCGGCAGCGAGGACAACACAGCACGGTTGTGGGACCTTCGGTCCCACCATCAGGTCGGCCCAACGCTCGAAAGCCCCAGCGGCGTGGTGTCATCGGTGGAGTTCAGCCGCGACGGGGACACGCTGACCACCGGCAGCAGCTTCGGCACGGTGCAGGCATGGAACACTCGAACCGGCGCTCAGGCCAGTGAGTTCCGCACCCCCGGGGCGGTGTCATCGCTGGCGTCGAGCCCTGACGGGCGGACCCTGGCGGTAGGCGGTGGTGACGGCACGTCCGCCACGGTGTCGTTGTGGGACACCGTCACGGGCCGTCAGATCGGGCTCCCCTTCCCCGTTCCTGTCGGGGCGGCAGGCTCGAGGTGGGTGCCTTCGGTGGCATTCGGTCCGGACGGACACACCCTGGTCACCATCGACAACAGCAACACAGCGCGGTGGTGGGACGTCGGGTTCAACGTCGATGTCGCGGCGTTTCTCTGTTCCCGAATAGGGGACCTTCACACAACGGCCCATCCGGTCCCGGATCTACCCGAAATCCCGGACCCCCAGCAGCTGTGCCCCGCACGGCAGTAAGCCGATCCCAGACCATCGGGCTTGACCTTCCACCGACTGGAAGGTTCACGCTGTACTCGTGACCGACCGCGACACCTTGTTCACCATCGGACAACTGGCACAGCGCACCGGCCTCGACGCCAGGACCATCCGGTTCTGGTCGGATACGGGGCTGGTGCCACCCACCGCCCGTAGCTCCGCCGGGTACCGGCTGTACGACGCCGAAGCCGTCGCCCGGCTCGAACTGGTACACACGCTGCGCGAACTGGACCTCGATACGGCCACCGTGCGCGCGGTGGTGGAACGGCAGACCAGTCTGGCGGAGGTGGCGGCCGCGCACGCACGCGCCCTGGACGCCGAGATCCGCACGCTACGGGTGCGGCGCGCGGTCCTGCGGTCGGTCGCACACCGCAACAGCACCACCGAGGAGTTGAGAATCATGCACGAACTCGCCACCCTGTCCGCCGCCGAACGCCAGCGGATCATCGACGATTTCGTCGACGAAGCATTCGCGGGCATCGAACCGGACGCCCCCGGCGCCCAGATCGCCACCGGCATGCGGTCGATGCCCGCCACCCTGCCCGACGATCCGTCACCCGAACAGGTCGACGCCTGGATCGAACTGGCCGAACTGGTCCGCGACCAGGGTTTCCGGGAGCGCTGCCGGGAAATGGCCGTCACGGGCGCCCGCGGCGATGCGCAGATTCCGGAGGTCGATATGCCTGCCGGCACCGCTGCCGTCGAAGCGGGTGTGGCACCCGAATCCACCGAAGCGGCCGACATACTCGGCCGTGCGATCCCGGCTGGTACCGACCGCTCCGCCCTCGCGGACCAGCTGGCCATGTTCACCGATCGCCGGGTCGAACGTTACTGGTCGCTGCTCGGGATCATCAACGGCTGGCCGGCTCGCCCGCCGATGGTCCCGGGCGCGGAATGGCTCATAGCCGCCCTGCGAGCCCATGCTTCGTAGACCCGGAAGGTAGTCGCAGTCGTTTCGCTGGTCCCGCCTCCTATACGTCCAGCGACGGCGACGAGGAACATGTTCGGCTGGGGCGGCGCGTGGAGCGCCGATGACAGCGCCGGGAACGGACTAAGATTCGACCCACGTCAGCCATCTTCGATTGGGCACGGCCGGACAATGTCCAACCAGAACCGATCACCGTCGAGATCTGGCGGCAACTGCCCGCAGATTTCTGCAGTCTGGTCGAAGTGGTCAACGGCGACGCGGTGCGCTGCGAATCCCCGTCCCGGGCGCACCAGAAGGCGGTCCATCGGCTCATGAGCATGCTCGAGGCCGCAGCCCGTGACCATATGACACAGGAGCCCTCGGTCTGTATCGACGTCAATCACGACTTCGATTTCGTACTGTTGGAGTTCCCCCGGGCAACCATCCGGCGACCCGATATCGCCCTGTTCGAATGCGTACCGTCTGAAGTCAGGCCCGTACCCGCCAGGCATCTCGATATCGCAGTCGAGGTCATTTCACCCAGCCACGTCAAAACCGACCGGCTGGAGAAGATGAGCGAGTACGCCGCCGCCGGGATCCCCTGGTACTGGCTGGTCAGCGTCTCCGATACCGAGGTGACATCGATAGAGACTTTCGGGCTCGATCACGGCGTCGGACACTACCGGCCCGTCGAAATCCTGAAGCCCGGCACCGGATTCGCCGTCGACCTGCCCATTCGCATCCGGATCGACTGGGCCCGGCTGATTGACCTCGTACTGTAGGCGCTCTACTGGTCTGGACTCCCATCGATATTCCAGGGTTGAGGATTCTGCGCCTGCGAGCGTGCCCGGCCTGTCCTATCGTCACCGCGGAATCGTTGCACCGGCTGAAAACGACACCAGGCCGGCGAACGATCTGACAGCGTCGGCCCACGATCGACAGTTTCAGCCCGGAAGGCCGAGTGAATCCAGCGCCGTGATGATTCGATCGAAATCATGCACCGAACGCCGACCGTATTCCGGGTCCCCTCGAGCGAGCAGATCCGTCGCCTGGGCTTCCGTAGGGAAGCGATGACGGTCCTTGACTTCCATCACATGTGAAGGAATCAGCACCCAGTTGCGGCGCGTTGTATCGAACAACCAATCAATTTCACGCCGATCGTCTTCTACGATTCCCCGAAGAGTCTCCGAGAACCACTCCGGCCGCGGTTCAGCAAAGCGCCAGACCACAATGGGCGGCGTAAAACGACCGTCGTCGCAGCCGCCACCATGCCGATACCACTCCAGGGATCCGAATCGACGGAGCCGTACAAGGAAATCA
>NZ_BAFV01000100.1 GCF_000308515.1 Nocardia carnea NBRC 14403 | reverse complement strand
AAACCGAGGGGGTTCTTGGTCTGTTCGGCGTAGCCGGGATCGCCGACAGCGGCCTGGATGACCGCGGTCGGATCACCCCACGGCGTGCCCAGCAGCAGCTCCCGGCGCAACCGCGGAATGGTGAGGTCCACGGTGGCGAACAGGTTGATGAAATCGCCCCGGACCCCGTTGTCGACCAGGTACTGCCCGTACGGGAACACGGTCGCGAACTGGATCGCCGAGTTGATATCCGGACCCACATCGGCGAGCGCCTTCAAGGTGGGTTCGAGGTTGCGCAGGTTGGCGAGCAGATCGTCGTGCGCCGCGGTCAGGACCCCGTCGGCGGTATCACTGAAGGTGCGCAGCCGGTCCAGTGCGGTGACCAGATCGGGTCGTTCGGCGATGAGGACATCGAGGGCGGGCGGAATCTTGTGCAGTGCCTCGGTGAGAACATCACGCTGGGCGGCGAAGGTGCCGCCGAGCCGGTTCAGGCCGTCGATGGTGGCGACGATATCGGCACGCTGGCCGTCGAGGGTGCTCAGGAAGACATCGAGCCGGTCCAGCAGGGCCCGGATATTCGTCTCCCGGCCTTCGAAGGCGGCGCTGAGACTGCCGACGATATCGCCGATCTGGCCCAGCCCACCACCGTTGACCACCACCGACAGCGATGCGAGCGTCTGCTCTGTCGACGGGTAGGTGCCGGTATCGTCGAGTTCGATCCGCGATCCGGGCGCCAACTGTCCCTGCGGCGGCTGCCCGGGGGGCGGATTCAGCGCCAGATGCATCGACCCGAGCAGACTGGTCTGACCGACTCGTGCCTGCGCGTTCGCCGGTATCACCTGACCGGGCTGGATGGACACTTCCACCAGGGCGTGCCAGTTCTCCACCGTGATATCGCCGATACTGCCGACCACCACATCGTCGATCAGTACCGGCGAGTTCGGGGTGAGCGTGCCGACATCGGCCATCTCCACGTACAGCACGGTCGCGTCCGGACCGCGGCCGGTGGCACCCGGTAGCGGTAGCGAATTGACGCCGTCCCAGTTGCAGCCGGTGGCTGTCAACGCCACGCATACGCAACCGAGCACCGCGTTGCGCACACTCTTCCTGCGTCCCGATTTCGCCATATGATCACCGCCCGCCGGGGAAGAGGATGTCGGCAAGCGAAGGCACGGGCGGGCCGGGCGGCGGTGGTGGCGGCGCGGCCGGGGCGGCGGGCGCCGGCGGCACCAGATGCGGTTCGCTGTAGATGACATTCTTCGGATCCGCCGAGGGCCCGAGGGCGGGATTCACCGGGACCGGCAGGTAGTTGAAGTTCAACAGCCCGAGGACCGGCCCGAGGTAGTCGCGGCATTTACGTGCCGCTTCCTCGGCGCCGATATTCTCCACGCTGGCGATACCGCCGCAGACGAATTCGATCGGATTGGAGAAGTTGTTCAGCACGAAAACCCCTGCCTCGGTGCCGGTATCAGGGTTGTAGATGTTGTAGAAGTTGGCCAGGCTGGTCGGGAAGATATGCAGTAGTTCTTCGAGTTCGCCGCGGTTGTCCACCAGGTTCTGGGTGACATCGGCCAACCGTCCGACCTGTTCTGCGGCCTTGTCCCGGTTCTCCGAGACGAACCGTTGGACCTCGCCCACCGCGATGGACAGATTGGACAGTGCGGCATCGAGGTCGGAGCGGCTGTCGGACAGCACACTGGTCAGGGTCGCCAGCCGGTTCTGGAACTGCACGATCTGCACATTGCTGTCACGTAATGCGGTGACGAAGGTCTGCAGGTTCTCGATGGTCGAGGCGATATCGCCGCTGCCGTCGGCGAGGATGCGCCCGACCCCGGACAGCTGGGACAGCACCTGCCGCAGTTTGTCACCGTTGCCGGCGAGCGCGTCGGCGGCGCTGTCGATGAACCGCCCGGCCGGCCCGGAAGACTGGTCGCCGTCCGGCCCGAGTTCGGTGGCCAGCCGGGTGAGCTGAGTTTTGATCTGATCCCATTCGACCGGGATCGCGGTGCGCTCCAGCGGAATCACCGTATCGTCGGCCATGGTCGGGCCGTCGCCGCGGTAGGCGGGGGTGAGCTGGACGTAGCGGGAATCCACCAGGCTCTGGGAGACGATCACCGCGCCGGCGTCGGCCGGGATATCCACGCCGCGGTCGATATGCATCGTCATCTCCACGGTGGCGCCCCGGGGTTCGATGGCGGCAATGTTGCCCACCTTCACCCCCGCAACCCGGACATCGTCACCGGGGTAGATCGCGGTGGCGGTGGTGAAGATCGCGCGCACGGTGGACGGCGCGAACAGCGTGCGGTTCACCACGACGAACGCGGCGGCCAGTACCGCCACCGCCAGGGCGCCCGCGGCCAGCCGGATGATCAGTGTCCGCTTCATCGTGGCGCTCCCGGTTGCGGTGCGGGTTGTGGTTGCGGGACCGAGCCGCCGAATGCCGCATCGACGAACGGCCGGATCCATTGGGCCGGGATGAGATTGGCGACGTAGGCGTTGTAGAACGGGCCGCCGGAGACCGCCTCACCTTGGGTGAGCGAGGTTTTCGCCAGCCCCGGTATCGCCTTGGCGATATTGTCCCGATTGCGTTGCAGCACTTCGGCCACCGAGTTCAACCGGTCCAGGGCGGGCCCCAGTTCGGCCTCGTTGTCGGCGACCAGCTGGGTGAGCTGATCGGCGACGGCCGCCGTATTGGCCAGCAGGGTGGCGATCGCCCGGCGGCGCTCGTCGAGCACCCCGATCAGGGTGTTCGCATTGAGCAGCATGGTGTTCAACTGTTCGCTGCGATCGGCCAGAATCCCGGTGACCTCCTGCGAGGCAGTGAGCAGATCACCGAGCGCGGTATTGCGGCTGTTGATCGATTTCGACAGTTCCGACAGGCCGTCGAAGGCCGGGCCGAGCTGCGGTGCGATCGAATCCAGCGTGGTGGACAGCATATCCAGCGAGCTGTTGAGGGAATCGGTGTCCATGGCCGCGGTGGTGCTGGTCAGATCGCCGAGCGCATCGGTGAGCGAATACGGCGAGGAGGTGCGCTCGACCGGGATGGTGTCCAGCGGGCGCAGCCGTCCGTCACCGTGCGAGACCAGCGTCATGATCCGTTTACCCAGCAACGACCCCGTTTTGATCTGCGCGGTGGTGTCCGCGCCGAGCGAGACCGAATCGCCGGCGGTGAACACCACCCGCGCCTGTCCGTGGTCGAGCTCCACCTCGGTGACGGTGCCGACCTCGAACCCCGAGACGTGCACTTCGTCACCGGCCTCCAGTCCGCCGGCTTCCTCGAACACCGCCTGGTAGCGGACCGTTGTCCCCCACGCGATCACCTGCTGGGATTGCAGGCCCAGCGAGATGATGCAGACCATGAGCACGATCCCGACCAGGCCGTGCCGCAGTAGGTGTTTTCCGCGGTATCGAAACATCTCAGGGAGCGCACCTTCCGTCGGTCTGTACGGCGGCCGGTATCTCCACGACCTGCCCGGACAGATCGTTGACCCGCAGCGTCAAATCGCACAGGTAGTACTGGATGAAGTTGCCGTAGGCCCCGGTACGCACCAGTTTCCGGAAGTTCTCCGGTGCCTTCTGCAGGGCGGTGTCGAGGGTTTGCTTATCGCCGTCGATATTCGCGGCGAGCTGGTTGACCTGGTCGATCGTGCCCGCCAGCGGCGCCCGGCCCTGGTTGAGCAGATCGGCCACGGTGGCGGTGCCGGCCTCCAGCGAATCTATGGCCGAGGCGATGGGGTCGCGTTCGTTGCTGAGCTGGGTGATGAGTTGTTCGAGCCGGTCCACCAGGCCCGAGAACTCCCCGCCCTCGTCGGCGAGGGTGGTCATCACGGTGTTCAGGTTGTCGATCAACTGCTCGACGATCTCGTTGTTGTCGGCCAGGGCCGCGGAGAAGGAGGCGGTGCGGCCCAGGATGGAGTTCACGGTGCCCTCTTTGCCCTGCACGATCTCCAGTAGTGACCAGGTCAGGGCGTTGACATCACGGGCGTTGAGCCCCTGGATGACCGGTTTCAGACCGCCGAGCAGCAGGTCCAGATCCAATGCGCTGGTGGTGTTCTCGATCGGCAGCTCGCCCCCGGCGGGCAGTTCGTTCCCGGGTCGGTCGGTGATCTCCAGATAGCGGTCGCCGACCAGGTTCAGGTACCGCACCGCGACCTCGGTGCCGCTGGTGAGCGAAAGCGAGCGGTCGGCATCGAACTCCACCCGCACCCGGTGATCGTCGCGCAGTGAGACCCCGCGCACCGAACCGACCACGACTCCCGCGACCCGCACCGTATCTCCGGTGCTCAACCCGGACGAATCCGCGAAAACCGCCGAGTACTCGGTGGTGGAGCCGCTGCGGTACTCGCCGAAAACGATGATCAGACAGGCCGAGAGCACCACCATGATCGCGGCGAAGACACCGAATTTCAGCAGCGGCGTATTGCGGTTGTTCATCGGGGTGCCCCCTTCCCTGCGGCGGCAGGTCCGAACAGTGCCTCGGCGAGCGAGGCGGTGTTCAGCGTCAGTCCGGACCGGAACGGCCCGGCCTGGGGATTGGCCCCGACATCGGTGACCACGAACGGCGGGAAATCCTCGTAGGCCACGGGCAGCATCGAGCACTGCGGACCACCCGACGCCGCGACCTTCGGCAGATGCTCCGGGTAGCGGTACGGTTCGACACCCCAGAGGAAGTTCGCCGACAACCCGATCCCGGGTACCTTCACCGGTTCCACCTGGGCCAGATAGGCCAGTCCGTCCATGGCGCACGTCAGCGCCTGGTGATAACGGTTGGTCAGCTCGGTGGTCGGTGCCAGGACATCCATGGCACTCACCAGACCGGGCCCGCTTTCCCCCACCACCCGGTTACCGGTATCGGCCAGCCCGATCAGGCTCATCAGCAGCACATCGAGTTGCTGCTGTTCCTCCACCACGGTCCGGCTGAGATGGGTCGCGTTGCCGACAGTTTCCAGCAGCGCGGGCGACGCGTCCGCATAGGTCCGGGTGACCTCCGGCGCCATCGCCAGATCCGCACGCAGGGCGGGCAGCCCGGGTTCCACTTTCGCCAGGAACGCCTCCAGGTCGACCATCATCTGGCCCACCCGGTCACCGCGCCCGCGCATCGCGGTGGCCAGCGCGCCCAGGGTTTCGTTGAGCTTTTCCGGCTGGATCTCCCCCAGTACCTGGGTGAGCTGTTCGAACACGGTATTGATCTCGACCGTCACGTTCCCGGCGTCGAATACCTGACCTGCCTCGAGGTGCCCCGAAGCAGGCTGTTCGGGCGGGACGAGCTGGATGTACTTGGCCCCGAATACCGTTGTGCTGGCGATATCCACGGTCACATCGCCGGGTATCCGGGTGAGATTGCCCCGGTCGATGGCCAATTCGATCTCGGCGGTGCCGTCGGCCCGTTCGACGATGGAATCCACGGCGCCGACGGTCACACCGCGCAGTTTCACCTCGGCGTCGGGGTACATCACCAGACCGGCGCGGGGCGCGTGCACGGTGACCGCGACGGTATCGGCGAACCCGCCCCGGAACAGGGTCACCGCGAGTACCACGATCGCCATCCCCGCCGCGATCGCCGCGAAC
>NZ_BAFV01000101.1 GCF_000308515.1 Nocardia carnea NBRC 14403 | reverse complement strand
AGGGTACCTCGGAGGATTACCTCGGGGCCGCACTCGGTACTCGGCGGTCGGAGGTGGTTCTCGCGACGAAATTCGGTGGTCCGAAACCGGCCGGGCCGGATCAGGCGACGGGGTCACGACGTAATGTCGTTCGCGAGTGTGAGGAGAGTCTGCGGCGGCTCGGCACCGACTATATCGACCTGTACTACCTGCATTTTCCCGATCCTCGCACGCCGATCGAGGAGACTCTTGCGGCATTGGACGATCTGGTGCACCAGGGCAAGGTTCGCTATATCGCCTCCTCGAACCTCGCCGGCTGGCAGATTGCGGATGCCCATCACATCGCAACGAATCTCGGCGTGACTCGCTTCAGCGGCACTCAGGTGGAGTGGAGCCTGCTGAAACGGGCCGTGGAGGACGAAATCGTCCCGGCGTGCGAGCGATTCGATCTGGGCATCATCCCGTACTTTCCCCTCGCGTCCGGACTGTTGACGGGGAAGTACACCGCGGGCACGGATTTTCCGGCCGGGACACGGATGGCCGAGCTGCCGCGCCTCGCCGGTGCCGCAACCGATGCCAATTTCGCCCTGGTCGACCGATTGAGTGCGATAGCGAAAGATCAGGGACACACCATTTTGGAACTGGCCATCTGCTGGCTGCTCTCGCAACCACGTGTCTCGTCGGTCATCACCGGTGCGACCACTCCGGAGCAGATCGAGGCGAATGTCGATGCCGCCACCTGGCGCCTGAGCCCTGAGGAACTCGCCGCGGTCGAGAAAGCCTTCGGGTAGCGCACTGCGAACCGCAGTTCGCGTCATCGACCGGAAACCCCGCCCGGCCCGCCGGGCCGCGACCTCGCAGGAGTTCGCGTAACACCGATCAGCCGTGAAAACTCGAGCTGGGTAAGGTTTCCGCTCGCAGGGGTCCGAAACAATTGGGCTTGTTTGCCGCGGGAAGGGGCACCGATTGAGAACCATCACCAAATCCGCCCTGGCATTACCCATGGTGATCGTCCTCTGCTGCGTGCTCGTCGGCGCGACCGCCTGCACCAGAAGCTCCGATGCTCTCGCCACCGCCGTGAACCGCGCGTTTCAACCGCTCATGGCCGAGTACGACGTTCCCGGTATGGCCGTCGCCGTGACCGTCGACGGCGAACAACACTACTTCGGTTATGGCGTCGCCTCCCGGCAGAGCGGTGCTCCCGTGTCACGCGACACCATTTTCGAGATCGGTTCGATCAGCAAGACGTTCACCGCAACACTGGCTTCCTACGCACAAGTACTCGGCCGGGTCTCGCTCGACGATCATCCCAGTACCTACCTGCCGCAGTTGGCGGGCAGTGCCATCGACAAGGCCACGCTGCTGAATTCGGCCACCTACACGGCGGGTGGACTACCCCTGCAGTTTCCGCCCGAGGTCACCGACAACGCTCAGATGCTGACCTACTTCCAGCAGTGGGTGCCGGATGCCGCTCCCGGCCGGCAGCGGCGGTACTCGAACCCCAGCATCGGCCTGCTCGGCCATCTCACCGCCCTGGCGATGAACGGCGATTTCACCGAGCTGATTCAAGGCCGGCTATTCCCGAATCTGGGGCTGTCCCATAGCTACATCGACGTTCCGCACGCCCAGATGGACGACTACGCATGGGGATATGACGACAGCAATGCGCCGGTCCGGGTGACCCCGGGCGTTCTGGATTCCCAAGCCTACGGCGTCAAGACCTCCGCCGCCGACATGCTCAGCTTCATCGAGGCCAACATTGCGCCCGAAACTCTCGAACCATCCCTTCGTGATGCTGTCGAGGGAACCCACGTCGGATATTTCGACGTGGGCGGGATGGTCCAAGGGCTCGGCTGGGAGCAATACCCCTACCCCGTCAGCCTCGATCGGCTACTGGCCGGTAACTCCGTTGCCGCCATGAAACCCAATCCGGCCACACCCCACACCCTGCAAACTCCATCGCGTCCGACGTTGTTCAACAAGACCGGCTCCACTGCGGGGTTCGGCGCGTATGCCGCCTTCGTACCCGACGAACGGATCGGCATTGTCATGCTCGCGAACAAGAACTTTCCCATCGACGCTCGCGTCACCGCAGCCCATGCCGTACTACGACAGCTTTCGACGCAGACACCGTAATCCCGAGGAGTTCAGTGCGGAATAAGCGGCGTCCTACCCCAAGATCTCCAGGTTCGAACCGGGGATCGACTCGCGCATCCGCTGCGCCTCCGGCACATCGCCGAACGGGTTCTGCGCACCCCAGATGATGAGTGTGGAGGCGGTGATACGTGCCATCTGCTCGGGGCTGAGCAGATCCTCCACGCGGTTGTCCATATTCTGCAGGCACAGCAGGTTGTCGATACCGGCGACGAACTGCGGGCGGTGGTAGATGGTGTGGCGCACATCGACCAACTCCTCGCTCACATTCGCCGAATCGTGCATGAGCAGTTCGAGCCGCTGCCAGGTGAGGGCGCGGTCATACCACGCCAAGGGTGAGGTTCGTGGTAGTTATTCCGACGGAGTAGCTGTCGGGTGCGACGTAGCTGCAACCCCCGCAACGACCGAACAGCGACCATGACGAACCTTCCGAAACCGGACTCACCTCGAACGGGAACCGGTCGGCCCCCGCTTCCCCGCCGACCCTAGCCACCCGGCCCCTCCCAGCTCAACAGAACGCGGCTGGGTCGCGGGGCCGCCCCGATCTGTGTCGCTCAGTGGGAGGGCACCCCACCTCTTCTGGTCGGTGGGCTCAGCGATGTCCGGTTCCGCGGTGGGGTGTCGGCGCCGGTGCCGGCCGCCGTGGTGATGCTCGATGCACCACCTTCCGTGGGACGCGGCTGTGTATGCGACGACTCCGCTCATGGCTGGATTCCGAGCTGGATTCGTAGGCGAGGACTATATTCGCGCCGGCGCGGATCCGGTCGTCAACCAATTCCCGTAGCTGTTCGACGGTGACGCCGATGGTTCCGGCAAAGCCGTGTTTGACGAGGTCGATGAACTGTGTGTTGGTCAGGCGCCGCGGGACCTGCGGGTATCCGAGGACTCGTCCGGCGGAGCCGTCCTTGCGCGTCCGGCCGCTGAGTGTGCAAGGGTCGTCGAGGAGTAGTCGGACATAGGACACCGGTAGGTACATCCCGTCGGCGAGATCGGTTGCTCTGCCGCCGTTGTCGGGCCAATAGGCGAGTTTGAGGAAACAGGCGCTGGGGCTCAGCCGCCAGTCATCGGGCCGTGCCGGTGCGGTACTGAGCTGTTCGACCGTCTCGAGGCGCGCCAGCTGCCGGTAGAGGCGGTCGTCGACCGACACTGTGCGGGTCGCCGGATTCAGGCGCTTGTACTGGACAAGGACGAAGCTCTTCGTCTGATGGTGGTAATAGATGAGGTCGGTACCGAGACGCGCTTCGACCGGTGTGGCGTTGACATTGGCGATCTCGACAGTGCGGTCGTGTTCGGGATCGGTGAACACGTGGATATCGCAACGCACCGACTCGTCACGTACCCAGTCGTCGAATAGTTCGGCGCCTGGTGGCACAGTTCGAATGTCGTGGTGGTCGAAGATGCCGGCAGTATCGAAAGAATCCGGGGGTTCGGCGATCTTCCGGCCCGAGGCGGTGAGATCCTGTTCGATGAGTGCGGCCTCGACCGGCTCCGGAATCAGTCCGGCGAGATACGGATCCGCTCGGGAGGACGGCCGGGTCCACGCTCGTGTTGTATTCGGTGGCAGATCCGCGATCCGGGTGAGGACACCGACCGCATCCCGCTGTTCCTGCCACGACATATCGGCCGAGTTCTCGGGGTCGAGCCGAGGTGGAACTGCGATGGCCTGCAAATAGTCGAGCAATCGGGTGAGGTAGCTGTTCCGTCCGCGGAGTTCGCCCGCGATCGGACCCCAGATGTGCTCATCGATCGAACCGACACTTCCGAGACGACATTCTTCGTCGAATCGGGCACGCTGGTTCGAGTCGAGGCGCGCGAGGAAGCCGTCCTCACCCTCGGCCGGGATGTCATGAACCGGCCGGAGCGGATCAATGGTGAGATTGCCGTCGAACATACCGGCGGTACCGCGTTGCGTGGCGACACCGATCCATGCCAGAAAGCGAGAACCGTCCGATTCTCGACCGAGGACGAGGGTGAGTGCTGACGCATGGCTGTGCGGTAGATCGGTTTTGGCGAAGGTCTTCGTCAGGCGCTGCGTGGCCCGGAGATCGGCATCCTGCCGGTCGAGTTGGGCGCAGGCGATCGTGACGATGTAGACCATGACGGCGTCGGTGCTTTCTGTCGGTGGGTCACGCCGATCGTTCCACGATCACTGGGCGAGTGCGAAAGTTCAGCCCTCTGCATAGGACTCGGGTTCGCTGGGAGACAATCCAGGCGCGACGATCGGAACGGTGGGATGATGAAATCCGGTGATTTCCGGCTCTTCCCAGATGAGGGTGTAGGTCGGCCGGGCGCGTCGGTCCGCAGATAGACGTCGAGGTCTCCCGACGATGGAGGTTCCTACGCCATCCATCCGAAAGACCTCGACGTGTCCGACGCTACCCCGCCGGCCGGCTTCGGCCGCCCTGACCTGACCGCCTTCGCTCGACTCGACGGCCTCGGTCTGAGCGTGACCGGGCAACGACTTGAACCGGATCGTGCGGTCCTCGCGTGCCGCGTGGTGGAACCAGATCAGTGGTGCCGACGGTGCGGCAGCGAAGGCGCTGCTCGTGACACCGTGATCCGGCGGTTGGCCCACGAGCCGCTGGGCTGGCGACCGACCGTGCTGGAAGTTGTAGTGCGCCGCTACCGCTGTGCCGACTGCGGACACGTGTGGCGCCAAGACACCAGCGCCGCGGCGGAGCCACGCGCGAAGCTCTCGCGCACCGGGTTGCGGTGGGCGCTGGAAGGGATCGTGGTCGCACACCTCACCGTCGCCCGTGTCGCCGAGGGACTCGGGGTCGCGTGGGACACCGCCAACAACGCGGTCCTGGCCGAAGGCAATCGGCTGCTGATCAACGACCCCACGCGGTTCGAGGGCGTGAAGGTCATTGGCGTCGATGAGCACGTCTGGCGCCACACCAGGCGTGGCGACAAGTACGTCACCGTGATCATCGACCTCACCCAGGTCCGCGATGGCGCCGGCCCAGCAAGGCTGCTGGACATGGTCGAGGGCCGGTCGAAGGCGGCGTTCAAGACCTGGCTCGCCGACCGCGACGACGCCTTCCGTGACGCGGTCGAGGTGGTCGCGATGGACGGCTTCACCGGGTTCAAGACCGCCGCTGCGGAGGAGATCCCGGACGCGGTCACGGTGATGGATCCCTTCCACGTCGTGCGCCTGGCCGGTGACGCCCTCGACAGGTGTCGGCGCCGGGTCCAACTCGCGATCCACGGGCACCGTGGGTTCAGGGACGACCCGCTCTACAAGTCGCGGCGCACGCTGCACACCGGCGCGGACCTGCTTACCGACAAGCAGAGCGACAGGCTACGCGCGCTGTTCGTTGATGACGCTCACGTCGAGGTCGAGGCGACCTGGGGTGTCTACCAGCGCATGATCGCCGCCTATCGCCACGAGGACCGGCAACGTGGCCGCGAGCTCATGGAGAAGCTGATCACCGACCTCAGCGCCGGCGTCCCCAAGGTGCTCACCGAGCTCACCACCCTGGGCCGGACCCTGAAGAAGCGAGCCGCCGACGTGCTCGCCTACTTCGAACGACCCGGCACCAGCAACGGGCCGACCGAGGCGCTCAACGGACGGCTCGAACACCTGCGCGGCTCCGCACTCGGGTTCCGCAACCTGACCAACTACATCGCCCGAAGCCTGCTCGAGACCGGCGGCTTCAGACCCCAACTCCTACACCCCCGATTGGGATGAGCC
>NZ_BAFV01000102.1 GCF_000308515.1 Nocardia carnea NBRC 14403 | reverse complement strand
GACCACGTCTTATCTGCGCCCGCGCCGAGAGCATGACCGTTTGTTCCTGATCGTGTTGTCGGCAGCATAGTGGCGACAGAGACGCGAAACAATATGGCTGGCTGACGAATCTTCCCGGTGGATCGTCCGAATCAAGGTCGTTGGCTGTGGCGACGTGTCACTTGCCGCTGTAGACGGGAAAGACGCTGTGTTCGCCGTAGTCGCGGGCGCGCAGAGTGCGAAGTGTGTCCATGTCGTCGTCGGTGATCTCGAAGTCGAGTTGAGCGTTGCTGCGCATGTGGTCGGGGTTGGCGGTTTTGGGCAGTGAGACGGTTCCCAGTTGCAGGGTGTACCGGATGCACAGCTGTGGAACGCTCACCCCGTATCGGTCGGCCATTGCCGCGACGTCGGGGTTGTTCAGGATTTTCCCGTGGGCGATGGGTGAGTACGCCTCGACGAGGATGTTGTTGTCCTCGCAGTAGGCGATCAGCTCGGTCGGGGTGTTGCCCGCGTGGACGAGTAACTGGTTCACCTGCGGTGCGATCGTGGCGGCGGAGAGGATGTTGTCTAGGTCGTGCTGCTCGAAGTTGGAGACGCCGATCGAGCGGAGTTTTCCTGCGGTGTAGGCGTTTTCGAGCGCACGCCAGGCCTTGCGGTTGCCCTCGGCGTAGTCTCCCCGACCCCATGGCCCCGGATGTGTCCAAGCCGGTGAACTTCGTGCGCTTCTGCTTCCTCGACCCCCGCGCCCGCGATTTCTACCCCGACTGGGACCTGATGGCCGACGGCGCGGTCAACCTGCTGCGCACCGACGCCGGCCGCGACCCCTACGACCGCGGCATCTCAGACCTCGTCGGCGAACTATCCACCCGCAGCGACGAATTCCGGGTCCGCTGGGCCAAACACAATGTGCGCCTGCACTACACCGGAACCAAGACCTTCCACCACCCCGTCGTCGGTGAGATCAGCATCGGCTACGAAACCATGCCACTGCCCGCCGATCCCGGCCTGGTCATCAACTTCTACACCGTCGAACCCTCCACCCCGTCCGCCGACGCGATGCCCCTGCTCGGCTCCTGGGCCGCCACCAACATCCACACACCAACACGCGCGGACCAGCCTGCCACCGCCGACGATTAGCAGACCCCGACCGGCCGCGTCATCGACCCACCCCTGGCCCTCACAACGGGGGCCGGATCCCGTCGAGGATGAGGGCGGTGACTCGATCGGCGACATCGGGGGTGTGGGTTTGGGCGGCCTGGCAGGCGACGATGATCGCCTTGGCCTCTCGGACAGTCAGGTCGGCGCGGACGGTCCCGGCGCGTTGCGCGGCGGTGAGGAGTTCACCGAGCAGACCCATGAACCGGGCTTCGGTGTCAGGGGCGACGGTGTCGATGTCGATCCCGTCGCCGGCGATCGCCTGGGACAAGCCCTGATCGGCAGCGCCCCAATGCAGCGCCATCGCGCGGATGAACTCCGGCAGCGCCCGTCCGGGATCGCCCTCGTCGAGCAGTGCGCGCCCCGCGGTGACGATCTGGGTCAGGCGATGATCGATCACGGCGGCGAACAGGGCATTCTTGGTGGGGAAATGCCGGTAGACGGTGCCCGCACCGACTCCGGCGCGGCGCGCGATCTCATCGATGGGGATCGACAATCCCTCGGCGGCGAAGCTGCGGTAGGCGGTCTCGAGGACTGCTTCCCGGTTGCGGATCGCGTCCGCACGCAGCGGTTTGGGGTTGTCGGTCACGTGGATCACCTCCCGCACGCCTGACAAACGGGGCGCGCGTTCCGTATAGTTGAGATGCAAGCGGAGTAGTCGTTCCGTTTATCTGATACTACCGAGGAGGACTCTCATGGCGAAGTGGACCACCACCGACATCCCCGACCAGTCCGGACGTATCGCCGTCGTCACCGGCGCGAATTCCGGGCTGGGATTCGAAACGGCCACCGCACTGGCCGCCAAAGGCACATACGTCGTACTGGCCGTGCGCAACCTGGACAAAGGCAAGGCCGCCGCGGACCGGATCACCGCCGCAACGCCGGATGCCCGGGTGGAGTTGCAGCACCTGGATCTGGGATCGCTGGACGGCGTACGGACCGCGGCCGCCGAGATCAAGGCCAACCATCCCCGGATCGACCTGCTGATCAACAACGCCGGGGTGATGTATCCGCCCAAGCAGACCACCACCGACGGATTCGAGTTGCAGTTCGGCACCAACCACCTCGGACACTTCGCCCTGACCGGTCTGCTGCTCGACACACTGGCGCCGGTGCCGGGCTCGCGGGTGGTCACGGTCAGCAGCGTCGGGCACCGTATCCGCGCGGCGATCCACTTCGACGACCTGAACTTCGAGCACGGCTACAGCCGTCTGGCCGCATACGGTCAATCCAAGCTCGCCAACCTGCTGTTCACCTACGAACTCCAGCGGCGCCTGGCCGCCGCTGGCCAGGCCACGATCGCGGTCGCCGCGCACCCCGGCGGAGCGAACACCGAACTGGGCCGCCACCTGCCAGCGGTGATCGAGGTTCCCGCGATGAAGCTGTTCTCCCAACCCGCGGCGATGGGCGCGTTGCCGACCCTGCGCGCGGCGACCGACCCCGGTGTGACGGGCGGGCAGTACTACGGCCCCGACGGTCTCGCAGGCCTGCGCGGGCACCCGAAGCCGGTGTCGTCGAGCAAGCAGTCCCACGACCCCGAGCTGGCGCGACGGCTGTGGCAGGTCTCCGAAGACCTGACCGGCGTGCGCTACCTCGACTGACCGACTCGGCCGCACACGACAGAACAGGAACCCGATGCGCATCATCGTCTTCGGCGCCACCGGCATGGTCGGCCAAGGCGTCCTGCAAGCCTGCCTGCTCGACGACACGGTCACCGACGTGGTGATCGGCCGCACCGCCACCGGCCGCACCCACCCCAAGCTGCGCGAGCTCCGCCACGACGACTTCACCGACTTCACCCCGATCCAAGCCGAACTCACCGGCTACGACGCCTGCTTGTTCTGCCTGGGCACCTCCGCGGTCGGCATGAGCGGAACCGACTACCGCGCCATCACCTACGACTACACCCTCGCCACGGCCCACGCCGTCCTCGATGCCAACCCCGAGCTGGTGTTCTGCTACGTCTCCGGCGCCGGAACCGACAGCACCGCCACCTCGCGCATGATGTGGGCACGGGTTAAGGGCGAGACCGAAAACGCACTGCTCGCCCTGTCCGAACGGGCCTATATGTTCCGGCCCGCGTTCATCGTGCCCCTGCCCGGAACCCGGGCCAAGACCAAGGCCTACGTCGCGTTGTACCGGGTGGTGACACCGCTGTACCCGCTGCTGCGGCGAATCATCCCCGGCCATGTCACGACCAGCCTGCGCTTGGGACAGGCCATGCTCGCCGTCACCCGCGACCAGGGCCGGGAACGAGTCCTCGACACCGCCGACATCAACGCCGCCGCCGATTCCTGATGCGCGCCGCTGTGTCGCGGACCCGTAGCGACCGGTAGCCGGTGGGTCCGAACCGGGCGAGTCCGGCATCGATACCGACTCGCGTGAACTCGACCACCGGTGGATGGTGCCCCCGGTGCCGGGGGTCCGGGAACATCGACGACAAAAGTCACGCTTAGTGAGTTACCGCAGATAGCCGCGCACTATGTGCGGCAACATGGTCTCCGAGCTGGCGTAACTGCCCCCGGTGTCACGGTCGACTCACGAAACTATGTGCGGTAGTGCCCCGCTTCGGCGCGGCTCTCAGGCCGTGGCGAGCCAGGTACGTGCGGCGGTGACCAGCGCCGTCACTCCGAGCGGGAGGGTCGGTTCGATCGCCGGGGCGTAGTGCGGCGAATGATTGGACGGCACTCGCAGCAGGGCAGGATCGTTCAGGTCGCCGGTGGTGAAGAGGGACGGATCGCTACCGCCGAGCAGCCAGTAGGCCAGCGGCGCCTCCGCGCTCGTCGCCAGAATGCCCACATCCTCGCTTCCGGCGCCCGCGCCCGGATCGAGTACGTGGTCCTCGCCGAGCCGGGCGGCGAACGCGTCGAGCGTTCTGCGCAGAGCCGCGGGATCGTTGGATACCACCGGGAACCGTTCTGTCTCGGTGATCTCGGGTTCCTGCGGCGCGCCCGCGGTCGCGGCCATACCCCGGACGATACGGGTGACACCGTCCAGGATCGTCCGCCGGACCTGTTCGTCGTAGCTGCGGATATTGAGCTGGAGTTCGGCCTCACCCGGGATGACATTGGCCGCGTCGCCGGTATGCAGCGACCCGATGGTGAGCACCGCTGTGGCGGTACTCGGGATCTCCCGGGAGATGACGGTCTGTAGCCGCAGCACGGTTTCCGCGGCCATCACGACCGGGTCGATCGACGATTGCGGCATCGACCCGTGCGCACCGCGTCCGATCAGACGTACCCGCAGCGAATCGGAGGCGGCGTAGGCGGGACCGGGATGCGCCGCGACGGTTCCGGCCGGCAGCGGGGACACATGCTGGCCCAGGACGATATCCGGGCGTGGGAAACGGTCGAATAGGCCGTCTTCCACCATGGCCTGCGCGCCCGCGCCGAGTTCTTCGGCCGGCTGGAACACCACGACCAGCGTTCCGCGCCAGCTGTCGGCATCGGCGGCCAGCGCGTCGACGGCGCCGAGCAGGCAGGTGATATGGAGATCGTGACCGCAGGCGTGGGCCACCGGGACGACCTTGCCGTCCGATGTCGCCGTTGCCGTGCTCGCGTAATCGAGGCCGGTTTCCTCGGCCACCGGCAGCGCGTCCATATCAGCGCGCAGGAGAACGGACGGCCCGGGCCCGTTGGCGAGGACGCCCACCACTCCCGTCCGGCCGACCCTGGTCGTCACCCGCAGACCCCGCCGGTTCAGCCGATCGGCGATGATGCCCGCGGTCCGGTGTTCTTGGAAGCCGAGTTCCGGATGCCGATGCAGATCCTGATACAAGCGGGTCAGCGTGGGATCGACCGGGACGTTCTCATATGCACGCATAACTTCTCCCTCTGCGTTCTCATGGGGCCGCGAAGGCCGGGAAGTTGGGGACTGCGATGCCGGTCGCGGGGACCGGCGGGGTGGGCGGAGACCCGCTGGTTCCGCCCGTTGTCCAGGGCATTCGGTCTGTTGCTGCCGTGCCGGTGGCGCCGGATTCGCCGCCACCGTGTGCTGTCCATCCTGGCACGCCTGCCCGGCCTGCGCGGTGGCCTGCCGCCGATCGGAACCCCCGCCGGTCCGCACGCTGCAGAGTCCGGGGTAACGGGCACCGACAGGGCTTCGGCGATGGCGACGGGAATCGGCGGCGAGCACCACGGCACCGCCGATCTGGAACAAGGTCTGCACCAGACCCGACGCCAGGCCCTGTTCTGGGTCGGCGATGCCCTCGGTGGTCCTGTAGGGATGCTGGACACCTGAAACCCAGGCAGAACGAGAAACCGGTCTGAGGTAACTGCTCGCGTGACTTTTCTCGCGGATGTTCCCGGCCCCCCGTGCCCGACAGACCTGACTCAGTCCGGTTCGTATCGGGCCAAGCGGCGCCGGAGTTCCAGGTTTTCTCCGTGCACGGCTTCGAGTGCTTTGCGCAGCTCGGCGGTGTGATTGCGGTGGTCTCGCCGTTCGTCTTCGAGTCTTCGGGTCAGCGCGCGTACTGCTGAGGACGATCCGGTCGGTTCTTCGCCGGGTTGGCGCTGATAGCCGATGCCGGATTTGGCGCGGTGGCGCTCGATCCGAGGACGCAGTTGCTGGTGGCGGTAGAGGAAATCGGTGCTGACCCCGGCCTCGCGGGCGACCGCGGTGAATGAGATGGGCTGTCTGTTCTTGAGCATTCTCGCGAGCGCCTTCTGCGCTTGCTCGGCAGCATGCTCGGTCCGACGCGCCGTGGCGGCACGGAGGTGGTCGGGCAGGGCCGTCATGCGGATTCCTCCTTGGATTTGTCGCCGTCGGGCCGCAGCGGTTGGCGGCGTTCGAGTGTGCCGGCGCCGCGGACTGCGCGGACTTCGCCGTTGTCGTGGACAGCGATCTGGTCCAGGGCAATGAGGACTTTCCGTAGTGCTGTGGCCTCGCCTTGTCTGCCGTCGAGCCAGACGTTTCCGGTGTCCATCGGTTCGCCGTAGCGGGCGGTGAACTGCTGTTGGCGTTGGTCGATCAAGCGTTCGGTGTCGGTGAGTTGCCTTTGGAGTTCGCTGCGGTGGGACGCGTCGGTGACGAATTTGTCGCAGGTCAAGCACGCGTTTCCCTTGGTGCAGGATTGTTTCGGTGGTAGCAGGCACCAGCCATTGGGCAGGATCCGGTCGGCCCGGTAATCCAGATGCAGCAGGTCGAACAGGTCCTGCGGGTCGATCTCGGTTGCACGGCCGTCGGCGGTGACCTTCTTGAACCGCAGAAATTCCCGTTCGGCGACCTCGGTTCGGGTCTTGGCGTAATGCAT
>NZ_BAFV01000103.1 GCF_000308515.1 Nocardia carnea NBRC 14403 | reverse complement strand
GCGTGAGCTCGACGTGCCCACAGGACGGCCGCTGCATTCACACATCCGCACTATCGGTGCGGCTCCGCTGAGTGGCGGTCTGCGCATGGGTGGGGCTGGCTACCCGGTCTGCCCGAGAAGGCCCGCTCTTCTCGGGCAGAGACTCTGTAGTCAAGGCTGGCGAAGCCCTCAGCGGAGCTGACGCCATAGTGGCCCTTGACGGCGGACAGGCGCGGGAACACAATGCAGGCCACCAGCCAGCAGGGACACGCGACGAAGGACGCGGGTTAGTAGGTAGTTAAGTTAAACAACAAAATGGCAGGATGAGACTAACCGGTAGGAAACTTGAATTTGTCAGCCAATTCTCAGAAAAGCCATTGTGATAAGATCACATTTCAGTGCTACGATCGCCAGCATGGGAATTTATCAGCGTCCATCAAAATCGCTGCACAAAAGCTTCCTTTACCTAAATGACGAAATCGTTGTCAATTCACTCTCTGCACTAGAAGCCGGAAAGGTCGACGAAGTAATTTCAAAAGCAGTGACCGCACGCGAAGGTGGCGGATCTATAGGCGGCAGCCTTGGCTTTGGAGGGACATCCGGAAAAGCGGAAGCTTCCAAGAAGGGGTCCTCCACCATGGAGGAAGAAATGACCCGGACCAGGACGAGATTCTCCATATTTCATATCTGGTACGAGCTGCTTGAACAGCAGAAAGCCCTTGGAAGGTTCACCGGCTGGGGAGAAGGCGCCCTGGTCGACGTAAGACCAGGCGACACGATTGTTATGAATGCCGAACTGGAGGTGTTGTCAATCTATGGCCTCGCCCGAATGTTTGGATGGTTTGCAGAACAGGCAGCCCAGCAAGGCACTCCTTATTCACAAAAGGGCGCCGAACTAAAGTCCACGAAAGACGCAGCCCGAATAATGAAGATGATTGTCGGTGGCGAAGGAAATGAGAAGGTTGGCCTGTTCGCCGTTCCCGAAGGGGACGCTGGGCCTACCGTCGCAATGACGGTGGGAGAGGAATGGATAGTCGGGGACGTGGGTGCTGTTTCTGGCTACTACACCATCGTGGCGCAAGTACAAAGGGTGATAAACGATGGCGAGTGGCATCCGATAATTCGACTTATCTCGGGTGCACCCGTGACAGTGCTTGAGCGAGATGCCATCCGAGAGTCACTCGGAGGGTTTGAAGATCCCGCCTCCACTTTTGAAATGCCGGTCAGCCAATACGATGGCGAGGTCAAGGGGCCAGCTCTTTGGCTTGAGCCCATCGCAGTTTACCGCTGAGCACCCAGGCGGCACCCATCCACTTCGATTATTCCGGCGTAACCACGGCCAGTCGACCACTCGCGATGCTGGGCGAATGGGGCTACTGCGTCTCGATCACCCTCGTTTCTCTCGCTGCAGTCGCGCTCCTCTCCGCTCACCTGGCTTTCTAGTGGTTCCACCGGAACAACGAGGGACAGATGACTTTTGAGTCAGCCTGGCGAGAAGTTATGCGGTCGGAGGCACCCGAACATACCGTCGCTTACGCACGAATCAGGATGAAAGACGGGTCGGTCTGGACCGGTCGTGTCGGCCACTACTCACGTGCCCAGGAGCTCGCCGATCGCGAGATCGCCCTTGCGCCACCTATCACCCGGAAACCCAAGCCGAAGCCGGACGGAACCCCCAACGGTGTTAGCGAAAACTTCCCATTCGCCTACGAGCGGGTGATCTTGAAAGATGTCGAAATCGCGTATATCGCTGTTAGGTACGAATTGCTCAATGTTGCGGAGTAATCTCCAGCACGGTTGAGAGGGGTGTCTCCCGTCGGACTCTAGTGTTCTGAGTCGTTAATTTAATTGTCGGTAACAATGACCCCGCCAGTGCCGGACGGCGAAGAGGACGCCAACTCTTCCAGCAGTACGGGCACTTCACTGGGCACGCTGAAATATGTTGCTTTGACACCATCCGGGTAGCGCGCTACGAAGATGGGCGCCACTCCGTCCGGTATCACACCCTCCGATTGCAGCGCTTCGGTCAATCTGCGGAACGGGCGGGTGAAACCACGCAGCATCCGCTCATCGCCGTAATCACCCAGATCGTAGACCTTTTCGCGGCTGAACGCGACCGCCTCGTTCAGGGGTGGCCAGCCGAAGTGCCGCAGCTTGAACAGGTGCTTGGAATTCAAGGCGCTCCAGCAGTGCCGATACAGCCTCCAACGTCCACAGCTCCGGCGGCTGGGATTCTTCGATGGTTGCGACACGTCCAGCGTCCTCTGAAGAACCTTCGTCGACTTCGACTGCAAGTACTGACGCATGAGCCAGCAGCGTCGCCGGTCACATCAGGAACAACCGTCGTCCCGATAGCTCGTGGTACTCGACGCTCAGTTCAGGACGCGGGCCAATGAAGGTCGACTGCTGGCGCCACCACCAGTCTTCCTTCTCGTCGCGAGTCACGATGATCAGGTCCTTGCCGTGTGCGTGCGCATACCGAGTGGCCTGATACCAAACCAGGTAGTCGCCAGCCCCACCCTCAGGTGAGTCGGTATCCTGCTTCTGGGCGTCCTTGTACCCTGGGGGCACCTCGGCTTCGATTCGCCGGTTCGCCTCCGCAACACATTCGAGCCATTCGTCGTCGGCCAACGGCGGTGTAACCCGACCCGCCAGTAAACTTTCGAGCTGATCGAGAATCGAGTCACCATCGCGCTCGGATTTCGTATCACGCACGAAGTCCTGGATGCGTCCCTGCACGTCGCTGACGAAACCATCGACACGAGCGAGCAAGTCGGACAGCTCACCATCGTCAACACCGACTGCCTTGGCCCAGACCGTTAGCGCATCTCCGGCGGTTCGGCCCCCCTTGGCAACAAGATCTGTGGCTGTCTTCGTTGCACCGTGAGGGCTGCCATGCGACCGCTGCCTATGCCGCCAGAACTCTCGCAGTGCCTGATGCGGGACAACGAGTCGATCTCCCAGACTTTCCAGGGTCTTGATGAGGTCCTGCGAGGTCCGTGGCCGAAACCGGTAGAGATCGAGCAGTACATTCGCATCGATAGCAACGATTGCCTCACCGAGTGCTGTTTCGAGGTCGTCGTTCGATGCGGCTCGGTAGCCAATGAATTCACCGTCGTAGAGACCGTTCATAGCGGTATTCTGCACCTCCACCTCTGCCGGCCGCGATGGTTCGCGACGATACCGCAATGGGTTTCAGGCGATCGAAGCCACCGAGTCGCTGAGCGACCGGATCAGACGCACTAGTCGTGTCGTCTGCCCGTGGGCGAACAGTTGCGTTGGCCCTGCGGCACCGCGTCGGTGAACGGCGCGCCTCGAACAGCAGTTTCGGGTCCATCCCGCGGTGCCGGGTGAGGTGGCCGATGACGAGGTTGACGTTGACGACATCGATCTGGCTGGCAGTGGCGGTGCGTTCGCCAAGGAGACCCCGCGAACGCTTCCGCACGGCCGGCTGATCGAGTCCGACGAGCGAGCGAATGAAACGGGCGAGTCCTTGGGCGTTCGCGACGGCGCGTTCCATGTCCTCGGGTGCGCCGGCACCGCTGCGGGCCAGCAGTTCCTCAAGCGATTCGAGGTCGGCCGGTGTCACGACGCCCGAACGCAGCTTCTGCAGAGCCAGATTATTGGGCTGTCAGCGCACATAGTCGCGCACTTTCGCGGTGTACCGCTCGATGTCGGTACCGGACCGTTCAAAACGGAAGAGAGCGAATCAGTACGTGGAAGGTAGGCGCCCCGGCCCAGCCTGGACACTGAACGCCGACCCGGTACCAGCCCCATCGCTGATACCGCGCGTAGGCACGCTCGTTTCTAGGGTCCACCAACAGCGTCGCCCGCTTCTCCCGCCGAGCAGACAGCAGTTCATCATGCAGCATCCGCGCGTAACCCTGGCCGGTGTGTTCAGGGACCACCATGATCTCCGAGAGCCCGAATGTCCGGGTCCCGTCCTCGCGAGTGAATTCTGGATCGTCTTCGTCGAGCTGCAATCCGCCCCAGCCGGCGGTGTTCTCGCCGAGCGGCCACCCCCACGCCTGCCCTATCGGTTCCTCGTCCAGGTACAGCACCACCAGGTCGAAGCCCGGCGCGCGCAGGTAAGCGTCGAACCGATTCATCGACGCCTCCAGCGATTCAAAAGGATCGCCGGTCGCGATAGCCTCCGCGTAGGCGCGCGCGTAGACGTCCTGGACCGTGTCGCGCATTTCGCGCGCACCGACGTGATCGAAACGGCGGAATTCAATCAACCGAAGTCCCCTTCGTGGAAACGAGTGCGTCGAACCGAACTCGGAACTCCTCACCTTCGGAAGCCGTGTCGGCCCGCTGCCGCACCGGTTTCAGCGCGCTGAGTGCCCGGGGCGATGCAAGCCACCCTTCCAGCGCCTCGAGCACCAGGGTCCCCACTTCGACCGCCGACCTCGTGTCGCCGGTACGGGCGAGCGCTGCCGACCACCAGGCCGACGCGTGCATGGCATTACCAGCGCTTGCCGGCTCGCCCGCAACGACCTCGTGCAGGACGAGCGCTCGGCTGTGGTTGCCTATGTCAGTGCAGGCCCGCGCCTCATGGAATCGGATTTCGGAATGGTCGACGAACCGCAGCCACGGAGCGCACTCTCCCACCGGCTCATGCTCGGCTGCATTGTCCATTTCCCGCCATGCCGCTGACATGGCTCGCTCCACACTTCGCCGATCACCGGCTGTGCCGTACGCCGCGGCTTCGCGGGCTGCGATCAGCGCGTGTATCCGTCCCGCGGGCCTCCTCCGCACCAGATCCGCAGCCCGGCGTGTCAACGCGAGTGCATAGGAGGGCGACGCATGACCGGTGCGTGCCAAGCTGATGGATTGCAGAGCAGCATTCATGCAGGCGTGGACAGCCAGATCGTCGTCTTCGGCCATGGACGCCAGCGAGAGCGCATCGGAGTAGCACCGCCGCGCCAACTGGACTCGATCCGCGTCGTATGCGAGCCAGCCGGTTTCCACGGCCAGCGCCCCTACGGCGGACATCCACGCTCGGCCTGTCGCAGCGTCGAACACGCTGCTGTGCAGCAAACCCTGGCTACGTTCCAACGTATCAACGGCGGAGGACAGTAGGCCCGCTCCACCGACAGCCTGGTCGGCGGCTTCCAGTTCCGCCGTGAATGCGTTCAGACGTTCAACGTCGGCCATGCCGATCTGGGAGTGGCTGGGCGTCGGCAATGTCGCGGCGGTAAGCGCCGCGGCTTTACCGAATTCGCGGCGGTTCACGTCTGCCTCATCGCCAATGCTTCCAGGGGTTAGGTGTCCTTGCGCTGATGGCCGCGTGGACGATACGGCGAGCGTAAAGCGGCGCATCGCCTCCGGGCTCAGCTTGGCGAGCCAACTATCGAGGTCGGCGGCACGTTGCCCGCGCACCGGCCGCGATTCGGTGGCACGTTCCCACTTTCGCACGGTCGCAACAGACCACCCGATCTGTTCGGCGAACTGCTCCTGCGTCATCCGCAACGCCGCGTCACGCAGCGCCCGCACCTCGACCCTTGTCCAAACCTCCACGATCACGCGAAAACCCCCTGTCGCTGCGCACTTAGCGGAAGCGTAGCGGTTCTCTATGACTGCTGTCCCTGGGACCGCGAACACCGGTCGATGAGGCTTGAACCAGCCCCGGCGCCGGGTCGAACCACCAGGCCGGCCAGCACCATACGAGGCCGCCGACCACGGAATTCCTCGGCGCCGGGTGCACGCCATGACACCCCCCAGGAGGCACTGTGCGCGAACGACCACCTCTGCCCAAGCGACCGGCACGAAACCGGGCAATGGAAGCGACCGTCCGGCTGTTGCGCGACCAATACTGCATCGATACAGCAACATTGGGACGGGTGGCGGCCGGGCTCCGCGCCAGTCGCGATGTCCCGGAACCCGCCACCGACGCCGATATCGCGCCATGAGCCACTCGATCGCGTTCGGCTGGATCGACCACGACATCAGCCGAGCACCCGAGACCGACCGCGACCGCGTACACCGCCTCGCCGACCGACTCGGCTACCACCTCGTATGGCCCGGCGAACACTCGGTGCTACGCGTGGCCGACCAGGCACGCAACGCCGGTGCCGACCTGGTGATCCTGCCCGCACCCGACCACCTCAGCCCCCACGAACTCGACGCCGTACTGGACATCTGCGACGTGGAAACCGTGCTACCGCGTCTCAGCTTCCCACGCTGGACCTCCACGCAGGACACACCATGAGCACCCTGGTAGTGGTCGGTTTCGCCATCGCGATCGGACTACCGCTGCTGGTGATCGCGGCGACGATCTGGTGGCCCTGATCATCGCATCGTGAATGGGCCACCGGCAGTAGCACTCGGGTGCAACGGTGCAGCCGCTGTCGGAAACAGTCACCTCACGCCGCGGGGTCGGTCGGCATCTTCAGCAGATGCCCACCGATATCCGCCAGCAGCTCCAGCTTCCCGCCCAACGCGGAAACATACGCGGCGAGAGCCTCGACGGTCGCGACCTCGCCATGCTCGATCTGCGACACCCGCCCGGGGCTCACGCCCATGATCTCGGCCAAACCCGCTTGCGTGAACCCCAGCCGCTTCCGCTCCTCGGCAAGCTGGTAGCCCCACTGCTCGGCCATGATCGACCGACGACGGCGTGCGGCTTCCTCCTCGCCCACGCGGCGGCGATAGCCTTCACGATCCCATTTGGAGAAGCTACTCATCGCTCTTCCTCCTCCTCTGCCCGTTCCTTCAGATACACCGCGTAGAGCTCTTCCGCGCGAGGAATCGCCTGCTCATACCAGCTCTTCCACTGCCCGGTCTTATCGCCGCCGGTCAATAGGATCGCCGACCGCCACGGGTCGAACGCGAACAGCACACGGATCATCGTCTGTCTTGGCCGTAACTCCTTCAAGTTGGCAAGTTGCGAACCGGTCAGCGTGTCGACCAGCGGACGGCCCAGGGTCGGCCCGTATTCAGCGAGCACATCGACAGCTGCTTCGACCCGCTCGGCAGCCTCGGGATCGGAACGTCGCAGATTGTTCATCCACGCGGCCACCTCATCGGTCTGGTAGATCTCCCATTGACCCACCGCCAAACTATAGCAAATCCTATAGTTCAGCTCGGAGCCCAGGTGAGCATCCACACTCCCCTCCCGGTACACCATGTAGAGTACGTACCGGGTACTGACCAGTCACCAGGAGTAACCGATGCCCCCACGCACGAAGAACGGCAGCGTCGAGCTCGGATCTGCAATCCGGGAACGACGAATAGCTCTCGATCTCAGCATCGAAGAAGCAGCGGCCAAAGCCGGTATCGGCACGAAGTCGTGGAGTCGCTACGAGTCCGGGGCAGCAATCCGCGCGGACAAGGTTCGGGGTATTTGCAAAGCGCTGGGATGGAGCCGGCTCCCTGAAACGGAGCAGGACGATCAGAAGTCAGATGATGACTTCCTCCGCACCGTCGATCGAGATCACCGCGCGTGGTCTGCCGTTCTGGAGAAGAACTTCGGCCGAGAATGCGCGGTGACCTTCGCGGTTGGTAGCGATGTCGTGAGCGACCAGATCCGCGATGACCTCACGGAACTCGCAAAGGAACCGCGAGGAGCACATCTGGGGCAGCTCTCGACATCGTGGCTCGATGGCGACCTTCCGCCTCAGTTCCTTCCCCGCTATGACTACGAACTCGTCTATGCGCTGAAGGCCGCTGTAAGTACGCTTCGCGCGCGTTTCTCCGCCGGCCACTTGGTCGCGCATACGGTGCTGGAGGAATTGGCTCTGTACCTCATCCTCAGCCAAGCCGAAATACTGGACGACCTCTACCCCGAATTCGAAGGTGGGGCCGACTGGCGCGAATGGCTGGGCGACATACTCGACGATCTCGACGTCGAGTTCTACCTGTTCACCTCGGGCTGGGCGTTGACGCCTGACCACACTTACCACTTCGACCGCTGGAGCGAAGAGCAGTTTTACACTGGCAGAGAGCCGACCGAGAAGGAGTGATCCCGCGCAGGGCACGCTCGGGAAGCATGAGTAGCACAGCGAGGCCCCAGCAGGAATCGCCACACACAAAGGCGTACACGCGCAGATTCTTACCGGGACGGCGTCTGGGAGACCGGGCCACGGGGTTTGACGTTGGCGCGCTGTGCACGCTTGTGCCCGGCCCTGCGCCACCAGGACTCGGCGTCATCGATGTGCCCCCGGAGGCGGAGCCGAATCGCCATGTTGTGCATAGCGTCGGTGTGGCCGGCTTCCGCCGCCCGCTGGTACCAGATGATGGCATCGTCGAACCGGAGCGTCCTGTCGAGCATGACTGCCAGGTTGTACATTGCGTCGGCATTCCCGGCTTCTCCTGCGAACCGCCACCAACGCTCGGCGTCCTCCAAGAATTGTTCTTCATACAGCAGGTTTGCCAGATTACCCATCGCCTCGGGGTTACCCGCCTCAGCGGCCTTGCGGTACCAGTCGAGGGCTTCAGCGGACTGTCTACGCGTGACAAGCAAATTGGCGAGATTGTTCATTGCACCGAGGTGACCCTGCGCCGCCGCACGCCTCCATAGAGCTTCTGCTCCGACAGTATCTCCCTGGTCAGCCGAGTGCTGCGCGCTTTCGAACAGAGACTCGCTATTCGCGTCCGTCCCCGGAGCTTTCGGAACATCTTCGGTCAGGTTCGACTGGGGGCCAGGCGCAGTGAACAGGCGTAGCTCGCCCGCGATATTGACACTTCGTCGCTGCGGCCGGGGCTGGTTGTTTCGATGCAGCATCCGATCGACCCTCTGATAGAGCTGATCGAGGGTCAGCCCGGTATCTGCCGCGGCGCTCAACAGCGCACCGGTGAAGGCCGTATAGCGGTGACCTTCAGGCGCGAGTGACGTCTCGTCCCTCGCAGAGGACGTGATGGTGTAGGTACCCCTGATATCGATCTGGCCACCGATCACGGCCCCTGGTGAACTCATCGCTTCGAACGCACGTCCCGAGAAGCAACAGTCCAGGATCAGGATCCGGGCGCGGGCCGGACTATCCATAAGCTCATCTCGCAGCGCCGTGAAGGCCACCGAACTCCATTCGGGCTGTCCATGGTCGGTGTCGGGAAGGGCCAGATACAAGCGTCCGCGCCGGTCCACCACACCGTGGCCGGTGTAGTAGACAAGAAGGACATCCTCGGCGTCACGCGCCGCGGCAGCCACGGTCTTTCCGACCTCAGTGCTCTGCCCGGGATCGCTGAGCACAGTGCAGTGCTCTTCGTCGAACGGCGCCCCCGGCGCGGTCAAACTTCGGGCGAGGTCGCGGACATTGTTGCCGGCCGCCGGAATGTCCGGGAATTCAGGATCGGCGTACCGGCTCACCCCGATGAGTGCGGCACGCCAACCGCTCCGATTCCGCATCGCGTCTACCGGTTGTCGAGCTGCTCCAGCATGGACTGCAGCGCTTGCGTAACTTCCGGCATCTTGACTCGTTCTGCATCGAGAGTGATCTCGGAGTCCGTACCGGTCTTGATGGTTACGGCGATCTTGGACCGCCGGACAGTGAACCATGTGGTCAGCGACCTGGCGAGCGCGGTGGCGACTCCACCGGCGCCGGCCGCGACGATCAGTACATCGGTCAGTCCCCCCATCTGGCCGGGACGGACTTTCTCAGCAGGCATCTTTACCCTGCCGCGCAGCTGATCGTTGTCGTTCAACCATTCGAGCAGCTGGAAGAGATCGTCGGCGCTGCCGTTCGTTTCGACGGTTACCTGGTCCACAGATTGCGTCATACTGTCCGTCCTTCAGGTCAATGTGATGGGCGGGATGGATTGTGTGTTTTCGCTTCCGGATTGCGGCCGCACCGGACCATACTGGGCATTGCGGCTCTGGCGGTATTGATCGGCCTCCGGTGTCTCGGTGAACTCGAGCAGTCCATCGGTCACCTCGCGAAGGTGTTCTCGAACCTCGGCGGGCGTCACGCGGAAGAACTCACGGCGCCGATTGACCTTGTTGATGCGCTTGTCCTCCAGCCGGCGGTGGAGCTCGGCTTCGATTCCGGCGGCGTCCTTGTCGAAGAACAGCGCGTGAACGTCGTACTTGAACGGCACAGACGCATTGCTGAGTTCGCTGATCCGCTCGTACGGATGGAACCGTCGCGTCAACCCGATCTGTACCACATCTGGGCCGAACGCGCCGATATTGGAGATGACATACACGTATCCGGCGCGAACATCGTCCACCCGAGCCTGGATCGAGGCGATGGCCCGATCCCGCTCCGCCAACCGTCCCCGTAGCTCGTTCGCGGCATCGGTCTCTGCATTCCCCGCAGCTTCGAGGCCAGAAAGAGCCTGGCGGTCTCTTTCCTGTTGCTGCTCGAGTTTCGATTGCTCTCGAGCCAATTCCTCTTGCGCCCGGCGTTCCTCTCGTAGCCGCTCACGTTCGTCGCGCTCCGCGTCTTTCTGGCGTGCCAGCAATTCGAGATGATCGGCGGTCAGCTCCAACTCGCGACGACGAAGCCGGTGATATTCAGGAGCAATCCGAAGCTGCATGGTCGCGCCGAACCGCTCGAGAGTGTCGGCGATCCGGTCCAAACGGTCGAGCGTCTTGCGTAGTCTGTACGGTTTCAGGCCACGAACCAGGTTTTCGGCTTCTGCATTATAGGCGCGCAACATCAACTTCGAGTACTCGCGGATCATTCTGCGGCCATCGGTAACCGACCCCTCGACCACCCATGCCTTCGGTGCCTCTATCGCGCCGCCGTCGCGGCGGGCCAGGGCTTTTATCTCGCCCTGTAGACGCCTCAACTCGTCACGGTAGGCGACGGAGTCCGACAAGGGATGCCGGTATTCGTAGATCCCGATCTCTTGAAGGAGGTGCTGCTCCCGCATATCGACCACCTGCTCGACCAGGTCGTCCCGCACTGCCTGCTGCTCGGCGATCTGCGCCTCGAGCTGAGCCTGCAGCCGCTGCAGGTCGCCGACACCGAGGCCGCCGATCTGCTCCAACTCTTCACGTAGCCGCCGGTTTTCGGCGAGCGCCTCAGCCAGCTCATCTGCTTGCCTCTTCGCGAAGGCGCGAGCCCCGAACAGCGGAACCTTCGACTCGTCCGAAGCGCCGGGAGAGGCATGCTTCGTGGACACGGCCCTCCGATCCGCCGTCCAAGCCTGCCCATCCCAGTACCTCAGGAAGCCCTCGTTCTGCGGGTCGGGATACCAGTCCGGTGACACCCTGCTCATGATCCCCCTTGTCTCAGTTCGCCTTTCGAGCATGCCAGCTCACGCCGAAGCTCGCACAGCGAATCTCGAAAGATGGCACACACCGGAACGAACCGTCACCCCCGATGGCGGTCGAGCCCACCGGCCGGCCAGCCAAGGTCACGACCCTTGTGGACCAGAGACGAACCGACTCGTCAGCAGGACTATCCCGGTCGAGCATCACTTCCATAGACGGGCTTCACATCGACACCGTAAGCTCGTGCGATCCGGTGGCCGCTCAGATCATCGAACTGGGCAAGCGCCAAAGCTGGGGCTGGGCGGGGGCCGTCCTGCACGTTCCGGGACGCCACTACACCAGGCGAGGATGATCCGGCACGACGGATTACCGCCAATTGAGGAAATTGACATCCTTCGGATGCCGCACTGTCTCTAAAATACGCTAGGCAGTGCACAACTCACCTTCAGGCTGATGACCGGCAAGCGGGGGATACTGCTTCGACCTGCCTCTGATTACAGTGCGGCTGAGTCGGAGTCGTACCCAAGTACCCGTTCCGCGCTGTCGATCAGCTCCTTGTAGGTCAGAACCTCGACTCGACTCATATGCGAATTGAACGTTCTGAGTACCTCGCATATGGTCTCCTCTGGAATTTCCGGGTGGATCGCTGGGTGACCAATCAATACCAGTGCACTGGAGCGACGCGTCTCGATGCCGAACTCGCGGCGGATACGCACACGGTCCTCGTCGAGCCCCACCAGGTAGTTGATGGCTTGGGCGGCTGCATCATGAACAGCGGCAGTCGGAACCCAGGAACCGCGGTGCCGTTTCACAATCGGCTGGGCTCCCCTCGCCTTCTTCAATTCGACCACATGAAGGCTGCCATCCGAACGAATCAAGGGAACGTCGATCTCGTCGCCAGGAACCAAACGGCGTCGGATTTCAGCCCCGATATAATGCCCTCCGAAAATCCAAGGGTGTGCTTGTAAGGCGCATTGAAGGTCATGCTCTGTCGCGGTGGCATCTTCTATGACTCCGCGAACCCCTCGCAGAATCGATGACTTTCGCTTGAGTTCGGCAGCCTTGAGAAGGTGAATTCCCGCGTCTTCATTCGCCAGCACAGTCATCGCTTCAGGAGACATCACGACTCTGCGAGCAGCCTCGGCAGGATCTTCGAAGTCCAAGCGATTGCGAAAGATACGGTCCAACCAGACGGCCATCTCTGCTGTCCCACGCACAATTCTGTAGCGACCAGGACGGTCAGCCGGAGCATGGACAAACCGGCCGTCTTCGAGCTGTGACACAAGGCCATTGAGGAAATCTTCCGCAGTTTGGATTTCATCTCGATCCAGCACGAGCTGCCCGACATCTTTTAAAGCCCGAACCGCAACTTCGAAAATCATCGAGACGTATCCACGATTAGCCTCACTACGGGCACCGTCCTCAAACAAGCGTAATCGCTCTTCGAATTCTGGCTTCAGAGCTCGACCCGTGCAGTAATCGTGACAATCCTGCAGGAGGTGAAGTGCCCGCCACTCGGACTCCTCGGAGGCCCTGAGCCGGGCCATCTCCAGCCGATGGACCAACCCTTTCCCACCCCTGCGATGACGCCCGTTTCCGCTACGCATGTACTGCAAGGCTTCGCCGGTGGCGCTCGTGACCTCTAATGACTCGGACTCCTGTAGGACGCGTTCCAGCGCCAGTTCAAGTGCCCAGTCCGCTCTACCCGTCATGTCGGGCAGTATCTATCGACGCACTGACAGCGTTCTGATCCCCTGAGGATCGGCGCATCGGCCACTCG
>NZ_BAFV01000104.1 GCF_000308515.1 Nocardia carnea NBRC 14403 | reverse complement strand
TTACGGGGGAGCTTTTCAACCCCGCTGGCAACACCCTCGCCACCAACAGCGATGTCCAACTGTGGAACCCCACCACCGGCGAGAAAATCCGCGACATCCCCGCCACGGGTGTCTACTCGGTGGCCTTCAACCCCACGGGCGACATCCTCGCCACCAGCAGCCGCGGCGATGGTGTCCAACTGTGGAACCCCGCCACTGGCGAGAAAATCCGCGACATCCCCGTCACGGGCGTCTATTCGATAGCCTTCAACCCCACGGGCGACATCCTCGCCACCATCAAGACCGGCGATGGTGGCCAACTGTGGAACCCCGCCACTGGCGAGAAAATCCGCGACATCCCCGTCACGGGCGCCGTCCGCTCGGTGGCCTTCGACCCCACGGGCGACATCCTCGCCACCATCAGCTATGGCGATGGTGTCCAACTGTGGAACCCCGCCACCGGCAACAAGATCGGTGACATCCCCGTCACGGGCGCCGCCGGCTCGATGGCCTTCAACCCCAAGGGCGACATCCTCGCCACCAATGGAAGCAATGGCATATCTCTATGGGATATCCCCACCCGTCGCAAAATTGGCGACCTTCCTGGAGGTCCTATCGACGTGATGGCCTTCAGCCGTGATGGTTACACACTCAGCGTTCTTACAGCCGGAGCGCCTGCACGGTCCTGGGACACAGGGTTCACGGTCGATGTTGTTGCATTCTTGTGCTCCTGGCGGAAGCGAACATCGGCACCCGAGAGGTGGACCCAGGATGTCCCCGCAGAGCTGACACCTCAGCTATGCCCGTGAAGGCTTCGGCGGTCCCGGGTCGACAGCGCCCCGGCGAGGGCGAGTGTGATCGTGGCACCGAAGATCGAGACGAGGGCACTGCCTATGGGAGCGCCGATGGTGGACATGTCCAGTAGGTGGTTCCGGAGCGGATCCCAGTCGTCGGTGATCGCGAGAACGAGGCTGTATGCAGGCAAAGCCGGATCGGCCATAGGAGCAGTCCAGGGGGTCGCCCGAGCCATCGCCTGCGGCGAGAAGCGTGGACACCGGTGAGATACCCCCAGTGCGGTGCAAGATCCGGCTCCCGGGAAATGGATTCCCGATGCCGACGTTGCCGCAATTCCCTACACCGCTCTCGCTTCCTAGCCTGACCGGGTAACCGCCTGGCTGATCGTGCGCCGTGTCCGCGATGCTGCTCGTAGCAGGGTTCGTCGGAAGCCTCATAGCCGAGCATTCCCTACGCGAGCCTGCGCCGGCCCGTCAGTTCACCGGATCGAAGGGATCGCGAACTCGAAGGTCCGGTACTGACTGTTCGGGACAAGTCGCTTGCCCCCGTGGACCTTCCGCAGAAACTCTCCGACCGTGGCGGCGTCGTCTGCTGGGAGCCCGGCCTCACAACATGCGGTCTCCAACGCCTGCGGCGAGACCCGAGCAGAAACCCACCGCGCCGGCTCGTTCATCATGCTAGCCTTGGTCTTGGCCTCCTCGTTCCACTTCATCGCCCCGCCGGACAGTTCGGCATTGCGGGCCAGGAACTCGGCGATCTTCACGATATCCGCGGGAAGCTCAGAACTGGTCATGCCCACAGTCTCGCAGCCCAGGTCACGGCACGTATCGACATCGAACCCGCTACTGACACCCCGTGTCGCACGCTACTGACACAGCTGTCGTTTCCGCAGGTCAGACCACTGACCTTTCGTGTCGCCTCTCATGCTTCTCGTCGCGCTCCGCCACACCGGAATCGGCCCTTGACCAGCCATCTACTGACATCCAGTGACGAACGCTACTGACACGTATGACGAATCCCCGGGTCGCCAACTGACACCGAAATGACGAGTCTCAGCGCGTGTCCTGCCCACTTGCATTGATGTTTTGGGTTTTCACCAACGATAAGGGTGCATTATCGTTGACTAAAGTGGTTAAATCCCAGCTCACACATATTTTTTCGGCTACAATTTCTCCTTGACCAGCAACGATACTCCAATGTCGGTGCCGGCCGATACGCTTCTCCTCGCGTCTCCGGACCGGCTCAGGGGGCGCGCATCAGGCAGGTCTGCGGGGGACGGTTCCCTCAGGCGTGGGCTTCGACCAGGAAGGCAACCGGAGTGCAGGTACCCGACTACGTGGTGAACCCCGAGGCCGGGGTGCCCGAAGCCGCGGAAACGCTGTCGGCGCAGACGATCACCATGGCCGGCGAGGCGATGATCGCGCTCGTGCACCATGGCACGGTGACCGTCGTCGGCGACGACGGATCGCTACTCGCGGCCGACCTGCTCGACCGCGCGGTCCGCGCCGCCGGCGCCCGGCCGCTGCGCCACGACCTCGATCTGTCCGGGACGCCCGGCCCCGGCTGGCAAGCGGTGCTGACCGCCGACGATTGCCTGACCATCACCGCGCCCGACGGCAGCGCCCTATATACGGGAACCCTGCCGACCGGCAGGGAGTGGCGCGACCGGGCCCGGCACTCGCAGCGGCGCCGTAGCGGGATCGTCGTGGTCGGCGGGATCCGCGGCGCCGTCAATGATCTCGTTCCCGCGATCGTTGAGGACCGCGCGTACTGGATCCGCTGCCCTGCCGACCTGCGCCACCGGCCGAGGACGGTCTCCCGATGACCGGCCGTCGCGGCGCGCGGCCGCGGACACCGGATCGCGTCGAAACGGCAGACTACGACGGCGCGGTGGAGGTGCGGTTCTCCGGCGAGCCCGCCGAGACCACCGGACTGCTCGACATGCTCGCCGCTGCCGGTGTCGAGGTCACCGGGACCAGCCGCCCGTATCCGAACCAGCGCGGCACCGGCGTGCGGGTCTACACCCGAGCCCGTGCCGAGGCGCCCCAGGACCCGACCGCCTCGGAACCCACTCCGCCGGGCAGCGCCCCGCCGGGCCGGCCGAGAGGTGGACGCGTGAACGTCGCGGCCGGGCGATCCGGTTCCGGCTCGCCACCGAATCCACTGACGCCAAAAGGAGTGTCACAGTGACAGAACTGGGGCAGGTATCGACACCTGCCGAACACGCAGTCTCCGGCGCCGATTCCGGGGTCCGGCGTACCGGGACCGGGACCGCGCTACGTGCAGTGACCGCCGAGGAAAGGGCGGCCGAGGACCTCCTCAACGCCGGGCACCGGGCGCTACTCGACGCCCTGCTGGCGGACGGGACCGCAGCCAACACCACCCGCACCTATCACTCGCCGGTCGCGCGATTCCGCGAGTGGTGCACCGAGCACGGGTATCGGGAGCTGCCCGCGGAGCCGGAGACAGTCGCGGCGTTCCTCGCCGAAGCCGAAGCCCTACGCGATGAGCGCGACGAGGATCTCTACCGGTATCCGACCTCGACACTGGGAATGTGGGCGGCCGCGATCCGTCATGCCCACCTCGATGCCGGACACCCCGACCCCACCACTGCGCCGGTGGTGCGGAAGGCCTTGGTCTCGATCGATGCGCACCGTACCGAGGCCGGTCAAGAAGCCCAGCGCGCCAGCCCGTTGCTCGCCGCCGATGTGAGCACGCTCGTCGACTGCATCACCGCCCATGCGGCCGACAACGATTGGAAGGCCCAAGTCGCCGCGTGCCGGGATATCGCGCTGATCGTGTGTGGGTTCTACTCCGGGCGCCGCCGCTCCGAGATCGCCGCTATCCAGTTCCGCGACCTGACCGTCGTCGCCGACGAGGACGATCCCGATCAGAAATGGATCCGGATGCGGATCCGCGGGTCGAAGACCTCCCGGACCACGATCGAATACGTCCATCTGCCGCGCAGCAACGATCCTCGGTATTGCCCGTGGTGCACCCTGCTCGACTGGCTCGATCTTCTGGCCGTCCACGACACCGCGATCGCCGCCGCAGTCCGGCGGAAAGAATCCGTCGACAACCAGATCCGAGCGTCCCGGAAGGCCGTCATCGAACTGCTGGCCCAGTTCGAGCAAGGCGATCCCGGTGTCCACCACTGTCAGCGCGAGCTGCCGACCCAGCAGCGCACCAAGGCTGCGGTGTGGCGGGGCGTGGCCAAGGCCACCCGCAACCTGCCGGCCGACACCGGCCGTCCGATCACCGATCAGACGATCAAGGACGTCTTGAAAAGACGCTGCGAGCAAGCAGGTTTCGCGCCCGAGCGCATCGCCCTCATCGCCGGGCACTCACTGCGGGGCGGGTTCGTCACCCAACTGCGCCGCGATGGTGTACCGGTCGCAGACATCATGCGTCAGACCGGGCACAAACGCGTCGAAACCGTGCTGCGCTACGACCAGAACCCCGGCTACCGCAACAACGCGGCCAATCGGATACCCCTGTGACCACCCCGAACCCCGACCTGGTCGACCTGCCCGAGCGGTACCGGTCCGTCTGGGAAGAGTTCGACGACTGGTGCGCTGCCCGGCGCCTGCCGTCCTGGCCCGCGTTACCCGGTGTGGTCGTGGCCTATCTGGTTGCCAATCCGAAAAGCCCAGCAACTCAACGGGGCCGGGTCACCGCGATCAACGCCGCGCACCGGTGCGCCGGACTACCTGCGCCCGGCCGCGCCGAACGCGTCCGCGAACTCTACAACCCGGAGCGCGCCGCCCGCCGGGCCCGCACCCGCACCGCCGTCGATACCGCGCTCACCGAACTCCCGGTGAGCGGCTGGGTTCGGGGACTATTCGGACGCCGCGACGCCGTCCTTCTCACTCTCGCCGCCGGCGGATTGTCGTTCCCTCGCCTGGCCGGGTTGCGCCAGGAACAGATCCAGGTCAACGACACCGCGGTGATCGTCGACGACGGCATACTGGCCCTGCCGGCCCGGCCGGACGAGCCGTTGCTGTGCCCGGTCCAGATCCTGCGCCGGTGGGCCGCCGTCACCAACCTCGCCCCCCGCGGCTACGGGCACGCGATCCTCGCCGAACAACTCACCGAGAACGCCCTCACCACAGCAGATTTCGATTCCCAGTGGGCCACACAACCGCTACTCACCGCTTTCGACGCCTACGGGTACCCCGCCGGCCACGCCCCGATCGGACGGCTTCACCCGCTCCACCCCACCGCGGCCGCCGCCATCGCCGCCGCGCACCTATCGGGAAACCCGCCACGGCACCGCAACCGCCCCCGCACCGCACCGATCCCAGAGCAAGTGCCGGCGCCGCCGGTCGTCGAACCCATCAACCTCGACCCCGGCTACTACGACCGAGGGATCGCCGCCCGATGGCGCGACCGGCCGGCCCACGACGAACTCGACGACCTGCTCGACGCATTGGAGGTCAAGATCCGGGAAACCACCGCCGCGAGTGCGTCACTGCTCGGCGACCCTTCCTGATCGCTGCAGCAGACAGGCGTGATCGCCAGGTAGCTATCGCTGCCGGGGCGCGCGACCTCTAATCGTTTCCGTACTCACCCTCGTCGAAGTCGATATGGTCGCCAGCCGAGATGAATTGTTCATCGACTCCGGCGGCTTTCACCACCTCCCATCCGTCAACGACTAACCTGCACCTCGGGCAACTGAAGTAGTCAGAGGCGACCGTCAACTCAATCCTTACTTCGGCATAATCCTCACTGAGTTGGTCGTACTGTCGGTCGACATCCGTAATCTGGTCCCCTTCGACTGTGCCTGTCGAGCCACACGCTGGGCAATCTGCTTCAGCCCGGTACGTGAGCCCGGCAGTGAGAGTGGTGGGCTTCACCCATTCGGCAGCTATTTTTGCAGGAAGGTCACCAGATTTATATTGTGCGAGCCGCTGCACAGCTCTCGCCACGAGCATCTCCGCACGGTCTTCGATATTCTTCTTGTTTTGCGCGAGATGAGTTTCAACAATCGGAACTCGTGAAAGACCGACGAGATCTTCCAGACTTTTATCCTGGGCATTAACCAGTATTATTGCCTGCGCCCAGTACCTCGGCCACCAAGCAGTCGGTGGGATGGGCGCGAACTTGGGGCTGCCGCCATGTAAATAATTGTTGCGCGCCTGAGTAATGGTTGATGCCTCTTTTTCGCTGAAAGGAGGAAAAGCCGCCGCGCAGCGCTTGATCAGCGTCTTCGCAGTTACCGAACTAAACCCTTTCGCATCCCCGGAAATCAATCCGCTGGCAATCAGGATATGGTTACCTTCTTCGGTTGGAGTCGCAATTAGAACAGGCGAGTGCCTGGAGAGGGCTGCCTTAGCTAAGAGCTCGAGCGCTAGCGCTGCCCAGAGCGCGCGTTCATCGAAATCGCGGGGATCGTCCTCGTCCATTGCATGATTGATGAAAAGTCGAGACTTCATCCACAGGGAGCGCGCATCGTATACGTCGCTCATTTCTTGTTGTCCGTCTTGAATGCAATCCGAGTAAGGGTGCGTTCTTCGTCGCCCTCCTGCACTTCTTCGCGGGCGTGAAGGGTAGTTGCATTATTGATTACGAGTATTTGATCATCGGAGTCCCACGAATGAATCCGAGAGGCACCGAATTCTTCAATGAGGTATTTCTCTGCATCGCGCGCTCGTTGATCGCACGGCGACATGCACCCAGGATCGTAGCGTAGGATTCCGGTGTCATAGTCGTAGATCGTGGTCAAGAAAGTGTCCGAACCCGAGTCGGCCAAAAAGATGCCACTCACCAAAACTTCCGGACGATGGACTCCTTGCGGACTCCGCCACAATCGAGTTGGGGTTTTGGACGGTTCTTTCGCGCAGAGTACGACAAATTGCGGAGGATGACGAAGGTGGGCGCCATCAGTATGTAGTGGCTGCCGTCCCAGTCCATATCTCGCGCTAAGCGAACGAGGGGCGGCTCTTTCGCGCGGGGTAGGCGTGAGTTCCTTGATGCCGGGCTCTCCAGCACGGATGGGGACGGACTCCCAACGATTACACATGGCAGTGAATGTCACGTCGGAGACCGTGCCCGAACCCACCGCCCAGCCGCTCTTGGCGGCCACATCGAACAACTTCATGAGGTCCTTCACTACCGCTTCTCCAATCAGGATCGCCTTGCGCCAACGGCGTACCGTAGCTGCGGAAGCGCCGACCTTCGTTGCTATCGCGCAGGCCGACATCCTCGTTTCACGAATCAGCTCAATGTCTCCGAGCTGGCGACGCTGCGTGCCGCGCTTACCGATCCCGCAAACGGCCGCCCACACAAGCAGCGTCTTCCCACGTCACGTCCGGGTCGCTCATGAAGGCTTGCACCTGCTCGGCTGTCGGCACGGATAGCTCGGCCGGTTCACTGCCCACCACCGGGCTGGTGCTGTTCCGGGAGGCGCCGGTCGGCCTGTTCGAACAGCGCGCGAGCCCGACGTTCGGCGTCGGCCCGCTCCTCGGCGGTCGGACCATCCCCGGGGCCACCGCGCTCCGACCACGCCTGGTCGGCCAGATACTGGACCTCCCGCTCAGCTTCTATCTCCAGATGCCATGCGGCCTCTTCCATCCGTGCGGCGGACGCTTCGGCCGGGTGCTCTCGTTCCCAGACGACCGCCTCACGTACGCCCTCACTCAGCAGCCGGTGCCGGCACGCCTTGGCGATCCATCCCGACAGGTCCTCTCCCGCCGCGGCCCGGACGTGTGCGAACAGCGCGTCGTCCATCGAAATCGTTGCTGTTGCCATACTGCACAACGATAGGCCCGGCGCCCGCACCGCGACACCTGCCGCCAGGCGCCGCCGCAGCCCATAACCCCGACTCGGCACTCGCGATGGGGAGCCGAGCAGGACACATCGCTTCGACAGAGTCCTGCCCACCCCCGAGCAAAGCTCGACAGACACCACGCGGTGACCGCGTGCTGTAATTCGTCTGTGGCGCTGTGGCATACGTCTGATACGAGGTGGCGGTACGTACCGGGGAAACCTGCGCTGTACGTCGACTACGACACCGCCGGCGCGAGCGTCCCTGAAGCGTTCCTCGGCCTCGCGGCGCGCGATGTCACCGATATCGAGGGCGTGTTCGGCGCCCTCGTTGCCGCGGACATCGCCGAGTTCGAGTCGCTCTCCGTGGGTCTCGAGAAGTTCGGCTGGCGGTTGTGCCCTGACTCCGACGCAGAAGTAGTGGCCTGGTATTTGCCTGGATCTCGGGTTCCTGAAGCGGCCGAGGTCGACGATGTGGCCGAGTACACGACGCTGGAGTGGACTCGAGCTGTGTTCGCCGACCAGGACCCGGAGCACCGCTTCATCGCTGTGTGGTGGGCCGGCCGCGGCAGCGACGAGGTCAGCATCGAATGGCAAACGCTGTTTACCGCAGGCAACCTGAAGCGGATCGAGAACTACCGCTACGGCGATGACATTCCTGTCCTGCAACTCGAACCAGCTCTCGACACCGTTTCGCTACTCGAGGAACGCGGGTGGTGTCGAGTCACCTCGCCCGAGTTCTCCCCGCGGCGCTACGCCCAGTGGTGGTGGCCGCCGTCGGTCCCGCATCCTCCGACCGCACCACGACGATCGGGGCACCTACAGGGTGTACCGGTCTCTGACTACCTACACACGCTCGGCACACGCATCAGCTACCGGCTCAAGGTCGATCATCAGCCCGTATGGAAAGTAGAATTCCGCACCGCGGGTCCGGCACCTCGGTCGTTGTCGCCCAGCCAACTGCTGGATCGGCTCGCAGACATCGAGAATCACCGCACCGGCGATCTCATTCCCTTTTGACCTGGACCGCAGCCCCTCGGTAGAAGGCCAGCCATCGCTATCCCGGTGCAGCGCCCTTCCGGGTTGTCGATAGCTCGGCGGGCGGCGCGTTGCGGGCCTCAGACCTGGACTTGGCCGTGTTGTGGCTTGCCATGAGAGAGTCCGGGGAGCTCAGGGGGCGGTCATCCGGAGCAGGTGTTCCCGGGTCCTGCGGACGTCGCCGAGTGCTCGGTGGCCGCCTCCATTGGGTAGCCGGCAGTGGGAGTGGGCGTGGTCGGAGCGCGGGATCATGACATCGGCCCAGTGCGCCGGGTCGGTCAAGCGGCTGCGAGTCATGCCGTGACGGGCGCATTCGGCGGTGATCACCGTTCGGTCGTAGTCGGCGTGGTAGGCCAGGATTGTGCGGTTCTTGGTGACGCGCAACAGTTTCCGGTACACGGCCGGCCAATCCGGGACACCATCGGCGGTGACCTCGGCGTCGGTGAGGCCGTGGACGGCAGCAGCGTCCGGTTCGATCGGGATCCCGGGATTGACGAGGGTATCGAGCAGTACCTTGCCGGTAGCTGCGTCGATGACCGCGATCTCGCAGATCGCGCCGTAGAGGTCGGTGGTCTCGGTGTCGAGGATGACCGCTGTGCGGGGTTCGAGCATGGCGCGGGCGAAGCGGATCGCTGCGCCGGCCGCACTGGACAGCTGCATATCCGCCAGGAAGGGTCGTACTGCGGGGCGTGTGCGGATCGCGGCCTCGACATCGGTTTTGGTGGGCCGTCGGTGTGGCGTTCCCAGTCGATCTCCCAGACATCGCGGCCCGGCAGCCACCAGGCCCACATTTCGATGGCGTGCTCGGCGCCGAAGTCTCGCAGGAACGCGCGGATGATCTGAGCGCGAGTAGCGCGCCGGCCCCCGACGATTCTCAGCAGCGGCGACTTCTCGCCTTTGGGGCAGGCGTGAACCGCCTCCCAGTCCACATCCGGCAACTCCAGCAGGGCCAGGCCATCGCCGGTGCGATATAGCGGCACCATCACCGAGGATCTGCGACCGGTCTGCTTCTCATGGTGCTTACGTGCAGAGATCCATCCCGCCTCGACCGCGATATCGAAGTGGCGCCGCGCGCAGTCCAGCAGATCGGCCGCATCATCGGCGGTGACCAGCCTGTCGGCACGGACCTGCGCATGAAGGTCCTCATCGGCGGCCATCGCCTCGATATCGGCGCGACGGTAGCGGCCGAACATGCCCTTGACCACGCCACGTTCGGCCGCGACCCGGGTGAGGTCGCGAGGCTCCCATTTCAGCCTTTTGGCCGCGGCATAAGAATCGATCGACTCGGCCATGAATTGCTCCCGGGCCGCCACGACCGGTGCGACCACCTCCGCGGTGAGCCGGTCGACCGCGGCCGGGCAGTACAGATCATGGTCGGCGCCCCGGTCGTGAAATACCCACGCCAGCTCCAGGTGCCCGGCCTCGGCCAGCACGGTGATGTCGTGACCGTCGACGTTCAGGCCCAGCCGCGCGGTGAGACGCTGCGCGCACCGCCACGCCCCGACCGGGTGTTCTTCACCGAACCGCTCGATCACCGCCGGCACCAGCTCCTGCACCCGTTCGACCTGGTCGGGCAGATACCCGTACCGGTCGCCCCGCGCCGGGAACATCCCCGCCTCCTCGGCACGCTCGAACTGCCAACGCTGTAATCCGACCTTTCCCGCCATATCGGCGGCATACACAATCGGCTCAGCGGTGGTCTCGGCGGTCATAACTGTGAGCTCCCCTCGGGCGCAACGCAAACGGAACAGCAGACTGCTGCCGAGTATCACCCTCACCCTCGACGCAAACCGCCATCCCCCATCGTCGAACAGCAGGACCGGACGCCGCTGACCCGATCAGCGCCATAGCCGTGCTCTGTTGAGCGCCCGAATATTTGGCCGACATATCGCAGCGGTCCGGCCTGCAGTGGCGCACGTCGACGCCAGCGGCGAGTATGTGATGAAGTTCGGACGTGACCGATGTACAGCAGTCAGCATCCCTACCCGCGGCGGTATGTGACCGGCTCGACCGGGCGGCGGCACCGATCAAGGAAACCGGTGTGCTGGTGATCTGCGGGTTCCCTGCGTCCGGTAAGTCCTCGGCGGCACGGTTCCTCGCTGCACGCACCGGCGCGGTCGTGCTGGACAAAGACAGGCTCGCTCCGATGCTGGAAGAGTCGATCATGAGCCGGTTGACCGGTGACCCGTTCGATCGTGATTCCGACACCTACCGCGAGGTCGTCGCGCCCGGGATCTACGACAGCCTCATCCGCAGCGGTCTGACCGTGGCACAACGCCACCCGGTGATACTCGACGCCCCGTTCCTCTCGACCCTCCGCGCAGCAGCCGACGCCGGGCAGTCACTGGGGTTCTTCCTGCGAGACCACGCGGGGGCCGAGGCTTCCGTGCCGGTCGTGACCATATGGATCGATTCGTCCGCCGAACAGATCAAACGGCGAATGATCACACGGAACTCCGCCCGCGATGCACCCAAACTCACCGACTGGCACGGTTACCAGTCCGGTGTTCTCGACTCCGGGATCCGTGAACTCGCCCGCAGCGTGTGTGATCTCGTGATCGACAACTGAACCGTCAGGCGCAGGAGCCAGATGCGCGAAGCCGTGGCAGCAGCGCGGCCATCACCTCGTGGATTTCCTTCGCCTGATCCGGTGACGCCGCGCTCAGCGGCGGCCGGACCTGTGTCGGGAACCCGGGAAGCCGAGCCGACACCGCGGCTTTCGCGAAGGCGATATCGCTGATCGGCAACCGTTTGCGGGCGTCGGTGTAGAAGTCGAACTCACCTTGCGTGGTGTGGGCGCGCTCGACCTCACCGGCTGCCGTCGCCGCGGCGATCGCCACCGGCAGCTCGGCAACTGGACCGCCGGCACCAGTTACTACACCGGCGGCACCGATCTCGCCGATGCGGGCACCGGCACGGTCGTCTCCGAGATAGACCCGGAACCCTGGTCCGAGCGCCTGATACGCGCGGGTCAGACCGCGGTCCTTCCCGGAATCCTTGATGCCGGCAATCTGTGGGAACTCGGCCAGCAGCTGGGCGGCGAGCCGCGCCGGGATCGGCGCCTGGGTGTGGCGCGGGAAGTTGTACAGCAGCGTGGGCCGGTCGCAGTGCGGCAGCACGGCCCGGAAGTACTCCCCGATTCCGGCCTCTGGGGCCTGGGCGAAGAAGAACGGATTCATCACGGCCAGGAGATCGGCAACGCCGCTGGCGTGGCGCGCCAGCTCGACGGCATCACCGATGGCGCAGGCACCCACGTGCGCAACCAGGACACCGCGCCACTTGCTCCGGCAATACTCGGCAACCCGGATGCGTTCGTGGACGGTCAAGCTCGCGAACTCCCCGGTGGTCCCGTTGACCAGTACAGTGTCGACACCCGCCGCCTTCAACAAGCCCAGGTAGTCGCCCAGCGCCGCGACATCGATGTGGCCGGAACGTTGGAACGGAGTCACCGTGGCGACGATCGGGCAGGGCACTGGCACAGGGTCGGTCACAGCTCCCAGAATCCCACGCCGAAGCAATCGCAGACCCTCCCTTTACCCCGGTGTCGGCGGCGTGGGCCTGGCCGCGGTGGTATGTGTTGTCGGTGCAGCGCTTCGAGACGGTGGATATCGGTTACCAGTTGAGCGTGTCGATCACGTCCGGAGACGACGACTCGGTACCGGTGGTCTTCATCAACGCGCTCGGAACCGCACAGGACCAGTGGGACCAGGTCCTGCCGAGGCTTTATCTGCACACAGTCCTGACCTACGATCGGGCCGGAATCGGGCGTAGTGGCCCACTGCCGCCGCATCTGGTCGGCCAGCCACGCACCGTGGGCGCGCTGGCCGACGAACTCCGAACACTGTTGGACACCTTCGAGGTCGCCTCGCCTCATATTGTCGTCGGGCATTCACTCGGCGCGCTGATCGCGAGGATGTACTCCGCACGACACGGACACCATATAGCCGGCCTGGTCCTCGTCGACTGCACGACCAGACAGCACCTCGCGGAAACCGGGTGGCCCGAACGTGACGGCGGCGAAGACAGCCCCGGATCGTCGATGCTCGATATCTCCGGGTCGATCACCGAACTCGACACCGCCGTAATGCCGGCAGTTCCCGCAGTGGTCCTGGCCAGCGCACCAGGACGATGGATGCGACTGACCCCCACCCAAGCAGCCGAATACGCACCCCGCACACCCGAACAACTCGACGCGCAATGGCAGGACGGACAACACCGCCTCGCGGCCTCCCTGGACCAAGAGGCGCTGCTGGTCGTCGCCGACTGGGCCGGCCACCACATCGCCACCGACCAACCCGAACTGGTCGCAGCCTGCATCACCGCGGTCATCGCTGCCGCCCGCGGTGCCCGGCCGGTCTCGATACCCCCTGCCCAACTGCGCTACGCCGGCGGCTCCTGCCCCACACTCGAATGACCCGAAACCCTGTGAATCCCAGGTTACTCGAGCCGAATCCAGGCAGCCGTGGTGCGTGGCCGGGTGAGATCAGAGATCGAGCTCCTGGCAGGACCGCGATCGCGGTCGAATCCGGCCATTTCCTCGTCGGTCAACGCGACTTCCCTGCCGATCTCGGTGAGCATCGACCCCAAACGGATATCTGGCACCAGCGCCTCGATGAGAATCGCGGCGACCTCGGCTTCGATACTCCGGTTGTGGCCGATCGCCCGCTGTTCCAGGGCGCGCAGCACCTGGTCCGGCAGCCCCCGAATCTCCACCTCGCCCATCCCGACCACCTCCGCTTCCCAGCGCTTCCGTGCGATCTCGAACCCCAACGATCGTTCATCTGTCCCGCTGCGGGGATCCCCCCGGATACGATTGCGGTCAGTCGATGATTCGGGGGCATTCATGGTCGAGCTCGAACAGCAACTGCTGCACCTCACCGAGCAACTGGTGTCCTCACCACCCCTCGCCCAGTTGCGACAGATCCGCGACAGTGTCGAGCTCCTGGCACCGCGGATTCAGCAACTCGACCCTGAACAGCTGGCACACGAGGCGCCCCGGCGTCTCTACATCTACCTCGACGCACGCAGCGCAGCCGCCGTCCGCGACCGAACCGCCGCACAGCGCACCCAGCACGCCGAGACCGAACGCCAGCTCCTGCAGGTCGCCTCGGAGTTCCGGCGCTCGTACACCGGTACAGACATCGTCCCGGCCCGGGTCACGCTGCGCGAACTCTACGAGCAGATCGACGCGCTCGAAGCCGGAACCAACGATCGATGGGTACTCGAACGCCTCTACAACTACGCCTTCTCACAACTCCAGCAAGCCAACGCGCGCGCACACCGACACATGACCCAACCACCGCCACGGCCGCGCCGCACGCCTGCTTCTTCCCGAAACACAGGCATCTCCCCCACCCCGACTCCCTACCGGGCGCCCTCAATCACTCGACGAAATCAGGGCTTCGAACGGTGACAGGCCAAGCCGCGCTCGGTGGTCAGCAGTCCTGCAGGACCCGGGCGAGCGCGTCTTTCTCCTCCTGCTGGACCGTCAGCCTCCACGACGATTTCACCGCAACCCACATCTGCGAATACGTACACCGATAGGCCTGATTCGGCGGAAGGTACTGCGCCGGATCCATATCGCCCTTCGACCGGTTCGACGAGGCGGTGACCGCGATCAACTGCGGGATATCGAGAGCGTTCGCGAAACGTTCTCGCTGGTCATCGCTCCAATCACTGGCGCCCGAACGCCAGGCCTCGGCCAATGGGACG
>NZ_BAFV01000105.1 GCF_000308515.1 Nocardia carnea NBRC 14403 | reverse complement strand
AGCTGGTTGCCAGTTGGGGGCCGGACGGACCGGTTTTCCCGGCGCTCACGGATCTGGCCGGGGGTGCTGCCGAAGCGCCGGTGGAATGCCTTGGTGAAGCTGCTGACAGAGTCGAAACCCGAGCCGGTCGCTATATCGGTGATGCTGCGCTGGCGGTATGCGGGGTTCCGCAGGCGCTCGCGCGCCAATCGCAGCCGTTCTTCGCGAATCACCTCGCTGGGTGTGGCGCCGGCGGCTCGAAAGGCCAGTTGGATCTGGCGTACCGACCAGCCCAGCGCACCGGCAGTACTGGCGACAGTGAGATCCCCGGCACCGGCGATCCGGGCGCCGGCTCGGATCTCTCTTCGCAGTTCATTGCGCCGGCTGCTCCTGGATCCAGCGGAAAGTGGTGCTACGCAAGGTGAACTGGTCCGGATCTACGCGGTGCAGGGTCATGGTCACCGGGTGACCGCCGAGTTCGCCGGTCAGCGCAACCCGGTCCGGGCCCGTCCGGTCGAAGGTCAGGACGGCCGAGGATGTGTCGTCGCCACCGGAGACTTCGATGCGGTGGGTGGCAGGGTCGATGGTGCCCGGCACCGTGACGAGGGTGCCGTCCATCAGTTGATACGAGATCTGGCCGATATGTTCGAATACGACGGTGCGCCACTGGGTATCGTCGGTCAGCACCGGCGGTACCGGTTGCCCGTCACGGGTGGAGTCCGATACCGACCACATGCCGTAAAGAGGTGGCTTCGGGCGGTCCGGGCCGACCGCCTGCCAGATACCCCAGGTGAAGTAGGTGATCGATACCGTCACCCAGACAGCGAGGGCAACCTGGCACCAGGTAGCGATTCGTCGTGCACGGGAAGTCGCAAAGGGGTATGGCGCGGCGGATGGCCCTGTCGCGCGGTTCAGCACGAGCACCTCGGCGAGCCTGCGTGCCTCCGGGGCCAGCAGCACCATACCCATGAGCAGCAGATGGCCGGACAGGATTTTCACCGGCACACCGAAGGTCATGTTCAGGATGAACACCTGAGCCATGCTGACCACAGCCAGGATCGCCCCCACCAGCCCGGTCCGCGGGATGAACAGCAGGATACCCGCGGTCAATTCCGCTGCGCCGAGCAGAATCTCGTATATCGGCGACGCACCGACCTGGTTCCACAGCAGCGTGAAGGGTGTGAGATCGCCGACCGGCGTCAGTAGAGTCGTGAGGGCGGGTTCGGGCATCTGCGCCGGTATCACCTTGGCCAGACCGTAATGCACCAATTGGGCGGCGACACAGAGTCGCAGCACCAAGAGCAACCATCCGGCCAGGTACCGATACTCCATACGCCGGGCGAACAGCGTCCACACCAGGGTTCCGGCCAGCGCGATCACCAGCACGCAGAACAGCTGAACCCAGTAGATGCCCTGATCGCCACTGCCGTTCATGTGCAGGGCCACATCGATGCCGAAGAGGGTGTGCCCTACCCACGACAACACCGGTTCCGTCAGGCGGACCTGCCAGAACACCGCGTCGTCGGGCAACCACGCGCCGAACAATCCGGTGAATTCGAACAACATAACCGGTGAGGCCAGGCAGAACAGGCCGAGGTACAGGAAGCAGAATCGGAACAGAATACGGGTCACCGGATTCCATCGGCGCGGCGCAGGAGACGATTCCCCCGGCGCCGGCCGGGATGCCGTGGTGGGTGTCCGGGCATGTACGGAGATCGGGACAGTTCGGTCCATACTGTTCATGCAGCCATCGCTGTGACGGCCCGGTTGCATACCACCGGTCAGATCTGCTGTTGCCACGGTCATCCTTCTGTCAATGGCAGGAGGATGGTCGCCAGCAACCGCGGCTGTCGTCCTCCTCCCGGTTCATTCGCGAGCAGGGGTTGCACCAACTCGGCGAAGCCTTGGGCGAATCGCTCGAATTCGGCGTCGTCCAGGTTCAGCGCCACCTGCTGGTAGCCGACACCGTCCGCCACCAGGTCGATGGAATCCCTGGCGAGATAGCGGTTGAACTCCGACAGCAGGCTGCTGACGAAGGCTGTGAAGTAGCGTGCGTGCTCCTGTGGCGTAGCCGAGGCCAGATCCTCCGCTGTCGCTGTCACGCCACCTTCCGGCACCGAATACACCCGCTCGGTCGCGCCGCCGACCTTGCGCTCGGCGACTACCTCCAGCATTCCGGCCCCGGCGAGGGTGGAGATATGCCGATAGAGCGTGGCCTGTGGCACGTCCGGCAAGAGACGGGCCAGGTCGGATGCCGTTCGGCGAGTGCCGGAAACGGCGGTCAGGATCCGGATACGTACCGGATGCAGCGCGAGGTCTGCCCAACGTTGCGACGATGCGCCCATACGCGAACATTATCATTATCGATAACGAGAATACAGAGCGGACCGGGATGGCGGCGGCGATACCGCTACCGGAGCAACGCCGGACACCCGCACACCGAGTCACACTCGTTGTTCACCGGACACCTCGCCCGCATGGCCCACACCCACACACCGATCCCGGCCCGATCCCGTAGCCGGTTCGGCGCGCAGCCCCGGCAAGAGAGAATACAAAGAACGGTAACTACACGAAAGCTGACTACCGGCGAAAGTATATATACTCTTAGGTAAGGCCCTTTTCCATCGAATTGCAGGCATTTCGATCCCGTGATCGCCCCTTCGATGCACAACAACGACAACCTTACAATCATGCAGGTAGTTTTGCCGCGCTTAACTATCCAGCCCGAATATTTAATGGCAGATAATGATAATTTTCGATCCACGGAGTTCGCGATTTCGACCGCGGAGCGATTAGAACAAGCTATATTTTAAAAACCCATTTCGGGAAGGTCCGACATCCAGTCGTACCGTTGCTCAATATTCCCTGGAGACAGCCATGAGATCGACCTCTTCCCTCCTTCGCGCCGGCATTCTTGCTCCGGTGGCCATCGCTACCGTATTTTGTTCGACCGCACCGGCAAACGCCGCCCCCGTCAGCGTGAACTGGAGCTGCCAGGGCACGATCCTCGGCATCAGCCAGACCTCGACCATGACCACATCGGTCACCGGCACCGCGCCGAACTCGGCAGCATCGGGGTCCGAGGTGGCCATCACCGTCACACCGGGTGTCTCATCGGTGCCCAGTTCGGCTTCCGGCTTCACCGTGAACAACATCAGCAACCTGAAGATGACCATTCCGACTCCGGCGAATTCGACCTTGGTCTCGGCTGACGCCTCCGGAGGCACCGTGGCCGGCACCGTCTCCACGTCGGGTGGGAATGTCGTTCTGACCGTACCGGGCCCGATCGCCGGCGGCACCAGCTTCACCCCACCGGCGGTAACCATCAACGTCACCGCCGGCGCCGCCGGAACACCGATCACCAGCAAGTACGCGGGAACCAGCTACTCCAGTCCCGGTATGACCATGACGACCAACGTCGCCTTGGTCGGCAATGTCGCGACCTCGTGCTTCCCGGATCCATCGCCGACCCTCACCACCACAACCGTCAGCTGAGCCTGCGGACAGGCGCCACAGCGTCATGGCCGGCGCCCGTGCCGGCGGCCGGTGGTGAACACGCCTGGCCCGGGCTGTCCCGGCAGCCCGGGCCAGGCCCCCGGCCGGAGCGGGTGCGGACCTTTCCCTGCAGAAGCCCGCTCTTTCGAGTTCGTTGTAGTGGCAACCACTTCGGCCGAATAACAAGAAGCACAGCATGGCATCGACTGCTGTGTCGTACAGTGCATATCCGGCACAGCCACGGTCGCTTCGACGACCGGAGCAGTGCCCGCTTTCGTGATGGTCGCCAGCCCGGTTCGAGCTGCCGTCCAATCGATTGACAGGAGCCCACATGTCCGGTACGAATGCCCGGCGGCTATCCCTACCGCACGCAGCGGCAACGATGGTATTCGCTCGTGATCACCCGGTTCCCCTCCAGCCCTGCTGCACTACTGCACCCTTCGGCATTCATCGAGTCCACCGATCTCCTTGACTCCCCGGCCGGAATCGGGCGCGGGGGTATCGGCGCGCCCTGATCGGTGAATTCCGCGGAGGGGTGCCATGTTTCAAGTGATCAAGGGGAGACCTATGTGCCCGAGAACCACCGAGCCCGCCCGGATCTCGATCGAGCTCAAACGGGCCCTGGAGTTCTACCACGGAACTGTCGAAGACCTGACCCGCGAACTGATCAGAGTATTGGGCGTGAACGAGACCGATCGGCGAGCACTGGAGATCGTCCTGCTCGGGGACGAGAAGGCCACGACGCCAGGAATACTGTCCGAGCGGCTCGGACTCACGGCGGCCGGCGTCACGATCATGCTCAACCGGCTGGAGAAGCAGGGCTACATCGCCCGATCACTGCACCCGACCGATCGTCGTCGCGTGATCGTGATGGCCACCGAACTCGCGGCCCATCGGATACAGGAACTCGTCGTACCCATGATCGTCGAGAGCTACAAGATGTTGCTGAGCTCGTACAATTCTTCCGAACTCGACATAATCGCCGACTTTCTCAAACGCGCGGGCGAGCTGCAGCAAATCCACCGGGAACGGCTGCGGGCAGTAGATCCCTACTCGAAACCCTGAAAACTCCGATCACGAAGCCTTACCCGAGATAGGGAGAATTTCTCGGGGCACCGGAAACCGAGTGCCCGAACATCGCTGTGGAAGCTCGGAGGCGCGGCGTCTATGCACACACGTCTCGGAGATCGGCTCGGTTCCGGTGACGCAGGCGGTGTGGCCACAAATTTCACAGGAATGCCGTCCGAAATGTTGTCACCGGCATCCGGAAGTCGACACATTTCGTGGGAGAAAGTACTGGCTGGATGAATAATTTCGACAACAGCGGAGACCGACCGGCCGCCCCGGATATCCATACCGAGCCGTCCCGGTCTCGGACTCGGCACTGGGGCGATCGGCAGGCCGCGAGCCCCTCGGCGGCTCGGTTCCGTCGGCAGATGGCGCATGCAGGCCTGGTGGCCGCGTCGGTGACCGCTGCTATCGGGACAACGCTGATAGTACAAGCGGATTCGAGTCCGCCGATGCGAGCGACCAACGCCGGCGAACCCGCCGTACAGGTTTTCGGCCACAGCACCGTCCGGAGCCGGACCAGCGTCACGATTACGAGCACGCCACCGGGCCCGCCGAGCGAGGTCTCCGCACCAGGCGATGTCACGGGCACCGACACGGCGACCACCATCGAGACCGTCCAGCCGACCGTCGATCCCGGCACCGGCACGGCCACAGCACCGGAATCGACGACAGCCATGCCGGCGGAGCCCCCGGCGGCGAACTCGACGGACGCTTCGGTGAGCGCGAGCTTCTCGGCCACAGCGAGCCTTTCGATCCAGACCCCATCCAGCAGGCAGTATCCGGATACGTCCAGCTCGGCACCGCTTTCCACGGCGACCGTCACCACCTCCCCGACGGACACGTCGACAGTCACGGTGACAGCCGATCCGAGCACGGTGACAGTGCCGGCAGATCCGTCGACGGTTACCGTCACATCCGATCCGCCGACAACAGTGCCGACCACCACGGCACCCCTCACCACAACAACGGCACCGACCACCACGACAACGGCACCTATTACGACCACGACAGTGCCCGCAAACACCACGACGAGCCCCGCTCCGGCGAGTTCGACCACGACATCCGCATCGCCGGAGGCGTCCACGACCCCCGCGCCGACGACGACCGTATCGACGCCCGCCGGCAGTCCCACTCCGGCCGATGGCGGATGATCCACGCGCTGATCGAGCGAATCCGGCGGTCTAAGACGCCGCGGCCCGCCACGAGGGGCACGCGTCGGCGATCGTCGAGGCGGTCGGACTGGTCGCCCCGGATCCGGGAGCTGCTCGACTGTGCCGATACCGAATCCGGGGTGGTATCCGATCGCGATCCGGTGATCGTCCCCGCCGAACCGTCCTCGTCACGGGCGCATCGCGGGGAATCGGCCGAGCTGTAGCGCAGGGTAGTCGGTATAGCCTTCCGCGCCGCCGCCGTAGACGAGGTCGCGTGTGTATTCGTCGACAGGGGCTCCAGAGGCGAACCGGGCGGGAAGATCAGGGTTGGCGATGAATGCCCGCCCGAACGAGAAGAGGTCGGCCAGTCCGGTGTCCAGTACTTTTTCGCCGGCCTCGCGGGTGGCTGGGCTCGAGCCGTTGAAGTTGGCGATGAGTGTGCTCGACCAGCGTGGACGTAGATCGGCGAGGGCAGCGTATTCGCCGCGCTCGACCACGTGGAGGTAGGCGAGACCGAGCGGATCGAGTTTGTCGAGCAGTGCTCGGTAGGTGCCTTGTGGATCCTGTTCCGCGATTTCGTTTTCCGGGTTGTCCGGTGAGATGCGCAGACCGACTCGTTGTGCGCCGACTTCGGCCGCGACGGCGGTCACGATATCGACGGCCAGCCGGAGCCGGTTGTCGAGTGAGCCGCCGTAGCGGTCGGTCCGCTGGTTGGTGTTCTCGGCGAGGAACTGCTGGATCAGGTAGCCGTTCGCGCCGTGGACCTCGACGCCGTCGAATCCGGCGGCGATGGCGTTGCGCGCCTCGATGGCGAAATCCTCGATCGTGGCGTCGACTTCGGCGGTGGTCATCGCGCGCGGCACCACATGGTCCACCAGCCCCTGGGAGGTGAAGATCTTCGCGTGGATTATCCGTTCGGCAGAAGGCGCCAGCGGGGTCGCCCCACCCGGGAGTGTCAGTGGGTGGGTCATTCTGCCGACGTGCCACAGTTGGGCGAAGATGCGCCCGCCCGCGGCGTGCACCGCATCGGTCACCTCACGCCAGCCCTCCACCTGCGCGTTGTCGACGAGTCCAGGGATACCGGGCCCGCCCTTGCCGAGGATGTTGGGGTAGATGCCCTCGGTGACGATCAGGCCGGCGCTCGCGCGCTGTGCGTAGTAGTCCTTGGTCAGCGGGTTGACCACACCGCTGGAATCGTCCGCGCGACCCCTGGTCATGGGGGCCATAACGATGCGGTTCGGTAGGTCGAGCGCGCCGCGCTGGTAGGGACGCAGTAAAGGGCTGTCGGACATGGTCTTTCCTTCCGATGGTGTGGACCGTGGTTCAGCGGGCGAGTGCGGTGACTTCTACTTCGATCTGCCAGTCGGGCTGTGCCAGGGAAGACACCTCGAGCAGAGTGTCGGCGGGGTAGGGCCGGCTGAGGAACTCGCCGCGGAGCGCGATGACCTTGTCGAGGTCGGCGGCCATATCGGTGACGAAGATCCCGACTTTCACCACGTCCCCGAAATCGGCCCCGGCCTCGGCGAGGACGCGCTCGATATTGGCGAAGGCCTGACGGCCCTGCGTCAGGAAGTCATCGGAGACGGTGCGCCCCTGTTCGTCGATACCTGCCTGGCCGGACACGAAGATCAGGCCGCCGGCCTTGATGGCCTGCGAGATCTTGTACGGCTCATACCAGTCGGGCGTGGTGGCGACCTTCTCGATGCGCTGGCTGGTCATAGCGATTCCCTTCTTAAGTTGCATGCACATGCAAATACCGTATGTACATGCAGATGTTGTCACTACATGTATTCTGATGTCAACACGGAAGGTGAACAGACATGGACGAAATGGTCTGGGACCAGGTCATGGCACTGCACAGCACGGTGACCCAGCACCTGGCCAAGGAGATGCAGCGACGCCATGGCATCGGCCTGTCGGAATATCAGGCCCTGTGCCGGCTCACCCGCGCCGACGACGGCGAGCTACGCATGCAGGAGCTGGCCGAGCTGATCGGCCTCAACCAGAGCTCGGTCAGTCGCCTGGTCGTCCGCCTGGAAGCAGGCGGCCTCACCCTCCGCGACCATTGCCCCAAAGACCGCCGCGGTGTGTACACGGTAATCACCGAGGAGGGGCGTGCCCTACAGGCGAAGGCCGAGCCGACCTACCGGGAGGCTCTGACCAGGGCGCTGGACGAGGCCGCCGCGGATCCCCGATCCAGCGAACTCGTCGCCAAACTCCGCACCTGACCAGAAAGGGGATGGGCAGCCGAACCGCATGCATGGCGTGCCGGCCCTACCGCGGATCATCCGGCCTGGGCCGAGGCAGCAGACCGCGGTGCATGGCGACGACGACGGCATGGGTGCGATCGCTGACATCGAGTTTGGTGAAAATGCGCAGCAGGTGGGTCTTGACGGTCGCTTCCGTAATACTCAGGAGTCCGCCGACTTCGGGATTGGAGAGCCCACCGGCCACAGCTTGCAGCACCTCGATTTCCCGGGCGGTCAACGGAATCGGTTCCGGACGGCGCAGCCGGGCGAGAAGTAGATCCGCGACCCGAGGAGCCAGGACAGTATGGCCGCGTGCGGCGGAGTGGATGGCCTCGACGAGTTCGGCGCGGGTGGTGTCCTTGAGGAGATAGCCCATGGCGCCGGCTTCGATGGCGCGTTCGATATCGGAGTCGGTGTCGTAGGTGGTCAAGATGAGGACGCGCGTTGTGGTGCGGCCGGTGATTTCCCGGGTGGCGGCTACACCGTCCATGACCGGCATGCGCAGATCGAGCAAGGCCACATCGGGTTTCAGTCGTTCGGCGAGTTCGACCGCCATGCTTCCGTCCGCCGCTTCGCCGACGATATCGATACCCGCTTCGGAGGCCAGCAGTGCCGTGAGACCAGCACGCATGACGACGTGGTCGTCAGCGAGGATCAGTCGGAGAGGTTCTGCCATATCACGTCCGCTCTTCGGTGGGCAGGACAGCGAAGATACGGGTGCCTTCGCCGGGCGAACTGGTAACGGTGAGTTCGCCGCCGAGTTCGGCGAGCCGGGCGCGCATACCGTGCAGACCGAAGCCGCGGGCCGCAGCGGGACTGAACCCTGACCCGTCATCGGTGATTTCGAGCTCCACCCCGGCCGGGCCGCCGGCCAGAACGACGCCCACGGTGCCCGCTCCAGCGTGCTTACGGATATTGGCCAGCGATTCCTGGGTGCAGCGCACGAGTGCGATTGTGGTGCGCTGATCGCAGTCGATATCGGGCAACTCCGCGTCCACGGTCAGCCCGGTGTCTTCGACGAACCGGTCCAGGATGCGCCGCAGTGCGGGCGCGAGTCCGCCGGGCCTACTGTTGCCCGCCGGAGGAGCCCCGACGAGCACACGTGCTTCCGCGAGATTTTCGCGGGCGGTGCTCTCGATGGAGACAAGCTGTCCGGCGGTCGCCACCGGATCGTTCCCGAGGCCTGCGCGCGCCGCCTCGGCCAGCACGACGATGGAGGCGAAGCCCTGGGCGAGCGTATCGTGGATCTCGCGCGCGAGCCGTTCACGTTCCTCGGCCGCTCCCTGCCGCTGGTGCGCCAGGGCCAGCTCCGATTGCGTACGCTCCAGTTCGGCGCCCAGCATCCGGGCCCGTCGTTCCCCGTGCTCGAGCACCCGGTCCGTCCACAGCCCGAGCAAGATGCCGCCGGCGAGGCCGATGAGAGTGAAAACTACATTGCCCGGAGAAAAGGGCGAGCCGGTGAAATTCCCGATCAGAGTGGCCGTAGCGGCGGCGGCGATGAAACCGATGGCCTGGCGCTGGGACGCCGTATAGATCCAGAACATGGGCAGCGACACGATGAAGAACGCAGCGCCGCCGTCGAGCAGGATTGCCGTCCCCCCGAGCACCAGTACCAGCACCCCGAGAAAACCGCTCGGCCGCACCACGGGATTGCCGGGAAACAACCTCAGGGCGAGATAGGTGAGGGCGAGGGCCGCTACCAGCGCCCACGTCGTGTACTTCGTGGCGTCGATTCTGTCGTGCACCGCTATCACCGGCGGGCACAAGCCGAACAGGACCCAGCAACCGTGGTACCACCGCCGCACTATCCGTATCCGGAACCGATCGCCGGTGCGCGACTGCTGGTCCATTTCGGTCAGCCTACTTTCGTCGGCACGCGGCGTCCCGGGGTGCCGGCCGGGCGAGCGGGCCACCATGTTCGATCGCCCAGTAGCAGTAGCAGAGCGGGGAGTATCACGATCCTGATGACGAACGCGTCGAGCATCACGGCGACAGCGAGTGCGAAACCCATCTGCTTCATTTCCATGATGTGCAGCGGAACAAAGCTGGCGAACACGGTCACCATGACGAACGCGGCGCTGGTCACCACCCCCGCCGAACCACCGACCCCCTCGAGCACGGCTTGCCGCGAGCCCACTCCCCTGTCGACGGCTTCCTTGATCCGGCTCAGCACGAAGACCTGATAGTCCATCGACAGACCGAACAGGATCACCAGCAGCAGCAATGGGATCCGGGAGCCGACCGTGCCGGTCGAATCGAAATCGAGCAAACCCTCGGCCCAGGTGTGCTGAAAGACCAGGGTCACCAGGCCCAGCGAGGCACCCACCGACAGCAGATTCAGCACCACACCGATCAGGCCGAGCATGAGCGAGCGGAATGCCACGGCAGTCAGAACGAAGGTCACGAGCAGCAGCGCCGCGACGATCAGCGGCAGTTTCTGCTTCTGATGGGCGGGGTAGTCCGCATAGCGGGCTACGTCCCCGGTCACCGCGAAGTCGATATCGGACAACCTGCCGATCGTCGCCGGTGCGTAGTCGGCACGGATTCGTTCCAGCGACTCCACCGCCGCTTTGTCGCTGACGTAGTGCGGCACGGGCAATTCCAACAGGCTGACACGGCCGTCGGCCGAGGTGCGTAATTCCCGGGTTCCGGTCATCGCCGGGTCGGCCGCGGCCTTCCCAGCCAGCGCACGCAGGGCGTCCGTGACTTCGTGTACCCGACCCGGTTCCGCCGTCACGACCACCTGATGCATCGACTTCAGTTCCGGGAAAGCGGCATTCATCCGGTCGAAGGTCTGCATTGCCGGAATCGTGCGCGGATGGGTCTCTCGCCCCATATCGGTGAGTTCCAGGCCCAGCACCGGTGCGGTGAGCGCAAGCATCATCAGCACCGAAACAGCCAGTCCAACAGCCGGCCCAGCGGCGATCCTGCCGAGGATGTACCCGGTGAATCGCCCGCCGCTCGTTTGCTCGCGCCGGGCCGGGCCGGCATGTGCGGCTCGACGGGTGAGGACCGCAAGCAGTGCCGGCAGCGCGGTAAGCGAGCTGACCACTGCGACCAGGGTCACCAGAATCGCGGCAGTCGCGATGGAGGAGAAAATGACGTCATCGGCGAGATACAACGTTGCGGTGGAGACAGCGACGGCAAGCCCGGACACCACGACGGCCCGGCCCGAGGTCGCCGCGGCCAGTTCCACCAACGTCTGTGTCCCTAGTACTGCACCGAAGCGAGCGCGTTCCTCCCGCGCGCGCTTCGAATAGAACAGCGTGTAGTCGACGCCGACAGCCAGTCCGAGCAGCAAGATGATGTTGGTACCGACGCCGTTGTCCGGAAACAGATGCGAGGCGAGCATCGACAAACCGATCGCGGCGCCGATCGACGACACTGCCAGCAGCACCGGCACCAGGGCCATCGCCACCGACCGGAAAACGAACAGCAGGGTGATCAGCGTGATCGGTAGTGCGATCAACTCCGTACGGGTCAGGTCCCGCCCACGCAACTCGTCGACACCACTACTGATCGACGGCCCACCGGTCTGCTCGATCAGAAACTCGGGGTGATGCCGCTGCACCTCCTCGGTCTGTGCCCGCAGTGCACCGACATGCTTCTTCCCGTCGAGCTCGGCCCCGACCATGGTCACATCGATCCGCAGCACAGTGTGCGTCGATGAATACACCGGTGCTGCCACGGATTCGACCACCGGCAGCTTCAGCATCCGGTCGGTGACCTCCTGCGCGACGGCATCGGCTGCAGCGCTCATCCGGGAACCGCCCGAGGTGATGAGCACTCGCTCCACTGCTCGCTGCTGCAGTCCCCCAGAGGCAGCCATTGCCTCGCCCCGCCCCGCTTCTCCGATCCGGAAATCCTCCGTAGCGGCGGGGTTCCCACCGATCACGGCTCCCGCCCCGAGGCATACGGCCACGAAGACAAACCATCCGATTATGGCGAGCCACGGATGCCGTGCACTCCAGCCAGCCGTGGCCACCAGGCGATTTCGCATACTCGAATACTGCTGTCCATTCCCTCCTCTCGGACAGCATCGACCGACCGAACCTCATGTCCACCGATCGGTGGACATCAGGCCCCGACGTTCCAGGCCCACCCGATACTGCGGGCCGAGTCCGAGCGCAGGCTCCGATACTCCCGGTCCTTCGCACCAGGGCGATCCGCCGACAGCGATGCGTATGTCGGTACCCGTTGCTAACTTTCGTGCGAAACGCAACAACGAAGAGCGGGAACGGTATGACTGCGGCAACCACGACCTACCTCGAGCTGTCGGAAGAGGGAGGGTCGGCGCACAAGTTCTACGAGGTCGTCGTGGACGACACCCGGGTCACCATCCGGTACGGACGCATCGGAGAACAGGGCCAGAGCAAGGCCAGTTCTTTCGCCGACGCACAGAAGGCTCACGCGGCGGCACAGAAGAAGATCAACGAGAAGAAGCGGAAGGGTTACGCACCGGCCGTACCGGGTGCACGGTCGGCCCGCCCGGTGACACGGCGCGCCATAGCCAGCCGGCGCTCCACCGCTCGCACCGCGCCGGTGCTGTGGAGCTTCGATTCCGGTGCCGCGGCATTCGGGATATTCGTCGACAGCGAACGCTGCTGGGTCGGCAACGAGAACGGGGATGTGTTCACGCTGACCCCCGGCGGCGATGTGGTCGGCCGATTCCGGTTGCCGGACTCCGTGAAATGTATCGTCGCCGACGACTTCTGGATCTATGCCGGCTGCGACGACGGTCGCGTCTACGACCTGTCGGGCAAGGTCCCCCGGGCGGCCTACGATATCGCCGCGAATGTCGATATCTACTGGCTCGATATCCACGACGGCATCCTCGGTGTCTCCGATGTGGAGGGCGGGCTCACCGTCATCGATCACGAGGAAGAGTCGCTGTGGAATCGCCGCAGCCACGGGGATTCCGGTTGGATGGTACGAATCGACGACGACGGCGTCTACCACGGTCACTCGGCCGGGGTCACGAAATACGACCTGGTCGACGGAAGCCACCGATGGAACCGGGACACCGGCGGCCCCGTACTGTTCGGCTGGCAGGAAGCCGACGCCGTATACGCGGGCACCGCGCGTAACCAGGTCAGGATGGTGGACAAGGCCGGCCGGTCGGACCGGTCGTTCCAATGCGATGCGGCGGTGTACTCGTGCGCGGCGTCACCGGATGGGCGGTACGTCTTCGCCGGCGACAACTTCTCGTCGGTCTACTGCTTCGATGCCGAGGGGCGGCGCCTCTGGAAACTCGGCACCGGCTGCGGTTCGGCCTATTCGATGCAGTACCACGACGCGCGGCTGTACCTCGTCACCACCAGCGGCACCCTGGCCTGCCTCGATGTGAGCGAGACCGCCGTCCACGATGCCGAACAAGGTCTACTGCCACAGACCGTTTCCGTGAAGGCGCCCCCGATGGCCGCAGTGATACCCAGCAGCACCTTGGAGGTTGCCACCGACAGTTCCGGCGGAGTGGTCGTCGAATGCATCGACGTGGACGGACGGCTGCGCGTGCATGTCGTCTCCCCCGGCTTCCGGCGGGAATGGAACGTGCAGTTCCCACGCGAAATCAGGCAGGCCGGGACCCGCTATGTGGTGGACGGGGTGGCCGAATCCGCTCGCGGTGGGTTCTATCGGGTACGGGGCGATATCCGCCGACTGAGCTGATGCGGCGCGCCCGGCCTCGAACCACATCATGTCCGCCTTCGCAGTTGCGAGCCGAACGCTTCGACCTGATCAGCAGCGTTGTCCCGCTGGCGTCCATGGCTATTCGCCCATCGGACCGCGAACTTGCCTATGGCTGCGTCACGTTGCGGGAGGTTTACTGGACAGCAACCACGGCTAATCCGTTAGCGGGCCTCACTTGTTCACCCGATCGAAACTGCTCGACCTCTCGCTGATGCACCCCGATCGACTACTCGTTCCGGGTCGGCATCGCGCGCAAGTCAGATCGTTCGCCGAAAGGACTGAGGGACTGTGCACCACATGGATTCGAGCTCGGCCACGTTTTCGCCCGATGGTCAGGTGACGGCCGCTAGGGAAATCCTCGAGCTCACCGACGACTTCTACCAGGATCCGCATGCGACCTACCGGGCGCTGCGTGAGCGCGGTCCCCTGCACCGAATTCGATTGGACGGTGTGCTCGGCTGGCTGATCGTCGATCACGACGTAGCCAAACAGGCCTTCGCCGAGCCGACCATCAGTAAACGCATCGGATCACCCGAGGGACAGGCTGTGCTGGCCAAAAACGGTGCAGCCGAGATGTTCAACACCGCCATCAGCGACAACATGTTGTTCGCCGATCCGCCACAGCACACCCGGCTACGCCGTCTCGTCGCCAAGGCATTCGCCGGTCCCGCCGTTCGCGATCTCCAGCCGAGAATCACCTCGATCGCCGACACCCTGCTCGACGAAATAAGCACGCGAACGACCGTCGACCTCATCGACAGCTACGCATTCCAGCTGCCGACCGCGGTCATCTGTGAACTGCTCGGAGTCCCCGACGAGGACAAGGAAGATTTCCGTTCGTGGACCGCCGTCGTCGTCAACGACTCGGCCACGCTCGAAGAACGCGCCACCGCCGGGGTCAGCTTCTTCACCTACCTGACGAATTTGATCGCCACACGCACCGACGACCCCCGCGACGACCTGCTCTCCCAACTGATCATCGCGAAAGACCACGAAGACCGGCTCGATGATCACGAACTCATCGCCATGCTGCTCCTGCTGCTGATAGCCGGGCATGAGACCACCGTCAACCTCATCGGCAACTCGGTCCTGGAACTGCTACGCGATCCGGCACTGGCCGCGCGGTTGCGCACCGACCCCGAAGCGATACCCGCCTACCTCGAGGAGATCCTGCGCTGTCACGGGTCGTTGCACGTGGCAACGGCTCGCTACACCACGGCCCCGATCAGGTTGGGCGGTGAGGACATCGACGCGGGCGAATTCATCCTGATCTCGCTCGCCGCCGCCGATCGCGACCCGGCGCGCTTCGCCGACCCGGACCGGATCGACCTCGAAAGGCCCGAGAGCCGGCATATCGCCTTCGGACACGGCATCCATCACTGTCTCGGTGCCGCCCTGGCCCGCCTGGAGGCCACCACCGCGATCTCGCGACTGCTGGCCAAGTTCCCGGAGATATCGCTGGACGGGGAATTCAGCGATCTGACGTGGCGAAAAAGCCTCCTGATCCATGGCTTGACCAGCCTCCCGGTTCGACTGGCCGCACCCACTGAACCTCATGCCGTGTCCAGCGCCGGCGCGGACCACTTCTCTCTCGTGGTCTGACCCTGGTCGTCTGCGGGCTCGGCGAGGGAGTAGATCACGAGTATCTGCTCGGGGGAATCGGTGACGGTGAACGAGGCGTGACCGAGCGTCAACAAGCCCCGCGTGGGATGCCGAAGGTGTTTGGTTCCGGAGTGATTCGTCGCGATGTCGTAGCGCGGCCACCACTGTTCGGCCTCGGGGCTGCCGGCGCGCAGCTCCGAGGCAAGGCGGGTGAAACGTTCGTCGCCCGGGTGCCGGCCGGCATTCGCGCGGAGCCGGGCGAGCACCGATTGCGCCACATCCGGCCAGTCGACCAGCACCTCGCGGGCCATAGGATCCAGAAAGACCCAGCGGGCGAGGTTCGGGGGCCGGCGCCGCTGAGGCCCGGAAACAGTTCCGCGGCCGCCTCGTTCCAGGCCAGCAGGTCCGTGGTCGCGCCGGTGATGTAGGCCGGGGCCGTCGCCAGCAGAGCGGGGACGGCCCCGGCCTCCGCAGCGACGTGCTCGGGCACACCCGGGCCGGGCGGTTGTGGACTGTCGCCGAGCAGGGATCGGCCGCCGGGTACTCGCGGGAGCAGTTCCCCCACTGGCATACCGTTTCCGGTGAATGCACGACCCGCGAGACCGTGCTGCAGCGCGACGGAACCGATGTGGCGGTCGACGCGGAATGCCGCGCCACAGCCGGCACCTGGTACTCGTCCTACGACGACCAGACCGTGACCGCTGCCTCCGATATCGACATC
>NZ_BAFV01000106.1 GCF_000308515.1 Nocardia carnea NBRC 14403 | reverse complement strand
CCGCCGGCGGTGGGGGCGCGGCGGCCCGCGGTTGTGTTTCGTTTCGCACCAGCGCCATCCCTACCCCGACAGCTCGAAGTTTCCGTTGGACCCGTACACGGCCAGCGAGACCAGCAGCGTCACCGAGACGACCGCGATCAGCGAGGTCCGTACGGCGTTCCCCACCGCGGTACCCACACCCGACGGCCCGCCGGAGGCGAAGAACCCGAAGTACGTGTGGATCAACAGGATCGTGATCGCCATGAGGATTGCCTGCAGGAACGACCAGAGCAGGTCGATCGGGTTGAGGAAGGTCGCGAAGTAGTGGTCGTAGAGTCCCGAGGACTGGCCCAGGATCACCACTGTGGTGAACCGGCTGGCGAGGAACGAGGCGATCACCGCGATGGCGTAGAGCGGGGTGATCGCGATCATCCCGGCGACGATGCGGGTGCCGACCAGGTACGCGATCGGCTCGATCGCAATGGATTCCAGCGCGTCGATTTCCTCGTTGATCCGCATGGCGCCCAGTTGCGCGGTAACACCGGCTCCGAAGGTGGCCGCCAGGCCGATACCCGCGACCACCGGCGCGGAGATCCGGACATTGATGAAGGCGGACAGGAAACCGGTGAGCGCCTCGATGCCGATATCGCCCAGCGAGCTGTACCCCTGGACGGCGAGGGTGCCACCGGTGGCCAGGGTCAGGAAGCTGACGATCACCACCGTGCCGCCGAATGCCGCCAGCGTCCCGGCGCCCATACTGATCTCCGCGATCAGCCGGATCGTTTCGCGTTTGTAGCGCCAGGCCGCCATCGGCGCGAACGCCAGCGCTTTCACGTAGAAGATCGCGTGATCGCCGACCCGGCCGAGTACATCCACCGGTTTACGCAGCCGGCGGATCAGCACCGGATAGCGCGTGGTGAGAACCTCGGAGGCTGTCATCGAATCCCTCCCCTCATCCGGTCGTCAACTGGATGCCGATCGCCGTGACCATCACATTGATGACGAACAGCGACATGAACGCATAGACCACGGTCTCGTTGACCGCGTTACCGACCGATTTCGCGCCGCCGGTGACGATCAGTCCGCGATAGCAGGCGACAATCCCGGCGACCAGGCCGAACAGCAGGGCTTTCACCGACGAGATGACCACCTCGTTGATGCCGGTGAGCAGGGTGATCCCGGCGACGAACGCGCCCGGGTTCACATCCTGCACATACACCGAGAACACATAGCCGCCGAGCACCCCGATGATGCAGACCAGATTGTTCAGCAGCAGCGCCACCAGACCGGAGGCCAGCATGCGCGGCGTGACCAGCCGTTGCACCGGGTCGATCCCGAGGACCTCCATGGCCGCGATCTCCTCGCGGATGGTCCGTGATCCCAGATCGGCGCACATGGCGGTGGCACCGGATCCCGCGACGATCAGCACCGTGACCATCGGGCCGACCTGGGTTACCGCGCCGAAGGCGGCGCCGGCACCGGAGAGGTCCGCGGCGCCCAGTTCGCGCAGCAGGATGTTCAGGGTGAAACTCACCAGCACGGTGAACGGAATCGCCACCAGCAGCGTGGGAACCAGCGAGACCCGCACGATGAACCAGGACTGTTCGAGGAATTCCCGGGTCTGGAACGGGCGGCGGAACGCGAAGCGCACCGCGTCGGCGGTCATGGCGAACAGGCCGCCCACTGTCTGCAGTGGGCCCTCGAAACGGTCTCTGAGCCGGACCAGATAGGGCGTTCGGATGGTCATACCGGCCTCACGACATCGGATGCGGGTGCCGACATGCCGAGGAATTCGTCATCGAAGTACTCCTGTCGAACGATCGACGCTCGGTGGAATACGCCGGCGCGCGCTTCCATCGAGTCGGGGCGGTTCGCGAGTGAACCGCGGCATGACGGGCAGCTCCGGTCTGCGGCTACGGAGTGCGATTGCGGCCTGCGGCCGTCGTTCTCGCTCCGATGGCTGTACCGTCCCAGTCGGTGCTGCTGTCACATCTCTCGGTGTGGAAATGTCATTCTCAATTTCGAATAGGATGACATCCGATAGCCGAGAACACAATACTTGCGGGCAAGTTTCCGGGAACCTCGAGCACAACTCGGCACACCTACGGCAACCATCGGCCGGAAAGCCTGCGAGCAGGCATGATAACCCCGAGAAACCGGGCCCGAGGTGGGAAATCCCGCCTGCGCCGCTCCCGAGAATCGTGAAGATCAACGTTTCAAAATTTGCCCACACCCATGCCCGGAGCACGCCGATCCGTCGAATTCGCACAATTGCAAACGGACCCCCTCGGAACACAACGGATAAAACCGCGGAAAACCCCTCGGCAACACCGTAAAAATCGATGGCCGTCCACAGCGAGGCCCCGAAATCCGCCTCGGCCACATCCCCCGCGACCATTGTCCGGGTCAGCCCATCACCTACCGACCCGGCCGGCCGTCGTTCATCTCATGGATACCGGAGCGAACCCGCCCCGCTGATACCTATCCCATCCGTGCCCACCCCCGCGCGCGTCAGACCGCCGGAACGAGATCCGCGCAGACCGGCGCGTATTGCGTGGCGCCACTGCGGAATATCTCGCTGGGCGTCACCGCGGCCGCCGAAAGCCCGGCCGCCACCATAGCCTGCGCCTTGAACGCGCGGGCCGCATAACTCAGACGGTGCAGTACCGGGTCGACACCGTGATCCTGCCCGGCCGGCCAGCCGTCACCCCAGACGACGACCTCGATCCCGCGATCTTCCAGCGCCCGTAGAACACCTTTACGCGCCCGGCCGTCCCTACTACAGACATCGGCGTTCACGGCCAGCGCCTGCGGCAGCCGTCCCGGAACCTCGGTCGCCAGTACGGAGTCGAGCTCGCGGACCTCGGCGCCGAGGATTTTCAACGGGCGGATATCGGACGGCTGCGCGAGCAGAACCGTCACCTCCCACCCGGCCACCGAACGGTCGAACAACCATCCGCCGGCGAACTGGACCGCGTCGGCCACGGTTGCCGCCACCACATCGAGCCGGTACCTCATCACATCTCCTTCGCCGCCAAGTCGCGGGCCAGCGACTCGGTGTAACCGTTGAAAACTTCGGCCAGCGGGATCGAACGATCGAGCAGCCACGAGATCTCCATTCCGTTCAGAAAGGCGACGATCTCGACCGCGCGCATCCGCGGATCGATATCGCGCCGGTACCGGCCGCTGTCCTGGCCCCGCCGAATCGCCTGGTTGACGAGTTCGACGGCCGTGCGCCACCGATCGAGCATCCGATCGTGTAATGGCGCCTCGGGCGTGAGGTTCTCGACGAGGAGGACGACGAAGGTGCCGACCAGCTCCGGAGAACGTTCCATCCTGGTGACGACCTTGCGGATCTCCACGATGAGATCACCGCTGATATCGGCGTCCTCCAGGTCTTCGGCGTCGCGGGCGTCCAGGACAGCATGCAGCAGCTGCTCCTTGGAGGAGAAGTGATGCAGCAACCCCGCGGAGGTCACTCCGGCCTCACCGGCGATCTGCGCCAGCGTGGTGCTGCGCCAGCCGTTGCGGGTGAGGAGGCGCTGGGCTACGCCGAGTATTCGCTGCCTGCGGTCCTCCCCCTTGGCGAGGAGTGAGGCATAGGGACGAGGAGCTGTCATTGTCCGAACCCCGATCTGACAAACCTAGTGAACACACAGTAGGTTGGTTTCCGGGCTGTGACAAGGGTTACAGAGAAGTTGCTTCCGCAACCGGCTTTCACCTGCGGCCCGAGGTCGCCGCGATACGCGAATCGACCCCCCGAAGGCCCCGCCGACGTCAGTCCAGAACCCCTGGTGAGAATATCATTCTCCCCGCTTCATCCGGGACGGAACAGGCCAATCGGACCGAACACTTAGAACGTCACTCTCCTAATGTGATAATGTCGTTTTCAGCTTGGCGGGTCAGCCACCCGACTTCCGGCCGCCCACTCCGCCGGCGAGGCGGACGTTGCGACATAGCGGTTCGGCATGACCGCCGCGTCGACGGCCGACGGCCACGGGTACGACCGCCGACGGCAAATTCGCGAATCAAACGATCCATTGGAGGGTCACGATGCCGACTTCGCCCAGCAGCGCCCCGCTCTATCCCCCACAGGGGTTCGGCCCGCCCAAGGACCGCCGCGGCCGGGCCGAGGGCAGCCTCGGACTACCCGCCGGCACCGAGGTCTTCTCCGCCGACAACCACATCTCACTCGCCGACGACATCTTCTACGAGCGCTTCCCCGAAGAACTGCGGGACAAGGCGCCGCGGGTGTGGTATGAGGAGGGGGCCTACCAGATCGGGCGTAAGGGAAAATCGTTCCTGCCCGGCGATTTCAGCCGGGTCCTGATGCAGTACGACCCCCTCGACGGCTCCGGCAGCACCAACCTCGAGGCCCGGAGCGCGGATCTGCGCGCCGACGGGATCGACAAGGAGCTGGCCTTTCCCAATTCCCTGCTCGCGCTGCTGTTCTACCCGGACAAAGCCGTCCGTGAACGCTGTTTCCGCATCTACAACGAATACATCGCCGAAGTGCAGGAACGCTCCGGCGGCGCAATGTACGGAGTCGGGTTGATCAACTGGTGGGACGCCGAAGGCGCCCGCCGGACTCTCACCGAGCTGAAAGCGCTGGGGCTCAAAACTTTCCTGCTGCCGCTGTCGGCCGGCAAGGACGACGAGGGCGCTGTCATCGATTACGGCAGCACGTCGATGATCGGCGTCTGGGACGCCATCGAGGAATCCGGGATTCCCGTATCGCACCATATCGGCGAATCTCCGCTGTCCGCGCCGTGCGAGGTGAACAGCGTGGTGGTCGGGATGATGCACAATGTTGCCCCGTTCCGGGAACTGTTCTCCAAGTACATCTTCAGCGGGATCATCGACCGGCATCCCGGTCTGCAGATCGGCTGGTTCGAGGGCGGTATCAACTGGGTCGCCTCGGCACTGCAGGACGCCGAACATATGCACGCGTCCTACCGGCATATGTACAACCGGCCGCTGGATCACGAGGTCCGCCACTACTGGGACAACCATATGCGGGCCTCGTTCATGGTCGACCCGCTGGGCCTGGCCATCATCGACCAGATCGGCGTGGACCGGGTGATGTGGTCCTCGGACTACCCGCACAACGAGAGCACCTTCGGCTACTCGGAGAAATCCCTGGCCTCGGTCGTCGAGGCTGTCGGTCCCGAGGCGGCCGCGCGCATCGTGAGCGGAAATATCAAGGAATTCCTGGGCGTCTAGGCCCGCGCGACGCCGAGAAGGACCGTATTCGATGAGTGCATTTCCCGCCGCGACGACCGCGGCGATCGAGATCCCCGACCTCCCGGACCGTGCGCGGATGCGCCGGGAGACCGGGGCCCGCCTGCGTTCGGCCATGGCCGAACGCGGCGTCGACGCGGCAATCCTGCTGCTGAACAACAATGTCGTGTACGCGACCGGAGCGAACTGGCCGCTCGGCGATGCGGGTCTGGCCCATGTCGAACGACCGGTCGCAGTGGTAACGGCCGACGACGAATGGCCACATCTGTTCCTGCCGTTCCGGGCGGGCGCGGCTGCGGAATCCGAACTGCCCGAAGACCATCTGCATCCGCCGGTGTATCTCGAATTCGACGAGGGCGTAGCGGATTTCGGCCGGAAGCTGGCCGAACTCGTAGGGCCGGGCGCCACCTTTGCGGTGGACGAGTTCACCGGCGCCATGCTGCGTGCCCGCGACCGGCTCTTCCCCGGCGTCGTACCCGTGGATGCCGCCACGGTGATCGGGCCCGCCAAACTGATCAAAACACCCGACGAACTGTCCTGTATCCGCAAGGCCTGCCGGATCACCGAGGAAGCCATCGTCGATGTCCAGGCGTCGCTGGCGCCGGGGGTCCGCCAGATCGACCTGTCCGCGGGCTTCGTGCGGCGCGCGTTCGAACTCGGGGCCACCGCCACCATGCTCGACGCCATCTGGCAGGTCATGCCGGACAGTAAAGCCGACGGGGTGTGGACGACCCACGGGGATCTCGCCCTGCCCCTGCTCACCACCGAACGTGAGCTGAAGGCCGGCGATGTGCTGTGGACCGATGTCAGCATCACCTACAACGGCTACTGTTCGGATTTCGGCCGCACCTGGATCGTCGGGCAGGACCCGGCACCGCGCCAGCAGGCGCAGTACCGGCAGTGGCGCCACATCCTGGAAGCGGTGCTCGCGCAGATCCGCCCCGGCGCCACCGCCGGGCAGCTCGCCCGGGCGGCGACCGAAGCAGCCGGTGGGCAACGCCCCTGGCTGCCGCATTTCTATATTTCGCACGGAATCGGCGTGAGCGCCGCCGAGATGCCGATGATCGGCACCGATCTCGGCGCCGAATTCGACGACAATTTCGTGCTCCGACCCGGCATGGTGCTGGTCCTGGAACCCGTGGTGTGGGAGGACGGCACCGGCGGCTATCGCAGTGAGGAGATCGTGGTGGTAACCGACGGAGGCTGGATGCCTCTCACCGACTACACCTATGCCCCCTATGGCGACTGAAATCCTGCCGGACGATCGCGCGCTGCGGGCTGGGCGCCGCGAGCGTGTGCTGGCACAGATGCATGCCCACGACCTCGATGTACTGATCGCCGGACGGCAGGCCAATGCCCGCTACCTGTCCGGGGCACCCCAATTGTGGGTCGCCGGGACCCGGCCGTTCGGCCCGGTGGCCCTGTTGATGCGGCAGACCGGTGCGGTCCATCTGCACAGCACCTGGGACGAGGGGATACCCGAGGACATCCCGCACGCGAACCTGTACGAAACAATGTGGGATCCGCGCAATCTCATGGCGGTCCTGCGCGATGTCGAGGGCGCCGCCACGGCCCGCCGGGTGGGCACCGACGCTTTGTCGCCGGCATTCGCCCAGTTGCTGCCCATGGCGTTCCCGAATGCCGAGATCGTCGACGGCGAACTCGCGTTCCGGGCGGCCCGGCGGATCAAGCTCGATGCCGAGATCGAGACGATGCGCGCCGGACTGCGGGTCGCCGAACAGGGGCTGTCCGCGGCACTGGCACAACTCTCGCCCGGGGTCACCGAACAGGGGCTCGCGGGCGTCATGCTCGAGGCCTGCGCGGCCGGTGGTGTGAGCACACCCGCCACCCAGGATGCGGCGTGGGTGACCGCCCGCGACCATCCCTGGCGGCGGGCGAGTGCGGACCGGCGGGTCCAGGAGGGCGATCTGGTCGCCTTCTCCTCCGGTGTGCTCGGCGACGGCTATATCGGGGAGGTCGGGCGAACCTGGCCGGTCGGCCCGGTGACCCCGGCCGTCGAAAAGCTGTACGGCCGCTGGAACCGATTGTGGGACACATTGCTACAGGCATGCAGGCCCGGGCTGCCCGCCTCCGGGCTGCTCGATGCCTACCTCGAGGCGGGTGAACCCCTGCCCGCCATGCCGGTGGCCCGCGGGCTCGGTATGGGATTCGACCCACCGGTCGTGGCACCCGCACTGCGCGCAACCGCCGACGCGGAACAGCTCGAGCCCGGGATGGTCCTGGCCGTCACCGGCTACGTCTGGGCCGAGGGTGTGGGCGCGGTATTCGGCCGCGACGCCGTGCTCATCGGTGACGACGGACCGCAGGTGCTCACCTCGAGTCCGCACTGGGGGCAGCAATGACCACCCGGAAGCCGGTCGCGGGTTCGCAGACCGGAAGCGAAGGAACCGCGGAAATGCCCAAGGACGAGGCCGGGAACAACGCCGGCAGGAACGAAGCGGACTCGGGCGCGGCGGATGCCGGGCAGAAACCGGGCCAGCCCAGCGCCGAGGAGATCATCCGGTACTCGAAGGATCCCGCGACCCGGATCGCGACCATCACCTTCGACCGCCCCGATCAACTGAACGCCCCCACCATGGCGGCGCGCCTACGCTACGGCGACCTCATCCACCGGGCCAGTATCGACGACGAGGTCAAAGTCCTGGTGATCCGCGGCGCCGGAGACGATTTCGGGTCGGGCGCCGATCTGGGCGAATTCATGGCCGTCCAGAACGACCCCGACCAGGGCCCGCGGCTCAGTGAATACAAGATCGGCCCCGACGAGGTGCGGTACCCACCCAAGGAATCCTTCCGGCACGGCGCCAATATCAGCCAGTGGTACGCCAACGCCCAGGCCGGCTGCCGGAGTCTGCAGGAGTTCAAGAAGATCAGCATTGTCGAGGTGAAGGGCTATTGCTACGGCTGGCACTTCTATCAGGCCGCCGACGCCGACCTGGTGATCTCCGCCGACGACGCGCTCTTCGGGCACCCCTCGTTCCGGTACTACGGGTGGGGTCCGCGGATGTGGACATGGGCGCAGACCATGGGTCTGCGCAAATTCCAGGAGATGGTGTTCACCGGCCGCCCGTTCTCCGCAGCGGAAATGGACGACTGCAACTTCCTCAACAGCGTGGTCCCGCGCGCGGAACTCGAAGCCGAAACCGCGAAATACGCCCTGGCCTGTGCCCGTAACCGGCCCACGGACACGGTGTTCATGCAGAAGGTGTTCTTCGAGATCATGAAACAGCAGCAGGGCGAATACATGGGCAGCCTGCTCAGCGGTTTCTTCGAATCGATGGGCGGCCATATCCACGCCGACGACAACGATCTGATGCTGGACAACGCCTTCGACGACGGTCTGAACAACTCGGTCAAGGACAACGACAGCCGCTTCCCACCGGAGTTCCGGCTCAGCAGGTCGGGCCGGCGGAAAGCCGAATAGTGGGCGATCCGCGCTCGGACGAGACCGTGGGGTCCGGTCGGCCACACCTGCCGCCGGCCGGTCTTCGTCGGCCCACTCGACGAGACCACGGGACCGGCGAACTCGCGCACCGGTAGCGAGTCACTGCCCGGCTACCGCCATGCGCATCCATCGAGTGCCCGAGCACCGGCCCCCTATCGCCCCGACCGGCGGGGTGATCGACATCCTGCGGAGGGCTACACGCCCTACCGCCCAGCGGGAAGCGAGCCCAGATGCATCAGGAGCCCACCGCCGAGCCACCGGAGAGCGGCTCGCGCACCCGGACAGAGGACGGCAGAAATCACACGGTGGCGTCGCCGGATGTGGCACCCGGCGACGGTGGTGCCGGGAACGGGGTGCTCGCCGGATACACCGTCGTCACACTGGCCGGTGGTATCGCCGGCTTCTACTGCACGAAGCTGCTCGCCGACGCCGGTGCCCGGATCGTCTTCGCGGAGCCGGCACAGGGAGTCACCCTGCGCCGCCGGACATCCTCGGACGCGATGCCGGAGCCTGGCGTCGACGGCGCGCTGTTCCAGTTCCTCGCCGGGGGCGGGCACAGCGTCGTCGTCGATCCGTCCCGCGCGCAGGACCGCGAAATGCTCGACGCACTGCTCGCCGACGCCGGCGCCGTCGTTTGGTCGCCCGGCGGTGATCCCGGCGACGATCCACGCTTCGCACCGGCGGCACTGCGCGAACGCCACCCCCATCTCGTGGTCACCGCGATCACCCCGTTCGGTCTCGACGGCCCGTGGGCCGGGCGGGCGGCCACCGAGTTCACCCTGCAGGCCTGGTCGGGAGGTATCGTCGGGCTGGGGCGCGGCGCACCCGAGCGTGCACCGATCCATATCGGCGGTGAGGTGGGCGAATGGTTCGCCGGTGTCCATGCGGCGGCCGCGACCCTGACCGCCCGGCACCGCGCCCTGCGCACCGGAACCGGCGAACTCGTCGATCTGTCGATGCTGGAAACCCAGATCCTGGGCTTGTCGTACTACCCGGTTTCCTTCTACGACACCGTGAACCGGCCGTTCCGCACCCAGCGGCGGCTTAGCCGGCCGGGCGTCGCCACGGCTGCCGACGGACTCATCGCGGTCGGTTGCGGTACCGCGCAACAGTGGTTCGATCTGTGCGTCATGGTCGGGCATCCGGAATGGATCGACGAGGACCCCACCCCCGCGATCACCGAACGCACCAACGAAAAGGCCGGCGAGATCGCCGCCTGGTTCGCCGAGCATACGGTGGACGAGATACGGGAACTGGCCACTGCTTTCCGGATCCCCAACAGCCCGGTGGCCAACGGCGCCGGCGTCACCGAGATCGATCAGCACCGGGCCCGGGAGTTCTTCACCGTGAACCCCCGCTCCGGATTCGTGCAACCGGGCCCCCCGTTCCGAACCGACCCCGCACTACTGCGGCCTCCCGAACCGGCACCCACTCTCGGCGAGCACACGGACCACTATCGACAGACGGCAGATACTGCCCGCGGGCATAGTGCGGACTCCGCTTCCCGCCGATCGCCCACCGGCGAAGCGCACCCGCTCCCGTTCGCGGGTCTGCGCGTACTCGATATGACCACCTTCTGGGCCGGCCCGTCCTGCACCCACTACCTGGCACTGCAGGGCGCCGACGTGATCCATGTGGAATCGGCTCAGCGTCCCGACGGCACCCGCCTCATCGCCGGTGTCCCGGTCGACGAGGACCGGTGGTGGGAGAAATCCGGGATCTTCTCCGGGCTCAATACGAACAAGCGCGGAATCACCGTCGATTTCCGCACCGACGCCGGCCGCGAGATCTTGCGCCGCCTCGTCGCCTCCTGCGATGTGCTCGTGGAGAACTACACCCCGCGGGTGATCGAGCAGATCGGCCTCGATTACGACACCGTCCGCACCCTGCGACCCGACGCGATCATGGTCCGCATGCCGGGTTTCGGGCTCGACGGGCCGTGGCGGGACAATCCGGCCTTCGCCTACGTGATCGAGGATGCCGCCGGGCTGACCTGGCGCACCGGTTATCCCGATCAGAACCCCGTCGAGCCCTACAGCCTCGGCGATCCGAATGCGGGCATACATGCGCTGGTCGGTTTGTTGCTCGCCCTGGAACGTCGCAGGCATACGGGCACGGGCATGCTCGTGGAGGCGGCCATGGTGGACGCGGCCCTGAACATCACCGCCGAACAGGTCATCGAGTACTCCGCCTACGGCACACTTCTGGAACGCGACGGCAACCGGGGGCCGCACGCGGCACCGCAGAATCTGTACCGCGCCGCCGGGGTCGACGAATTCGGCCGCCCCGACAACTGGATCGCCCTGGCCGTCGCGACCGACGAGCAGTGGGTGGCGCTCACTGCGGCACTGGGTGAGCCCGCGTGGGCATCGGCACCTCATCTTCGTACGGCCGCGGGCCGCCGGGCCCATCACGACGAAATCGACGAGCAGCTGTCCGCCTGGTGCGCCGGTCGCTCGGCCGGCGAGATCGTCGACGTGCTCTGGGCGGCGGGTGTTCCGGTCGCCGAGGTCCGGCAACCGCACCGGCAGACCGAAATTCCCCAGCTCGACCACCGGAACTTTTTCGAACCGGTCCCCCATCCGGTCAATCCGGTCGCGCGCCACAGCACGGTCCCGGCCCGCTTCTCCGCCGGCCCTGCGCGCTATCACCGCGCGCATGCTCCGTTGCTGGGACAGGACAACGACGCGGTACTGCGCGGGCTCGGGTACTCGGCACAGGAGATCGCAGCCTTGGAAAAGGACACGGTGATCGGCGGAGCACCAGGCTTCTAACCTGTTGACAACAAGCTGTCACATTGACAGAATACTGTCATGACTCCGAAGATCGTTCACCTGGCCGTGTACGACACCCTCGCGGACTGGGAGGTCGGTGCGGCCACCGCGCATATCAACAACGGCAACTGGCACCGCGAACCCGGCCGGTACCGCATCCGCACGGTCGGTGCCGGCACCGAACCGGTCACCACGATGGGCGGAATGCGCATCCTGCCCGACCTCGCCCTGGCCGATCTGCCCCCCACCGACAGCGCCATGCTCATCCTGCCCGGCGCCGACGGCTGGGACAGCGGCGATCTGGGCGCCTTCGCGGACAAAGCCCGCGAGTTCGCCGCCGCCGGGGTACCGGTCGCGGCGATCTGCGGCGCGACGTTCGGACTCGCCGCGGCCGGGTTGCTCGACGACCGCGCACACACCAGCAACGTCGCCGAATACCTCGCCGCCAGCGGCTATTCCGGCGGCGGCCATTACACCGATGAACCGGCCGTCACCGACCGCGGCGTCATCACCGCCAACTCGACCGCACCGTTCGAATTCGCCCGCGAAGTACTCGCCGCCCTGGACATCTACGAACCCGCCGTACTCGACGGCTGGTACCGGCTGTTCGGCCAGGGCGACCCGGCCGGCTACGCAGTGCTGGCGGAATACGAGGCCCGGCAGGCCGCGGTCTGAACCCGGCGGCCGCAATGGAGAACTCCGAACAGCAGTTGTTCAGCACCGCCGCCATCACCTCGTTCCGGCTCAACGGCCAGTTCCTCGCCCTCGCCGAAAAGCTGGCCGAGCCCGCCGGGCTCACCGCCGCATGGTGGCAGGTTCTCGGCGCGGTCCTGCACGAACCGCTACCGGTGGCCGGTATCGCCCGCACCATGGGCGTGACCCGCCAGAGCGTACAGCGGATCGCGGACCTTCTGGTGGCCCGTGGCCTCGCGGAATACCGGGCCAATCCGGCACACCGGCGCGCGAAACTCGTGGCCGTCACCGCGGAAGGGCAGGCGGCGATCGACCGTATCGGCCCGCGTCACACCGAGTTCGCCGCCCGCCTCGCGAAACAGGTGGGCGAGGAACGGCTGATCGAAATCGTCCAGGCGCTCGCCGAACTGTCGGCCGCCGTCGACGGTATCGAGGGCGACGGCGAATCGAATTAGCCCGCTCCGGCGGCATCGGGTCCCCAGGGTCCGGTGGCCGCATCGGTGCCGCTCCGGCGCCCAGGACCGCCACGATATCGATTCGCCGAATCGATGACGGCGAACTCGTGGTATCGATGGCGCCGAACTCGCGGAAGCGGAGTACCGCCCGATGTCTGCGCATCGCGCGAGATCGAACCGCACGTTCGCGAACTTTTCGCGGGCCGCACGCGCGAGATCCCCGGACATCCTGAACTGTTCAGCGGTTCGACGCTGTACAGCCGCGGGCGGAACAGCACGGCCCGCGAGGGCGCACGGCCTGCCGTTGCCGTTCAGATACCGGCGATCCGGCGCACGATCGGCAGCGGGAGCACCTTCATGGCGTAACCGAACGGAACCCACGGCCACGCCGGGGTGTAGGCCTTGAACCGGCGCTTCTCGATCGCCGACACCATCGAACGCACACCGGTCCGGGTATCGACCAGGAATTTCGGCGGATGGGCGGCCTTCTCGTTCATCTCCGAAGCGATATACCCCGGGAAGATGATGGAGACATCCACACCCGGAACCCCTTCGGCGGCAATACCTTCGGCCATCGCTGCCACCCCGGCCTTACTCGCCGCGTAACTGGTCATCGTCTTGGGCATCCCGCGCAACGCGGAAATCGAGGAGATCACCACGAGATGACCGCCGCTCTGCGCCCGGAAAATCTTCATGGCGGCTTCCATCTGCGCCATGGCACCGAGGAAGTTGGTGATCGCGGTCTGCCGGTTGGGCCGGTCACCGCCCTTCCCGAAGGGCACACCTTTTCCGAGTCCGGCGTTGACGATCACCCGGTCCAGGCGGCCGAACTCGGCGGCGAACTCGTCGAACACTCGCGGCACGGCATCGAAATCGGTGACATCCAGGGCCGCCGTCCGGACCCGCACCGCCGGATACGCACCCGCGATCTCGGCGGCGAGTTCGTCGAGTCGTTCGGTCCGGCGGGCACACAGGGCCAGGTCGTAGCCGAGCGCGGCGAACTGGCGCGCCATCTCGGCGCCCAGACCAGAACTGGCGCCGGTGATGAGAATCGAACCAGTAGCCACAGTGGTGCATCTCCTGAGGTCGGCCGTACCGGTCACGGCGCGGCGGGTGGACGGCATGTCCGAGCGTAGTACTCAACGATCGCCCGGCTCGCCCTAAACCGCACAAGGACGACGCGGGCGCACCGGTACGCATCAATCGGCTTTTCACGGATGCGGCCGGGCAACAGCCGGTGCTCCGTCGGTTATCGCCTCGCGGGCGGCGCTGGGCAGCACTCGGGCGGCGGTCGGCACACCCGGGCGCCGCGGCCGGAATGCGCACCGCCTCGGCGCCGGCTGCAGCTCCGACGGCCGCGCACAGCAGGAGCCGACGCTGCCGGCCGGCGATTCCGATCGGCCGCAAACGGTAGTTGCCGCCCGCGCGAACCGACCCACCCGGCACGTGCTGGTGGTGCTCCGGCTGCTGTTGCCGATATGGCCGACGGTGCCGCCGGTTTCCACCGTATGGCGGGGACGGCCGTGGCCGGAACCGGTCGACCGCCTCGGCACCGAACCGCATGCGGTCGCCGGCGATGCGGAACCCGCCGATCAATTCGCAGGGCCCGCACCGTCTTCATATATGCCCCGACTCCCGAAGGACTGCGATGACCGATATCGAAACCCGCACGCTGGCCGCCTCCGGCGCGACCCTCACCTACGATATCCGCGGTGACCTGCACGGACGTGAGCTCATCCCGCTACTGATGGTGGGCTCCCCGATGGAGGCGACCGGTTTCGGCACCCTGGCGGAATACTTCACCGACCGGCCCGTGGTGACCTACGACCCGCGCGGTATCGGCCGCAGTACCCGCGACGACGGCACCACCTCCGGTACACCCGAGGAACACGCGGACGATATCCGCCGCATCATCGAAGCGCTCGCGACCGGACCGGTGGATATCCTGGGCAGCAGCGGCGGCGCGGTCAACGCGCTCACGCTGGTGGCCCGGCACGGCGAACTGGTGCGCACCCTGGTCGCCCACGAACCGCCGACAGTCCAGTTCCTGCCCGACCGCGACCGGATACTCGCCGTCTCCACCGATATCACCGCCACCTATCAGCGGGCCGGGCTCGGCCCCGCCATGGCGAAATTCATCACCCTGATCTCGCACCGCGGTACGCTCCCCGCCGACTACACCGACCGGCCCGCTCCCGACCCCGCCCAGTTCGGTCTCCCCGCCGCCGACGACGGCTCCCGCGACGACCCGATGGTCGGCCCGCATCTGCTGTCCTGCTGCGGCCACGAACACGATCCCGCGGCACTCGCCGCCGCACCCACCCGCATCGTGCTCGGTACGGGCCGTGCTTCCGCCGGCGAATTGTGCGCCCGTGCCGCCATCGCCTTCGCCGCCGCCCTCGACAGTGAAGCCGTCGTCTTCCCGGGTGGGCACGCGGGCTTCGCCGGCGGCGAATTCGGGATGACGGGCGAGCCCGAGTCGTTCGCCGCCGTCCTGCGCGAAGTTCTCGATCGCCCCGAAACCTCCTGAAGCCGAGCGCCCACCGGTCGGCGGGCTGTCGGCCGTCGACCGATCAGCGAGCCGCCTGGATATGGGGAGCCGCCGGAGTCACGAACGGGGCGAGCGCACGCTGGATCTGCTGATGCGACAACCGGCTGTGCCGCCGGCCCGGCAGCCCGTCCTCCGGCGCTCCGGCGGCCGCCCGGCATCTATCCGGTTCCGCCGAAGCCGGATCGGATGCGAACTGTTCACCGGTGAGGTCGATCGCCGCCAGCCGGTTCCCGGTCCTGGCCTCGTACAGATCGAGCCGGTACGCCATCGCGAACAGGTTCAGTGTCCGCCCCACCGGGTGGCCTGGCGCGGGTGGATACTGACAGGTCCGTACGAGCTCCCCGAGCCGCCCCTCCGATACGCAGGCCACCAGCTGCACCGACCGCGCGTCGACGGGATGCCACACCGCGGACGGCCCGAACGTGGTGATCTCGGACAGCTCCCCGGCCAGATGCACGGGGCTGGGCCCGGTCACCGCATACGGCGCGGCGACCGTCGTACCGCCGCCGCCCTGGCACAGGGCCCCGTATTCCGCCACCTCGAACCGGGCGAACCCGGATGCCGCGAACACGGTGCCGGCCACGACCGCCAGCGCCACGCCTGCAGCCCCCACCGCAGCCGCATACCGCGCACCACGCCCACCGGCGCCCGTACTCTTCCCCGGCTGCCCTGCCACGTCCGCCGGTCTTATGTCTTCCGCCGCCTGCGGACCGGCCGCCGACAGCGCGGGATCCGGCATACGCAGGCCGCCTGCCGAACGCGCATGTTCCCGCCCCCGTGGACTGCCTGCCGAACGCACGACCGAGGCCCGGTCCCGCGCACGGGCCGACGTCCGCCGCAGGGCAACGATTCCGCGTCGGACACCTACCGGAATTCGTACGGACTTCCCCGGTCCGCGCTCAGCAGACCGGGACCCACACCGTTCGACCGGACTGCCGGCCGGAATCGCCGGACCGGCCGCGCCCCGAGCTTCCTCGGCCGAAGCCGGCGGATCTACTTCTCGCGGCGACGCGGTGACACCACCGACAACAGCCGGGCTGGAGCCGGGCGTATCTTCCACCGGACCGCCGTCCGTAACCCCCGCAGGGCCTGTTTCCCCATTGGTTCGAAGCCGGTTGCGCAGGCCACGCATCCGCACCGCGCCTGTCTCCCGTCCGGACCGAATATCGGCTGCCGGGGATCGCGGCGTCCGATCCGCAAGCCGCTCCGCCGACCGCCCCCGAGAACCTTGCTCCTCGGGGGCATGATCCGCGGGGTCCTGATCGACGGGAACCTGATCCGGAGGGGCCTGATCGACGGGAACCTGATCCGCAGGAGCCCGACCGATGGGCGCCGGGTCCGTGGGCATACCCGTTGCGTCGGAAGACCACAGGGGCGTCGCGCCCGGCACCGACTGCTGCACCGTCGTCGCTGCATCACGCCGGGGGTCTGCTTTCCGCGGCCCCTTCCCCGACTGGGGGTCGGTAACACCCTCATCCGCCGGGTCTGCCGTCGATCCCGCTGCCCCCTGCCCAGCGGCGGTCTCCGCCGTCGGGCGGCGCTGTGCGAACATCTCGGACACCGGCGAACTCGGACGCGCCGATAGTGCCCGGCGCAACCGCTCGGAACCGGATTCGATAGTGTCCCCCGTGTTCTCCTGCGCTCTCGTCCGGCCGAGCACCTCCGAACCGCGCCGCTCGACATCCGCATTCGTATCCGGATCCGACCCGTCGAAACCGGTCGTATCGAACTCGCCCACGGATGCTTCCGAATGGTCCTGCCGCGGAACAGAGGCCATACGGGTACCCCCACCGGATGCCTCCGGCAGCGCATCCGCACTACCGGAAGCCGGCACCCGATCGGCCGGATAATTCGGGGCGATGTCGTGAGGTGCCCGTTTTTCGAAGACCCCGGCTGTCCCGGAACTGGGCACGGCGTCTGCGTATTCCGCCCGCTCATAGGCTCCGCCGGCACCCGGGCCGGGAAACGCGGTGTCCGGCCGGCCCGCTCGGCGGCGGGATCCTCCGAACAGCGGAAGCCCCGCTTTCCACAACCGGCCCGCCGAATCCGCCGGCGTGGGCGTACCGATCAGGGTGCCGGCCGCCGTCATCACGAAACCTTCGGCCGCCATCTCCTCAGGATCCGGCGCGGACAGCGGTACTCCGAGCGCCGCGAACGCCTGGGCGATATCGGTGTCGCGCAGGCACACCGGGCGGTCGGGCGAGCGCTGGAAATACTCGGTGAATCCCGTCGATCGGCCGATGCGGGCCATGATCGTCTCTTCGCCCGGCTCCTGCGGCGGCGGGGCCCAGGTCATGCGTGACCCGGTTTTCGGGATCAGGACCACGAGCACATCGATCTGCTCGGGCACACCGGCCCGGCGGAATATCGCTGCCAGCTCGGCTCTTTGCCGCCGGGCCCGTTGCAACGGATTGACGGCCCCGGCTCCTGTGCGCAGATCCGCGGCCCGCTCACCGACCTGCCATCGGCCGGCCGACGGTGTGTCCAGTACGCCGTGCTGGACCGACCGGAAATCCGCCAGTAGCACCAGCGTGCAACCGGACGGGGTCCAGATCAGCAGGTCGGCCGTCGTGGTGGAGCGGCGACGCGACCGCGGCAGTGGACAATCGAGCAGGGCGATACCGCCGATACGCTCGGAACCCGCACCCCAGTCACCGATCAGCCGGAGCACGAAGCGCTGCACGCTGGACAATTCGGCACTCTGCACGCGTACAATCACGGCAACCCCTACTTCGGTGACCACGAAACCCACGCACACCACACCGGCACCGGGGGACGGTCTAATCCCCTGGTGCACAACATGTTTGGATGCGCCGTCGTCAATGGTAGCAATCTGCGGCACAGCGCACGAGAGGCTGTGTCCGCACGCACGCGTACGCATTTGTGCATATCAGCGGAGGTCGAGCCGGGGCCCCGGAGTACGGCCCGCGACTGACACGCCCGGCTTTGATCAACACAGCCCGCGCCACCGGCACGCGCGGTACGTTTTATGCACCAGAGCCGATCTGGTAGTGCGGCCGGCCATCGGTGGTGCCGATGCGGTGAACCGCACGCGGTTGCCCGTGGCCGCTTCGAGGAGAACGTCGTATGCCGCAGTTCGAAGGTTCCCAGGAAGTCGTCTCCACTTTCGCGGAAGGTGAGGTGCTGCGACTCGACGCCCAAGCCGTCGACTACGCGATAGTCGCGCTCTATTTCGTTTTCGTCCTGGGTATCGGCCTACTGGCCCGAAAACGTATCTCGTCGAGTATGGACTTCTTCCTGTCCGGGCGGTCACTGCCCGCCTGGGTGACGGGCCTGGCGTTCATCTCGGCCAATCTGGGTGCCGTCGAGATCATGGGTATGTCGGCCAACGGGGCCGAATACGGTTTCCCCGCCTTCCACTACTTCTGGATCGGCGCGGTACCGGCCATGCTCTTCCTGGGCGTGGTGATGATGCCGTTCTACTACGGCTCGAAGGTGCGCAGTGTGCCGGAGTTCATGCGCCGTCGCTTCGGCACCGGCGCACATCTGGTGAACGCGCTCAGTTTCGCGATCGCCCAGGTACTCATCGCCGGCGTCAATCTGTATCTGCTCGGCACCATCCTCAATGTGCTACTGGGCTGGCCGTTGTGGGTGGCGGTGATCGCGGCGGCGGTGATCGTGCTGTCCTACATCACCCTCGGCGGACTGTCGGCGGCAATCTACAACGAGGTACTGCAGTTCTTCGTCATCGTGGCCGCCCTGTTGCCGCTCACCCTGATCGGCCTGCACCGGGTGGGCGGCTGGTCCGGGTTGCAGGACAAGGTGGCCACATCCCCCGGCGGCCCCGAACAGCTTGATTCCTGGCCCGGTAACGCCCTGTCCGGTTTCGCCAACGATTTCCTGTCCATCCTCGGCATCGTCTTCGGCCTGGGTTTCGTGCTCTCCTTCGGCTACTGGACCACCAACTTCGTCGAGGTGCAGCGCGCGCTGGCAACACATTCCATCGCCGCCGCCCGCCGCACCCCGATCATCGGCGCCTACCCGAAGATCCTGATCCCGCTGATCGTGATCATTCCGGGCATGATCAGCGCCGTGCTGGTACCGCAGATGGCCGAGTACAAGCAGGCCGTCACCGCGAACCCGGATGTCGACAGCGAGGTCACCTACAACCAGGCGCTGCTGTACTTGATGAAAGAAGTGCTGCCCAACGGCCTGCTCGGTGTGGGGCTGGCCGGTCTGCTGGCGGCGTTCATGGCCGGGATGGCGGCCAATGTGTCGGCCTTCAACACCGTGTTCAGTATCGACCTGTGGCAGCAGTACGTGGTCAAGGATCGGTCCGATAAGTACTATCTGACGGTCGGCCGGCTGGCGACCGTGGGCGCCACCGTCGCGGCGATCTTCACCGCGTTCATCGCGGGCGGGTTCAGCAACATCATGGACTACCTGCAGACCCTGTTCAGTTTCTTCAACGCGCCCCTGTTCGCGACCTTCATCCTCGGTATGTTCTGGAAACGGATGACCCCGACCGCCGGCTGGACTGGTCTGGTAGCCGGTACCGCGATCGCGGTCACCATCTTCGTACTGAACGAGACAGGCGTGTTCTCGTTATCGGGCCAGGGCGTCAGCTTCGTCGCGGCCGGCGCCGCGTTCGTGGTGGATATCGTGATCAGTGTGGCCGTCACCATGGTGACCGCACCGAAACCCGCCGCCGAACTCGTGGGGCTGGTGTACTCGGAGACACCGCGCGAGATGCGCACCGATCCCGAAGCCGCCACCCTGCCCTGGTATCAGCGGCCGGTACTGCTGGCGGGTATCGCGCTGGTGCTCGTGATCATCCTCAATATCGTGACCGGATAGGACTACGACCGTGCTCTTCGATATCCGCACCATCGTCGGCGGCCTGCTCGGCCTCTATGGGATCGTCCTGGTGGTTACCGGTCTGGTCCACGACACCGCCGCCGAAGAAGCCAAAACCGGCGGTATCAATGTGAACCTGTGGGCGGGCCTGGGCATGCTCGTCGTGGCCGTCGCCTTCTTGACCTGGGCTCGGCTACGCCCGGTGGCCGCCGACCGGCCCGCACCCGAAGCCGGGAGCGAAGAAACGTCCGGCCGGGACTGACCACGGCATTCGACGCCGCAACGACAGCTACCGGTCCGCCCGTGGCGAACCGGTAGTGTTTCGAGCCGGCCGAATCGGTGTCAGTCCGGCAGGCCGAGCGCGAAACCGACGGCGATGAGCAGGCAACTGACGACTGATACAGCCACGATGATCCACATCAGGCAAGCGTACGAAATCGTAGGAGCACATCGATGACCGGGTCGGACACTGCCGGCCCGGCCGGCGTCCGCCATTCGGTCAGCGGACCACTTCGACCACATCACCCGGGTTCAGATAGTGGTAGACCGCGATCGCGCCCGGCTCGGTCAACCGGATACAGCCGTGCGACTCGGCTTCCGTCGGCCCGATATGGAAGGCGATATCGCCGTTGAAGAACACCGCGTAGTGCATCGGGGCGTGATGCATGGTGCTCCAGTGGTAGGGGCGTTTGAAGTCCACGTCGAATACACCGGGCGGGGTCTCGTAGCCGTCCATTCCGTGCGACATCGGCGTCGGCCCGTAGACCACCCTGCCGTTGTCCATCAACCAGACTTCGTTCGTCGACAGCCGCAGGCAGGCCCGCGCCGCGGGTGAGCACGGGGCTTCGACCGGGATGATCGCCGGCACTCCGGGGACATTGGGCCCGTTGGGCCACAGCGGCTCGGCGAAGGCGGGCGCCGCCGGCGCCAGCACCGCCGCCGCGACCCCGGTGAATGCTGCGATCCGGCGTATCCGACGGTGGAAATATCCATTGCTCATCTCGTACCGACCTCTTTTCTCGATCCGCCGCCGATCCGGCGGGGCCAGCAAATCCAGAGCTAAGATCAAGAGAACTATTCGACGGTACTGAAGTTCGATGATTCATGGGCCGCATTCGCCGTAGACGCGCCGATTCCAGGCGGAAATCCGTGGCGGATACGGCCCACCGATCAGGCCACGCTCCAGCTGTCGGAGGCCGCGCCACGCCGCCGGATGCGCCGCCGGCGCTGGTAGAACACCTCCTCCACCGAGACGTTGGGGACCTCTTCGACGATCCCGGCCAGCCGGCCGTCCAGCTCGAGTTCCGCGATCCGCCGGTGCAGACCGGCGCGCCGCTCCGCCGGCAGCTGCGCCCACACCACACCGATTCGCCGCTGCGCAGGCTCCTCGGCAACGGCCAGCAAACGCAGCAGTTCGGGCCACAGATCGTCGGCGTTGGCCACCGAGGGCAGTTCGGAGATCTGCGCCACCGGCATCCGCGCGACCAGCCCGGCGACATACCGTTGCACATCGGGATGGCTTCGTTCGGCCAGCAACAGCAGCCCCTTCCACGGGCCGGGCTTGAATGCGACGATCAACGATTCGACGATGGCGATGAGCGCGGCAGTATTGGCGAAAATCGGGTTCATCGCCATCCGCTGCAGCCCGGGCTGACTGAACTTGGAGACGAAGGTCATCAGTTCGGGCGCCGCGCCCCGCTGGATGGTGTGCGCCGCGAGTTTGCCCAGCGCTTCCGGACTCGCCAGGGACAACAGGATGTCCCCGATCCGGTAGACCACATCCGCTTCGGCGCGCGACATCACCGAGACCGCGGCCTCCTGCAGTTCCGGGGAGCCGGCCAGGACGTTCTCCATCATCCGCGGAATCCGCTGCGATCCGCCATCCAGCAACTGGCGCAGTATGTTGCTGACGGCGGACGCGGAGTAGGCGTAAGCAGCGGAGAAGATGATGCCCTCGTCGTCGAGGGTTCCGCGTTCGACGGCTTCGACCATCTTCGGTGAGGCGTACTCGAGGAACGGCCCGGCGGTGATGTGATCCTTACGGCGCAGGACCTCGTTCACGATCGCGACCAGCGGCTCGGCCGCCA
>NZ_BAFV01000107.1 GCF_000308515.1 Nocardia carnea NBRC 14403 | reverse complement strand
CCAGGCGGATACCGCGCGGGTGGAAGAAACGGGCGTGCCGCAACCGCGCACCGGTATCGAAGGCGGTCCGCACAACAGGCGTGATCGGATCAAACATCGGCCACCTCCTTAGCCGCACCCGGACGGCGCCAGCTCTCGTCGCCGACCAGCTGGCTGGTTTGCGGGCCCATGAGCAGCATCCCGCCGTCGACGACGTAGGAGGAGCCGGTGACATATCCGGCGGCCGGGGTCGCCAGGAATGCGACCACCGAGGCCACTTCGTCGGCGTGACCGGGCCGGCCCAGGGGCAGCCCCGGCCGGGGATGCTCACGGGGATCTGCATCGTCCTGGCCGGTCATCGGCGTCGAGATCTCGCCCGGCGCCACGGAGTTCACGGTGATGTCGTGCTCGGCCAGCTCCAGCGCCAGCACTTTGGTGAGCGCACCCAGACCCGCTTTGGCGGCGCAGTACGGTGCCGCCCCGACCTTCGGCGCATGCTCGTGCACGCTGGTGATATTGATGACCCGCCCGCCGCGACCGGCGTCGATCATATGCCGGGCCGCCCGCTGGGTGCACAGGAACGCTCCGTCGAGATCGACGGACAGGACGTGACGCCAGGTGTCGAAATCCATATCCATCGCCTTCTGCGAGGATCCGGTGCCCGCGCAGTTCACCAGGACATCCAGCCCGCCCAGTGCACCGGCGAGTTCGTCGATCGCGGCCGTACTCGTCGGCAGATCGTCCAGGTCGAGCTGCCGGACGACGGCCTGGGCACCGCGGTCACGGGCCAGCTCGGCCGTATGCGCGGCGCCGGATTCGTCCGTGTGATACGTGATGCCCACATCGACGCCGCCACCGGCCAACGCCACCGCGACGGCCCGGCCGATCCCCGAATCGGAGCCGGTCACCACCGCGCGCAGGGGTGCGCCGATACGTTCTTTCGGTAAGGGAGCGATAGTTGCCATGGCGGGCGGCTACCCGGTCCGGGCGCGGTGACACAGCTATTCGTCGACCGGATCGTGGCCGCCGACCCCGGAGCCGAATTCGCGGTGCCGGGCCGGGCCGCCCGCGTCCGGTGCCAGCGGCGGGGTGGGCCCACCGGTGCCGCGCCGGAACGCGTCGAGGAACAGCCGCAAGGTATCGGTGGCGGCAATACGGGGTGCCCAGCCGAGTTCCGTGCGCGCCCGGGTCGTATCCAGGACCGGCAGATGCATGAGGGCGTCGAACAGGCCGGGGGTCGCGGGTGCCAGGTGCAGATACCAGGCACCGGCCAGGACGGTGCGGACCAGGCGCGGCGGCACCGATATGGCACGAACCTCCAGGGTGCGTTCGATTTGGGCGCGGTCGACGACTGGTTCGGCGGCCAGATTGAACGCGCCCCGCACATCGGCCACCACTGCGGCCGCGTAGGCGGTGGCGACATCGGCGCTGTGCAGGGTCTGGAAACGCAACCCGCGCGGGTACGGCAGTACCGGAAGCAGTTCGGGGCGCACCAGCCGGTTGGGCACCAGCGGTCCGGCGAACAGGCGGCGCTGTTCGCTCGCCGACGCGCGCTGGAAGATGAACGCCGGCCGCATCCGGACCACCCGGCATTCGCTGTGCTGCTGTTCGAACAGGTCGAGGACCCGCTCGACATAGGCCTTCTCGACCATGTAGGAGGCCTCGGGCCAGCCTTCGGTCGGCCATGTCTCGTCGACCGGTGTATCGCCGGCACCCGGCGAGTACGCGCCGATCGACGATGCATAGACGAGAGCCGGCACCCCTGCGGTGGCCACGGCATCGAGTACACGTTCGGTACCGCCCACATTGGTGCGCCAGGTATCCAGTGGCCGCCGGGTCGGCTGGAACGCCCACGCCAGATGGATCACCGCGTCCGCACCGCGGAAGATCGCCGCGAGATCGGTCGAGCGGACATCCGCGGCCACCCAGTCCACCCCCGGCCGTTCCGCCGCGGGTTTACGCCGGGCCAGGCCGGCGATCGAGGTCACCTCGGGTGTGGTGGACAGGGCGTCGAGCACCGCGGTCCCCACATTGCCGGTCGCCCCCGTGACGACTACGCGCATCGGTTCTCCTCGCCGTATCGGGTCGAGCCAGCGGCTTACCCCGATCCACACATATGACACCCGCTGATCGCGGACGTACCCGCGCCGAACCGGTCGCACCACCGGCTCCGGTGTGACTGCGCGACCTCGCCGCCCTGTACCGCACGACGCACTGCTTCGCGGTATCCCGATCGGTTTCGACCAGTTCGCCGTCGGCCCGGATCAACGGCCGGGTGAGTCGGTCGGATGCGGAATCGGCTTGCCGGCCGAACAGATCCTCGGGACCGGGGCGGCCGCGGTGCACCCGGTCGGTGCCCACCCCGGACCCCGACGATGTGGTTGTCACGGACCGCGATATCCAGGGCGTCGCCGTTGGAGTGCAGCACCGCCGCCGACGGCACCCGGTGCACGGTCGCCGGGGGTCCACACCGTCGGCCGGATAACTGTGCACCCGCGCCGGCCAGGTGCCTTCGGGGGCATACGGGGTCCGGTCGCCTCCGGGATCGGCGAGACGATCGCGTTTCTCCATACCCCGCGCGTACCGGGGCGGGCGAATTCGACAGTGCCGGGTCAGGCGCCGGCAGCACCGCCGGAATGGCTTGGGAGCACGCAGACCGCGTCGAGCCCCAGCACATGATTGAGCCGGCCGAACGCGAGCCACGAACCCAGGCACATACTGAGCTCCACGATTTCGGCCTGGCTGTAGTGCGCGGTCATCCGGGACCAGAAGTCCTCGTCCAGATTGTGGTGGTCGAGGGCGTAGCGTTCGGCGTATTCGGCGGCCAGCCGGGTCCGATCGTCGAGTTCGGCGGATGTGCGCCATTCGGTCACGGCGTCGGCGAATCCCTCCTCCACCTTCTGCCCGTCGCGTTCGGTACGCCAGTCCAGGCAGAAGATGCACCCGTTGATCTGGGCGATCCGCAACCGCGCCGCCTCGAATTCGCGCAGTCCCAGCGTCGTGTGCTCGTAGACCGCCAGCGAGAACTTCGACGCGGCGGTGCCGATACCGGGCACCATCTCGCCCCATACATAGCCGATGGGGTCCTTACCTTCGGGGATGTCAACTCGCATGGCTGTTCCTTCCCAGCTTGCCGGCCGCGGGTCGCAGCGGTATGTCGAGTGCGTCGTAGAGACCGGGCGCGGCGTCGACGAGCCAGTCGATGGCGCCGACGAGGCGCCCGACGGCGGTGGCGTTACCACCGGCCGCGTAGTTGCCGCCCTCGTCGGTGGCTTCGACGGTGACCTCGATACGCGGTCGCCCTTCGATGATCACCCGGTGCGCGCCCGACCCGTTGGGCGGGGTGGGCCATTCGGGTGCGCAGGCCGGATGGATCCGGGTGATGTGCTCCACGACGATCCGCGGCGCGCCCGCCACGATGCCCTGCACCTCGAACCGCATCGCGCCTTGGGTTCCGGCCGCGAAACTGCCCATCGTCGCGGTTTCCACCGTGGTCTCCAGCGGCAGTCGTTGCACGTCTTCCCGGATCTCGTCCAGTTCGACCCCGAGGGCGCGCGCCATGAGCCGCACCTGCCCGCCCCACACCATGGTCGGCACACCCGGCGCCACCATGGGGGGCAGCTGGTCCATGGGCTGTCCCATACCCACCAGATAGCGGACGGAATCGGGCTGGTCGTAGGTGGAGTAGTCGAAGATTTCCTGGCAGCGCACCACATCGACCACGCTGCCGAGACCGCTGATCAGCACCGGCAGGACATCGTTGCCCCAGCCGGGGTCGATTCCGGAGACGAACAATGATCCGCCACCGGATTCGATGGCGGCCAGGACCGGTTCGCGGATTTCCGGCGGTGCGCTGCGCTGGTCGTAGAGGGCGTACAGGGCCGGTGTCACCACCACGGCCCCGGCGCCCACGGCGCGGACGATATCGGCGAGCGCATCAGCGGGCCGGATATCACCGGACGCGGCATAGACCACGGCATCGGGGTTGTCCGCGAGAACGGCCTCGATATCTGTGGTGGCCGCGATGCCGAGCTGCCGGTCCAGCCCGGCGAGTTCACCTGCGTCCCGCCCGTGCTTGGCCGGATCGTGGACGACCACGGCCGTCAGTACGAGTCCCGGATGGGCGTCGACCGCGCGTATTGCGGCGCGACCCACATTGCCGGTACCCCAGACGACCGTCGAAATCATCGGCGAATCGTAGCAAGCGCTTGGTTGTGGCGGCCCGAAATCGTCGGTTTACGGTCGATCGGATCCGCCCGCTGTACAGGCCCCGGGCAAGGCAGTGGCCGCTTCCGCCGGAATCCTTACCGAACCCTCACCGGCGCCAGGCTGTTCTGTCAAAAAGCGGCCGTACTGTCCGGTCCGTGATCAGAACTCATGCCCGGGCGGCATCTGTGAGTCTTGTAGTCCTCATCGGTGCGGCCGCCGGTGTCACCGCCTGCACCCGCGTCTCCGCGGCGCCGACCGGCATCGCCCTCGTGAACGCCGATACCGGGCCGACAGGCGACCGGGTTCTCGATTCGGTTCAGCAGGCCGGCGGCTACGACTGGCATATCCTGCCCGCCGAGGCCGCGGATACCGGCGATTACGCGGCAGTGATCACCCTGCCCGCGGATCTGACCGACGCCATGACAACCCTGGCCGGTAAGTCGCCGCGCCGCGCCCGGCTCACCGTCGACATCCACGACAACGCCGAGAACGCCACCGTCGAGGGCGCGATCACGACCGTCACGCGGCAGATCGGCGCCGCCGGAATCACGACGGCGCTGGAGGCCACCGCCCGCGCGCGAACGCATATCTCGTCGGCACAATTCACCGCCCAACTGCTGGGTACCGGGTTGGACGCGGCGGTGGCGGGCACCGAACAGTTCGACGCCGGATCGGAACAGTTACTGGATCTCGTCGAGGTCGCCGAAACCGGTGTGGCCCAGCTGTCCTCGGCGCTCGACTCCCTCACCTCCACGCTGGACGGTGTGGCCGAGCAGGCCGGTCAGCTCGCCACGGCCCTGGATACCACGGAGATCACGCTGGGCGACGCACGGCAGGCGGCGGCCGCGACGACGACCGGACTCGACCGGATACTGCCCGTACTGCACGGCCTGCCCGGTGCGGGCGCCGCGCCGATCGCCGATATCGTCGCGAAACTCCAGGCTGTCCGTGACGTGTCCGGACAGGTGACCACACAATTGGAAGATCCCGCCGGGCAACTCGGCACCGGAACGGACCCTGACGCCGGGTTGGGCACCACCCTGCACGACCTCGCCGGCCGTCTCACGACGATCTCCGATCAGCTCGACCAGGGCAGCGCACTCGCCGAAGATATTCCCGGGCGCGCCGACGAGGGCGTCGCACAGCTTCTCGGCGCCGCCGAACTCCTGGAAAGCGGGATCGGCCGGCTCCAGCACATGGTGTCGCTACTGGGCACCCATACGGCGGAGGCCTCCGCCGCGATCGCGCCCGCCGGTGCCGCGCAACAGGCGGCACTGGCCCGGGCACTCAGCGACCCGGTGGAGGTCGTCCGCGAATAACGCACTACTGCTCGATGATGCGCAGATCTCCGCCGATCCGGGTGAATGCCGTGGGGGTGAGCCCGAACATCGCCCGGAAGGTATCGCTGAAATGCGACGGTGACGCGAACCCGGCATCCGCCGCCGACCGGGTCAGGTCGTGACCGGCGGCATGGGACCGGGCGATCTGCACCATCCGTGCCCACTGGACGTAACGGCGGAAGCTGGTCCCGGTCTGCGCGGCGAAAGTACGCAGGAAGTACGAGGTGGAAAGCCCGGCGGCGCAGGCTGTTTCCTCGGCACGGTGCGGACGGGCGGGATCGGCACGGATCCGGCTCGCGGCGGCGGCGATCCGGGCGTCACGGATGGTGGGCACCGGGATACTCGCCAGGTCCAGTAGCCGTTCGATATCCGGCTCCGGTTCCCGGCACAGGGCGATCAGATCGGCTTCGCGGTAGTGCGCGTACGGATAATCGCCGGCCAGGCGGGTCATTCCGCCGAGACAGCGAGCCAGAGCGGTGCTGGTCGGATCGAAGAAACAGAACAGCATGCGGCCCTGGGTCTGCACCACGTGATGCGTGACCCGGGCGCGGAACAGGAAGCTGCGGGCGGTGATATCGGGGAGCCCGCCGGCCCGGACCCGGAACGGCGCGTCGATACCGATACCGAGCGACGGGATGGCGGTGGAATGCGCGTCCAGTCCCAGCCCCGGCCCCAGATAGACGGCGTGACCGAGCCGCACCCACAGCCGGGCCGTGGTCACCGGTGCAGCGCACGTTTCCGGAAGTGCCGCCTGTGTCATATGCGCGACGATACCGGCGCGGGATCGCGGAACGGCACCCTTCCGGTGCCGGTGACGAGCTGATCCGGGCCGCCGGGATTCTCCCGCCACAACCGGCCCGGGAACGAGAAAGGCAGGCGGCGATGACCACGGATCGGATCGATCAGGGAACGGCACCGGAACTGAAGGAGACAACAGTCGACGGTGCCCGGTTGTGCTATGCCGAGGCCGGTACCGGCGACCCGCTGGTGCTGCTGCACGGCTGGCCGGAATCGCATCGGGCCTGGCTGCACCAGATCGGCCCGCTGTCGGCGCGGCGGCGAGTACTGGCCCCCGATTGGCTCGGCTGGGGCGACTCCGCCCGCGATACCGCCCTGTCCTGCGATTACGACAGCGAAGTCGATCGGATCGCGCGGATGTTCGATGCTCTGGGAGTGGACCGGGTCGATCTGGCCTGTCACGATTACGGCGGCTTTCTCGGACTCGGGTTCGTGCAGCGCCATCCTGATCGGGTCCGGCGGCTGGCGATCCTGAATTCGCGGGCCCACCGTACTTTCACACCGCCGTACCGACTGCTGTTCGGCGCGTTCACCGTCGGCTCCCGCCACCGCCCGACCCGCCGCCTGCTGGCCACACCGCCGGTGTATTCGGTGCACCGGATCGGATTGGCGCGCTACCTGCGCAACGGCAGCTTCGACCGGGAAAAGCTGGCACGCTACCTCGACGTGCTGCGCACCCCGGCCGGCCGGCGCTGGTACACGCATTTCTGGGCGGGTTACGAGGTCCGGACGCGACCCGAACTCGGTGCCCGGCTGCACGAGATCGCCTGCCCCACCACCGTCATCTGGGGCACGCAGGACCCGGCGATCCCCCTGCGCACCGCCGAGGAGCTCGTCGCACGGATACCCGAGGCCGAGCTGATCCGGGTGGATGCAGATCATTTCCTCATGGAAGAGCGACCGGCCGAGGTCACCGCTGCCCTGCTGCACTGGCTGGACCGCCCCACACCGAAGTGACCGGCACCGATACCCCGCGGTCACTTCGGCGGAGACCGCGGCGGCCGGATCGACAGTGAGGTGCGCGTTCTAGCCCGCCATCGCCACCCGGCTGGGTGACAGTCCGCAGTCAGGGGTCAGTGCGAAGTAGTGCGACCACTCCCGCATCCCGCCACAGCGAACCGACACCTCCGGCCGAGCCGATCGGGCACCGAGTGGGCGTCATCCGATCGGCGCCTGGACAGCCTGTCCTGGCCCAGCGCTGCAGTACTTCAGCCCGGGATACCACCCGGGCTCCGGTCGAACTGCGCAGCACAGTCGACGTGGAAGGCGATGAGCTCGGTCAGAGCTACCGGACCGCGAGTTGTCCCGGCGATATCGTCGTGTCCTTCGACCGACCACAGCGGCGGATATACCGAGAGCCCCTGTCCCGGTGACAGATCACGGACCTCCTCCGCCCAGCCGGGCCAGCGCAGGCTTTCGTAGAACTCTGTGGTGCCACCGCCGAGCGCCCACTGCACAAATGAGGTGTGACCGCCCCCGATCGCGGACCATCCGAGGGTATCCGGCCCGAAGTAGCAGACTTCCCCGGGCTCGGCCGGGAGAGCACCGCCGTTGACGGCGAACCGGCCGCCGAGGACGTCGATGGCCACAACCAGAGCACCGGGCGGCCGGGCTTGCGGACCCGGCTCCCCCAACCCGTTGACCGAGGCCAGATCCGGTAGGCCGGCGCAGCCCGCACCGAGAATCCGCAGCCAGCCATGATCGACGAGGAGTCCGCCGACGTTGAGTGCGAACGCGCCGAGCATCGAGCGGGCCGTGACCTGTAAGCGGAGCAGGGTTTGCCGAGCGTGCTCCGCGCTGGGTGGCAATGCTGTCGTCGGGACGGCGGCCGAGTTCAGCAGCTTCTGGAGTTCTGGCCACGCAGGGTCATCGACATGAGCCAGCTCTGGGAACGATCGAATCGAGGGCACGATCGCAATCGTGCCATCGGCGCCCCCCGACCGCTGGCCGCCCAGCCCCGGGAGCGCTATCCCGCGGAACCCTCCTCCACCCGATCGGACAATTCGGCCGCGGCCTTGACGAGCCCGAGCGGACCGTCGAAATCGAAGTTCCGGTAGACGGCCTGGTAGTGCGCGAACGGCGGGGCCTGGGCGAAGAGCTGGAAGGTCAGCCGGTGACCGGCGTAATCGCTGTTGAGCAGGTCACGGGCGAAGGCGAGCAGTTTGCGGCGGTCGTCGGACTGCCACTGTTCGGTGATCGAGTAGTACTTCTCGAGCCACGGCGCGGCTTCCGGCACGGCGAAGGTCGCCGAATCCGGGGTGATGCAGATCTGTCCGCCGCACAGTTCGCGCGCCCAGTGCATCATCTGCGGCAGCTGGGTCTGCGCCCAGACCCGGCCCGCGTAGAGCAGGGATTGATTCGGCATGGTCAGCCCGCCCGGGCTGGTCTCGGCGGTCGCGATCGCCGCGGTGAGATGCGCGTCGATACCTTCGCGGTAGCAGGCGAGCATCGCCAGCTTCTCCTGCACGGCGGGGTTCTTGTCGAGACCCGTCTGCCGTACGTTCCAGAGTGCTGCGCCGATCATCAGGTCGGCGAACCGGATCGATCGGTGCACATACGGCAGAGCGCTGTAGCGGTGCAGCGTGCTGCGCACGAAGGTGGCGGCGCGGGTGTGCCGGTAGAACAGCACGTTGTCCCAGGGGATCAGCACATTGTCGAAGATCACCAGTGCCTCGACCTCGTCGACGCGGTTGGCCAGGGGGTAATCGGCGGCGGCGCGGCGGCCCGCGAAACCGGTACGGCAGATGAACTTCAGGTTCGGCGCATTCAGGTCCAGCACGAATCCGACGGCGTAGTCGGAGAGCTCGCTGTCGCCCCAGTTCGCGATCGTCGGCTTGGTGAAGGCCTGCGTGGCATAGGGGGCGGCCGTCTCGTACTTCGCGCCGCGCACGATGATCCCGTCGGCGGTCTCCTCGACCACATGCAGCAGCATGTCCGGGTCCTGGTCCTGGGGACGTTTGGAGCGGTCGCCCTTGGGGTCGGTATTGGCGGAGATGTGGAAGGGGTCGGCGGTCACGGCGCGGTGCACATGATTGCGGATGTTCTCCGCGAAGCGCGGGTCGACCTCGTTGAGTACGTCCTGGCCGTCGTAGAGGGCCCACATCTCACCGATCGTCTCGTCGCCGACCCTGGTGACCACACCGCGAGCCTCGTCCAGCACCAGATCGACGGCGGTGCGTTTATCGTGCCAGTCCTGTTGGGAGAGCGGCAGTTTGTTGGCGATCGAGTTGCGTTCGCCGGCGCTGTCGACGTAGCTCATCACCTCCTGGCTACCGGGCTCGTGGGCCAGGTCGTAGATGCGCGCCCGGATATCGACGATCGGCGCGAACATGGGGTGTTTCGTGATATCGCCGACCCGCTCGCCGTCGATATAGATCTCCCGGCCGGTGCCGATGGATTCGCGGTATTCGTCCCCGGTTTTGATCATGAATGGATTCCTTCCGTGTCGATCGCGGCGAGAGCGCGATGAGTTCCGGCGATGCCGCGGCCGGGCATATCCCCGCCGAAGACCCGGCTCGGAGCCGGGCCGGGGATCGCGGAGTCGTGATCGTCCGCGACTTCGATACTTCCGTCCGGAAGGGCATCCGGCAAAGAGCGGGTTCCGTTGCCCTGCATCTGTTTTCCTGTTTCAATCGACCCACTCCGCCACCACGACCGCGACCTTTCCGACCCGGCCGGGATCCTCGAACCTCCGGTGCGCTTCGGAGATCTGTTCCAGGGGGAACCGGCGGTCGAGTACCGATCGCAGTTCGCCGGTGGCGATCCGGGGCAGCACCTCGCGTTCGATTTCGCGGCACAGGTGGACGCGATGCGCGTCATCGAGCTTGCCGAGACTCGACGAGGAGATCTCGGCGCCACGGGCCATCAGCGCGCCCACGTCGAGTGCGGCGCCGGTGCCACCCTGGGTGCCGACCACGACGAGCCTGCCCAGCGGGGCGAGCGCGGCCAGGTTCGCGGCCAGGGTGGGCCCGCCCTGGTTGTCGATGATCACGTCCACGCCGTCCGGAGCGAGGCGACGGAGCTCCGCGAAGATGTCCTGGGCGCCGTAGTCCAGCACGTGCCGGCAGCCGAGGTCCAGGCACAACCGAGTTTTCGCCGTACCGCGCGCGGTGCCGATCACCTCGGCACCGAGCGCCCGGGCCAGTTGCACCACGAGCGAACCGACACCCCCGGCGGCGCCGTGCACCAGCACCCGGTCGCCCCCGCTCACCCGCGCGCGGTGGACGAGATTCCACCAGGCGGTGGCCGCTGCCTCCGGAAGCGCCCCGGCGACCACCGGGTCCAGTCCTTGCGGCAGCCGCAGGCATGCACCTTCGGGCACCGCGACGTACTCGGCGTAGGCCCCGTTGCGGGTGAGAGCCGCGACCCGCTCGCCGGGGTGCAGCGCGGTGACTTCCGGGCCGGTCACGGCGACAGTGCCCGCGCATTCGAGCCCCGGCACACCGCCCGGCGGTGCGGGTATCGCACCGCGTCGCTGCAGTATCTCCGCGTTGTTGAGACCGAACGCGGCCACTCGGATGAGTACTTCGCCCGCCCGGGGCACCGGCACGGGTCGTCGTTCGATACGCAGGGTCTCGGGTCCGCCGGTCCCGTCCAGGACCGCGGCACGCATGGTCTCGTTCACCGCGGCGCCACATCGCGGTGGAAATCCGTTACGGCGCGGGCGAACTCGGCGGGACACGTCTCGGGACTGGAGATATCGCCGTCTTCCAGGACGATCTCCTTCGCCTGCGGGAACGCGGTGAGCACCCGATGCCGCAGCGGGAATGCGCGCGGATCGCGTGCCGAAGCGAGGCAGAGCACCGGACCCCGATACCGCCCGGCACCGTCCTCGGAGCGATACGCGGCAACGGCAGCGTGCCCGCGGTCGGGATCGGGGTGGGCGAGAACATCGCGGATATACCGGGCCAGGACGCCCGGCTCCGGTTCGGCGAGGTAGGTGCTGCGCCGCTGCCACAGCTCGGCGAGATGACCGCCGTCCCCACGCACGTCCACGGCATTGAAAGCGGGCGCGTCCCGTCGTCGCTCACGTTCCGCGGCGTCGATATACGGCGTCGAGGACAGCACCAATGAGGCGACGCGATCGGGTGCGGACACACCGATGTGGTAGGCGACCAGCCCGCCGTAGTGGTGGCCGGCGAAATGCGCCTCGCGGATTCCGAGCGCGTCCAGTACGGCCAGGACCGCGGCCGCGGCCGCTTCGATGGTGTTCCCGGCGGGCGGTTCCGACGCTCCGTAACCGGGCAGGTCGGGTACGACGAGACGGTAGCCGGCCAAATGGCCCAGGAGGAGACGGTATTCGTCCCAGGAACGCGGCGTCTGGTGCAACAACACCAGACAGGGCCCCTCGTCCCCCTGGGTCACGATGTGGACGCGTCCCGCCGGGGTGGGTATGTAAGCGGGCATCGGTCGGGCCTCGATCACAGATCCTCCAATACGGTTCGGGGCTTCATATTTCGATCGAATACGGGCGCGGCCGGAGGCCGCGGCAGGCATCGGGCGATGCATTTCCGCGTGGGCACGCTGCAGGTCAATGCGCGCGACCGAGGTCGTGTGCGACCACCGCCCGGCAGCGGTCGGCGAAGGCGCGCGCCCGCTGACTGATCCGCATCGCCCCCAGCGTGGCGACCACCACCCGCAGGGGTTCCACATCGTCGGCGATCGGCCGGGCGACGACGCGGCCGCCGCCATAGGTCGTATCGGTTGCCGGGCGCTGGTGCAGCAGGCTGTAGCCGTGGTCCTGCGCCACCATCGCGCGCACGGTTTCGTAGTTGCTGGAACGGAATTGAATATTGGGCTGCAATCCGCGATCGGTGAACACGCCGGTGAAATAGTCCCGGCTGTGCGGTAGGTCGACCAGGATCATCGGCTCGGCCGCCAGATCGGCGAGGTGTACGGCGCGTTCCTCCACCAGTTTGTGCCCCGCCGGGAGCGCGACGTACGGACGGATCTCCGCCAGCACCTCGCGGTCGATGCAGTCGCCGAGCGCCAGATCGTAGGTGAGGGCGATCTCGGCCCGGCCGGATTCCAGGTGCTGACCCACCTCGCTGGCGTCCGCCTCACTGACATGCACGTCCAGGGCCGGATGTGCCAGTTTCAGTCCGGACAGGACGGAAGGTAGATAGAACGGGGCCAGCGGGGAGAAGCACGCCACCTGCAGCGTGCCCGCGAACGCCTGGGCGTCGCCGGCGATGACCTCCAGTGATTCCGCCAGCGAGGTGAGCAGCTGCCGGGCGCGCAGCAATAGCTCCCGGCCCGCCGCGGTGAGAATGAGACCTTTCGCGTGCCGGCGGATGAACAGCTGGACGCCGAGCTCTTTCTCCAGGTGCGCGACCGCGGAGGACACCGCCGACTGGGCGACGTAGAGGTCCTCGGCCGCACGGGTCATGCTCTCCCGTTCGGCCGCGCGGATGAAATAGCGCAGCTGGGTCAGCGAGATCTCGCGCAGCAGGTCTCCGGTACTCATGGCTCCCCCAGTACGGCCGGCAACCACGTCGACAGCGACGGGAACAGCATCACCAGCGCGAGCACCAGCACCGTGGCCAGCAGGAACGGCGTATTGGCGCGCAGTACCTGCCAGGCGTCGACCTTCGCGATCTTCGCCGCCACCACCAGCGACATCGCCACCGGCGGAGTCACCTGTCCGATGACGACCGCCATCACGATGATCACGCCGAAATGGACCGGATCGATTCCGGCCTGCAGCATTGTCGGCAGCAGCACCGGCATGATCACGGGGATCAGCGGATCGAACAGCATCCCCGCGACGATCGCCACGAGAGTCAGGACCACGACGTAGCCGAGTTGGGTATCCCCGGGCACGATCGCGGTCGCCAGGTCGGCCAGCGCCCCCGGGAGCCCGGCCATCGCCAGCACCGCACCCAGCGCCACGGACACACCGACGATGAGCATCACCTCACCGGTGAGCACGGCGGCCTCGACCAGGCAGCGGTACAGCTTGCGGATACCCAGCGAACGATAGGCGAAGGCGGACACTGCGATCGCGTACACCACCGCGAAGGCCCCGGACTCGGTCGGCGTGAAAACGCCGAGGGTCAGGCCGAGCAGGATGATCACCGGCACCCCGAAGGCCGCCGCCGACGACCACAGAGTGCGGCCGACCTCCGCCCAGCTGAACCGGATCTTCTCGCCCCAGCCGTTACGTTTCGCCTGTACCCCGACGACGACCATGAGAACGACCGTGAGGATGATGCCGGGAACAACCCCCGCGAAAAACAATGTGCCGAGCGACGTACCGGTGGCCGCCGCATACAGGATCATCGGCGACGACGGGGGGATCAGCGGCCCGATACCCGACGACGACGCAGTCACCGCCGCGGCGTACGGGGCGGGATAGCCGTGCCGTTTCATCTGCGGAATCAGCGTGGAACCGGTACCGGCGAGGTCGGCTACCGAGGTGCCCACCATGCCACCGAAGAACAGGCTCGTCGACACGTCCACCTGAGCAAGCCCACCGGGCAGTGATCCGAACAGCGATCGGGCGAAGGCGAATACCCGGTCGGCGATACCGCCGGCATTCATCACCACTCCGGCGAGGATGAACAGCGGCATCGCCAGGAGCACGAAGCTGCCCATCCCGTCGGAGACCTGCTGCGGGTATTGCAGCATCCACGAGCCCTCGACCGTCGCGTAGACGGCGACGCCGCCCGCCATGGCGACGATGAGCGGTGTGCCGAGCACGAGCAGGCCGACGATAACGGCAAGGGCCAGCGCCAGAGTCATGACCGCTCCTCCCGATCGCGCAGCACGAACTCGCGCACCCGGGGCAACTGCACCAGGACGATCAGGGCTGCTGTCAACGCGCCGACGGGGAGTGCCGCGGTGAAGAAACCGCGTGGCAAACGCAGGTAAGGGGTGGCGTCGGAACCGAATTCACTCACGTATCGAAAGGCGAACCAGGCCAGGTGCAGCAGTACCGCCGCGGTCACGAGGCCGGTGAACAGTTCCAGCCACACCCGGACGGCGGCGGGTAGCCGGTCGACGAACGCACGCACCGTAATCGTCTCCCGGCGGCGGACGCCGAGCACGAAACCGAACATCGTCAGCCACAGCATCAGTCCCGTCACGATCTCCTCGGTCCACCCGAGGGGCGAATCCGCCAGATACCGCAGGGAGGCGTTCGCGAACAGCAGCACGGTGATCGCGGCAAGTGACAGCGCGGCCAGTGCTTCCAGGACGCGGTCGATCAGCGTCCGGGTCTGCGGCGCCGGATCCGCACCCGCCGCCGAACCGAGCTGTTCGGCGATATCGGCCGATCCCGGCAGAGCATGGTCGTATTCCGTGCTCATCCGGGTACTCCCGGTCCGGCGGCCGCGACGCGGGAGTCCAGCAGCCGGCCGAAGCCCGGTTTCGCGGCGTCCGCGCCGGCCAGTTCCAGTGCGTACCAGAACGATGCCTGCACCGCGCTGACGACAGGTTTGCCCAGTTCGTCCTCCAACGCCGCGATGGCACCGACACTGGCGAAATTGGTGCAGCTGATGAAAACCGCTGTCGCTTCGGGGGTATCGGTGCGCACGGCGAGGTCGTAGACGTCGTCCAGCGGAACCTCGGCGAGTTCCCGGTCGCTGATGATCCCCAGCCCGACGCTGTTCACCACCGGATGGGCGTTCTCGGCGAAAAACCGTTCCGCGCGCTCGACCACCTCGCTCCGGTAAGGCGTCACCAGGGCGATCGGACCGGCACCGATGGCATCGAGCGCGGCGATACTCGCCGTCGATGTCGTGGTGCAACGTCCGGTGAGCCCGCTCCACTTCTCGAGGTGCTCCACCAGCATCCGGTCCCACGCGGTGCCGTGCAGGAAAGACGCGCTGGTACCGCCGAAGACGAGGATATCGAGCGGGGCCTGCGCGACCAGTTCGGCCGCGGTCCGCAGTTCCGGGGAACGCATCATCGCATCTATACCGGCGACGGTGACACTCGGCAGGGTGACCCTGCTCGTGTGGATAGTCGCCGAAGGCGTTGCCATGGCGTACATTTCAGCCTCCATTAGCGTGCTGGACGCCATGTAGACCAATCCGATGCGGGTGGCGGTGTTCAGTGCCGCGAGCGGCAGGTGCGGTCGCATCTGTCCGTCCTTTCCTGTCACCGGCCGTACTCGGCCAGGACACGGTCGGCGAAATCACCGGGGATATCGCCGGCGATCTCGTCGCGCACCCCGGCAACCTGACGGCGCAGCTGGTCGATATCGGCGTCGTTGACCTCCACACCGGCCGCTTCGAATCGGTCGATCAGCGTCGTATCGGCATCCGCGCCGAGCTGCCTGCTGGTCGCCGACGCCGCGGTGGCGGCCTTCTCGAGTCCCTGCCGGATCTCCGGGGATAGACGCTGCCAGCTTCGCTCGTTGACCGTCAGATATACCGGGCTGTAGATATGCGACGTCAGCGAGAGGTAGCGCTGTTTTTCGTAAAGGGAGAAGGCGTCGACGACCTTGAGCGGGTTCTCCTGACCGTCGAGCACGCCCTGGTCCAGCGCGAGGTAGGCCTCGCCGAGATCGATCTGCGTCGGTGCCGCACCGAGGGCTTCGAACAACGAGACCCGCGCCGGACTCCCGGGAACGCGGATCCGCAGGCCCGCGAGGTCGGCGGAGGTGGTGATGGGCCGCTCGCTGTTGGTCACGTGCCGGAACCCGTTCTCGCCGAAGGCGAGTACCCGGGCACCGATCGAGTCGACGAGCGAATCGCTGAGCTCGGCACCGAAATCGCCGTCCAGGAATTCCGAGACGGTATCGCGGTCGGTGAACAGGAACGGCATTTCCATGATGTTGAACATCGGGTCCAGATTGGCGACCGACCCGCTCACCGCGGCGATATCGACGGCACCGCCCCGCAGGCCCTGCAGCACCGCTTCCTCATCGCCGATCGCGCCCCCGGTCTGCACCTTCAGCGTGACGGCACCGCCCAGTTCGGCTTCCACTTCGTCGGCGAACGCGAGCAACATATCGGCCAGCGGATCGCCCTCGTTCGTTTCGACGGCGAGTACCAGTTCCGGTGTTCCCGAACTGCTTCCGCCTGTGCCCGAACACCCCGTGACCAGAAGTGCGGCGACAACGCCGCAGACCGCGGCTGCTTTGTGGAGTGACCTCAACTGCGTTTCCTCTCCTGCGCCCGTATGTTTGCGACGGGCTGTGACGGCCGGCAGGTTCTTCTCTGCCGGGCGTACCGCGCCGACGCGGTGGGCCAATTCAGATTCCGGCACCGCCCGGACTCCGTCAAACAATCAAAAGCGGCACTTTGCATCTGCTGAAGGGATGCCGATTACCGGGTTGATAATTGTCGCGGCGGAAATATTTCGGTGACGGATATTTAACGAGAATCCCGTGGACTGAAGAGTTCGCAATAGCATTCGCAATCGTCATGCATGCGTTTCTCTGCTCCGTCCGCACCGCCTGGCTGCCCGGCACGCTCCGATCTCCGGCCGGGCGGCACGCGGGTGATAATCATCACCGGAAACTGTTACAGCACCGCAGGTGAACGGGCTACCGGTCGAGCCGGCCACACAGCACGCCCGCTCGTGCCGACGGTTTGCACAGTGACGCCCACGGGCCGGTCGGAGGCGTACGGCGGGATTGCAACGGGAGCCGTTCGACGCCCGGCGGAAAATGTCTCGGCGTCCCCGGTCGACTATTTCGATTATCCATCGGTGACGTATTTGTTACGCTCCGGGAAATTCGACCGGACCGCCTGCGGGGCCATCTGTTCCACAGATGCAACGGCTCAGCTTTCTTTGTTTGACCGTGGTTCCGCGCCGTGTGAGGCTGCAGCGACACGAGGAAACCTCGACCGTCCCCACCCGGACCGTTTCGCGCTTTCCTCGTTGCCGACAATTGCCTATTTCGAATGGAGTTTCGGTGGGCCCACTATCCACACCGCGAAGGCTGCTGACCGCCGCGCTGGCCACGATGCTTGCCACGACTCTCACCGCATGCACGCTCGCGGGCAGCGAGCAGGCCGACGAGTCGAAGACGACGATCACCGTCGGCTTCATGTACGACGTCCACGCCGCGAACGCCTGGACCATGGACCGATGCGAATCCGACTCCGTCGCCATCGAGTTGACCGCATTCAAACAATTCGCCGAAATCCAGCGCGGACTGGAACAGGGTCAGATCGAGGCCGCGGTGATGGGATACCAGAACCTGGGCCAGATGCTGGACAACGGATTCGAGGAGTTCCGCGCTGTGGCGGGGGTGTACCGGGGCGGCGAACATATCACCGTGCGAGCGGGTTCCGGTATCGAAACCTGGGCCGATCTGCGCGGAAAGAAGATCGGCGTACCACCGAACAGCTTCGTCGAGATGCTGCTGCGCTCCTCGCTGCGCGAAGCCGGGGTCGATGTCGCCGACGTCGAGCTGGTGCCCTTCGCGGGTGCCGGGCCGCCGCTGCAGACCGCTCTGCGCGACGGCGCGGTCGACGCGATGGTGGCCTGGGAACCGAATGCCGCCACGACGCTGGTCCAGGGCTTCGGCGCGGCACCACCGTTCGATATCCAGGACGGCGCCCTCGGCGACGCGACCAGTCTGCTCTACGTCGCGAAGGCACTGCACGATGATCCGGCAGCCGTCGACGCCCTTGTCGGTTGCCTCCGCGAACGCACCGACGCGCTCACCGGCGACGCCGAGGCATGGGTCACCGCGCTGACCGAGAAGACCGGAATGGACCAGCAGGTAGCCCGCGCAGCGGTGCGTACCGGCACGATGGATATCGCGCTGCCCCAGGGGCCGGCCGAGAAGATCATCGCCGAGTTCGCCGGCAACGGTTTGCTGTCCGATACCAGCGGCCGCGTCGCGGAGTTCTTCGACTACGGCCCACTGGAGCGGGTCACCGGTTCCGCGCGCGCCGAACTGGGCGCCGCATGAACGAGTCAGGGCCGGAAGCGGCAGCGCAGCGTCACCATGCAGGCCCCACGTCCATGCGCAATGAACACAGCATGAGCGAGCCGGACCGGGAGGCGGTGACGCCGAGTGACCGCGCAGAGCCCTCGCTTCCGCGCAATGGAGACAGTACGAGCACCGCGACCGATCCGAGCCTCGTTCCCGTATCTTCGACCACTCCCCGTACGAACCGGCGCGGCCTACGTGGTCTTCGCATCCGTTTCCGGCCGCAGTACTTGGCGGTGCCGCTGCTTCTGATCGTGCTGTGGGAACTGGCGACCCTAACCGGGCTGGTCGATACTCGATCGGTACCCGCCCCGCACACGGTGGCGCAGACCTGGTGGACCTGGACGTTCGGCAGCGGAGACGGCACCGCCGACCCCTACAGCGGCACCTGGTTCGCGGCGGTGTTCGCCAGTACGCAGCGAGTGGTCCTCGGGTTTCTCGTCGCCGCTGTCGCGGGCACGGCGGTCGGGCTGTTGATCGGCTGGTCACACTGGGCGCGGGTGCTACTGCAGCCGGTGATCGATATCCTGCGACCCATCCCGACCACGGCGTGGGTTCCCTTCGCTGTCGTGTTCTTCGGGATTCAGCCGACCGCCTCGATTTTCCTGATCGCCCTGGGCTGCTTTCCGCCCATCGTGCTCAATGCGTCGGCCGGGGCGCTCGGGACCCCGAAAGTTCTCGTCTCGGCAGCCCGCATGCTGGGTACGAGCCCGCGGATGACGCTGTGGCGAGTAGGGCTTCCGTCGGCGCTGCCCGCCGTCCTCACCGGGCTGCGCGTCGGACTGGCCCTGGCCTGGGTTCTGGTCATCGTGTCCGAGATGGTTGCCGTCAAATCCGGTCTCGGTTTCAGCCTGTGGGATGCCTATTACTTCGGAAGGATGGACGTGATCGTGGTCGCGATGTTCAGCGTGGGACTGCTGGGCTATTTCTCCGATAAACTGCTCGGACTGGCCGCGAAGCCCGTACTGAGGTGGTCGCCGAATGTCCGTTGACACCGCAGAGACCGCCGGCGTGCGGATCGAGCGCAGCGCGATGATCAGCTGCCGGGCCGTGGCCAAGACCTTCCCCTCGGGCGGCGCGACATTCGTGGCACTGGACGGTGTCGATCTCGATATCGCGGCCGACGAATTCGTCACCGTCCTCGGGCCGTCGGGGTGCGGTAAATCGACCCTGCTCAATATGATTGCCGGTTTCGACCGGCCGACGGGTGGAACGCTGCTGGTGGACGGTGCGCCGGTCGACGGCCCCTCCCCGGACAAGGGCGTGGTGTTCCAGGATTTCGCGCTCTTCCCCTGGCTGTCCGTGCGGCGCAATATCGCCTACGGACTGCGCGAGAAACGAACGGGGAAACGCGAAACCGCCCGGATCGTGGACGAGATGCTGGAATTGGTCGGGCTGCGGCAGGTGGCCGACCACTATCCGCACCAGCTCTCGGGCGGTATGAAACAGCGCGTCGCGCTGGCCCGCGTCCTCGCCATCGACCCGGCGATCCTGCTCATGGACGAACCGTTCGGCGCACTCGACGAACAGCGGCGGATGCAGTTGCAGGACGAGCTGCTGCGGATGTGGGAGCAGCGGCGTAAAACCGCCGTATTCGTCACCCACTCCATCGAGGAAGCGATCGTGCTCGGCGATCGGGTCGTGGTGATGGCCGCCGGGCCCGGCCGCATCCAGGCAGTCGTGGATGTGCCGCTCCCCCGCCCCCGGGACCGGACCTCGGATGCCTTCAACGCACTGCGCCGGCGCCTGACCGCCGAACTCTGGTCCTGAAGGAGCCCGATGTCCACACCCATCGTCTTGACCACGAGCCCCGCCGATATCGTTGTGCCGATTCACCGGACGACTCCGGGTCTGCCCGAGCACGACTTCCGCGTAGTGGATCCCCGTTCCCAGGAAGAACTGCTCGACCGTATCGCCGAAGCCGATTTCCTGCTCGGCGACTGGGCCGGCGAAGTACGCCTCGACCGTCCGGCACTGGCGGCGGCGCGACGCTGCCGGCTCATCGTGCAACCGACCGCCGGATACGACTCGATCGATATCGAGGCGGCTCGCACGCTCGGCATCCCGGTGGTCAACGCCCCCGGCGCCAATGCCCGTGCGGTCGCCGAGTGGACGGTCATGGCCATCCTGATGCTGATCAAGAACGCGTTGATCAATCACGAGCGCACCGTGCGGGGCGAGTGGTGGATGCTGGCCGCCGCGGACGAAGGGGTACGCGATCTCGGCAGCCGGACCGTCGGGATCCTCGGGATGGGACGCATCGGACAAGGTGTCGCCCGGCGACTACACGCGTTCGGTGTCGAGCGCATCCTGTACCACCACCGTTCGGCGGTGCCCCCCGCGCTCACCACGGATCTGCCGCTCGAACGCGTCCCGGATGTGGATGAATTATGCGCGCGCAGCGATGTGCTGACGGTTCATGTTCCCCTCGACCGGGACACCCGGAACCTGATCGACCGGCGCCGGTTGCGACTACTCGGGCCGGACGGTGTCCTGGTGAACACCGCCCGCGGCGCTGTCGTCGACGAGGACGCGCTCCACGCGGCACTGACCACTCGCGAGATCAGAGCGGCCGCGCTGGATGTGTTCTCACAAGAGCCCCTGACGGGGCCACACCGCTGGGCCGAGCTGGACAACGTGTTCCTGTCGCCGCACCTGGCCGGATCGACCGTCGAGGCGAGAGCGGCCATGGTGGGCGCCGCACTGCGGGCACTCGACGACGGTCTCCGAGGTGTCCTGCCCGGCAATGTCGTCAACGGTCTCGGCGCCCTGCGCACGCCGAACCGGTGAGCAGGCTTTCCCGCATGCGGGGGTCGGCAGCCGCACGCGCCAGGGTGAGCGCGAGTGCCTGCGCGCCCTGCACCACCGCGGTATCCGCCGCGGACCCCACCGCCGCGGCGGCGAATTCGGCCTGGTGATTCACCGCGGGGAGTGAATCGATACCGATATAGGGATGGATAGCGGGCACCACCTGGCTGACATTGCCGAGATCGGTGGAGGCACGGTTCATTCGCGCGGCAGGTCCGGTGTCGAAGGTTCTACCCAGTTCACCGGCCGCGGCCGCGTACAGGGCGGTCAAGCCGGTGTCGTTGCGGAACTCGGCGTAGGGTTTGCTTTCCGGTTCGACGGCCAGCTCGCAACCGGTGGCGAGCGCGCCGGCCCGGAAGCAGTCGAGCACACGCTCCTCGGTGGCCGAGAGCTCGGTGAGGTCGGCGGCCCGCACATACCAGCGTCCGGCCGATTCGCCGGGGATCGCGTTCGGTGCGGTTCCCGCCGCGGTGACCACGCCGTGCACGCGCGTGGTCGGTGGCAGGTGCTGGCGTAACAGTCCGATCGCAACCTGGGCGACAGTGAATGCGTCGGCGGCGTTCACGCCGAGCTCGGGGTAGGCCGCCGCGTGGGCGGCCTTGCCCCGGTAGGTGATATGGGAATGCGAGACCGCGAACGGTTCGGCCCGAGCCACATCGACCGGGCCCGGGTGTACCAGCGCGGCGGCATGGATATCGGCGAAGGCGCCACGGTCGAGCAGTTCGATCTTGCCGCCACCGCCCTCCTCGGCCGGGGTGCCCAGGACCCGGATTGTCAGACCGAGGTCGTCGGCGATTCGCCCGAGAGCCGTTCCCGCGCCGCAGGCGATCGCGGCAATGATGTTGTGCCCGCACGCATGCCCCAGGCCGGGCAGGGCGTCGTATTCGGCGCAGAGGCCGAGATGCAGCGGCCCGCTGCCGATCGTGGCGCGGAACGCGGTCGGAAATCCGAGGTAGGGCGTTTCCACTGTGAAACCCGCGTCGGCCAGTTCGCCGGCCACTCTGGCGCTCGACCACTCCTCCTCCCAGGCGACCTCGGGGTGTGCGTGGACATCGTGGGACACCCTGAGGAGCTCCGGTGCCCGGGAAGTCACCGCGCGGCACAGCATCTCGTCGCGGCGGTTCACCGGTCGCCTGCCACGCCGAACGAAGGGGCCCGCCCGGGTTCGAGAGCCCGGACCCGGTAGTCCCGCTTCTGTGGCTCCCACAGCCGCCACAGCCGCTGCAGTTCTCCCAAGGGGTCGTCGGCGTCATCGACGCGGAGATCGGTGACGGGCCACCGCACATCCTCGGCGACGATGAGCCCGGACGACCGCACCGGACCTGCCTCTCCGCCGGCAAGCACGGCCGCGGCGAAACCCGCCAGCAGCCGGGCCTCGAACGCCCCCTCGGTGCTGGTGCGGTAGCCGTCGAGCATGGCCACGGCAACCCGCTTACCGCGTAGCAGGTTGCCTGCCACAACCGCTTGGCCGGTCGAGACGACAGCGTGGGTGCCCAGAGTCTGCTCGCCGGAACGCCCGGCAGTGGTGCCGTCGGCCGAAACGACGGCGAGCTGCCGGTACTCCGGGAAATCGTCGGCGGCAAGCATCGCTTCGAGAGCCCCGGCAGCGCTCGCACCTCGGGCCAGCGCGTTCAGCCCGACCTCGCCCAGAGCCGGATTGGTGACATTCTGCGAGGCGACCGCCCCCACTCCGGCACGGATATGTGCGCAACGTGCCGCCACGGCCGGACTGGACGAACTCACGACGATGCCCAGGGCACCGGTGTCCGGATCGTGGGCGGTGAGGGAGAAGGTCATGCGCCCGCCTCCGCACCGAGTACCGCGGTCGCATCTATTTCCACGACCCATTCCGGGCGCGCGAGCGCGTCGACCACGATCCCGGTGGACACGGGGTGAACGCCTTTGAGCCAGCGGCCCATCTCCCGGTACACCGGCTCCCGGTAGCGGGGATCGGTCAGGTACACAACGACTTTCACGATATCTGCCAGTTCACTGCCTGCCTCCGTCAGCAGCATGTCGATATTCGCCATCGCCTGCCGTGTCTGGGCGACCGGGTCACCGATACCGACGGACTCCCGAGTGTCGAGGTCCTGGCCGACCTGTCCACGCAGGTACACCACACCACCCGCGACAACGGCCTGGCACAGGTCGTTGTCCAGATTCTGTTCCGGGTAGGTGTCGGCGGTGTTGAAGGGGCGAATTCGCTGGTGTTTCATACATTGTCCTCAGGGGGAAGCTCGGTCGGTCGAAAGCCGGCGGCGTGCCACCGGGTCGGGTGGTACGGCGGGGTTCACGGAATGGCGCAGCGGGAAAGTTCGCGCATCCCGGACCGCTCCACAACGGCGGCGCCGCAGGCCGGGTCAGGCAGAGGCGCGTTCGGTGAGGACCGCGAGCCGGTGATAGCGGTGGCCGGTGTAGGCGAGCGGCGGGTTCGTCCGATGCCGGGTCGAAGAGACAGCACCGAGATAGACGAAATGCGATCCGGCGGGCACGATCTGCGCCACCACACAGTCGAAAACGGCGACGGCGTCGAGCAGCCGAGGCGACCGGGCTCCGCTGGTATCCCACTCACCGCAGCTGAAATCCCACGCCGCGTAGCCCGGCCGCGGGCGGCCCGCGAAGGAATCGGCGACCGGGCTGTGGTGCGCGGCGAGCGCGTTCACGCAGAACGTGCCGTTCGCGCGGACCAGGTCATTGATCGGGCTGCGCCGATTGACGCACACCAGCAGCATTGCCGGATCGTAGGAGGCGACGGACATGGCACTCACCGTCTGTCCGCCGCTGCCGGCCGGGCCCGCGGTACTGACCACGGATACCCCGGTGGCGAGCAGACCGGACGCATGCCGGAATTCACCATTGTCTCGGTCCGCGCACGGATACTCGGTCACGGGACTCCTTTCGGACGTGCTGACCCACGTGTCAACAATGGCGCCGCGCGAGTGAATCTGTACAGCATGGAATAACGATTCGCGGGATCGGAAAAGGAGATGGGTCCGGCTGGCAATACCGCGGAAACCCGGCCGTAGCGTGCCGGTCCGGAAAGCGATCCCGGGTTGTCGGCAACCACCGCCCTGACGCCGAGCAGAACGGGAAAGACCAGCAACGCCGAAGATCGTGTTGTTCGGAGCCACCGGGTACACCGGCCGCAGCACCGCGCCGGCCTACGTGTGTCCCGGGCGGCGCGTCCGATGGTCCTGCTGGTCGCCGCGACGACGCTGTGGAGGGGCCGGCGCTGGAATGTCTATGCTGGGCTCCTTCGGGGCAGGGCCGCGGGCGGCACTCGGCGCGGCCGTGCCGCTTCTGGTGCTGGCGGTGGCACTACGGCAGAACCCACTGCGGGGCAGCTGGGGAATGCTCTTCCCTTTCCGGGGTAATCGCCCCGAATGCCGACCATTCGATCCCGTACCCGATTTGCCGCGCCCGACCACGGCAGACGGCAGGAATAACACCGATGCCGTGGCTGATCGGGACCTCCGGCTGGCAGTACCGGGATTGGCGCGGGGTGTTCTACCCCGAGACCTGTCCGCAGCGACGGTGGCTCGAGCATTACGCCGCCCGGTTCGCGACCGTCGAGAACAACAATGCTTTCTATCGCCTGCCCAGCCGGGAAACCTTCACCGCCTGGCACGATCGCACCCCTGCCGATTTCGTCTGCGCGGTGAAGGCGAGCCGTTTCCTGACCCATATGAAACGTCTGCGCGACCCCGCCGAACCCGTGGCACGTCTGCTCGATCACGCCGAGGGTCTCGGCGCGAAGCTGGGCCCGGTGCTCCTGCAATTACCCGGCACGCTGCACAGCGATCCCGGTCTGCTGGAGGCGTGCCTGCGCTGCTTCCCCGCCGGAGTACGGGTAGCGGTCGAACCACGGCACGAATCGTGGTGGACCCCGGCAGTACGCGCCGTCCTCGAACGCAACAGTGCAGCACTGTGCTGGGCCGATGCCGGGTCACGACCGGTGACACCGCTGTGGCGTACCACCGACTGGGGCTATCTGCGGCTGCACCACGGCCGCGCCGATCCGCCGCCCCGCTACGGCCGGCAGGCACTGCGCACCTGGACCGAACGTCTCGCCGGCAGCTGGACCGCCGAGCACGATATCTACGTCTACTTCAACAACGACCCCGGCGGCGCCGCAATTCACGATGCGATCGCCTTCGCCCATCTCGCCACCGCCGCCGGCGCCACCGTCACCCGCACTCCCGGCCGGAGAGCCCAGAGCCGCCGGAACGCGGGGCTCTGAATGCCGACCGGCTGACCGATCCACGGGGCCGGGATCGCACACCGGCGCCTGGGCACGGCTCGGCCGCGGCTCGCTCCTCCGGACGCACCATGGATTCCCGGTCCGCGGGCGATGCAGTGGTCCCGCCTTGTCCTGACCCGGCGTGCTGTGCGAGCGGCTCGCCTCGACGGCGCAGCGCGTTTCGCCCACCGGCGCTCGGGTACCGCGCCCGTGCCCGGTATCTGCGCGCAGATGTCGTCCGTGCGCACCCGCCACTACAGCTTTCGGAGGAACCATGCAGATCGGATACAAGCTGGCCGCCGAAGCCTTCGGGCCCGGTGAACTGGTCCGCCAGGCCGTCCGCGCCGAAGCAGCCGGTTTCGATTTCGTCGAGATGAGCGACCACTATCACCCCTGGCTGGACAATCAGGGACATTCGCCGTTCGCGTGGTCGGTCCTGGGCACCATCGCCGCGGAAACCGAGCGGATCGGGCTGGCCACGGGTGTCACCTGCCCGACCGTGCGATACCACCCGGCGATTATCGCGCAGGCCGCCGCCACCGTGGCGCTGCTCTCCGACGGCCGGTTCACCCTCGGCGTGGGCGCCGGGGAACGTCTCAACGAGCATGTCGTCGGGGAGGGATTCCCGGTCGATGTGGCCGGCCGGCACGCATTGCTGCGGGAGGCCCTCGAGATCATCCGGTTACTGTGGCAGGGCGGCTACCAGTCCTATGACGGCCGGCATCTGCAGCTGTCCGATGCCCGCGTGTTCGATCTGCCCGACGAACCGCCGGTGATCGCGGTTGCCGCCGGTGGTACTCGGGCCGCCGCAATCGCCGCCGAACTGGGTGACGGCCTGTTCGCCACCGAACCGAGACCGGAACTCGTCTCCGGCTATCGCGAGGCGGGCGGGGACGGACCGCGCTATGCGGAGGTTCCCATGGCCTGGGCGCCCGACGAACAGACCGCGGCCCGCGCCGCCCACGAGACCTCACGCTGGGCGATGACGGGCTGGAAGGTGATGAGCGAACTACCCAACCCGGTGAATTTCGCCGCCGCCTCCGCGACCGTGCGGGAACAGGACATCCTGGAGAAGTTCGCCTGCGGCCCGGATCCGCAGCGCTACCTCGACGTGGCGCAGCCGTTCGTGGACGCCGGCTTCGACCATCTGGTCATGCAGAACGCCGGCCCGACCCCGACGGTTTCCTCGACTTCTTCCGCGCCGAACTCGACGAACCGCTGCGCAAACTGACCGCCCGATCGGG
>NZ_BAFV01000108.1 GCF_000308515.1 Nocardia carnea NBRC 14403 | reverse complement strand
TGACACATTTCCGAGGGAAGTGGAGGCATCCGGATGGCACTGGAGCAGGTCAGCACCGATTTTCTGCGGCGCTACATCGGCCGGCAGCTCACCCGCCTGCGGGAGAACGCCAGGACGGCGGAGGGCAAGCATCCTACGCAGACACAAGCCGCCCAGGCCTTCGGAGTCGGACGGTCGACGATGATCCGCATGGAAGAAGGTGTGGACGGCGTCAAGTTCCCGGAACCGAACGTCAAGGCCCTGCTCGACTACTACGGCGCGTCCGCCACTGACCGTGACTTGATCCTGAGCCTGACCGTCGAAACACGCGAGCGGCGCAACGGCCGCGCCTGGTGGCACGACTACACCGAACCCTCGCTGCCGACATGGTTCAGCCAGTACGTGATGCTCGAGGACTCCGCAGTTTCGATCCGCCAGTACGAATCCGAACTCGTTCCGGGCCTGCTGCAGATCCAGGAGTACGCCAAGATCCTGGCCCGCACACCCGCGGGTTATGTCAGCGAGGAGCGGGTCTCCGACCTGGTCCGGGTACGGATGGACCGCCAGGCGCTACTGGATCGAGACGACGAAAAAGCGCCGCCGCCGCGCCTGGAGGTGATCATCGGCGAGGCCGCGATCAGGCGCCCGTTCGCCAACCCCGAGATCATCGCGCGCCAACTGCAGCATCTGCGCGATGCCGGTGCCCGCCGCCGGATCTCAGTGAGAATCCTGCCAGCCACTGTCGGAGTCCACGGCGGGATGGTCTCTAACCCGTTTTCCCTGCTGGAGTTCCCCGCGGGCAAGAACGGGGAGCCGATGGAGCAACCGCTGGCGTACATGGACACGCTCACTGGCAGCCTCTACATGTCCAAGCCCGAGGAAGTCGCCGCATACGAACTTGTCTGGCGGGACCTGAAAAAGCACGCCCTGAACACAACTGAATCGCAAGAGCTCATCAGATCGGCAATGGAAGGACTCTCCCGATGAACACCGACCACGACAGCGCGACCTGGCGCAAGTCGTCCTTCAGCGGCAACAGCGGAAATTGTGTCGAGGTCGGGCGCTACCCCAATGGCACCATAGGTATCCGGGACACCAAACAGAACGGCCGCGGTCCCGTGCTGCGCCTGTCCGCCGGCGAGCTCGCCGCCTTCTTGAGCGGAGTGAAAGACGGTGAATTCGGCTAGCTCCCGGCCGGGCACCCGCGAGTACAGGTAGCCTGGTCACCACGATCGGCTACCCCCTGGCCGATCGCCTGCGCGGCTCCCAATCCCCCTGGGGAGCCGGCGCCGACGTGCCGCCGAGGACCTACGTCCCGGCGGCACACCCATATCCGCGATCGTTGGCCTGGCCCGGTTCGATACCTGACCTGGGGCCAGACCAGGAAGTGGGGGTGGCACCGGCGGCGCCTCGCTGCACCGGCACTACGGTTGTGATGTCTGCGCTGCCAACACTCGACAGACCGCGTGTGTCTGTGCGGCCGACAGCAAGCGCAAATACCGGCCAGGTCGAAGGGAGCGCATCCAGCGCGCTACTCGTGAACCGTCGAGGTCGACCCCAGTCATGGTGGTGGAACTGTGAGGGGGCCTTCACTTCTGGATAGGTGCGCGCTCTCGACTGCTACGATAGCGAGGGCTCTGACAATCTACTAGAGAGGTCGTCACAAACTCATCGGCCTTTGGTCCGGTTGTCCAGGCAGACGGCCTCCTCGGTGACCCATTGCCGGACCGGCACTGTGCGGGCGCCATTGCGGCTGGTGTAGATGATTTCTATCTCGCCGATCCAGAAGTTGAGATGTACGCGCAGCCATCGGTACAGCGTGGCCGGGATCCACTGCTGGTCCAGGCGCAGATCTATGGCCCCGGCCATCACCCCCAGGGGCCGCTCGGAGGCACGGGGGGCCACCGGCGCGGAAGCACAAGTACCGCTTGAGGGTTGACGAGCACTGGCTGCGGTACCGGCAGCCATCGCAGCATGGGATCCTGGCCGGAGGCCGCAGTACTCATCCGGTGATCGCCATCCCTGGACCCCGGTGCCCCGCCGCGATATCGGTTCGAGCTGCCGCCACTGTGCCCCGGCACCTGGGCGACCGACAAGGGAGAGTCTGCCGCGCCGGAAAGGCCGGCCCTGACGAGAAACCCGCACATCGAGGTCAAAGCCCTGAAGCCGGCAGCGGGCCCTGTCCGAGCCCGTGATCGGCGATGTGGGTGGCCGCGATGTCGAGGTAAGGCTGGCGCACCCCGAACTCGTTCGTGGTGATCAGCACCGCTTCCTTGTCCCGCAACCTTCCGCGCAGCGCTTCCTCTTGGCGCGACTGTAGCCGCACACTCGGGTCGTCGAGCACGATCACTGGGATCCGGCCCGATGTCGGCGCCCATCTCCGCAGCGGCACCCATGTTGATCCGCGAAGTCCGCAGACCTCCGAGGACCGCGGCATGCAGACCCGCGTCGGTCGCAGCCGCCAGCAACACGCACACGAGCGCCCCACGTGGGCAGCCGACCACCCGGCCGCGCGGCAACCCGCCCCCGGGCAGCAGTTCACCAATCGGCCCCGGTACAGCGATGACCCGGTCGGCGACCGAACGGATCGTGCCGGCGGTTCCGATCCGGCTCGGCACCGCCGCCATCCGCTCACGCAGCCGATCCAGGGTGGCCACCCGGTCTACGCGGTCGCGCCCCGAACCGCCTGAACCCGGACTCGAATACATGTTCGAATAATAGCACCAATGGAAGAGTCGGGACTCGCCGAAGCGATTCGTCACAGTGGCGAAATGATTAGGCTATACGGCCTCACCGAGCTGAGATGCGATCTCCGGCATTGACAGGGGTGTCGATCGTGATCGGCCCCCGACTGGACTCAAACCAGCCGGGGGCCACTTCGAGTTCAATACGTCGTCGGGCCGGCTACCCTCTTCGCGCCGCCGAAATCGGATCGTCGATCGTCATCCGACTGCGCAACCTGATCAGGCACTCGCAGCTTCATCCTCGGCAGCACCTTCATCGGAGCCGGCACTATCATGTTCGGGTACTCCAAGAAGCTGATTAATCTCGCGAGCGAGATATAGCTGCAGCGCCTTGTCGACCAGTGCGCTCCGGTTGCCCGCCTGCCACTCGTTAGCCAACGTATCGAGGGCGTCTATGTCGGAAGGGATAATCCCAGCGAGAGGAATTTTCACCGGAGGTGTCGTGTGGCGGCGCCGTTTCTGCGGGCCGGCCTCGACTCGACTGAACAGGCCACTGGTGGGCTTGGCCACGTTGGCCTCGAAGTACTTCTTCAGCTCGGCCTGGTGCTCCTCGATTGCATCGAGGACGACGGCGCCATAACTCCTGCCCTCACCGCGGCGTTGCTTCTCCGCGTGTGTGAGATTTCGCAACGCTTCTGCCACCACGGGGTCGACGTGCGCCTCGGGACTACGGCTCCTGCGCCTGTTCGCGCTGATCGCAGGCCTCGGTCGACGTGCACCACCTGAATCCTCGCTTGTGGCAGTTTGTTTGGTGGCAGCGGTCTTCCTCTGGGACCCGGCGGCGCGGCGCTTTTCCTTTGGCGCATCAACGGGCGTGACCTGGGCAGGGGGCGCTGTCGTCGTAGGCTGAGTAGCCAGCTGATTCCCAGTGGGTTGTGCTTGCGAACTCGGCGACGAATCTATCGGCGTCAGTAGTTCGTCGATATCGTCTAGCGCGTCGTCACTGAATGCTCCCCTTCTAGCCATTTACGCTCTCCTCCTTCGCCCGTTCGCCAGCGCTAAGGCGAACCAGGACCTCCCTGGTCAGTTGCTGGTAGTCAGTGGCCAGTGGCCCAGTGTCCTTCGACCACTTTTTCGCTCGTGCCCCGTCATCATCTGTGGTCACGCCGTTGCGTCGAGGCGTGAAGTCCACAAGCTCCTCCGCAGTCAGATTGAAAATTCGCACGTCCTTGGCGGCTGCGGCCGCGGTTCGAATGAAACTCTTGAACGGTTCGATCCCTGTGCCTTCAAGCAGCTCCATGATTTTGCCGAGGGTATCCTCATTTCGCCGCGATGCTCGAGTGTCGCAATCGAACAGAACCATCCCCATAAGCTGAACCGGCGCACCATTCTTCCGAGCAACCAGGTACCGTCGAGCGAGGTACTCAGCGCCTTCGATACTGCCTTCGTCCTCCTTCGTGGGGACAATCAGCCAGCTCACCACCCGGAGCAGCAGATCAAGTAGGGCACGGTCACCGGGACCTGAATCGACGAGGACCAGATCGTACCCCTCGGCATCCACCAGGGCTGACAACGCCGTGTACAGGTTCTCGCGGGGATCGATTCCGTGCTGCTCGGCGCTTGCGACAATGGTTGATGCCATCGCAAGTTTCGTGCCGCCGCAAACAACATCCAGGCCGGGACGGACGTTGCGAACCGGTTCAAGCGGCGAACCGTACTGCAGCGTCATGGCCAGCGAACGTCCGTCGTCAGTGTCCTTGACGCCAAGATCTTTCTTCGTGCAGTTGCCTTGCTGGTCGGCATCGACAATGAGTACCCGCTTTTTTCGGCGTGCTACGGCCACACCGATGGCAGCCACGATGGAGGACTTGCCCACTCCCCCCTTCTGGTTGGCCACCAAAATCGTTCGTCTCACAGCGCGGAGACCGGGCAGCAAACGCGTTGTTGTCACGGCCGCAGAGTACCCCAGGATCGGGAGAGCCACCAATCCGATCTACTGGGCGTGTCACACCGTTGCCACAAGTCCTCATCATGAACTGCGCATAGACGAGTTCCACTGCGGTTCAGTGCATCATCGAGATCGCCCTGGACTCGACCGAGTCATCTTCAGGCGGACATGACCTATAGCCACCGCGTCATACGGCTAGGCAAACCGCGGATTCTCCGGCGGCTCATAACGTCTCAGGTCGTACCGATCCAGATGCCACGTGCTGGAGCCTTCCAGGTGGGGTGTTTCTAGTCGTTTCTGAAGCCAGCAAGGTGACCTGCCGTCTAGGCGTTGATTCGGCTAACGATCGGATTGCAGGGAACGTCTTTCTGGAGCTCGCTGCTCTGACGGATTGACCAGTCTGCGGAGGGGTGATACATACCGCCGCTTTATACGTAGCCTCGACGGCGTGTCCAACAGCTCTCGATAAGACTGTTCGGAAGGGCGTTGAAGTCGTATTGCCAGTAGTCGTGTCCGACGCAGACTCGACTGCGAGATCCCAGGGCTTCGGTTTGCCCACCTGTTCGGTGGTTCGGACAGTCCAATCGGCAACGTGTGTACAAACCGTGTCTACGGCCGAGTCAAGAACCGAAACATTGGGGCCAGTACCAGTCTTAGGAGCCATCAGTATATCCACCTTCTGAATGGCCGTAGTCGACCACTTATTCGAGGCGTAAATACCGACCCCTTGCAGGACCGTTCGGAACGCGTACTGATCTACCGAGTTAGTCGCCTTCGGGAAGGTGAATCTAAAGACTGTTCTGTCTAGCCACGAAAAGGCTTCTGGACGGATCAAATTGAGGGTATTTTCCGAGGTGGCTGTATGCGCCATTCCGGTCGCCCTATGGGCAGCCCAAAGATCAGTAGATCCACAGGGTGGAATCGCTGCGATACCACGCCCGCTCAAACGCGCCTTGTGTAACTTCCGTAATCCTACGACCCAGACAGTAGTGGCAGAACCATAACCAACACCACGGTCGAATGCTTTTCGAATGGCCGTTCGATCGCGCCCGGTCAAGGTCTTACTGCACTTCGGTTCGGGGGGTGTAGTAGACGCCGTCGAATGGATGCTAGATAACGTCGTACACACCGTCGTACATACCGTCGTACATACGACGGTATGTACGTGCTTTCTGCTGACGAGCATTCTCGTCGTCGGGTGTCTGCCCAGTTCAAAGCGATTTTTCGGGCCAATCTGAGTGTCGCCTAGCCGTGCGCTGCCGGGCCGATTGTGGCATCCGACAATGCCGATAGTGCGCCATCGCAGTGGATGCGGTGACGGCCATGCTGCTTCCGTCATGTACGTCCACCTCCTTCGTCTGCGCGCGCCCAATGTTCACGTAGCCTATACCGTCAGCGCGGAGGAGAGTGCAGGTTCGCGGCCCATGCAATGGCGCGTTGTCTGGGGGCATACCGCGGAGGGGGCGACCTGCGATCGATGCGCAGCGGCTGCCGCCGGAGGTCAATGGGCAGCTGGTTCCTGCGCGCGACGCAGGCGACCATCACGCGCGGCGCCGACACCGGTCAGGGCGGCGACCGCGCGCAAGAGTTATTTAGGAAGCCTGGGCCTGCCCTGGCGGGCTATTTCGAATCCACTGGGTAGTGGGCCCCGCTGCACGAGGCTTTCCTTCACGCGAGTTGTTGCGCGGATGAGTCTGTTTCGCTCGGATTGCACCCGGCGGCGCGGGGCAATCAATCCACGGTGGATACCGTGTCGGGGAGGGGTACTAAGCAAGGCAATATTGGCGGGGTTGTGCAACCGCAAACGGTGGCGGTGGTTCGAGGTTGGCTAATCGATGTCGCTGTCGGCTTCTGCAGAGTCCAAGTCTCTGACCAGGTTCGTGTGTTGGGTTCTCGTCGAGGCTTGCAAGGGAGGTGTGTTAGGGCCCCTGTCGCGCGGAGGTGTCGTCCGGGCCGCGGGGGAGAGCCGCACAAGATGAGTGGGTCGACAAGTTGCTGCGCGCTGCTACTCATCCTTGGACGTGGCTCCATAGTCCTCAGAGTGAAGAACACCCGCCAAAGGCACGGGACAACGATCGCGCCGATCGGTGACCCACGACCGCTGTTCGTTAATACGACGATCTTCGACGGAAGCATCTGCGTGGATTAGGGATTCGAAATTACTGTGTCCCACTTGTCCCACTGACGGAATGCGCCCCGGTTATCGACGGCCTCACGCGGGGTGACGATAGGAGACCGGACATTCGTCTCGACCACCTGGAATCTCGCTGCGCCGCCGACCACCGCCGACCGTCGGCTACCACCCGAGTCGGGAGCTGCAAGATCTGCAGAGATGGCGATTGCCTTACCGTCCCCATGCACTATCCCCTCCAGGGGAGAATCGCACTCGGCGCAGGTTAAGCGCATGTAGAGATTCCTCCCGGAGCGGCGATTGCCTGACATTAGCCAATAAGTGTCCGTTTCGCCCCGTTTTGGCAGGAAATTCGGGATCCCACGGACGCCCGCAAACCGAAAATCTCCATATTGCCCTCTAGATTCCCCCTGGAATGGCTAGCCCCCCTTTTGGTTCCTGGGACCTTTGGGCCGTAAGAACTTCGGTCTCTGGACAATATGGCCGCTAGCGGTTCAACTACCTGTGGAAAGACGGCGGTCTGGCGCGCCACGGGCCGGCGGCGTACCTGCGCGGCCGCGCCACGATCGTCGGCGGGGCAGTGAAATGGCCCCCTCGCTCCGCATGCTTGGTCGACACAGGGTGGGGGAGCGTGCATTCACTGGTGTGCGGTCGGCACGGTGGATTCGATGCCCGTGCGAGCCTGGCGACATCTTGATCCGCGGCGACAATCGAGACAGCTCCTCGATCGACCAAAGGTCGAGTCAGGAGCTGTTGCACTGAAACACGCCCAGCTTTCGCCGATTAAAATCATCATACGGTGATATGCGCATTTAACCATGCCCGGCCCGGAGTTCAGAGCTGTCTGCCCGCACTGGCCCCTGCGGCGTCAACCGGCTACGACGGTAGACCTCGGTCAACCCTCGTCGGCCTTGCCGCCGCCAGGTTCGATGTCTCGATGCAACTGTGGCCCGGTATATTTGGCTGTCTGCCTTAGCGCCGATAACATAGATTACGTCAACTAGGAGATATCGAATCGCGGGATCTGCGAACTCGTCCCCTAACACCCATCCACGGGCCCTCCTGCACCGTGGCGCACCGAAGGTGCCATCCGATTCACGGTGATGGGACACGATCTCGACCGCCAGGTCCGCCCCGGCGCTCAGCCGCGGGGTGTCAAAGTCCTCGACCGGCAGCGTTTCCGGCGCACGTAGTACCACGACCTCGACGCATTCGATAGCCGCGCCATCCGCGCGACGCCCTCACCAGCACGCCGGTGAACGCATACCGGGCCGGCGCACTCCGCCATCAGCTCGAACCGAGCCGGTTCTGCTGCATCGTGGCAAGAACACGGAAGCTTTTCAGGAACGCGATGTCTTTGTCCTGCTCGGCGACCTCCTTGGGTAATCGCAGCAACTCCGCCCGCTCGGCGGCACCGGGCAGCGGCTGTTCACCATGCACTGCAGCCGCTTCGATGCGGCAGTGTTCATCAGCGACCCAGCGGTTCCAGCAGGCTCTCGGGCATGCCGAGCCCTCACGAGACCTCGGCGACCGTGCGACCGAAATCGATCACCCGATGAGCATCTCGACCTTGTACTCGGTCGACGCTTCCGAGATACAGCAGACACCCTTCCGCAGGACCAACGACCCTGCTCACTCGGTATCCACCACTCGGAGGGCGCCTCAGACATCTACCCCTCGGACAAATCTGCGGCCCCAGGATTCCCGGGGGGTCGCAGATAGCCCAACTATCCTAGTGGCACAGCCGATTTGGGAGGAACGCATTGCCCACCGAGGATCGACCACGGCGAAGACCACGCCCGGTTGCAGGCAGCGGCCGGTCACTCCGGGCGCCCGTGCCTCAGCGCGAGAGCATTCTGCAACGACTAGTCGGATGGTCGGGCTGGACGGCGCTCGGTTCGCTGGCGACAGCGATCGCGGCACTCGGCGCCCTGTGGTTCACGAACCAATCAATTCTTACCGCAAACCAGCAGCACTCACTGGAGCAGCAAGTGGCTGTTACCGACCGCTTCCAGAAGGCCGTCGAGCAGCTCACCTCTGATGAGGTCGATATACGCCTCTCTGGAATCTATATGCTGGAACGACTCGCCAAGGACTCCCCTGCAGATCACTCGACAGCGTTCTCGGTACTCTCCGCGTTCGTTCGCACCCACACCGACCACCACGAGTGCAAGCCCCCGAGATACGGCGAGAAGGCTCCAGTCGACATCCAGGCCATCATCACCGTGATCGGACGTCGCGACATCAGCCATGAAACGGCCGACGAACAGATCGACCTCAGCGAAACGTGCCTGGCAGGCCTGAATCTGGAGTCCGCGAACCTCGCTGACGCGAACCTCAACCAAGCGAACCTCACCGACATAAACGCCACCGGCGCGAACCTCACCGGCGCGAAACTCCGACTAGCGGCCCTCCCCAACTCCTACCTATCGGAGGCAAACCTCACCGGCGCAGACTTCACCGGCGCAGACCTCAGCAGCGCGCAACTCGGAACGGTCGGGCCCAGCACCGCACAGATGAACGGCATCTCTACGTCCGGTCCAGCGATACTCGACCACACGAACTTCTCCGGAGCGGATCTCACAGGCACCAATCTCCAGGACGTGAACCTGTCCACGGCGACGCTTGCCCCCGACGAGCACACCGCATGGGAGGTGTCGATCTTCCCTGCGGTACTTGATTACGCTTACTACAACGACAGAACGCAGTGGCCCGAGAGCTTCACGCCACCGGCCAGTGCAGTTGATTTCGGAATCAAGTAGCAGAGGTAACGCCCCACGGGGATTCGTATCGACCGCAGGGGCCCGGTTCCGGTCGCTGAGGCGAGGTGGTTCGGCGGGGAGACAGGCTCACAGCCCGTAGCTGGGCCCCGGGTCTGTGCGACGTGGCCCTCAGTCTGTCAGTCGTGCGTGGCTGTCAGGCTGGTGAAGTCGAGTCTTTCGACAGGTATCTCGTACAGGTCGCCGTCGGCCATCGAGGCGAGTTCGTCCCAGGAGAGGGTGGTGTCGGTTCCGGGAATATGCCATCCAGGGGGCCCGGGAGCCCAGGGGTCGGTGGCATTGGTGTAGATGTCGTCGCCGTGGCGGATTCGGTCGACGTCGGTGGGTTCGGGATCGCCGGGCGGGAACTGTCGCGGGGGTGGGGTGTAGGTGCGGAACTGCGCGACAGCTTCGGCGATGCGGGTGACTGCGCGCCTGAATTCGTTGACGCTGTGTGCGGCCTGTTCGGTGTTGTCGGTGGTCGCGGCTTCGGCGAGTTGGTCCCAGTTATAGCCGAGGGTGCGCAGGAGGCTGCGCAGGTGTAGGAGGGATTCCGGCAACTCGCTGTCGTGCGGTGTGTAGTGGAAGCGATCGACCTCGTAGTACTCGTCGTCGCCGACTCGCTTGGTCGGCCGGGCCCGGTCTGTGTTGATGGTTTCGCGTGCGCACACAGTGCCGCACACCGCCCAACGCGCCCGGGTGTCGTAGTAAGGCTCCTGTCCGAGGGTGCGCGGGTAACCCGGCTGTTTCCGGTGCGGGTCATCGGGGTCGAGCATCTCACCGGTGCCGATGGTCCAGCGGCGCACGATCTTCTGTGGCGGTTCCCCGCATACCGCGCAGCTCTTCAAACGCAGGTGTTCGAGCCGTAGTGATTCCCCGGCATCGAACCCGTCGTCATCATCGGGCTCGAAGTAGTCGTCGTAGCTGTCGCTGTGCGCTTCCGGGAGTCCCGGCGGAGCCCAGGCCAGAGCCAGTGAGCGCAGGGTCGCCGGCAGGTGGTTCAGGGCGAGGTCGTGTTCGACGGTGGCCTCCATGACGATTTTGCGGACCGTGGGATGCGATAGTCCGACGATTTTGGCCAGCGAGCGGTAGCTGTCGCCCTCGTTGTCCCATGCCACGATCCGGCGCAGAAGTTCGTCACGTTCGCTGCGGTCGGCGCTCATCAGTCCTGCCACGATCTCCAGGCGGTCACGCACCCGGGCACGTGCGGCGTCACGCAGCTCGGTCACGTACTCCAGGCCGCCGTCGATCACGATCCGGTTCCCGGCTCGGCGGGGCGTGATCCGCTCTCGCACCTGGTCCACGACCGCGGGCAGGTCCTTGTCCGGTAGGTCGGCATGGACGAGCTGGTCGAGAAATTTCTGGTCGGCTTCGTCGATCTCGTGAATTTCGAGGATCGGCCAGTCGGCCAGCAGCTCGGTCAGCCGGCGACCGATCTCGTCGCGGGCGGCCGCGGCGTCGGGCGTGAGACGCTGATGCCAGCCGCGTGGGGATTCGGTCACGGTCAAGCCGTCCGCGACCTCGGTGGCCAAGGGATCGATCTGTTCGGCGAGCATGGTGAAGAACTGGTCGTCGAGCACGACCCGCGGGATGGGCCAGCGCACTATCCGTGCGCACTCCTCCTCATCTGACCGTGGCGCGCTCTCACACCGAGCGGCCAGCTCCGGGGACTCATCGGAGGAATCCGGGTCGGGCACGAACAACTCGACGAAGGCCGGCGGCGGCCGGTGCTCGCCCGTCTCGGGATCGAACCACTCCGGTGCGTGCTCGCGGTCGGCAAAGGGAAGATCCGGCCACAGCGCTTCCGGGTCCTTCACACGCACCACGTACCGACTGAACACCCCGTCACGTTGCATGGAAAGAAGTGTTACATACTCCAAGCAGTTACGCGCATGGTGGAAGAAAATTTTCCACCTGTGGAATTCGTTGTGGCGCTGACCTATCGGTTCCGGGCACTCGCCGACGTGCTGTGATGATCGCACCAGATCCCGACATCGACGCCTGCGCCGGAGCAGGGTGCGTCCATTGCACAGAGGTCGCGATCCCGCCTGTGGATCGGGACCCCACATGCAGGACAGGTCATCGCGCGACACGCCATCGGCAGGCCCGGCCGCACCGACGAGTGCGGGCCCCGGAAGCGCCGCATGGCTCAGCGAGGTCGGCGGCTACGGCCGCACGCCGGAAACTGTGTGGAAGGCCGCCAGGACACGGCATAGCATCCGGTGGTGACCAGCGATGTCGACTACGAGCAGATGCTGCGGGATACCTTTGCCACGCTCGACCTGTGGCAGACAGCTGCCCAGACCCCGTTCGTTCCGGAGGCGGGCAGCCAACTACGGAACGACGATCGCGATTGGCCCTATGCCCCCGTCTCACAGGTTGCGTACCAGGGGCTTTCTGTCGTGGCCAACCACCTCCAGGCCGTCCGAGTCCACCTGGACCCGGAAGCAGGACCGGGCAACATATTTCCGCTCGCGCACGCGACGCTGTGCCGCACCGCGCTCGTCGGCGCCGCGCAGGCGGTCTGGCTACTCGGACCCGACCAGCAAGAGATCCGGCTGCGACGTCACCGCACGCTGATCACCGAGATCCAGCACAAGCACCGCCAGTATCTGTCCGACCTGCAAAAACATGCCGGAGACGATCGGCACGAGGGCACCGACAAGGTCGCCGCCCATCTCGACACCCGCATCGCAGAGATGAACGCCAAACGCGCGGCCTCGGGTGAGAAGACAGCATTCACCAACACGGAAATGATCAAGCAAGCCGCCGCAGACGCCTTCGCCGGCCGCGCCGACTGCGCAGATCTCGTGCGGTCGGCCCTTCTGGTCTGGCGCTCGGGATCCGGCGCCGCGCACGGATTCCACTGGCACACCTTCGGCGGTCCCGGCATGACCCGCAGAACCGAACCCGACAGCAACGGGGTTGCCACCTTCACCGTGGAGGGCTCGCTCAACGCCCTCGCGGAGCCATACATGGCGGCCTACCACCTCGGTCGGCGAGGATGGAAACTACTCCGCCAGCGCGGCTGCTGACCCACCGCCGCACAGCCGATCAGCGGCCACCCGCGGTCGACGACGTCCTGGGCGCTGCTGCGGCCGATGGGCCAGCTCGACACGATCGCGTTGGCCCGTTGCTGCGGGCTCAGGCCGGCGGTGTTGCGGTGGCCGTAGCCGCCGTGGGGGCGGAACTTGTCGCACGGTGTTCTTAGCTGGGCGTCCCTCGACGTCCGCCTGTCCAGAAGATGTCGGAGTAGCGAAGTGACAGGCAGCGGCGCCGCCAAGCGGTAAGTCCAATAACTGCGCAGGATATGGCAGTGGCGGCCAGAACCACGCCGCTCATGACGAGGTGGCCGGTCACTGCGAGTCCGATCAGTGTCGCGGCCAGGAAGCCGGTTGCCGCCAGAAGCATTACGCCGAACTTCAGTTCTGTCTCCGGCGAGCTCAGAAAGACCAGGGTGCGGTCATAAAAGCGGGTCCAGCGTTTGAAGGTGTAGAGGCGCTTCTTCTCGGTCAGGTGCCGATCGAGCGACTTGACCAGCATTGATGGATCCGATCGCGGGTTGTGTTCGACGACCAGGTGGACCGCATCGTCATAGGGTAAGCCCGCGGTGAGCACCCTCATCGCCAAGATCGATGGGTCGTAGGCGTCCGCATCTGTCACGGTCATAATCTTCCCTCGTTCCTTGGTATTCGGTATCCCGGGACAACAACTTCCCGGAGCGTGTTGCAGCTCAGCAGTTTCGCGGCTATAGATCTACTGCTCCGCAGCGGTGAGCCTGGCGGCGTGGGGCAGGGCTTGGATGGCCTGCACGAGAGCCGAGTTTTCGGCGGCCTCGGTGACGAACTCGGCGTTGCTCTTCAGATCTTGGTGCGTCGCGTCGAGGGTGTTGGCGCCTTGTCGGGTGGCGTCGTTGAACTGGGCTGTGTAAGCGGTCCAGTTCGTTCCGTCGTTGGTGTCGCCCGTCGGAGTCTTCACCCCTTCTCCTCTCGCCGAGCACGACCACCTCGCGTGCACCTGTCAGCGCGGCCTCCCGAGGTGGTTACACCACCGTGTAGGCCGTCAGAACCGCCGTGAACAGCGTCAGACTCGCCCCGAACCCGATTGCGCCGGCGCGCACGGTGCCGGGCATCGTGGCGCCATCGGCCTTGGACAGGAACGCGGCGGCGGAGCCGATGATGACGGCCGTCAGCGTGATCGCGGTGAACAGCAAGGCCTTGGTGGGGCTGGACATGGCGCGGTTCCGATCGAGAGTCGTGGCGGATTTCTTGGGGGCGGTCGCCATGGCGGCACGGCGTCCAGCAGCAGGTGCGGGAACATCGCCGGCGCGGTGCCGGTGTGGCCGCAGCGAGGTCGGCTACGGCGTTGTTCCCGCTGGCACCAAGCGGAAAGTATTGCCGCGCGGGACATCCAGGATGGCGCCGGTGGGAATCTCGGGATGGCCCTGGCGGTCGGGATCGACCCGGAACCCGATCCCACTGCCGAGCGGCACCACCGCGGTGGGCCAGTAGATCATGTCGGGGTTGACCACGCCGCGCACACAGCCGATCAGCGGCCACCCGTGGTCGACGACGTCCTGGGCGCTGCTGCGGCTGATGGGCCAGCTCGACACGATCGCGTTGGCCCGCTGCTGCGGGCTCAGGCCGACAGTGTTGCGGTGGTCGTAGCCGCCGTGGGTGCGGAACTTGTTGTGTGGTGGTGCGAGTTCCCACGCGGGGACCGGCTCCAGCTCGAGCAGTGAGACACCGAGGTAGCCGAACGGCAGCGTGCGGCGGTACGGGTGGCGCGCGACGAACTGTGCGAGTTCGGCGGTGTCGAGGCGGGCGCGGCGACCGGTGCCGTGGTCGGTGAGGATGCCGGTCGCGCACAGCGTCCGGATCCAGCCACTCGGATCGGCGGGCACGTATCCGGTACCGAGGCTGATGATCTCGGCGGCTCCACCAGTGGTTACGAGAGGCATGCCGCCAGCCTAGCGTAAGCATGATAAGTAAACCAGATGTGTATCACTGATAAGCGGACCTTGATTACTTAGCCTGCCCACTTCCGCAAGGTGCTTCAGGTTGACTTCCGCTAAGGAGTGTTAACGGAAGTCAATCGCGCAAAGTCGCAGGACAACACCATTCTTCGTGTGAGATTCTCAGGTGATCGTGTCGGATTCTCACGGCCTTGTCGTCACGATGTCGGGCTTTCTCGGCGATTCGTCGCGGGCGCACCGGCATCGACAGCAGCTTCAGAAGCCCGCCTGCGGATCGCCGCGATCTCTGCCGGTCGCCACCGCCCACGGGTGTCAGCGACCGGCGCTACGCTCACCGTACGACCGCGCACCAACCACGGAGGGGAAACCAGCCCATGCCCCAGAACGACTCGCCCGCCGCACACTCCGACCCGGCCCCGTACCGCTCCACGGTCGGGAAAACCGTTCCTGCCCCGATCCAGTTCAGCGCGAGGTCCGGTTCCCGGCTGTTGATGGTCGACAGCGATGGCCAGGGCAATGCCACCATCGCCCCGAACGTTCGTCACGGTGACGAGTCCGGCACGGCGCCCGGGTCCGGAGACGACCGCGCGTGACCGGCTACCGTCGCGACCTCACCGAGTATCAGCACCAGACCCTCGAATCCTTCCGCCGGGGCGATACCGAGATCGACCGCAGCGACGTCGTTGCTGAGCTGTGGCCGGTGGACGGCCCGCATACCGTGCAGATCTTCGCCGAGGCGACGCTCGCGCTCGAACACCTTGTTCGCTACGCCAATCACGCGACCCTCAACGCCCCCGCGGACGCCCTGCCGACCCCCGAGGACGCCGCCAGGTCCGTGCGCAGCCTCGGCGCAGCGCTGGCCAAACTGCCGCAACTGTGCGACCAGCTCGCCGCCCGCGCCGACAGGTTCGCCGCCAACCCCACGCTGCGCGCCGACTCCACCGCCGATCAGGAACCCGCCGTGCAGGCCGGCCTCGCCGCCGAGGCGCTACGCGAGCTGGCCGCGGCCACCGCACCACTGCACCGCCTCACCGATGCCGCGTCCGCCCCCCTCAACACCCTCTGGCTCGACGACGAACCCACCTGACCCGGCCCGACCGGTTCTTCACACCCGCGCCGCCGAGAAGAAGAGAGCTACCGTGACCACCCTGCCCACCGACGACCTGCGCCGCCGGCTCGATGCCGGATGCGCGGTCAGTGGCAATCCATTTCACCGCGCCGCGATCGGTCTGCTCGGTTTCGCGGACCTGCTCGACCGCGCCGACATCCGCCGTCGCATCGATATCGAAACCGTCCCCGACCGGAACAATCAGGACGTCGAGGCGGCCTGGGTCGACTGGTCCGTCTTGGCCCGCGACCTACACGACGACCAGATCGGCCCGCTCCACGGCGGGCAAGACCGGCTGCTCCGCCTGGCGCTGAGCATCGCCCACGGCACTCCCGTCGATCTGCTGGGCGCCCTGTCGGGCCTGGGGCACGCCCACGCTCGCGCCGTGCTCGACGCGATGGCCATCGCGTTGGAGCTGGCCGGGGATGTCGAGATCACCGACAGCCCCGCCTATCTCGAGCGCAAGAGCCGAGAAGACAACGCGCTGCGCGAGGTCCTGGCCGACCGTGGCCTGAGTCATCCCGATGACGAAGCCGCCGTCTCCCCGTTCGGGGGTGACCGTCCATGACCGACGATTCCGCACTCATCCCGCCGTCGACCGAATCGGCATTGACCGCCGAGGATATTCACCGTCAGGTGGTGGATCTGCTGGGCCGCGCGGCGCGCCTGCGCCGGCCCGCCCGCCCGCTGGTCGCCGCGGGCGCCACCCCCGCACCCGGGGGCGAGTCCGGCACGGAGCCGATCGATTTCGCCGCGTTCGCCGTGTCGGTCCTGGCGGAGGTCGCGGCCAATCGCGGCGGGATCGCCGCACTGCGGGGGACCGGGTCGGGCAGCTGGAAATCCGATCGGGTAGAAGAGCTGTTGATCAGCGCCGGGTGTGACCAGCCCGACCTTCTCGCCGGGTACCGCAGCGCTCCGATCGTCATCGACGTGCACATCGACCACCTCCTGGACGCCGGTGAAGTCGTCGAAGAACCCGGTACGCGGCGCCTCTATCGCTGGCCGCCGCCCCTCGCCGAGGGGGAGGACTACGAGGGGCAGCAGATTGCCCTCGATGAGGCCCAGGGCGAGGCGGCGCAGGCGCTGGTCGCGCGCCACGCAGGTCGGCCCTACGCCGAGTGGGAACACGAAGAAGCCGCTCAGCAGCGGATTTTCGACGCCGAGCAGGAGGCGTTGCTGCACCGGTGGGCCACCCGCTACACCTGCTACCTCGACGCATTCCGCGCAACCGTCGACGTTCGGGTCGCCGAACTCGGGCTCACGGTGCCGGTCGAGGTCCGCGGCAACTCCGGCCCCGAGGCCCGGACCGACCCGGCCGCCGCGGTGTACGACCGGTGGGACGCCGACCCCCTGGCCGCCGAAATCTATCTGTACGCGGTGCGTAACACCCCGATCAGCCTGCTCACCACCGACACCCCCGAAGCGACAAGATGACCGACCGGCCCGCCGATTTCACCCCGCATGTGCACCTCCCGGCGGGCTACCTTCCGGCCGGCCGAAAAGTCCGGGCTGTGTGCTCCTGCGGGCAGACCACCACGCCCCGGGTGAACGAAGACCGCGCACTGGCCGCGCTCCTGGCCGAGCACGGGTGGACGCCGCCGATCTGCGCGTTATGCGGCACCGACCACCAGGGCTACCCCGGTCGTGACTGGGATTCGCTGCGACTTCACGATGTCGAGATCCTGGTCGATCCCGCGACCGGCGGCACGTTCCTGGTGTGCCGGGGCATGCCGCGCTCCTGCCGCGACGGCGCGGCGCAGAAACAGCTGCACCTGGATCGTGCCGTCGCTGACGGCTTCGGCTTCGAGTTGCCCCGCCCGCGGCTGCGGGTGGTCGACCGCGCCGCGGAGCCGGACGAACAAGCGTGACGCCACGTCTTCCCGTGTGAGCTGGTGCGATGTGTGTGGGCGCGGCCCTTCTTCCTGCCGGATCGGTTCGTCGTCTGGGCGCCCGAAAACCCCTGATGTGGATTTTCATCGAAGATTTCAGTAACCCCCCCGGTAGGATTTCAGGCCGCAGGTCAGACCACATCGGCTGGCGTGCGAATCGCCGATCAATGGCTGCAACCCGACACCCGGCTGCCGTCGGCATACGCCGAACCCTGCCACCGGCTGCTGTACTCCCGTACCCGTTTCCCGACGATCCCGCCCCCCTCGGCTGAGGCTGGGAGTTGCTGAGGGGTACAGCTGATGGAGGGGCTATCGCAGTTGTTCGCCCACGGGTGAGCGGTGCAGCATCGGGACTACGAATTTTCTCAGAGTTTCCATCAGTTGTGGCTCATGGCCCAGGAGGCTTTCCAGCGCCAGTTCGAGTAGAACGGCCGCATCGTGATCGAGGAGTGCTTCCAGCACGGGCGAGACATCGACGCCGATAGATCCCTGTTTGGCGATGGTACGGAATGCCTCGTCGGCCTGTTCTACCGCGTGGGCCCACGCGGAGTCCGAGAGCAGGGTCAGGGTCTCGCGGTAGCTTTGCCAGGCCTGTTCGGGAGTGGTTTCCGGCTTTTTGGGGTATGGCCGGCCTCGGACTCCGCTGAGGCCACGGACAGCCGCGGGGGCTTTGGCTTCGCGGCCAGCGGTCTCGATCTGGTCTTGGATCGCTTGGGTGGTTTCGCGCACGACGGGAATGTCGCTGAGTCCGTTGCGGAGGCCCTCGGCGATCAGGGTGCGGACGTGGTCGCTGCCGGTGGCGGCGCGCACCAGGACCCCGGCTACTGCGAGCGGGTCCGACGGTAGAGGGAGGCGGAAGATCCCGAATGCCACGGCGAGAAGGCGGTCGTGGAACAGTGGTATCGAGCGGGCCATCCCGTCATCGATCAGGTCCAGCGCCAGTGACGGTGCGATCGGGCAAATTTGCCCCAGCCGGTCGGTGGCGTTGGTGTCGATCGTTTCGATCAGGGAGACGACCGTGTCGTGCTGATGGGGCTGGGGTTCAGCGAAAAGCTTGCCGGTGGCGAAGATCCAGGTGTTGCGCCAGTGGGGGCTTGCCGCGGCGGTGCGCAGGCGGTCGGTGATCTGCTCCATGGAACCAGTTGTCAGATATCGCGCGGCCATGAGTTCCTGTAGGGACCGAACATCGAACCCCAGGCCTTCGTGTCCCCGGGAGACCGGGGTGAGCAGTACGAGTCGGTGGGTCGCGGCGGTGAATATCCGAGAAAGCAGCTCGGAATCGGTGTCCGAGGGCCGGTAGCCGTCGGCGGTGAGGATCTTCCACGCGATGTGGCGTAGTTCCTCGGGAGGCATGGTAGCTGTGGAAGTATCGCGCTCGCTGCGCACTTGCAGTTCGAAGCCGACGTGCTGGTGCAGCACGAGGATGGTGTTGGCGTGTTCTTGCAGCAGCCTCGCCAGGGAGGTCTGCTTGTTGCGTTCGCGTTTGAATACGGTCTCGTAGTAGCCCCAGAACAGGCTGTAGCGGTCTGGGGCGAGGTGGCCGGCGCCTTCCACGATGATCGTCATGATCAGCACCTGTAAGGGTGTCTGCATCAGGTAGCGCAGCGATTCGTCGTCGGCGGCGCGGAGCAATCGCCTGCCGATTCGCTCGATCTTCTCGCGGTCGTCCTTGAGGCGTACTCGGGTGGCGAGGATCCCATAGCGCAGGGCATCTTCGATGCTCAGCCGGGACAGATCGATGCGTTCGAATTGTGTTGGCGCGATGTTCTCGACATACCCAGTCGGTCGCGTGGTGACCACGACGAGCAGGTCGCAGTTGTCGCCGTCGGCGTCGCTGACGAACTCGGTGATCTGGTGGATCAGCCGTTTGCGGATGCGCGGCTCGGTGACTTCATCGAGACCGTCGAGGACCAGGAACCACGGCCACTGCTGCATCCACGAGAACAGCGAACTCGGGGTGACCGAACCCTGGTTCGAACGTGCCGACACCTTCTTCGCGATCCACGACAACAGCGTCGAATCCTCGTCGAGCCCTCGCTCTTCGGCGTACTCGGCCAGATCGATACGCATCGGCCAGCGTCGATGTTTGGGTAGCCCGTCGCGGCCCAGCTCGCGCAGGCTGTGGGCTGTCGCCCCGATGACGGCGTGATGGTCGGTGCTCAGGTCTTCTGCACCCTCCAGAAGCGCCGCCCGGTACGCCTGCACCAGGAACTTCGACATGGTCGTCTTCCCGTTGCCGGGTCCGCCGGCCACGACGACATGCCGGGGCCCGGAATACAAGTTCAGTCGTGGCCGCAGAACACGTTCACCGCGGTCCAGGATGTGCCCGAACACTGTGCGCCGTTGGCCGCCGGGCTCTGGGGTGATCGGCAGGTCGATGGCTACCTGTTCGATCGGGGTGCCCACGGTGTCTCCTGCGCCGGCTTCGTCGAAATAGATCGCTCGCTCACCCATCAACGTCGTGCGGGCATGCCGGAACAGCCCGCCCTGGAGTTCGTTCAGGGGCAGTCGGTCGGTGTATTGAGCCAGGTTGGCGAACACGTCGGACGCGGTGAGGAAGGCGGGAAACGCCCCCCGGACACCGTCATGTTTGGTGACCAACGCGTCGACCTGGTTGCCATCCCAGATACGCCACTTCCGTAACCGGCGGATCCGCCGCAGCTTCTCTCGGCGTTCCTGGCCCCCGCCGGGGAGATCGCGGGAATCGTCGGCGAGATCTTCGATGAATTTCCTGATGCTGGAATTCAGCGTGTCGAACCCACCGGATTCCGGTACGGGCGTCAACAGCACGTTGGTCACGATCACCCAGTAGTGCGGGATCGGATCTCGGCCGGACTCCGGATCGGCCCAATCCTTCAGTTCGCTGCGAACCTGTTGCCACAACCACCGAAGGTTGGCCCCCGGATCGGCCTCTAGCCGCTGCTTGTGCTTGGCCTGGAAGACGGTGTAGCCGTCCCACAGGTCGCCCGGCTGCTCCTCCGAACCCGCCCACACGAGCGTCCCGCTGCACAGCATATCCCGGCCGCCGTCACGTCCCGCGCCGAGAACTTGCACCTGCGAGCCGAACTCGGCCACCGCCAACGCCGCGGCCAAGTTCTGGAAACCGAGCGGGCCCAACCGCTCCAAGTCATGCTGCACCCAGCAATGATGTCACCAGCGACAGCCCACGGCGCCGCTCCCCACGACACCGGCTCCACCCAGGCCGTCACCGGGCTGCGTATCCATCCAGACGTGATGTTCGCGCTCGGAGTGACCGCACGCCCGGCCCGGCAGCGACCCACCCCCCGGTCGTCCGCGCCCGAACCCGATGGTCCAGAAGGTCGTTGAAGTAGACAGCGATCTCGGCGCGGTCGGCCTCCCGCCCGGTCCGACGGTAATTCCTGCCCGCCGGCCTTGCGTGTGAAGCAGTCGCCGACCTCGGTGTGCGGCATGCCCAGTGCTGCCTTCCCGGCACACCGCATCAGCGGGTTGGTCGCGGGGTCGCCGACCACAGTCTGGCGAAGGCATGTCGATCGTGGTGGTCGCGGGAGATCGCGCGGTACCTCCTGGGGCCGATGAGGCGTTGTTCGTCCGGACAGAATCTTGGCCATAGTTTCCAAAAGACTTGCGACCGGTATGTTTTCGCGGTTTACGGTGGTTCCTGTCCCTGTCGGTGGGTGGTGGTATTTGTCCCTGCGCGCTCGGAGATGCGGTAGGCCCGCGCGCAGTGCTACTTCCCGACCGGTCAGGGCCGGGGTCGTATCGGTGTTCAGCGAAAGGATTCGATTTGATCGGCATGGGCGTGTTCGTGTTGATGATGGTCGTGGTGTCCGGTCTCGCGGGAGGTGTCGGCTTCATGGCGGGCCGTAGCCGGGTGGCCGTTGCCGAAGAACAGGCACGGCGCGAGCGCGAGGCGACCGACCAGATGCGGCGCGAACGTGACGCCGCAGGTGAGAAGGCACGTGAAGAGCGTGACACCGTGATCGCGGCAGCGCGGGCCGAACGCGACACGGTGGCTGAGCAGGCGCGTATCGAACGCGAGGTGGCGGCCGAGCAGGCGCGTATCGAACACGACACGGCGATCGAACAGGTACGGACCGAATGTCGGACGACTGTTGAACAGGCACGGCAAGACCGGGATGCCGCGGTCGAGCGAGCGGATGCGTTGCAAGCCCGGGTTCACTCGGAAGCGGCGGCGCGGGCCGGGGCCGAGGCGGAGTTGGTGGCCGCGCGGAAGCGGTTTGCCGAACAGATCGAGTTGCTGCGTACCGAGCGGGACGGCATCAAGGCCATGGCCGGTCAGGTACTGGAGGAGTCCGGAGCACGGTTGGTCAAACAGTTCACCGAGCTGGCCGACCAGCGAGCCCAGGCCACCGGCCAGGAGCTGGAACAGCGTCGAAGTGCGGTCGACGAGCTGATCAAACCGTTGTCGGCGCAGGTAGAGAGCCTCACCGAATATGTTCGCGGGGTCGAGAAGGACCGCGTCGGCTCATTCGCCTCGCTCGGTGAGCAGCTGCAACAGATGCGCGACACCAACGAGCAGTTGCGGCTGAGCAATGAGGCAGTGCAGAAGGAAACTGGGCGGCTGGTGAACGCCTTGCGCCGGCCCAATGTCCGCGGGACGTGGGGCGAGCGTCAGTTGCGCACCGTCGTGAAGGAGGCCGGAATGCTGAATCAGGTCGACTTCCTCGAACAGCCCAGCCTCACCAATTCCGAGGGCGCGACGATGCGGCCGGACATGGTGGTGCGTATCGGCGGTGAGATGTCGATCGTGGTCGACGCGAAATCACCGTTCAACGCGTTCCTGGAAGCCCACGATGCTCGTGACGAAGCCGAGCGCAAAGTGCGGTTGGCGGCGCACACCAAGAACATGCGCAGACACATCGACCAGCTCACCGAGAAGGAATATTGGACGCTGCCGGAACAGTCACCGGAATTCGTGGTGATGTTCGTGCCGTCGGAGGTGTTCCTGTATGCGGCGTGGGAGCAGGACCCGGCACTGTGGGAGTACGCGGCAGGCCGCAACGTCATTCTCGCAACGCCGACCAGCCTGTTCGTGCTGCTGCGCTCGGTGGCGGTGGTCCTGCGTCAAGAAGCGGCCGTCGAGAACATCAAGCACACCGTCGAAATCTGCCAGGAGATGACCAAACGCCTGCGCGTTGCTGTCGGACATCTCAACAAGCTCGGCAGCAAACTCACCGGCACGGTGGACGCGTTCAATGCCACGGTCGGTTCCATCGAGCTGCGAGTTCTGCCGAAGGCCCGCGAAGTCGACGAGTTGCAGGGCCGCGACAACCCGATCCCTGAGCCTCTCACCATCAACCCCACCCCGCCTCGAACTCTGGCCCTTCGCGACGGCGGTGCACGCCATGACGGTCGGTGACGGCCCAGCGCCAGCACCGATCTTATGTGGTGGTCAGCGGGATATTCCCCGGTCTCGTCTCTGTGCCTTCTGCCGCGGCGGCGGGAAAGTTCCAGGCGTGCCGGGTTTTCTCGCCGCGCGGGGCGCGGAGCCGCTCCGCGGTGGCATGCCGCTCGGTCGGTTCCGTGACCCGCCTGCCTGCCACATGCGGTGGGCATATCGTTGGCAGTATGGCCACGGCAACAATATCAATGGACGACGCTCTGTTTGTCCGCGTCTGCGAAGCGGCCGGTGAGAACCTGTCGGAGTGGATCGCCAAGGCGTGCCGGCAGCGACTGCTCAGCGAGAGCGTGCGGGACGCGGTGGTGTGGGAGCAGGAGCATCCGGTCGAAGCGGCCGCCGCCCGTGCAGCCGAGGCGGCATGGCAGCGGGAGATCGAAGCCGAGCAGGAGGTCCAGTACCTGACCGAACAGGCGTGGTCGGAAAGCGGCGGCCTCGGAGATGGCCCGACCGCCGAACAGCGCGCCGACGCCGAGCGCTGGGTTCACGCACTGTTGGCCCGAGCCGACCAGCAGAAGGAAAGGGACCGGCAATGAATCGCCTGCGCTACCCCGCGTTGACTGCCGAGCAGGTAGAAGCGGTGATGAACGATCCGAAAGTGACATGGAAGACGTCCCCGAAACCGAAGCCCCGCCCGCGCTGAGCGAGGACAACGCCGCCGAGCTCCTGCGCCAGGCGCACGACCACCGTAGATATCGATAATTCGACGAAGGAATTCCTGCGGAGTCCTACACACGCGGCCGCAGCACAAGGTGCGGATCGCTGCGGCCCCCGAATCAGAGCAAGCAGTGATACGCGGCGGGCTCGTACACCATTTGTGGCGTGGGCCTATCCCACTATGCCGCGGGGTGGTCCGGGCACACCGGCCCGGCGTCCGAACACGGTCTTCCGCTCCTGGCTGTGCGCAATCCAGATGCGCTACGACCTGACGAGCGTCCGGCCCCGTAGTTGGAACCCTACGACCAGCTGCTGAGCAAAACCTAAAGCACCGGCACCGAGTCGGAGATCGGGATGTGACGGTGACCGCCGACCCTCGGTGACCGGGCCCGGTCACGTCCAGGTCGGGGTAGGCGCCACTGAACGGGAGCTTCCACCTTCACCGAACGATGGTGAACGACAGCAATATCGGCAGATCTGAACTCTCTGGCGTACGGTTCGGGGGGGGGTCAGGGATACGCTGCTGGTCATGGGGAGTTTCGACGAAGCAATCGACCGCGAACGCGAGCGTGCGATGCGAAAAGGTCAGGCAGCGGAGTCTGCTCGCGCGGCCGCGGCCGAGGCGGACAGGGAAGCGGTTGCTTCGGTTCGCCAAGCTGCCGAGAAGTTCTCGGGCCTGACAGGGCTGAGCCTCGTCATTGTGCGCAACCGCAAGCTGTTCGACCGCGGCAAGGCCATCATCGGTGAGAGCGACGGTCACCAACACCCCTATACCGCAGTCGAAGAACTGCGCTGCTGGATCCTGCCTCACACCCGCAACCATGGACGCGTCGTCCTCACCGAACGCGGAGAGCTGGTCACAGTAGGCATGCACGTCCGCATCCGCACCCGCGACCACACCGACGTTGTCATCGCAGAAGTTGACCTACGCCCGACCGATATGCGACGCGTGTTCACTCCGCCCAGTGACATGTCCGGCCGCGCCGATGTGTACGTCACGCATTTGAATCATGTTCTGGCCCAGGCTTTCGTGGAGCACGAACGGGCAACACAGCACGGGTCCGCGGTGTTGACGCGAGCACTCAGCGGCCGCCACGACACCTGGTAGCCCGGCCGCCGGCGGTATCTATTGCTGTTCAGAACGCTCTCCGACCAGCTGTAGGTCAGCCTACTGGCGCAGCAGCAGTCCGACTGTAGTCAAGGGTGATCGTAGAAGTCGGTGCCTTCGTCGATGTCCTGGCGGACACGGGCCTCGGACAGTTCTTCGGCGACCGCGCTCTGCCAGGGTGTTCGATAGCGGGATTGCCGGAAGATGCGTTCGTTGCGTTCGGTCAGCCGTCCGAACCATGGTGACGGCTCACCCCACCACGCTGCAACGACGCAGTCGGGTGCCCATACCCAGTCGTCGGTGTCCTCGAATCTGATCCAGTGCATATCAGCTGCTCCTGCTGCTGGTGGCGACCTGGAGTGAGCGGACACGGTCGTCGAGTTCACGGACGGTGGATCGGCGCTGGTAGGGAGCGAGGTCGCCGAGCAGCCTGGACAGGTGGCAGCCCGGAGGCTTCGCGGGTCTGGTTGGCTTCGGTGCACATATTGGCGAGTAGTTGGCTGGCCATCGGGCGCGGTGGCGGTGCCGCAGCTCCAGTAATGCGCTGCCGACTTGGCTCACGGTGGCCGATACCTAGAGGCGTTGGAAGTCCGGGCGAGAAGTCGGTGGTGGAGCCAGGATCATGAGGTCACTGAAAGTTCTCCGGGGTTTGACGCGGGTTGGTTGTGTAGCCTTGGCGCACAATATGTCTGAAGGGATGTCCGTATGGATCCGATGACGATCGTGACAGCGCTGATTGCGGGTGCGGCGGCGGGTGGACAGGAAGCGGCGTCAGCGGCCGTGCGTGACGCCTACCTCGCGCTGCGCAACCGCATCAGTGGTGGCGGCGGTGATGCGCGGGCAGCGATCGAGGCGAATGAAGCAGCACCTGGTGGTGATATTGCGGCGTTGGATTCGGTGGTGCGACGCTCTCGGGTGGTCGATGACGCCGCACAGCGGGAGTCTGCGGAGCGACTGCTCTCCGTGGCCCCCACAGAATACGTCGAATACGCACGTGGGCATATCAATCTGAGCCACTCCCAGGGAGTGCAGGTCGGGCACTACAACACCCAACACAACACCTTCGGCTGACTCTGTCCCGCTGTGTACCGCGCGTCGAACACGGACCCGGCCACGACACCATCATTGCCACACAGTATGGGTCGGCCCGGGTGATAAGGGCATGAAGGACAGGGCTGTGGGAGGGGGCAGGTTGTGGTGGATATAGTCGGTCCTACGGAAGGTCCCGCGATCGACGGGGACGAACAGGGGCGGCAGCAGGTGGACGCGCGCCACGGTCGCGGTTTGCAGTTCGGCGATCACAACGTGCAGATCAACTACCACTATCCGGCGACCTGGACCGATGGGGTCGCCCCCACCCCGTTGGTCGATACCGGTGGTGTGGTCGAGTCGCCGTATCGTGGGTTGGGCTGGTTCAACGAAATCGATGCCCCGTTCTTCTTCGGCCGCGACGACGCCATCGACGCCATCTTGCGGCGGCTCGGTGAAAGCACGCGGCAACCGAAGATTCTCATGGTTTCCGGGGTCTCGGGTGCCGGGAAATCCTCCTTGCTGCGTGCGGGGGTCCTGCCGCGTATCCGCGGACAAGGCCTGAGCAGGGCGCCGCACGCGCACCGGTGGCCGGCGTTGGTGATGAGCCCGGGGCACCTGCCGGTGGACGAGTTGGCGTTGCGGACTGCCCAATCGGTCGGGCTGGACGCGACCACGCTCCGAGGAGAACTTCGAGCCGACCCCACCAGCTATGCAGTGGCCGCAGCCCAAGCCGCCGCCGGCGGGGAGCAGACCTCAGCCGGTGAGGATCGACGGTTGCTGCTGGTGGTCGATCAGTTCGAGCAGATCTTCACCCAATGTTCCGACCCCGAACAACGCCAAGGATTCCTCACCGCCCTGCACACCGCCGCGACCACCCCACCCCGGGAAGGCGCGCCTCCGCCGGTAGTCCTGGTCCTGGTGGTGCGCTCCGATTTCGAGCCTCGCTGTGTGGACATCCCCGAACTGACCGACCCTACCCAGCACCGCTACATGGTCACCGCCATGACCGAACATCAAGTTCGTCTGGCCATCACCGAACCCGCCAAAAAAGCCGGGTCCCGGGTCGATGACGACCTCACCGAGCAACTCCTGCGCGATATGCGTACCACTCACCCCACAGGTTCATTCTCCGCGACCCCGAGTGCGGCGGTGCTCGGGGCAGGAGTACTGCCACTGGTGTCGGACGCATTGGATCGGGCGTGGCGTTCTCGCGGCGGGGGCACCCTGAGCATCCTCGATTACGCCCGCACCGGCGGCATCGCGTCCGCTGTCGCCGACAGTGCCCAGCACGCCTATGACACGCTCACCCCCACCCAGCAGGACACCGCCCGCAGGATCTTCACCCGCCTCACCGTCACCGACACCAAGGGCATCGACACCGCCGACCGCGTCCTACGCACCGACCTGATCCCCGCGACCGGGGAGGCCGGGGATGTGGAGGCGGTGCTGGAGGCATTCGCTTCCGAACGGCTACTCACTCTCGGAGCCGACACCGTTGAGATCAGTCACGAAGTCCTGCTCCACACTTGGCCCCTGCTACGCGATGTATGGCTGGCCGAAACCCGCACCGACCGCGCCGTCATCACCCGGCTGCGTACCGCGGCCACCTCCTGGACTGACAGCGGTGGCGACAACGCCTACCTCTACAGCGGTAGCGTCCTGGACACCGCCATCGCCACTCTCGCCCGGATCACCGCCGACCCACACCGGTACCCGCCGCTGAACGAGACCGAACGCCGATTCCTCAACACCTCCACCCGGGCGCAACACCGCCGGACCCGGCAACAACAAGCCGGCATCAGCGTGTTGATCGCGCTCGTCATCGCCCTCACCATCACGACTGTCCTGGTCGTCCAGAAGAACCGATCAGCAACCGAGTTGACGAAGGCCACCGTGGCACACGGCTTGATCAGTCAAAGTCGACTCTTCAACGACACCAACACCGACCCCGTCGCTGCCAGGCTCACCGCACTGGCCGCATGGCGGATCAATCCAACCCTCGAAGTCCACCAAGCAATGCTCGCCGCTTCCCTCAATCCCCTCACCGCAGAACTCCCCACCGGCAGAACCTCCTCGGTGGCCTTCAACCCCATGGACGACATCCTCGCCACCAGGAGCGACGGCGATTATGTCCAACTGTGGAACCCCACCACCGACAGGAAAATCCGCGACATCCCCACCTTCGCCCTCTCGATGGCCTTCAACACCACGGGCGACATCCTCGCCACCAGCAGCCGTGGCACTGGTGTCCAACTGTGGAACCCCGCCACCGGCAAGAATATCCGCGACATCCCCGCCACGCGCGTCGCCCTCTCGATGGCCTTCAACCCCATGGACGACATCCTCGCCACCAGCGGCGATTATGTCCAACTGTGGAACCCCGCCACCGGCGAGAAAATCCGCGACATCCCCACCGACGCCAACTCGATAGCCTTCAACCCCACGGGCGACATCCTCGCCACCATCAGCTACGACGATCGTGTGCAACTGTGGAACCCCGCCACCGGCGAGAAAATCCGCGACATCCCCCTCATGGGCGCCGACTCGATAGCCTTCAACCCCACGGGCGACATCCTCGCCACCATCAGCCGCGGCAATGGTGTGCAACTGTGGAACCCCGCCACCGGCGAGAAAATCCGCGACATCCCCCTCATGGGCGCCGACTCGATAGCCTTCAACCCCATGGTGGACATCCTGGCCACCAGCAGCCGCGGCGATGGT
>NZ_BAFV01000109.1 GCF_000308515.1 Nocardia carnea NBRC 14403 | reverse complement strand
CTCAGCATCCTGTCAACCGTCTGCTCACATGCCCACGGCGTACACGACCGCGGGTCCACGTGAGCGACGCGAGTGGGCCTATCAACGTGCCGGCCACGCACGTGCGCACACTCCAGGCGCGACGGTCACCAGCAAGTGAATCCCCCCGGTGAGTCCGGAGACCTACTGGTGTGACAGCCCGGCGGGTTGCTGGGCTGGGTGTTGAGCGTAGTGGGCTGCTTCCATCTCGGCCGGTGGTAGGTCGCCGCAGTACTGGTAGAGGCGGCGGTGGTTGAACCAGTCGACCCATTCGGCGGTGGCGAACTCGACCTGATCGACGCTGCGCCACGGGCCTCGTGGCTTGATCAGCTCGGTTTTGTAGAGGCCGTTGATCGTCTCGGCAAGAGCGTTGTCGTAGCTCGAGCCGACCGCGCCGACGCTGGGCTGGATCCCGGCCTCCGCGAGCCGTTCGGTGAACGCGATCGCCGTATACTGAGAACCCCTATCCGTATGGTGCACAACATCTGTCACATTCCATCCTTCGCGTTCACGGGTCCAGATCGCGTGTTCGATCGCGTCCAGCACCAGCGTCGTGGTCATCGACGTCGACAGCCGCCAGCCCAGGATCCGGCGGGCGTAGGCGTCGATCACGAACGCCACTTACACCCACCCCGACCACGTCGATACATACGTGATGTCCGAGACCCACAACCGATTCGGCGCTGCCGGCGCGAATCGGCGTTGCACCAGGTCCGCGGCCCGCGGCGCAACCGGATCGGCGATCGTGGTGCGCTTGGCCCGGCCACGTGACATCCCGCGCAACCCGGCCTCGCGCATAAGCCGTTCCACCGTGCAACGCGCCACCCGATACCCCTCCCGGTTCAGCTGCAGCCACACCTTTCGGGCACCGTAGACACCGAAGTTCTCCCGATGCACCCGCCGGATCTGGGTGATCAACTCCTCATCGCGGCGCCGGCGGGCCGACGGAACCCGGTTACGGTGGTCGTAATAGGTCGACGGGGCGAGGTTCACGCCGAGCTCGGTGAGCGCGGCGCAGATAGACTCCACACCCCATCGCAGGCCGCCGTCGTCGCGGCGGCCTGCGTGTTCGGCGACGAACCTGCAGATCAGCGGCTTGGCCGGTCTATCTCGGCCGCGAAGAAAGCCGACGCCGTCTTCAGAATCGCGTTGGCGCGCTTGAGTTCTGCGTTCTCCCGCCGCAACCGTTTCAATTCCGCCGACTCCTCGCTGGTCCCCCCGAGACGGCTGCCCTCATCGACCTGGGATTGGCGGACCCATTTACGGACCGTTTCGACCGAGCCGATCCCCAGCAATTCGGCGACCGCAGCCATGGCGGCCCATTCGGTCTTGTGCTGATCGCGGATCTCGGCGACCATCCGCACCGCCCGCTCACGCAACTCCGGCGGGTACCTCTTCGTGCTCACAGACTTCATCCTCTCTCAAGAGACGAAGTGATGTTCCCCCGGTTTCGTGGAGTCGGGGTACTGGACTTCAGGCCACGGGTTGGACGGGTGGTTGCATCATCTCGTATTCGATCGGAGTCCGCATACCGAGGGCCGAGTGGCGCCGCTGACGGTTGTGGAAGATCTCGAGGTACTCGAAAAGCGCGTTCGCCAGCTCGATCCGTGTTCGCCAGCGTTTCCGGTTGAGTAGCTCGGTTTGCATTCTGCCCCAGAAGGATTCGATGACCGCGTTGTCGTAGCAGTCACCGATCGACCCCATCGACGGCACCAGCCCGGACTTGCGAGCCCGGTCGGTGAAGGCCCAAGAGGTGAATTGCGTCCCATGATCGGAATGAATCAGTGTCCCGGGCTCTGGTGCGCGGTTCGAGATCGCCATCCCGAGCGCGTTGGTGACCAGTGCCGCAGTCTGTGTCGAGTCGATCGACCAGCCGACCAGCCGACCACTCGCCGCGAGAACGTATCGAGCACAACCGCGCAATACACTTTTCCTTCCCTCGTGAAATGTTCCGTTATATCGGTGACCCACAACTGATTTGGCTGTTTCCGGGCGAACGATCGGTTGACCAGATCACTGGCGGTAGGCGTCTGGTGCTTCGGTCTCGCCCGCCGGTTTCCGGGCAGCCCCTTGACCGCTGCACGAGCCATCAGCATCTCGACCTGGTTGTGACCGACGCGGATACCGAGACCGAGGGTGAGTTCGGCGTGGACACGGCGAGCGCCATAGGTGCCGCGCGAAGCGGCATGCACGCCACGGATCTGATCGAGCAGCCATGCATGCCGAATCGCCCGTTGCGACGGCGGCCGGGACCGCCAGAGGTAGTACCCGGATTCGGCGACACCCAGGAGCCGGCACGCGGCCTGCACCGGCAATCCCTCGGACGCCATCGTTGCTATGGCCGCGTATCGCCTTTTGGATCGCCACCTTGCTCTTTCAGCAGTTCACGAGCACGTTTCAGGATCGCGACCTCTTGCTCGAGTTCCCGTATCCGCCGCTTCGCGGCGGATAGTTCGGCCTGTTCACCGCGGGTCGCGCCCGGTAGCTGCCCGGTGTCGACCAGATCTTGCTTACGCCAGCCGTAGATCGTCTGATCGCTGATGCCCAGATCAGTCGCTACCTGCGCGACCGGGCGACCGGCAGCGACCAGGTCCAGCACCTTGCGACGGAACTCTTCGGGATAACGCCTTGGCACGAACAAGTCTCCTTCGATGACTTCGTGACCAAGAGTCAAGCAAACCGACTCTGTAGAACCGGGGGCACATCAGTTCGTAGACCGACTAAATTGGTGGACCTTGGGGGACGCTACTACAACCCTGAAACGCAGGTAGAAGCGCTGGAAACGCTGATCCAGAAGCTACCCGACCCGACAACACTTGACCCGCCCGCGGTGGAGCGCCCCAAAACTACAGCGGGCGCGGCAGCTCGATGCTGATCGAGTCGCGGCGCTGATCAACGGCTACCAGGCCGGAGCAACCGTGTACGAACTGGCCGCCCGATTCGGTATCGAACGGCGCACGGTCAGCAATATCCTCCACCGGCACGGGGTACCGATGGGCCGACGCGGCCTGTCCCGCGACCAGGTCGACACCGCCATCCACCTCTACCGACTCGGCTGGTCACTTGCCCGGGTCGGCAACCATCTCAACGTCAGTCACACCACCGTCCTCGCCGCACTGCGTCGGCGCGGAATACCCACCCGAGATCCGCACGCGTGGGCACGGGCATGACTCACACGGCCGCTACCCTGGGTGTGTCACGCTGTGACCGGAATCGTGCAGCAGTCCCCAACTATTCCCCGACTGGTTGATCGACAGCAAGCGCGACTACACGCGCGTCCAGCTTTTCTCGACGACGTGAGGACGTCTCTGCACAATGTAATTAGATGCGGCTGGGGTACTGGTGATCGGCGGAGAAGCTCGGTGAACAGCACTCCGTCCACATGTGGTCACCGAAGCCGAACCGTCGAACACCGGGGTCCACGCCAATTTTGGCCGGAACTTCGAAGTCCGTGTCGATCTCGGATACGGATCGGGCCGGGTTGAAGTCGAGCACGGAGCGAACTCTGGCCAGTACGTCATCGATCGACGTCAGACGCTGATCCGCAGTACGCCGAATCACGGCGATCCTGTCGACGATGCCTTCGGCGCCGGACGCGGCCCACACACCGAGCGGAAAAGCGGCGTCGTGCTTGGTGACCGGCGTCGTGAGCTCATCGTAGAGCGCCATCGCCTGGTTCAAAGCCTGCCGCTCGATGGCGGCACCGCCCGCTGAACGAGCGTGCCGATCCGCTCCGCGTAGTCGCTACGGTCGAGTATCCGCTGCCGCAGTGAATGCGTGATGTCGCCGAATCCCCTCGCGGCCGAACCGGACCAGGACCGACCTATCCAGTTGGCCAGGCCCGCCACATTCTCGCCGGTGACGAAGTCGCTCGTTCCGAGCAGGCGGATGTTGCCGCCGACGGCGGCCAGCACTTCCCAGTCGGCCGTCAGCGGATCCAGATAGTCCGCGACCCGGCGAAAACCAATGCCTCACCATGCCCGTCCTCCATGGTGTGCAGTACCTCCGCGCAATCGGTCATCAGCTGCCTCAGTGCGAACGTCCCAGTTTCGATACCCGGCAAAGTCGGCAACTGCAGTCCCGTGTACTTCCGCGGGCCGGCGCCCGCCCCCGAGACGTGCGCCACGCTGTCAGACCCCAACGTGGCGCTCACGGAAGTGAGCGCAGCGGCGAAGCCGTTGTCGGTGTCGCTGAACGTTGTGGCGGCGACACCGATCGCCTCACCGGCCGACCGGATCTCATCAATGCTCGACGACACGTTCGTGGCATACTTCGTCGCGAATCCTCGATCGGAGATTCCAGCGTCGCGACCAAGTCCCCACGACCAGGGCTTGACCAGAGAGGAGCCGTCGTGGTCACGGACGTCGCCGTCGCCGTCGAGCTGCCCGAGTTCGGCACCCGGACCTCGCGGACAACTGCCTGGCTCCCTTCGTCGGCCGCGGTCAGACATCGGAAAGAGCCCGGCCGGCCGCCTCGGCGGAGTTCGCCTTTCCCAGCCCGACCTGCACGACGCGTCCGCCCGGGCGCACTGCCTCCACGGCCGCGGCCGTCGTCGTCCCGAAGCCCGCATAATCGATGACGGCATCGAGTTCCATCCCCACGAGATCCGCGGAATCAGCGACGACCTCATCGATGCCCGCCTCCCGCGCCGCGCCGTGGATGGCGGCATTCGTCTCGGCGGCGACGACGTGTGCACCCAAAATCTTGGCGATCCGGGCGCCGGTGAAACCGAGGCCGCCGAGCCCGATGATGCCCACCCGACGTCCCGGCGCCACCGCACCCACCCGGATCGCGTGATACGCGGTCATCCCCGCATCGGTGGCCGACGCCGCCTGATCGAAATCGAGCCCGTCCGGGATTTTCGTCAGCTCGTATTCCCACGCCGTGGTCCGCTCCGCGAAACCCCCGTCGCGGCCGAGGCCGACACCGTCACGGCGCGACTCGTGCTCCCACCCCGGAGGGGCGATCCGATACCCCTGCCCGTACACCGCAACTCGATCACCGACCGCGAACTTCGTGACACCCACGCCCACCCGGGTAACCACTCCGGAAACCTCGTGACCCAGGACGATCGGCCGCTGTGTGAGCCGGTTCAGCAGCGGGCCCCCTTCCAGGATGTCGACATCGGAATGGCACAGACCCGCAGCACACACATCGAGGACGACTTCACCCGCAGCGGGTTCGGGGTCGGGCAACTCGACGAGGACCATGGGTTCGTGCGGCTCGGTGAACTGCCACGCCTTCATGCGATCCGTCCGCAGATAGACGAGCGCCGGTCGGTATCCATCATTGTCTCCTGGTCACAGAGGAAAAGATAACCCGACGATTTCAGACTCGCCCTGCGCCCGGCCAGCGGCCCGTCCCACCTCGTGAGAGAGCTGAGCCGAAGGCATTCAACCCGGCATACAGGTCCGATTCAGCCACGCCCGAACCGGTCGTTTCGTGGTCCGGTCATCCGAACCTCCTCTGAAGTCACCGGCTGGACGTCGTGTACTCACCCGGGCCTGTGGGTGGGTACACCACGGGCGCGAGTTCAGCGCCGATCGCCTCCTGTGCACGGCGCGGCAAGGTATGCATGATCTCGCGCACCCGCTGTTGACGACGCCACACAGCCCCACGCTCCGGCATACCCGGAGTAGCACGCATCTGCGGAATGACGCCTTCGACCTCCTCGGCACCGCCCTGGTGGTGCCCGGCGTCCACGAGCGCCCGCTCGCGCGCCATCTGGCCCTCGTCCTTCTCCTCCGACATACCGATCGGCCCGACCATGCGACCGTTCAGGAACTGCTTCACCACCGGCTCCTCGGAGGTGAGGAGCACCTCACGGGGCCCGAACATCACCAGCCGACGCCGGAACAGCATGCCGATATTGTCCGGAACCGCCCGCGCCAGGTTGATGTTGTGGGTGACGATCAGGATGGTCGCATCGATCTGTGCATTGATATCGATCAGCAGCTGCGACAGGTACGAGGTCCGCACCGGATCAAGCCCCGAGTCCGGCTCGTCGACCAGGATGATCTGGGGATCGAGCACCAACGCCCGCGCCAGCCCGGCACGCTTGCGCATACCACCGGAGATCTCGCCGGGAAGCTTGTTCTCCGCGCCCAGCAGACCGGTCAACTCCAGCTTCTCCAGCACGATCTTCTTGATCTCGGTCTCCGGCTTGTTCGTATGCTCCCGCAACGGGAACGCCACATTGTCGAACAGGTTCATGGAACCGAAGAGCGCGCCGTCCTGGAACAACACCCCGAACAGCTTCCGGATCTCGTAAAGCTGTTTGTTCGAGCATGTCGTGATATCCACACCGTCGACATGGATCGAACCCTGCTCCGGCCGCAGCAATCCGATCAACGACTTCAAGAACACCGACTTGCCCGTACCGGAGGGACCGAGCAACGCGCTGACCTCACCGGAGGGCAGCGTCAAGGATATATCCTGCCAAATCTGCTGCGAGCCGAACGATTTGGCAATTCCCTCGGTCCTGACCTCGACACCCACGATGACCCCTTTCTCGAATGTGTGCGCGGATCAGCGCGGAGTGCCGCCGCCGAGCGCCGAGTCGATTCCGCTGATCTCGGTGATGGTCCAGTCCCGTCCGCTGTCGATGCTCAGCTTGTAGGTTGCGGTCGACTGGATTCCTTCCGGCGCCTGGACATTCTTGGTCAGCACATCGACGAAACAGACGACGTGGTAGATCCCGCCGGACTCGGATTCGACCTTGGCCGCGATCGGATGTGCGGTGGACGACCACTGCAGCGGACCGATGAGCTGCTCCATGGAGGTCGCCGCCCGGGCGAGCCGGCCGTTGAGCTCCGGCGTGGTGTTCGCGATGAGCCGGCTGCGCCACTCCTGCGGATTCTCGAAACTCATCTGCGCGGCACCGGTGGCATAGTCGAGGGCGACCTGCTCGGCATGCCGCTGATCGGCCGCAGCGGCGTCGCGCCGGCCGAGTTCGGCTGCGGCCGATCGCCACTGCCATCCCAGCGCGCCGATCACGGCAACGATCGCCACGATCGCCACGGCCACACTGATGGCACGCAGTGAGACCGCCCGGCCGGCGAACCACCCATGCGCGCCGGGTTCAGCATGCACTGGCTCCGCCGGCTGTTCCTCGTTCTTCTCGATGACCGCTGTGGCCGATGACTTCTCCGGCATCAACCTGTTCCTTCCAATCGGGGCTTTTTATTTCGGGGGGATCGGAGCGCCGGGGACGTGTACGGTCACCGCGCCGGGTGGGTCGGTCGCTGCCAGCATCCGGCCGAGCAGACTGCCGAGATCGACCGTGCGCAGGGCCGCACCGCCGGCCTGGGCGGCGGGTAGCAGGTTCACCCCGACGACGTTCAGATCGGCGGCGGTGAGATCGAGGAACTTCTGCAACTCGCCGAACAGCGGGCTGGCACCGTCGCGAATGCCTTCGAGCAGCGGACCGCGCCGCATGGCATCACGCACCGAGTTCAGCATGTCCTGGAACCCGGTGCCGAAGCCGTTCAGCTGTGGGCTCGTAGCAGCCAAACTCCCCGGGACGCCGGCGGTCTTCATGAGCAGCGGTTGCAACGTACTGAGCAGGGTGACCAGATTGTCTGTCTGCTGGGTGAATTCGGCGGCGAGCAGCGCGCCGGCGCGGTTCAGGTCGCCGATCACCTGTACGCCGTCGGGCAGACCGACATCGAGAGTGTCGAAGATCTGCTGGACCTGATCAGGATCGACCTGCTGGAGCAGGTGCGCCAGGCGTGCGGACAGCTCCTTGAAGGTGGTCGGAACGGCGACTCGGGCGGGGTCGATCTCCGCACCATCGGTCAGGTAAGGACCCTCCCCTGTGTGCGGCAGCACCGAAATATAGGATTCACCGAGAGCCGAGAGATTGTCCACCCGGAACCAGCTGTCGACCGGAATGGGGTCGGACTCCCGGTAGCTGAGCCCGAGCCGGACACTCCCGGCAGCCGGTTCGATCTCGGTGACCTTGCCGATCGGCACACCGCGCAGCAGCACGCGGGAACCGACCAGGATGCCGTTGGTGTCGGGCACCGTCAGTTCGGCCGAACGAGTATCGCGCAGCTGGTCCACATCCAGGCCGACACGCTGGATGTAGAGCAGCGACAGGGCGGTCAAGGCCGACATGGCGACGACCGAGACCCGGGTGCGTGTGAGGATCATCGGACCGCTCCCAGCATGCGCAGGATCGAGGTGGCGTCGCCGATCAATTCGTGACCGTTGCCGGTACTCACCGATGTGACATCGACGGACGGGTTCTGCGTGAACGGCAACAAAGTGGTGCGCAGGAAATTGTTCAGCCGCACCGTGGTCGCGGGCATATCGTCCCAGATACCGCGGCCGGCCTCCGCGGTGCCGGCCAGGGAATTCAGCATCGGGGTGAGCCAGAGCCCGCCCTCGAAGATGGAACCCACCGAGGGCAGTAGGGTGCTGATGTGGGCGACCACCGCGCGGGCGACGTTGTGCCAGTAGTAGGCGCCTTGCTCACCGAATACCGCCTGCCACTGTTCGGCCTTGTCGTTCACCGCTGTCGCGGTATCGTTCAGACCGTTCAACAGCCGGTCGATTTCCGCGGTACCGGCGGCCAGGTCGGACATATCCACCGCGACGGTGGCCGCCATCCGTCGCAGGTCCTCAAGTGCGGGCATGGTCTGGTTGAGAGTGGCCATGGTGTCCTGCATCTTCTGGATGCTGCCGCCGTTCACGAAATAGGCCAGCACCGCGATGGTGTCCTCCAACTGGGGCGGGGAGGTGGTGCGGTCCAACGACACGATGCTGCCGGGCCCGAGGAATCCGGTCTCCGGGCGCGGATCGCTGCTCGGAGTCAACGCGATGTAAGTGTCGCCCAGCAGGGTGTTCTGCCGGATGATCGCGCCGGCATCGGCCGGGACTTTCGTCGTCTCGCTCAATCCGACCGCCACATCGATGCCGTCCGGGGTGGCGGTCAACGCCTGAACCTGCCCGACGCGCAGGCCGTTCAGCACCACATCGGCACCGTAGGGCAGGTTCATGACATTCTCGAACCGGATGGTGACGGTGTAGTCGCTGTGCACGCCGGAGCGCACCGACGGCAGATCGTTCGGGCCTAGCCCGCATCCGGCGACCGCGAACGCGACCACGGCGGCAGCCGTTGATATCCGCAGTGCCCGGCCGATTCCCGAGGATTTCACGTCGCCGCCTTCCACGCCACCAAGGACAGGAGATTCACTGTGCCCGGTGCGAATTCGTTGTTCTCGCAATGCGGGCCGAGGAGCCCGCAGAGCACCGGGTCGACGGGCACCGAAGGTGGCCGGAAGGGGACCGACAGACCGCCGGTGGACTGCTCCTGGTAGTTCACCGCGGTCACGACGGATGGGATTGTCCCGTACAGGTGTGCGAGGTCCGGCGCCCGGGTTGCTGCCAGCCGGATCACGTCTGCCACGGGGCCGTGCATGATCGGCCACAGCTCGGCACCGTATTTCCGCTGGATGTCGTAGATGACCGCGACGAGCCAGCCGATGCCGCGGTCGAACCGTGCCACGAACCGGAACAGTTCGGTGCCTTCGGCAGCGACCTGCGGCATCCGATCCAGGATCGAGCCGATCCGGTCCCACTCCCGCAGCGCGTTCTCGGTAAGTGGGGCCATATTCATGATCGACGCGCCGATATCGGCCGTGACCTGATCCGGGCCGGCGGCGGCCGCGGCGGCGTGGCTCAGCATCGCGCTCATGGCGGCGCCGGTGCCGTCCAGGGCAGTGTGCACGCCGCCGATGGCCCCCTGCACGCTGCCGTCGCCCGCCGTCGAGAGCGCATCGATGAAATCCGCTGCGGAACCTGCGATCTCGGAGATGCTTTTCGGCGTGTAACTACGGCTCATCGGGACACATTCGGTGGGCCGTAGCGCGGGGCCGGTCGTGTAGTTGCCGACCAGCTCCAGGCTGCGGTCCGCGAGCAGCGACTTCGATCGGGTGACCACCCGGACGTCCGCCGGGTAGCGGCGCCCCGCGTCGAGTTCGAAATCGACCCGGACGTGGTCTCCCCGCTGTTGCACAGAATCGACCTTGCCGACCCGGAAACCCATTTGTGTCACCGGGTTTCCCGGGTAGAGACCGATTGCGTCGGGCATATCGACGCAGTAGCCGCCACCACCGGCCGCGATTTCGGCATCGGCCGCCCCACCGGCGCCCGAGCTGTGGACGACCGCGGCCGTCACGACCACCGCGGTAGTGGTCAGAGCCAGGGTCACGGTGGTGGCCCGCTTCGATATACGCATATCAGCACTCCCGGCCCGGAATCGGAATACACAGGGAATTGGTCAGGACTCCGCCACCGAATTCGGCCATACCGGTGGGGGTCAGCCACTGCTCGAGCTGCGCCCGCAACGCGGTGAGGTTGTCGATGGCAGGCCCGAGGTGTTGCTGGAGTTCGGTGACCATGCCCTGCAGGTTCTGGATGTGGGCAGACACCTCATCGGAATGGTCGAGGTAGAACTTCTCCAGCGGCCGCAGTCTGGAGAGGGCACTGCCGAGCAATTCGTAGGCGTAGTTGAAGCCCGCCGCATTGTTGTGGTAGGTCAGGAGCACCGTGTCGATCTTGCCGATCAGCTCGAACACGAAGCCACGGTTGACATTGAAGGTCTGCAGGTATTCGGCGGCCATCGCGGCGACCTGATGGATCTGTAGCCGCTGCTGATCGAGCACCTGGGTGACCGCGTTCATACCGTCCACGATGGTGCCGACCGAGGTCGAATTGCCCTGCAGCGCAACTGCTACCTGGCGCAAGTTCGCGTTCATGGTCGAGGCGTCGACGTGGTCGGTCACCGTGGGTGAGCTCTGCAGAACGTCACCGATCGAGTACGGCACCGCGACCCGTTCCACCGGGATCGCGCCGCCACGTTCGGTGCCGCCGCCGAGCGGAACGAGCGTCACCGCGTAGCCGCCGACCGGAGTCAGCATTCGGACCTCGATCCGGGACCGGTCGCCGACGTGGATCGAATCGTCGATGCGAGCGCGCACTGTCACGGTCGTATCGCCGATGGCGATATCGGAGACCTTGCCGACACTGATCCCCGCGACCCGGACGTCCTGGCCGGTTTCGATGGCGGATGCGTCGGTGGTCTCGAAGGCGATCGTCTGCTGACCGGGCGGGCGCAGGTACAAGCCGGTGAACGCGACCACGACCAGCATTGTTGTGCCGACTACGGCGGTGCCGAGCAGCACATCGTTGTGCCAGACCGCGAGCGCGCGCTCCCGCAACCGTAGTCGCCGCTCCTTTATTTCGCGTTGCACAGTACAACCTCGCTACCGTTGAGCAGGATCTGGACATCGGGGGGCAAGCTCGCGTGCCCGTTACTGCAACCCCCGGCTGCCGGCCGCTGCTGGGCGGTCTGCAGCCCGGCCAGGGTGCCCGGCATCAGCCGCAGCGAATCCACCGCCTCGGTAAGGTTCGCGAAGGCTTGATTCAGCAGTGCTTCGATATCCAGGTCGTCCCGGAAACCCAGTGCCGCGAGCAGCCGCTCGATCGGTTCGACGAGCGCCGGGCCGGCCGAGGCGGTCTTGGGGAACTCGTCCAGCACCGTCATCGCGTTGCTGATGGGCAGACTCATGGCCCGGAGGAACTCGATCACGTACGGAGAGCGCCCGCCCATCGTGTCCGCGATCCGGGCCATATTGCCGGTCAGTGTGGCGATGAGCTGCTGACGGTCCTGAGCATATGCCGCCAGCTGTTGCGCACTTTCCAGCATCGGGCCCAACCCGCCGCCGTCGCCCTCGAGCACCGCGATCGCGTTCTCCGCGAAAGCGTTGATCTGCTGGGTATTCATGGTCGACAACACCGGCTGCAAACCGTTGAACAGGGCGGTGATATCGAACGACGGACGTGTTGCGCTCACGGGCAGATGGTCCACCCGGTTTCCGGGCTGCGCACCGAAACCCACGTCGATGAACCGGACGCCGGTCAGGTTCTGGTATTTGATCGCCAGCGTGGTGGTGTCGGTGAGTTCGTGTTCGCGGTCCATGGAGAAGCTCACCCGTGCGGCCATACCGTCGCCGTCGCGGATCAACTCCACGCCGGTCACCTTGCCGATACGCAAACCCTTCAGGCGCACGTCTCCGTTGACCCGGAGACCGGACGCATCGGAGAAATCGGCTGTGTAGCTACGGGTGCTCTGCTCCACCGGATTTCGCATGGCGTTGAGCACGATCACGAAGAGCACTACTGTCACGGCCGCCACGGCAACGAGTTTGAGGCAGGCCCAGATCAATCCACGTCCCGTTGCCATCAGCGTCCTCCCGGCGCCGCGGCGGGGAGCGCACCGAGTTGCGCCAACGGCCCGGAGATCGCGGGTATATCGTCGAGCACCACTCGCAGTTGCAGGGTCTTCTGCTCCGGGGGGCCGGTGAACGCGGACTCCAGCCGCTCCAGCACCGTGTTCAGGGTGTCCATGTTGCCGTTCCCGAGCAGGCCGGGTAGCGGGGCAACCACCGCGTCGACGGCGCCGGTCACCGGGGTCAGCTCGGCGTCGTGCGAGGCCAGCAACGAACCGGCCAGGCCGAACAGATCCGATGCGGCCAGGGCGAGCGCCTGGTCGGTTTCGTCCATGAAGGCGTCGTCCACGCCAGTACTGCCGTCCGGGCGCTTGTTGTAGGCGCTGTTGTAGATCGCGTACAGCGCATCCGCCGCGCCCCGGCTGAAGGCCGGCAACTGGGCCAGCACATCGTTGGTGCGGAGCAACAGTTCGGTGGGCAGGTGCTGCTGGGTCTTGGCTACCTGGTCGGCGAGGATGATCCCGGTCCGGATCAGCGGCGCGAGACCGTTGGCGTAGCGCATGACCTCGTCCAATGTGGCGATCATATCGGCGGTCAGCGTGCCGTCGACCACCAGCGATACCTGCTCCAGCATGGTCGACATGGTGAAATCCGGCGCCTGGGTGCGATGCAGAACCAGGCCGTCGGTCAGCGCTGCGCCGCCCGGTCGTTCGAGCAGGTTCACCGCTGTTACACCGAAGTAGTTCTCCGGCCGGAAATCGACGTCGAGGGTATCGGTGAGAATCGAACCCATCCCCTCGTCGAGCACCAGCGCGACGGTCACGGTGCCGGAATCGAGTGTGCTGACCCGAGTCACCTCGCCGACCGCCGCCCCCCGAACCAGGACCTTGGAGCCGGACTCGACGCCGGGACCCAGTGCCGGGACCATGAGTTGCAATCGGATGCCGGATGGTGCCGTGGCTCTCGGGTAGGCCCAGGAACATGCGACCACCGTGATCAGCACGACGAGCGCCGCGGCGCCGCCACAGAGGAGCAGGACGCGCTGCTGACGAGCCCCGTCACCACGGACGAAGTCTTGATGAATATGTCTGGCCAATGTTTCAACCCCTGAAAGGAAGTTCCGGGTTCAAACCCCAGATGGCTACGGTCATCAGAAAATTGAGGACGACGATCGCGACCAGGCTGGCGCGGATGGCGCGGCCCGACGCGATACCGACGCCCGCGGGGCCACCGGAGGCGAAATAGCCGTAGTAACAGTGGATCATGGTGACCACGGCGCAGAAGATCAGTGCCTTACCCACCGACGCTGCCAGATCGCCGATATCGACGAACTGAGCGAAGTAGTGGTCGTAGGTGCCGGGAGGCTGGCCGTAGCCGATCTTGATGATCAGCCCGCCGGTGAAGAAACTGACCACGATGGCCATCAGGTATCCGGGCAGCACGACCAGCATGCCGCCCACCAGGCGGGTGCCCACCACGAACGGGATGGCCTGCAGGCCCATGGATTCGGTGGCGTCGATCTCCTCGGAGATGCGCATCGCACCGATCTCGGCGGTCATCCGGCAGCCGGCCTGGGCGGCGAAGCCGATGCCGGTAATGATCGGAGCGATCACCCTGATATTGCCGAACGATCCGATAATTCCGGTCAGCGCGCCGAATCCGAGGAGGTCGAAGGCCATGAACGCCTGGATCGCCACCACCGCGCCGACCGCGACGCCGAGGAAGAACATCAAACTCAGCACCCCGCCGTCGACGATCAGCGAGCCACTCCCCCAGGCCATATCGTTCATGGTCTTGAGCGTCTGTTTGGAGTAGTGACGCACCGTCTTCGGCAGGTACACCAGGGTTTTCCAGGTGAAGGCCACGATCTGGCCGAACTCGGCCAGCATATCGGCCAGTACGCGTTTCCCGTACCGCACCGTCCGTGCCATCGGTCCGGAGTGGACCACCGGATACTCGGTCATGTCGATACTCATGCCAGCCTCGCCGGGAAGAACATGTTCTGGAGCTGACTCACGGCCAGGTTCGTCATGAAGATGCAGAAAACGCTGAGCACAACCGAGGCGTTGACCGCGTTGGCCACACCCTTCGGGCCGCCGGTCGCCTCCAGACCGCGCAGGCTGGCGATGGTCACCACGATAACGGCGAAGATCAACGCCTTCAGTACGGAGAAGATCAGGTCCACCGGGGTGGCGAAGGCGCCGAACGACTGCCAGAAGCTGTCCGCCACCACACCGTTGACATTCGTCGAGATGATCAGTCCCGCCGCCACACCGGCGGCAATGATCAGGATGCACAGAGCAGGCGCAATCGCCACCATCGCCACGAAACGCGGAACAACCAATCGCTGCACCGGATTCACCCCCATCACCCGCATGGCATCGATCTCCTCGCGGATGGAGCGGGCACTCAGGTCGGAGGCAATGGTGGACGCCGCCGCTCCGCTCATCAGCAGACCGGCCGCCATCGGCGCACCCTGGCTCACGACACCGAGCCCGCTGGCGGCGCCCGCCAGCGAGTTGGCGCCGACCTGGTCCATGACTCCACCCACCTGCACCGATACCTCGGCGCCGATCGGCACTGCCATCAACAACGCGGGTAAGGCGGTGACCTTGAACAGCTTCCACATCTGCTCGATCACTTCTCCCACCGGCAACCGCCGGGCGACCGTATCGGTGATCGAGAATTGGACCACCTCGGCACTCAGGCGCGCCGACCGGCCCAGCGTGCCGAGGCTGCGCAGCACCCGGTCCGCGAATGAGCCGCGGATGCGCTGCGCTATCCCCCCGGATACTGAAATACTCACTGCACACCTTCTGTCGGCAACGGAGCTATCGGCTTCGACTGGGGACCGTCAGCCCATGATTCGCCGCAGCACCTTCTGCATCGCGGGACTGTAGGGCGGGTAGGCCACCGACGGGTCGGGCCGGCCCGGCTTGCGCAGGACAGCCTTGTAGTGGCTGAACGTGTCGAATCCGTGCTTGCCGTGGTAGCTGCCGAGCCCGGAGTCGCCGACACCACCGAAGGGCAGTTCCGGTACCAGCAGGTGATAGAGCAGGTGGTTGATCACCACCGCACCGGAGGACGTCTGTTCCAGCACGGTGCGCTCTGTTTTCCGGGAGGAGGTGAAAAGGTAGAGCGCGAGCGGTTTCGGGCGCCGGTTCACGAATTCGACGGCATGCCCGGCACTGCCCACCGACAGCACCGGCAGAATGGGGCCGAAGATCTCCTCGCGCATGAGCTCGGAATCCGGATCCGGGTCGGTCACCAGGGCGGGCGCGATGGTGAGGCCGGCACGGTCGATCGTCCCACCGAACTGTTCACCCCCGTGGCTCGTCAGTGCTTCGGCGAGCCGGTCCAGGTGACGTTCGTTGACGATGTGGGTGGTGTCGTTCGCGCCGTGGGCGGGCAATTCGACGAGCAGCCGCTCCACGAGTTTCGGGCGTACCGAATCCTCCACGAGCACATAGTCCGGCGCTATGCAGGTCTGGCCCGCGTTGATGGACTTGGCCCAGGCGATGCGACGGGCTGCGACCTCGATATCGGCGTCGGCGGTGACGATGACCGGGCTCTTGCCGCCCAGCTCCAGCGTCACCGGGGTGAGATGCTGGGCGGCGGCCGTCATCACGGCCTTTCCGACCGCAGTCGACCCGGTGAAGAAGATATGGTCGAAACGTTGTTCGAGCAGCCGGCGATTGACTTTGCCGTCGCCGAGCACTACCCGTACCGCCTCGGGATCCACATACCGTGGCAACAGCCTGGCGAGTAGGGCGCCGGTCTTGTCGGCGAGGTCGGAAGGTTTGACAACCACGGCGTTTCCCGCCGCGAGCGCGCTGACCAAGGGCTGCACGGTCAGCAACAGCGGGAAGTTCCACGTGCCGAGGACGAGTACGACACCTTTGGGCTCGGGCAGCGACCACGCCTTTCCCGGGGCGGTCGCCGCACTGACCAGCACCGGGGTCGGGGCCATCCACTTCGCCAGGTGTGACAGGGTGTATCGGATTTCGTGCCGCACCGGCCCGATATCGGCCATGAATGTCGCCATCGGACTCCGCCCGAGATCATCAGCAATGGCCGCGGCAATTTCGGATTCGCATTCATCGATGAATCGGAGCAGGCCCTCCAATTGCGCGGTTCGCCACGATAACGGGCGGGTGCGCCCACTGTCGAAAGCCGTTCGAACACGCTTCAGATCCGCGGTGAATTCAGGGGTACGCGGGGCCGCCTTCGATGCGGCGGCGGTGGTGGTCATTCGTCGGCTCCGGTGCAGTGCTGGACCACGGAACCGATCCCAGTCTTGCCGATAAAGGCAACGGGAGCAGGAAGAACGTCGAACATGCCGTGAACCATACATAGTGTTCAGATGTAATGTCAATCACGTTCTGAGCTCAGCGACCGATCCGATCGGCGCGCCAGAAGACGCCTTGTCTATACATCGTGTTTAAACTAGCATGCCGGAGCATGTCCGATTGGGAAACAATTTCTCGAACCGAAGTCCTCGAAATTCGGAGATCCGGCGCGGCGGCGTCATTGGTCTTGTCGAGGCCGCACGCACTGAATGCATTCGACCTCGCGCTGCAGCATGAATTGCGAAAAGCTGTCGAATGGGCGGCCGCGGAGGAATCGGTGCGCAGCGTCCTGCTCACCGGCGCCGGACGTGCTTTCTCGGCCGGCGCCGACCTGTCACTCGACGATACGACCGGGACCACCCGTCTGTCGCCGCGTACGGAGGAAGAACTGCGAATGCGCTACAACCCGACAGTGCGCGCACTACGAACCATGCCCAAGCCGGTGGTCGCCGCGGTCAACGGCCCCGCTGCCGGCGCGGGCTGTGCTCTGGCACTGGCCTGCGATCAGATCGTGGCGGCCCGGTCGGCGTCGTTTACGCTGGCGTTCGCTCGTGTCGGACTGACCCTCGATGCCGGTGCGTCTGCGCTCCTGGGCGCCCGAGTAGGGCTGGGCCGGGCCACCCGGATGGCATTGCTGGCCGAGCGAATCGACGCCGAGACCGCACTGCAGTGGGGCATGGTGGACGAAGTCACCGACGACGATGTACTGGCCCCCCACGCCGCTGAACTCGCCCTGCGACTGGCCGGCGGCCCCACCGCCGCATTCGCCGCGACCAAACGCAATCTGAACATCGCGCTGCTTCCCCAACTGGAGGCCGCCTTCGAGGGCGAGGTCCAGGAGCAGACTCGATTGGTCGATTCGCCTGATTTCCGTGAGGGCGTCGCCGCGTTCGCACAGCGACGGCCACCGGTCTTCGAAGGTCGCTGAGAGCCGGCCTGCTGATCAGCCCGCCCTGCGCGCGACGGCCGCGAGCAGGGCGGCGTCGAACTCGTCGGCCTTTTCCAGCATGGGATAGTGGCCGGTGTCCAGTTCGACCAGTGTGCTGTCGAGCTGCTCGCTCAGCCAGCGCGCGCCGCGCACCGACAACGCGGGGTCTGCGGTACCGATGATCTGGGTCACCGGAGCTGGAACACCTCCGAGGATATGGGTTTGATCGGTGCCCAGCAGTGTCCTCATCGCCGCGCGACCTGCCCAGCTCGGGGTCTGCAGCGAGATGCGGTGCAGCCAGTCGAGCACATGCGGGGACGGCGGCTCCTTGAAAGGATCGCCGACCGCGCTGCGGCGCAGCGCGATCCGATCGTCGTGCTCGGCGTTCAAGATCGCGGTCAGCGGCCCGTGAGCCGGCACACCGAACGGGAAGGATTCGGTCCGGGAGGCGGCGACACCGTTCGATGCCACCAGAACCACGGCGGCGACCGCCTCCGGGTGATCGTGCGCGAGGCGCAGCGCGACCATCCCACCGAGCGACCAGCCGACCACCGTGGCCGCCGGCGTGCCGAGGGCGGCCAGTACGTCGGCGGCGTCCCGGGCGAGCGAGTCGATTTCGTATCCGTCCAGCGGCGCATCGGACCCGCCGTGCCCGCGCAGGTCCATGGCGAGCACCCGATACCCGGATTCGGCGAGCACGCGAATCTGACGATCCCACGCCTCACCGCTGAGGCTCCAGCCATGGATCAGCAGGACGGGCTGTCCCGTCCCCAGGACTCGGACATTGATACGGACACCGTCACGGGTGTCGACCAGACGTGCGGACATGATTCCTCTCGGCTCCGACTCGGCGGTGGGTTGCGCGCAGCGCAAACCCACCGCCGTTCTGGTTGGGTGAAGGCTGCCGATCAGGACAGCGCCAGCTCCGGCTCATGTGTCGCGCCGGCCACGGTGCCGCCTTGTCCGGCGATAGCGACCAGCGACGCGGGCGGCGCGAACCGGTCACCGTAGGCGGCGGCGAATTGTTCGGCGCGCCGGACGAACCCCGCGGCTCCCCCGGCATAACCGTCGATGTACTGCAACACACCGCCGGTCCAGCCCGGGTATCCGATGCCCAGCAGCGAACCGATATTGGCGTCCGGAACCGATTCCAGCACCCCTTCGTCGAGGCATTTGACCGACTCGATCGCCTCGACGAACAGCAGGCGCTCCTTCACGTCGGTGAACGGCAGCTCCGCGCGAGGTGACCCGAATGCCTCGCTCAGCCCAGGCCACAGCCGCTGCCGGGCACCGTTCTCGCCGTACTCGTAGAATCCGGCGCCGGCCAGCCGGCCTGCCCGGCCGAACTCGCTCAGCATGCGGTCCAGGACCGCCTCCGCCGGATGGGCGACCCAGGTCCGCCCGGCCGCCTGGGCCGCGTCCCGGGACGCGTTCCGCACCCGGCGCAGCAGTTCGAGATTCAGTTCGTCGGCCAGCTGTAGTACCGGGGCCGGATAACCGGCCTGAGTGGCCGCCTGTTCGATCACCGGTGCGGGCACGCCCTCGCCGAGCATGGCCAGCGCCTCGTTGACGAAGGTGCCGATAACGCGGCTCGTGAAGAAGCCCCGGCTGTCGTTCACCACGATCGGGGTCTTGGCGATTGCGCGGGCCAGGTCCAAGGCGCGAAACAGGGTTTCCTCCGAGGTCTGCTCTCCCTTGATGATCTCGAGCAGGGGCATCCGGTCCACCGGGCTGAAGAAGTGCAGGCCGATGAACCGCTCCGGGTCGGTGACATTCCCGGCGAGACCGGTAATGGGGAGCGTCGAGGTGTTCGAACCGATCAGAGCGCCGGGCGCCAGCAACGGTTCGACTTCACGCAGCACGTCGGCCTTCAGCGAAGGATCCTCGAAAACCGCCTCGATCACCAGGTCGGCTCCGGCGACGTCGGCGATATCGGCGGTCGGCAGAATACGCGCGAGGACCTCGTCCCGGAACTTCTCGGTGATCTTCCCGGACTTCACCTGCTTGCCCAGCACCCGCTGCGCGTAGCTCTTGCCGCGCTCGGCAGCCTCGGTGGTCACGTCCTTCAGCACCACCTCGATGCCCGAGACCGCGCACTGGTAGGCGATTCCCGCGCCCATCATCCCCGCGCCGAGTACCACCGCCTTCTGTGGCGACCACACCTCCTGCGACCCCTTGCGGCCACGCGGACCCTTGACCGTCTGCAGGTCGAAGAAATTCGCCTGGATCATGTTCTTCGCGATCTGTCCGGTCGCCAGATCCAGGAAGTAGCGTGCCTCGATGGTCAGCGCGTTGTCGATATCGACCTGGGCACCCTCGACCGCCGCCGCGAGGATGTTCTCCCGCGCCGGGTAGGGCGCGCCCTTGGTCTGAGCGCGCAGGCTCGCCGCCAGGGCGGGCAGGCTCGCGTTCAGCGGCGCACCACGATCACCGGGGGCGCCGCCCGGGATGCGGAATCCGGCGGTATCCCAGGGCTGTCGGGCACCGGCGTTTTCCCTGATCCATGCCGTCGCGGCCGCGACCAGTTCGTTGGCCGTAGCAACGGTCGCGTCGACGATACCGAGCTCCAGCGCGTCGGCCACGGTGTGTTTCTTACCTGTCAGTAGCACCTCCTGCAATGCGGTGCGCACGCCCAGCATGCGGACCGACCGGACCACGCCCCCGGCACCTGGCAGCAGGCCCAGGGTGACCTCGGGCAAACCGAGGCGTACGTTCGGCGCGTCGATCACAACGCGGTGGTGCGCGGCCAAGGCGAGTTCCAGGCCGCCGCCCAGCGCGGAGCCGTTGATCGCCGCCACGACCGGGACCGGCAGTTTCTCCAGCCGTCGCAACAGGGCACTGTTGCGACGCACGAAGGCGGCGAACTCGTCCAGCCGGTCACGGCTCGCCGCACGCAGATCGTTCAGATCGCCACCGGCGAAAAAGGTCGGCTTACCCGAAGTGATGATCACCCCGGTCACGTCTTCGGAGTTCTCGATTGCGTCGAGTTCATCGGCCAAGGATTCCACGAATAGCGAATTCATAGTGTTCACACGCTGGTTCGGGTCGTCGATCGTCAGAGTGACGATCCCGTGGGAATCGCGGGTCGCGCGGATGGCGCTGACGGTGCTCATCGGTGTTTCGGTGTCCTTTCCGGATACAGCCGTGGTCAGAGGGCTTCTACGACGGTCGCGATGCCCATGCCGCCGCCCACACAGAGGGTCACCAGGCCGTACCGACCGCCAGTGCGGTGCAGTTCGTCCAGCACCGTGGAGACGAGCATCGCGCCGGTGGCGCCCAGTGGATGCCCCATGGCGATCGCACCGCCGTTGACATTGACTTTCGCAATATCGACGTCGAGGTCGCGCGCGAAGCGCAGCACCACCGATGCGAACGCCTCGTTCACCTCGAAAAGGTCGATATCCTCGACCCGCAGGCCCGCCTTGGCCAGTGCCTTGCGCGAGGCCGGGGCAGGTGCGGTGAGCATGATGGTCGGGTTGTCTCCGGAGACCGCTGTCGCGACGACGCGGCCACGCGGGGTGAGGCCGAGTTCGGCGCCGGCCCGTTCACTCCCGACCACCAGCAGCGCGGCACCGTCCACGATGCCGGAGCTGTTACCGGCGTGATGCACATGATCGATCCGCTCGATATGCGGGAACTCCTGCAGCGCGACCGCATCGAATCCCGCGGTCGCACCCAGGGCGGCGAACGAGGGAGTCAGCGCGGCAAGCGAATCCACGCTGGCCCCGGGCCGGATCGTCTCATGACGGTCCAGCACCACGCGGCCGGTGACATCCCGCACGGGAACGACAGATCCGGCGAACCGCCCCTCGGCCTCCGCTTTGGCCGCGAGTTCGTGGGAGCGGGCCGCGAATTCGTCGACATCGGTGCGGCCGAAACCCTCCACAGTGGCGATCAGATCGGCGCCGATACCCTGTGGGACGAAACCGGTGGCGAGGTTCGTCGCCGGATCGTCCATCCAGGCCGCGCCGTCGGAACTCATCGGCACCCGCGACATGGACTCGACACCGCCGGCCAGGACGACGTCCTCGAACCCCGACCGCACTTTCTGCGCGGCCAGGTTGACCGCCTCCAGTCCGGAGGCGCAGAAGCGGTTGATCTGAACCCCGGCGACGGTGTGCGGCAGACCGGCCACCAGCGACGCCGTGCGGGCAATATCGCCGCCCTGCTCACCGACCGGGGACACGACCCCGAGCACGATATCGTCGATGCGGACCGGGTCCAGCGACGGATTGCGCTCCAGCACGGCCTGGATCGTCCCGACGGCCAGATCGATCGGCTTGATCGTGTGCAGGGAGCCGGAACTCTTTCCGCGGCCCCGAGGTGTCCGGACGGCATCGTAGATCAGCGCCTGTGTTTCCGGCATGAGGACTCCTCTACTGAGTGGTATTCACGAGTGCCGCTGCGATCAGGCACTTTCCGCAACATACAATGCGTCTAAACACATTGTCTAGTCCGATTGCGATGCTCACTGGCCACCGGCGAAAGTGACGAGCTCGCCCAACTCCTGCCGATCGGTGCGGTAGGAGTTGGCCGGGTGATCAGCGTCGGGGTAGCCGAAGGAGATGCCCAGCAGCACCTGCCGCCCCTCGGGAAGCCCGAAGTGGCGCCGGATCAGCGGCGCCTGAGTGGCGAGCGCGGCCTGCGGAATGGTCGCGACTCCGCGACTGTGGGCGGCGAGCACGAAATTGGATACGAAGATCCCGCAGTCCACAGCACCGTAGGCACCCAGTGCCCGCTCGGTCGTGACGATCGCGACATGCGGCGCATCGAACAGGTCGAAGTTGCGCAGCATCTGTTGCCCCGAGGCCACCCGGTCCCCTTTTTCGATGCCGAGACTCGAGTACAGCTGCCATCCGCTGATCCGGCGACGCTCACGGTAGATCCCCTCGTAGGCCGTGGGAAACGGGATATCCGGCGCCCCCTCCGGCCCCGCGGCGATGGCGGTACGCAGGGTGTCACGGAACCGTTCCGTCTCGGCCCCTTCGGTGATATGCACATGCCAGGGCTGAGTGTTGCACCAGGACGGCGACCGGCGGGCCAGACCGAGAATTCGCGCGATCTCGTGACGCGGGACAGCTTCGGAGGTGAAGGCGCGACAACTCCAGCGGGAGCTCAGGATGCGCTCGAGCACATCAGTGGCCTCGTCGTCGGGACCGAGAACAGCGGCATGGAGATTTTCGGGCATGGGATTCCTCACCGATGACAGCGGATGGTGGCACTCGACGGCCGAACAGGCTGAACTACGAGGCCATACAGTTAGTGTAGACATTGTGTTCAGTCGGGTCTACCCTCGGTGTAATGCCAGTCACAACGAGGAGATGAATATGACCAGCGCATCGACGCGCCCGGAGACACGCACCTTCCGCGGCGATATGGACGTACCGCCGGGCCTGCCCCGCGGCATCGATCTGGGGCGCATCGCCAACAGAGACAAGGCAGTCGCGATGTACGGCCGCGAGATGGTCGAGAAACTCACCGATCACGCGCTGCTCGCCGACGACTACGCCTACCAGGCGGTGCTGGACTTCAAGGACAAATCCAACACCACCTCCTGGCGTACCTTCGATCTGGCGCTCGAGCGCGGGATCGACGCGGTCGAGGACCCCAGCCCCGGCCTGGTCGCCTTGTTCGAGCAGCTCGACCGGATTCCCGAGTGGGTCGACTTCGACCAGCTGTACCGCGGCGCGGTCGCCTTCTGGCGTGCCGGGCCGATCGTCCCGCCGGTGCTGGCATGGGCGACCATCGCGGGCGGGTTCTCGATGTACAGCGCGACCCGGCCGGTGCTGTTCAGCGGCCGGTTGCGGCAGTCGGACAAAGTCGGCACCAGGCTGATCGAGAGCTTCCGCTACGTTGTCGCCGCCTACACCCCCGGTGGTATGCGCCGGTTCGAGGAGGGGTTCCGGCTGACCGCGAAGGTGCGGATGATCCACGCGGCGGTGCGGCACAGCCTGGGCAGGTCCGATGCCTGGGACTGGGCCGGTTGGGGTGTTCCGATCAACAACCTCGACGGCATGGTGACCCAGGCCGGCCAGTTCGGCGTGAAGTTCGTCGATGCGGTGCAGAACTCGGGAATCCGCTACAGCGATCGCGAACTGGAGGATATCTTCGCGCTCAGCCGGTACGTCGGATATGTGATCGGTGTACCGGAGGACATCCTGCACACCTCGTACGAGGATGCCCGCCGAAAAACGGAGCTGCACACCCTCATCGAGCAGCCGCCGGACGAACTGTGCCGCGACGTCGTGCATTCGATCATCCAGTTCAGCGTGGAGAACCCGCCCGGCGATGTGGAGGTTCTTCCCGCACCGATCGCCAAGTTCATGACCGACGAAAGGCGTCTGGCACTCGCCTACGGCCTGCTGCACTCCTGGATTCCCGCCGACGTCATGACGGCGCTCGGCGCCGAACGCACCCGCTGGCGATACGTGTTGCCTGCGGTCCGGCCGCTCATCGCCGCCGCCGACCGGATCGGCCGGATACTGCCGCACGACGATGAACGAACCGCGTTCTCGATCCTGCGTCAGTTCGACGAGGCGATCCGCGTTCCCGACGGCCAGCAGGCCGCCGCGGTGGCGAATCCGGAAGAAGTGCATGCCGATGTCGCCGAGAACAGGGGCGGTATGCCCCGGGTGGCGGGCTCGTGACCGGGTCCGACCGGCCGCCGCTTTCCGGCGTCCGGATCATCGAGCTGGCCGGTATCGGACCGGGACCGTTCGCCGGAATGCTGCTCGCCGATCTCGGCGCGGAGGTTATCTGCGTGGACCGGCCGGGCGGTAATTCCTGGGCGGTGCACGGACATTCGATCATGTTCCGGAGCCGGCGCCACCTCGCCGTCGACTTGAAGACGACGGCGGGCGCCGAAGTGGTGCGAAAGCTCTGCGCCGACGCGGACGGTCTCATCGAGACCTTCCGCCCCGGCGTTGCCGAGCGGCTCGGCGTGGGGCCGGCGGAATGTCTGGCGGCGAATCCGGATCTCGTCTACGGCCGGATGACCGGCTGGGGGCAGAACGGCCCGATGGCCACCATGCCCGGACACGACATCAACTACATCGCACTGGCCGGGGCACTGCACGCGATCGGCCGCAAGGATCAGCCGCCGGTGCCGCCCCTGAACCTGGTCGGCGACTTCGGTGGTGGCGGCATGCTGCTCGGGATGGGAATGCTCGCCGGTATCCTCGCGGCTCGTGCCGGTGGTGGTGGCCGGGTGATCGACGCGGCCATGATCGACGGCGTCTCCGCGCTGATGGCGATGTTCCACACCTACCGGTCCGAGGGCATGTTCACCGACGAGCGCGGCACTCACCTGCTCGACTCGGGTGCGTTCTTCTACGACGTCTACCGGACCCGGGACCAGCAGTGGGTGAGCATCGGCGCCATCGAGGCTCCGTTCTGGCAGGAGTTGTGCGATCTCCTCGAACTGCCCGATGAGGTACGTGACAACCAATTCGATACCGCGGGCTGGCCCGAGTACCGACGGATACTGGCCGAGCGCATCGCCACCTTCGACCGCGCCGAGCTCGACAAGCTGCTCCTCGGCAGCAATACCTGCTACGCGCCGGTGCTCTCGCTGGCCGAGACGGTCGAACACCCACACCATCTCGCGCGCGGAACCTTCGTCGATATCGACGGCATGGTGCAGCCCGCTCCCGCACCCCGTTTCGACGGCGCCCCACCCACCACGCCGCGGCCGCGCCGGGCGCCCGGGGCGGACAGCAGGAGCATTCTCGAAGGCCTCGGCTACCCGGCGGAAGAAGTGGACGCGCTCATCGGCAGCGGAGTCGTCGCCGACTGATCCGGACCCCGGGGCGGTCGCTTCCGCGATATCGCTGTCACGGACACTCCTCGCGCCGACGACGTCGCGAGGTACGGCCGCCCCGGCCCGCGCCGGCTACAACCCGAGCGAGCGACCGACGATCTCGCGCATGATCTCGTTGGTCCCCCCGTAGATCTGCTGCACCCGCGCGTCCCGCCACCGGCGCGCGACCTCGTATTCCTCCATATAGCCGTAGCCACCGTGCAACTGCAGGCAGCTGTCCAGCGCCTCGAACTCGAGTTCGGTGGTCCAGAACTTCGCCCCGGCGGCCTCCGCCGCGGTCAGTTCCCCGCTGTTCTGCGCCTCGATACACCGGTCGATGAACACCCGGGCGATCCCGACCCGCGTTGCCAGCTCCGCGAGCCGGAACCGGTTGGACTGGAACGAACCGATCGGCTGCCCGAACGCCTTGCGCTCTTTGGCATAGGCGACCGCGGTCTCGACCGCGTGCTCGGCGCTGGCCACCGCGACCACAGCCATCGACAGCCGCTCCTGTGCGAGGTTCCCCATCAAGTAGTGCAAACCTTTGCCCGGCTCACCGAGCACGTCGGCGTCGGGTACCCGCACGTCGCGGAAGAACAACTCGGCGGTGTCCTGCGCGCGGCGCCCGATTTTGTCGAGTTTACGGCCGCGCTCGAAGCCCTCCCGGCCCGCAGGAACGACGAACAGTCCGAAACCGCCGCCGTCACCGTCTGGAATACGGGCGGCCACAATGATCAGATCGGCCTGGATGCCCCGCGTCACGAATGTCTTGGAACCACTGATCTGCCAGCCCCCCGGTACGCGCGCCGCAGTCGTCTTGATAGCGCGCAGGTCGGAACCGGTACCCGGTTCCGACATAGCGATCGCGATCGCGGTATCACCGGACACGATCCCGGGCACCCACCGCCGCTGCTGTTCCACCGTGGCGATATCGAGAAAGTACGGCAACACAATGTCGTTGGTCAGCGAGAAGCCGTCCCCGACGGTCCCGGTGCGCACAACCTCCTCGTTCAGGACGGCGTTGAACCGGAAGTCGCGCAGGCCCGTACCGCCGAACTCCTCCGCGGCGGCGAAGCCGACCAGACCCTGTGCGGCGGCAGCTTTCCAGAAACCGCGATCGACCTGGCCCGCCGCCTCCCATTCGGCGGTGTGCGGCACGGCGTTCTTCTCCAGGAAACTGCGCACCGACGCGCGGAACTGATCGTGGTCATCGGTGAAGATCGTCCGCTCCATCTCAGATCCCCATCGCTTTTCCGACGATCTCTTTCATGATCTCGCTCGTCCCGCCGTAGATCCGCTGTACCCGGGCGTCGGCGTAGGCGCGCGCAATCGGGAACTCCGCCATATAGCCGTAGCCGCCGAACAACTGCAGGCATGCGTCGACCACCCGGCCCTGGGTCTCGGTGGCCGCCAGTTTGGCCATCGCCGCCCGCTCGGGGGTGAGCGTGCCGACCACATGCTCGCGCAAGCAGTCGGTGACGAACGCTTGCACTACCTCGGTCCGGGTATACGCCTCCGCCAGCGTGAACCGGGTGTTCTGGAAGCCTGCCAGCGGTTTCCCGAATGCCTTACGTTCGCGCACATAGTCGATCGCGTATTCCACTGCGCGGGCGGCCGCCGCCGCGCTCGCTATGGCGATGGTCAGTCGTTCCTGTGACAGGTTCGACACCAGGGCGGTGAAGCCGCTGCCCGGTTCTCCGAGCAGATTCGCCGCCGGCACTCGGGCGTCGTTGAAGAACAGCTCCGCGGTGTCCTGCGCGTGCATGCCGATCTTCTCCAGATTCCGGCCGCGGGTGAACCCGGGGGTGTCCCGCTCCACCACGATCAGCGACAGGCCGCCGTGCCTACCCGCCGTCTTGTCGGTCCGGGCCGCGACGATCACCAGGTCGGCGTTGATACCGTTGGAGATGAAGGTCTTCGCGCCGTTGAGCAGGTAGTGATCGCCGTGGCGCACCGCGGTGGTCTCGATGCCGGCAAGATCGGAACCGGTCCCCGGTTCGGTCATGGCGATCGCAGCGACCCGTTCTCCGCTCGCCAGTCCGGGCAGCCAACGCCGACGCTGCTCGTCGTCGGCGTAGCGGAGGAAGTACGGCAGACATATGTCGTTGTGCAGGTTGATGCCGAACGACATGACACCGGCGCGCACGACTTCCTCGGCGATCACCGCGTTGAACCGGAAGTCGTCCACGCCGCCACCACCGAGTTCCTCATCGATCGCCATACCGAGGAATCCGTGTTTCCCGGCCTCGGAGAAGACGTCTCGCGGGATGATCCCATCCCGTTCCCACCGCGGGTAGTCGGGGACCACCCGCGACTCCAGAAATGTGCGGAAACTCTGCCGGAACGATTCATGCTCGGTGTCGTAGACCGATCCGGTACGGGAAAGCTCTGTTGTCGTCATACGGCCGACTATACATTCTATCCATACATAATGTATGCCCTCTGTTTCAATTTCCGACCAGCAGCGAACAAGCGATCCGAACTTGATTGACACCACGTCTGAACAGATTGTATGGTCGCGCTATGTCGCAGTCGATCCCACCTACCATCGCTTCCCCCTGGGGTGCACAGCCGGCCGGAAGCTTCCGGCCGTCGGCCGATTTCACCGACGAGGAACTCGACACCGCCCTCACCGACGCCAACCTGCCGGTGCTGCTGGGTTCGCTCGCGCTGCTGACCGGTGAGGATCGCTGGATCGAGGCCCCGTACCTGCCGACGGCACCGGCAGACTTGGGTGATCACGACTCGGGCGGCTTCGACGAACCGGTGCGACAAAAGATCCGGAGCGAAGCCACCACGGTCCTGCGGGCCTGGCGGGACGGAACCGCGACGTTCCCGGAGACCCCGCCGGAGCCGGAGCGGCTCGCTCGCGTGCTGTCGATCATGCTCGCCGATTCGATACCCGACGAATACGGCACCCTGCTCGGCGAAGAGATGGGGATCTACCCCCGCCACACCGAACCCCGGACCCCGGCCCCCCCAGAGTTCCGGGTGCTGATCATCGGTGCCGGTGTCTCCGGGCTCGCCATGGCGGTCCGGCTCGGCCAGGCCGGTATCGATTACCTCCTGGTCGACAAGAACGACGAGGTCGGCGGAACCTGGCATGAGAACACCTACCCGGGCTGCGGGGTGGACACCCCCAGCCATCTGTACGCCCTCTCATTCGACCCCAAGCCCGACTGGTCCAGCTACTTCGCCCCACAGGACGAACTCGCGCACTACTGGCGCACCCTGGCCGACCGCCACCACGTACGCGAACACGTACGCTTCGGCACCCGAGTGAGGGTCGCGACCTACGACGAGGCAGCGTCCCGGTGGGAGGTCACCGTAGAACCCGCCGACGGCTCCGGGCCCGTCGAGACACTCACCGCCGATATCGTGATCAGCGCCGTGGGACTGCTGAATCAACCCAGTGTGCCGGATCTACCCGGACTCGGCGAGTTCCAGGGACCCGCCGCGCACACCGCGCGGTGGGATTCGGGGCTGGACCTGACAGGGAAACGCGTTGCGGTCATCGGCACCGGCGCCAGCGCCATGCAGGTCGTGCCCGCCAGTGCCGAGATCGCCGAGCGGGTCACCGTGTTCCAGCGCACGGCGCAGTGGGCCACACCGCACCCACTGAAGGGGCGTGAGGTGCCCGATGCCGTCCGATTCCTCTGCGAACACGTGCCGTTCTATCTGGCCTGGTACCGCGCCCGCCTCTTCTGGCGGATGGGCGACAAGGTGTGGGGTCTGCTGCAGGTGGACAGCGAATATCCGCACCTGGGGCGGGCGGTGAACAAGAGCAACGACCGGCTGCGCGCCCTCCTCACCAGCTATATCGAGCACGAACTCGAGGGCCGGCCCGATCTGATCGCCAAGAGCGTGCCGACCTATCCGCCCTACGGAAAGCGGATGCTCATCGACGCGGGTTGGTTCCGCACCCTGCGCCGCGACAATGTCGAACTGGTGACCGAGCCGATCGACACCATCACCACGAACTGCCTACGCACCACCGACGGCGCCGAATACGAAGCCGATATCATCGTGTTGGCCACAGGTTTCAACGCGGTCGACGTGCTCGGCTCGGTCGAGGTCCGAGGCCGTGGCGGTCGCACGTTGCGCGAGGTCTGGGGTGAGGGCGACGGCCGAGCACACCTGGGTATCACTGTGCCCGGGTTCCCGAACTTCTTCTGCCTGTACGGGCCCAACACCAACACGGGTCACGGCGGCACCGTCATCGCGGGCACCGAGATGCAGGTGCAGTACGTCACCGCCGTGATCGCGGCGCTCATCGACAACGACTGGGCGGCAGTCGAGGTGCGTCAGGACGCGCACGACGCCTACAACCGCGAACTGGACGAAGCACTCGCGCGCACCGTATGGGACTTCGGCGGAACCACCACCTACTACCGCAACGGGCGCGGGCGCATCGTCACCAATAGCCCGTGGCGCTACGTCGATTACTGGAAACGGGTCCACACGCCCCTGCTGGAGGACTTCGAGATCACCCGCCGCGACGCGTCCGTCGCGGCCACTCCCACCCGATGATGTGAGGTAGTCATGTCCGAACTGGTAGAGACCGCCACCGCCGGCGCAGCACCCGGCATCTCCGCTGCCACGCTGCCACAGGCGTTCCAGGCCACCGCGACCGCTCGGGCCGAGAACACCGCCCTCGTCGCTCACGGCGAGGACCGGTCACTGACCTGGTCCGAGTACGCCACCGCGGTAGAGGAAGTCGCGGCCGGACTGGCCGCGCTCGGCATCGGGCGCGGTGACACCGTGGCCATCATGCTGTCCAACAGCCCGGAATTCCACATAGTCGATATGGCGGCGCTGCACCTGGGTGCCACCCCGTTCTCGATCTACCTCACCTCGTCCCCGGAGCAGATCGCCTACCTGTTCGACAATGCGGCCAACACCGTGCTGGTGACAGAACAGCGTTTTCTCGACGTCATCGGCCGGACGGACGCCCCGCTGCTGAAGCATGTCGTCGTCACCGACATCGACGGGCCGGGAAGCACCGACGGCGCCGAAACGCTCTCCCTGACCGAACTTCGCCGCCGGCGGCCGGCCGGCTTCGATTTCGCGGCGACCTGGCGAGCGGTGCGGGCCTCGGATGTGGCCACGCTTATCTACACCTCCGGCACCACCGGTGATCCGAAGGGGGTGGAACTGACGCACGCGAACCTGATGTTCGTCATGCACACGTGCAATATCCGCTTCCCCTTCGCCACCGAGGGCGCCGCGATCTCGTACCTGCCCACCGCCCACGCCGCCGACCGAGTCTTCTCCCACTACCTGGCCACGGTGACCGGCTGGCCGATCACGACCGTCCGCGATGCCGCTACGGTCTTCGCCGCGGTCGCGATCACTCGCCCCAGCTGGTTTCTCGGCGTGCCGCGGATCTGGGAGAAGCTGCGCGGGGCACTACTCAGCAGATTCAGTGGCCTTCCCGAAGAACAGCGGTCCACGACCACCGGTTCACTGGCCGCGGCGATCACCGCGGTGCGGCTCGAGCAGGAACGCGCCGAGGTGCCCGCCGTGCTCGCCGAGCAAGTGGCCGCCGCCGAGGAGCGGATCTTCCAGCCGCTCCGGAAGCAACTCGGGTTCGACCGGATAGCCCTGCTCATGACCGGGGCCGCACCCATCGCGCCAGCGGTGCACGAGTTCTTCCTCGCCCTCGGGCTGCCACTGCAGGAGGGTTTCGGTATGTCCGAGACCGGGGCGCTGGGATTCACCAACCTCCCCACCGATATCCGGATCGGCAAGGTCGGTTTGGCCCAGCCCGGTACCGAGGCCATGCTCGCCGCCGACGGGGAACTGCTGTTGCGCGGACCGCACGTCATGCGCGGCTATCGCAAGGACCCCGCCAGGACCAGCGAGGCCATCGACCCGCAGGGGTGGCTGCACACAGGCGATATCGCGGTCATCGACGAGGAAGGTTGGGTCAGCATAGTCGACCGCAAGAAGGAACTGATCATCAACGCAGCCGGCAAGAACATGTCACCGGCCAATATCGAGAGCACACTCAAAAGCACCTCGCCACTGATCGGCCAGGTCTGCGTGATCGGCGACCGCCGCCCCTTCAATATCGCGCTGATCGTGCTCGACGCCGATTCGGCACGAATCTTCGCCGAAGAGCACGGCATCACCGATACCTCGATGGCGGCGCTGGCTGCCGACCCGCGAATACGCGCCGAGATCGATACCGCAATCGAGCAGGCGAACTCGCGATTGTCCCGCGTCGAGCAGCTCAAGGCGTACCGTCTGCTCGACACCGAGTGGCTGCCCGACTCCGAGGAACTCACGCCGACCATGAAACTCCGGCGGCGGGGGGTCGCCGACAAGTACGCCGACCTGATCGAGGAAATCTACCTCGCCACCACGCGGCCGGCGTGACCACGCCACCCGAGCTCCGGGCGGGCAAGGAATCGGATGCCGACTTGCCCGCCCGAATACTACTCCGCTGCGCTCACACAAGGACAGACAGGACGACCGTTCAGTGTGTCCAGACATCATATAGGGTGATCGAGTGGACAAGGAATCGCTAGCACGCCAGCGGCCCCGCGCACACGACGGCGGTGCCGCGGCCGAACTCGCGGTATTAGCGGCCACCGAGGAGCTGCTGCAGGAATCGTCGCTGCACGACCTGACCGTGGCACACATCATCAAACGCGCCGGGCTGTCCCGCGCCAACTTCTACCACTATTTCGCATCGAAGTTCGACGTCGTGGTGGCCATGGTGTCCCGCCTGCTGACCGATACCTACACCGATGAAGGCCCGTGGAATTCCGAGCTCGGCCGAAACCGCCAGCGAGCCCTCGGCGACAATCTGCAGCGCACTATCGGAATGTGGTCCGCACACGGTCCGCTGATCTGTGCCGTGGTCGAGAACATGCACAGCACCCCGGCACTCGCGGCAGCCTGGAACGTCATGCTGCAACGTTTCGTCTCGGCCATTGCCGAACAGGTCGATCACGAGCGAGCCGCGAACCGCGCACCCGCGGGCGCCTCGGCCGACCTCATCGCAACTGTCCTGGTCTGTGGCTACGAACGGAGCTTCTACATCGGGCAGCGCGGGCTCGACAATCGGATTCCCGACCCCGAGTCGACCGTCGCTTCGATCACCGAACTCACCCTCGCCGGAATCTACGGCGGAAAACGCCGCACGAAGCGCGCCAGGAAACGCAAATCCGCGACGGCCACCGCGCACCCGGTGACAATGCCGGAAACACACCGGCAGAAACCGGCAGCCGGAGGCGACGCCGAAACCAAAGCGGCAATCCTGCAGGCAACCAACGAGCTGCTGGGCGAGATGTCGCTGGATCAGTTGAGCGTGGCCAAGATTCTGGAGCGCTCGAAATTATCGCGCGCGACCTTCTATTTCTACTTCGAGAGCAAAGACGACGCATTCATCGACCTGTTCCAGGCCGTCGCCGACGATATCGTCCGCGGTTTCATCGATCTCGCCGCGACCGACCGCACCCACACCGACAGCATCCGCGGTGCCATCCGTACTTGGCTCGATCTCGACCCCGCCGACCTCGGTGTGCTGCGCAACGCGATCCACGAGTGGCCGCGCCGTCCCGAACTGCGCCAGCGGTACCTCACTACCGTGGCGACCATGACCGCCACAATGGAACAGATCATCGGCGACGACCGCGCCGCAGGGCTCGCGGTCGACGGCCCGCCCGCACCCGAATTCGCCGCCGTCCTGCTGTGGACTATTGAACGCAGTATCGCGGGATCGCTCGCCGGCGAAACGAATCTGCAGGACATCGACGCGGTCGCGTCCTTCCTCGGCGATCTGCTCGTCTCGTCGCTATACGGCATCTGAGTCCCGGCCCAGAACGTTCGCCTTGGTCGAGCTCCTCGACCGAGCATAGGCCGAACCCTCCAGTGCGTTCTTCGACGCCTTCTGACAACGCGGCGCGACATTCCGCGATCAAGATGACGCCGGCCTGCCGCGTGCTGCTGGAGCCAGAACCCAGCATGCAGCCACCGGGGCAATCGACAACAGCGGCGTGGCAACACCAACCACTTCGGACCGGCAATGGCGCAAAACGTCACGACAGCCGCAGCACCGCGCGGTGGATCAACGTGGGGTTTGGTTCCACTCCCCCTGTCTTGAACCTTCACCGAGACATGTCACGTGAGCGAGTCCTCACCCGCGCGCCGCGGTCGTTACGAGCCGTCCGCAAAGGCCGCTCCAGAGTGCGCCCGAACCCAGGCAGCGACCGCAACTCCGGCGATTGCCAAAGATTAGCTGTTGCGAAAATTTGTCGGCGCGTCGGCGCGACGACACGCCGGAAGAACATGCCCGGTGAGTTGCGCGGCCGTGCCGGTCACGGAAGCGGTTGACGCTGGGACCTCATTCCGGTGGTGGACCGCTGACGCAGTGGTCGATCCACCGCATACGCGCGACGCACCATCGGCCGCCCACCAAACCTCACACTTTCGTTACGCCACGACCGTACTCATCAAGGACGTCGGCAGCCATCGGCGCTGGTAGGGCATCGCATTCTGGCACCAGCCGCCTGCTCCTCGTGTGACCGTTTTTGTGACCGTTTTGAGCGTGACGGGCCGGTATCCAAGCTGATCTCCAGTGATTACAGAGGCCCCTCACCTGATACTCCAGGTGAGGGGCCTCGTCTCGAAAAGAGCTGTCAGAAGCTACTTTTCAATCACTGAACATCACTCACTTGCACTTGGCCTTGGCCTCGCGGCGGCGGCGGTGCAGGATCGGCTCGTTGGACCATCCCCGGGGGTGCGGGGCCGACTCGGCGCCCTCGGCCTCTCGCTGCGCGGCGGGCGTCGGCCCCGGCAAGTCATACGGCGTGCGTGTCCAAATCCGGCCCAGCGCCGCGACTCGGTGGGCTGCGGGGGCCAAGCCGGACACTCTGCGGTAGTGAGGTTCGGTCCGGGTACAACGGCATCC
>NZ_BAFV01000110.1 GCF_000308515.1 Nocardia carnea NBRC 14403 | reverse complement strand
GCGGTCTTGGGCGAACGAGATCAGTTCGTCGGCTTGCGCGCTGTGTCCATCCTTGAGAGATACGTAGGCGGCGACAGACTCACCCCGGTACTCATCGGGTATGCCCACTACTGCAGCTTCGAGCACTGCTGGGTGCTCATAGAGGACATCTTCGACCTCTCGCGGCCATACCTTGTACCCGGAGACGTTGATCTGGTCTTTGATCCGGTCGACCAGGTAAACCCAGCCTTGTTCGTCGACGATCGCGCTGTCGCCGGTTCGGAGGCGACCTTCGGGTAGGGCGGCTGAGGACTCTTCTGGTTTGCGCCAGTATCCGCTGATGACCTGGGGGCCGGTGACCACGAGTTCGCCTTGGCTGCCAGGAAGGAGGGGCTGGCCGTCGGGGTCGACTACCTCGACGTTTACTCCTGGGAGCGGTAGTCCGATGGACAGGGTGCCGCTGTCCGGATCGACCGGGGCGCTCGTTTCCGGCGGGACCGCTGTAACTGCCGAGGAGGTTTCGGTCATGCCGTAGGCGTTGTGGATGTAGTGGTCGAAGCGTTCCTGGAAGCGGGCGACGGTGCTCGGTGGGACCGGGGCACCCCCGCTGTACAGCGCTTTGATGGTGGAGAAATGTTCGGCCGTGGCGTATTCCGAGTTCATCATCGCGTTGAAGGCGGTGATGGAGCCGATGGTGTAGGTGACGCCGTGTTCGCGGAGGGCGTCGACGGCTACGTCGGTGGTGAAGCGGCCGGTGAAGACCAGGGAGGTGCGTTCGGTGAGGGCGAGGGCGCCGATGACGACCGCTCCGGTGATGTGGAACAGCGGGGCCAGGGCGAAGACGACGTCGCCGGGGGTGATGCCGGCGAGTTCGGCGAAGCTGGTGGTTACCGCGCGGACGTTGGCGTGCGAGTTCATTGCGCCCTTGGGCGGGCCGGTGGTGCCGGAGGTGTAGGCGAGGAAAGCGAGGTCGTCGGCGTGTACCTGGACCGTTGGGGGTTTCCGGCCGGCGTACTCGTGGGCCAAAGTGAGCAGGTCGGCGTTGGGTGCGTCGGCAGGTTGGTCCGCGGATACCTCAGTGGCAGCGGCGGTTTCGGGTTTGAAGACACGGGGGTCGTTGCGGGACTGGAGGTCCGACTCCGCGGTGCCGAGTACCCACCCGACTGTGGTGCCCTCGACGTCCTCCCGGACCTGCCGCACATCGCGGTCGGTGGTGATGATCCCGACCGGTTCGGCATCGCTGACCAGTTCGCGGAGTTCGCGGCCGCGATACATCGGGTTGAGCAGCAGGGCGATCGCGCCGAGTTTCCACAGGGCGAGCAGGACGAGCGCGTATTGCGGGATGTTCTGGAGGTGGATGCCCACCCGCTCACCGTGGCCCATGCCGCGGTCGGCGAAAGCGGCCGCGAGTGCGTCGGCGAGGTCGTCGGTTTCGCGGACGGTGAGTGTGGTGTCGAAGTAGACGAGGGCCGGGGCGTCGGGTTCGTGCCGGACCCGGTCGTTCCATGCCGCCACGAGTGTGGCGAACTGTTCGGTTACCTCTCGCGGGCGGGACGCCCCGCCCGCCGCACCCTCATCAAATGCGGCGGACGGGGCATTCCCGGTATTACCGGTGGTCATGCGGGCAGTTCCTTGCGGCTGGTTTCGCGGATGGTGGCGACGGTGAGCAGGCCGATGGCGCAGACGCCCATCACCCAGTAGGCGGGCGACATCGCGTTGCCGGTCGATTCGACGAGCTGCGCGGCGACGTAGGGGGCGGTGCCACCGGCGGCGATGGTGCCGATATTGAAGCCCAGCGAGACGCCGGTGTAGCGGACCGTGCGGGGGAACAGTTCGGTGAACAGCGGGAACGCGGGGACCTGGACTACGCCGTTCAGCACCATATAGACGAAGTAGACGAGGCCGATGACGACGATGCTGCTCGTCGCGCCCATGATCATGAAGGCGGGCAGGGCGATCACGACGTAGGCGAGGTAGCCGGCGATGAGGACCGGTTTGCGGCCCCACCTGTCGGTGGCCATACCGCTGAGCGGGAAGGTGGCGCAGGCCAGGGCGATGGCAATGGCGGAAGTCCAGTAGACGGAGTCTTTGGAGAAGCCGAGGTCGTTGATCAGGTAGACGCTGAAGTAGGTGAGGCCGATATAGCCGGAGCCGTTCATGGCGATGGCGACGCCGACGACGCGGGCGACGGACCACGGGTTCTTGGTGACGGTGTCGAGCAGCGGGCTCTTGGTGACCTGCTGCTTCTCGGCCATCTCCTCGAATTCGGGGGTGTCCTCGAGCTTCATCCGGACGCGCAGGCACACGTAGGCGAGGGGCAGCGCGAGCAGGAACGGGATACGCCAGCCCCACGATTCCATCTGCTCATCGGTGGTGGCGAGGGCTACGACGCCCACGACGGCGGCGGCCACGGCGAAACCGAGGGTGGAGCCGACGGGGGTGAAGGAGCCGAAGAAACCACGCTTACGCGGTGGTGCCGATTCGGCGATATAGGTGGCCGCGCCGCCGACTTCGCCGCCGGCGGAGAAGCCCTGGGCGAGGCGGACCAGGACCAGCAGGATGGGGGCGAGGATGCCGACGGCGGAACTGGTGGGCAGCAGGCCGAGGATGCCGCAGGCCACGCCCATGCTGACGACGGTGATGACGAGGGCGTGGCGGCGGCCGCGGCGGTCGCCGAGGCGGCCGAAGAAGATACCGCCGAGGGGGCGGGCTACGTAGGCGACACCGAAGACTGCGAGGGTCGACAGGATCGACACCGCGGAATTGTCGGAGGGGAAGAACAGGGGGGCGATGGTGACGGCGAGGAAGCCGTAGACCGCGAAGTCGTAGTACTCGATGAGGGTGCCGACGCCGCCGGCGATGGCGGCGCGGCGGGCTACCGAGTTCGACTTCTTCGCTGCTGTCGCCGGCAGGGGGCCGGAGGGGTGGGGGTCACTGGACCCGACGCGAGGTTCGAGGTTCGTCATTGAGCTTCTTGTCTTTCGCGTGCGTGCTCGGCGAGCAGGAGTTGATACGAGCCACCGGCTTCGATGACCTTGATGGTCCGCGGGCTCGGTGGATTGCCGACCAGGTCGGTTCCCTCGGGCAGGCGCAGGGTGGCGGTGCGCCAGTCGAGGGCCACGGGGTCGTCGACCTTTACCGAGGTCGAGACGCCGGGGATCGTGATCAACGGCATGCCGTTGAAGGTCTCGCCGCGCCAGAAGCCGGGCGAGAAGGATTCCGCGACGATGGCCGAGATCCCCGCATTGCGGAGAGCGACCATGGGTGGATAGTGCGGATGACCGTAGCCGAAGTTGCGACCGCCGACGATGATATCGCCGGGGCGGACGCGGTCGGTGAAGGTGGGGTCGTAGGCCTGCATACACACCGAGCGCAGGTGGTCGGGGTCGTAGGACTTGATGTTGGAGACGCCGACGACGAGATCGATATCGAAATCGTCGCCGAAGATCCAGGCGACCTTGCCTTCGATGAGGTCGGGCGGTGGGGGATAGGCGCTCACTGGACCGACTCCTGGATCGTGCCGGTGAGGGCGCTGGCGGCGACGGTGTAGGGGGAGCCCATGTAGATGTTGGCGTCGGGGCTGCCCATGCGTCCGGAGATGTTCAGGACGCCGGTGGAGATGCAGTTCTCGCCGGGTTGCAGGGGTTTTTGGTAGCCGAAGCAGAAATCACAGCTCGATATGTTGATATGTGCACCTGCGGCGCGGAGGACGTCGAGGATGCCCTCGTTCTCGGCCTGCTCGTACACCTTCTGTGAGGTGGGGACGACATTGAGTTCGACGCCGGGGGCGACCTTGCGGCCGTCGAGGACCAGGGCGGCGGCGCGCAGGTCTTCGATGCGACCGCTGGCGCAGGAGCCGATGAAGGCTTTGGTGATCGGGGTGCCGGCGAGTTCCTGGGCGGTCTTGGTGTTGACGGCGCGGGCCGAGCCGGGCAGCACGACGCGAGGGGTGAGGGTCGCGAGGTCGATCTCGTAGCGGGCCGCGTAGGTGGCGTCGGCGTCGGGATACACCGGGTCGAAGCTGCGGCGGGCGACTGTGTTCGCGTAGGCCAGCGACATCTCGTCGGGTTCGAAGATGGCGGAGACGGCGCCGGTGAACATCGCCATTCCGCACAGGCCCTGGCGGTGGTCGATGGCCATGGAGCGAGCGCCGGGGCCGCCGAATTCCATCACCTGATGGGCGCAGCCGTCGGCGCCGACCATATCGATGATGGTGTGCACGAGGTCGCGGCTGTCGACGCCGGGCGGGAACTCGCCGACCAGGTCGAAACGGGTGGTGGCGGGGATATCGACGAAGACCTGGCCGGTGACCCAGGCTTCGATGAGGTCGCGGCGGATGCCCCAGCCGAGGGCGCCGAAGGCGCCGATACCGCTGATATGGCCGTCGAAGTGGACGAGGAATTCGCCGGGGATGGCGAGGCCGAGTTCGGCGGTGAGCTGGTGGCCGATACCGCGGCCCTCGTGCAGCTCGATGCCGTAGAACTCGCACCAGTCGCGGGTGACCTGGTGGACCTCGAGCTCTTTCTCGTTGCCCTTCGTCAACATGTGGTCGATGAAGACGATGTAGCGGCTCGGGTCCTTCAGTTCGGTGATCCCGAAGTCTTCGCGCATCTGCCGGAACATCACGTCGGTGTAGCCGGGGAAGTCGTAGGCGATCATGCGTGCCGGCTGCACCGGGTGGTTCTCGCCGGCGCGGACCGTTTTCTGATCCGAGGCGCGGCCCAGGATCTTCTCCGTCATCGTGTAACCCACGGCGTTACTGCTCCTTCGCGGGTAGGTACTTGTTCTGCATGGCCTCGACCTCGGGGAAGCCGATCAGTTCCACGAATTCGTGGTGCTGGAGCGCATCGGCGCTCACCTGGGCCGGTGCTTCGCCCGCGGCCAGCCGTTTCAAGGTGGACTGGGCTGCTCCGGCCACCGCCATCAGGACCTGGGTGGGCAGCAGGGCCAGCCGGACGCCGATCTGGTCGAGGATTTCCGGGGTGAAATCGCGTTCGGTCCAGGTGGAGGCCGTAAGGGTAGCCATCAACGGTACGCCGACCTCTTCGTGGCAGCGCTGCCACTGTTCGACGGTTTCGAAGGTTTTGGTGACCGGCATGATCATGTCGGCGCCGGCCTCGACATAGGCCTGGGCGCGGCGGAGGGCGTCGTCGCCGCGGGCGTCGGTGCGGGCGATCAGCAGGACGTCGTCGGGGATGGAGTCGCGGACGGCGCGGATCTTGCCGGTGGCCTCGGGGACGGTGATCAGGTCGACCGGGTCGCCTACGCAGATGGGGCAGGACTTGGGGGAGACCTGGTCTTCCATGAACATTCCGCCGACGCCCGCGTCCACGAACTTGGCGGCGGTGCGGGCGGCGTTGACAGCGTTGCCATAGCCGGTGTCTATATCGGCGACCAGGGGCAGTTTCGAGGATTCGCGGATGGTGCGTACTGCCTGGAGGTTCTCGGTCTGCGTGTAGAGCTCGGCGTCGGGGAGGCCCAGGGCGGCGGAGACCGCGAAACCGGAGGCGCACAGGGCACTGAAACCGGCCTGTTCGGCGAGGCGGGCGGTGAGGCCGTCCCATACGCCGGGGGCGTAGACGAGTCCGTTCGACGTGAGGTCTTTCAAGGTCGGGCTGCGCACCAGTCCACTCTCCGTTTCGCAATGCGGAATGCGTTTCGTATTTCGATATGCAGACGGTAAGGTGGGCCGGGTCACAAAGTCAACCCCGATCGGGCGATGTGTTCGTAAGGTGGCGGCATCGATCGGACGAACCGTGGAAGCGAGTGAGAATCAGTGGCTGTGCCCACGTCGCCGAAGGCGAGCATGCCTACCGGGCCGAAGGCGGCCGGGCCTACCGAGTCGGAAGCACCGGCAGGTCGTGACCTGGTGGGCGCTGTTCTCAAGGCGTGCACGCTGCTGGGTCACTTCAGTGCCGACCGGCCCGTCTGGACGCTGAACGACCTCACCACGGCCAGCGGGATGAACAAGACCACGGTGTTCCGCCTGATGGCCACGCTCGTCGAGGCAGGCTGGGTGGACCGCACCGGCGAGGGCGCCTATCGGGTGGCGATGCCCGTATTCGAGATCGGATCCGCAGCGCTGGCGAAACTCGATATCCGTTCCGCGGCAAAGCCGTTCATGTCCGAGCTGGCGACTGCTTTCGGGAACACGGCCTACCTGATGGTGCCCGCGGAACAGGGTGCGGTGTGCATCGATCTGCTCGAGGGCCGGAACTCGCTCGTGGTGGCCGGGATCAACGTCGGATCGGTGATGCCCTACCACGCGGCAGCGGGGCCGACGGTCATGCTCGCACATTCGAAAGCGTTGCAGGACAGGTGGATAGCCGAGGAGTTGCCGTCGATCACCGACCGGACGATCACCGATGTCGAGCGGCTGGCCGAGCACCTCGCGGAGATCCGGGAAGCCGGCTATTCGCTGAGCAACTCCGACTACCTGCCGGGGGTCGCCGCGGTGGCCGCGCCGATTCTCGGGCGCGACGGTTCGGTGGTGGCATCGATCAGTGTGGGCGGGCGGGCCGAGGAATTCGAGGGTGAGGCGCTCGCGGCGAAGATCGAGCGGGTATGCGACGCCGGAGCGCGGATCACCAGGATTGTGCAAGCATTACCGCGGGGTTGAGGCACACCTGCATTACTGATCTCCTCGGTTTCGAGCCGGTGGGGCCGGTCAGCGGGAAAGGACAGGGTAGTTCTCGAGGTCGACGCTGCGGTGATCACCACCGGCGGCGGCGAGTTCGCCGGCCAGGATATAGGCGCCCACAAGGGCGAGGCTGGTGCCGATACCGGACATCGGGGAGGCGCAATAGCCCGCATCGCCCAGCAGTACCGTCCGGCCGCGTGCCCACGTTCCCATCTGAACCTGGTGAATCCGGTCGAAGTAGAAGTCGGGGGCGTCCCAGATAGCAGGCAGGATCCGCGGAATTTCCCACCCGTCGCCCTCGAAGGTGCGAACCACGAGCCGTTTCTGCTCGTCGATATCGGCGCGGTCGATCGGCAGTGGCTCCGAACGCAGGAAGAACCCGGCGACCGCGGTGCCCGGTAATAGCCGCAGGGTCGGTCGGCGCGGCCATTACTCGATTCAGCGGGCCGGACGGTCCAGCCTGCCGAGGACCTCCACCACGACCGGTGCCGCAAGTTCCACGCCGAGGAGTAGATCGTGGAAGCGGTGTGGCCGGCCCACGGTGGCTCGGGTGACGAGCCGGCTTGCTCCACCCAGGGCCATCAGGCCGGAAAGCACTCTGAGTCGCGGCAGGTTCGGGGTCGGGGAAGCCGCGGCCTCGACCCAGCCCAGACCGTAGGCAACGAAGGCAGAACCCATGAAACGTACGTGGGAATCGACCGTCGCGTCTGTGTTCATCCCCGGTTCCGCTCGCGTTCCGGCCACCAGCTGAACCGCCCCGATCGCGACACACGACCATCCGGCAACACGTCCCATAACTCCGAGCTTCGACATGCAGTCATTCTGGCATCACCAGTCGGGCAGGAGGCCGGTATTTCCGCCGTGACACTCGCCTGGCTACGGGGATGTCGTCGGCCGGGGTCTCACCGGATCGAGAACAGCACCACGGCCGCCGGCACCATCGTGATCGTGAGCACCATCGCTACGTAGACGATTGCCATGCCGGGTGTTGTCTGAGGTTGTGGGCCTATCGCGCCGTCTACGTATCATGCTCGCCCGCTTGGACGAAGCAGCTGACAATGGGCAGGTGAGTAAAGGAAAACCGATCCGGGGCGACGGGAATTCGGGCACGCTGATCGTGATGTGGTTGGTGTGTCTGCCGCTCGCCTGGTTCTTCGGACATCTGATCATCGATATACCGGTCCGCAACGCCGAAGTGGTGATGGCAGGTCTCGATTGGGCTGGAGAACAGGGCACTCTGACGGTCACCCGGTCCGAACGGGTGTATGAGGGAGGCGGCCGGGGAGGCGGTCACCGAACCACCCACTGTTTCGGAGATTTCGCACCGGCGCACGGATCCGAGCGACTCCTCGATATCCGTGTTCACGTGGACGGTGATTGCGATGCAGGACGTGAGCTACCGGCGCGGTTGGTACGTGCGGACCCGGAGAACTGGATCGACGGTAACGACCGAGACCATGCCTACGCCGGGGCCGGGTGGGTTTCGGCGCTGCTCGTCGGGTTGTTCATGGGTATCTTCCTGCTGCTCGTCGGAGGAATTCCGATCGTCTGCGTGGTCTTGTTTCCGCTGATGCTCCTGCAGCGCCTCTGGACCGACCGTGGCCGAACATCCTGACGACGATCGGCCCCGGGGTCCGCAGCATCGGAAGGTTCGTCGCGGCCACGATCACTGAAAAGCACCCGCCCGCAACCACGGCCGCAGCAGGTTCTCCTCGGTGGACGGACCGGGTTGCCAGTCGGCGATCCACGGACCGGTGCCTTCGCTCTGATCGAGGACGCCCTCTTCCAGCCACCGGTAGCGGCCGTCGAACACATTGCGTGCCGCGCGGACATCCTCGTCGTCGGTGTTGTCCCAGAGCGCATCGAACAGCTCCCGCACCCGGATTCGTGCCTGCCGGCAGAAAAGGTCGGCCAGTTCCCCGGCGGCTTCCCCTTCCGGCGTGCCGCGCTCGGCCTGTGCTCGGACGCAGACCGCCGACATGGCGAACAGTTCCGCTCCGATATCGACGAGTCGGCCCAGGAACACCTGCCGGTATTCGAGCTTCGCCTGCCAGCGTGCCATGCCGTACACCAGTGAGCGGGCTTGTTTGCGGGCCATGCGTTCGACGAAACGCATATGGGGTGCCAGTGAACCGAAGTCGGTGAATGCGGCCGGTGTCGTGCCGGGGCCGACGGCCAGCTGCGGGAACCATTTGGCGTAGAAACCGCCGGCGCCCACCGCGGACTTGGCTTTCTCCTTGAACTCCGCATGCCGGTCGACGAGTGCTCCGGCGGCGGCCATATGCGCGTCGGCCATTTCGCGGGCGATGAGCAACCGCATTATCTCGCTGGAGCCTTCGAAGATCCGGTTGATTCGCAGATCGCGAACGAGCTGCTCGGCGCCGACCGCGCGTTCGCCCCGCGCTCGTAGCGATGCCGCGGTCTCGTATCCGCGGCCGCCGCGGATCTGCAGGAGTTCGTCGGCGATCCGGCAGCTCATCTCCGAGGACCAGAGCTTGGCGAGCGCTGCCTCGATGCGGATATCGTTGCGGTTCTCGTCGCACATGGTGGCCGAGAGGTCGAGTACGGCCTCCAGGGCGTAGGTCGTGGCGGCGATATAGGACACTTTGGCCGAGACCGCGGCGTGCTCGCCGACCGGACGGCCCCACTGCACCCGGGCGGTACTCCATTCGCGGGCGATCTTCAGTGACCATTTGGCGGCCGCGGTGCACAATGCCGGAATGGCGAGCCGGCCGGCGTTGAGTGTGGTCAGGGCGATTTTCAACCCGTCGCCTTCACGGCCGATCAAGTTCTCGCGAGGGACCCGGACGTTGTACATGCGGGTGACGCCGTTCTCGAGACCGCGCAGGCCCATGAACGAATTGCGCCGCTCCACGGTGATACCTGCGCTTCCGGCTTCGACGACGAAGGCGGAGATACCGCCGCGGTGCCCGCCGCTCTTCGGCACCCGCGCCATCACCACCAGCAGTTCCGCGACCACGCCGTTGGTGGTCCACAGTTTGACGCCGTTCAACTCGTAGGCCGAACCGTCGGCTGTCGGGGTCGCGGTGCTGGCCATCCGGGCCGGGTCGGAGCCGACATCGGGTTCGGTGAGCAGGAAAGCGCTGATCGCGCCCTTCGCGCAACGCGGTAGGAAGCGTTCTTTCTGCTCCGGCGTGCCCGCCAGTTTCAGCGGTTCGGGGACGCCGATCGACTGGTGCGCGGACAGCAGCGCGCCCAGGCTGGGGTGAACCGAACCGGTGAGCATCAGTGCCCTGTTGTAGCCGACCTGGGAAAGGCCTTGTCCGCCGTAGTCGCGGGGAATCTTCAGGCCGAAGCAACCGAGGTCGGCGAGGCCCTGCACGTACTGCTCCGGAATACGGCCCTGTTCCTCGATCACGCTGCCGTCGAGGGTCTCGCAGTAGGTGCGGAGCCGGGTCAGATACGCATCGGTCTCGGCGGTGTCCTCCGCGCTGGGGCGCGGAAACGGGTGGATCAGGTCCACCCGGTAGCGGCCGAGGAACAGCTCCTTGGCAAAGGACGGTTTGGACCAGGTGGCCTCGCGGGATTCTTCGACGAGCTGTCGGGCCTGTTCCTCGGTGGCGTCGACTTTCGCGGCAGTGCTCATGCTGCCCTCCTCGGAGGTGATGGCGGTCACATCCGAGTGTAAGAGTGTTTGTTACCGGCCGGTAGGTCTGAACGGCGATAACCTGCCGGCGCTCAGGGGTTACCGGCGGGCCGGGCGGATTCGAGGCGGCCCAGTGGATGGTTCGCGGCGAGGGATTCGCAGGCCATTTTCCAGCCGGTGCTATCGATGCCGAAAATATGCCGGAGATAAGCCGTGGTGACCTGTTGGATCAGGGCGACGCGTTCCGGATTCTCGTCGGTTGTTTCCGCGACCCGGTAACCGGAGATACCGCCGAGGAAGTGTTCGGCTCCGAACAGCGTGAGCAGGCTCTTGTCGCCGGGGCTCAGGGTGTAGGGGTCGGTGGTCCAGTCGGGGCCGCGGACGGTCAGGGGGTAGTCGTCGGCGTCGCCGGCGACCACGAGAGTGGGCGTGGCCATCTGCGAGAAGTCTTGATCCGACAGCCACGCCGCGTGCTCGCGAGCGAACGGGGTCAGGCATTCGCCGCCTTCGCCCGCCGTGGCCAGCAGGATGCCCGCGGTGATCCGGGATTCGGCGCGGTCTTCGACCTGCCCGGTGCTCGGGTCGCGGACGCGCAGGCCCAGCAGAATGCCTGCCGTCTGGCCGCCGAAGGAGTGGCCGGCTGCCGCGATACGGGTTCGATCGGGCCGCCCGGCGAGACCGGGGACCGCCGCTTCCAGCACGTCCAGGTTGTCGAGGATGCGCACCATATCGTCGACGCGGAACCGCCAGTGGTGAGGCCGGCGGAGATCGTCGGCGACGAAGGGGAGCGTTTTCGAGTCGAGATGGGTGGGCTGGAGTACTACGAAACCGTGGGCGGCCCAATGGTCGGCGAGGGGGCCGTAGCCGTCCAGCGATGAGCTGTAGCCGTGAGAGAGCAGGATGAACGGCAGATCTCGGCCGGTCACCGGTGCGGAGACGCGGACGTGCAGGTCCTCGCCGCGATCCGGTGCGGGCAGCGCGATCGGTTTGACCGAGACGACCGGAGTAGCGGCGGGGCCCGGGATACCGTAGTTCGAGCTTGTCATCGGGGTTCGGTGTCCTCTTGCTTCGTTCCGCACAGCGCCCGGCCGGTGACCTGGCAGACGCCGGAAGCGGATCGATTCAGTGATCGTGGGCGCCACGACGGCCCTGCGCACCGGCCGGTCTGCCGAGACGAGGTCGCCGGACGAGCAGCTGGGTTACGGGTTCTCGACCGTCCGGGCGAGAATGCCGAGGGTGGCCCGGAGTCCCGATTCGGGGATGATCGGGAAGATCCCTGCCTCCCGGTAGGGCGCTGCGATTCTGCTCCAGTCGTAGTAGGACGTCACCAGGGTGCCGGTCTCGCTGGGCTCCAGACGGTAGCCGTAGAGGTGTTCGATCGGCGGCTGGATCGTGCCGGAGATCGTCCATTCGATATGTGCGTCCTGCTCGAACGCCGTGATGATCACTGTGACGTCGTATTTGCCCATCGGGAAATCGTTGAGCGATTCACGATCCATATGCACCAGGAACTCGTCCCCCACCGCGGTGACGGGTTTGCCTTCGGCGGATTGCAGCATGCCCGAACTGTCGATCGCCACATGCCCGGCGGGCGAGCACAGCAGGGCGAAAATCTCGGCCGGTCGCGCCGCGATCTCGCGTCGGACCTCGAACCGTTCGTCACTCATGAGTTCAACCTTCGCACAACGGCGCTGAGCGGGCAGCGGCAACGGCAGTCGGCCGGGGCCGGTGCGCTTTCCACTGCGCGAGAAAGCTGCGTTGACGGGGCCCGGCGGTGCCGTGTTCCTATTGGACCCGAATCGTAAAGCTCATGACTGCGACAGCGGGAGTCCTTTCGGGGCCTTCCGCCACTGGATTGCGTCCGTATGGGATGGAGATAGGTAGCCATGGACACCACCCTCGATAGCGAAGTCGTCATCGTGGGCGCCGGACCCACCGGTTTGATGCTTGCGAATATTCTGGGAATGTACGGGCGCACGGTTACCGTTCTCGAGGCGCAGGATCGGCTCATCGATTATCCGCGGGGCGTCGGTATGGACGATGAATCGTTTCGCACCATCCAGACCGTGGGGTTGGTGGAAACGGTGCGGCCCCATACCAATCCGCGGCATATCATGCGGCTGGTCAACGGGTCCGGGAAGACGATTCTGGTCAACGATCCGAAAACCGACGAGTTCGGGTGGGCGCGTAAGCACGGGTTCATCCAGCCGGAGGTGGATCGGGCGTTGTACGAGGGGTTGGAACGTTTCCCGAATGTGCGGGTCCTGTTCGGGCACAGTGTCGAGAACGTGCTCGAGGACGGTGGTTCGGTAACCGCTGTCGCGCGGGTATCGGATTCGGCGGGAATTGCCGAGGAACGGCAGTTCCGGGCGCGCTACCTCGTGGGCTGTGAGGGCGGGAAATCGCCGACACGTAAACGGATGGGGGTTCGTTTCGAGGGTGAATCACCTGCCACCCGTTGGCTGGTGGTCGATGTGGCCGATGATCCGCTGGGCACGCCGAATGTCTTCCTCGGCGCGGACCCGAAGCGTCCCTATGTCTCCATCGGTCTGCCGCATGCGGTGCGGCGGTGGGAGTTCATGCTCCGCGACGACGAGACCGAGGCGCAGGTCACCGATCCGGTGTTCGTGAACGCGCTGCTCGCCGACCATGTTCCGGACCCTGCCGGCTTGAATTTCATCCGGAGGCGGGTGTTCACCCATCACGGCCGCGTTGCTTCCAGCTTCCGCAAGGGCCGTCAAATGATCGCCGGGGATGCGGCGCATCTCATGCCGGTGTGGATGGGGCAGGGCTGGAATTCGGGGATGCGGGACGCCACGAATCTCGGCTGGAAACTCGCGGCGGTACTGTCCGGCCAGGCGGGGGACGCGCTGCTCGATACCTACACCGCGGAACGTAAGGACCATGCGAAAGCGATGGTCGATCTCTCGCTGACCTTCGGGAAATTCATCAAGATAACCAACCCGGTGGCGGCGGCGGCCCGCGACGGAATCAGTGCCGTAATCAACCTCTTTCCCAAGGTGAAGAGCTATTTCGCCGAGATGCGATTCAAGCCGATGCCGCGCTACACGCAGGGTGTGCTCGCCGATCCGACCACGCGGGCGGCCGGGCACGCCGCCGCGGAACTCACCAGCAGGCTCGTCCCGGTGCGGACGGCGACCACCAAGGTTTCGCCGGTCGGAGTGCAGTTCCCGCAGCCGCGGGTGAACACCCGGGAACAGTCGGATGTGCTGCTCGACGATGTGATCGGTAACTGGTGGACGGTGCTGGTGTGGGGTAATGACCCCACCGACCTGCTCCCGCCCGATTCGGTGGCGAAACTCGCGGCACTCGGAGCCAGGCTCGTCGCCGTGGTGCCCGAGACCCAGCGGCAATGGGCCGAACGATCGATGGACCCCGGCGTGCTGGTGCTGGGTGACCACACCGGTCGCGTCAAAACCTGGTTCGACGATCGCCCGACCCCGCTGGTGTTCCTGCGCCCGGACCGATTCGTGGCCGGCGCCTGCCTGACCCAGCACGCACCGGAAACCCTGGACGCCATTCTGCGAGCGATGGCATTCACCGGCGAACCTGCCGCTCCGGGCGGTGACACTGCTGCCGCTACCGGCGATGACAGTGCCCAGCTCGCCCTATGACCACCGGAACCCCACTCGCGCAGGAGGCCGCTGCCATGACAGCACCAGCAATTCCCGACTACATCACCGACGATTTCTTCGGTCTGGCGGATAAATGGCTCGAGACGGCGCCGGGCGAGCTCACCCACTATCACGAGCTGGGGGAGGGCACACCGATTCTCTTCCTGCACGGTTCCGGCACCGGTGTCACCGCGGCCGCGAATTGGTGGCTCAACCTGCCGGTGATCAGCGAATACGGCCGGTGCATCGCCATCGATTCGATCGGCTACGGGCAGAGCGTGGTGGCCGAGGGCACCGAATACGGAATCAAGGACTGGGTCCGCCACGCGGTCCGTGTGCTGGATGCGCTCGGGATCGAAAAGACCTGGATCGTCGGGAATTCGCTAGGCGGCTGGCTGGCCTTCCAGTTCGCCATCGACTTCCCCGAGCGTCTGCTGGGGGTCGTGTCGATGGGCACCGGTGGGGCGCAGTTGACGGGCGCGCTCGCGTCCCATTCGCAGCCGGACCTGTCTATGGACGGTATCCGCGCGACGCTCGAAAAGTTCGTGGTGGACAAATCTTTGGTGACCGACGAACTGGTCGAGCTGCGTTACCGGGCCGCGCTGAACGATACGGCGTCGGATCGGCTCGCCGCCGTCGTCGCGGCGCGCGATCGTGACCGTTACGCGCTGCCCTTGGATTTCGACGTGCTGGGACAGCTCGAGCTGCCGGTGCTGCTGATCCACGGGGTGCAGGATGTGGTCATCCCGGTATCGCGCACCTGGGAACTGCTGAATGTGATCCCCAGTGCCGATTCCCATATCTTCAGCCGGTGCGGCCACTGGTCGCAAGTGGAGCGTGCGGTGGATTTCAACGATATCGTCACGCAATTCCTTGCGTCGCATGGTGTTACGCGCTAGCGCGCGGGCAAAGGAGCTTTTCCGATGACTCAGGCACTGGTGTGCATGTCGCACAGCCCGCTACTGCACCACACTGATCCGCCCGCCGAGACCAAGGCCGCCGTCGAGGCTGCGTTCGCGCAGGCCCGCGCTTTCGTGCAGGACTTCGATCCCGATCTCGTCGTCAATTTCGGCCCGGACCATTACAACGGTTTCTTCTACGATCTGATGCCGCCTTTCTGTATCGGATTCACGGCCCGGGGTATCGGTGATTACGATTCGTTCGCCGGAACACTCGACGTTCCCGGCGACCTCGCCGAGGAGCTCGCCCAGCACGTGATGGATCGCGATATCGATGTCGCGATATCGCGGCGAATGCACGTGGATCACGGCGCGGTTCAGCCCATGGAGATCCTGTACCGGGGTGATGTCGCGGCCAAACCGGTGGTGCCCGTATTCGTCAACTCGGTGGCGCGGCCACTGGTCAAGATGTCGCGCATCCGGGAATTCGGCCGGGCCGTGGGCTCTTACTTCCAGGGCTCGGATAAGCGGGTGCTGTTCATCGGGTCCGGTGGTCTGTCGCATGATCCGCCGGTGCCGCGTATCGAGACGGCCACCGATGTCCAGCGCGAGATGCTCATCGACGGCCGCAACCCGACCCCGCAGGCCCGGACAGCCCGGGAAGAACGCACGATCAGCACCGCCCTCCGGTTCGCGGCGGGGCAGGCCGATATCTTGGACCTCAATCCCGAATGGGACCGGTCTTTCCTGGATGTGTGCCGCTCCGGCCGGGTCGAAGGATTCGATACCTACACCGTCGACGAGATGGCCGCGGCGGCCGGCCATTCCGTGCACGAGGTCCGGACCTGGGTCGCTGCCTACTCCGCGCTACGGGCCTGCGGCGAGTACACCGTCGATTACGAGTTCTACCGGCCGATCAGGGAATACATCGCCGGCTTCGCCCTCACCACCGCCACACTGCGGCCCTGATCGAACACTCGGCCGCCGCCGGGGGAATCCCGCGGCGCCGCTTCTGCCCGGCGCAACCGGGCACTGACCCCACTGGGGAAGTCGGCAGTTCGGGCACACGATGAGGGTGCGCCCGAACTGCCGATCCATATCAGGGGGTTGTTCGCCGCGGTCGTCGGCGACCGCGGCGCTCGGGAGAAGCCGCACTCGACCGGGCACCTCTACCCGCTGTCACCCCGGCCCAGCAGGGTGGCGAGCACGCGTTCGGTGGTGGCCAGATCCTCATGCGAGATTCCGCGGAGCTGCTGCTCGGTGAAACGTTCCGCACTGCGGCGCAGGGCCGAGCGGACGCGCCGTCCATCGTCGGTGAGGGCCCAGATGCCGTCCTGGTTCCGGCGTACCTGATCCTTTTCCACGAGCGCGGACAAAGCGTCGTCCACAGCGTTCTCACCGAGGAAGGTGTCGTGTTCCAACACGTCACGGGTGCAGCTGCCGCGTGACAGGCGGTTGAGTACCCGGCCCGTCGCCAGCGTGACGCCCAGCCGGTTGCGGTGGTTCTGGAACAGCGCCGACATATGGTGATCGGTGGCCTGCAGCAGGGACGTGAACAGCGATTCCTCGGACCGGTCGCCGGTCGCGGTGGCGGGCAGATGCGCCGCCAGCGCCAGATCCGGGTGACCCTCGGCCACGCTGTACTGGCCCTGGGTGAACAGCAGCGGGGCGCCCTCGTAGCGGGCGAAACGTTGCACCCGGCCCACCAGAATGTGGTGGTCGCCGCCGTCGACGACCGTCTCGGTGACACATTCGAAATGCGCGAGGACCCCGTCGAGCAGCGGGTCGCCGTGTGCGCTCGCGGTCCAGTGGACCTGGTCGAATTGTTCCGGCTGCGGCCGGCCGAACAGGGCGGACAGCTCCATCTGATGATCGGCCAGGACGTTGATCCCGAAATGTCCGCTGCCGAGGAACGCCGCCGCGCTACGGGACTCTTTGCGGATCGACCACAGCACGAGCGGCGGGTCCAGCGAGACCGCCGAGAACGAGTTCGCCGCCATCCCGTAGAGCCGGTCGTCGGAGCGCGTGGTCACCACGGTGATACCGGTGCTGAACTGGCCGAGTGCCCGGCGGAAGGCACGGGCATCGGCGGCCGGATCGCCCTCCTCGAGCAGGGCGGTGGCGGTCTGGTCGATCATCTGACTCAACGGAGCGGTCCTATCCGGTGGGCTACTTGTAATAGTTCAGGGTGCCGAGGTCTTTGAACGGTGCGGGCGGGATCTCGAAGAGCGTTTTGATGTACTGCCCGGCGGCGAGTTCTTTACCGGCCGACCCGTGGTTGCGGGCGGCCATGAGGTCGCGCATGGTCTGCTGCAGGGGGTTGGCGCTGGAGGTCGCGGCGGCGCCGGCGATCGGCCAGATATCGGAGAAGGATTCGAAACAGGTCGCGATGGAATCGGCGGCTTCGAACCGGATCCGCATCCGCTCGAGCGGGGGAGCTTCCTCGCCCCGGCAGGCCACATCGAACAGATCCCGCCAATTCTGGAGATGGCGTTGTTTGACCGTGCGGATACGGGTCAGGGCATTCGCCACCTTCAGGTGCAGGAACGGGTTCTGGGCCGCCGGTGCACCGGTGCCCTGGCGTGTGAGCCGCACCCGGGACTGTTCGACGAAGGTATCGATACCGGCCGTGGCGGTGCCGATCGCGGTGTTCGCCGGGGTCGAGTTGAAGATCGACGGGAACGACACCCAGTACAGCGGCCGGTTGTTCACCGCCCAGCCGGGGTTGGCGTCGTTGTAGGTGTCGACCAGCAGGTGGGTGCGGTAGTCGGGGACGAAGGTGTCGGTGAGGGTCACCGCTTTGCTGCCGGTGCCCTTCAAACCCTGTACATCCCAGCTATTGTGGTCGATCGTGAGATCGGCGACCGGGACAACAAAGTTGCGGTCACCGCCGCCGAGGATGACCCACTGGGCGTGATCGACCCCGCTGGAGAAGGTCCAGGTGCCGTTCAGCCGGTAGCCGCCGTCCACCTCTTCGTACTTGCCGATGGGCGCGTAGGAACTGGAGGCGCGGGCGTCGGGATTCTCGCCCCAGAACTCGTCCTGCATACGTTCGTCCATGAGGGCGATCTCGAAGGAGTGCACATTGAGCTGGCCGGCGATCCACGCCGCGGCGCTATCCGCTTCGGCGATCCGCATGATGCCCTCGAAGAACGCGGCGGGGGCCATCTCCAGCCCGCCGTAGCGCAGGGGAGTGAAGGCGCGGAACAGGCCGGTGCCGATCATCGCCTCGACCGACGCGTCGGGAACGCGGCCCTCCGCTTCGGCGGTATCGCGGCCCGCGCGGATGGTGTCGCGGATGGTGTCCACGGCCTCCAGGAAACGCCGGCCCTCATCGATCGCGCGGTCGCGGTACGCGGTCCAGTCCTCGGTACGGGGCCCGGAATAATCGATAGGGGTCGGGGTATTCGCTGTGGTCAGCATTTATAGGATCTCCTTCGACGAGCCGCGTGCACTTGGCTCGAGGATATGCCCGGCCCCGGTGAGTCCCTGAGCCTCGTCTTCCGGGGAATGGAATAGCGGGCGGAATTCTTTCCGCGGCTGCTCCGGGCCTTTTACGGTTTAGCTCGAAATGCATCCGCGCCCGGGTTGGACGTCCTTTCCAACGCGCGGAATGGGAATGTTCCGGCCGGGAACCGGCCGCTCTAGTCTCGACTCGGCCGATAGTCCCGGCCCCCTTGCCGCGCGACCCGCTTCTGGAGGCTTGTATGACAGCAGCACTGATCGACCGCATCGTCGGTCATGTTCTCGACACCCCGTTCGAGGCGCTGAGCGAATCCGATGTGCTCGCGGCGAAGAAGCGGCTCATCGATACGCTGGGTTGCACGCTGTCGGGTGTGTCGGTGGCGGGTAACGACGCTGTACTCGGGCTTTTCGGCAGCTGGGGCGCAGCGCCCGAGGCGGGGATCCCCGGACGCAGTGAGCGGATGCCGCTACCCCATGCCGCCATGGTCGCCTCGCTGCAGGCCCGGTCGTTCGATTTCGAGGTGACCGGCCCCGAACCGGAGGGTAGTAACGCGGGCAAGATGGTCGGGCACGTCAGCAGCACGACCGAACCCGTGGCGCTCGCCGTGGGCGAATACACCGGGGCATCCGGGAAGGAGCTGCTCACGGCCGTCGTGCTCGGCGGCGATGTGGCCGCCCGGGTGTCTGTATCCGACCGGTTCGATTTCGATACCAGCTTCGAGGTCTGCGGCACCTCCAACGCCTTCGGCGCCACCGCGGTGGCCGGGCGCCTGCTCGGGCTCGACCACGATCAACTGTGCAACGCCTACGGAATCCTGCTCAACCTCATGGCCGGTTCCTTCCAGGGCATCTGGGACGGGGCGCATTCGTTCAAACTGCCCGGTGCCATGGCCGCCTATAACGGCATCCTGGCCTGCCAGCTGTCGCTACGGGGCTTCGGTGGTGTGAAGGACGCGCTGGAGAGTCGCGTCGGATACTTCTCCATGTACTGCCGGGAGCCGGCGCCGGACAATATGGTCGAAGACCTGGGCACCACCTTCTACGTCCACGGCCAGCACAAACTGCATCCGTCGTGCTACGGCAACCACAATCCGATCGAGGCCGTTCTGCAGATCCGCGCCGAGCACGAGTTCGCCGTCACCGAGGTGCAGGGCGTCGAACTCGATGTGCCGCCCAACCGGGTCGACCATTTCCTCAACCAGGTCCCGACGGTGACCGACGACCAGCCGAAATCGCTGTTCACCATCCCCTACGGCGTCGCGAACGCCATCGTTCGCGGCCGTCCGGAGCTCGAGCATTACGTGGCGCCGGCCATCCACGACCCCCAGGTTCTGGATATCGCGAGCAAGGTCCGGCTGCTGCCGAACCTGCCGCTGGGCAACAACCAGGCGAGCCGGTTGCGGATCGTCCTCACCGACGGCCGAGTGCTGGAAGCCGAACGCAGCGCACCACTGGGCTGGCTCGGCAATCCGACGCCCATGGAATCGATCGTCGACAAGTTCTGGCGCAATGTGCGCTTCTCCCGCACCGTCTCAGCGGAGTCCGCGGGGCAGGCGCTGGAACTCATCCAGGGGCTCGAGGAGCTGTCCGACGTCACGCCGCTGGCGGCCGCGCTGACTCTCACCCCCGTTGCCGCTGCCTGATTCTCGCAGCGAGCCGAACCACGAAAGGGATTTTCCGTGCCCGATTTCAATCCGCGCCTCGCCCATCTGGGCATCTTCTGCAAAGACCTCGATGCCATGATCGATTTCTACACCCGGGAATTCGGCATGGTCGTCACCGATTCCGGGCTCGGAAAGTCCGGTAAGGCGGGGACTCGGCGTCCCGGTGCGTTCCTCTCGGCCGATCCCACCGAGCATCATCAGCTCGCGCTGATCGCCGGCCGCGAACCCGGTACACCGCCGACCACCGCGCAGATCTCGTTCCTCGTTCCCACTCTGGCCGAACTGCGCGCCTTCTGGCGTCATGTCCAGGAGACCGGGATCCCGGTGGAGGTCGTCAAGAACCACGGCAACGCCTGGAGCGTCTACATCGACGATCCGGACGGCAACATGATCGAGGTCTACACTCATTCGCCCTGGTACGTGCAGCAGCCCCTCGGCGAACCGCTCGACCTCACCGATTCCGAGGACGAGATCATGCGCCAGACCGAGGCGCTCGTGGAACGCGACCCCGAAGCGCGGCCGCGGGAAGAGTGGATGGCGCAGATGCGCGAGAAGCTGGCCGCGGCCCAGGTCTCCTTCCGGCACGCGGAGTAGATCGAGGATGCAACGCTATCGAAGCGTGTGGACCTATCTCGATACCGTGCGGCACACCCTCGACTGGGTCGATGCCGCCGGGGTCCGCACCCGCTACCTGGAGACGGGCGACCCCGACGGCCCCGTCGTCCTGCTCCTGCACGGAACCGCCGGCAGCCTGGAGAATTTCTGCGCCAACTACGGCGCCCTGGCGCAGACGCATCGGGTGATCGGGATCGATATGCTCGGCTGCGGGTATACCGATAAACCCGACCGTCCCTATCTCATCCCGGACTATGCCGAGCATGCGCTCGCCGTCCTCGACGCGCTGGATATCGACAGTGCCGCGGTGATCGGGGTATCGCTCGGGTCATGGGTCGGGGCCCGGCTCGCGGTGGACCGTCCGGACCGCATCACTCAGTTGGTGATGGTGGCGCCGGCCGGCATCATCGTCGATCCCGAGGAAGAGAAGAAGTTCGGCGCCGATGTCCGGCGCCGGCGCCAAGGTGCCGCGCAGGCGCCGTCCTGGGAATCGGTGAGCGCGGCGATGGGCCGGCTGGTGCTCGATCCGGCGGATCTCATCGACGATCTCGTCGGGGTGCGGTTGCGTATCTACCAGCAGCCCGAGATGGCCGATGCGATGGCGAATCTGCTCGCATTCAGCACCGGTGGCCAGGACCTTTCCGCCGGAGAATGGTCCCGGCTGCAGCAACCGGCGCTGATCATCGCCGCCGTGGACGCACCGAACATGTTCCTCGACAATGCCCGGCGGCTCGGGGAGATCCTGCCGAACGCGCAGGTGATCGATATGACCGGATGCGATCACTGGGCCCAGTTCGAACGCGCCGACGAATTCAACCGGCTGGCAGTACAGTTCCTGACCGCGGGCGACCGGATCGGCGTCCGATGACCGCCTTCACCTCGCAGACCTGCGCGGCGCTGGCGAGCGAACTGCATACCGCCGAGCAGCGCCGCGAACAGATCCGGCACTTCTCCGGTCGGTTCCCGGGGATGAGTATCGAAGACGGGTACGCGGTGTCCCGGGCCTGGGCGCGGATCAAAGAGTCCGAAGGGCAGCGCGTGGTCGGCCACAAGATCGGCCTGACCTCCCGCGCAATGCAGGTCAGCAGCCAGATCGACGAACCCGATTTCGGCACGCTGTTCGACGAGATGGTCTATGAGGGCGGTAGCCCCATCGCCGCGCAGCGGTTCATCAAACCGCGGGTGGAGGTCGAGCTGGCCTTCCTGCTGCGCGATCCGCTCGAGGGCCCGGACGTCTCGATCAACGATGTACTCAACGCCACCGACCGGATCACCCCGGCGCTGGAGATCATCGACGCCCGTATCGAACAGTTCGACCGGGAAACCGGTGCCCCACGCAGAATTTTCGACACCATTTCCGACAATGCCGCCAACGCCGGAATCGTGCTGGGGGGCAGCCCGGTCCGCCCGGACGATCTCGATCTGCGCTGGGCCGGCGCCCTGCTCTATCTCAACGGCGGTGTCGAGGAATCCGGGCTCGCCGGCGCCGTGCTGGGCCACCCGGCCCGCGGTGTCGCGTGGCTGGCCCGGCGCCTGCATCGGCACGGGGAACGTCTCGAAGCCGGGCATATCGTGCTGGCGGGATCTTTCACCCGGCCGGTCGCTCTCACCCGCGGTGATGTCGTCCACGCCGACTACGGCCGGCTCGGCGATATCTCCTTCCAACTGGTCTGAACGAGGAACCCCACCGATGTCCATCACCGGGCCGACCCCGCCCAATCGATTCAAACAGCGATTGGCGACAGGCGAACAGCAGATCGGGCTGTGGACCGTTCTCGCGAACGGCTACACCGCCGAAATCCTCGCCGGATGCGGTTACGACTGGTTGCTGATCGACGCCGAACACGGGCCCAACGATCTGCGGTCGGTCCTCGAACAACTGCAGGGGATCGCCGCCGCGGCGACGGTACTCGGCGGTCGCGCTGCCGAACTGTCCCAACCGGTGGTGCGCCTACCGCACGGAGATCCGGCGCTCATCAAGCAGTACCTGGAGATCGGCGTGCGCAACCTGCTGGTCCCGATGGTCGACACTGCGCAGCAGGCGGCCGAGCTGGTACGGGCGGTGCGGTATCCCCCGCGTGGCCAGCGGGGGATGGGCAGCGGTCTCGGCCGGTCGTCCCGGTGGGGACGCTGGACCGATTACGTCCTGACATCGGATGACAATGTGTGCCTCCTGGTGCAGGTAGAGACCCGCACGGCCCTCGACAATATCGAGGCGATCGCAGCGACCGACGGGGTCGACGGGGTGTTGCTCGGACCCGCCGATCTCGCGGCCGATATGGGCTACCCGGAGCAGCGCACCCATCCCGAGGTGATCGCGGCCATCGACCGCGGTGTCGAAACCCTCCGCCGTATCGGTACCCCGGCCGGCATCATGCTCACCGATATCGCCGCCGCCCAGGAATGGCTGCGCCGTGGCGTCGCCTTCGCCGGCGTCGGCGTCGACTCCACCCTGCTCATCCGCGCCGCCGACGATCTACTCACCCGATTCCGGCAGCAGACCCCTGCGGCCGAAGCAGTCGGCACGTACTGAACGCAGCGAACACCCCGAACGTCAGGAGAGTTCCTTGGCTCGTATCCCGTACTTCGACCCCGACAATGCGCCCGACCGCGTGGTCCGGGCCATGGCCGGAAAGCGGAAGATCAATATCTTCCGGATGATCGCGAACTCGCAGAACAGCGCACCCGAGGTGCTGGCCCTCGGCCAGACCCTGAGCCGGGGCAGCTCGCTCGACCCGGTGCACCGCGAGGTCGTCATCCTGCGGGTCGCCCACCTCACCGGCGCCGCTTACCAATGGCACGAACACACCGCCGTCGCCGAACGGGTGGGTTTCACGCGGTCGAAGATCGAGGCGGTCGCCGCCTATTCGGGTGAGGCCGCAGCGAGCGAGTTCGCTCCGTTCGAGATCCTGCTGCTGGACTTCACCGATGCCGTCGTCCGGACGACAACGGTCCCGGACGAAGTGTTCGACGCGGTCGGCGCGGAATACAACGAATCCGAACTCGTGGAGCTCGTCCTGCTCATCGGCTTCTACATGATGGTCGGCCGCGTGATGAACACCTTCCGGCTGGAACTGGAGACCGGCCCCGTGGACACCTATCGGCTTCGCCTCGACTGACCGTCAGACAACCGAGGTCGGCCACTGGTTCATGACGCCGTCCATCATGGCGTCGAACAGCCGTGTCGTGGCTTCGACCGGTGCGGGCCGGCCGAGTGCCGAGCGGAGCATCAGGCCTTCGACCAGCCGGAGCACGGTCCAGGCCAGATGCTCCCCGAACGCCTCCGCGCGGCCGGTGGGCGGGAGGGCCTCGGCGAACCACTCCGCCAGCGCGGTTTCGGCACCCGCGGTCCCGGCGGCGACGGCGAGCCCACCGGCGGTCGGCGGATCCCACTGCTGGACCTTGAGCAGCAGACCCGCCTTGATCGTGTCCGGGTGGTCGTGTGCGCCGCGCATGGTCGTGCTCAAGGCGGCCGAAACCTCTTCGGTCCAGGGTTTCTCGCCGAGCGCGTGCAAGGGTGCGAGAAGTTCCAGGAACGGTTCGGCCACGGCGGCCTTGATCAGGGAGTCCTTGTCTTTGTATCGCCAGTAGACCGAGCTGCGCTGCATCCCGGTGGCCGAACAGATGCGGCCGATCGTCGCACCTTCGTAGCCGTGCTCGGCGACGAGCCGGCGGGTGACGCTCAGGAGAGCTGCCGGCCCGGTGGTCTCGTCGGCCAGGGCCGGCGGCTGCGTGGGCAGCTCGGCAGTGGGGATCGGTTCTGCGCCGGTACGCAGCGCGGTGAAGGCCGAGGCGAGAACCAGCCCGACGATGCGGCTGCGGTGGGCGACCGCCGCCGGGCCGTCCGCGACGACATCGGAGATGTAGTGGCCGTCCATCAGGGCGAGGGTCAGGGTGGACATCCACCACGTCCCCGGGCCGCGGGTGTTCTCGTCGGCGTCGAACGCGGCGAAGACGTCGTCCCACCAGTTGCGTATCGATTCGAGAGCGGCGGCGCGGCGGCGCTGGAACGGTTCCTGGATCTTCGACCGGGCGGCACTGCCTTCGAGCGCGAGCATGATGCCGAGCCGCAGCGGAGCCTCCGATTCCGAGGCCTGTAGTTCGGGTTCGAGTTCGCCGATCAGCTGGTCTTCGAGTGGCACCGCGGGATCGAATCCCTGCCAGGATCGGCGGCCTCGGGCGAAGCGCGTGTACGAGTACTCCAGTGCGGAGGCGATGAGCTCGTCCTTGTCGCGGAAGTACCAGTAGATCGAACTGGCGGGCAGCTGCGTGAATTTCGTGATCCGGGCGATCGTCGTGTTGTCGTACCCGTACCGGCCGACCAATTGCACGGTGGCGTCGAGAATGCGCTGCACACTGGCTTCTCCGCGGGCATTCCGTCGGGCGGTGTTCATGGCGTCTCTTTCCGGTGGCGGGGCTGCCGAACGGGAGGAACTCAGCGTACCTGCCGGGTTTCGGTATGGGCGGGTGTGTTGCCGCTCACTGGAACGGTCATTACAATCACTGTACCAACCACTACAGAAGTTGGCTGGCCGATACCGGGCAACACCGAAAGACGCTGTCGGCCAACCGGCGGGGGGACTGCAGAACAACCTGGAGAGGGGTCCCGCGTGACCGCACTGATGGAAGAACCCGGCTTCGCCGACGGCCTGGCCGAGGACGGAAACACGAACAAGAACGGTCAACGGGGGACGGCCTCGGTGCTCAAAGCGCTCCAGTTGCTGGACGAGTTCCGCAACGGTGACGCCTCGATGGGGGTCAGCGATATCGCCCGCCGGGTCGGTGTGCCCACCTCCACCGCCTATCGACTGCTGGCCTACCTCGTCGAAAGTGGATTCGTATCGAAGGAGGGCACGCAGTACCGACCGGGCGACAAACTGTTCGAACTCGGCAATCAGGTGGCCCACTGCCGCCCGCGCGGGCTGCGGGAACGCGTGGCTCCCTACCTGGGGGAGTTGTACGCGGCGTCCGGGATGACAGCCCGGCTCGCGATCCTGGACGGGCCCGAGGTCGTCATCGTCGACAAGATCGTCGGGTTGCGCACCCTGCCCGCGCCCACCGCCATCGGTGGCCGGGTGCCGGCCACCTGCACCGCGCTGGGTAAGGCCATGCTCGCGTTTCAGCCCCCGCAGCGGCTCGCGAGTGTCTTCCAGGAGGCACTACCGCGGCGGACCCGGCATTCCGTGGCCAGCCGATCGGTGCTGCATCAGCAACTGGTGGAAATCCGCTCGACCCGGCTGGCCTATGATCGCCAGGAATCGGTCCTCGGGCAGGTATGTGTAGCGACGCCGATCGTGCGTGACGGTATCGCCGTGGCCGCGATAAGCCTCTCGGCGCCCACTGTGCGCAGCAACCTCGTGCAATCGGGGAACGCGCTGCGGCAGGCGGCCGGGCAGATCGAACGAATTCTCACGGTCTGAGCGGCCGGCGGCGGCACGGGTATTGCGCCATCTGGAAAGGAGCGATTCCTTCCCGGCTCGCCGGACCGTAGCATCCCTGGAACGGCCGCTCCAGAAGTGATACGGGGCACAATCGCCTGTTGTCATGACGCCGGCCACAGGCCCCGACGCCGAACCGCGCATTTATCACGCCATCACCAAGACCGGAGTTTCGACATGTCCCTCGCGTGCATCGCAGCACCCGTAGTCCGTCGCGCCGCCGCTGCCACCGCGGCGGGCATCCTCGCCCTCACGCTCGGGGCCTGCTCCTCCGACAGCGGTTCCGGTGGGCCGGTGAGCGATATCAAGGTGGGCAGTTCGCCCGGGCTGTCCGGTATCGGACTACGGGTCGCCGTCAGCGAGGGGAATTTCGCCGAACGCGGCCTGACCGTCACACCCACCGCGAACAAATCCGCCAACGATGCCGTCCCGCAGCTGCTCAACGGCGGTCTGCACGTGGCGCAGATGGACACCATCACCCTGATGCAGGCTCGCTCCCAGGGCCTGCCCATCCGGGTGATCGCGGGTGCAGGCCTGCAATCCACCGACGGTGAGGACGGCGAGCTGTCGGCGGCCAGTGTGGTGTCGGCGCCGTCGAGCCCGATCAAGTCGGTGCGAGACCTGGTCGGCAAGAAGGTCGGCGTTCCGGCCATCAAAACGCAGACCTGGATGAATATCCGCGCCATCGTGGACCGCGCCGGTGGTGATTCCGCCGCCATCGAGTTCGTCGAGGTGCCGCCGGCGCAGACGATCGACCTGGTCCAGCAGGGCTTCGTGGACGCCGCCACCCCGAACGAGCCCCTGGCCTCCAGCGCTATCTCTTCCGGGAAGGCGCAGCTGGTGCACAACACCGATGTGCCGGGTAACAAGGGCGTTCCCTCCTCGGTGTATGTGGCGAGCGAGCAGTTCATCGCCGAGAACCCGGAGGCGGTGCAGAAGTTCGCCGAAGGTATCTATGAGGCCGCAGCATCGGTCAACGGCAATACCGAGCTCGCCGAGAAGGTGGCCCGGGAGCAGCTCGGTTTCAGCCCGGAGCAGCTCGAGAACGCCTACGTCCAGACATTCGCCGCGGAACCGGTGACCGCCGAGCAGCTCGACAAGATCGCGACCCTGGCCGTCGAGTACGAAATCCTGACCGAAAAGCCGGCGGCCGATGAGCTGCTGGCCGAGTCCGAGTGAACGATATGACTCTCACCAGCGCACCCACGACCCGGGCGGAAACCCGGGCGAGGCCTGCGGCCGCAGGTAAGGCCGATACCGGCTCGGCCGGCCGTCGCCGTACCGGGCTCGTCACCAAACTCGCCGCTATCGCCGCCGTACTGCTGATATGGCAGCTCATCGCCATGAGCTCGATGGTCGACGACGATTCCCTGCCCAGTCCCGTCGAAGCCGCGCAGGCGCTCGTCGGGCTCTGGGGAACGAGCGAATACTGGACCGCTCTGGGCACGACAGTCCGCGTATGGGCCACCGGCCTCGCCCTGTGCGCCGTCATCGGAATTCCGCTCGGGCTGCTGCTGGGGGCCTCGCTGCGCGCCACCCAGAGCACCCGGTGGATCATCGATTTCTTCCGCAGTATCCCGACCATCGCGCTGCTGCCGCTGGTGCTGCTGCTCTTCGGAGCCACCAGCCAGATGGAGATCACCATGATCGTCCTCGCGGCGATCTGGCCCCTGCTCATCCAGTCGATGTATGCGGCCAAGCAGGTCGAACCGCTACACAAATGGGTGGTCCGGGTATTCCGGATCTCCCTGGCCGATCGCCTGCGCTACCTGTGGGTTCCCAGCGTGACGCTGCTCGTCTTCACCGGTTTGCGGCTGGCGGCGACGATGGCGCTGCTGATGACGATCAGCGCCGAATACATCGGTGGCGCCGAAGGCCTGGGCCTGGAGTTGTCGCATATGGAGCAGGCTTTCCAGCGCCCCGAGGTGTTCGCCTACGCCATCACGGCCGGTGTGCTCGGGTTGCTCATCAACACCCTGATCGTCGCCGCGCAACGTCGCCTGCTGTGGTGGCATCCGAGTATTCGAGGGGAGCGTCCGGCATGAAACGTGTCACCGCCCTGGCCTGGGAGATCTGGCTCCCCATCGTTCTCGTCGTCGCCTGGCTCGTGGCTTCGGCCGGTAGTTCCTCGTTCTATTTCCCGCCGCTGGCCGACATTCTGGACCGCGTCGCCGAGGTCTGGTTCTTCGACGGTATCGCGGAGAACCTGGTCCCCAGCCTGCTCCGGATCGTCGTCGGTTTCGGTTTCGCGCTGATCGTCGGTGTGCTCGGTGGGATTCTCCTCGGACTGCTGCCGCGTTTCGAGGAGGCGGTCCGGCCGATCCTGGAATTCCTCCGCTCCACACCGGGCGTCGCCCTGCTGCCGATCGCCACCATCTTCCTCGGGATCGGCGACACCATGAAGGTGTTCCTGATCGCGCTGGCATCGATGTGGCCGATCCTGCTGAACACCATCGACGGTGTGCGTTCGGTGGAACCGGTCCTGCTCAGCATGGCCCGCAGCTACCGGCTCCCGCTCGGCGACCGTATCCGCTATATCTACGCGCCCAATGCCGCCCCGCAGATCTTCGCCGGCGCCCGGCTCGCATTGACCATCGCCACCGTTGTCATGGTGGTGACCGAAATGATCGGATCGCCCGGCGGTATCGGTTATTTCATTCTGGATTCACAGCGCAGTTTCAACATCCTCAACATGTGGTCGGGGATCGTGATGCTGGGTGTGCTGGGTTATCTGCTCAACTTCGGATTCCGCCTGATCGAAACGCAAGTCCTCGATTGGCACAACAAGAAGAACGCTTAGGAGCCTGACAATGAGCGCATCTGCCAACTCTGCCGCCGGCACACCGGCGCCGAGCGACGAACTGCTCGTCGTCGAGAACCTGTCCAAGAGCTTCGGCGATCACCAGGTGCTGGGCGGGATAGATGTCACCGTCCGATCCGGCGAATTCATGTGCATCGTCGGGCCCTCGGGAGCCGGCAAGACGACACTTCTGCAATGCCTTTCGGGACTGATCGCCCCGACCGCCGGAATCGTCTCGCTGCGCGGACGCCAGATCACGGAACCACCCGCCGAAATGGCGATCGTCTTCCAGGACTATTCGCGCTCCCTAATGCCGTGGATGTCGGTCCTCGACAATGTGATGCTGCCGCTGCGCTCCACGACCAAAGACAAGAAACAGCGCAAGGAAACGGCCATGGCCGCGCTCGTGGAGGTCGGCCTGAAGGAGCATGTGCAGAAGTATCCGTGGCAGCTTTCCGGCGGTATGCAACAGCGGGTCGCCATCGCGCGCGCCCTGGCCTACGCACCGGCGATCGTTCTCATGGACGAACCGTTCGCATCGGTCGACGCCCAGACCCGGGCGGACCTCGAGGATCTGACGCTACGGGTAAAGAAGCATCTCGGTATCACCATCCTGCTGGTCACCCACGATATCGACGAAGCCGTCTACCTCTCGGACCGGGTCCTGGTGCTCGGTAAGAAACCGACCCAGGTAGTCGACCTCATCGAAACCCATCTCGGCGCCGACCGCGATCAGATCGCCACCAAGGCCACCCGCGAATTCGCCGAACTGCGCAGCCGCGTCTACCGGGAGATCCGGCACGGCGATATCCCCGCTGCCACAGCGGACGCGGAGCCGGCCCGTTCACCCGATCACGTGCTCAACTGATCGACGATCGCCAGGAAGACGAGTAGAAGAATGACATCGCTCGACGAGCGCTCAGCACAGACTGTTCCGGAACGCGGAGTGCGTATCGGGCACCGGGAAATCTTCACCGATACGGCATCGCCGGTCGTCAATCCCTATGACGGTGTTCTCGTCGGCCGGGTGGCGAATGCGTCGGCCGGTGCGGCCGCGGAGGCGGTCGAGCTGGCGTATCGCACCCTCGACCAGCAGATTCCGGCGCATATCCGCGCCGCGATACTGGATCGGATCGCCGAACTCATCCTCGAGCGCAAGCCGGTGCTCGCGAACCTGATCTGCGCCGAAGTCGCCAAACCGATCGGTTCGGCCCGCGCGGAAGTGGACCGGGCCGCGGACACCTTCCGGCTCGCCGCGGCGGTCGCGCGGACCCACACCGGCCGCGGTGTCGCGATGGACGCGACGGCTGCGGGCGTCGGCAAGATCGGCTTCACCCGGCAGATGCCCATCGGGGTCGTCACCGCCATCGCCCCGTTCAACTTTCCGCTCAACCTCGTCGCGCACAAGCTGGCCCCCGCGTTCGCCGTCGGCTGCCCGGTCGTACTCAAACCCGCGCCGCAGGCACCGCTGACATCGTTCGTTCTGGCCGATATCTGCGCGGACGCCGGTATGCCGGAGGGCTACCTGTCGGTCGTCCCGGGGGATCCCGGCGAGATCAGCGCGGTGATCGTCGAGGATCCGCGGGTCGCGGCCATCAGCTTCACCGGTTCGGCCGCCGTCGGCTGGCATATCGCCGGGGCCGGGTCGCGGAAGAAAGTGCTGCTCGAACTCGGGAATGCCAGCCCGGCGATTATCGAGTCCGATGCCGATCTCGAACAGGCCGCGGACAAACTGGTGCCCAACGCCTTCGGTTTCGCCGGGCAGACCTGTGTTTCGGTCCAGCGGATCTATGTGAACGATGCCGTGGCCGGCGACCTCCGGGCGTTGCTGACGGAACGGATGTCCCGCCTGGGAGTGGGCGACCCTGCCGACGAGCAGGTGCTCTGCGGGCCCGTCATCGACGACAAGGCGAGACACCGCATCACCACCGCGATCGGACAGGCGGAATCGGCCGGTGCCGTCGTGCGGGCCGGCGGTGGTGTCCGGCCGGACGGAATCCTCGAGCCCACCCTGCTCACCGATGTCGGTCCGGCCTGCGACCTCATCCGGGAAGAAATCTTCGGACCCGTCCTGAGCCTGGTACGCGTGGGCTCGTTCGACGAGGCGATCGCGCTGTCGAACGATTCGAAATACGGTTTGCAGGCGGGTGTTTTCACCTCCGATATGAGCAAGGCGCTGGCCGCTACCGAACGACTGAAATTCGGCAGTGTCCTGATCAACGAAACCCCGGCCTTCCGCGCCGACAATATGCCCTACGGCGGGATTCGCGAGTCCGGCAATACAAAAGAGGGGCCGGAGTCGACCGCGCGGGAGCTGACAACCGAACGGCTGTGTGTGTTGAACCTCTAGAGCGGTGGCCGAAGCAGCAGTAATCCCCGGGGCACATATGTGCCCCGGGCATGCTGTTCGTGGCGGGGATTACTGCTGTTCGCGGTGACATGGGCTGCCCCCATAGAGGTCCGCATCGGCGCGGACATGCGGCGGGAACATCACCTCATTGTTTCGCTCAGCCGGCCGTATCCGCCCCGAGACGTGGCGGTGCCGTGCGATAGGTCGCCGGGGTGGCACTGAGCCCGATCGGGTTGGCGATCTGCGCAACTGTGCCGGAGTCCTGGTCGTCGATACCGATCACCGGGGACAGGCCGAGATTCTGTGCGTAGCCGATCGCGCCGGCGATATCGTTGAGCGGTCCGCACGGCACCCGTGCTGCGGACAGCGCCGTGTACCAGGCATCGGCCCCGTCGGCCGCCAGCAGATCCGCCAGCGTGGTGCGGAGTTCGTCGCGGTGGGCGACCCGGGCGGTATTGGTGGCGAAGCGTTCGTCGTCGGCCATTTCGGCGACCCCGAGAACCTTGACCAGCGCGGCGAACTGGCGGTCGTTGCCGACCGCCAGCACCAGTGGCCGGTCGGCCGTCGCGAACACCTCGTAGGGAGCGATGCTCGGATGCCGGTTGCCCATTGCCTGCGGGACCACCCCGGCTCCGATGTAGCCGGAGGTCTGGTTGGTCAGGGCGGACAGCAGCGACGACAACAGGTTGACCTCCACCCGCTGGCCCTCGCCTGTTCGGTCCCGGTGCCGGAGCGCGGCCAGGATGCCGAGGGCCGCGTGCAGGCCGGTGATGACATCGACCACGGCGACACCGACTTTGGTGGGGGTGGCGGGATCGGGACCGGTGATGCTCATCAAACCGCCGACCGCCTGGATGAGCAGGTCGTATCCGGGCATGGTGTTCTCGCGGCCGAAACCGGTCACCGAGCAGTAGACGATATCCGGATTGATCTCGGTGACCTGGTCGTATCCGAGCCCGAGCCGTTCCATCGTGCCGGGCAGGAAATTCTCGACGACGACATCTGCGCGAGCCACCAGCTCCCGCGCCGCGGCGAGACCTTCGCGATCCGACAGGTCGAGCGCGACCGATTTCTTGTTGCGGTTCACGCTGAGGAAATAGGTGGATTCCGTTCCCGCCCAGGGCGGACCCCAGCGGCGCGTATCGTCGCCGGTTTCCGGCCGTTCGACCTTGATCACTTCCGCACCGAAATCCGCGAGCAGCATCGTTGCGTACGGACCGGCCAGGACGCGGCCGAAATCGGCGATGACCAGGCCGTCCAGTGCGCCGGTCACCGGAAGGCTGCCGAACCGGTGAGCGCCTTGCCGATGGTCAGCTGATGGACCTCGGAGGTGCCCTCGTAGGTGAGCACGGATTCGAGGTTGTTGGCGTGCCGGATCACCGGGTATTCGAGGGTGATGCCGTTGGCGGCGAGGATGGTCCGGCATTCGCGGGCGATGGCGATGGCCTCGCGCACATTGTTGAGTTTGCCGGTGCTGACCTGTTCGGGCGTGATCTCGCCGCGGTCCTTGATTCGGCCCAGGTGGTAGGCGAGCAGATGTCCCTTACCCACTTCGAGCGCCATATCCGCGAGCTTGGCCTGTGTGAGCTGGTAGCCGGCCAGCGGTTTGCCGAAGACCTCGCGGGTCTGTGCGTAGTCGATCGCGGTTTCCAGGCAGTCGCGGGCGGCGCCGATCGCGCCGAAGACGATGCCGAACCGGGCCTCGCCGAGGCTGGTGAGGGGCCCGCGCAGACCTTGCGCGAGGGGCAGCATTGCCGAGGCGGGCAGCCGGACGTCTTCCAGGACGAGTTCGGAGGTCACCGAGGCGCGCAGCGACATCTTCGCCCGGATCTCGGGGGCGGAGAACCCCGGGGTGTCGGTGGGAACGATGAAACCGCGGATACCCTCTTCGGTCTGGGCCCAGACCACCGCGATATCGGCGATCGAGCCGTTGGTGATCCACATTTTCTTCCCGTTGAGCACCCAGTCGCCGCCGTCGCGCACCGCGCGGGTGCGCATTCCGGCCGGGTCGGAGCCGTGATCGGGTTCGGTGAGGCCGAAGCAGCCGATCGCCCGGCCGGCGGCCATCGACGGCAGCCACTGCTGTTTCTGTTCCTCGCTGCCCCAGTGGTGGATCGAGAACATCGCCAGCGAACCCTGCACCGACACCAGGCTGCGGATACCGGAGTCGACTGCCTCGAGTTCGAGGCAGGCCAGGCCGTAGGCGGTGGCGCTCGTTCCGGCGCAGTCATATCCCTCCAGATGCATACCGAGTACGCCCAGCGAGCCGAGTTCGACGGCCAGTTCACGCGCCGGGAGGCGGCCTTCCTCGAACCATTCGGCGATATGCGGACGGATCCGTTCGGCGGCGAATTTGCGCACGGTGGACCGGATTTCGATTTCCTCCGGCGTGAGGAGTGAATCGAGATCGAACAGCTGGGTCAGCGACTGGGACATGCGGCCTCCGGCGGGATGTGCGCTCCGCGCAAACGGTAGAAAACGTTTGCAGGAACGATTGCGAGAACGTTTGCATGGCTACGCTAGACTTGCCTCGCAAGACAGTCAAACCTGGAAGGACCCGACGCCGCGATGCACCGACCCTCCCGCGCTCCGACCCTCAAGGAGATCGCCGAGCGCGCCGGGGTGCATATCTCCACGGTCTCCCGGGTGCTGCGCCAGGACGAACCCGTGGACGGCTGGACGCCGTCGGCCCGCCGCGTCCGCGAAGTGGCCGCCGAAATCGGCTATCAACCGAACCTGTGGGCGGCCAGCCTGCGGACGCGTAAAACCACCACCCTCGGTGTCGTGATGCCACGACTGACCGACGGTGTCGTCGCCACGACCTACCAGGGCATCGAAGAGGCCGCCACTCGCGCCGGCTACTCGGTGCTGCTGTCGAGCCCGCCCGACGACCTCGACGCACAACGGCGCGCGGTGGAACTACTGCTCGGCCGGCAGGTCGACGGACTACTGCTCAGCAGCCTCCACATCCCCGGCGGCCCCTTCCTGGAATCGCTGCCGATCGGCCCGCTGCCGACCCTCACGCTCACCCGCCACGCCGATGCCGGACTCCCTTTCGTCGTCGGCGACGACCGCCTCGGCGGCTACCTCGCCGCCCGCCACCTCCTCGACCGCGGCTACTCCGACCTCGCCGTCATCAACGGCCCCGAACACGCGACCACGGCACGCGACCGGATGCTCGGATTCTCCGACGCCCTGACCGAAGCCGGAATCACCCTGCCACCGCACCGGATCGCCGAATCGAGCTTCGAGGTCGCCGGCGGCGTCGCTGCGGGCCGTGAACTCCTCGACCGGCCCGACCGCCCACGGGCCGTTTTCGCCGTCACCGACACCATCGCCATCGGCGTGCTCGGCGTGGCCCGAGACCTCGGACTGACGCTTCCGGGCGATCTCGCCCTCGTCGGCTACAACGACATCCCGGTCGCCGCCCAACTGCCCGTCCCGCTGACAACGGTTCGCTCACCCGCGCGGGAAATCGGTGCGACCGCGGTCGGCAAACTACTCGAGCTCGTCGGCGGACACGACGTGGAATCGGCGCGGTTACCCGTGGAACTCGTGGTGCGCGGGACGAGCTGAGCACGGGCCGACACGGCTGCGCTTGCCGGGCTCGGGCGACCTTCTGCTCACGAGGCCAGCGCGCCGGCCGAGCCCTCCCCGGCGTCCCCCTTCCGAGCCGCGGCGGCGACCGATTTCGGTCCGCCGCCATCCCGTACAACAGACCGGTCAACCTGCCGATGAATGGCATATGCGCTGGCGTCACTGCCCGATTCGGGTGACGTTTCCGTTCAACGAGACCACGCGAGTTTCACCGTGGCCCGCATGCATACGATCACCCGGATCGCACACATTCATATTTATCAAACGTGTCTTCGTGGGGTGACCCGAGCATGAAACGCCATACCGAACTCCGGTAACAGCGAGTTCCCGTACCCGATCGTAAGGATGAACCATGACCTACGCAGGAAAGTCAGTCCTCATCACCGGTGCTGCGTCCGGAATCGGATACGCCACAGCGGAACTGTTCGCCCGGGAAGGCGCCGATATCGTCGCCGCCGATATCAATGAAGACGCACTGCTGACGGCTACGCGCACATTGGCTGCCGAAGCGCAGGGAAGAGTGTTCGGAGTGCCGTGCGATACCGCGGATCCGGATTCCTGCGCGCGGCTCGTCGAACGTGCGGTGGAGCATCTCGGCAAGCTGGACATCGTCTGCAATATCGCGGGCATCCTCGGCAACGGGCCGACCGAGGAACTTCCCGACCAGACATGGCAGAAAGTACTGGGAGTAAATCTCAATGGCCCGTTCTACATCAGCAAACGCGTGCTCCCCCACCTCCTGAAAACCCGGGGGAGCATTGTGAACGTCGCCTCCACTGCGGGCCTGGTCGGGGTGCCTTACGGCGCCGCCTACAGTGCCTCCAAAGCGGGAGTTATCGGGTTGACCAAGGCGCTCTCGGCCGAATACGCGCGCCGTGGCGTCCGTGTGAACGCGGTTTGTCCCGGGCATGTACTGACCCCGATGACTGCAGGCGGGGGTGGGTTCGGGCCTGAAGCCGATATCGACCTGCTCGGCCGCCTGTCACCGCTGACGGGAAAGGGTTCCCGACCGGGGGAGATCGCGGCGGCAATCGCGTTCCTGTCCGCAGATACAGCACGCAATACAACAGGTGCAGTACTGACCATCGACGGTGGACAGACGGTGATTTGAACGATCACGCTGCGTTCCCAGGCGGTGTCGTGCCCTCTCGGACGGCGACGAAGCCAGTGTGATGAGTTCGCCGGTGGCGCCGGACAGCGCTCGGGATGGGGCGCTCGAACGGTCGAGCTGTATGGCCGACGGGGCACCGCTTCGGCGTCGCCGAGTAGGGGCGTTCTTCTCCGTACTGGGGATAGTTGGCGTCGTCAGACCGTTCTGGGTCTCCCCCAAAACTCGCATGCGGTTATGTGCTGTGCTGACCGGTTGGTCACTCGATCGGGCTCGTCACGCCTCCCTGGATCGTCTGGCCGAACACCTCCGCGGCCGCGACGGGAAGCCGGTCGACCTGCGAAATTACGGAGTGGCGGGTGGATCGGCGGAGTCCATCCGTATTCGTCCCCGAGGGGCTCGTGCGCTGGTTCCGGTCTCGGTACCGAGGCGGGGAGACCGCCGTGACTCCGGCCGCCGGCCCGTTGTCGGCAACGGTCGGTCCCCGGTCCGACGGGTGGTCGAACAAACCGGGGGGTGACTCGGCATTGGGTAGTCTGTTCGGGCGCCGCGGCTTCCAGCGTCGGTGCGTCGGCCGAGGTCGAATTGCGAACGGAACGAGGTGCGGGAAGTCCGAATGTTGCTGCAGCTCCAGCCGCATCCCGCGGTGTGCCGACACCCGAAATGCCCGTTTTCGGCGGTCCGCTGATGTCGACTACAGGTAAGACGCTGTACCGCAACGGGCGCCGGTCCGTGTCGACTCGTGACACCTCACGGCCCGGACAATTGGATTTCTCGCGACGATCTGCGGCGTGAGAAGGTCCGCGATTTGAGTATTCACATACCCAGCGAGGTCGTCCTCTTTCTCAACGTATGCGGCATTCCGTACCCCGATGTCGATGTGGACCAGGTCCGGGAGCTGAGCCAGGACGTCCGTGAGTTCGCCACCGACGTCCGCGATTCCTTCGACGCGGCGACGAACACCCTCGGTGATATGGGATCGGCAATGTCCGGTAACTCGTACCAGACGATTCTGGTGATGTGGGCCTACCGCCAGGAGAAGATGGCGGATCTGGATTCCGCATTCGACGTGGCTGCGACCGCGCTCGACGTTGCGGCGGACGTCATCGAAGCGATACAGATCGCGGTACTCATCGAACTTGCCGCGCTCGCCGCCAGTTTCGTGGCAAGCATGTTCACGCCCGCGGGTGCGGTGACCGGGCCCATGGTCGCCGCCGCCGCGCGCTGGCTACTCAAAAAAGCGGCCGAGACAATCATGTGGTACATCGTGGCCGAGGTGGCAGCAAAGGCCCTCGAGCCAATGCTGGAGAAGTTCGACCGGCTCATTCGCGATTCCCTGCTCCCGCCCGACTTCGCCCTGCCGTCGTCGCCCGGCAACGACTCGAAATACCACCTCGATCCCGAAGCGGTCGACAGCTACGTCCAGGATCTGGAAAAGCATGCCGATGAGATGGCCTCCCACGGCGAAAAACTCGGTGAGAAGCTCGACCGCCTCGATTTCGCGACTCCCGGATTGGAGGTACCCGCCGCCGATTGGCCCTACCCGGCTACCGACGAACCGCTGGTCGTCCCGTCGCAACCTGGAGCCCTGCCGAGCACACTGCCCAGTTGGGTGCCGGAAATGATGCGTACGCTGCCCAGCTGGTTGCCCGATATGCAATATCCGGGCGTGGACACTCCTGCCGGGAAGGCTTCGGACGGCGGTTCCTCTACACCCGGGCAACAAGTTGCGGATAGCGCCGCAGGGCCGGCCGACGCGGCCCAACCCGCAGGCGCGCCGCAGAATACGGCGACTGCTTCCCCCGATGCTTTCCCGGCCGCCGCGTCGGCCGCGCCATCGAGTTCGGTGGGTCCTCCGGTCTCAGGGGCGACTCCAGCAGCGGTGGGGACTGATTCCTCCGGAGAGGCTCGGATCTCCTCGACTGGTGAATCGACCGGTGACGGCAATGCCGCCGTCCACGAATCGGGTCGAAACGAAACCGGACCGGAGCAGCATGGCACAGCTACTGTTGGTGGTGCAGTACCTGCGGCGGCCACGCCTCCGGCGGCGGCTACACCGGGGCAGCCGCAGGCAGCGTCGGCGCAGAACAACAGTCAGCGTCCCGCCGATAGTGCGGCGAACAGGCCACAGGGAGGCGCGGGACGCGGACCGGCCGTTTCGGGGCAGAATAACCAGCAACCGTCCAGTGGCCCGCCCCGCGCTACACCCTGGTCGCGGGCCAGGAATAAAACGCCACGGGTTGCGCCGGCCACCGAACGCCCCGATGTGCAGGTGACGGCACCCTCGCCGACCGAAAACGGTGATCGTGGAGCAGCAGTCCCGAAGCCGCAATCGGATGCCGGCGGTGCAGCGCAGGTGTTTGCACCGGATACGCGGTTGCCCCTCACAGGACTTGCCGAAGACAAGGCGACCGGCAGCAACGCAGACATTGACGCACCGGCCGAACCTTCGCCGATACCTGCCGATCCCACCCCGACCGGAAGCCGTCGATCGGGGCCGGAATGATCCGGGTCGGTGAAGCCCGGGCCGGAATGCCCCGGCCGACTGGGCTATCAGCCCTGGGAATAGTTGAAGATTGGTTCGATGCGATACACGGCGCTTCGGTCCGGGCAGGGCGCGGTATGACAGGTTCAGGTGGATGCATAGCACTATCCGCGTTCGGTCATGTCGACGAGCATCCATACGGTCGGCGTTGAGATTCGACGCTTTTGCGTCCGGTCTCGATCGGAACGCACACGGCTCAGGGTGTGGTGAACGGCGTTAGTAGAAACCCCATCCGGGGCTGGAGGATGTAGTGGCGGGGTTTGCACGCAAATTCGGAGACGCGATTCTCTCGCCTATCCGAGGGATCGTCGAAGGTATGGTCGATCTGGCCAGGCGTCAGAGCGAAGGCTCTGCCGGTGCCGGCAGGACCGCGGCTGGATCGGGCAGCCGTGCCGACGCCGACGCCGCCAGATTGCCTGGTCTTCCAGATGCGGTGCTTCAGCGTTACAGGGAGGGCGGTAGCCGTGGTGA
>NZ_BAFV01000111.1 GCF_000308515.1 Nocardia carnea NBRC 14403 | reverse complement strand
CACGCGGTGCTGGATGCGGTCCGGGCGGTACGCGGTTGGCGCCCGGCCGAGTTCGGCGCGAGCAGGTTCGCCATGACCGGCTACTCCGGCGGTGCGATCGCCACACACGGTGCGGTGAAACTGATCGAGAGTTACGCACCCGACCTCGCACCGTCCTTGGCCGGTGCCGCGCTCGGCGGGGTGCCCGCCGACTACGAGATCCTGTCCCGCAGCATGGACGGCAATCTGGCTTCAGGCGTGTTCATGGCGGCCGTATTCGGTATCGCGCGCGAGCGACCCGAGCTTCTGGCCCGGATGAACCACCTCGCCCAATGGGTGGCCACCTCACCGATAAAGGACCAATGCATCAGCGTTTTCGCGCTCCCCGGTGTCCTGCACCTGCCGATCGATATCGTGGCGAATATCGCCGACCCGCTGCGCTCGGCACTGGCCCACGATATCTACGTGGTGACCCGGATGGCGGGAATCGCGTCGGCGACCCCGCTCTACATCTACAACGGTGAACAGGAGTTCTGGATCCCCGCCGAGGGCGCGCGCAATCTCTACCGGGAGCAGTGTGCGCTGGGTGTCACCGCGATCTATCGCAGTGTGCCCGGCGAACACCTCATCGCGGCGGGTCTCGGTTATCCCGAGGCCATGATCTGGCTGGACGAGCGCCTACGCGGTATCCCGGCGCACAGCGAATGCTGAACGCTCTCCGGAACAAACTGGTGGGCTCTCCTCACCGCAAGAGCATGCAGGCGGACTGGTGTGGCCACAGGCGGTCCGCCAGGTAGCGAAAGGCTGGGCCCCACCACATGTGGCCTCGGTGCCTCGGTGAGGCTGTCCGGAAGTTGTTTGTTCCCGGCCGACACGACCGGCCCCTCACCGCGACGGCGATTGCCCGTAGCCGGTGTCCGTGCCAGGCTGTTGACGTGTTGCTAGCCGAGGTCGCCGCCGCGTCCGCCGAGATCGCGTCCGCTTCGGCGCGGCTGGCCAAAACCCGGCGTCTCGCCGCACTGCTGAACCACATCGCGGCAGACGGCGACGCGCGCCTGATCGCGGTAACGGCGTCCTGGCTCTCCGGCGAACTACCACAACGCCAGATCGGTGTGGGCTGGGCAGCGCTGCGCACCTTGCCGCCGCCTGCCGCCACTCCGATGCTCACCGTCGCCGATGTCGACGCCCGGTTCACCCGGATCGGAGCGGTCGCCGGGAAGGGGTCCCGGACCATACGCGCCGATCTGGTGCGCGAACTGTTCGAGACGGCAACCGGCACCGAGCAGGTATTCCTGCGCCGGTTGCTCAGTGGTGAACTGCGCCAGGGCGCGCTCGCGGGCGTGATGTCCGATGCGATCGCCGAAGCTGCCGGGATACCCGCGGCCGAGGTCCGGCGCGCAGCGATGCTGGCCGGCGCCCTGCCCACCGTGGCCGCCGCCGCGCTCACCGGGGGTCGGCCGGCGCTGGCGGAGTTCCGGCTCCGCGCGGGGAGCCCCGTCGGGCCGATGCTCGCACAGACCGCGACCGGGGTCGGCGACGCACTTCAGCGACTCGGCGGGACCGCGATATTCGAAGCGAAGCTGGACGGCGCACGCGTGCAGATCCACCGCGCCGGGTCGGCGGTCTCGGTATACACCCGCAGTCTCGACGATGTCACCTCCCGGCTCCCCGAAGTCGTCGCGGCCACCCTCGCCCTGCCCGCCACCGATCTGATCGCCGATGCCGAGGCCATCGCGTTACGGCCCGACGGACGGCCGCAGCGGTTCCAGGTCACCGCGGCCCGGTTCGGCCGCAAACATCCCGGCGATCTCGAACCCCTGTCGGTGTTCTTCTTCGATCTGCTCCACCTCGACGGCAGCGATCTCCTCGACCTCCCTACCCGGGACCGCCTCGACGCACTCGACGCACTCGTCCCCGCCGCCCAGCGCGTCGACCGCCTGGTGACCGCCGACCCCGCCGCGGCACAGGATTTCCTGGACCGCACCCTCGCCGCCGGACACGAAGGGGTGATGGCGAAGTCGCCGTCGGCCCCCTACGAGGCCGGCCGCCGCGGCTCCGGCTGGCTGAAGGTCAAACCCGTCCACACCTTGGACCTGGTCGTTCTCGCCGTCGAATGGGGTTCCGGCCGGCGCACCGGCACCTTGTCGAATATTCACCTGGGCGCCCGCGATCCGGCCGGCGGTTTCGTGATGCTGGGCAAGACCTTCAAAGGGATGACCGACGCCATGCTGGCATGGCAAACCGAGCGCTTCACCGAACTCGCCGACGGCCCGACCGACGGCTATGTGGTGCGCCTGCGACCCGAACAGGTCGTCGAAATCGCCTTCGACGGGGTCCAGGGCTCCACCCGCTACCCCGGCGGCATGGCGCTGCGGTTCGCTCGCGTAGTGCGCTACCGCGACGACAAATCCCCCGCCGAGGCCGATACGGTCGATACTGTCCGCGCGCTCTACGAGCGCGGCGGTTGACCGGACGCGACACCTGCGGGGCGGTGGCGGCGTTGTTCGGCGAGGGCGGACAGCCGCAGCCCTGACGCACGGGCAGACCGGCGCCGGATCCGAACTTCACTAAGTTTGGTAATTTAATGCGAATCGACGTTTCCAGATCGGAAGGATGTGACGGCGGTGCCCGTACCGGGACACGACCACAGGTCTCCGGTTCCCGACCCGGGCAATCTGCGCTGGCGGCGGTTGGCCGAGATGGTGGCGGACCAGATCCGGGAACGGATCCTTCGGGGCGACCTCGCCGAGGGCGATATCCTGCCGAAGGAAGCCGAAATGCGCGACCAGTACCCGGTCAACGTCCAGTCCCTGCGTGAGGCGATGCGGATCCTGGAAGCCGAGGGGCTACTGCGGGTCCGTCGTGGCAACCGCGGTGGGGCGGTGGTGCACCGCCCCACTCCCGGCAATGTGGCCTACAGCCTCTCGATGGTGCTCGCGATGTCCGATACCGATATCACCGATGTGGGTCGCGCACTCCACGAGGTCGAACCGATGTGCGCGGCCCTGTGCGCCGAACGCGACGACCGCGCCGAGACGGTCGTGCCCGTGCTGCGCGCCCTGCACGAACAGTCGCTGCGCGAGGTCGACGATCTCGTGGCCGCGACCACGCTGTCGCGGCGGTTCCACGAATCCGTCGTACAGCTGTGTGGCAACCACTCGTTGATAGTGCTGGCAGGCGCCCTCGAATCCCTGTGGTCGAGTCATGTCACGGATTGGGCCAGCGAACGAGCCGATCCCACGAGTATTCCGCTCACCGAACGGGCGCAGGCGTTGGCCGTCCACGGACAGATCCTGCAGTGCATCGAGGACGGCGACGCCGCATCGGCGCGGGTGATCGCGGCTCGCCACCTGCGGGACGTGCAGACCTATCCGCACGATCCGCAGCGCGCCCGCGTTCCCCTCGATCCGGCGGTCGCCCGCGATCGCCTCTTCTTCGGCTGACCGGGCCCGTCCGAGTAACCGGGCCCGGCGCAGCGGCTCTCAGAAGCTGTTCGGATCGTCGATCACGCTCTGCGGCACCGGATGCCGGTAGAGCCGCGCCGCATTCTCCCAGGTGATCTTGCGCAGTTCGTCGGCCGAGAGGCCCTTCATGGACTCGTTGACGACCTCCATGGTGCGCGGCCACAGACTGTCGCTGTGTGGGTAGTCCTCTTCGAGCAGGATGTGGTCGATACCGATCCGCTCGCGCAGCACCATCGTGCTGGGATCCTCCACGGCACAGAACCAGAAGTTCCGCTGCAGCACATCCGCCGGCGAAATATCGAGACCGTCCCATGTGCCGTACATCGACGAGTACGTGGTCATATGGTCGAGCCGGTCGAGAAGCGCGGGAACCCAGCCGATTCCGCCTTCCGACATCACGATCTTGATGTTCGGGAAGCGCACCGGGATCTTGGAGAACAGCCAGTCCACCGTCGCGAACATGGCATAACCGAAGAACAGCGTGCCGGATACGTCCGGCGGCGCGTCCGCCGAGGTGCTCGGCGAAGTGCTCGACGAACCGATGTGCAGGTTGACCACGGTTTCGGTCTCCGCACACGCACGCATGATCGGATCCCAGTGGCCCGAGTGCACGGACGGCAGCCCCAGGGCGTGCGGCCCCTCCGAGAAGGTCACGGCCTTGAACCCGCGCTCCGCGTTACGGTAGATCTCCTGTGCGCCGATTTCCGGATCGAGGAAATACGGGATCTGACACGGGATTATGCGATCGGGGTAAGGCCCCGCCCACTCCTCGATATGCCAGTCGTTGTAGGCGCGCGTCGCGGCCAGGGCAAGTTCACGATCGTCGGTGCTCAGTTGTAGGCGCTGGCCGGCGAAACCGGGAAGGAACGACGGGAAGTTCAGGGACGCATAAACACCGGAGAGGTTCATATCCTTGACGCGATGGTGGATATCCCAGGATCCACGACGCATATCCTCGAAACGCTGGGGGTCGAAACCCCATTCGTCGACCGGGCGCCCGACCACGGCATTGAACCCGACATTGGGGATTTCCTTGCCGTCGTATACCCACAGGTCGGCACCGTCCCTGCTGATGACACGCGGTGCCCGCTCGGCGAATTTCGCCGGCAGGCGCCCCTCGAATGTGTTCTTCGGCTCGACGATGTGGTCGTCGACCGAAATGAACGGGAACGGCCGGTGCGCTTTCTCCGGCTCGGGAAGAAAAGTCACCTTCCCCTTGACGTTCTGGGTGAAGTCGGTGTTGTGCATCAATTCGTCGAGATCGGCCATCGTAGAAATCCTTGAAAGTTCGAGGTTCGGTGAACCCGGCCGCGCAGAACACGCAACCGGACGGATCGGGGTGTGGGTGAGTGCCCTTCAGCGGAGAACGTCGGGATCGGTGCGTAGTAGTTTGCGCACCGCACCGGCCCAGTAGACGCCGGCGGCACGCTCGACGAGCGCTTTCTGCATAGCGACGCGGATACTCTTCTCGATCGGCAACGGATCCTTGCCGAGCAGCAGGATGTCGTAGGCCAGCCGGCAGAATCGGTCGATCGATGCCGCACGGTAGACCGCGAGTTCGATGGTGTCGGCGGTCGTGATGATGCCGTGACTGGCAAGGATCACGTTGTTGCACTCACCGATACGCTCGGCCAGATCCCTTCCGAGTTCGGCATCGCCGACCTCGCCGTCGTACTCGCTGACCAGGGACAGGTCGTCGTCGTACAGACTGCCGGTCTGATGGGCGATCATCGGTAGGACACCCACGGCGGCGAGCAAGGTCACGTAGTACGGGTGGTTGTGGACGACCACGCGGGCGTCCGGCCGCCGCCGGTGCAGTTCGGTGTGGATGTGGTACGCGGGTGTCACATCCCATCTACCCTCGATCACCCCACCGTCGGCATCGACACGGCATACGTCGGAGGCCGAGACCTCCTCCCACCACAGCCCCCACGGGTTGATGAGAAGACTGCCGTCGTCACGATCCGCCCACGTGATGTGACCGGCCATATTCTCGCTGAATCCGTCGTGGGCCAGGGTCCGGAACGCACAGGCGAGCGCCTGCTCGTTCGTGAGGTCGACCCCGATCGGTGGTGTGGTTCGTGGCGTCCAGCCGCCTACGGGATCACTCTCCGCTGCGGCGACGGCCGGTTGGTCGTACATGGTCACGATGCCTCCACGTATTGAGATCGGGATCACAGAGCTGCAAGAGAAACCGAACTCTATCTTACAAAAGATAGTGATGTAAGCCCCTTCGTCATTTCCATCGGCCGACCACACACGACTACGGCCACCACGCACGACAAGCGCTGACACACGACCGAGCAGCGCCACCGACTCCCCAACGCCGAGCAAAGAGGTCGCCCCGCAGGGCCGTGAGAGCCGGTAGCGCAGCAAGAAAGCCACTCAAACGATTGATTGACTTCCTCGACGACTCGGCCTACATTGTGATTCACGCCATATATGTGTGTGATCACTCTCCTCACCTCGCGTCGAACGGTGACCAACTCCCCTACCCCCTGGGCCGAAACCGTTGCACGCCAGCCTGATAGAGATTCCGCACCGACAGCCGGCCCCGATGTGCGTCATCCACTCACCCATCGACGCTGTCGTCCCAAGGAGAACGCGAATGACCTCGTCACCACCCCGCAACGACACTCCGCAGAGCCCCGGAACAACGTCCTCGGCCGGCACAGTCCGCGCCAAGGCCCGGATGATTCTGGCCGTCAACATGGGCAACGCCTTGGAGTGGTTCGACTGGACCATCTTCGCGATCTTCGCGGTCTACTTCTCCGATCAGTTCTTCCACTCGGCCGACTCTGTATCGAATCTCCTCTCGACGATGGCTGTTTTCGCCGTCGGGTTCGTCATGCGCCCGATCGGCGGTTTGCTCTTCGGCCTGGTCGCCGACCGCCGGGGCCGGAAATTCGTCATGGTCCTGACCATGTCGCTCGTCGCCGCCTCGAGTGTTCTGATCGCGGTTGCGCCCACCTACGAACAGATCGGCGCGTTCGCGTCGCTGTGGCTGCTGCTCGTACGCTGTCTGCAAGGCGTGGCGCACGGCGGTGAACAGGGCGGTTCGTACACCTACATCGCCGAAGTCGCGCGCCCGGACAACCGCGCACTGTGGGGCAGCACAGTCATCATGTCCACCGTCGCCGGTACGGTGCTCGCCACCCTTCTCGGCGCCGTCATGCGTACGTGGATCGACGCCGCCGCGATGGCCGACTGGGGTTGGCGCATACCGTTCCTGATCGGCGGTGCCCTCGGCTTCTTCGCGCTCTACCTCCGCCGGGGACTGCGCGAATCGGCTGCGTTCACCGAGCACACATCCGACACCACAGCCCCTGCCCCGCTGTCATCGGCGTGGACGGCGATCCAGGACATCTGGGCCCAGCGTAGTTCGATCCTGCGGGTCGTCATGCTGGTCGGCGGCACCTCGGTCTTCTCCTACACCTGGTCGGTGAGCGCCCCGGCCTACGCCATCAGCTTCCATGACGTGAACGATAAGCTCGCGATGTGGGCCGGGGTCGTCGCCAACCTCGTCTTCATCGCCGCCCTCCCGCTCGCGGCACTGCTCGCCGACCGGTTCGGACGTCGCTGGAACAACATCGGGTGGGGACTCGGGGTCGCGATACTGGCCTTCCCGCTATCGGGCATGCTCGACTCTTCGGCCGCGACACTGACCCTGGCGATCTCTCTCGCGCTCGTCGTCCAGGCCTTGGCCGCCAGTACCCAGGTTGCCTGGTTCGCCGAACTGTTCTCGACCAAATCGCGCGCAGCGGGCACAGGTATCGCCGTCTCGTTGGCGGCCGCGATCTTCGGCGGCACTGCGCCCTATCTGAACTCGTGGCTGACATCCCGAGGTACGCCCGACATATTCACCTGGTACGTCATCGTGCTCGCGCTGGCCGTCGCAATCGCCGCCTTCTTCACCCGGGAGACCAAGGGCATCGACCTCGCGTCAGAGCCCGCAATCACACCCGAAAAGACCACGCACGTGCCATGACCTCTCACTACCGATCCCCTGCACAGCCGGAGAATCACAGAACACAAGGAGTCGGCATGCCCGAAGAAACACACACCGTTGATTTCACCAGGATGGACGATGCGACAGTCGCGGAAATGGAGCTGATCAAGTCCGAGGCCACGCAACACCGGCGTGATCACTGGCTCGCCACGGTCCTGCGGCTGCTGGAATCAATGAAAGGGCATACGTTCGGCTACCGTGTCGACCGCTACGAACATTCCCTGCAGTCCGCGACCCGCGCGCATCGCGAGGGAGCCCGAACCGATCTGGTGGTGGCTGCCCTTCTGCACGATATCGGTGACGATCTGTGCCCCGACAACCACAGCGAAGTCGCCGCCGCGATCCTGCGGCCGGTACTCGACGACGAAGCCGTGTGGATCGTCAAGCACCACGGCGTTTTCCAGACTTATCACTACGGTGAGAAGCTCGGCATGCCGACCGATAGTCGGGAACGGTACCGCGACTCACCGTACTTCGATTCGTGCGCGCATTTCTGCGCGGCCTGGGATCAGGAGTCGTTCGACCCGGATTACGACACCGAACCTCTCGAATTCTTCATGCCGATGCTGGAGGAAGTCTTCGCACGCCCGGCACGCTCCTGGGGTGACCAGGATCTGGCTTGGTCCCGCGAGACGTAGACAGATCCGGAGTCCGGAGCGGCGGGACTGCACAGGTGCCACGGCGACACATCCCACCCGTACAGGAGGAGCAATTACATGAGCCTGATCGATGCCGCGACCGCGCGACAGTACGTCGAGTCCGGCTGGTGGGGTACCGAACCGCTGCACGAGATCGTCCGGGCGCGGGCCGCCGCCACACCTGATCGGCCCGCGTTCATCCACCCGTCCGAAGACACGTCGTGGCACACATACGACTGTGTGGCGGATGATCTCGCTGCCGCCCTGGTGGCGTTGGGTATACCACCCGGAGACCGGGTCGCCGTCCGCTTACCGGATTCGTTTCTGGTCCACGCGGCCCTGGTCGCGGCCGCACGCGCCGGTATCGTCGCGGTCGGCATCGGCGCACGATCGGGGCCACGGGAGATCGCGCACCTGGTCGGCAAGACCGGGGCACGCGCACTGGTGAGCGTCGATACTCTCGGCGGCAGGTCGTCGGCGCAATTGGTACAGGAGCTGCGCGGTCACGGCGCATCGCTCGATTTCCACGTCGTACTGTCGAATCGAGGCGTCGACCGGATCCTGGATGTCCGGGGTGCTGCCCCGGCCCCGATGGAACCTGGACGAGCGAGCCGAGCGGAGGTCGCTGCACGCAGTATCGGGCCGAACGATCTGGCCATGCTCAACTCGACCTCCGGTACGACCGGTCTCCCGAAATGTGTGACGCAGTTCGACAACCGGTGGATTGCGTTCAGCCGCCTGGCAATCGAAGCAGGCGAGCTGGGCACGGACGAAGTCTTCTTCGGTGCTGTTCCGGCTCCGTTCGGGTTCGGCCTGTGGACCTCGCACTATGCCCCGGCGGTCCTCGGTGCACCCACCGTTGTCCTGCCCAGGTTCGATGCGGAAACGATGATCCGGATGATCGACCGGGAAAAGGTGACGGTTCTGTGCTGCGTGAGCACCCAGTTCCGGATGCTGCTGAATTCCCCCTTGGCCGACGAATCGGATTTTTCGTCGCTGCGGGTGATGTTCACCGGCGGCGAGGCCGTCCCGCCGGACCGGGCGGCGGAGTTCGAGGACCGCACCGGTGCCACCGTTCTCCAGTTCTTCGGGTCGAACGAGAGCGGGGCGTTCAGCGTCACCCGGGTCTCGGACACGCGCGATCACCGCCTGAACACTTCAGGACGGTTGATTCCCGATATGAACGTGCGATTGTTCGACGATTCGGGAACCGACGTCACCGCCGGCGGCGGTCCCGGCAGGCCGGGCGGACGCGGCCCGCTGACGTGTGCGGGTTACTACGACGACGAAGCCGCCAATACGCAGTTGTACACCACGGACGGCTGGTTGTTGATGGGTGACATCGTCACGATCGAGGACGGTTTCCTCACGCCGGTGGGCCGCACATCGGACATCATCATCCGCGGCGGCAAGAATATTTCGGCACCCCAGGTCGAGCAGGAGGTGGAATCCCACCCCGCAGTCGATCTGACCAGTGTGGTCGCCGTACCAGATCCGGTATTCGGCGAACGGGTCTGCGCAGTGGTCAGCCTCCGGCCCGGCCACGAGCTCACCCTGCCCCAGCTCATCGGGCATCTCACCGAGCGTGGCGTATCGAAGGAACTCTTTCCCGAGCATCTGCTGATCCTCGACCGCTTGCCCCGCTCGTCCGGCGGAAAGATCGCCAAGGGCGAGATACGTGAGCTGGCCGCCGAATCCGTCGCCGCCGCATCGAAGACCCCGACGCCATGACCGGGGTCAAAACCGTCGACGTCTACACCTGCCGGGAGATCCTGCGCATCCGGGCCGGCGTGGAACAGTACGCCCCACCCGACGGGTTCGGCGAATACTACTGGACCGAGCTGCTCAGGGGCTGTGCGGAAGCCGATGCGCTCGAAGCAACCTGGGAACACTACCGCACGAGAACACGTCCCTTGATGCCCGCAGACATCCTGATATGGGTCCGCGCCCGCCACGCTGCCCGGCTGACGACGGTCACGGGAATCACCGAGAAACTGCGGCGCGAACGGACCGGACTCGACTGGTCAGACGACAAGCTCACCCGGTGGCAGAAGACGTTCGAGACCGAGATCGGTCTTGGTGCCGATATCGATGACGCCCGTGATACGGCAGATCTCGATGCCCACGAATACAGCGGCAATGCTGCTGCGGCACCGTCTCATCCCCCGGGCCCGCCCGACCCGTCACGAGATATGAATCTGTGCCGATCCTGAGTCGTATCGAGCCCATACCACCGGAGCAGCGTCGATTCGGGCGCCCGGGTCCACCGGCGGTCAGGACCGGACTGTTCGCGTAGTCGCTGACCGATGCCGGGCTCCGGCGAGAAGTACGTGCAACGAATCGACGAGAGGTGAACATTGGCCGCCAATCGACGTCAGATGATCCTGGCAGAATCCGCTCGGCTGTTCGCCGAATTCGGGCTGTCCGCCACGACGATCCGTGAGATCGCGGATGCGGTCGACCTGAACTCCGGGACGCTATACCACTACTTCAGCTCGAAGGACGCGATCTTCGCCGAGATCCTGGTGCGCTTCCTGACGGATTTGGTGCAGCGCTACGACGTCGTCACGGCCGAGGCAGGAACAGCCCGTCACCGGTTGTCCCTGATGGTCCGGGTTTCGCTCGAAGTCGCCGACCAGCACCCCTACGCCACTGAGATCTACCAGAACGAATACGAGAACCTGAGTGCGCTTCCCGGCTACGCCGAAATCGCGAAAGCGGTCGAATCTTCGCATCGCGCATGGCTCGGCGTCACTGAAGTGGGCGTCCGCCGTGGCGAATTCAATTCGCGTATCGACCCATTCGAGTTCCAGAGAATGGTGCGTGAATGCGTCTTCCAGTCCGTCAGATGGCACCGCGACACTCTCACCTCCGATATCGAAGCCATCACTGCCACCATCACCTCGGTGTTCCTCGACGGGTTCGCACCGGCGCGCACCGCACAAGCCGAGCCGACTCCACCGCCGATGTCGGAGCACACCCCGCGCAATCGACTTCCTGCCCCGAAACCTGCCGCCGAACCAGCAACCGATCCAGTGGGCGAACTCCGTTGCGAGCTCGACGAGCTGCGTTCCGGCGTCGACGCCATTCGCGAGCTCGTGCAGTCGCTGTCCGACCAGCCGCAGGCAGTCGACGGCCCGGCGGCGGATGACCGCGGGCTCGCGGGGACGGCCACGGAAGTGGCCGCCCCCGCCCCGCGATGATCGGCCCGTGACAGGACCACCGGCACGGAGCAGTCCTGTCGCCGTATACGACATCTGAGGCTATGAATTGCCGATTGCTTTCACATCGCTCCTTGTCGAGGCCGGGTCGCCGGGCAGCCGCACTCTGTAGTCGAGTGATATCGACAGCGGCGTTGTGACTATGCGGCGGCTGACACCTCCTTTCCGGCCGCGGGCTTTTCCGCACCCAGCCGACTGGGAAGAGATGCTGCGCAGATACCTCCGGCCAGGGCACACGCGGCAATCACGCCGAACGCCCACATGAACCCTGCGTCGGCATACACCGGCGCTCCCTCTACCAGCGCCCGGACATTGGCGTTGAGCAGGACGAACACCACCGTCGTTCCGACGCCGGCCAGGAGAGTACGGCTGACCTCGGCGATACTCGAACTCACCACCTGCGAGTCCGCCGGCACGGCCGCGATGACGAGGTTGGGAATGGCGGCACCAGCCAGACCCACACCTAGGTGCACCACGCCGGTGGCGATCAGCACGATCAGCTCTTCACCCCGCCCCGCTCCCATCGCCAGGACACCGGTCCCGATGATCGCAGCGGCGGCGACCATATGCAGCTTGGCGCCCGTTCGGCGGGCGGTCAGCCCGACGATCAATCCGCCCACGACGATGCCGAGACCGTTGATCACACCGAAGACCGCGTACTCACTGGCCGTCATCCCGAATCCGTAGTCGCCGCCGGCTTCACGCGGCGTCATCGCCATAACGGCCAGAATCGAACTGGTGGTGGTCCCTACGCCGTATACCAGGCCCGAGGAAAGCACGGTGAACAGCAGCGCCGGCCGACCGAGTTGTCGTACGTTGATCAGTGGCTCGGGCGTGCGGCCGGCCTGCACGAGCCAGGCGGCGAACGAGGCGCACCCCAGCAGCACCAGTACCAGCGTCGCTGCGCCGGTCCAACCCCACTCCGGTGCCTTGCTCACCGCCAGCAAGACCGCCGCCACCGAGCCACCCAGCAGAACCGCACCCATCAGGTCGGGACGGGAGTCCCCGGAACGTACCGGCGACTCCGGAACGACCACGAACGCCGCGGCGGTCAGCGCCGCGGTGAGCACCGATACGAACCAGAACGCTCCTGTGACACCGTGATTGTCGATCAGCCAGCCCGCGAGAAACGGCTGCAGAACAACCACGATGCCGGTGCCGGTGATGGTGACACTGACCGCAAAAGGAATTATTTTCGGCGGGAACACATCCCGGATCAGGGAATAGCACAGGAATGCGACGGAGAAGATCGCCCCCTGCAGGGCGCGTCCGATCAGGAAAACGGGGAAGTTCGGCGCCAGCGCCGACAGTACCGCTCCTGCGACGGTCACCGCGAGCACGATCATGAGCAGTCGCTTCTTGCCGTACATATCAGCGAGCTTGCCCACCAGCGGCATCCCGATGCCGGCGGTCAGGAAGGCTATTGTCATGGTCCACCCGGCCTGGGTGGTCGCGAACTCCGCGCTGATGGCGGGCAGGGCGGTTCCCGCGAGAACCGACGAAACAGGAATGATCTCGGATATCAGGATCAGCACGACCAGTACCGAGACCAGTCTCGGTGTCCACTGCGGTGTTCCGTTCGTAGCGGTCTTCGCCGGTCTTCGGCCGCCGAGTGTTCCGGTCACCGCGGAAGCCCCTTCGCACCGTTGGGCGCCGGGGTGAATCGATGTCCCCACACAGCCCCCTCGGTGATCCGGTAGGTGGGCTGCGGTCCGTCGATACGTTGTCCGCCCCAGCCGATTTCGGTGGCGTGGCCTTCGGGAGAGTAGACGTAGAACGACAACATCCGGTCATTGGTGTGCTTTCCGAGCGACTGCATCATCGGAATCCCGAGATCGACAGCACGATCGAGCGCCCGGCCGACATCGTCGATATCCGCGGTCTCCACCATGAAGTGCATCAATGCGGGACCCTGCGCGGGGCTGAGCCCGAACGTGTGCTGCCGCGGGTTGCAGCCCAGGAAATAGCTGACCCCGCCGGGCAGAGCCAGCGAGTTGCGTTCGACGAATCCCAGGACGCCCACGTAGAACTCGTACGCTTCCTCGGTGTCGAGCACGTTCACGATGACATGGCCCATCCCCTGGTCGCCGGTGACGAAACCGGAGCCACCGTTCAGTTCCACCGAACGGTGGCTGAGAACGGGGCCGTAGAACAACTCGATCCGGTTTCCGGACGGATCGTCGAAGCCCGCGAACCCGGTCACCTGGCGTAGCTCGCACTCCGCCGGGGTACCGATATGGGTTTCGACACCGGCGGCATCGACTCGCGCGACCAACTCCTGAAGATCTGTCCGGTTCAGGACCTCGAGACCGATGGCTTCCAGTCCCGGCGTGGGAGATTCCGAGAGCACCAGACGCGGCGGGTAATCGTCCATCCGGTAGTGCAGGGCATCGGGCAGCGGGCCGTCGACGCGCATCATGCCCAGGAAGTCGCCGGCGAATATCCGCCAGGACTCGATGGACTCGACGCGCAGGCGCAGGTAACCCAGCGAAAGGATGGGCATAAGAGTTCCTCGAATCAGTAGAGGCCGTTGAGCGCGCCGGTGAGCAGGTACTCGCCGTACTCGTGATCGACCTTGTCCGGCAGGTTGATCGCATGATGTTGACCGGCGTGGACATCGCGCCAGACCGACTGCAGTGCGCACGACGAGGCGATGGAGCGCGGACCGCCGACCTGGTATGCCTTGTCGGCCGCCGAGACGACGAGCTTCACAGCGGCGATGTGATCACGCTTGCTGCGTTGACGCATCGGAATCGTCACCTCGTCCCCGCGCGCCGCCGCCGCGTAGGCGTCGCCCAGGTTGGATTGCAGAATCCGGTAGGCGGTGTCGACCTCGAAATCCGCCTCGGTCAGCCGCGCCAGCGTGGCCGGATGTGGGAGCTTGGCCGGGTCGAGGGCCAGCCGGGACCGATGAATTCCCGCCGCCTCGTCGACAACACGCCTGGACATCCCGGCCAGCGGCACCACGACCGCGTTGATGAACACCGTGTACCAGGGCATTCGGAACAGGGGCCCGGTGTTGACGGTATTGCCGGGATAGCGGCCACCGTACAGATCAGCGACATCGTGGGCGCGATACTCGGGCACGTACGCCTTGTCGACGACGATATCGTTACTGCCGGTTCCCGCCAGGCCCGCAGTGAACCAGACATCGTCGATCGTGTAATCCGTGCGGGGAAGCAGGAGATGGACCTGCTGTCCGGTGCGACGCCCGTCCTCGTCGGTCACCATCGCGCCGACGAAAACCCAGCCGCAGTGGTCGCTACCCGACGAGAAGCCCCACCGCCCGGTCAACTCGTAACCGCCCGGCACGGTCCTGGCAGTTCCCGCAGGGCTGTACGACGAGCTGATCCACGTATCCGGATCCTCGCCCCAGACATCCTGTTGTGCCCGGTCGGGGAAGAGCCCGAGATGCCATGAGTGGACACCGACGACGCCGGTCACCCAGCCTGCCGAGCTCGACAGGCGAGCGATCTCGTACATCGCAGTATTGAAGAGGCAGGGATCGGACTCGAAGCCACCGTAACGCTTCGGCTGGATGAGCCGCATGATCCCCGCGTCCCGGAGGATTTTGGCTGCTTCGTCGGTCAGCCTGCGTTGCTGCGTGCATTCGGCTTCGAGTTCACTCACCCGGTCGCGCACTGCGAGGACCGCATCGATGGCTTCCTGCTGGTATTGCATGTGATGGTTCCTTCTGCCTTCGGGGAATGGCTCTAGCGGGTGAGGAACGCGGTGGCGAGCGTTTCGAAGTCGTGCTTGCGCTCGACCTGGGCCCAATGCCCGCACGCACCGAGAATGTGCAGATCGGCCTTCGGCATCCGCCGTAGCGCGAAGAACGCGCCGTCCGGTGGGAGCATCCGGTCGTCGCGCCCCCAGGTGACAAGGGTTTCGTGCGGGATCTCGGCGGTGCGAGTCCACAGTGGCGCCTTGCCGGGCAGACCCAGCGATGCCATCACCGCACGCATACGTTCGATCGCGCGAGGGGCGGTGGCATTCTGCCAGCGCTCGTCGAGGAGTTGCGGTGTGATCGTCGCCTGGTCATAGACCATCGAATCGACCCAGGCCTCGAGCGCCTGGCGGCTCGGTTCGGCCAGGAACTCCTGTAGCCGGCGGGCCCCCTCGCTCAGCATCGCCCCGAACAGTGGTGCGTACAGGCCGCCCGGACCCATCAGCACCATGCGTTCGACTCGTTCGGGAGCGAGCGCGGCGGTTTCGAGCGAGACCCATCCGCCCATCGAATTGCCCAGCAGATGGGCCTTCTCGATGCCGAGGTCGTCGAGCAAGGTGACGATCGCCTGCGCCGCTATCTCCGGATACGGCCGGTCGTACTCCCTATCGGGGCTCGCTCCGAAACCCGGCATATCGACGACGATCGTGCGAAAGGTACGCGCGAAGACCGGCAGGTTCTTCGCGAAGTTCGACCAGCCGGATACGCCCGGACCGGACCCGTGCAGCAACACGAGGGGATGCCCGTGCCCGGCCTCGTGGTAGTGCAGCCCGTCCGTGGCGGACGGGCCACGAGTGGTGTCTTGGTAGTCGTCCGAGAGGGTCACAAGTCTCCGATGTTCGATGGAAGGCCCGCGAACGGACCGCGCCCTTGCCGGGCGGCGTCGGTTGGTGGTCTGGGCCGCTGATGTCCCTGATGTCGGCCGAGGATCGGCACACAGGCTATGCGCTCAATGGTGACCCCGGTCACTCTCTTTGTCAACCATTCGATTGGGTTTTCGATCAATTGATTGATTGGCTGGACTGGGATTGCCCGGACATGCCGGTGAATGCGCCTCGTCCGCGCCGTCGGGACACCCCGCAGACTCCCCGAGGCGAATCACCCCTACCTGCCCGCTCTTCCGGCGCGACCGAAGAATGCACCCCGTACCGCCGACTGTGTCGATCGAGCACCCACCTAGACACCCGGCGAAACCGATGACGATGACCGGCGCGGCAGTTTCGATCAGAATCGCCCGGCGACACCGGGACCGAGTTCTGTTGTCACAGCGTAGGATCCATTCGTCCTCCGCACAGAAGGCGTATGCGCGCAGACCGGCTCGAGTCTTCGAGGAGCCCCGCCGTCACCGTGGTTCACCCGATGGAAGAATATGCTCGAGACCGAGACCGGGGGACGCCGATATCGACGGCGGATGTTCGATTAACCGTCCTTGACCTGCTGCTAGCCTCGGTACGGCACAGGCATACATCGTCAGTCCGGACACGAGAGGTGCACAGTGGCAGCGAGTCGGCGTCAGCTGATTCTGACCGAATCGGCTCGGCTATTCTCTGAACGGGGACTGTCCGCCACGACGATCCGGGAGATCGCCGATGCGGTGGGCCTGAACTCCGGAACGCTGTATCACTATTTCAACTCCAAGGATGCGATCTTCTCCGAGATCCTGACGAGTTTCCTCACCGATTTGGTGCAGCGCTACGAAGCTGTCCTGTCCGGTACCGGTACGGCCCGGCACCGGCTCACACTCATGGTCCGTGTTTCGCTCGAAGTCGCAGACCAGCACCCCTATGCCACCGAGATCTATCAGAACGAACTGGAGAGTCTCAGCGCGCTGCCCGGTTACACACAGATCGCCGAGGCCGTCGAGTTCTCGCATCAGGCGTGGCACGGGATCACCGAAGAAGGTGTACGCAACAACGAATTCAACTCCGGCATAGATACCTTCGAGTTCCAGCGGATGATGCGCGAGTGTGTGTTCCAGTCGGTCCGGTGGCATCGAAAAACGCTCGCCGCCGATATCGAGGCAATCACCGCCACAGTGACCTCGGTCTTCCTGGACGGATTCGCACCGGCTCGGGCCGAAAGCCCCGATGCAGTTCCAGAACCGGCACCGGTGAGTGAACGCCGCCCGCAGCTTCCCGCGAAGCCCGTTCGCGAACCGGCCGGTGATGCCGTGGATGCGCTGCGTTCCGAGCTCGATGCGCTCCGTTCCGATATGCGCGCCATGCACAACATGGTCGAATCGTTGTCCAAACCACACGTAGGTGACGTCGGCGGCGATTGACCAGTCGGGGCGGCACGCCAGGCGATCCTGCCGTTCCCGTGGCCCCGCCGGCCGATCGGGCACAGCGCACCGGCCGGAGACAAACGCCTGCCGGGTCGGTGATCGATCTCCGATTCGGATTGCGTTCGGTGATGGCGTATTCCGCGACGCGGTTCAGTCGGGCTCCGATCGCCCGGCAAAGCCGGATCCGAAGGCGCCCGCTACGAGCCGGGCGGATGAGCGGACCAGGGCGAATACCCTGTCGGTCGCTCGACGTACCCTGAGCGCCGATGAGTATTCGAGGCGTAGAGGGTGCGTACCAGGGGGCTCTTCGGGCGTTCAAGACCCCGATGCTCGATTTGCTCCACCAAACGTATGCGCCGTTCGTGGTGACCATGCTGGCGACGGTGTTCACGGCCGATCGGCCCGCGGTCGCGGTGGCGGACGCGCATGCGGAGATCGGTGATGCGCTGAACCAGTTGCGGGCCGCGGGGTACGGCGAAGAGGACAGGTTGCCGCTGCCCGCGGGTACTGCGCGTGATCTGTGCCGGCAATGGGTGAATGCGGGCTGGCTGGTGCGGCAGGTGCTGGACAACCAAATCGAGGTGTACCGGTTGTCCGCGCACGGGGTGGGCGCGCTGGAGGTTGCGGGCCGGGTGGGTGGTTCCCGGACGCGGGTGTCGGAATCGCGGGTGCGGACCCTGTTGGAAGCGGTGGAGCGGCTGGCGCAGGATGCGGACCCGGATGTGATGGCCCGGATCGCGCGGCTGGAACTGGAGATCCGGCAGCGGCAGCAGGAACTGCGCCGGCTCGAACGCGGCGGCGCTGTGGAAACCGTCGACGATGATCGGCTGGTGGAGGAGGCGGAGAACGTCCTGCATCTGGCGCGGGAACTGCCGGCGGATTTCGCCCGGGTGGCCGAGTCGATCAAGGCCATGCAGCGCGATGTGGTCGCCGATCTGCGGCAGGACGCGCGCCCGACCGGTGAGGTGCTGCGTGAATACCTGGAGCGCGGTCAGCAGATCATGGACGCGACGCCGGAGGGGCGGGCGTTCGCGGGAGCATTACGCCTCATCGGCGACCCGGAGCGCATCGACGATTTGTCGAGCCGGTTGCGCACTGTGCTGCGCCATCCGTTCACCGCGCACTTGACCGAGCCGCAGCGGCGGGAGTTCACCGAGATCGCGCGCCGGATCGAACGCGGAGTCAAGGAGGTGCTGGCCGCGCAGCGGCAGGCGTCGCATGTGATCACCACCCAGGTCCGCAACCACGACCCCATGCGGGACCGGCAGGTCGACGATCTGCTGCGGGAGGTGATGACCGGTTTGCACCACTGGGTCCCCCGCTCACGCCCCCGGGAGCCGATCACACCGCTGCGCCGGCTACCGGCCGCGAGTATCGAGCATCTGCGGCAATCGTTGAGCGATCCCCGCCCGCCACAGCCTCCCGCACCCCTGGTCGAATGGGACGAGGACACGATGCCCGACACCGATACCCGAGCCTGGGGTGGTGCGAAATACGCGGCGCTGGACGAGCACCTGGCCCGCTTCGCAGGCGGTGCGGACACCGTCGATCTCGCGGCAGCATTCGGCGCGGCGCCCGAGGAGATCCGGCGCCCGGTCGATTTGCTCGGCCTGCTCGAGCTGGCACATCGCACAGGAATGACCGAAACCGAGTCCGTCGTCACCGTCGAAACCATCCGCCCGGACCGGACTCGGCGGCGCTTCGCGCTCGGCGGTGTGGTCGCGGTGAATGCCGAGGCAGCCGATGAGTGAGCCGAACACGGTCGACGAGGCGTGGCCGGACCATGAGGACACCGGGTTCATCGAGCCGGTGTCGATGGAGGACGACCCGACCGAACTGTTTGCCGGCGACAGGGGGACTCTGGACGCCGACGTGCGGCGGGTGCTGGTCCGGCTGCTGCAACGCCGGTTCCTGTCGGCCGACAAGTACCCGGCCCAATGGCGGACTCTGCTGGAGAACCAGCAGCTCATCGAATCGCGGCTGCACGATCTGTTCGTCCGGCTCGTGGTCGACCACGACCGCGGTATCGCCTACAAGCAGCAGGTGCGTTCGGCGGAACTGGATGTGCCGATCCTGTTGCGGGACGATCCCTACAACCGGGCCGAGACGCTGGTGCTGGTGCATCTGCGCACGGTGTTCCAGCAGGAAAGGGTCGCGGGTGAGGTCTCGGCGCGGGTCGATATCGAAGAGCTGGAGCAGACCGTGCTGACCTACTTCGACCCCGACGACACCAATCTGGCCCGGGGACAACAGGAGATCCGCAGCGCGGTGACACGGTTGGCCAAGGAGGGGCTGTTGGAAGAGGAGACCGCAGGCCGGTACCGGATCACACCGCTGGTGGAGGTCGTGATGAGTACGGAGAAGCTCAGTGAGCTGAGCCGGTGGTTACGGGAACGGACCGACGGCCCGGGTCACGGCGCCGCGGCGGAGGTCGCGCTGTGAGCATGATCGACACACTGTTCGGGCTGGTCCCCGAGTCGTCCCGCGGACAGCAGTGGGTGGCGCTGGACCTGCAGCTGGTGAACTGGGGTGGATACGACGGGCACCACCGGGTGCGGTTCGCACCCGGTGCGACCCTGCTGTGCGGAGAGTCCGGATCGGGCAAATCGACCCTGATGGATTCCTATATCGCGTTGATCATGCCGCATACGATGCCGTTCAACGGCGCGTCCAACGGCGGAGTCGTGGGCCGGCCGCGGGGCAAGGATCAGCGCAATATCCTGTCGTATGCGCGGGGCAAGCTCGACGAATCCCGTGCCGGGGGTGAGACGAAAGCCCGGGTCCTGCGCGGCGACGGCCGCGACACCTGGTCGGCGATCGCGATGACCTGGGCCGATCCGTCCGGCGCCCGGTTCACGGCGGTCCGGGCCTGGTATGTGCCGTCGGCGGCGCGCTCCCTCGAAGATCTCGTCCAGATCCGCGCTACCTGCGACGAACCGTTCGACCTGCGCACGCTTGCCGGGCCGGCCGATAAACGGCTCGCCGAGGCCGCGGTGAAAGCACTCGGGCTGACCTGCTACCCCACCGACCGCGAATACACCGCCCGGTTGCATACCGCGCTCGGGATCGGCGCTGCCGGCGACGGGAACAAGGCGGTCGCGCTGCTGGGCCGGATCCAGGCCGGTCAGCAGATCACCACCGTCGACGCCCTGTACAAGACGATGGTCCTCGAGGAGCCGTCCACGCTGACCACAGCGGATGAGGTCGTCAAACAATTCGACGAGCTCGCCGGCACCCGCACCCAGATGACCACCGCACGCCGCCAGGTCCGGGCGCTGACACCGGTCCGGGAGCACCGCAGCATCATCGTCGACGGGACCGAACGCGCAGAACTGATCGACAGCCTGGGTTCGTTCACCGATCCGTCCTCGCCCGCCGGGTTGTGGCGGTACGAACGCCGGGCCGAGTTGCTCCGAGCCGCCGAAGAAGAGCTGCTGCGACACCGAGGACAAGCCCGCGACGCTGTCGCCGCGGCGTCGGCACTGGCCAAGGGCGCCGAAGCCGAACTGGGCGGGATCGTCGAGACGCTGCGCGCTTCCGGCGGAAACCGGCTGGACAGGGCCCGCGCGGCGCTGCGCGAGGTGGACAAACGGTTCGACGAGGTCGAGCGGGCGCGGCACCGGCTCGAGAAATCGCTGGCAGCCATCGGCGCAACGGTGTCCGACGGGGAGGAATTCGCGGCCCTGGTCGCACAGGCACACAATCTCCTCGGAGACAAGCAGGCCAGGCAAACCGCGCAGAACCATTTCGCCGAAGCGAAGACTCAGCAGACGAGCGTGACCCGGGAACTGGAGGAGCTGCGGTCCGAACGTCAAGGTGTCGCCGCTCGCCGGGACAATATCCCCAGCGAGCTGCATCGTGCGCGTGCCGCCCTCGCGGAGGCCGCCGGTCTCACACCGGACCAACTTCCGTTCGTCGGCGAACTGATAGAAGTACGCACCGAATTCGAGCCGTGGCGCGACGCGTTCAACCTCGCTCTCGGCGGGTTCGCCACCAAGATGCTGATCGATATCGCGCATCTCAACACCTTCCGCGAAAAGATCAACACCGTGCGCACCGCGCGGCGTATCCAGTTCGAGGGCGTGCGGACAGGGCTCCGCGACGAGATCGGACTCGACGATCGCCGGCTGCCCGGCCGCCTCGACTACCGCCCGTCCCCGTTCACCGGCTGGCTCGAGAATGAGCTGGTGAATCGGTTCGACTACGTCTGCGTCGAAACGCCGCGCCTACTGCCACAGCACCGCAAAGCGCTCACGATCACCGGCCAGATCTCGGACGGCGCGCGCGGCGCACACGGCGGCCAGGGCCGGGCCAATGTTCTCGGCTTCACCAACGACCGGTTGCTGACCCGCCTCGACGAACAGATCCGCGCCGCCGAGGACCGCAAATCCGCCGCCGACGCACGGGTCGAGGAGACACAGGCCGGCCTCGACTCCTTCGAAGACCGGCGTAGCGCCTACCGGGCCCTGACCGAACTGTCCTGGGATCAGGTCGATACCGACTCGGTGTCGGCCGAACGGGACCGCTGGATACAGATCATCGACGAAGTCCACTCCGGAAACCCGGAGATCGACCGGTTGCAGAAACAGGTAGATGAGCTGACGGATAAGGTCGAGCGCCTCAATGAGCAGGCGGTCCGGGCCAAACTCGAGCAGGAAGACCTCGAGAAGGCCTGGGAACACACCACTGCCGAGGCCGAACGCGCCGGTCGGGAACTCGACACTGCTCGCCGCTCCGGTCGCGAAGTCACCGCCGAACACCGCGCCTATCTCGAAGAACTTTTCGGAAACGACAACACCGGCGATATCCCGGCCGCCAAAGCCCTGGAGATGTTCGACGCCGCCACCGACCGTATCGCCGACCGGCTCACCACCGATCTCCGTACCGCGGAGAGCGCCATCCAGGGCGCCCGGAGCAGACTGTCCGAAATATTCTCGACCTTCGTCGAGCGCTGGCCGAACCCGAATCTGGGCACCGACCCGGACGATTCCTACGACGATTTCGAACGCCTGCTCACCGACCTGGAAACCAGCCGCCTGCACGAACTCGAAAACCAATGGCGCGACAGCCTGTTGAAACTATCCGGTAACGACCTCACCAGCCTGGACAGCGAACTCTCCTCGGCCATCCGGGAAATCCGCGACCGGATCGAACCGGTCAACCGCATCCTCGCCGGACTCCCCTTCGCCGACGACGACCACCGCCTCCAGATCGACCCGCAGGAAAGCCATTCCACCGTCCGCGCCCGCTTCCGCAAGGAACTGCGCGACGTCCGCCGCCTGATCGACCAGGCGAACACCGATACCGACCGGGAACGCGCCTACAGCCGGATGGCCAAGGTCATCGACCGTATCCGCCGCACCGCCCCCGATTTCGCCGACCTCATCGACGTCCGCAACCATATTCGGATCAGTGCCGAAAAACGCGACGCCGCAGGCGAACACGTCGCCCTCTACGACCATATCGGCGAGAAATCCGGCGGCGAATCCCAGGAACTCGTCGCCTTCATCGTCGGCTCGGCCCTGCGCTACCAACTGGGCGACGCCGGCGCCGAACGCCCCCGCTACGCCCCGGTCTTCCTCGACGAAGCCCTCATCAAAGCCGACGCCCGCTATACCGGCCGCGCCATCGGCGCCTGGCGCGGTCTGGGTTTCCAGCTCATCATCGGCGCCCCCAACGACAAGAACAGCGCCATCGAACCGCACGTCGACGCCGAATACCTGGTCCTGAAGAACGCCGAGAGCCGCTCCTGGGCGAAACCCATCATCGGTATCTCCCCGGAGGATGAACGAGCGAACGGCTGATTACTACGAATCGACCGCCGACGACGCCATTGCCACGGCAGGGCCGCCGCGTTCCGGCGGGTCGATGCGGCGACCGTCCCGATTCCTCGGGGCCGACGCGCGGTCAGGCCAGCGCGGCGGCGAGGCGGCGCCACTGTTCGCGCGGGAAGGCCTGCGGGTCGGCTTCGAGTACCTGCACACAAACGTGATCGGCACCCGCCGCTCGATGTTCGGCGACACGACGCAGGATCGCTTCCTCGTCACCCCAGGCGATGATCGCGTCGAAGAGCCGGTCGCTCACAGTGTCGACATCCTCCTGGGTGAAACCCGACCGCAGGATGTTGTTCGCGTAGTTCGGCAACTGGAGGTAGCTGCGCAGCCAGTCGGTGCCGATGGACCGCGCCTCGCCGGCGTCGGTGGTGAGGATTGCCGTCTGCTCGGGCAGCAGTAGCGGCCCGTCGCCGAGGGCGGCGCGGGCGGTGGCGGTGTGCTCCGGCGTGACCAGGTAAGGGTGGGCGCCACCGGCGCGGGTCGCCGACAGGTGCAACATCTTCGGCCCCAGCGCGGCGAGGACACGCGCCTCCGCAGGCACAGGCCGGTCGAGCGCGTCCAAAGCGTCCAGATAAGCCCGGGTCGCCGCCAGGGGCTTCCGGTAGCGACCGGGATCGCCCGCATCGATCAACGGTGCATGGCTTACGCCGATACCGAGCAGGAACCGATTGCCGTGTGTACCGGTCAGGGAGGCGTACCGAGCCGCGACGTCCGACGGTTCGTGCATCCACAGGTTCAGGATCCCGGTCGCGACGACGATACGCTCCGTCGCGCGCAGCAGGTTGTCCACCGCATCGAACACCGGGCCACCGACATCGGGAATCCATACCGCGGCGTAGCCCAGCTCCTCGAGCTCGGCAGCCGCCTCCGCAGCTACGGCCGGATCGCCGTAGCGCAGCTGCGAACTCCAGATTCCCACGCCCGAAAGCTGCACAAAATCCTCCTCGAGCCGTCATGCGTATGCCGATACCGGAAGCCGACCTTGCGGGAAGGATGCTACTGCACGGCGGGACGCGAGATCAGTTCCGCCGGACCGTGCGACACGGCCCGGCCACCAGGCCCCGGTTGCATAGTCGGGAGGCTTCGGCGCCCTCCATGTCCGGTCCCTGTTGCAGCGATGCCGGTGATCGTGCTCGGTACGGTGAACCCATGCTCGATAACTCCGCTGGTCCCCGCACCGGCCGTCCACGCGACAGCCGAGTGGATGCCGCGCTGCTCGAGGCCGCCGCGCAACTGATCGCCGAACGCGGTTACGGCGCCCTCAGCCTCCAGGCTGTCGCCGACACGGCGGGGACGAGCAGGCCTGCTCTCTACCGCCGGTACAGTTCCCGAGCCGATCTCGTGGTCTCGGTATTGATCGATCGGTACGGACTGCAACCCGGCGCCGAGGACCTGGGTGGGATCGAGGCGGAGTTGCTCGCGATTCAGCAACACCAGCGTGACCTGTTCAACGACCCGGTGCTACGCCGGGCAGTGCCGGGTCTGCTGGAAGAGCTCGACCGTACCCCGGAGGCCGCACGGCGGTTCCGAGAGCAGTTCCTGCGACCACGCCGAAGTTCCACCGCGACGATCCTGGAACGTGCGGCGGCCCGGGGCGAGATCGAGCCCGGATTCGATTCCGAATGGGTGTGTGACCTCATCACCGGGCCGATGCTCATGCGAGCGTTGTTACCCGAACTCGGGCCGATCGACGAGGAGTTCGTGCGTCGCACAGTGCAGTCCGCGCTCGACGCCGTGGGCCGGCACCGGCCCTGACACTTCTGTGGTTGACCTCACTATTGCCGACGCGCTACTTTCATTACACGCCGGAATGTAATGGAAGGTGTCCCCAATGCGTGAAGACGTAGAATTCCTCAGCGGTGGAGTCACCCTGCGCGGGTGGCTGTATCGGCCGGACGGTCACCACGGCGCCGTGCCGCTGGTGGTGATGACCCACGGATTCGCCGGCGTCAAGGAATGGGTAGCACCGTTCGCCGAGATATTCAGCGCCGCCGGACTCGCCTGCCTGGTCTACGACCACCCCGGATTCGGCACCTCCGACGGCCTGCCGCGATTCGAAGTGGACCCGCCCGCGCAGATCGAGGGCTACCGCGACGCGGTGACCTACGCGCAGACGCTGGACGGCATCGACAGCGACCGGATCGGGATCTGGGGAACCAGCTACGCCGGCGCCCATGTCCTGGTCGTCGCGGCCACCGATCGCCGCGTCCGAGCCGTGGTATCCCAGGTCCCACTGACCAACGGCTGGGCGACCTTCGGCCGTCTCGTACCGTCGATCATGCTGCCGACCGTGCATCAGGCGATCGCCGCGGATCGGTCGGCCCGCGCCGCGGGCGAACCCCACCAGATGATCAAGGCTGCCTCCGACGACCCCACCGAATTGGTCGCGATGCCGGGCACCGAGGTCTACGAATGGCTGATGGCCAACGGTCCCCAGGTGCCCACCTGGCGTAACGAGGTCACGCTCTCCAGCGTGGACAAATTCCAGAGTTACGCGCCGGAAGCTTTCCTGCGCCGTGTTTCCCCGACCCCGCTGCTGATGGTGATCGCCGAGGGCGACACCCTCACACCCAGCGATATCGCGCTCCAGAGCTACGCCGATGCCCTGGAACCCAAACAGCTGACCCTGATCTCCGGTGGCCACTTCGCGGTGTACGGCGAACGATTCGAGCAGGCGTCCTGCGCCGCCCGCGAGTTCCTGTTGACACACCTCGCCGAGTAGTGGCCGGCGTCGTCGCCTACCGGGGGTTGCCTTCTTGAGCGGTTACCGCAGAATCGCCGACATGTTCGAGGACATCGGCCACCGAATACTGTACTCGGGCAAAATGGTCGGCGACTGCCTCGATCGCGATATCAGGGGTGTCGGTAGCCACCTGGCAGATCACGCCGACGAGATGGTCCGGGCAGATGAACAAGGTGCGGACCTCATCGGCGGAGTTGCTGCCGATACCGACTTCTATTCCGGCTTTCGTGCCTGGAACGAAAGCAGCGAACCCTACACGCTGCGATCGGGGCTGGACAGTGGCCGGATCAAGTTCTACGACTTCTACAAGTACGTGGAGAGCAACGAGTTGCCGGAGCATATCAACTTTCGAAAACCGGAGGGTTCGGACTGGACCATCAATCGTGCGTGGGGACGAGCGATAGCCGCCAAGCGCGATCATCTCCAACAGCAGGGGGTGACGGGGCGGGAGTTCTCCCAGGCCATGCGGAAGTGGCAGGACGACATGGAACGCCAGGCGCGCGAGACTCCCGGGAAGCTCGAATTCCCAGCCGAAACCAGCAGTCGCGAACCGTATCCGGGGGAGCTCTATCGGGGAGACGGCAGGCCGCGGGAGACGGTCTTCAACGAAGGTATCCAGACTCGCAGCGCACTCCCCGAACCGCCCTTTTCGTGGGTCGATCTCGACGGTGCCGGTGCCGACGACTGGGTATGTACCTCACGAGATCCGGCACAGGCCGCCTACTTCCCACTCGGCGATGACGGCGAGACATACGTGGTACGGGACGTGCGAAACGCTCACGACAAGTCAGAGGAGAATTCGAAGTGGGCCGGCGAACAGATGGTGGCGGTCGACCGGTCCCCACCGCCCGACGAGGTATACAGGCAGTATGCCGCTGACCGCGTCGAGGGCATACCAGCCGACAAGGTCGAGGGCGTGTTGATCGATCGGCATGACCCCGACAAGGGCATGATCCCCAACCCCAACTTCCAGCCCTACGAACCGACACCGGTCAGGCCTCCGCGCGAGGACACCGGCTGGGACAACATGATGCACGACCCGTCCTGATCCGTCGCCCCGCCGCGGGGCCGAACGTGATGGGGCGACGCACGCCCGGCCACCCACCGGTCTCCGCCCCGGAACCCGGCCGTGATCAGGATCTGTGCAGCGGTGACGACGGCGGGAACTCCACCCGCAACGAGGTCAGCGAACGATGGAAGGGGCCGGGGCGCCAGGTCGGGGGTTCGGTGGACCGGATCTCGGGCAGAGCGTCGAGCAGTTGGTCGATGGCGTCCTGCGCGATGAGGTATGCCATGGACTGGGCCGGACAGGTGCGCGGGCCGGCTCCCCAAGCGAGATGGGAGCGGTTGCCGGTGCGATCACCACCGCTGACCGTCGGATCATTGTTGCAGGCCGCGATACTGACGACGATCGGTTGATGGGCTGGTAGCCAGGCGTCGTCGATCAGGATCGGTTGCCGCGGGTAGGTGAGCAGGTAGTTCGCCAAGGGCGGGTCGTTGAAGAGAACATGATCGAGTGCCTCCCGGGTGGACAGGCTCCCGCCCAGGACTCCGCCACCCAACCGGTCGTCGGTGAGGATGAACAGCAGCGTGTTGACGATGAAATTCTGCTGGAACTCGATCCCCGCGCCGTACTGACTGGCCAGCTGGTGGACCATCTCCAGATCGTCGAGTTCGGCCGGATGCCGCAGCAGCGCCGAAGTTATATCGTCGCCGGGTTCGGCCCGCTTCAGGGCCACCAGTTCCAGCATCGCTTCACTGATCATCATATTCCCGTGATCGGCATCGACACCCTCGACGATCGCCGCCATCCCGGCCGCCATTTTCTGGCCCACCTCCGGTGGGCAGCCGAACAGCACATTGAGCACTCCGAAGATCAGCGGAAACGTGTACTGGCCGATCAGATCGGCGCTGCCGTCCTCGCAGAAGGAGTTGATCAGCGAGATGGCGATCTCTTCCACCGTGGTGTGCAGTGCGTAGAGATCGACCTCGTCGACGCTCTCGGTGGTGGCCCGGCGAAAACGGGCCGCCTCCGCCCCGGCACTGCGGGTCGCCATCGGACGCCATTCCATCATCGGCAGGACGGGGCAATCGGCGGGCATACCCTGTTGCCAGTTGCGCGGATCGGCTGGGAAATGCTCGGGATCGTTCAGGATCCGCACTGCGGTCCGGTAATCGATCACGAGCGTCGCGGGTACGCCGGGCGCCAGCTCCACCGGCATCAACGAGGCATACTGCTGCCGCATTTCGTGGTAGTGGGCGTGCGGGCCAGCAGCGAATTCCGGTGCGAACAGCGGCATTCGAGGATCATCGGAGTCGAACGGAGAGATCGGACGGGCGGGGCAGGACGGGGCAGGCGTACCGGGTGGGACGTTGCTCAAGAACTGAACTCCAGACAGCGGTTGCGGACAGCGAACGAGGGGACGAGATCTGCAATGGGGTTCCTGCACGCGGCGTGAACCCGGCGAGACTGCTTCCGGACCAAGGCAAACCGGACAGCTACACTCTGTCCGGTGCTGTCCGTGCGGAAGGTGTGCCCGCCGCGAGCTGTCGCTCCGGGACGCCGGCCGGGGCGGTATGCCTGGCGGAGGCAGCACCTGGGAAGCAGCCGACGAGAGGTAGCGCGGTGATGACCGGCTCGGCAGCGCGACCCCGCCGTGGCCGCGGGCGGCCGCCCGGATCGGACGGAGCGCAAACACGCGACTCCATCTTGCGGGCAGCGCGTGAACTGTTCAGCGAAGTCGGTTACGACCGCGCGACATTCTCCGGTATCGCGACCCGGGCCGGGGTGACCCGCACCAATATCAACCACTACTTCCGAAGCAAGGACGAGCTCTACCGCACATTGTTCGAAACCGACAAGGACAGTGTGATCACCGCAGGTATCGCCGACGCGGGGGCGGCGACCGACCTCGCCGACCGGATGGCCGCATTCCTGCGCATCACCATGCAAGCCGATTCCGAGAACCGCACCTACGTCAGATTTCTCGCGGCCTCGCTGTTCGACGCGCTGCGCAATCCGGAGCTCGCCGACTGGGCCGAGGAACAGATCGACAATGTGCGCGGCTTCATCCGGCCGGCACTCGAAGCCGCCGCGGCCGACGGGACCATCGGACCGGAGGTCGATATCGCGACCGCCACCGAAGTACTCATCGCCGTGGTGTGGGGAATGAGCCTGTACGCGGGGTTCGTCGGAGACGAGGACAGGCTCGAGCCGATGATCGACCAACTCACCGCGCTGCTGCGCGGCGCTCTCTGGTAGCCGCCGGTGCGTATCGGCTCCGGCCCACCGGCCGGCGGGCCGGAGCCGATACCGCACAATCGGGCTCATCCGATGAGGGTGACAGTGCCCGCATCGCCGTCCAGACGGATGTGCTGGCCGTCGCGGATCCGGTAGCTGCCGTTCTCGGTGCCACAGACACAGGGGATCCCGAGTTCGCGGGCCACGATCGGCCCGTGGCTGAGCAGGCCGCCGTAGTCGGTGACGACGCCGCCCGCGACGAGGAACAGTGACACCCAGCTCGGGTCGGTCGTCTCGCAGACGAGAATATCGCCGTCGTCGAGTTCGGTGGTCGACGGGTCGCGGACCACCCGGGCCCGGCCCTCCACCACACCACCACTGGCCGCCACACCGGTTACGACGCCGGAGACATCCAGGGCGGGGGCCTCGGTCTCGCCGGACTTGATCAGCTGCGGTACACCGGCCCACGCCTGCGGCAGCCGGTAGTCGCCACGCTGGTCGTACTGTGCCCGGCGCGCCGCGACCAGCGCGCGCTGATCACCGGTGACCCCCGCGCACACGTCGTCGTAGGACAGGTGGAAGACGTCATCGATATCGTCGATCACGCCCGCTGCGACCAGCAGGGCGCCCTGCCGCCGCATGGCGGCCCGGGCGATATCGAAGGTCAGCAGATACCCGGCCTTACCTTGCTCGCGCAGAGCGATCCAGCGAGCGGCCCACCGCACGTACCGGGCCGCGCCGCCGCGCTTGCGCCGGGGCAGCGCCGCCTGGAGCTCGGCCAGCGCCCGCTGCCTGGTCTCGATCTGTTCCCGGCTCCGATTACGCGGCGCCCGTGGGCTGTCCGCGGCGACGGCCCGGTAGTCGGCGAGCCGGTTGAGTACCGGGGTGGGGTCCTCGCGCCAGGTGACACCGGACAGCTGTCCCTCGTTGTTGCCGTGGTAACCGTGCCGGTCGGTGAACTCGCGCAGCGAAATCTCGTCATGCGCCAGCGCCCACAGATCGTGCGCGATCTCGCTCTCGTCGGATCCGACCCCGGACAGCAGCGCCGGCGCAAGGTGGGCCAGGTCGAGTCGGGTCAGCATATCGGTGACCCGGTCCGCGAGCCCGGAGCTGACGAACGCGACGAGCATATGCGCGGTCAGCATGCGCTGGAAACGCTGTCGCGCGTCGTCGAGCAGTTCGACGCATCCCGCGTGGTCGAGCGTATCGATACCGTCCAGACGGTCGAGCCGCCAGCGGCGCAGTCCGGCGAATTCGGCATCGTGGCGCTTGGGCAGCCGGAGCACCGCCGCCGGTGCTTTCATCATGATGACGGGATAGCGCCGGGCACTGTTCGCGTCGACCGTCTCCGGCCGCACATAACCGAAGAGCTGCTGTTCCACCGCCGTCGCCGAAGTACCGGGGGTGATGTTCGCGATCTCCCGGAACTTGTCGATATTGGCTGCGGCCCGCCCGGCGAACAGTGTCCAGAACATGTCCTCCGGCTGATCGGGAACATGGACCTGTTTCGTGGTGAGGACACCGAGGTTCCGGAACGTGGTGCGGGTCGCCAGTTCTACCGATGCGTTGATGAAGGTGAAGCCCAAGGTGGTGAACACACCCGGAAACGCCTCCGCAACATTGCCTGTGGTCCAGGTGACCGCGGGGTCGATCGTCGTGTTGTCGAGCGTTTCCTCGACGATTTCGCGAGTGCTCATCGGGCTCTCTCCATCTTGCGTCGCAGGAGCAGATCGGGTAGAGAACCCGTTGCGCCGTAGGGGTTTTCCGCATGTGCCCATCGGGTGAGCAGCGCGATATCGGGATCGTCGGCCGGGGCTCCGGAGACGACGACCAGCTCACCGGGATACACCGCGCCGGCCGTCGCGTCGACGGTGACCGTTTGCCCGGCAAGCGCGGTGAGCGATCCGGTACCGCAACCGACCACGCACGGCACAGCCATCTCCCGGCAGACCACCGCCGCGTGCGAGGTCGACCCACCGAGTTCGGTGATCACCGCCGCGGCCACCGACATGGCCATCACATCGTCGGGGTCGGTGGTGGGCCGGGCCAGGATCACCGCTTCACCTCGATCGGCACGTTCCTCGGCTTCGCCGGAGTCGCTGACGACGCGACCGGTGGCGATACCCGGACATGCCGGTTTGCCGGTGGCGACCGCAGCGGTCGCGGCCAGCTCGGCGGGGTCGAGCCGCGGGTCCAGGACAGCGCGAACCCGCTCGGGCGTCACCCGGTCGAGCGCTTCGCCGTCGGTGATCAGGCCCGCCTGCCGAAGGAATACCGCATGCCGGATTGCGGCCTCGGGGGTGCGTTTGGCGACCCGTGACTGCAGCAGCCACAGTGCGCCGCTCTCCACCGTGAACTCGATATCCTGCACGTCGCGGGCGTCGGCCTCCAGACGAGCCGCGGCCGCGAGGAGCTCGGCGTGAACCTCCGGCATGGTGTCGGCCAGCTCCACGAGCGGGAACGCGTCGGCGCGGCCGGACACCACATCCTCGCCCTGGCCACGCGGCAGCCACTCACCGTAGGGTTCGGCCGTGCCGGAGAGCGGGTTGCGGGTGAACAGCACGCCGGTCCCCGAACGGTCGTCGAGATTGCCGAAGACCATCGCCTGCAGGGTGACCGCGGTCCCGGCGTCGTGCGACAGACCGCGGCTCTCGCGATATCCGACAGCGCGCGGTGAACGCCACGAATCGATCACCGCCTCGATCGCGCGACGCAACTGTTCCCACGGGTCCGCGACCGGGGTCCGGCCGACAACCTTCTCGAACTGTGCGCGGAACCGGCGATGGGTGTCGGCGGCGAATGCGGTATCCCCGAACTGACCGGCCAGTGCCCGTTCGACCTCGGCGGTCATCCCCAGGTTGAGCACGGTGTCCATCATTCCGGGCATGCTGGTCGCCGCGCCCGAGCGCACCGAGACGAGCAGCGGCCGCGGTCCGGCGCCGAAGCGACGGCCGGTGGCCGACTCCAGCTCCGTCACGGCGGCGGGCACCGAATCCCATACTTCGTCGGGAAGCCGCGACGCCCCCGCACTGTGCATCCGCCGGCACACCTCGGTGGTGATGACGAATGCCGGCGGGACCGGGATCCCGAGCGCCGACATCCGCTGCAGGCTCCATGCTTTACCGCCCAGCAGATCAGGACCTGCGGTGGTCGCGGGACCGAGCGGGAGAACCGACGGGTGCGTGCCCGCGCTCACTCGGCCCGCCCCGCTGCCTCTTCCCGCACCCGGGACACGCCACCGAGACCGATCAAGTCCTCGTGCAGTTCGAACCACACGGTGTGATAGCTGTCGACCAGCGGCCGGGCCAGCCAGGCCGGGTCGCCGGAGCGAATCTTCGCCAGGGCCCCGGAGAACCGGTCCGGGTACTGTGCCAGCCGGGGCGCCAGCTCGACGAATTCCGCGAGCAGTGGTGCGAACCGTTCGTGCAACTCACCCAGCCGCGCCACGATCCGCGCATCGTATTCGGCGTCGGTGTGATCGTTCGGGCGCGCACCGTCGATCAGCTGCCAATCGGTGACCAGCTGTTTGAAGTCCTCGTTCACGGCGCCGAAGCCGAGATACCGCTGCCGCAGCAGGGCCTGGTCGACAGTGCTCCGCTCGACCGCCAGCAGTTCGTCGAGTCGCGCCCGGCCCATGGCAGTGATCTTGACGCGGACGCCCGCGCGCTCGAGCTCCCCCGCGTGCAGGAGCGGCTCCAACACGGATGTCAGCGCGGTATCGGTGAGACCTGCCGCGGCGGCGAGATCCGGCTCGGTGGGGCGGCCTTTGAATCGCGCAGCCTGGAGAACGCGCAGGGCATAGGACATGGTGTATCCGCTCTTTCTCGTATGCCGCCGGTCAGGCGACCCGGTGCAGGATCGCCTGCTCGAAAATGCCCTCGCCGGCATCGAACGACAGGAAGTCGTCGTACACCCCCAACGCCGGCCCGTCGGTCTCGGCCGGTCCCGCCGGCACCCGGGATCCACCGAGACGCGCGCCCAGCGATACCAGCCGGGTCGCACCGTCCTCCAGTTCTAGGCGCGCCCAGCGGAATTGGGCGGCCGCGTCCCGCGCGAAGGTGACGGCAGTGACCGCCTTCGACCCCGTGCTGTCGATGACAAAACCATCCGCAGTCAGCGAATCGTCGGCGTTCCGGAACTTCATCGCCGTAACGAAGGCCGAATCGTCCACCACGAACAGGGCCGCGAACTCGACCCACTGCGACGACTCGTCCCGAAACCCCCACGTACGGTCCCGCATACCGCGCCCGGAGACGCCCACCGTCGCGCCCTCCAGCGTGATACTGCCCGCAACGGTGCACGCCTGCTGAAAATGCTGTAGCGGCGCGGCAGCCCCCAACGCCGGAATAGCGTTGTTGGCAGCGTAATCGGCCGCGGCGAACAGGGGCGCGTTGACGAGTTCGGCGGAGACGAGCGGGTGTTCGACTCGCACCCGGCCGTCCAAGCCGAAATGAATACTCTCACTGCTGAAAGTCCCCGCCTCGAGCGTTTCGACCACTTCGGTCACCCGCCCCGACACAGACACACTGAACCGGGCCCGGCGGGTATCCGGCGCGTTCGGCGAAGTCGAAACGTGCACCGTGCCGAAAACCGCTGCGGCGGAATCCCAGAACGAGAGATAGGCGTTGTCCTTCCACACCGGATCATCGGCGCCGGCGGCGTCGGAACGAACCGGCTCGGACAGCTTGCCCCAACTCTTTTCGGCCGGAGTGGCGGTAACCATCGGGGGTCCCTTCTGATCAGGATGCGCGGGATACGGATTCGGCCCGCGGCCGGCCCGACCGCACGTACATCGACGCCCCCGGCCCCCTATGCCGGCACGATCTACGGTGCGCCGACGTGGACAGCGAACGACCGCACAGGACCGCGGCCGCGACGCCCGAGCTCACCGTGCCGGGTCGCTGTGCAGATGATGAGGCTATACGAAATGACGGTCGTGTCAATTTATCTGGCGACGACCGGCCCACAGCACAGACGCGATCGGATTCAGCGAGATCCGGTCGGACGAGCCCGCGACTGTGCACGACACGGCCCGGATTCTCCCGCCGATGACAGACCCGCGGAACCCGTACCGCACACCGACGTTCGAAGCGGTCCTGAGCCAGGGCCGGGAAGGGCGGCCCTACTCCTCCGAGAACGTGGCGAACCATGCCGGTCCGCCGAACCGCCCAGCGGTGAGGTCAGCAGGACCGCGGACGGCGCGACAGGTCACGCCTGCGTCACCCCCATGCTTTAGCGGCCCGCCTGGCGACACCTCTACCCGATCCGCACCGAAGGCCCTCCTACCCCCTTACTGTTCCGCACGCGCCGGCACACAGCGGGTCCTCCACACTGCGGGGACGACACCACGCCCCCTCGTCGTGACCCTCTCGTTGTCGTGACGCTTCCGGATCGAACGCCTGACGGCGCCGAGGCGATGGGCGTTCACGGCAACCGCGTACCGTACAGCACAACCGTGCGCCTGCGGCTTGTCCTGTCCCGATCCGAACTCCCGCGATGCGGTCCTCAACCTGCCCGGCGATCCGTCCCGCCGATTCCCGCTCCTTCGCGCCCGAAGCCCCCTCGACAACCTCCAGGCGCCGGTCCGGCACACAGCGACCACACCCCTTGCATGACGCGCAGACCACATAGGCATTTCCGCAGGTGAGACCCGCGATTTTGCCTCATCGGCTCGATCAGATACTCTTGCTGGGCACACCGGTCCGGGTGGCGGAATGGCAGACGCGCTAGCTTGAGGTGCTAGTGCCCGGTATAGGGCGTGGGGGTTCAAGTCCCCCTCCGGACACTTATTTGTGGCATTTGTGCCCCAAAAACCGTGTCCAGGCATCGCCTGGACACCCATTTTCCCCTCAACGCCGTGACCTGCGGTTTCACCCCGAGTGGGGGTGGAAATTGTGACCGATGACACACTGCGGCCACCGCTTCCCTCGTTCACGGCACGGTCCGGAATCGGCGATTCGTCTGTCTTCGCCTCGGGTCCGGCTTTGCCGATGGCGACCCTGGAACAGCCGGCGCGGTCGACGGCCGTGCACAGCATCCGCCCGGTCGACACCAACGGCCGCGTCGTGGACAAAGCCATCGTCGATGCTCTCGACTGGCGTCCCGGTGACCTGCTGTCCTGGCGTGTGGTCGGTGGCCTGGTCCTGATCACCCGCCCTGGGCACGGCCGCCGTGGCGTCACGAAATACGGCCACATCTCCATCCCGGCCGCCGTGCGCCACGCCGCCGGCATCCGCATCCGCGAGCGCGTCCTGCTCGCCGCCGACCCCGGCCAGGCGCTGCTGGTCGTCTACCCCGCCGACGTCCTCGACGACATCCTCGCCCGCCGCTTCGCCGAAGGAGCACCACCCCGATGACCACCGGAACCCAGGCCGATATCGCCGCCGTGCAGATGATGATGGAACGCTTCGGCCTCACCGCCGACGACCTCACCACCGGGGCGTCGAGCCAAAGCGCCCGTCTCGCACCGACCTTCGCCGAATTCATCCCGACAGTGATCGACCGGATGCCCGCAGGCCGCACCCTCGACCACTACGCCACCTACTGGAACAAGATCCTCGCCCAACCCGGCTGGGGCGAGCGGCGACTCGACCAACCCACCACCGCAGACCTGCAGGTGTTGTGCGAACAGATCCGCACCACCCGCGTGATCCGCCGCTCCGACCGCGGCGGCAACGAGGTCGTCCGCCACGTCATCGATGCCCTGCGCAAGCTGTACAAGCACGCCGAGGACAGCCGGCTCATCGACCCTCGCGACAACCCCGCAACCCGGCTGAGTAAACCCAAGCGCACCCGCTCCAACCGCCGTGCCCTGCCGACCGACCTGCTCGCGCAACTCGTCGAGGTCGCTGCTACCACCGGCAACGACCCCGACCTTGATGCCTTGATCCTGCGCCTGCACACCGAAACCGCCTGCCGCCGCGCCGGCGCACTGGCCCTGCGGCCGCAGGATCTGGACCCGGTGCAGTCGGTGATCCTGCTCCGCGAGAAAGGCGGAACCCAACTGTGGCAGCCGATCTCACCGACTCTCATGCAGGCCCTGTGCCGCCATGCCGAACAACGCGGAGCTCCCGCTTCGGGCCCACTGCTACGCACCCGAAACGGCACACCGATTTCCCGCCGTCGTTACAACCACCTGTTCGAACGCCTCGGCAAACACCTCCCATGGGTACTCACCCACGGCATCTCGATCCACTGGCTACGCCACACCACCATCACCTGGGTCGAACGCCACTACGGCACAGCCGTCGCCCGAGAATTCGCCCGCCACAGCAACACCGGCGGCGGCGTCACCGGCATCTACACCACCGCAACCATCAACGAAGTCGCGGCCGCGGTCGCACATCTCACCGGAGAGCCCCATCCGCTCGCGGCCCTGGATGACAAACCCGCCAGCAAACCCCGAAGCCAAGGGTCTGCCTAGTTCTTTTTAGAGCATCGCCACCGTACCGAACCCGAGTGTGGAGGTCGGGAAGAGTACGACACGTCCCCAGATCTGCCGGGTCGGTCCGATACGCCGACCCGGCAGCTCCGGCTGTCAGCCAGCCCATCGTCAGTTGCCGCCGCACCTCAGGTATGAACCGCACCGGAAGACCATTTCGAACACGGCTCATATGGCTCCACTCGACCAGGCGCGGCATCGACCGCTCCAGGGCCGTCGCAGAATCCGGTGAACTGCCGTCTGATGGAGAAACCATCCCGACCCAAAGTGCGCAACACGGCCACCATCCTTACTCAAACGGTCACAATCGCTCCGGAACGATCCACGCAGTGGCGCTGTCAGTCCATCACGAGGTGTCTTTTATCTACCAGCCAGAGACTTCTGTCCGGTTCAATGCGTCGTTCGGGCGACTGGAATCGGTCGATAACATCTTTAGATGCGCATGTCTATGTACCGCTATTTAATGGAGTCGTCTGCCGGTTGCCGGATCAGGGCTTGGCCACCCACATGCGCCAAGGGGCCGTAGCTGCCTGGGTGTGGATGGATCCCCTGCGCTCTCGGCTCCCCGCGCGCACCACACCCAGCAGATATCGGCGCACTGGATGTTGACCATCTGCAGGGACTCAGTGGAGCCGGCACTGGTCCGCTCCATGACCGTCAGTTGCGGACGCCGATCAGAGCCCAAGCGGTACCGGCCGCATACCCGAAGCATGAAGAACGCCAAAGGTCATCGAGGCGCCAGTCCGCTGCACCGCAGCCCCCTCAGCACAGCAACCCGAAGTCCGCGAGGCAATCATCGGGAGCGCCGCTACGGCGCCGAGAACCGTCACCCCAATCAGATCTAGTTATTCGAATCGATCGACGCACGATTGCTCTACACAGCTCCGGAGTTATGTTTTCCAGACCATGAACCGGCTTCTACCTCGTCTCGCTTCACGACCGAGATCCCGGCCACTCCACGGGCCAGTGGGTGAGGTTGCCCAGTGACCGCCACGAGCGCTTCGGCACATTCCACCAGGGATGCCTTGGTGTAGATCGGGGTTGCGGTCGTCCCGGGATCACGGTGCGCCGCGTATCGGCGAGCAACAGCCTCGCCGCACGTACGTTCGACGAAAGTGAGGGTGGTGTGCCGCAGCCAGTGCACGGTCACCCCTTTCGCCTCTGCCCAAGCCAGATGCCGATGGAAACGCCCGTGCAGATTGTCATAACGACGATCGGTGATCGGTTTCCCACCACGAGTCCTCAGCACCTGATGCCCCGAGGCACCAACACCACGACGGTCGACGTGCTCGAGCAACCGCACCATGAGCAGCGGCGTGATCGGATGCCAGGTATCCACCCCACCCTTGTGGTGCAGCAGAACAGTGCAGTCGTCAACGCTGAGGTCATCGACACGCAACCGCAGCGCTGCCTGACGCCGACAAGCCGTCTCGACATGCAGGCGGACAATCAGTGCGTCCAGTTCGCCATCGTTGCCCGTCTCAGCAGCAACACGACCTAACTCGGACACCTGGCCCGGGGTCAGGGCGTGACGAGTGCTCTCCAGCTTGCGCGGCATCGGGACTTTCCCTGCAGGATTCGACGCCGACGCGATCAGACCGTCCATCTCGGCCAACCGATACAGTCGCCGCACCCCGTGCAGGAAGTTCCGTGCCGCAGCACTACCCCCACGCCAGTTCGACCTCACTACCGCACCGGCCTTGTACCGGTTCATCAGCTGCAACACCTCGGTCGGTGTCGGCTCGTCCAAAGGCCGTGGGCCCCACGCTTGACGCAGAAACCGCCAGCAGGCGCCATAGGAATCCCTCTGGGCTCTGGACTCCGCGTCGAGCATCTTGGGAATGAAGTCGTCAAAGGTCGGGGCCCTCAACACGACCGGCTCAGCAGGCGCACGCACCACCGTCAGGCCCAGCCGCGAGACGGTCTGCAGCAAATCGGCTACTTCGGAGTCCTTCATGGCCGGTGGCGCCCGAGACCTGCGGAATACGCACTCAACGCCGCCGCTAAGACACGCGGCGGATACACCCGAAGCACCTCGTCGTCCAGCGATCCAGCCAGCAACACACGGTCACGCGCATACAATCCAACCCTGTTGCGGATACGGGCGGGAAGGAAGACAAACCCCGACCGCGGCAATCGCTGCCCCTTCCGCGAGCGGCGTATCACGACCAGCCCGTCCTTCACCACCATCGAAATCATCTGGTCAGAAGACCAACCGAGTCTATGCACCGTGGACCGGGCAGCCAGCCTACCTCGTTCGTCGATCGAAGTGACCGAACAATGAAGCTCGCCGCACCCCACGTGCGCCGAGATCTCCGGGTACAGGAAATCCGGCGCCAAGTTCACAGGCGCCACCCCTCCCGATGTCGCCGCCGGATAGAGGCCCTCATAAAACTGCTCAGGCGAAC
>NZ_BAFV01000112.1 GCF_000308515.1 Nocardia carnea NBRC 14403 | reverse complement strand
AGACGCTGCGCCCCGGCCAGGTCGTCTGGGGCTGGCCGCATTGTGTGCAGGACCCGCTCATGACTCAGCAGGCCGTCGACCGCGGCCTCACCCTGATCGCCTGGGAAGCGATGAACCACTGGACCCCGGCCGGCGATTTCGGACTACACGTTTTCCACAAGAACAACGAGCTGGCCGGCTACTGCTCGGTTCTGCAGGCGCTGGCGCTGCGGGGTGTCACCGGCGACTACGGCCGCAGATTACGCGCCGCCGTCATCAGCTTCGGTGCCACCGCCCGCGGTGCGGTGCGGGCGCTGTCCGCGCAGGGAATCAGTGATGTCACGGTGCTCACGCAGCGCAGTGTTACGGCGGTGGCGTCCCCGTTCGCGTCGGTGCGGATGCAGAAGTTCCAGCGCGACCCGCGAAACCCGGGCCGCACGCTGGCCCTGCAGGACCCGGAGCCGGGACCGCTGGCCGAAATGCTCGCCCACTACGACATCATCGTCAATTGCATGTTCCAGAACACCGAGGAGCCACTGCTTTTCGTACTGAACGAAGAGCTCGGGCTGTTCCCGCGTGGGACCCTGTTCATCGATGTTTCCTGTGATGCGGGGATGGGATTCGAATGGGCGCGTCCCACCTCGTTCGCCGACCCCATGTTCACTGTCGGTGACGATCTGCACTACTACGGTGTCGACCACAGCCCTTCCTATCTGTGGAACTCCACCACCTGGGAGAACTCCGAGGCATTGCTGGAGTACCTGCCGGTGGTCATGGGCGGTCCCGCCGCCTGGGACGGCAACGAGACGATCCGGCGCGCGATCGAGATCCGCGAAGGCCGCATCCAGAACCCGCGAATTCTCAGCTTCCAGGACCGTGCCGCGGCCCATCCTTACGCGGTGCGCTGAGCCGGGCGGTCGTCGAGCCGGACGTCTGCGGGACCGCCAGTACGTCGGCACCGGCCGGGGAGAGCGGGCGATATCGCTGGTACAGCGCTTTCGCCGGTCGGGCGCGCAGCCGCGGGTTATCGCGGTCAGCAGGTGACGAACACATCGGCGGCCGATTCGAACGAGACGTGGACGTGGTCGTAGTGGTTCTGGGTCGGGCTGCCGCGGTCTTCCATATACGACCATCCGCTGCCGTCGTTGTACTGCTGCTGCCAGATCACATAGGACACGCCGAAACGCTCTTTGTTGGCGAGGACGAAATCGGCGATGGCGTCGCCGTTCGCGGGATCGGACGTCATGAAATCGAGGGCCAGGCCGGCGCCGTGCTCGCCGTCGTAGCGGCCGTTGGCTCCGCCGATATCGGCGATCCCGAATGTTTGGCCGATCAGATTTCCCACCTGCGCCACATGCGGCTGTGTTCCGGCGAGTTCGGTGGAACAGGCGATGGGAGGAGGCGGCGGGGGCGCGAAGCGCTTGAGGTACCGGGCCGGTTCCCGGGGCTTGTCGACTGCCGCGACGGCCTCGGCCGACGGCGGCGCCGGAGCCGGAGCCGGTGGGGGTTCCGACGCGGCGTCCATGCCGGCCGCGGGTGCTGCCTGCGTATCCGCGGCTACCGCGGTGGCTTGCGGAGCCGGGGCGGGGCGGGCCATTACCGACAGCGCGATGACGGCCGTTGCCGCGACCGTGCTCCCAGCTAGCGGAGCGATCTTCCGGGCTCGGGCCGGCTTGCGATGTTGACCAGGCATGATGGTGACTACTCGTAACGCTCGGAGACAAGATCACTGTTAGATTACGAAACGGTCGCGGCAAAGTCACGGCAACTCGCTGGCGTACTCGAGTCATCGCCCGGACTCGCTCGGCAGAGCAAAGGTGGGCGCGCCGCCCCGGCCGAGGCGGGGTAATCCGGCAGTGCATGTCTGTCGGGCCCGCAATGAGAAATCCGGCCCCAACCCGCCGTTGCGAAGAGACAATCGTCGGACCGCCGGAAGGTCCGCGGATTCGTCTCGCGGGCGTCCTGTACGCACGATTCGTAGGAGGGCCATGTTCGTCCCGTTCAGTGTCGCCGATTTCCTCGACCGCGCCGAAACCGTGTACGGCGACCGGATCGGTGTGGTCGACGAACCCGTGCAACCCGCGGCAGCCCAGGGCTCGCTGACCTACGGCGAGGTCGCCGGACTCGCCCGCAGGCAGGCCGCCCGGCTCGACGAACTCGGTATCGGAGCCGGAGAACGGGTCGCGATCGTCAGCCACAATTCGAGTCGGCTGCTGACCTCCTTCTTCGGCGTCAGCGGCTGGGGCCGGGTCCTGGTACCGATCAATTTCCGCCTCCGGCCGGACGAAGTGCGGTATATCGTCCAGGATTCCGGAGCCCGGGTCCTGTACGTGGACCCCGAGCTCGCGGATTCACTGGCCGGGATCGAGTGTGAACACACATTCGTGCTGGGCTCCGACAGCGACCTCTACGCGCCCCCGGGAGCGGTCCCGCGGCCGTGGGAGCCCGACGAATCCGCCACCGCCGCCATCAATTACACCTCCGGCACCACCGCGCGCCCGAAAGGTGTACAGATCACCCACCGCAATATCTGGGTCAATGCCGTCACCTTCGGGCTGCACGCCACGATCAGCGACCGCGACGTCTACCTGCACACCTTGCCGATGTTCCACGCGAACGGCTGGGGTCAGCCGTTCGCGATGACCGGTGTCGGTGCCCGGCATATCGTGCTGCGCAAAATCGACGGCGCCGAGATCCTGCGGCGCGTCCGCGATCACGGCGTCACGGTGATGTGCGCGGCCCCCGCGGTCGCGGCCGCCGTCCTCGACGCCGCACAGACCTGGGAGGGGGAGATCCCCGGCCGCAACCGGGTGCGGATCATCATGGCCGGTGCGCCGCCGCCGACGAAAACCGTAGCCCGCGTGGAACAGGAACTCGGCTGGGAGTTCATCCAGATCTACGGCCTCACCGAAACCTCGCCGCTGCTCACCGTCAACCGCACACGGGCGGAATGGGACGATCTCGATCCCGAGGCCAAGGCGGCGAAACTGACGCGCGCGGGCGCCCCGGCGCTCGGCGTGCGGCTGCGGGTCGAGGAATCGGAGGAGGGCGCGGGGGAGGTGCTGGCCCGGTCGAATGTGGTGATGGACGGCTATTGGGGCCGGCCCGAGGAAAGCGCGACGGTGCTGGACGGCGGATGGTTCCGCACCGGCGACGGCGGTGAGATCGGTGACGACGGCTATCTGACCATCGCCGATCGCAAGAAGGATGTGATCATCACCGGCGGTGAGAACGTCTCCTCGATCGAGGTCGAGGACTGCCTGTTCTCCCATCCCGCCGTCGCCGAGGTGGCGGTGATCGCGGTACCGAGCGAGAAATGGGGTGAGACGATCAAAGCACTGGTCGTGCTCGACCCGGACGCGGCGCCGGGGAGTGCGACCGAATCGGATCTGATCGCCTGGTGCAAACAACGGCTGGCCGGTTACAAGGCGCCGACCTCGGTCGAGTTCCGGGACGAACTGGCTCGCACCGCGACCGGCAAACTGCAGAAATTCAAACTGCGCGAGCCGTATTGGAATGGCCGGGACCGTCAGGTCGGCTGAGTCCTGCCCGGCGGTGTACCGGCCACGGGATAGGTACACCGCCGGACAGGCCGGTTGTTTCCTGGCGGGCCGAGCCGGCGCTCAGCCGATATCACCGCTTGGCGTAGTCGGCGACACCTTGCCAGTCGATCATGACGCAGGGCTCGTCTCCGACGGTCCAAGCATCGTGCCCGGGCGGGACGATCATGAAATCGCCTGGCCCGTATTCCTGTTTCTCGCCGTCATCCATGACTACCGCCAAGTGCCCCGAGACGCAGTAGCCCATATGGGGCGCCTGGCAACTCTCGGTGCCGGCGATCGGTTTGACATGTTCCGACCACTGCCAGCCCGGCTCGAATACGGCCCGGCCCACCGGGCCGGCGCCGAGGTTGACCAGGTCGAGTTGCCCCTTGCCTGCCTCGAATGGGCGAGTTTCTTCGGGCGAATCGAAATTCTTGCGTACCAAACGGGCCATGACCGTTCTCCTCGGTACTAGTGCCCCCGCTCCAGCTCGGCGCTCCGTTGCGACCGAAGGCGGACACGCGGTCGATAGCCGATTCTGCGCGCCCGCGCATTCTTCTTTCCGCGAACTCGGCGTGACCGCGGATCCGTCGCGCCGAGCTGTGTCGGTGCGATCCACCTCCGCCTGCGCCGCTGCCGACCCCATCCGAGCAATAGAATGTGATGGGAGTCATATTTTACGGCGGTGGGTGTGGTAACAGCAAGGTACGTCGCCCTCGAGGTGGTGGTGAAAACCGACTACTGGGAAATCGAACCGAGAGATACGCTGGTGGTAGCTCCGATCGGCCCGCCGGTCACGCGCTCGGCTGCTTCGAGCGGAATCGGCTCGAACATCGCCGGTTCGTCGTCGGGGAACAGCGCCGTGGGGCCGTAGATCCAGTCGGTGAACGAGTAGTCGCCGGTCTTCCGGGCCCGCAACAGTACGTTCCGTTGCGCGCGTTTGCGACCGTCGAGATGCCATAGTTCGCCCCAGACCCGGGCGGTCAGGACCACCCGGCGGCAGTGTTCCGGGCGCACCGCCTCGTACGCGGCCAACGCACCTGCCCAGTTGACAACGCCGTCGGCACCGCGGAGTCGTTTCGCGTGTTCGGCGAGTACCCAGCCGTCCTCGATCGCCATGATCGCGCCCTGGGCCATGTACTGCAGTGGTGGATGGGCGGCGTCGCCGAGCAGTGCGATGCGGCCGTCCACCCAGGTGCCGATCGGGTCGCGGTCGTACATACGCCACCATTTGTCCCGCCACATATGCGGGAGCCGCTGCTGGACGAAATCGCAGGTCTCGGTGAACGCGGTATCGAGTTCGTCGGGAGTTCCCCAGTCGTCGAGACCGGCCCGCGCCCGGGGGGATTCGAATACCGCGACCTGGTTGAGCAGATCGCCGCCACGCAGGCCGTAATGGACGAAATGGCAGCGCGGACCGACGTAGACGACCACCTCGGCGAGATCGACCGGCTGATCGACCTCGCTGATCGGTACCGTGCCGCGGTAGGCGACATACGCGGAGGACACCGGTTCGTCGTCGACGAACAGTTTCCGGGCGACCGAGTGCAATCCGTCGGCCGCCAGCACGACCTCTGCCTGGTGCACGGTCCCCGTATCGGTGGTCGCGGCGGCCTTGCCGGAATCCTGCGCGTAGGACACCACTCGCTGCTCGGTGAGCAATTCGACGCCGGCGGCCCGGCACGCGTCCAGGAGCAGGGCGTGCAGATCGCTGCGGTGGATGACCAGGTACGGGAAGCCGTATTCCCGTTCGAGATCGCGGAGATCGAGCGCGGTGAGCTCGCTCCCGTCGACCGCGTCGCGCATCACCATCCGGTCGGGCACCACGCCGCGGGTCTTCGCCTCGTCGAGCAGACCGTAGTCGTCGAGGATTCGGGTGCAGTTGGGGGCGAGCTGAATACCCGCGCCGACCTCGCCGAATTCCTTCGATCGCTCGAGGACCCGCACCCGCAGGCCGAGCCGGGACAAAGCGAAAGCAGTACTCAGTCCGCCGATTCCGCCGCCGACGATGACGACATCCGGGGTGCTCATAGTGCAGCCCTCCTCTACAGCCAGGGGCCGAGGTCTGCGACGTCGGCGAGCGAATGGGGACGACCGGCGAGATAGGCGGCCACCTCCGATAGTGGCCCGCCGGGTACCTCGTCGAAACCGCGTTTGCCCTGGATATCGGTGATCAGCGCGGTGAGGAAGTCGTCGGGAAGGTCCGCGAAGGTGGTATCCGTGCCGAGGTCGGCGGCATGGATACACACCTCGCGCGCCCGCAGCCACGGGATCTCCGTGGCCGGGACGGTCCGGCCCTGCGCGGTGACGACTTCGGTGCGCCACTGCTCGCCGGTCAGGGCGGCCATGGCGGCGCCCAGTTCGTGTACCGACGTGTTCAGCCACTCCGTGAGTTCGGTGGCGCGACGTTGTGCGCCGGTTTCGATATCGGCATTACGCTGCTCGGCCGAGGAGTACATGGGGGTGCGCTCACCGGTCTGCGCCCAATGCACGAGGTTGCCGAGTGCGTCCGCGTTGGCGGCCACATGAGCCATCACATGCTTCCGTGTCCAGCCCGGCAGAATGCTCGGCTGGGCCATCTGCTGTTCGTCGAACCGGGCGATCTGTGCCGTGAACAGCGCCGTTCCGTGCTCGACCCAATTCAGTGAATCGGCGTGCGTCCGTGTGCTCACGACGCTTTCACGACCTGGTTGGTGCACGCCCCGAGGCCCGCGATTCGCGTCACGACGGTTTCGCCGCCGACGAGGTAGACCTTGGGGTCGCGGGCATGGCCGACCCCGGCCGGGGTACCGGTGGCGATCATATCGCCCGGGTTGAGTCGGATGACTGTCGATACGTACTGCACCAGGTGCACCGGATCGAACAGCAGTGTGCCCGTATCGTCGCGCTGCATGACCTCCCCGTCGACGAGTGTCTCGACCTCGAGCGCCGGCCGGACCCCGCCGACCTCGTCGGGAGTGACGACATAGGGGCCGACCGGGGTGGAGGAGTCCCAGATCTTGCCCTGCGTCCATTCGATCGTCCGGAACTGCCAGTCCCGCACCGAAATATCGTTCATGACGGTGAAGCCGGCGATGGCGTCGGCGGCCTGCTGCTCGGTGGCCCGGCGAACCTGTTTACCGATCACCACCACCAGCTCGACCTCCCAGTCGAATGCCTCGGTTTCGCCGGGTCTCACGATCGGATCGTTCGGTCCGATGAGGCTGTCGGCGAACTTCGGGAAAAGTGTCGGGTAGCTGGGCAGTTCGCGACCCATCTCCTTGATGTGATTCGTGTAGTTGTGCCCGACGCAGATCACCTTCGACGGGTTCGGCACCACCGGGGCCAGATCGGCGCCCTCGGCCGGCCAGGCCGTGCCGGTGGTATTCGCGGCGATCGTGGCCCAATCGTCCTGGGCGAACAGGGCACCGAGGTCGGGGTAGCCGAGGTCGACGAGGGTGTCACCGTCGAGGCGGACCGCGCGGGTGCCGCCGTCGACACGGAGGGTGGCGAGTTTCATCGGATGATCTCCTGACGGTTGAGCTGGAGGGCCTCGAACACGGGGGTGTCCGAGAAACGGAAGAGGTCGAGGGCGCCGGAATCGGAATCGGTGCCGCCGGCTTCGGATCTGGCGGAGAAGGATTCCCAGGACGGGACGACGAACAGATCGCCGCGGGTGACCGACCAGGACTTCTCGCCGACCGTCACCGTTCCGGAACCGTCGAACACCTGGTAGACCGCGGACCCGGTCTCGCGGACCGGGGCGGTTTCCGCGCCGCGGGCGATACGGTGGAACTCTGCGCGGATGGTGGGCAGAACATCGGTCCCGTTGTGCGGGTTCGTGAACCGCACCGCCGCATGCCCGGGTTCGACCGTACCGCCGTACCCCTCTTTCTCCAGCAGCAGCTGATCGTTCAGTGCGGCATCGGTGTGCTCCCACTTATAGGCCAGCAGCGGCGATCCCGGCGCCACCTCGCCCACCGACAGTGGCCGCAACCCCGGATGCCCCCACAGTCGCTCCGACCGGGACCGCTCCGGCGTGACCCGCTCCGCCGTACTGATCTCCTCCCGGCCGAACTGGAAGAACTGCGATTCCACGACGTACTGGAACGGAATATCCAGGCCGTCGATCCAGGCCATCGGTTCCGAGGTCGCATTGTGGTGCGCATGCCAATTCCAGCCGGCCTGCGGCAGGAAATCCCCGCGCCGCATCGACACCGCATCCCCGTCGGCGACGTCGCCGCTGCCACCGACCACGGTCCACACACCCGAGCCCTCGACCACGAACCGGAAAGCGTGCTGGGTGTGGCGGTGCTCCGGGGCGTCCTCGCCCGGCATCAGATACTGGATCGCCGCCCACAGCGTCGGGGTCGCGAACGGCCGTCCGCCGAGCGCCGGGTTCGCCAGCGCGATCGCCCGCCGTTCCCCGCCGCGGCCTACGGGCACGATATCGCCGGCCTTTGCCGCCAGCCGGAGCAAATTCTCCCACCGCCACACATGCGGGACGGCCCGCGAACGGGGATGCGCCGGCATGAGGTCGCCGATTTCGGTCCACAGCGGAACGAGCAGCTCCTGCTCGAACCCGCGGTACAGCTCCTCGAGGGCAGGGGTCACATCCGGCTGATTCGGCGCGGCCACCGCCCGCAACCGGACGGGAGTGTCAGTCGTGCTCATATCGCCTACAGTGGCGTGCGTCGAGTCAGCAGAACACCAAATTCTGGAGAGCAGAACGAGCGGATGGCAAGCACGGAACCGAAAAATCCGCCGGCATACGTCGTGACCAGCGCCGATCACGCGCTGCGGGTCGCGGTGATGCTGCAACTGGAGGGCGGGCTGACTGTCAGCCGAGTCGCGGAACGCCTGGAGGTGGCGCGGTCGACGGCGCATCGGCTGCTGCAGACACTGGTGTACCGGGACTTCGCTGTCCAGGACGAGCAGCGTAAGTACTACCCGGGTCCGGTGCTCGAACTCGCCGCCCATTCGCAGTCACGAACCTCGCGGTTGCGGGCGGCCGCGCTACCGCATCTGCAGCGGCTCGTCGACCTGGTGGGGGAGTCGGCGAACCTCACGATCCGCACGGGGGATACCGCCCGGTTCATCGCCAGCGTGGAATGCCGGCAGGCACTGCGCGTAGGTTCCCGGGAAGGCATGGTGTTTCCCGCGCACCGCACCACCGCCGGCCTGGTGCTGCTCGCGGACCTCGAGCCGGGCGAGGTGGAGGAACTCTACGACGAACATCGGTTTGCGGAAAGGGCAGAGGAACGACCGGACCTGCCGAACCTGCGCGCCCAGCTGGGCCGCGTGCGCCGCGCCGGTTTCGCCCTCAACAACGGGTTGTCCGAGCGCGGTGTGGTCGCGGTGGGAGTTCCGGTGCGGGATGCGGCCGGTGCCGCGGTGGCGGGTCTGTCGGTCTCGATGCCATCGGTCCGCTACGACCGGAACCGACTGGCGTCGCTGGTCGCCACTCTTCACCGGGCCGCCGGTGCGATCGAAGCCGATCACCTCGGCGACTGACAGTTGCGCGGACGAATACTTCGAGTTCTCCCTGGCCCACCCGGAGTACTTCCGGATGCCGGCGTTCCCGGGTTCGCCCGGCCGGTATCCGGCGGGCAAGGAGTGGCCCGCCGGCCGGCCGAATCGGTGAACGAGCAGAACAAGCGCATGGTCGATGCCCTGCGCGCGGGGATGGCGGCGGGCACAGTACGAGCAGGTGATCCCGCGGCCGTCGTCACCGTGCTGTGGGCATCCTGGAACGGCATCATCAGCCTCGGCCGGCGCCCGGACGAGCTGCGCCGGAACACTTCCGAACTTCGTGACCTGCTGCGAACTGCCACCGATATCGTCGCGCTGGGGGTGCTCACCGGTCAGCCGCCGGGTTCGGGTCCCGCAGACGGATCGGGCGGGTAGTGGACAGACCGGACCTGCGACATGATCCGGTCCACGAGCTGGTCGAGGCGGTGCTGGTGTGTCCCTGCCCAGTAGATCCGGTCGCAGCCGGTGCACCGGCGGAAAGAGTGGTGCTCGCGGCGGGTGCGCGGCGGGAGCCGATCGACGATATCGGCCTTCGCGACATCTTCCAGGCGTGCGCCGCAGCGCAGGCAGCGGGTGAGCGGAGCCAGGCGGCGGGACAGATCGAGGCGGTCGATGACTTCCACGGTCTGCTCGATCGGGAGATCGGCGCGAACGAACAGCCCGTGGGTGACGATCCGGCGGGCCAGCAGCCCGCGGTCCCGGGTGAGCAGGATGCGGTGGTCGTCCGCCGAGATTTCGGCCAGGTATGCGTCGTCGGCGTCGAATTCGCAGCGGACATCGAGTCCCATCAGTCGCAGCAGCCGGGCGGCGCCGCCGAGATTGACATCGGCGAGCAACCGCGGTTCGCGCAGCGGGGCGGGGCGCACCCGGGTGAGCGGGGCGATATCGAGGCTTTCGAACACGGGGTAGACGGCCAGCCGGTCACCCGGACGCGGCCGGTGCCCGAAATCGACGGATTCGCCGTTCACCAGCAGCAGGTCGACCTCGGTATGCGGGATACCCGCTGCCTCGACAACATCCTTGACGGTCTGGTGGGACCGCACCGGCCGGCGCAGTACCGAGAAGCGGGACCGGCGGGGCAGGAAATCGTTCAGCTCGGCGTAGACGCGAACTTCCAGGCTGTCGTGCCCGTCGGTGCTCGCCTCGGCGGGAGTCTGCATGATCTGCCCCGTATCGGTGTCGAGTGCACTCGAAACCCTGCGCAACCTCGCAGTTTACTCCTGCCTTCCACGCTGCCGTCGCCGTCGGCGCGGAACTGGAGACTGTGCCCTGCGGACGGCGATCAGCGGAGTTCGTTCTCGGCGGCGGCGAGTGCGGCGAACTCCTCGTCGGGAGACCCGGCGACCAGCCGCTTCCGGCTGTACAGGCCGAAATACAGCATGAACAGCGCAAATACGACCAGGCAACCGAAAGCTGCGGTGGAATCCACCAGGAAGGTCGCGATCACCGACAGCACGGCGATCACCAGCGCGAAGCTCGCGGTGACGAGACCACCGGGCGTCCGGTACGGCCGTTCCATGCCCGGTTCCCGGATCCGCAGCACGATATGACTGGCCATCATCAGCACATAACTCAGTGCCGCGCCGAATACGGCCATATTGAGCAGTGTCGCTCCGTTACCGAAGATCGACAGCACGAAGCCGATCACCCCGGGCACGATCAATGCTGCCGCAGGAACCTTGCGCGCGTTGGTAATCGACAGCGCACGCGGCAGATACCCCGCGCGCGACAATGCGAAGAGCTGCCGTGAATACGCGTAGATGATGGAGAAGAAACTGGCGACCAGTCCGGCCAGGCCGATGTAGTTCACAACGGTTGCCGCGGTGCCCGAACCCAGCGCTTCGACGAGCGGATTACCGGATTCCTGCATCACAGCCGCACCACCGGCGCCCGGCACGAGGACCAGCACCACCGCCCCGGTCACGACCAGGACCGTCATGGCCGCGATAATGCCCCGCGGCACATTGCGCGCGGGATCCCGCGCTTCTTCCGCGGCGAGCGGAACTCCTTCGACGGCGAGGAAGAACCAGATGGCGAAGGGCAGCGCCGACCAGATCCCGAGGTAGCCGAACGGCAGGAACTCGCTTGCACCCGCAGCATCGGGGTCGGGGACGATATCGGTCAGGTTCGACCAGGAGAAACTGCCGATACTCGCGACCGCGAAGATCACGAGCCCGACCAGGGCGATCGCGGTGATCACGAACATGACCTTCAGCGCTTCACCGACACCGGCCAGATGGATGCCGACGAACAGCGCGTAGACGGCCAGATAGACCCACCACCCGTCGACAATGCCGAACAATCCGAGGGATTCGACATACGCGCCGATGAACGTGGCGATCGCAGCGGGCGCAATCGAGTACTCGATCAGCACCGCCGTTCCGGTCGCGAACCCGCCCCACGGACCCAGGGCCCGGCGAGCGAAGGTGTAGCCGCCACCCGCGGTCGGCAGTGCGGCCGACATCTCCGCCATACTCAGCACCATCGCGCCGTACATCGCCGCGATCACCACCGCAGCAACGGCCAGGCCACCGAACCCGCCCTCCGCCAGCCCGAAATTCCATCCGGAGTAGTCACCGCTGATCACATAACCGACACCGAGCCCGGCCAGCAGAACCCACCCCGCCGTCCCGGAGCGCAACGTCCGCTTGCCGAGGTATTCCTGGTCGATCCCGGGTTCGGGCTCGCCGGGTTTGATGAGGCTCATGGCATTACTCCCTGAACGATGCTGCCCGTGCGGATTTCGACTCCGTTGGGTGAACACACGACACCTGGACAGCGTGAGAGTAATGATCCGATATTTCCCCACGCTTGCGTGCGTGTTTCGCACACGCACGTTTTCGCCGCCCTCGCCCATTCGAACCGGATCGGCCCGGCCGCTTGCCCCGGGGGGCTGATGTCGGTTTTCGGCGTGCCCGACACCGAGAGGATCTGATGGCCTCCGTTTCGGCACCCGCCGGCACGGTCTCGACGCCGATGCGATCCCAGGGGGATGACCGCACCCCGGGCGGGGGCGAACTCGGCGGCGTGGGTGGCGAACGTCGCCAGGGTGGCCGGGCCGGTCGCGCCGGGCGGCCGGTCGGCCGGCGGCTACGCTTACCGGCGCTGCCAGAGCGGCGACAGTGCCGCTCTCCGCTGACCTTCGAAAGGGGTGTCATGGATTCGAGCACAACCGATGCGCGGACCATAGTGTCCACCGAACCGGGGTCGTTCGCATGGGGTGTACTCACCCACCGGCATCCCGCCATCATCGAACAGGTCGGCGAAGCGCATCCCTACCCGCCCGAAATTCGGCACCGCCTCGACGAGCTGCGTGAACACATCACGGGAACCGTGCAGCCGCTGCCCGACGGCGGCGCCGGTAAATCTCGATGGGACCGGTGGGGGAGCGAAATGTATGGGCAGCGGTGGCTCGATGTTCCGTTCCTCTGGGCCGAAAGCTACTTCTATCACCTGCTGCTCGACGCGGTGGGTTACTTCGGGCCCGGCCCGTGGCGGGGTATCGACCCGTTCACCCGTAAGCGTGCCGAACTCGAGGATCCGGCGCTCGGCGCCGAGCTGTCGTCGGCGACCGAGGGCGGGGACGGTCCAGCGCGGGAGCACCTGATCGCGCTTCTGCACGCCGCGCTGTGGGGGAATCGGGCGGATCTCGGGTTCCGCCTGTCGGATTCCGCGGCGACCGGCCACAGCGCACCGGGCATCATTCTCGATGACGGGTCCGCCGAGGTGGCCGACTATCTGGAGACCTACTCCACGAGCAATATCTGCCTGATAGCAGACAATGCCGGCCGGGAACTGATTCCCGACCTGTTCCTCATCGACCACCTGCTCGGAATGCACCCGCACCGCACTGTCGACCTGCACCTCAAACCTCGGCCCTACTACGTTTCGGACGCCACCACCGGCGACCTGCTGGCGACTCTCGAGCGTCTCGCCGGTATCCCCGGGGCGGCGCGTGCGACCGCCGCCCGGCTGGATTCCGCACTCGGAACAGGCCGTCTGCGGGTACGGACCCACGAGTTCTACTGCGCACCTCTGTCTTTTCATCACCTGCCCGGCGACCTGCGTGCCGATCTCGCGCGAGCCGACGCAGTGATCCTCAAAGGCGACCTCAACTACCGGCGACTCGTCGGGGACTGCCACTGGCCTGCCACCACCTCGTTCGCCGCACTCACGCACTACTTCCCGACGCGTGTGATCGCCTTGCGCACCCTGAAATGCGAGGTGGCCGCGGGGATCAACGCCGGGATCGTCGCCGAACTCGACGCGACCGAACCGGATTGGCGGGTCAGCGGATCCCACGGCGTGGTGCAGATGAGCGCAGCGCCGACCGGTGAGGTCAGTTCGGCATCGACGATCCGGTGATGGTCAGATCCGCGTTTCCGTGGATCCACAGCCGCAAGCCGGGTCGGTGTCACTTGTTCGTGCCGGAGCCCTGTTCGTGCGGTGGTTTGGCTTTGAAGCGCGCCTTCTTCTGGCGATTTCCACACGTGTTCATATCGCACCATTTACGGGTGCGGCTCTGGCTGGTGTCGAAGAAGGCGGCTCGGCAGGTCCGCGATGCGCACAAGGCCAATCTGCCGTCGCGTTCGCCGGCGAGGATGCCGATCGCGTCGGCGGCGATCACGCTGAGAGCATCTTCTACGCGGGAAACCGAGCCGAGTTGCCAGCGGCGATTGCCCTCGGGGGTCAGAACTGCTGCGGCCCGGCCCTGAACGCTGCAGTTATTGATGACTCGGACAGCAGCCGCCGGGAGCGGGTCCTGGATTGCGGCCGCTGTCGCGGCGGCGTGAATTGATTCGCGCAGTTCCCGGGCGAGTTCGAGCTGGGCGCGGGTGCACGACTCCACGGCGAGACCGTTCACTGCCAGCCAGTCGACGAGTCGCTGTGGCGTGGGGATGCGCTCCACGGCGTTGCCGCAACGCTCCGTCAGAGTCGCCGTGAAGCTGGTCGCCAGCACGCTGCCGAGGCGAAAGTCAGGGAACCGATCGCGCATGGAACCACCTTAGCCGGTTGCCTGTCGATAGGAAGCCATGCTAGAACCGTCTTAGCCGGTTCGCGCGGTGATGGCCGGTTCGGTGACAGCCAGGAGGTCCTCATGCCCCGTTCGACCAGTGACGTGGAAGCATTCGAAGCACACGCAACCGACACCGACCTCGACGATCTGCGTACCCGGCTGGCCGCGGCACGGCTGCCGGAGGCCGAGACCGTCTATCGCGCCGCGCCCGACCCGCGCCGATGGGACCAGGGCGTTCCACTCGCCGACCTCAGCGATGTCGTGAACTATTGGCGCACCGAGTACGACTGGCGCCCTTTCGAAGAGCACCTCAACCGGATCGGCCAGTACCGCACAACCATCGACGGCCTGGGAATCCACTTCCTGCACCGCCGGTCCGCGCGCGCAGACGCCACTCCATTGCTCATGACACACGGCTGGCCCGACAGCATTGTCCGGTTCATCGACACAGTCGACGAGCTGGCAGATCCGCAAGACCCGGGCACTCCGGCGTTCCACGTCGTGGTCCCGTCGTTACCGGGCTTCGGCTACAGCGATAAGCCGGTCACGACAGGGTGGGGAACCGAGAAGATCGCGGCGGCCTGGGTGGAACTGATGGAACGGCTCGGGTACCGCGAATTCCTCGCGCACGGCGGCGACTGGGGAGGCAATATCACCTCGGTTCTCGCCGGCCGATTTCCGGACCGGGTACTCGGTATCCATACAACGTTCGCGGAGGCGCCACCGGGGCTGTCCACGGAGGGGCTGACCGATGTCGAGCGACAGTGGGCCGCGGAAACCCGCGATTTCTGGGGCCGGCGCGCGGCCTACGCGAAACAGCAGGCGACCCGGCCACAGACCATCGGCTACTCGCTCGTCGATTCACCCGTCGGCCTTCTCGCCTGGATCCTCGACAAGTTCGCCGAGTGGTCCGATACCGAAGACAGCCCGTTCGAGACGATTTCCAGAGACCGCATCCTCGACAACGTCACCCTGTATTGGCTGACTCGAACCGGCGCATCGGCGGCCCGCCTCTACTACGAAAGCCACAACTCGTTCGACCCCGAACTCCGGATCGATGTGCCGTCGGCGCTCACGATGTACCTCCGCGATGTCGAGAAGTGCCCACGTCCCTGGGCGGAGCAGCGGTACCGGCACATCGTGCGGTGGAGCACGCCCGAATCCGGGGGTCATTTCCCATCGCTGGAGGTTCCCGAGTATTTCGTCGAGGATCTGCAAGAAGGCCTCGCGGGAGTGCTGGCCGCCCGACGATGAACGCGCCTGGGGGCCGCGTGCGGGAAACAGTGCGAGAACCGGACACACTGCGCGGCCAGGGTGCCCGAGTTCAGAGCTCGCCCGTCCGATCCCGTTGTCCGGTGGGGACATCGACCTCGACGATCATACTTCGGAGGGTGTAGCCGCCGATTGCGTCGTTGGCACCGACACGGGGCGCGGTGTGCATGCGGACACCGGGCAAGGCGAGCAGTTTGCCGAGGAAGATATCGGTTTCGACCATCGCGATCGTTGCTCCGGGGCATTTGTGCGCGCCGTCGCCGAAGGCGAGTACCGGTGCGGTGGCGTCGGTGCGGGGCCGGCTGGGGCATACCGCCAGTGGGCTCTCGCCGACCGCGGCCCGGTCGGTGTTGGTCGCCGCGATATCGATATCGATGAGCTGCCCGGGACCGACCGTCACCGATCCGCCGTCGCGGGGGAGCTCGACGGTAGCCGTGGTGCGGCGCATGAGGTGCGCTACGACAGGTTCGAGCCGGAGAATTTCGTGCAGGATGGCGATACGCTCCGGTTCCGCGGCGGCGCGGTAGCGGTCCTGGAGGGCCTGGTCGGTGAACAGGTGCCAGGCGGCAACGGTGATGAACTCCCGGGTGGTGACCATTCCGGCGGCAGCGAAAGTAATACATTCGCCGAGGATTTCGACCGAGGAGCAGCCTTCGTCGAGCAGATGCGAGATCAGGTCGTCCCGGCGCCGGGCGCGGCGGGCGCGCACCGCCGGGCGTACATCGCTGAAGAAGATGCCCGACCAGTTGCGCGCCTGCCGCCACACCCAGTAGAGGCCGTCGACGGTGGTGAATCCCGGTGAGCCGAACTCGTCGGGGAAGAACCTCTCCAACCGCCGAGTCAGTCCGGGACGACTCTCGGTGAGGCCGATAACCGAGCACACCACGCCGATGGCGAGGCCGAAACCGAGATCTGTGAGATCGGCCCGGCCGTTGTCGCGAAGGACGGCCAGCTGCCGGTCGGCCAGACTGTCGATGAAGCCTCGATACGATTCGTCGACGCGGCGGGGCGTGAAGAATCGTGCGGTCTGGCGCCGGTGTTCCCGATGCTCCGGGCCGTCCCGGTACAGCACCGGACGACGAATACGAGCGGGCAGGTTATCGAGTGTTTCCACCCCCAGTCCGGCCTGGACCGTGTCCGAGCTGCGCAGTGCAGCGCGGCCGGCGGCGTAATCCCGTACGAGCCATACGCCGTCGGCGTTCCGGGTGACCGGGCAGCCGCCCGAGCCCCCGTCGCGGGTGATCTTTCGTGCGTCGGTGCTGTCAGTCGGCATGTCCCGATCCTTTTCGTCGGCGCGCGGTATCGGGCAGTTCACTGTTCCGGCAGTGCTGGTGTGAATGCCCGCCGCTACATTCGCATCACTCGAATAATCTTGCGCGAGAGCATCGTCGATGTCACCTGTGCGCCTCTTCCGATGGGGCTCACCGGCTGGTTACGAGCTGTCCTGTCCGAGGCTGGTTGTGACCTCGGTGGAGGCGGGGTGCCGGGGTGCAATACCGGCGGATCGCGCTGCGCGAAGCCAGTCGGGAAACTCGCCGAGCAGCCGGTCGTAGAGGTCGGCATCGGTGAGTATGTCTATATCGTCGACGGAGAAGAACCCGGTGTTGTCGACTTGCCGCCCGGTCATGGTGTCCAAGTTCTGGAGCAGACCGTAGTCGGCGCGACCCAGTCCGATGAATTGCCAGAACGCCGGAAGTTCGGACGCTTTGCGCAGGAGAGCGGAGATCTTGGCTCGTTCGCGGAATCCGCCATCGGTGAAGAACAACACCAGTGTGGGATCGCTGTGTCGGTTGAGGGAGGCGATGATCTCGCGCATTATCGGTAGTTCGTTGTTTGTCCCGCCGATTTCCGCATAATCGATACCGCCGTGGCGCCCACGCAGGTGCAGGTATTCGGTAGACCATTCGTCGGTTCGGTCCACGGTGATATCGGGCAGTTTGGCGTAATCGGCAGCGTAGAGGTACGGCTCGATCCGGCCGTCGTCGTCGAGTTGTATCGCGACCGGGATCATACGTTCGACGACGCGCTGAACAGTCCCGGTGCTGTACAGGCGTCGCATACTGCCAGTTTTGTCGATGACCAATACCACTCGGGCTCGGACGCTGCGGACGCCCTTTTCGAGTAGTACCTTGACCACCTCGCGTTTCCGGAGGTCGAGTTTCGCGCGTTTCTCCAGCGATAGCTTCTCTTCCCCGCGGGCAGTGCGAATATCGCCGTCGACATGGGACGGTGGTGTGTTTTCGGTGCGGTCGGGCGGGGGTGACGCCGACGGTTCGTCGGCCACTGTAATGCCGTGAGCTGTCACCAGTTCCGCGAGACCGCCAGCGTAGCCTCGGCCGACGGCCCTGATCTTCCAGGAGCCCGAGCGGCGGTAGATTTCGACTGCGACGACAACGGTCTCGGCCCCGAGGTCCGCCATCCGGTAGGTGTAGAGACTGTTTCCCGCGGTATCGGACACGGTTGTCGTGGGAGCCGGCAGGCGGCCGAATACCGTGTCGGGCGAGTCGAGGGCCACCACCACGCGAACCTGCGCAATATCCGCAGGAATCGCCGAGAGTGAGATCTCCAGGACGCCTGGCTGTCCGCCGAGGCCCGGGCGGAGGCGGGTCCCGGGTCCGGAAGGTGCATTGAAGAACACGAAATCCGCGTCCGAGCGCACGGTCCCGGCGTTCGTAACCAGCAAGGCGGCCAGATCCGCTGCTGCCGCGATGTCGAGCGAAATCGTCAAGTCGTCCAGGTCGAGAGGATCGTTTTGCCCCTCGAGTAGTTGCGTTGTCACTGTCGCGCCCCTTCGCACGGAAAACATGTTGTCCGAGAAACCATTGTCGGAAACCGCCCACGATCTGGATCGATGTGGTGCGGGCGGTCTCGTCGGCGAACGCTACGTCTCGCAGCCGATTCCGTCACCGTCACGGTCGAGGTGCTGTCCATAACCCGGTTGACCGGCATGGATCGGAGCGGCACCGGCTGCGCGGACCGCGGCACAGTTCTTGTAGGACACGGCTGGCGCGGGTGGGGGTGCGGGAGCGTCGATGGTCGGCCCCGGCGTCCACTCGGGTTCGGGTGTCGGCGGAGCCGGGGGTGGGGGCGGTGGTGGGGCCAGGGGCGTCGGTGACGGTTCGACGGCTGCGGGTGCCTGGGTTGCCTGCTCCTGGACCGGTGGCAGTGTGCTGCTGGTCGCCGGTGCGGGAGTGGGCGTGGTGGACGGTGCCGGCGTGGTGGTTGTCGACAGACGAGTGGGCGACGAGGGGGTCGTCGTCACCGGCGTCGTCGTGGTTGTGGTGGCGGGCGCCGGGGGTTCGTCGTCGTCTCCGAACACGGCGCCGCATCCGCCGCATAAGCAGATCGCCCCCACGATCGCGCCGACAGCGATCAGGGTGTTGCGGTTGGTGCGTCTTCGGCGTTCGACATTCGCGGCCTGCTGGTCCTGGTATGCCATGCCTGGTTCCTGTCCGTATGCGGCGAAAGCGAAGCCCCCGCCGATCATTTGAATGATCGGCGGGGGCAACGATTGTGTTTCACACTACGTTTGGAGTCGCTTCGCATGGGGTAAAGCGTGCGATGTTGCGGCCGGAGTCGAGTGATACCGACCCGCCGCGTCTCGGGGTCGGGTCTGCGCTACCAGGATTCGCTGTATCGCAGCGGTGAGTGTGCGCCCGGCCGGACATCGGGGACCAGAACCGTGGTGTGCCAGCGGTCTTCCTCCCACAGCTGTTCGGGGAGGTCGGTGTGCAGCCGGTGTTCCAGGGGTTTGGCGAGGGCGATCACCAGGGTGGTGCGTTCGACCAGGCGGCGGCGTTCCCAGGTCATCGGGCCCGAAACTTCCAGTACCCCGGGCCCGGGGCCGATGGTCGCGGGAATATTCACTGCGAGCGGCTCCGAGGTCCAGGTGGTGGGGTAGTCGTAGTAGCGGGCGGCGTAGGTGCGGGGAGCGGTTTCGGTGCCGAAGGACAGTGCGGACAGTGCCCAATCGACGCTGGGCAGGCCGAACAGATCCCAGAACTGTGCCGAGAGCCAGGAATGGATGGGGAGAGCGATCGTCCGGTCGTCCCGGACGATCGCTGGGGAGTCGATGTGTAAGAGGGTGATTTCGGTGGTGCGGGTGCGCATGCTCGGGGCCGTCAGGTCGATCATCGGGCGGAGCGGGATGCGGCTGTGACGGTGTGGCTGTACGGGACTGCCTCGAGCAAGGTGACCGCGATTTCGGTGCCGTTGGGCACCTTGTAGCTGCGCTGTTCGCCGCGGCGGGCGCCGGTGAGTGCGGCGCCGAGGGGGGAATCGGGGGAGTAGACCTCGAGCTCGCTGTGTTCGGCGTCGCGGCTGCCGAGCAGGAAGGTTTCGGTGTCGTCGGTGCCGTCGTAGCGGATGGTGAGCACCATGCCGGGTTCGGCGATTCCGTCGTCCGGTGGGTCTTCGCCGAAGACGGCGTTGCTCAGCAGGTTCCGGATATGCGCGATGCGGTTCTGGCGCTGGTGCCGGGCCGCGAACTGATCTTGGGTATCGGCGGCCTCGGTGTGGCCGGCGTTTTCGGTGGCGAGCAGTTCGGCGAGCTCGGCCTCGAGTTGTTCGCGGGCGTGCGTTGTCAGCCAGATAGGCGAGCTGCTGGTCATATCCGTCCTACAGGGTCGTCAGGGGAAGGTGGGTTCGGCCGTCGGGGCGGCGGAGGGAGGGAGAAGAGGGCCGCCCCGACGGCAGAACTCCGTGGAGCCGGGTTCTCAGGACACCGGCTCCACGGATTGGGGGAATGGCCGAAGGGTCAGCCGGGTGCCGGATTCACCACCCGGCACCGTGCTGCTCGTTCGCGGTCGAGCCGACTCGTTACGCGCGCCATGCTCACCTCCAGAACGATGCGCTTTACAGCCATGATGACCCGGCGGCCACTGGGACGCATGTCCGGACGGCACAGTTTTGGTCCCACCTGTTGTTCGATTTCTACAACGAGGGGCGGTCGTCGCCGAACGCGGCGAGGTCGATCGTCATCGCGAGCCGCGTGCGCGCATCCTCCAGATCCAAGACGGCAACTTCACGCATCTTCCGCAGCCTGTTGCGGACGGTGTTCGGGTGGACGGCGAGCTGGGTGGCGGCTTCGGCGAGATCACCCTGGGCGTCGAGCCATGCGCGCAGCGTCGCGACGTAGGCGGTGGCGTGCGCGCTGTCGTATCGGCGCAGCTCGGCGACCGGGCCGCGGGCAGGTATCCGGCCGGTCTGCGCGGCGGTGCGCAACCGTTGCAGCAGGATCTCGCCCCAGGATTCGTCGTAGGCGGGGGAGTCGCTATCGGTCGACCCCTGTTCGTGCAATGCCAGGCATTCGTCGGCCTCCTGCCGTGAATCGGGCAGGTCGGTGGCCGTGGCCGGCCCGCCGATCCCGGCCGACAACGTGACTCGGGCGGGCAGCGCGGCCCGCAGGGCAGCGACCCAGTCGCGGGCGGTGCGGACGTGTTCGCCGGGCAGGATCGTGTAGACGGTGTTGTCCGACAGTGTGCTACGTCCTGGACGGGACCAGCCGAAACCGAAGGTGGCCTGTTCGAACGCGAGCAGCAGACCGGCATGCCGTTCCGTCGCGATCTGAGCGCGCACCGCGACCACCCGCAGCGGTGCCGGCGCCAGCCCGAGCCGGCCGGTCACGGTCGCCGCGTCGGGGCTGCCCTCCAGAAGCCGGATCACCAGTGCCGATTCCACCTGGCGCTCCAGATCCGCGCTGGCCCGCGACCGCAGGAGATGCAGGGCCACCGTGCGGGCGCCGTCGCCGAGGGCGGCCCGCCGGGCGCGGGGCAACGGTTTCGCGCAGGCCACCCACACCGAGCCCAGTAGTTCGCGGCCCACGCGTACCGCGACCACCATGCGCCCGTCCAGTCCGAGCCCGGTATCCGGTTCGACGAACAGCGGTTCGTCGGATCTCAGCAGATGCGCGGGCACACCGCGCGATTCGAAGAGTTCGCGCAGTGCAACCGGCTGTTGCCGATGCAGCACGGTCTCCGCCAGTGCCCGGTCGGCGGTGCCGTGCAGGGTGGAGTGGGCCATCACGCGCGACAGTGGGTCCTCGATGGTCACCGCCGCGTCGACTGCATCCGCGAGACTGTCCGCCAGTGCGAAAAGATCCGTCGGCCCGCGTCCGGACGCTGTTTCGCGTCCTTCGAGCACCAGTCCGTACACCACACCGGCGAGCTGACTCCACGACACTGCGGGGTCCACCACCAGCACGGCGACCCCACCGCCGGGCCCGATCGCGGCCGCCTCCCGTTCGGCGTCGGCGCCGCCGCGCACCAGTACCGCGACCGCTTTCGCCGCCCGCGCCCCGAGCACCGCCTCGCTCACCGACCCGGCGCCCACCGCGAGGAAGATATCGCCGGGCGCCGCGTCCGACCCGGTGGCATCGTGCATCGAGACACTGCGGATCATGGTCGCTCGCGATACCGGGCAGCAGCGTAACCGCACGCCGTACCCGCCGAGCACGTTGACGAGATGATCCAAACGCACCATGAGCGACTCCTGTCCACACCGGTTCCGTCACCGTAACCGCCGCCCCTCGTCGCGCGCGGTTCTCGGCAAGGGCGCAGCCGGACCGGGCGAACGGGTATTGCGGCGGTGGGTTCAGGTCGTCATCACGGCGCGCCGGACGGTTTCGCGGAGCAGTGCGCGACGCCGGTCGTGCGTCTCCCGCGGTTCGTCCGCGGTGGCGGCGTAGACGTTGCTGACCGGGGACCAGGCCATGGACATCGAGATCACCAGGGCCATCACGTCGAAAGGGTCGCCGGGGCAGACGAGGCCCGCGGTCTGCGCGTCGGCGATGGCACGCAGTTTGTGATCGTCGAGCCGGTCGGCATCGTCGACCAGGTGCCCGGCGGGGCGGCGTTCCAGGCGGGCCCAGGTGGCGAGCCGGATCAGGTCGGGGCGGCGGAGGTATTCGTCGTACAACCGCACCGCCCAGTCCGCGAGATCGGTCGCGTCGATGGGCACGACGTTCACGATCCGTTCCAGCGATCCGGTGAAGATGGCGTCGAACAGGCCGTCCTTATTGCCGAAATAGCCGTAGAGCTGCGCTTTGTTCGTACGTGCGTCCGCGACGATCCGTTCGATCCGGGCCCCGGCGATTCCGTGGGTGGCGAACTCGCGGGTCGCCGCCTCGAGAATGCGGTCGCGGGTGGCGGCGCCGCGGGCGGTCAGGGGCCGATCGGTCATAACTCCCAACTTACAACAGAACAGTCTGTTTACCGATCGCCGATTCCCGGCTACGCTCAATAGACAGAACAGTCTGTTTAAGGAGTGGGATATGAGAACAACGGTCGGCTGGCACGCAGCGGACGCCGCGACGCTACAGCGGGCGCCCGTCCCGCGCCGCACACTGCGCCCGGACGATATTGCGGTGCGCGTGGACTACTGCGGCGTCTGCCACACCGACCTCCACGCCGTCCGTGGCCATCGCGGCGAGTCGGACCCCATGCTCGTGCCGGGACACGAATTCACCGGCGTGGTAACAGAAGCCGGTAGTGCGGTCACCGGTTTCGAGATCGGCGATCCGGTCGCGGTCGGCAATATCGTCGACTCCTGCGGTGACTGCGCCATGTGCCGGGCCGGTCAGGAGAATTTCTGCCGCGAATTTCCCACGCTCACCTACGGCGGCACCGACCGGCGCGACGGGTCGGCCACCCTGGGGGCCTATTCCCGCGAATACCTGGTCCGCGACCGATTCGCCTACCACCTGCCCGACGGTATCGATCCCGCCGGCGCGGCTCCCTTGCTGTGTGCCGGAATCACCGTCTGGGAGCCGCTACGCGCACTCGGGGTCGGGCCGGGCACCCGGGTCGCGGTGGTCGGACTGGGCGGCCTGGGCCATCTGGCGGTCAAACTGGCCGTCGCGCTGGGTGCCGAGACCGCAGTGGTCAGCAGATCCCGGGACAAGGCCGCCGACGCCCACCGGCTCGGTGCACACGAGTTCCTGGTCTCCACCGACGATCCCGAAATGAGCACAGCCAGAGACAGTTTCGATCTGGTCATCGATACGATTTCCGTCCCGCACGATCTCGGTCCCTATCTACGGCTGGTTGCTCTCGACGGCACACTCAGCCAGGTCGGATACCTGGGCACGGTCACCGTCGAGACCACCGATCTGCTCATCGGCCGCAAGAAACTCGGCTCGGCCGGCAGTGGTGGCCGCCCCGCCACCACTGCTCTCCTGGACTTCTGCGCCCGCCACGACATCACTGCCGATATCGAGGTCCTGCCATCGGCCCGGGTGAACGAAGCCCTCGACCGGCTGGAACGCAACGACGTCCGCTACCGTTTCGTTCTCGACCTGTCCGACCTGGACCGATCGAGTATCTGATCGGAGCAGCTCAGGGCATCCGGGCGGTCCCGCCGAGTCCCACATCGAGCACCGATCCGGTGGTATAACGACCGGATTCGCCGACGAGATGATCGACCGCATCGGCGATCGCGTCCGGGGGACACCACGGGATCCGCATGGGGCTCATCCGCGCGTAGCGGGGCTCGACCTCTTCCCGGGCGGGATTGTCCAGATCGGGGGCGAACAGCGAATACAGGGCCGGGTTGTGCAGCATCGGCGTATCGACATTGGTGGGGCAGACGATATTCGCGGTCACCCCTGTTTCCGCGTATTCGAGCGCGACGGATTTGACGAGCCCGATCACGCCCCACTTGGACGCCGAGTAGTGCGCGAGGTTCGGGGTGCCCTGCCGCCCGCTCATCGACGAGATGGCGACGATCCGGCCCCAGCCGCCGGTCATATGGGGCAGGACCGCGCGGAGACAATTGAACGTCCCGGTCAGGTTGGTGGCGAGCATATCCGACCACATGGCGTCGGAGAGTTCGGTGACGGGTGCGAAGCCGACGATTCCCGCGCAGGTGACGAGAATATCGATCCGGCCGGACGGCGCGGCGGCGGAATCGGCGAAGGCGGTGACAGCGGCGGCGTCCCGGACATCGAGTGCGGAGGTGGTGCAGTGTCCGCCGTCTGCCTCGATCAGGCGGGCGGTCTCCGCGAGATCGTCTGCGGTGGCCAGGGGATACGGGGCGGTATCACTGGGCGAGCACAGGTCTGCGAGCCGGACAGTGGCGCCCCGTCGGGCGAGCGCCCGCGCGACAGCGCGACCCTGGCCACGCGCGGCGCCGGTGACGATTGCGGTGCGACCCTCGAGATCACCCTCGGTCGTGTTGGCCGGCTGCATCCTTCACACTCCTCTCGACGATCTGCTTGACCTGCGCCTTGGCGATCTTGCCGCCCGGCGCCAGGGGCATCCGTTCGAGTACCCGCAACCGTTCCGGCAGGTACTCCCGGGTGATCCCTTGTTCGCGTAACCAGGAATTCAATTCCGCGAGCGTCAACTGCCCGGCGGCCGGAGTCAGAGTGACGGCGGCGCAGAGCCGTTCACCGAACAGCGGATCGGGGACACCCACCGCCGCGACCATTTCCACGGCGGGATGTTCGCGGATGTAGTCCTCCACTTCGAGGGCGGAGATGTTCTTCCCACCGCGGATGATCAGATCCGCCAGCCGGCCCACCACGCGCAGCCGATCGTTTTCGTCGACCTCGACGATGTCACCGAGCCGGATCCAGCCGTCGTCGGTGAACAGTTCTGTGTTCGCGGCTTCGTCGTTCCAGTAGCCGGGGGACATGAGGGGTCCGTGCACCGCGGGCTGTCCGCGCCGGATCCCCGGACCGCCCGCACCGGTCCCGTCGTCGAGGATGCGGACGTTCATCTCCGGAATCAGGCGCCCGCCGGTGCCGAGCCGGGTCTCCTCGTCGTCGTGGACGGTGGTGCCACTGGCCGCCCCGGTTTCGTTGGAGCCGTAGAATTGCAGGACCAGCGCCCCGGTGGCTTCCTCGAAACGTTTGGCCTCGGCGTACGGAACGGCCTCACCGCCGGTGAACATGGCACGCAGCGCGTCGGCGCGTGACAGTTCCCGGTCCGGTGTCTGCAACATCATCCGGAACTGGGTGCTCACACAGGCGAGGATCGTGGCACGGTGTTCGGCCATCAGATCGATCGCGACCACCGGATCGAACCTGCTCATCACCAGTGCCGGCCGGCCGAGCAGGGCGGGCAGGAAATGCGAGGTCCACAGCCCGAAACCGAACGGCGCGGGAACGAATGCGGCGACGACCTCCTCGGGCCGCATATCGGCATTGCGGCAGGCGATCGCGGCGAAGGTGCTCCACCGGCGCTGGGTCTGCATGACCAATTTCGGTCGCCCGGTGGTGCCGGAGGTGCTGTTGAGCAGACAGATATCGTCCACCGAGAAACCGGGGGCGTCCGGGCTCCGGTCGCACGGTGCCGCGGCGCCGTCCAAGCTGACCTGCGCTCCCTCGACCAGCACCGTATGCGCCGGTGTCGTGTTGCGCAGCCGCAACTCCTGCATCAGTTCCGCAACCGGCACACCGCGGTTCTCGACCGCGGTCACCAGAACGGTGGAACCCGACGCCGACATCAGATGAGCCAGTTCGGCCGGCCCCGAACGTGCCCCGACAGCGACGGCGAGGACCCCGGCCCGGTAGGCGCCGACGAGCGCGGCATGGAACTCCACGGTATCGGGCAGGTACACGGTGACCGCCGGAATATCGCCGAGGGCGCGCAGCGCGGCGCAGACGCGGTCGGCGAGGCGATCGTATTCGACCCAGGTGGTGGTGCCGTCCGGGCTGATATAAGCGGGTTCGTCCGCGCGGGTGGTGGCCCACGTGCGGACGAGGTCGCTGACGGAATATCCGGTGCAGGCCTCGGGGTCCGCGGTGAACTCGGGGGTGATTTCGGCTAGGGGAACGTGTTCCATCACAGAGCTTCCTCGAGCATCCCCATGGATGCCCGGTAGGCGGTATCGAGTGCGTCGGCGGTGTCCATCGGCTCGGAGAGTGAGCCCCGGACCATGACGTACCCGCGGTCGACGATACGGGCCACCCGGTACAGCGCCGGTTCGGCCACGAGCACCGTGATACCCGAATCCGCCAGTGCGCGAACATGGTCGAGCAGTTCACCGGCGAGCTTCGGGGAGAGCCCGGTGGTCATCTCGTCGAGCAGCAGCGCCCGCGGCTGCACCAGCAGTGCCCGGGCCAGCAGCAGCATCTGTTGTTCCCCGCCGGACAGCACACCGGCGAATTGTTTCGCACGGGTCCGCAGAATGGGGAAGCGGTCGAAGGCCGATTCGAGGACATCGTTACGGGCTCCCAGTAACCGGGCCCCGATCTCCAGGTTTTCCCGCACGGTCAGGCGCGGGAAAAGTTGCCGGCCCTGCGGGACGAAGGCGACTCCGGTGCGCAACCTTTTCTGGGCAGTGGCACCACCGAGATCGTGCTCGTCGACCGTGACGGTCCCGGTGGCGGGGGTACTGCCGAACACTGCCGACAGCAGGCTCGACTTACCGGCCCCGTTCGGCCCCACCACCGCGGTGACCTCCCCGGAGCGGGCCTCGAACGCCGCATCGCGGACCGCGACGGCTTTTCCGTAGCGGACGGTGAGTCCGTGGGCGCTGATCATCGGGTCTCCTCGGTGGTGCCGAAGTACACGGATTGCATTTCCGCGCTGCGCATACAGTCCTGCGGGCTGCCGGTGAACGCGACCGCGCCGTCGGCCAGCAGCACCACCGAATCGGCCAGTTCGGCAATCAGATCGACGTTGTGGTCGACCAGAACCACCGAATGTCCTGCCTCGCGGACCTGGTGCACGGCACGGGAGATCGCCGCGATCCCCTCCGTATCGGAGCCGGCGAAGGGTTCGTCCAACAGCAGCACTCGCGGTTCGGCGGCCATCGCGCGGGCGATTTCGACCAGCCGCTGAGACCCTAGGCCGAGACTGCCGGTGGGCACACGGTCGGTGGTGACCCCATATTCCGCGGCCACCGCCGCCGCCTTGTCGAGCACCGTCCTGGGCGTGCCCGCGAGTCCACGGAGCAGCGCCCGCAGCGAGGCACCGTAGGAGCCGATCGACCGGCCGACGATGCCGGGCACGATGTTCTCGACCGGGGTCAGTTCCAGCGCCAGCTGCGGATGCTGGAAGGTACGGGCCAGCCCGGCCCGGGCCCGCACCGCGGGACCGTCGGGCAGGGCGCGGCCGTCGACGTGCACGGTGCCCGCGTCGGGGGTCTGAGTGCCCACGATGCAGTCGACCAAGGTGGTTTTTCCTGCCCCGTTCGGCCCGACGAGGCCGAGCACGCGGCCCGCGGGCAGATCGAAACTCACCTCGTCGACCGCGGTGACGCCGCCGTAGCGTTTGGTCAACCCGGTCACGGACAGCAGAGCTGTGGATGCCATGGTCGTCACCTCCTGTCCAGGGTCCGGGACGGTATGAGCCGTTGCCGCAGCCGGTGTGCCCAGCCGATCAAACCGCCGGGGGCGAGCAGGAGGATCACCAGGACGACCACGGCCAGCAGCAGCTCACCCGAGCCCTGGTAGCCGGGCATGTTCAGCGTGACTCCCACGACGATCAGCGCCCCGAGGGGAGCGCCCCACGCCGATCCGCGGCCGCCGATGATCGGCATGAAGATCGCGAGGAATACCAGGTCCAGGCCGAAGGTCTCCGGTGTCACCGCCTGCACCGAGACGGTGAACAGCGCACCGCCGGTGGACGCGATCGCCGCGCCGACGGCGAGCGCCACCACGGTCAGATGGGTCGGGGAGATCCCGGCGGACTGCACCGCGGGCGCGTTCTCCCGCGCCGCGGACAGCGACAACCCCCACGCCGACCGGCGCAACCGGTCGATCAGCACCGCGACCGCGCAGACGAAGAGGATCGCGGCCACCACCTGGGCGTAACGCGGTGGTTCCCAGCCGAACAGCGACGGCACCGGGATGTTCGCGATCCCGGACGATCCGCCGGTGATCGAGGTGGCATCGCCGAGCCAATGTTCGAAGGCGATGGCGAACAGCAGGGTGACGGCGGCGAGGTAGAACCCGGAGAGTTTTCTGGTCGCCACGGCGAGGACGAGGGCGACCGCGGCGGCGATCACCATACCGGCGAGCCAGCCCCACCACGGTGAAAGTCCTTGTTTCACCGACAGATACGCAACGGCGTAGGCGCCGATGGCCGCATAGGCGCTGTAGGCCATGGACAGCGAACCGGCCAGCACGAACGGCAGGTACATACCGAGCGCCACCAGCGCGTAGGTGGCGGCCAGAAACACCAGGTCCTGCCGGTACAGGCTGGGGCCCATCCAGAGCAGTACCGCGGCGAGAACGGCCAGGCAGATACCCAGCTCGCCGAGCACGGTCCGCGCGGCGGTCGTCCCGGTTCTGGTGGCCGGGGTAGCGGTTTCGGTGGTCGTGAGAACAGCCATCACACCCGCACCTTTCGTTGGAACAGGCCTTCGGGCCGGAACGCGAAGAACACGAGAGCGACGAGGAAGATGGCGATCGAACTACCGGTCGCGCCGAAATAGAAACTGCCGAACACCTGCACCCAGCCGAGCGCGAGCCCGCCGATCAGGGGCGCCCACGGTTTTCCGGTGCCGCCGACGACCAGTGCGAGGAAGCCGGTGAGCGTCCAGGACAATCCGCTGGTGAACTGGGCGCCGGATTTGGCGGCGAAGACGATCCCTGCGATTCCGGCGATGGCGCCGGACAGGCCGAAGGCCCATAACCGCACCCGGTTCACGTCGACGCCGATCATCCGTGCCGCATCGTGGTTGTCACCGACGGCGCGCAACAGCTGACCCGTGGCGGTGGAACGAAGCCAGAGTACGGTGGCCGCCAGCGCGACCGCGGTGACCAGGATGATGGTCGCCGTCGTACCCTGCACGCCCACCGTCCCGATGCGGAAGTCGGGCAGTCCGAGCAGATTCGGCACCGATACCGGGGTCCGGCCGAACACCGTGCCCGCCAGCTGCTGAATCGCGAACAGTGTCGCGGTGACGGCGACCAGGGCGGGCAGTTCGGCGCCACCGGAGCGGCGCTGCACCGGCCGGACCACCACGATCTCGGTGACCAGTGAGATCCCCACTGCCACGGCGATACCCAGGATCGCGCCGAGCAGGATCGGCACACCCCACTGTGCAGCGGCATAACCGGCGAGCAGCGCGGCGGCCATCGCATACGGGCCCGCGGCGAAATTGAAGAACGAGGCACCCACCACGACCAGATAGATCGACAAGGCGACGAGCGCGAAGAAACAGCCGATTTCGATGGCGGCCAGCCACAACTGCGGATCAGTCATCGACCGGCCCCCTTCGGCGTGCATTCGGGCTGGTACTCCGGCCAGGGGCCGGTGGGTACGTTATCGCGGCCGAATTCGACGAGCACCAGACCGCAGGCCGAATCGGGGGCGATATGGTCGTCCGGCGCGAACGACAGGGTCAGCGGGGCCTGCCCGAAACTCGCCGGAACGTCGCGGACCTGCTGCATCGCCTCGTTGAGCCGATGCCGATCGGTATGGGTTCCGGCGAGTTCGATCGCCCGCGCCAGCAACATCACCGAGTCGTAGGCCTGTGCGTCGTAGGCGGTCAGCGAGTAGTCCGGTCCCTTGACGGTCCGCAGCCAGTCCTGCAGTTCCGCGGTGCGCGGATTGCTGTCGCTCAGGCTGCCCATGTACACGAGGCCGTCGAGCGAACCCGGCGCCGCGAGTTTCCACGATTCGGGCTGGTTTCCGATCGACGCCAGCGAGAAGCGCTGCAACCCGGGCGCCAGTCGGTGCACCGTATTCTGCGCGAGAAGTTCGAAGTTACCGCCGACGCTTGCGACGAGCACCACATCGGGGTCGCTGTCGAGTAGCCGGCTCACCCCGGCGGTGAGGTCGGCGGCATCGACGGCGGCTTTCGCGGTGCCGACGATATCGATGCACTCCCGCAATTTCGGGTAGAGCGTATCGAGGATGCCCGCGATCGCCGGACTGGAATCGGCCAGCACCCCGAGCCGCTTCTTACCCTGTGCCGCGAAGGCGCCGCAGTAGACATCGGCGTACTGGGCCAGCGGATTGGGCACCATATACGCGTATTCGTTCCCGGGCGGCCCGGCGACCGCATCGGTCAGCGCGGTGGGTGCGATGGTGACGACTTCGGTGGACTGCGATATCTGCTTGGCCTGCAACGCCGAACCGCTACCGGTGGCGAGGACGATCGCGGAGGCGCCCTGGTCGACCAGTTTGCGGATGATCGAGGGCGTATTCGTCGGACTGCTCTCGTCGTTCTCCACCACGAGCCGGACCTCTTTACCGCCGATCCCGCCGTCGGCGTTGAGCCGGTTCACCGCGGCGCGGACGGTATCGCCGGCGATCGTCGAATACGACGCTCCCGGCCCGGTCGAATCCTCGTCCATCCCGATAACGATGTAATCGTCCACCGGTTCGCGGACCTGGGCACATCCCGCCGGCAACAATGCCGCGGCCAGCACCCAGGCGAGTACCCGGGTACGTCTCATGAGACCACCACCAATCAAGCACGCGCTTGGTATGAACCAAGCAATCGCTTGAGAGTGTGGCCTGTGCCACTGCTTCTGTCAACAAGTTGCCGTGATCTCGACCGGTGCGAACCGTGTCTACGGTTCGTCGACCAGCCGTTTCGTCAGTTCCTCGAGCCGGCGCTCGATACGGTCGAGCCGGTCGATGATCGGCCGGTCGGCGCTGTCCGGACTGCTGCTCGCAACGGTCACCGGGGCAGCGCCACCGTCGACGAAAGCCGCCACCACGGTGTCGGTCACCTCGTCGCGCCGTTCCGACAGGTGTTCGCGGTGATACCGGATCGACCACCACACCCCTTCCCGCAGCATCCGCGCGAAATCGACCGGGTCGAGCCCGGCGCGTAGTTCCCCGTCCGCGCTCGCCCGAGTGGCGGCATCGATCCAGAACCTATGCGCCGTCCGCACCGCATCCGCGATCGCATCCGGCGCGCCCGGCCCGTGGTACGACATCTCGTTCTGATAGATCTCGGTGGCATACGGATGCATCTCGGCGATCTCGATCGACGAATAGACCAGCGCGCGCAGTTCCTCGCGCATCCCGCTCACATGGGGCAGTACGGAGCGGTAACGGGAGTTCAGATCGGTCAGGAAATCGTCGAGTATCGCGAACGCGATCGCATCCTTCGACGGGAAATGGTGGTAGAGGCTGCCGGACAGCATGCCGACCCCCTCCGCGATATCCCGGACGCTCGTGCCCGCCACCCCGTTCTCGACGAACAGCCCGGCGGCAACACGTTTGATCTGATCTCGGCGGCTGACCACCCGCTCATCCTTCCTGCCCGTGGCCGCTACTGTCGAGCGGCCGTGCCCCGGAGTGGGACAGTGTGGTCGCTACGGTCGCCGGTGGGGCGCCGACGCATGACATCCGGAAGGTAGGGGCCGGATCGAGACCATCGGCACATGGTTCACCAGCAGCGCACGGCCTACCGCCTACCCGGCAGTGGGTCCGATGTTTCCGGTCGTGGCGATCACACTGCGACGGCGGGCTGCCGCGGCGCCGGGCCGGGCCGGCAGGCCGGGTCGGGCGCGGGGACGGCGGCGACCAGGGCGCGGGTGTGGGATCGGCGGGGGTTGGTGAAAACGGTATCGACCGGGCCCACTTCCAATACGGATCCGGAGCGCAGCACCGCTACCCGGTCGGCGACCTGATGCACCACGGCCAGGTCATGGCTGATGAACAGGCAGGCGAAGCCCAGGTCGCGCTGGATTTCGGTGAACAGGGACAGGACTTCGGCCTGGACGGAGACGTCGAGGGCACTGGTGGGTTCGTCGGCGATGAGCAGGCGCGGGCGTAGAGCGAGGGCGCGGGCCAAGGCGACACGCTGGCGTTGCCCGCCGGAGAGCTGGTGCGGGAATCGGCCGGCGAAGGCGGCGGGCAGGCGTACGGCGTCGAGGAGATCGAGGACTCGCTGCCGGCGTTCGCCCGGGGTGCCGGCCTTGTGTACATCGAGGGGTTCGCGAATACTGGCGGCGATCGTGAGCCGGGGGTCGAGAGAGGTGGCGGGATCCTGTGGCACCACCGCGATATCGCGGCGTAGTTCACGCAGCCGGCGCGGTGTCAGGGCGGCCAGATCGTGGCCGTCGACGAGTACCCGGCCGCCGGTGACCGGCTCCAGGCCGGTCGCGATCCGGCCGAGTGTGGTTTTCCCGGAACCGGATTCGCCTACCAGGCCGAGTACTTCGCCGGGGTGGACGGTGAGGCCCACCGAGTCGACGGCACGGAAGGCGGGTTGCCCGTGGCGGGCCGGGTAGGTGACGGTGGCAGCGTCGAACTCGAGAACCGCGGGCGTGGTGGGTTCGGGGCCGGGCGCCGTCGTGCCGGGGTGTTCGGGCAGCCGGGGGACCGCACCCAGCAGTGCGCGGGTATACGGATGGGTGGGGGTGCCGAACAGGGCATGCGTATCGCCGGTTTCGACGATCCGGCCCGCCTGCATCACCAGGACACGGTCGGCGTACTGGGCCACGACACCCATATTGTGCGTAATCAGCAGGACACCCATCCCGGTGCGGTGACGGATCCGGTCGAGCAGGGCCAGGATCTCGGCCTGCACCGTCACATCGAGCGCCGTGGTCGGCTCGTCGGCGACCAAGAGATCCGGCTCGCCTGCCAGGGCCAGCGCGATCGCGACCCGCTGCTTCTGCCCACCGGACAACTGGTGCGGGTAATACCGCACGCGCCGGGCCGGATCGGGGATCTCGACCCGGTCGAGCAGTTCCACGGCGAGCCGATCTGCGTCGGCAGCCGATATGCGGCGATGGGCGCGGATCGCCTCGCGCAGCTGCCATCCCACGCGACGTACCGGATTCAGGGCGTTCTGCGGATCCTGGAAGATCAGCGCGACCTTGGTACCGCGTAACCGGTTCAGCTCGGTATCGGTGGCGCCGAGGATGCCGGTGCCGTCGAGGCTGATCGTGCCGGTGGCGGCGGCACCGTCGGGGAGCAGCCCCAGGATCGCGCGGGCGGTCAGGGATTTACCGGAACCGGATTCGCCCACCAGGGCCACGATCTCACTGTGGTCGACGGTGAAGGAGATTCCGTCGACCACGGGATCGTCGTGCTCGAAGGCGAGACGCAGTGCGCGGACGGTCAGTAGGTCGGTGGACGCCGGGACGGGAGTGGGCACGGGAAGCTCCTTCGAGCCGGTGGGTCACTGCCGCCGGGACCGGGCGGCGAGTGCTTGGGAGATCAGCAGCAGGCCGAGCACCAGCACGACCACGACGGCGAGCGGGCCGACCACGAAGAACGGGGAATGGTAGGCGCTCTGGGCTCCCTCTTTGATGAGGGTGCCGAGGGAGGGCGTCGGCGGGGTGACACCGAGCCCGAGGAAACTCATGGCGCCTTCGATGAACACGGCGACCGACATGGCCAGGGCGAGCTGGACGGTCAGCGGCTCCAGACAGTTGGGCAGCACATGCCGCCGCAGGATCCAGCCCTCGCCGGCGCCCAGGGCCCGGGCCGCTTCGACATAGGGCAATTGCCGCACGGTGAGCACCGAGGTGCGGGTGAGGCGGCCGAATACCGGGATCTCGGCGAGCACGATCACGATGCCGATGGCCCCCACACCCGGGCCGGCGATCATGGTCAGCGCGATGGCCAGGATGATCGTGGGGAAGGCGAGGATCAGGTCGAACGACCGCTGGATCGCGGTATCGATGCGGCCGGACAGGGAAGCGGCGAGCCCGAGCAGTGCGCCGAGCGCCGCGCCGATCGGCACCGCCAGGAAGATCACGAGCAGATCGATCCGGATGCCGTACAGGGTGCGGGAGAGGATATCGCGGCCGACCGAGTCGGTGCCGAAGGGATGCGTACCGCTCGGGCCGGCCAGGGTGGCACCGGCGAACTGCTGATCCGGTGCGTGCGGTGCGAGCCAGGGGGCGAGCAGTCCGGCGGCCGCCACCACCGCCACCAGGATCAGCCCGGTCAGACCGCGGCCTGTGCGTAGCGCACCCCAGCGGCTGTCGCGGTCGCTCCCACCGGCGTCGTCCACCGGTGTGGGCTCGATGTGCAGAGTCATGCCGTGGCTCCCAGCCGGATGCGCGGATCGAGTGCGGCGTTCACCAGATCGGTGATCAACTGCACGACGACGAACAGAACCACGGAGAACAGCAGCATCACCTGCACCACCGGGTAGTCCCGGCTCGATATCGCGCGTTCGATCAGATGACCGAGCCCCGGCCAGGCGAAGATCGCCTCCACGAGAACGGCGCCGCCGAGCAGATGCCCGATCTGGATACCGAGCACCGTGACGGTGGCCGGTAACGCATTCGGCAGAACCTGCGTGAGCACGATGCGAGAGCGCGGAATACCGAGTGCGCGGGCGGTGGTGACATACGGTTCGGCGAGCTGGCTGCGCAGCGATTCGGTGAGGAAGCGGGTCAGGGCTGCCGCGATCGGCAGCGCCAGGCAGATCGCGGGCAGGATCAGATACTGCGCGGAGATCGCCGGATCGTCGAGGAAGCCGTGCCGCGGGATACCGCCCGCGGGCAGCACCATCCAGACCACACCGAACAGCACCACCAGGATCGTGCCCGTGACGAAATTCGGGACGGCCACCGCGACGGTGCCGAACGCGGTCACCACACTGTCGAGCCATTTCCGGCGGGCGATCACCGCGCCGGTGGCGGCGGTGACGGCGATCACGACCGCCAGCAGCAGTGCAGTCACCGCGAGGATCAGCGTATTGCCCAGCGCATCGAGGAGCAGGGTGGCGATATCGCCGCCCAGGATCAGTGAGCGCCCGAAGTCGAGGGTGGCGATATCGCCGATCCAGGCGAAGTACTGACCGAACTGGGAACCGGTGAGCCCCAGCTCCTCCCGTAACGCCGCCAGCGCTTCCGGTGAGGAATCCGGGCCGGCCAGGATGAGTGCGGGATCGCCCGGAACCAGCCGCAGCAGCGTGAAGATCACCACCGACCCGGCGGCCAGGACGAGCAGGGCGGACGGAATCCGCCGCAGACTGTAATTCAGCAACGTGGTCAGCTCCCCAGGTAGGCGTCGCTCAGGTCGAGCTCGGACCGCTTCGACCAGGTCACCCCGTGGAGAGCGGGCGACATGGCGAGTTCGTTCTCCTTGTTGAACAGTTCGATCACGAAGACGTTGTCGAGCAGTTCGGTATTGAGTGCCCGGTACGCGTCCCTCGCTTCGCGGCTGTTCGGATCTACAGTGCGCCAAGCAGTTTCGACCGCGCGGAGATAATCCGGATCGGTGAAGTTGGAGGTGTTCTTGTGCGCGTTGAACGGGAAGGCGCCGGTCGGCAGTGTCACCGGCGTGTACTGCGTGTAGGTGTGGGCCGTGATCCACAGACCACCGAAGGTGCCGCCGATGAGATTTTCCAGGGTGGTCGGGTAGTCCATCGGCTGGAGCGTGGACTCGATACCTGCCGCCGCCAGGTCGGCCTGGATGATCTGGGCGACGGCTTCGGAATCGAGTGACCCCGTGGTGTAACCGATCGGGATCACCGGAATATCGCCGACTTCGGCGACCAGCGCTCTGGCCCGCTCCACATCGTGCCCGTAGGTGGAGTTGCGGCTTGCGTCGTAGGCGGGAGAGTATTCGGGCCACGGCAGATCGGCGACCGTTCCATGGCCCTGATAGACATCGGCGAGAAGACGATCGGGGTCGACTGCGTAGGCGATCGCCCGGCGCAACCGGATATCGTGCAACCCCGGTGCCCGCACATTCGCGCCGAGATACCAGTTGTGCGCGACTCCCGTCTGCGTCACGACCCGGAGCGCGGATCGGGCGGCCAGCGCGTCCGCGTCCCGCGGAGCGACCGAGAGCAGTAGGTCGAGCTGACCGGTGCGTAGCTGCGAGATACGGGTCTGTGGATCGGGTACGATCACGTACTCGACCCCGTCGAGATGCGGTGCGCCGCCCCAATAGTGGTCGTTGGCCGCGAAATCCATCGACGCACCCGGTTTCCAGCCGGTGAACCGGAAGGCGCCGGTGCCGTTGTAGCCGCGGCCGGTGTCGAAATCCGCGAGGGTGTGGCGGTCGATGATCGGGACGATCTCCAGGAGATCGAGGATGTTCCCGGCGGGCTGGGCGAGTTCGAGCGTTATCGCATGCGGATCGGTGGTGTCGTATCCGGTGATCAGAGCGGCGGTGCGGGCGAGCTGGCCGGCGCGGGTGGGGTCGGCGTAGGTGGTGAGGCTGAACTGCACGTCCACGGAGGTGAGAGGCCGGCCGTCGTGGAAGGTCACATCGTCACGCAACTCGATATCGACGGTGCGGCCGTCCGGTGCGATCTGCCAGGATTCGGCCAGTGCCGGTTGCGGATCCAGACTGTCCGGGGGATAGGTGATCAGGGTGTCGTAGACCAGACCGGTGATCATCGTCTGCGCCGGCGCACCCGCATACAGGGAGGCCGGGGTGAGATCGCCGGCATCGCCGATCCGCAACACTCCGCCCTCGGTGACTTCCGCGTCTGCGCCGGAGCCCGCCTGGTCCACCGCGGACCGGCACCCGGCTACGGCGAGGAGCACAGTCAGGCACAGGGCGAGGACCGGAAGGGTGCGTGCGGGCGCGGTACGGCTGAGCACGGGAAGTCCTTTCGAGGCCGGGCGGACCGGCCCCGCGTGGTGCGGAACCGGTCCGATCGGGCGGAGGGGTCAGGCGTCGAATCCGGGGAAACGATCCACGGGGTCGACGATCGAGAAATGCGAGGCGTCGCCGGTGCGGATACGGCTGGGCTCGTTGTCCACCGAGACCGGGATATCGCCGGCCAGTGTCACCCGGTGCACGCTGCGCTTGTGGTCGCCGTAATCGGCGATGCCGTAGTGCTGGGTGGCGCGGTTGTCCCAGATCACCAGATCGCCCGGAGTCCAGGCCCAGCGCAAGGTGTTCTCCAAACGGACGATGCGGTCCTGCAGCAGCTGGAACAGCGCCGCCGACTCCGAGGTTTTCAGGCCGACAAAGTTCTTGACGAAATGTCCCAGCAGCAGCGACTTCTCACCGGTTTCGGGATGAATCCGCACTACCGGATGTTCGGTTTCGAACACGATGCGGGTGAAATTCTGCATATGGTTCGCCGCGGTGATACCCCGGGCCTTGGCGTCGGCGTGCACACCGGCGTAGTCGTATTCGTTGCTGTGCACCGCCCACAACTTCTCGACCAGTGCTTTCAGCGGTTCGGGCAGCTGGTTGTAGGCAGCGGTGGTGGAGGCCCAGGTGGTGGCGCCGCCGTAGGGCGGGATATCCACGGCGCGCAGGATGGAGGCCTTCGGGATACGGTCGATGAAGGTGACATCGGTATGCCAGCTGTTCGCGGCGCCCTCGATCACCAGCGTCCGGTTGTCCTCGGAGGTGAGGGTCGGATGGGTGGTGGTGGGCGAGCCCAATGTCGAGGCGAACCGGTATTGGGTCTCGTCGTCGACATGGTGCTGGCCGCGGAAAACCACCACCTTGTTGGTGGCGAGGGCGTAGCGGATGGCGAACGCGGTCTCGCCGCTGATATCGCCGGAGATGTGGACGCCCTCGATCAGCGCGCCGATATTCTCGCCCAGCTTGGTGACGGTGATACCGCCGGCCGCGTAGATTTCGGCTGCGGTGACGGGACGACTCTCGGTGGTGGTCACGGTGGTCTCCTGACGGTCGAACAGTGGGTCGGCCCCGGATCGGGTCGGGCCGGAAAGCGGGCCGAACGTCAAAGTAATTGGGGTGCATTAATTTGAGAATGAATGCGATCCCGATGATTCTTTGCTTGCGTGAACCCGCGCAGCGGTCCTGATGGGCAGCCGGAAGCTGTTGCCGGGGCGGTAGGGTGAACGCCCATGACCGCCAGACGCGGCCGCTACGGTGCCGGTGAAGAAACCCGGGTACTCCTGGTAGAAACAGCCGAGCGCCTGTTCGCGCGCCGAGGGTACGACGGTGTCACCCTGGCCGATATCCGCAACGCCGCCGGGCAGCACAACGCATCGGTGATCGGGTACTACTTCGGTTCCAAGGAGAACCTGCTGCGCGCGATATTCGCGCACCGGCTGCCCTCGATCAGTGCCGACCGGGAAGCGCTGGTGGCGAGTTCGTGGGCGGACGACCGCGCACCGACCACCCGCGTGGCCTTGTGGATCATGGTGCAGCCGCTGGCGAATACACTGCGCGCCGGCAACAACTACGTCGGCCTGCTCGACCGGCTGATGGAAACCGAAATCCTGGCGCGCACCTTCGGTTCCGTCGATCCGGAGATGACCGCGAGTGGGTTCGGGGTGAACCGCGCCCTGCACGCTGCGCTGGACGATATGCCGGAAGAGCTGCGCCGGCAGCGGATCGGCATGGTGTACGAGAGCGTGCTGCACACCCTGGCCCGCTACAACCGTTCCGGTACCGCACCGGACCGCGCCGAGCTGTCGTCCCTCATCGATGCATGGGACGGTTTACTGCACGCACCGGCGTCCGAGGAGACGCGATTGATCCGGGACGGTATCCGGACATAGCGCATGTCGTCCGGGCACTCACCGCCCCGGATATATCGGGCGGCCGACCTTGGGAAACGTCGCCAGGGGCTCGCGAACCCCGGTAAATGTTGCTCGACGAGCCCCACCTCGGTGACCCGCGAGAGATCGCCGGTCAGCCGTATCTGCTCCGTGTACCGAGCGGTCTGACCGGGCCGGCGCCGCTGCTCGTAGCGCTGTTTGCAAGGTATATTCGCCGGTGCCCGGGCTGTCGAGGATCGGTGAGCAGATGCACCCGCGACGGATCGAACTCAATCGGCGGCACAGCTGGGAGATGGGGAAGCTCTACCAGCGATTCCTGGATATTCATCCGGGCGTCGAGGGTGACGAGCTGCCCATGTCGGACGCGGAGGATGCGGCCTGGGCGGACTTCAGTGCCGAATTGCTCGCGCGGCACCAGGCCGAGCGAGCAGCTCTGGCAGCGCAGCTGGAAGCCGAGCAGCAGCCCCGCCGTACTGCGCCCCCGGGGCAGATGGCAGCGCCGGAGGCGATTGCCCGGGTCGTGCTGTGGATCAGAGCACGGGAGCTGGAGTATCCGACGGAAGGACTTATGGCGGACCGGTTCTCCGTCGGGTGGTCTGTCTATGCGCCGGTGGAGACCGACGAGTCCGATCCGCTGTCCTTCCTGGATGTCCCGGTGGGGCGCGCAGTTTTCCTGATCGGGGATTCGGGCCGGATCGAAGAGTCCTCGTCGAGCGTTCCGCCGTCGGTTGCCCGCGTTCGCTTCACCCAGCGGGAACTCGCGCTTCGCAACGAGGAATGATCACGCGAAAAGTGTCGTTCGCAGTGTGTTGCGGCCGTGCCCTCCAGTGTTGCTGTCAGGTCGATGTCGTACACCTGGGGTCTGCTCGGCGGCGTGTATTGCCGGTGATGCGGAGAATCTGCCGCGCATAGACTGGATGGCATACCTGTGCGTCCCCGAGGTTCGGAGAATCGTTATGACCGGCGAAGTCCCGTCCGATGATCTCAGGCTCGGCGATGCCGATCGGCTACATGCGCTCAACGTGCTGGCCGAGCACTATGCGGCCGGGCGGCTGAGCACACAGGAGTTCTACGACCGGTCCGGTGAGATCGCGGTGGCTCGCACCTTGGGGGCTGCCGGCGAGTTGTTTCGCGGGCTGCCGGGTGGCGTGCCGCTGGAGAACGTGGATGGGCGGGTGCGGGTGGTTGCCGCCGGGCCGGAGGCGGTACCTGCGGTGCCGGCGGGTCCCGCGGA
>NZ_BAFV01000113.1 GCF_000308515.1 Nocardia carnea NBRC 14403 | reverse complement strand
GCAGCAGCAAGTAGCGGGCCCTGGCCGATGGGCGTCGACCGATTCGCGCGATCCAGGCCGGATGCTTTCGTGTGGCACAGCTCGGCACCCGCCAGGTCATCAATGCCTCCGCCGATATTCGCCCGCGAACAATGCCCCCTTGGACGCGGGAGAGGGCGTTCTGCGGACTCCTCACTCGGATCGCCGGTACCGGCGGGCGGCGTGATCGAGGGGATCGAGTGCAGGGCTCAGCGCGCGGTGGGGCTCTTTTCCCGGTCCGGGCGGAGGAAGTCCCGTAACCGGGATATCTCCGCGTCCAGGGCGGTCGCGAAGGCCTTGCTCCTGGGAACGCCATCGACGAAACCCACGTCGACCTCGCTGTTCGCACCCGCGCAGGTGGCCCAGCCGATCACTCGGTCGCGCCACAGCATCGGCATCGCGTAGTAACCGCGGACCCGCTTCGCTACGGGTGTGTAGGCCTCGAATCGGTAATCCCATCCCCAGATCGCGCCGAATCGTTTCCGGTCCCACACCAGCGGGTCGAACGGTGCCAGGAAACGGACCCGGGCCGGCGCCGGGCGGTCCGCGGGAACCAGATCGGCCGGCCACAGATAGCGCACGCCGTCGACGACGCGGGCGGCGAGTTCACCGGTCGCAAGTAGTTCACGGATCGTGGCCGAGCCGGTGGCGTCGCCGATCGGGCGTATGGTCCGGTTGACCGTTGCGGTGAGTGTCGATTCCGCGGCCGGTGCGAGGGTGCGGGCGATACGCAGCGCCAGCGCCCGGCGCCGCGCGGCCGGGTCCCACACCGGTTCCACGGCAGCCCGCGCCGCCTCGTAGCGACGGATACCGGAGACACGGTCGGCCACTCGCAGCAACCCGTAGCGGTGTAACTCCTCGAGTAACACCGTGGTCGCCGAGGAGGTGCCGCCCCAGGCGTTCACCACCCCGCGATGGCCGAAATGCTCTTGCAGTTCGCGCGGATGCACCACCCCGCGGTCCCGGACGAATTGCAGGACCTCGGCCGAGTGGGTGTCGTGCGGGTAGGCGCCGTTCGTCGCCCGCGGATGACGACGGGGGTGCAGGAGCGGACGCAGCCGGGGCACCGTGTAGCCGTAGGCGTACACGAAATCTTCGTCGATGCCGAGCTCGCGATAGCGGCGATCGAGATCCCCGGCCCGGTAACCGCGGACACGCTGGCGCAGGATCAGATCCTGGGCGCGCGCCGGTGACCGGATCGGATCGGCCTGGACGAACTCCATATCGGCAAGGGCGCCGGCGAGCGTACCGGGAGTACGGGGCAGGGACCAGGACACCGCGTTCGCGCGCAACCATGCCGAAGACATGCGGCGAGACTATCGACACCCTCCGACATCCCGGCGAGCCCGTCCGGCGCGTTTGCGGCGGCGTCTGCCGGGTAGCGCCCCGGTATGTCCCCCACTGTGCGCTCGCTGCTGTCTCCACGGTTGATCACCACACCTGTCGCCACGGTGACCGGGGCGATGCGTTCGGGTGCCCAGCGGGCAGTCGACACCGGGATGCAGGTGGTGGAAACCCCGGTGCGGACCGCGGAGAAGATGGCCACGACGGTGGCCTCCGGTATCGCGCCCCTGCTCCCCGGCCAGAACAGCGGGCTACGCGACGATCTGACCGCCCTGCTCGACCCACGGGACCGGCGCGCGCAACGCCGGATCGCGTTCTCCGACGATATGGCGACCATCGAGGTCCAGGGCTTGGACGACAGCCACCGGTCCGCGGTCACCGGGGCATTGGAACAGCATCTGGGCCGGTTGCGCGGGGTGAAGTGGTGGCGGGTCAACGCCGTGACCGGGCGGATCGTGACGGCGCTGTCCAGCGGCGCCGACCTCGACCGGCTGCTCGCGGAGATCGAAGAGGTCGAACGCGAATCCGAGGTCGCCGACGCGGGCTGGAGCCGCGCCGTGGAGTTCCCGGCAGACCGGGAACCGGTGATCGCAGCCGCGATCGAGGTGGCCGGCGATATCTGCGCGATCGCGATCTCCGCCGCCGGCACCGTACCGCCGCTGCGCGGGGTCATGCGCGGTGTGCGATCGGTGGCGGCGTTCACCGACGCCCAGCCCCGGTTGCGCCGGCACCTCGAGGAGCGGCTCGGCAGTACCCGCACCGATCTGCTGCTGGCGGTGGCCAATGCCGCGGGTTCGGCGCTCGGCGAGGGCGCGGCCGGCGGCGTGACCAATCTGGTGGCCGATACCGTCCAGCGCGGTTTCGCCCTCACCGAAGCCATGGCCCGGCATGCGCAGTGGCGCGAATGGGAGGCCGATATCGTCGACGCCGAGCATTTCCGGGTCGACAAACCGCTACCGCGGTTCACCCGCCCTGCCGATATGCCGCGCGGGCCGGTGGAGCGGGTCGCCGACGAAACCTCCGCCGCGGCACTCGCCGGCGCCACCGCCCTCGCCGGACTCGGCCGGGCGGGCGATATCGCCGACGCCCTCATCCTCGGCGCTCCGAAAGCGGCGCGGGCCGGGCGGGAGGTCTATTCGGCCACCGTATCCACGACCCTGTCCGCCGCCGGTGTCCTGACGCTGCACCCGGGCGCGTGGCGTCGCTTCGACAGGCTGACGGCGGTGGTCGTCGACGCCGAATCCCTGGCGACCACCCGGCGGGTGGTACTCGAGGCCGAGAGTTCGGATCCGGAGTGGCCGGACGCGCGGGTCTGGAGTACCGCGCAGCGGTTGCTGTGGGAACCGGAGGACGATACCGGCGCCGACGGCCATCCGCTGCGGCTCGTGCACCCGCATTCCGGAACACGCGATCGCGGCAGCACCAGCCGCCCCGTCGAACGGGAACTGCGCGACGGCGACAAGGCCGTCGGACGGGTACTGGTCGGCCGCGAATTGGATCCGCGCGCGCACGGGGTGCTCAACGCCGCCCGCCGCGCGGGGCTGCGCATCGTGCTGGCCGGCCACCGCGACGCCGCCGAATTACGCGGGCTCGCGGACGAATTCGTCTCCGCGCGCGGATCGCTGAGCGCGCATGTGGAACGCCTGCAGCAGGACGGTCACGCGGTGGCGGTGCTGAGTACCCGGGCGCACAAGGCCCTCGACCACGCCGATGTCGCGATCGGTCTCATCGGGTGCGAAGGCGGCGGTATCCATGTGCCGTGGTCGGCGGATCTGTTGTGCCGCAACCTGGAGCAGGTGCGGCGCACTCTGGCGGCGGTCGGGCCCGCGCGGCAGGTCAGCGAACGCGGTCGCACCCTGGCGCTGTCGGCGTGCAGCCTCACCGGGCTGATCCTGGCCGCCGCACCGGCCACCCGGTCCCGGACCGCACCGATGATCGCGGCGAATTTCGCGGGACTGTTCAACGGCGCGGTGACCGGGCTGCGGGCCGCCCGGCCGCATATCGTGGGCGCGCCCGCACCGCTGTTGCCCTGGCATGCGCTCGAACCGGACGAGGTGCTGTCCCGGTTGCCGGAGCCGACGGACCCGGCGCAGCGGCAGACCGGCGAACCTGCCGGCCGCGGTGCAATAACGAACGCGCTCGCGCCGGTCACCGGCTATCTCGGCCATATGCGGCGCGAACTGGCCGATCCGCTGACTCCGGTGCTCGGCGTGGGGGCGGTGGCGACCGCGATTCTCGGTGCGCCTTCCGATGCCGTACTGCTGTCTTCCGTGCTCGCCGTGAACGCCATGATCTCCGCCCGTCAGCGGCAGGCCGCGGAGAACGAATTGCAGGAACTCCTCGAAGGCGAGCGGTTGACCGGCCGGGTGATCGACCGGGCCGACATCGGCGCCGCGGAACCGGCGGGGCCCGAGGTGCCCGCCGACTGCCTGGAGATCGGGGACGTATTCGTCGTCCGTGCGGGCGAGGTGGTGCCCGCCGACGCGCGACTGCTGCGCACCGAGGACCTGGAGATGGACGAATCCGGGCTGACCGGGGAATCGGTGACGGTCCCCAAAGGCGTCGAGGCCACGCCGGGCGCCGCTGTCGGCGATCGCGCCTGCCTCGTTTTCGAAGGCACCACTGTGGTCAGCGGTTCCGCGGTGGCGGTGGTCGTCGCGGTCGGCGCCGATACCCAGGCCGGCCGTGCAACCGCCGGTGCAGTACCACCGGACAAGGGTGGTGTGCAGGCGCAGTTGCGCTCGCTCACCGATCGCGCGCTACCGCTGACACTGACCGGCGGCGCGATCGTGACCGCGCTCGGCGGCCTCCGCGGGCGCACCTTGCGCGCGGCGATCTCCGACGGTGTCGGGGTGGCAGTGGCTGCGGTACCCGAAGGGTTGCCCCTGGTGGCGACGGTGGCGCAGCTCGCGGCCGCGCGGCGGTTGTCCCGCTACGGGGTGCTGGTCCGCGCCAACCGCGCGGTGGAGGCCCTGGGCCGGGTCGACGAACTGTGCTTCGACAAAACCGGCACCCTCACCGAGGGCCGGTTGCGGCTCACCGCACTCGCCGATCTCGACGAGCAATGGCGGCCCGACAGCGATTCCGCCACGGCGCAGCGGTTGTTGCGGGCCGCCGCCCGGGCCTGCCCCGAACCCGACGACGGGCCGGTGCTGCATGCCACCGATCGAGCCGTCCTCGACGCCGCCGAAACACTCGGATCCGATGCGCACCGCTGGGACCCCCTCGACGAGATCCCGTTCGAATCCAACCGCGGATACGCCGCGGCCTTCGGTCAGACCGCGCACAAACTGCGGCTCATGGTCAAAGGCGCACCGGAGGTCGTCCTGCCGCGCTGCACGCGGGTGCGTACCGGTACGAAACCGGATCCGGCGCTGACCGACGAGCTGCGTGAACGCGCCGATGCCACGGTGCACGACCTCGCCGAACAGGGTCTGCGGGTCCTCGTGGTGGCCCGCCGCGACCTGCCGGAACATCCGCAGGATATGGAGAACGCCGTCGAGGAACTCACGCTGCTCGGGTTCCTGGGAATCGCCGATACACCGCGCCCGCAGACCCCGTATCTCGTTCGCGCGCTGCAGGACAACGGCGTAGGTGTCCGCATGATCACCGGCGACCACCCGGTCACCGCGGCCGCGGTCGCCCGGCAGCTCGGCATCACCGTGGGCACAGTCACCACGGGCGCCGACCTCGACGAACTCGACGACACCGAGCGGCGGGAACTGATCGAACGCAGCACCGTATTCGCCCGTATCGACCCGGAGCAGAAGGTCGGGATCGTCACGGCGCTGCGCCGTAGCGGCCATGTCGTGGGAATGACCGGTGACGGCAGCAACGATGCGGCCGCCATCCGCACCGCCGATATCGGGATCGGTATCGCCGCGCACGGATCGGCGGCCGCCCGCAATGCCGCCGATCTGGTACTCACCGAACCCGACCCGCGGGCCCTGCTGCACGCGCTGGTCGAGGGCCGCAGTATGTGGCAGCGGGTCGCCGATTCGGTCGCGGTGCTGGTCGGCGGCAACGCCGGCGAGATCGCGTTCACCCTGTTCGGGACCGCGGTCGGCGGCCGGGCACCGCTGGGCACCCGCCAGTTCCTACTGGTCAACCTGCTCACCGATATGTTCCCGGCCCTGGCGCTCGCCCTCGCCGGTGGCCAGGAAGGTGTCGAAACACAGGATGACCCGGACTGGGTGGAGGAGCGGGCACGTCAGCTCGCCGCCATCCCACCGGCCAGCCTCGGATCCGATCTCATCCGGACGATCGCCGTCCGCGGTGTCGCGACCGCGACCGGTGCGTCCGCCGCGTGGCTGGTCGGCCGCTATACCGGCACCCAGCGGCGCGCCGACACCATCGGGCTGGTCGCGCTGATCGGCACCCAGCTGGGCCAGACCCTGGTCGCCGGCTACCGCAGCCCACTGGTCTGGGTCACCACCGCCGCCAGCGGTGCGGTGCTGGGGATCGTCGTCATGACACCGGGGCTGGGGGCCTACTTCGGCTGTACCCCGCTCGGCCCGATCGGCTGGTCGGTCGCGACCACAGCGGCGGCAGGTGCCACCGCGGGCTCCACCCTGCTCCCACGGCTGCTTCCCGGCGTGGGAACGAGTCGCGCCGAGACCCCGGCTTTGCCCGGCGGCGAACAGGAATCGCTCACCGAGGCGGAGAACGCCGAACCCGCCGAGGTCGAGCAGGATGCGTAACCGGTATCGCCGCCCACCACAGGGCTGTGTCGTGCGATCCGCCGGTTCGAGATGCCTCTTGTCCGGATGGTTACAGGGCGAGCATGGCGGCAGCGACCCGCTCGGCCGAAGCGTCGCGCAAGGCGGTACCCATGTCATCGAGAACGAGTAGCTGCGCCCCGGGGATTTCGGCGGCGAGGGCCTCGCCGTTGCCGACCGGGAAGAACGGGTCGGCGCGGCCGTGCACCACGAGCGCAGGCATATCGAGCTCACCGAGCCGCTCCCGCCAGCGCGGGGCGCAGTCGATCCGGGAGAACACCATCCCGAGCTGGTTCGCCTGGTGTACCGCGGGATCGCTCGACGGTGTCCGGTCCCAGATCCGGGCCGCCGTCGCACGCGCCTGCTGCGGATCGTCGCCCATCGGCTCTGCACCCTCGGCGGCGAACGCCGCGACAGCGTCGCGGTCGGTCCAGTCCGGCTGTGGGCGGGAGAAGATCGCCCCCAAGACCGCAGGATCGTGATCGGGCAGGTCCTCGTCGACGGGGCCCGGGGCCACCGGCCGGGTGGCGACGAGGGTCAGTGCGGAGAACGTGTCCGGGTGGTCCAGCGCGGCGACCTGAGCGACCATCCCGCCGACGCCGAACCCGCCGAGGTGGGCGGTCCGGGCACCGAGTAGCTCGACCAGCGCGACCGTGTCGGCGACGAGATCCCGCAGGTCGTATGCCGGGTTCTCCGGGTCCAGGGTCGTCGATGCGCCGGAGTCGCGCAAGTCGTAGCGGACCACACGCCGCCCGGCCGAGGCGAGCTGCTCGCACAGCACATCGGGCCAGGACAACAGTGTTGTGCCACCGGCCAGCACGACCAGCGGATCGTCGTCGCGGCCGAAGCTCTCGACGCCGAGAGCGACACCGTTTGCCCGCACCGAGGTCTTCAACGGTCCTGCCATGCCTGCACTCCTGTCTGCCGGTTCATCCGGACGTAGGGACGGCAGCTGCACCGAAAAGTCATCGGTGCAGCCGATGGCGCGTTCGCACACCGGGACATCTGCTCTCCGCTACGACGGTCGACGAATACAGAGCAGGGCGGGGTTTTCGACGAAAAGGGATCCCGGGTCTGTCACCCGGGATCCCTCGGCGTGTGTGACTCAGCGACGGTCGTCGCGATCGGTTCCTTCGGTCTCGATCCGTTCCTTGCGGACGGTATCGGAGACGGTCTGTTCGTCCTCGACCTCGTCGACCGCGAGGCGGACCCGTTCGACCGGGACGGATTCCTTGTTCACGGTCACCCGCTCTTCGTGCAGTGTGACCTCGCGTTCTTCGTCACCGAGGTCCGCATTCACCGCATTGGGGTCGGTGATCGGTTCCCGTTCGACGTGCACCTCCTCGTGGCTGGTGGGCACGGTGACCGACTGTTCCTCGGTAACCACGTATTTACGCATCCGCGCCCGGCCGGACTCCTGCTGTTCGGTGCCGACGTCGAGGCGTTCCTCCGAGCGCACCATGGATTCCCGGTCCGCGGGCGATGCGGTGGTTCCGCCCATGCCCGCAGCGGTGCCCGTACCCGCAGCGGTGCCCATACCGGCGGCGGTACCCATACCGGCTGCTGTGCCCATACCGGTCGTCTCACCGCCGGGGCGCTCGGCGTGCCGCCCGTAGTCCTCCCAGCCGGCGTGACCGGGGTCGATCCCGTAGTGGACGAACAGTTCGTCCTCGGATTCGCGGCTGATCAGGCCGTCGTGTTCCAGATGCGGCGCGGATTTGACCGCTTCCTTGTGCACCCGGACCTGCAGTTCGCTGGTGTCCTGCCGCAGCTGGGCGCCGGCCAGCGGTACCAGTGAATCGTCCTTGAACAGTCCGGTGCTCACCGACGCCCAGGTCGGGGCGCCGGAAGAATTGTCGACGTAGACCCGCTTCACCTTGCCGATCTTGTCGCCGTCCAGATCGTAGACGGCGTCTCCGATCAGTTCTTCCACCTGTTGAGCCATGACTCCTCCTAGCTTCTCGTCCGATACGTGATCGGCGAACCGAGTCGCGTCACGCGGACCGGTCCCGGATCCGGGCGCTTCGGGGGTGGCTGTCCCCGGCCCGGGTGCCGGTCGCCGCCGCGATTCGGCGTGCTCGCCGCTCCCGGTGTTCGGTTCCGCATCGGGCGCGGCATCGGCTCTTTTCGGGTAACCGCCGGGCACTCAGTGCGGAGTGCCGATCGGCTACATCCCGGCAACTACCCGGGACGTTTCCGGGCAAACAGGGCCGCCGGAAAATTTTCCGGCTCCCGGCCGTAGCGGGCGGCGTTATGCGGAATCGGTAGACGAGATTCGAGGCAGTTCACAGCCCTGTGATCCGGCCGCGCCGTAGTATTACCGATGCCCACGAGCTTCCGGCACGGTAGAAAGCGCCGTGAGATCCACATCCGCGGGATGCCCTGGCGATCTCCGGGCAATCCATATAACCGCCATCACGCCCCTCGGGGAACATTCGCTCCGGATCGGCGTCCGAGCGCAGGCCCACAACAGCGATCGATCCGCACCGCCCACGGCTGATCCCGGCTGGAACAAGTGGGTGCACGGCGGGGCTGCTCAGTGCAGTCGCCGGTAGATGATCGGCTGAGCGGCGATACCGTTCGCGGCGAAATTCGCGAGGACGAAGGAGCGGAATGTCGGCCGCAGCAGTAGTCCGGGCAGGAAGGTGCGCAGCGCCGGCCACGATGCGTGGTTGATCAACGTGTAGCCGGCGGGCTCACCCGGTAGCGGGCGCATGGGTGCCGAATTCGGCAGCGCCGTCTTCCGCTGGAACCAGCCGGCGGTGTACTCCCAGATATCGTGCACCGTCCGGGGATCGTCGCCGTAGAAATAGTTGAACAGAAACCAGTGGTCGGGGCCGTGGTCGACATCGGCGATCCGGGCAGGACCGCTCGCCGCGACGAGATGGGTGCGGCGGGCCGACTCTTGCAGCAGGCCGACCGGCTCGAGCCAGTCCGGATCGGTGCGGATGGCAGCGAGGCCGGCCACCGATTCCGACCTGACGAGCACGACGATATCGAAGCGGGCGGGTGGCACACCGGCGTCCCGAAGGATCTGCGCGCCTTCCCCCGGAGGGCGTAGTGCGGCACGGAAGGCCGTCACCTCGAGTACATCGTGCCGGGCGGCCAGCCGCTCGAGCGGCCGGCCGATCCGTGCCAGGATCCGGCGGCGTGCCGACGAAGGTCGCGGTAGGGGCCCGGCCCAGTCACCGATCTCGGCGGCGAGCAGCAGGAACCCATTACCGGTGGGATCTGCGAGGCGGGCTTTGATTGCCTGGTGTTCGTTGACGACGCGCATGGCAGGCTCCTCGGGATGAATGGTTCGGGTTCGGGTTCCGGTTCAGCGGCGATCGAGCCCGGACAACCGGTAGGCGAGCCGGCGCCGGACGATCGGCGCGGCTCCGGCGATACGCAGCCCGATATTGCGTATCGGGCGAGCGGCGGCCGGCATCGTGGCGGCATCGGTGAGCCGCCCCGCGGTCGACATCACCGCGCGGGCGGTGGTGCGCCGCGCGGCTGCATGCCCGTCGAGCAGCGTCGCGGCCTCTCCCTGCAGCACCCGGGACAGCATCCGGCCGGTGGTCACGGCGTCTTCGATACCGAGGTTCATTCCCTGGCCACCGGCCGGCGAATGGACATGGGCGGCGTCACCGGCAAGCAGGATCCGGCCGCGCCGATAACTGTCGGCGAGGCGGTGGTGGACGCGGAAGCGCGAACCCCACACCACCTCCGTGACCACCGCCGGAACGGCGCGCGGGCCACGGTCGTCCAGCAGCCGCTGCACGAACCCGGTATCCGGATCGTGTGGTGCGTCGTCGGCGACAGCGACCACCCGGTACATATCGCCGGGTAGCGGCGCCACCACTGCCAGGCCCGCCGGGGAGAAGTAGAGGATCACCTCGTCGCGTGGGATACCTCCGGTCAAGCGGATATCGGCCAGGACGAACGATTCCGCGTAACTACCGCCGGTGAATCCGATCTCCGCCTGCTTGCGCACGGTGCTGTGCATCCCGTCCGCGCCGATCAGATAGCGGGCCGATACCGATTCGCCGCCGGACAACGTCGCGGTGACCGAATTGTCGTCCTGGACGATGGCCGTCACGGTGGCCGGGCGGTCCACGACGACTCCGAGTTCGGTCGCTCGGGCCAGCAGGAATCTTTCCGTATCGGCCTGCGAGATCATCAGCGTGTAGGGGTAGGGGGTGGGCAGGCCCGCGAACGGTACCGATACCAGAGCCCGGTCCCGGTCGCGAATAGTGAAGCGCGGGATCGGCACTCCGCGGTCGACCAGTGCCGGGACGACGCCGTAGGGCTCGAGGATTTCGAGGGTGCGCGAATGTACGACGGCGGCGCGGGAGGTGTTCGCACCGGCGGCCTGATCGTCGACGACCCGAACCCGGTACCCGTGCTGGGTGAGAACTATCGCGGCGGTGAGGCCGACCGGCCCGGCGCCCACGACGATCACGTCGATTTGGGGTGTGGTCATGCCTCTCACCTGCACTTCCATGAAGTCAACAACTGTTGGCATCAACGATAGAGCCGCCCGGGAAGTAATGTCAACATTTGTTGGCCTACACTCGTTGACATGAAGCGATCGGCAGCGGAAACGAAAGAGACGATCCTCGCGGCGGCGCGTGAGCGTTTCGCCGCCGACGGGTACGAACGCGCCACCATCCGCGCGATAGCCGCGGACGCTTCGATCGATCCGGCCATGGTCATGCGCTACTTCGGCAACAAGGAGCGACTCTTCGCCGCGGCCGTCGAATTCGATCTGGAGCTACCGGACCTGTCGGCCGTCTCGCGCGAACATATGGGTACCGCACTCGTCGCGCACTTCCTCGAACGCTGGGAACGGGACGAGGCCCTGCTCATCCTGCTGCGGGCGGGTGTCACCAACGAGGCCGTCGCCGAACGGATGCGCGCGATCTTCGCCGGCCAGCTCGGCCCCGTGATCACGGCAGCGGACAACGATCAACACGAGGCCCCGGTCCGCGCCGGCCTGGCCGCCACGCAGATCCTCGGCATGGCCCTGTGCCGGTTCGTCCTGCGCTTTCCGCCGCTGGTCACCATGTCCCGGGACGAGGTGATCGCGTGGCTCGGTCCGACAGTTCAGCGCTACCTCACCGGTACCGCGGAGTCGGAGGTCACCGCGGTGGCGCCGCCGAACTCGCGGCGGTGATCTGCGCCCGGTACCGCTCCACGAAGGGCAGTACCTGCTGGCCGATCACCTTGTTGTATTGGTCCGGATGCTGCCGTGGATCGGCGTGCTCGGTGCCACGCGGCTTCACCACCAGCAGATTGCCGTCCACACCGCCGACCTTGCCGATCAGCACCTGATGGGTGTGGGCGACGTCGACGACGCGGTCGCGGGTGGCATCGTGTGGCCGGAGGAAGACGATGGCCGGGCGTGGTTTACCGCGCGCCGCACCGGACAGTTGCCGGAGGTCGTCGGTGGCACCGCCGGCCACGATGGCCAGGAACTGGGATTCGATGAGCCCATTGCTGGCGGCATCGGCGTTGAAGATCTTGTCCCGCAACACCTGTTCGACCGCCGCGCCCAACTGGTCGAGCCGGATACCCGGGACGCCCGTGTAGTCGAGGAACCGTTCGCGCCGGGCATAGGTCTCCACCACGATCCGCAGGCCGCGGCTTTCCCGGGCACCGGGCAGCCAGCCCATCCACCGGACCATATCCTCACCGAGGCCCCGGCTTTCGGGGCGTACGGCATCGAGGTCCAGGGGTGTGCAATCCAGCAGTACCGCCAGTAGCCGCCGGTCGCTGCCGGTGTGGATATGCCGCGCGACCTCCAGCGCGATCACTCCCCCCATACTGTGCCCCGCCAGCACGATATTGCGCACCCCCGACATGACGGCCGCGCGAACGACCAGTTCGGCGATCACCTCGGTATCGATACCGTGATTGTCGTAGCGGATCGCCCAGACCGCCCCCATCTCGCGCAGCGCGGGCAATGCGGCGGCGGTATCGCTGGCGTTGAGCCCACCCAGCCCGACGAAATCGATCACCGCGGTATCCCGCAGATCCGGGTCGGCCGGTCCGGCGACCGGTAGCAGCGCGGGTTCGGTACGGGCCAGGCGCTGCCGTTCCGGGGCCACATCGTGCTCCCAGTACTGCGCGAAGGCAACCAGCGCGATCGTCAGTAGTACGGCAACCCGAAGCAACGCCTGTCTGGTGCGCGACAATGCCTTCCACCGGTAACTCGGGCGCGTTTCGCGCAACCGGGTCCGGCGGCGTTCATCGCTCCAGTCCGCGACGGTGGACGGATGCCATTCGTCCATCGGCGACATGGACTCCACTGTATGCGTCCATCGGATCCCCGCACGGTGCGCCGACCGGCCGTACCGGCGCCGGTCACCCCTTGGCGACCCCGTCGATCAGCAGCCGGCGGATGGCCTCGTTCAACTCCGCGATGGCCCGTTCGTCCGGGTCGCGCAGGCCGTGGACCACTCCGGCGAGCAGCATGCCGGTGACCGCGCGGGCGGTATTGCGGGTATCCAGATCGGCACGCAGATAGCCCAGCTCCACCCCGTGATCGAGGTATCCGGCCGTGAGCGCGTCGGCGGTATCGAGCAGGCCGTACAGGCGCCGGGTCAGCTCGTCATCGATCCCGGGCGCGTGGAAAAGCAGCAACTGCGCCACCCGGCGATCGGCGAGCAGGATGCCGGTGAGCGCGTCACCGATCCGTTCGATCTGCTGCCGGTATTCGCCCAGCGTGCTCGCCGCGTCGGGGGCGTTCTCGGTGCCGAGCGCTTCGACGATACGGGCGGCCAGATCGTCGATCACATGGTCGATGATGTCGCGTTTGTTGCTGAAGTAGCGGTAGAAGGTGCCGTGCCCGATACCGAGGTCGGCGGCGATATCGGCGATACCGGTGGCGTGGTAGCCCTTCTCCGCGAAGCAGACGAAGGCGGTATCGATGATGTCGCGCCGCAGTTCCGCCTTGCGGCGTTCGGCCCGCGTCTGTGGCTTCGTCACGTCCCTGATGATACGGTCATCACAAACGGAATGATGTGTCATTCCGTGATGTGTGGTTCAGTTCGCTGGGAGGTTCGACGTGGCACCTCGGTACGACGCCGTCGTGATCGGTGCGGGATTCGGTGGTATGGGGGCGGGGATCGAACTCGACCGTCTCGGCCTCGGCAATTTCGTGATACTCGAACGCGAAGCCGATCTGGGCGGTACCTGGTTCGTCAACCACTACCCCGGTCTCGCCGTCGATATCGCCTCGGTGACCTACTCGTACTCCTTCGAACCCAACCCGTTCTGGTCGCGGCTGTTCGCCCCCGGTGCCGAACTGAAGAAATACGCGGACCACGTCGCGGACAAGTACCGGCTCCGGGAACGGATGCGCTTCGGCACCGCGGTCGAGAGCGCCCACTGGGACGCCGCAGAACAGCACTGGGCGGTCACCGTGGCCGGTGGAGAAACGCTCACCGCCCGCTATCTGCTGACCGCGACCGGTTTCCTCTCGCAGCCCTACACCCCGCCCTTCCCGGGTATCGACACCTTCGCCGGCAAGATCATCCACACCACCGCCTGGGACGATTCCTACGATCTCACCGATCGGCGGGTCGCGATCATCGGCACCGGCGCCACGAGTGTGCAACTGGTGCCCGAGATCGCCGCCCGCGCCCGTGAACTCACCGTTTTCCAGCGCACTCCCATCTGGGTGGTGCCCAAGATCGATACAGCGATCCCCGGCACGGTTCAGCGGCTCTTCGCGAGGATTCCCGCGACGCAGAAGGCGGCCCGGATGGTCAATACGACCATGCTGGAGGCCTTGATGGTGGTCGGCGTCCTGCACTACAAACAGGCGCGGCCGCTGAACAAGGCCGCCGCGCTGCTGGCCAAGGCACATCTACGCGCCCAGGTCCGCGACGAACGGGTCCGCGAGCAACTGACACCCCACTACGATTTCGGGTGTAAACGGCCGACGTTCTCCAACCACTATTTCGCCACATTCAACAAACCCCACGTCCGGTTGGAAACGAATCCGATCGAACGGGTGGAGGCCGACGGTATCGTCACCGCCGACGGCGGCCGGACCACCATCGACACCCTGGTCCTGGCCACCGGGTTCAATCTGTGGGACGCCAACTTCCCGGCCTTCGAGATCATCGGCCGCGACGGGGTGGACCTCGGAAAATTCTGGCGCGAAAACCGTTTCCAGGCCTACGAGGGCATCACGGTGCCGAAATTCCCGAACTTCCTGAGCCTGAACAGCCCGTACTCCTACAGCGGACTGTCGTATTTCACGACCATCGAAGCGCAGATGAAACATATGGGCCGGCTCTTCGGCGAGTTGCGGCGCCGCGGCGAAACGACCTTCGAGGTCACCGAACGCGCCAACACCGACTTCCTGGAACGGGTGACCGGGAAACTCGATTCCTCGGTGTTCTACGGCGGCGATTGCGCCACCGCCCGCAGCTACTACTTCAATCAGCACGGCGAAGCGGCGCTCCTGCGCCCCACCAGTACCGTGAACGCCCACCGCGAGGCGGTGCGGTTCCCGCTGGACGACTACGCCTACGGCGCTACCGCCTGATCACCCACACAGGGCTGCGCCGCCGGGCACACGGCGGATGTGCGGGCCCGGCGTAGATGAGAGGCGGCCGGGCCGCCCCGGCGGTTCGCCCCGCGATTCACCAGCGGCGACCCACCGACCGGCACCCGATCGTACGGCGGGGCAGCGGTCCGTACTGATCTTGGGACCGATGGAGAAGAGCCGCCCGGTTCCTTGTGACCTCACGCAGAATCGGGCGTATACGCGGGCCGAGGCGACCGCTACGATCGGTGCGCGTCGTAAAGTAAGCCGCCAAGCGCGGAACTGGGGCCACGGCCACAAGCCAACGGAGACAGTTCGTTCGAGCGATCACCGCGCTCGCTGCCTCCGGGCCGCCGCGGCGGCAGTTTCGCGGCGACGGCAGTCGCCCGCATACCTCGCCTACCCCCTCGGCGACGGTCCGAACGGCACCACGAGTGCCCCTGGGCCGCCGCCGAGTCGTTTCCTGCTGTCCGAAAGAAGATCGTGCTCAGAGTTTCCACCCGAATCCTGATCTTGCTGCTGACCCTCGTCTCGGTGGGGCTGTTCGGCGTCGAGGCGAAAGCCGAACCGCTGTATCCCCAGCCCGACCCCGACCCCTTCTACGCCGAACCCGATAACCTGGGCGACCTCGAGCCCGGCGATGTGGTCCGGACCCGAACCATCGATACCGGCCTCTACCTGGGGACCGAGGGCCATCAGATCGCCTTCCGGTCCACCAATTCCCGTAACCAGCCCATTCTGGGTGTCACCACTGTCCTCATGCCGGTCGGCGTCGACAATCCGCCGCTGGTCTCCTATCAGGCGCTGATCAATTCGCTCGGCACCCGCTGCAATCCGTCACGGTCGCTGTTCAACGGCGAACTCCAGGACGCAGTCGGGGCGATGCTCCCGATCGGCCGGGGCTGGGCCATCTCCGTACCCGACTACCTCGGGCCCACCGTCGCCTACGCCGCGGGCCGGCTCAGCGGCATGATCACCCTCGACAGTATCCGCGCCGTCCAGCAGGTCGCCGAGCTCGGCCTGGCCGATGCCCCGGTCGCCATCGCGGGCTATTCCGGCGGCGGGCTCGCCACCGGCTGGGCCGCGGCCCTGCAACCGACCTACGCCCCGGAACTGGAGATCGACGCAGCCGTGGCGGGCGGGATCCCGGCCGATCTGGAACAGATGGCGCTGGGGCTCGGGTTCGCCCCGCATCCCGGTTTCGGGCTGGCTTTCGCCGCGGCCATGGGGTTGGAACGCGAATATCCGCACCGGTTGCCGATATCGGAACAACTCAACGAGAACGGTCTGTGGTTCCGTGAGTTCACCCATGACGCCTGCCGCCGATTCCTGCTGTTCCACGGCGCGTTCCGCAGTGCGGAGCAGATGGCGGCTTCGAAGAGCTTGATGGACAGTCCCGAAGCGCGGGAAGTGCTGCACGAGAACAGCCTGCGCTACTTCGACGGTGTACCGGCGATGCCCACCTACCTGTGGCACGGCCGTTTCGACACGCTGACTCCGTATGACGGGGTGGCCGAGTACGCCGACCGCGCCTGCAAAGCGGGGGCTCCGGTGAAACTGACCACCTACGATATCGCCGAGCATATGACGGCGGCTGTCGCGGGATTTGCCGATGCCTGGAGTTTCGTGGAGGCCCGGTTCCGCGGTGAGGATGTTCCCATGGGCTGCTGATTGCGCGGTCAGCCCTGATCACCCGTGATGACCTCGTCGAGGCTCGTGATCGCCAGATCGACGGCTTGGCGGGGGCTGCGGGTGCCGTGCAGGACCGTACCGGGTTCGTCCGGTTCCAGCGGTTCCAGCGCGGCGAGCTGGGAATCGAGCAGCGAGGCGGGCATGAAATGCTCGCCTCGCTCCGTTATCCGCTCCACCAGTTCGGCGCGGTCCGCGGTCAGGAGCAGGAAGAATATTCGCGGTGCGGCGGCCCGCAAACTGTCGCGGTAACGGCGTTTCAGCGCCGAGCAGGCGACCACTCCCCCGGTTCCGTCCGCCGCCCGATCGCGCAACCAGTGACCGACCTCCGCCAGCCACGGCTCCCGGTCGGTGTCGTCCAGCGGGCGGCCCGACCGCATCTTGACGATATTGGCCCGCGGATGCATATCGTCGGCGTCGGCGAACGGAACATCGAGGCGTAGGGCGAGTAACCGGGCCGTCGAACTCTTCCCACTGCCCGAAACGCCCATCACGACGACACACGGCAGCGGCGAACGCGGTGCGGCGCCCGCAACGTCCACCGGGTTCATCCACCCCGCTCGATATCGCCGGGCCCTCGCGAACCCGCGGGATATTCCTCCAGTGGCGCGAGATCGCGGGCCCAGCCCGCGAGCACCGGGGCCACCACCCGCCACGCCTCCTCCGCCTCGTCGGCCCGGATCGACAAGGCGGGATCGCCGGCCAGGACGTTCAGCAGCAGAGTCCCGTAGGCAGGGAGCTCCGGCGGCGCCATCTGCGCCGTCATGGTCAACGGCTCCAAGGTGTCCGCGCTGGTACCGGCGGCAGTGAGGGACAGTGTCAGGCATTCCGGGTCGAGCCCGAATCGCAGGATATTCGGCCGGGTAGCGCCGTCGCGGCCGAACGGCATCGAGGGTACGGGCCGGAAGTGCACCGCGACCTCCTTGCGATCCTCGGCCAATGCCTTACCGCTGCGGAGGACGAAGGTGGTCCCCGACCAGCGCCAATTGTCCAGGCTCAGTTCGATTTCGGCGAAAGTCTCCATATCCCGCTGCGGGTCCACGCCCTGCTCGTCGACATAGGACGGGACCTCCCTGGTGCCGATCGTGCCGGCGCGGTAGCGACCGCGGCGGGTCCGGTGGGGTATATCGGCGTCCGCGAGCGGCCGCACCGTACGCAGCACATCCACCTTGCGGTCGCGCAGGTCACGTTCGGACAGCGAGATGGGTGGTTCCATCGCCACCAGGCACATCAACTGCAGCAGGTGGTTCTGCACCATATCCTTGAGCGCCCCCACCCGGTCGTAGTAGCCGGCCCGGTTCTCGAGGGTGAGGGTCTCGTCCCAGACGATCTCGATTCTGGCGATATGCGCGCTGTTCCAGATCGATTCGAGCACCCGGTTCGCCAACCGGCTACCGAGCAGATTCTGCACCGTGGTCATGGCCAGGAAATGATCCACCCGGAACACCGCCCGTTCGGGCACCAGATCGGCGAGCAGCCGGTTCAGATGCTGCGCCGTGGCGAGGTCCTCACCGAACGGTTTCTCCAGCACGATCCGGCTCCCGGCCGGCATCTTCGCGGCGTGCAGGGTGCGGATCGCCACCGGGAACAGGTTCGGCGCCAGCGCCAGATATACCGCGACGGGCCCCTCGCCGGCGACAAGTGCGGCCACCTCGACGGCATTGCCGATATCGGAACGCCGGTACCGGGCGGTGGCCACGAGCGCCCGCCGCGCCTCGATCGGTATCCCGGCCGCGTGCCGATCGAGCTGGTCCAGCGCCCAGGCTTCGAACCGCGAATCGTCCCATTCCTTCAGGTCCACGCAGACCAGCTCGAAATCGTCGTCCACATAGCCGGCGGCGCGCAGCGCGGCCAGTCCGGGCAGTAGATAACGCCCGGCGAGATCACCTGTTCCCCCGAACACCACCAGCCTGGTGATCATCGTGCGTTCCGGGCCGTGCATCCACCTGCCTCCTCTGCACGCTCGTGGTGCCGGAAATCGACGGAAAGCAGCCCCAAACTAACAGCCGGGGCCGGATGGGGTGAATGTCTGTTGCCAAGACGAGACGTGGATCGGCCGGATCCCGATCGCCGCCGGGACCACGGAAACCGGGCACGTCAGCGTAGCGGAATATCTTCGCCTCGACGACCGGCTGAGGGCCGACGCTCGACTCGGCCGAGTATGCGCCGGGCGCAAAGTTTCCCTCACGAACCCACAGTGAATTCACCGGCTCCGGCCAATCCGCCGGCGCGACCGTCGTGGCCGGATTGCCTTCGTAAATCATTGCCGGAAAAGGTCCTCGGCGGGCGCCGGCCGAATGACAGCACACCCCTTCTGCGGAAATCTATTGCCCCCGCCTGAACGAGAACGGCTGCACAATGGTTCAATTCTCGCAGCAAGCGCTCGGAGTGCAGGAGGTAGAGGATGGCAGTGCGCTACTCGAAAAGGGAACAGACCAAACTCGTCAATCGGGTGAAAAAACTTATCGCCCAAGGCAAAACGGTCAATGCCGCGTGCACTTCGGTTTCCGAACGTGAAGGTGGCCAGCCCGCGGCGAACACACTCGCCAATTGGCTCAAGGCAGCGGGGCTTCCCGAAGCCGAGCCCACCCAGGAGGAGGCCGCACCGGCTGCAGAGGAGGCCGCACCGGCTGCACCGAAGAAACGCCGCCGCCGGGCCGCGACCCGGAAACCGGCGCCCGCCGCCGCGACTCCGGTGCCGGAATCCGAGCCGAAAGCTCCGGAATCCGAACAGAATACGGAGACGGAAACACCCGTCGAACAGTCCGAGATTCCGGTGACCGAGAGCACCGCGGTTCCGGCGGCCGAGGCCATCGGCGCGGCCGATACCCAAGCCGAGCCGCTGACGGAATCCGCGACGGCGGCCGGCGCCGAACTCGTGCATATCCGCACCGCCGACCGGACCGCGGAGACCACGGGCGATCTCGACGACCTTCTCGACGAGAATCTCCGTTTGCGTACCGCATTGAGCGAGGCAAATCGCGAAATCCGTGCCATGCGCGATCTTCTCGTCGTCTACGCAAGCCGCTGAACCATTCCGGCCGCGTCACACGCGGCCGGTATCGCAGTATCCGAGTGTGCGCCGGCCGGATTCGGCCGGCGCACACTCGTGTCATGGTGTCGTGCGCGGTACCGCCCGAGCCCCTCAGTGGGCGGGATGCCCGCCGGTGATCAGCGGCACGATATGCCGGTGGGCGAATTCCGTGAGCCGGTCCGGGGATTCGAGATCGACCGCACCGATCGGCTGCAGAATGAGCGAGTGCACGATCCGGGCGGCGATCTCGATCCGGGTCGCGAGATCGGGGATATCCGGGAGCCGTAGCCGGCGCATCGCATCACCCACCACGGTGGTGGCCGTGCTGATCGCCATCGTGAAGAACGCCCCGCCCTCGATGGTGAGCTGTGGCAGTAACCGGCCGGGTTCCACCGCGAGTACCCGGTTGACCATGGGGTGGCCGCGCCACCGGTTGATCACGGTGACGAAGAGGTCGGCGACGACGGCGTCGACCGTCGCGTGCCGCGCGGCAATCCCGTGTAGTTCGTCGAGTAGAACGCGGACCTCGCGTGCGGTGACCGCACGCACCAGTTCGTCGCGTGAGCCGATACGCCGGTAGACCGTCCCGCGGTCGACAGCCGCCTCCCGAGCGATATCTCCGATCGTTGTCTTCTTCACGCCGAGTCGTTCGAACTGCCGTCGCGCCGCGTCGAGGATACGTTCTTCGAGGTCGTCCGGAAGGGGGTCTTTCGAGGTGGGGGCGGTAGCGGGCACGCGGGACACGCTAGCAGTGCGCACCCGGTCGGCAACAATCCGGAAGATTTTGTTGCGACCACATTGCAAGGCAATATGTTGCATTGTACGGTTCAGGCATGGCTGATGACAGCGCACCGCCGCGCACCTATCGCGAGGAAGCCCACGCGATCCACGCGCGGGACGTGCACTTCGACTTCTCCGGCGTCCCGATGCACTACATCCCCGGCGAAGTGCTGGCGACCCATGTCACCAATGTGATGCACCTGGTCCTCCCCGAGGGCGAACGCGCCATGGCGGCCTGCCTGGCCGAGGCACTGCCCCATATCGACGACGAACGGCTCCGGGAGGAGGTCACCGGGTTCATCGGCCAGGAGTCGATGCATGCGGGCAGCCACGAGGGCGCACGTCGCCATCTGCAGTCGATCGGGCTGGATGTCGAATCCTATGTCACCAAGGTCGCCTGGCTGGTCGATCGAGTACTCGGCGACCACGGGCTCACCGGCCGCGCCGAACAGGAGTGGCTCAAGGAGCGGATGGGCCTGTTCGCCGGGATGGAGCATTTCACCGCGGTGATCGGTGAATGGCTTCTCGAATCGAAGGTGCTCGAGGAACTCGGGATGGACCCGACCATGCTGGACCTGGTGCGCTGGCACGGTGCCGAGGAGGTCGAGCACCGCAGCGTGGTGTTCGACGCCTATATGCACGTCGACGGCGGCTATGCGCGCCGGGTCCGCACCGGACTGCTGGCCAGTGGGCTGCTGTTGCCGTTGTTCGTGGTGTCCACCGCCTACCTCTACCGCAAGGATCCGAGCCCGGCGAAGGGACGCTTCTGGGGGCAGCAGTTCCTCAGCGCGACGGTGCGCGGTGTGATTCCCAGTTTCACCACGTTCTTCACCGAGATGCCGCGCTATCTGCGGCCGGGGTTCCACCCCTCGCAACTGGGTTCGATGGACAACGCCCTGCGCTATCTGGCGCACTCCCCCGCGGCCCGCGGATGAACACCACCGGACCGGCGCCGTCGCGGAGCCTGCAGATACTCGGCGTTGCCATGGACCTCTACAAGAAGGTGTTCACCACACCCGCGTTTTCTCCGCCGAAACCGCTGCGGCGCAGCGGGTTCGATATCGACGTCACCGTGGAAGCGGTACACGCCGAGGCATCGGATGTGGTTTCGCTGACCCTGCGGCGTCCGGACGGGCAGCAGCTCCCCGTCTGGCGTCCCGGTTCGCATCTGGATGTCTTCCTGCCCTCCGGGCGGCAACGCCAGTACTCCCTGTGCGGTGATCCGCGGGATCTTTCGCGCTATCGCATTGCCGTGCGCCGGTTGTCCGATGGTGACGGCGGTTCGAGGGAGGTGCACACCCTCACCCGCGGTGAGGCACTACGGATCCGCGGTCCTCGTAATGCGTTCACCTTTGTGGAGACCGCCCCCGCCTACCTGTTCGTCGCCGCCGGTATCGGTATCACCCCGATCCTGCCCATGGTGCATGCGGCCGGCGACCGCGGGCGGCTGGTGTATCTGGGTCGTTCCCGCGACACCATGCCGTTCCTCGGCGAACTCCCCACCGGCACCGATATCCGGCCCGACGACGAATTCGGCACCCCCGATATCCCGGCGATCCTGGCGGACGCGCCACCGGGGGCCGCGGTGTACGTCTGCGGCCCGCCGGCGGTTCTCGACGCCGCCCAGCGCAGCTTCTTCACGCTGAACCCGGCCGGCTCGCTGCACACCGAACGATTCTCGGCGCCACTGATCGTCGACGGCCGGGAATTCGATCTCACCCTCGCCGCCTCCGGTAAGCAGGTGCGGGTGGGGGCCGCGGAATCCGCGCTCGATGCGATCCGCCGGATAAACCCCGACGCCGTTTTCTCCTGCCGCCAGGGTTTCTGCGGTACCTGCAAGACCAAGGTCCTCGCGGGCGATATCGACCACCGCGACCGCACCCTCACCGACACCGAACGCCCCGGCCACATGCTTCCGTGTGTCTCCCGGTCCGCGGGCGGGCCGTTGGTTCTCGATCTCTGAAGCGAAAGGCCCACCAGCACAATGCGTACCGGATTCCCGCTCGAACCGGCGGATGACACCTTCTTGAACACCACGGCCCGGCGGTACACCCATATCGTCGATATCCCGGCCTCGCGGGAACAGGTCTGGGAAACCCTCACCGCCGACGACGCCCTGGTGTCGTGGTCGCCGGTGATCACGGCCGCTCGCTGGACCTCGCCGCGCCCGTTCGGCGCCGGCACCACCCGGCAGGTCACCCTCGGCGGCGCACTCCGTCTCGACGAGCGTTTCTACCGCTGGGAGGAGAACACCCGGATGACCTTCACCGTCGATTCCGCGTCCGTACCGGGCCTGCACCGTTTCGCCGAGGACCTCACCCTACTGTCACTGGGTACCGCGACCCGGCTGGTCTGGACGTTCGCCCTCGAAGGCAATCCGCTCCTGCGGCCCCTACTGGCCGCAGCGAGCCCGGTGAACCGACTGGTCACCAAATCCATCGCCGAAGGCATCACCGGCCGGGTCCGGCGCGACGCGGTGGGGGCACGGCGATGAGCGCGGTGGAGCCCGGCGCGGTAGCCGAACATCACGGCATCGTCGTCCTCGGGGCCGGTTTCGGCGGTATCGGTTTGGCGATCGCCCTGCGGCAGGCCGGTTTCGACGATGTGGTGGTGCTCGAACGCGCCGCCGATCTGGGCGGTACCTGGCAGGCCAACACCTATCCGGGCTGCGCCTGCGATGTGCCGTCCCAGCTGTACAGCTATTCCTTCGCCCCGAACCCCGACTGGTCGCGAACCTACGGGCGGCAACCGGAAATCCTCGATTACCTGCGCCGCGTCGCCACCGAACACGATGTGGTGCGCACTATCCGGTTGAACACCGAACTGACCGGCGCACGCTGGGACGAGGCGGACGCCGTCTGGCGGATCGACACCTCCCGCGGCTCGCTCACCGCGGACTACTTCCTGTCGGCAGCCGGTATCTTCGCGGAAGCGAAGTACCCCGATCTGCCGGGCCTGGACAGTTTCACCGGTACCGCGTTCCATTCCCTGCACTGGGACCACGACCACGATCTGACCAGCGAGCGGGTCGCGGTGATCGGTACCGGGGCGTCCGCGGTGCAGTTCATTCCGGAGATTCAGCCGCAGGTGGCCGCACTGACGGTGTTCCAGCGGTCGGCGCCGTGGATCGTGCCGCGGATGGATCGGCCCACCCTGGGCGTGGAACGGAGTCTGCTGCGGCGTCTTCCGCTGGCGCAGAAGGCCGTTCGCGGCACGTGGTACGGCCTGATCGAAAGTTTCGGCCTGGTCGGCTTCGTCGACAACCGGTTCCGGCACCCCTTCGAGATGCTCGGCCGCCTCCAATTGCTGCGCCAGATCCGGGATCCGCGGCTGCGCCGCAAGGCAACCCCCGATTACGTCATCGGCTGTAAGCGAGCCATCTTCTCCGACGCCTACCTGCCGGCGCTGGACAAGGACAACGTGGAGGTGGTCACCGACGGTATCGCGGAGGTGCGGCCGCGCTCGATCGTCACCCGCGACGGCGACGAGATCGAGGTCGATACGATCATCTACGGCACGGGCTTCACGCCCATCCCGACTGCGTTCGAACGGATCACCGGGCGCGACGGCCGCTCCATCGCCGAGCTGTACTACGAGGAACCGCAGACTTATCTGGGTACCGCGATGGCCGGATTCCCGAACTTCTTCTGCACCCTGGGCCCGTTCGGTGCGGCCGGTAACCAGTCCGCCATCTTCATGCTGGAATCGCAGATCGCCTATATCGTCGACGCGCTGAGCACCCTGCGCGCACGCGGGGCCCGCCGGGTGGAGGTGCGCCGGGAAACCCAGGACGCCTTCGTCGGGGAAATGGAACGGCGCAGCGCGGATACCGTATGGCTGACCGGCGGCTGCCAGACCTACTACACAACTGCCGACGGCCGCAATGCCGGGCTGTACCCGAGCTGGAGTTTCGAATACCGCCGCCGCACCCAGCGTTTCGACGCCGAATCCTACGAGATGAGCTCATGAAGCCGCCGCTACCCGCCCCGCTGGACCGGCTCACCGGGCCGGTATTCGATATCCGGGGCAAAGTCGTGCTGGTCACGGGTGCGGGGCAGGGTATCGGCCGCGAACTCGTGGGGATCCTGCACCGACGTGGTGCCGTGATCGTGGCGGTCGATATCGACGAGGCTGCCGCGGCGCGCGCCGCCGCCGAGCTGGGGGCGCGGGCCCACGGTATCGGCGCCGATGTCACCGACCGGGACCGGATGGAACAGGTGATCGGCGAGGTGACCGACAAGTTCGGCCGGCTCGATATCGTCGTCGCCAACGCCGGTGTCACCCCGGTACCGGCGACCCTGCGCACCATGGAACCCGGTGATTTCGACCGGGTGCTGAACATCAACCTCACCGGAGTGTTCAACACCGTGCATCCGGCGCTCGACGAGATCGTCCGTAGTGGCGGGCATGTGGTGGTGGTGTCGTCGTGTGCCGCGTTCGCCCCGGGTATGGGTGGTTCGCCGTACATGATCAGCAAGGCCGCGGTCGAACAGCTCGGCCGGGCGCTGCGGGTCGAACTGGCTGCCTCCGGCGCCACCGCCGGAATCGCCTATTTCGGTCTCGTGGAAACACCGATGACCCACGCCATGCTCGACGCCGACGATCTCGGCCGCCGGATCAACGATCTGCTGCCGTGGCCGCTGAGCGTGCGGATCACCGCCGAACAGGCCGCGCGCACCATCGCCGACGGGATCTCGCGCCGCGCGCCGCGCACCATCGCGCCCAGCGGATGGCAGCCCTACGCGCTGCTGCGCGGGGTGATCAACACCGTTCTCGACAGCCGGCTGGCCGCCGATTCGTCGGTACAAGACATCGTGCGCGCGATCGAGAAACGGCGATGACCGCATCGCCGGTCCGTGGTTCGTGGCAAGCCCGCACCGTCCGGCAGGTGTCGGCGCTGACCGCGCGCCGGCTCGCCGCGGCCGCACCGGTGAACGCCTGCACCCTCCCGCTCGCGCGGACACTGATCGACCAGGCGTTGCGCGCGGTGGCGCCGGCCTTGGCCGGCACCACGGTCGAGCGGGTTCGCGACGGCCGGGTCACCGGGGAATGGGTGCGCGGGCCGCGGGCCGGCCGGACCGATGCGGTCGTGCTGTATGTGCACGGTGGCGGGTTCGTCGCCGGATCCGCGTCCGGGTATCGCGGAGTGGCCTCGCGACTGTCCACCGCGACCCGGCTGCCGGTGTTCACCCTCGGCTACCGTCTGGCGCCCGAACATCCGCATCCGGCTGCGCCGCAGGATATCGACCACGCGTTCCGGTGGCTGGCGGGCCAGGGATACGCGCCCGGGCGGATCGTCGTCGCGGGAGATTCCGCAGGTGGATTCCTCGCCGCCGATTTCGTCATCACCCGGGCCCGCGCCGGTCTGCCCGCACCCGCCGGGGTCGTGTTGTTCTCGCCCATGGCGGATCTGAGCCTCGGTGTGGCCACCGGTTACGAGGGTGCGCGGGCGTGTGGCCTGCTGTCGGCCGGTCTCTCGCGGCGCGCGGTCACCCATTTCACCCCCGACCCCTACGAGTTGCTGCCCGCCCGCGGTAAACCGCTACCACCGGCGCTCATCCACGCCGGCGATACCGAATTCTTCGGCGGTGACGCTCTCGCCCTTGCCCAGCGGTGGACCGCCGCCGGCGCGGTCTGCGAATTACAGGTGTGGCCCGACCAGATCCATGCCTTCCAGGTACTGCCCGTTCTGATTCCGGAATCGCGGCTCGCCTACCGGTCCGCGGCCCGCTTCGCCGCCGCTGTTCTCGATACCACCGCAGCCGCGGTCTGATCCGAAAGACTCCCCCGTGAGCACAGTTCGTTTCGACACCCTGCCCGCCGCGTTCCAGCATATCGCCGCCGTGGAGCCGGCCGCCGTCGCGCTCCGCACCCCAGGCGACACCCGCACGGTCAGCTGGGGGGAATACGCCCGGCAGGTCCGCGAATTCGCCGCCGGACTCGCCGCGCTCGGCGTCCGCCGCGGGGACACGGTCGCGCTGATGATGGGTAACCGGCCGGACTTCTACCCACTCGAGGTGGCCGCTCAGCACCTCGGCGCGACCTCGTTCTCGGTGTACAACACCCTGCCGCCCGATCAGCTCGGATACGTTCTCGGCAACGCCGGGGCCCGCGTGGTGATCTGCGAACCACAGTATGTGCCGCGGTTGCGTGAGTGCGGGATCGCCTTCGAGCATCTGATCTGTCTCGACGACGCCCCTGCCGGGACTCTGCCGGTGGCCGGGTTACGCGACGCGGGCGCGGCGGATTTCGATTTCGAGGCGGCCTGGCGGGCCGTGCGCCCCGGCGATGTGGCGACCCTGATCTACACCTCTGGCACCACCGGCGCCCCGAAGGGCGTGGAGACCACCCATGCCAACCTGTTGTTTCAGGTCTACGGGGTGGCCGAGGTGCTCGGTATCGAATTCGGCGACACCATCACCTCGTATATGCCTTCGGCGCATATCGCCGATCGGCTCACCGCGCTCTATGCACAGGAGGTGCTCGGCGTCCAGGTGACCTGTGTCCCCGACCCGTCCGGAATCGCGGCCGCGCTGGCCGATCTGCATCCGACCATCTGGGGCGCGGTGCCCCGGGTCTGGGAGAAGATCCGGGCCGCTGTCGATTTCAAGGTCGCCGCCGAGCCCGACGCCGAACGGCGTGCCGCTCTGCAGTGGGCGCTGTCGGTGGCCGCCACCCGCGGCGAATACGCCCTGTCCGGCCGTGAGCTCCCCGCCGATCTGGCCGCCGAATGGCAGCGCGCCGACGCGCTGGTCCTGCAGGGTCTGCGGGCAGCACTCGGCTTCGACCGGATGCGCTGGGCGATGTCGGGTGCCGCGCCGATCCCGCCGGGAACACTGGGGTTCTTCGCCGGTCTCGGGGTGCCGATCACCGAGATCTGGGGGATGTCGGAACTGTCGTGTATCGGCACAGTCAGTCACCCCCGCAATGTCCGGCTGGGTACGGTCGGGACGCTGCTGCCGGGTATGCACGCCCGGACCGCATCCGACGGCGAGCTCCAGGTACGCGGGCCGCTGGTGATGAAGGGATACCGCGGCCTACCGGAGAAAACCGCGGAGGCGATCGATGCCGACGGCTGGCTGTCCACCGGCGATATCGTGACCGTCGATGCCGACGGGTACTTCACCGTCGTCGACCGCAAGAAGGAAATCATCATCAACGCGTCGGGGAAGAACATGTCGCCGACGCATATCGAGAACACCATCAAGGCAGCCACGCCGCTCATCGGCGCCATGGCGGTGATCGGTGACGGCCGCCCCTACAACACCGCCCTCGTCGTCCTCGACGCCGAAACCGCCGGCTCCTACGCCGCACAGCACGGTCTCATGGATGCCACGCCCGCCGCACTCGCCGCCGCCCCTGCGGTGCCGGCAGCGATCGCCGCGGGTATCGCCGCCGGAAATGCACGGCTCGCCCGCGTCGAACAGATCAAACGCTTCATCGTCCTGCCGGTCTTCTGGGAAGCCGGCGGCGACGAGGTCACCCTCACCATGAAACTGAAACGCACGGTGGTGGCCGAGAAGTACGCCGACCGGATCACCGATCTCTACCGCACCGAACCACCCGCCGAGGTCCGCGAACCCGCGACTACTGCGGTACCGGCGAGCCGATAGAACCGATGGCCGGATCGCGGTGACACACCGCGATCCGGCGGGGGTCACACCTCGAGGTCTTCTTCGATACCGCGCAGCTTGTGCCGGGCCATCGCGAGATTCGCGCGGCCGCGGTCGAGCGCGAGGTAGAGGAACAAACCTTTCGATTTCCGGCCGGTCATCGGGCGGATCAGATGGTACTGCGAGCTCAGCGTGATCAGGATGTCCTCGATATCCTCTTGCAGGCCGAGCTGTTCGATGGTCCGCAGTTTCGCGCGCACCACCTCGGTGTTACCGGCGGCGGCGACGTGGAGGTCGAGGGCTTTCGAGCTGCCGAGCATCCCCAGCGCCATACCGCTGTTGTAGTCGACGACGGCCGCGCCGACGGCGCCGTCGATCGACATCATATCCTTCAGCGCCAAGTCCATATCGGACACAGGTGTTTCCTTTCGATGGGTTATCCGGGTCTTCCGTTGGTTCGGCCGGGATCACGGGCGGTGCCCGCGAGATGTTCGGCGATACTGCGCGCCACCGGACGGGATTCGAGATGCAACCGGCCGACGTTCACGTCCGGTTCCGCGAGCACGGTGAGCGATGCCCAGCCCGCCGCGTAGATGACGACGTGCCCGCGCGACCCGTCCACCACGACCTCTTGGAACCCGCCACCGTGCGCGACACCCGCCAGCCGGTCCGATAGCGACAGTTGCGCCGCGGCGAGCGCGGCCATTCCGGTCGGTTCGATATGTCCGGGTAGGTCGTGGGTGACCAGCAGGCCGTCGCTGGACGCCACGAGCGCCCCGATCAGCCCGGGCACCCGGGCCCGTAGTCCGGCGAGTTCTGCGTGCACCGCCGGGTCCGGTTCGGGCATCGGCACTTTCGTCAACCTCCCCATCAGATCGCCGAGCAATTTCCTGCGCGCTGTCACGCGAGGTCCTCCAGTGCCGTGCGGAGCCGGAGCAGCAGTTGCTGATCCACCGGCTCCCATTCGCCGTCCTCGGGAACCGGCACCGGCTGCCGAATCCGCCGGCGCAGGACCGGCTCGGCGGCGTACCGGGGCGAGGCCTGCGCTCGCCGGTCCGCCGGGGGTTCGATCAGCCCCGCCGCAGTGAGGTCGCGGACTGCCTCGAGGCAGCCGTACGCGGTGCGACCGAGGTCGCGGGCGATAACGGTGACGCTGCGGTGGGTATCGGCGGCGGCGAGTACTTCGGCTTGGCCGCCGGTGAGTACGACACGATTGCGGCGGACCCGGCGGACCGGCACCACGGGTGACCGGTCGACCAGCTGCGCCGGCCACGGCCCGGTATTCGGGTCCCCACGTCGTGCGCATTCGCGGACCAATACCCGCGGCCGGATATGGCAGACCGGGGACAGCCAATGGGGCGGCGCGGGCCGGAATTCGGCGACCACCGGCCCGGACAGCAGAAAATAGGCGGCGTCGAACACCGAGAGCAGCGCCAAGGTTTCGAATACGGGGCGGCCGAGCACGGGCCCGGGGTCACCCGCGGCGGCGCGCTGCCACTCGTCGGCGGCGGCCACCCCGGCTTCCGCGGCCAGCCGATCCAGCCCGGTGGTGCGCCGGCATTCGGCGGAGGCTATGGCGCCGTCCGCGAGATGGAAAACCCCGTCGCCCGCGTGCAGCACGCCGGTGCTTCCCTCGTCTTCCAGCCGCTGCAGCTCGTCCACGAGCTCAGTTCCCATAACCGTCCTCGGCCGGTTCCACCCCATGACCGCCCTGGTCCGGTTCTGTTCCATGGCCGCCCCCGGCCGGTCCCGCCGGCGCACGACCGCCCTCGGTCGCCGGTTCCGGTCCGCGATCGTCTGCGGTCAGGTCCGCGAGGATGCCGCGTAGCCGGAATCGGGCCATCGCGAGGTTGCCGGAATCCTCGTCGAACAGTGCGTGCACGAACAGGCGCCCCTCGAAATCGCCGCGGACCAGGTCGATCAGGTGGTATCCCCCGCTACCGCACACGATGATTTCGGTGATGTCGTCGTCGGCACCGGTCGCGAGCGCCGGACAGCCGAGTACGGCGCGCACGACATCGGTGGTGGTGGCTGCGTCCTCGTGCTGGTCGACCAGTTCATGGCGTCCGGCCCCGGCCACTGCCAGCCCGCTCGCCCCGTCGACCAAGGTCACGCTGCGCGCGCCCGGGATGTCCATGATGCGTTCCAGACATCCATCGATACCGATCACTACGCCCCTACTTTGTTCATGCGTGTTTCAGATTGCAGAAACACTACACAGACTTGCGAACTATGTCGTGCGAACGCAGTAGTGCGTCCCGAGTGCGCCATTCGGAGCGGGGTGCGACCCGGAAAGGACACGTTCGCGGCGTGACGAAAAGTAGCGCTCAACGGATCACAGCACTGCGGAATCGGAATTTTCCACAGCGGCAGCCGGATTCGGACTGCCCGGGCAGAAAGCCCGCACGGTCAGTCGCCGATCCGTGCCGCCAGGATCGGAACCCCTGGGCCCGTGAGTTCACCGGTGATACCGTGCCGCCCGGATATTGCCATGAGAAGCGATTCGGCCGGTCCGGAAATCTCGGCGCCGCGGCCGTGGCACCACTCGAGATCGGTTGCCGACAACCGCAGCCCGCGGATCCGCCGGTGGGCGCCGAGCCGGGGGTTGCCGGGTGTCCGCGCCAGCACATAACGCAACCGGTCCTCGGGAATACTGCGCGGCAAGCCGAGCGGACGGCGGATGTCCTGGTGATGGATCAGGCCGTCGACCAGCGCGATCATCCCGCCGAAACCGGCGGTCAGTCCCCGCGGTTGCCGATGGCGGTCGAAGAATTCCAGCAGTTCGCCGGTGCTGTACGCGCGGAACTCGTCGACACCGACCTGATTGGCGTGCACGATACGGCCCTGGACGAACCGCCCGGCCAGACCGCGTGCATTCAAGTGGTCGTAGCTCACCATATGCGCGACCACATCGCGCACTCGCCAGCCCGCACACAGGGTCGGCGCCTCCCATTGCTGCGGCGTCAAAGTCGCCAGCAGGGCGGCGATATCATCGCGCTCGGCGCGTGCCATAGCCATGACATTCATCGCGATCCTCCTTCCCTCGGTGCTGCGGCAGGCCGGTGCAGGCGGTGTTCCAGTAAGGCCTGCTCGGCCGGATTTCGCGTAAGTGCCAGCGCCTTCCGGTCCGCCACTGCGGCATCGTCCGCGCGACCGAGTTCGCGGAGCAACTCGGCCCGGGTGGCGTGCAACAAGTGGTACCCGGCGAGTTGGGCGGCGAGTTCGTCCACAGTCGCCAATGCCGCTTCCGGACCCTCCACTTGCGCGCGGGCTATCGCCTGATGCAACCGGATCACCGGTGAGGGCGTCATCGCCGACAACAGCTCGTAGAGCACCACGATCTGTGGCCAGTCGGTGGCGGCCCAGTCCGGCGCCTCGGCATGGCAGGCCACGATCGCCGCCTGCACCTGGTACGGGCCCGGCCGTCGCAGCCGGCCGGCAGCGAGGAGCAGGTCGATCGCCCGCCCGATGGCGGCGTGATCCCAGCGGGTGCGGTCCTGGTCGCGAAGCAGCACGATACGGCCCGAACCGTCGAAACGCGCCCCGGCACGCGCCCGATGCAACCGGACGAGCGCGAGCAGCCCCATCACCTCCGGTTCGCCGGGCAGCAACCGATCCAGCAGCGCCGCCAGCCATTCGGCGTCGGCGGCCAGACCCGGGTCGCCGGCGGTTTCGGTCGCCAGGTAGCCCTCGTTGAACAGCAGGTAGACGACAGCCAATACCTCGTCCAGGCGTTCGGCGAGTTCGGCGTCCGAGGGAGTGCGGAAGGGGATACCGGCCTGCGAAATCTTGCGTTTGGCGCGGGTGATGCGCTGGCCGACAGCGCTTTCCGATACCACGAACGCCCGCGCCAGCTGGCGGGTGTCCAATCCGCACACCATCCGCAGGGTCAGCGCCACCTGCGCTTCGCGCGGGAGCGCCGGATGGCAGCAGATGAACATCAGCCGCAACCGGTCGTCGGTCTCCGCCGGCACCGGCCACCGCACCTGCCGCAGTTTGTCGCGATAGTTGGCTTCCCGGCGCAGTATGTCGAGGCCGCGGCGGCGGGCGACGGTGAACAACCACGCCTGCGGATCGTCCGGGACACCGTCGACCGGCCAGGTGCGCAACGCCTTCTCGACCGCGTCGGACACCAGATCCTCGGCGGCGGCGAAATCACCGAGCAAGGTGACCAGCGACGCGGCGAGCCGGCTGCCGTGCTCGCGCAGCACCGCGGCGAGCACCCGGCCGGGATCGGCGCCGGTCACATCAGGACCGGTCGTATCTCCACCAGCGGGCAGCCCGGCCAGGTCCGGGCCATGGCAAGCGCTTCGTCGAGATCGGCGACCTCCACCTCGACGTACCCGCTGACGATCTCTTTGCCCTCGACGAACGGGCCGTCGGTAACAAGGGCACCGCCGGCCGCGTCGAGCCGGACCGTGGTCGCGGTATCGCCGCCGGCGAGTTTGCGGTTGTGCAGGATTTTGTCGCCGTACTCGGCCAGCCAGGCCTGGACCCGGGCAAATCCCTGTTCGCGCGCGGTATCGTCCAGGGCCTCCCAGTCCTTCTCCCACTGCTCGGTCTCACAGAACATCAGCACGTATTTCATGCTCGAACACCTCCTTCACCCATTAGACGATCGGCACCACCCGGAATCCGACAGGCCGGCGGATTCCGCGCCGTCGGACAGGCCGCGCCATCACCTGCGGGCCGGACTGTCCCCGAGGCCGAGTTGTGCGGTGAGTTCGACGGCCGCGGAACGACCGGCCCGGTTCGCGCCGACGGTGCTGGCGGACGGGCCGTAACCGATCAAATGGATCCGCGGGTCCGCCGCGACCCCGGTTGCCGAACGGCCGGTCATGGTGATCCCGCCGCCGGGCCCCCGCAGCGCCAGTGGCGCCAGGTGGTCGAGGGCGCTGCGGAAACCGGTGGCCCACAGGATCACCTGTGCCGGCTGGAACGTCCCGTCGGGCCAGCACACACCGTCCGGCTCGAGATGCTCGAACATCGGCAGCCGGTGCAGGACACCTCGATCCCGGGCGGCACGCAGGCGTTCGTTCAGCACCAGGCCGGTCACCGACACCACCGAACCCGGCGGTAGCCCGCGGCGCACCCGGTCTTCGACTATGGCCACCGCGCGCCGGCCCGCGTCCTGGTCGAACGGGGTTTCGCGGAAGACCGGCACGGACCGCGTCACCCAGGTGGTGGTGGTGACCCGGGAGATCTCGTCGAGCAACTGGACGGCGGAGATACCACCCCCGACGACCACGACGTGCTGCCCGGCGAACTCCTGCGGATCGCGATAGTCGCGAGTGTGCAGCTGGCGGCCGGCGAAGACGTCTGCACCGCGATAGTGCGGGATGAACGGGCGTTCCCAGGTGCCGGTGCCGTTGATCAGGCCCCGGACGCGCAGGGTTCCGGCATTATCGGTTTCGGCGTGCAGCAGCCCGTCGCGTTCGCGGCGATCGCAGACCACGCGGACGGTCACCGGCCGGTGGACGCGCAGCCCGAAATGTTCCTCGTAGCGCCGGTAGTAGTACGGGACGGCTGTCGCGGCCGGTACGTCGGCGGTCACGGTGGCACCGGGCGGCAGGTTCTCCGCGAACGACATACCCGGCAGATCGTGCACCCCGTTGACGGTGCTCAGGGTGAGCGACGGCCAGCGGAACTGCCAGGCTCCGCCGGGGCCCGGGGCGTGGTCCACGATGAGGAAATCGCGTCCGGGAACCAGCCCGCGCCGCTGCAGATGATAACCGGCCGACAAACCGGACTGACCGGCCCCGATCACCAGGATCTGGAAATCCGGTCCGGCCGGGCCCGCTGCGTCGGTCACCATGACCGCCGATGCTAGCCCCGGCCGGTGACAGGGTGCGCCTCGGTTCAGCGCGGTGCGCTTCCCCACGCGGGCAGGTACGGGATATCGGCGGCGCGGTTCTCGTCTACGGCGAGCGGGCGGCCCAGTTGCGGGAACGCACGCTGTGCGCAGTCGGTGCGTTCACATACTTTGCATCCCGCCCCGATCGGGACCACGGCGCTGCTGTCGTGCAGCGGCAGGCCGTGGGAGTACACCAGCTTGTCGGCATGGGCGAGATCGCAACCGAGACCGACGGCGAATTCCCTTGTGGGCGTGAGATACCCGGGCGCGCTCTCACCGGCAGTCCGCGCCAGCCAGAGGTACGTCCGACCGTCCGGCATCTCCGCGATCTGGGTGCGGATCCGACCGGGGGTCGCGAACGCGTCGTGCACCACCCACAGCGGGCAGCTCCCACCGACGCGGGAGAAGTGGAAAGCGGTGGCGGACTGTCGTTTCGAGATATTGCCGGCGCGGTCGGTCCGGACAAAGAAGAACGGTACGCCGCGTTGCCCGCGCCGCTGCAGGGTGGACAGCCGATGGCAGACGGTTTCGAATCCGACCTCGAATTGCGCCGAGAGCAGGTCGATATCGTAGCGCAGCGATTCGGCGGCCTCGCGGAACAGTGTATACGGCAGGATCAGGGCACCGGCGAAATAGTTGGCCAGGCCGATCCGCAGCAGCCGGCGCGATTCGGCGGGCATCGCCTCGGCCCCGGCGAGGATCGCGTCCAGCGCCGGCCCCTGGGTGAGGAAGGCCAGCTGGGTGGCCAGCTGGAAGGCGCGCTGGCCGGGTGCGAGCCGCCGGGCGAGCAACACCAGGCGGGCACCCGGATCGTAGAGGCGTTTCGGCCCGGGCCGGTTCGGGTCGTCGGTCCGGATCCGCACGGCGATATCGTGTTGTTCGCGCAGAATTCGCGCCAGCTGCAGATCGAGTCCGCCGATGGTCAGCCGGTTCTCGGCGAACAGGCGTTCGGCGGCGGTATCGAGGGCCGGAATATGGTTGCGCTGGTCGTAGAAGAAATCCCGGACGTCTTCATAGGGCATCGCGGCACCCCGCTCACCGGGCTCGGTATCGACCCCGGCCGAGAACTGTTCGAGGCGCCCGGTGGCCGCTTTCAGCCGCCGGTCCAGGCTCACCAGCAGCCGAGCGGCGGCCGGGATCCGGGACAACAGATCGTCGAGTTCGCTGCCCGTGACAGCGGCCGCATCGGGGTCCTCCGCGAACACCTCTTGCAAGTCGGCGAGCAGCCGGGCATCGGTATCGGGGGCGAAGAAACCCATCTCCAGATCGAAGGTGGAGTTCAACCGCAGCAGTACCGGGACCGTCAGCGGGCGCTGATCGTTTTCGAGCTGATTGACGTAGCTGGCCGATAACCCGAGTTCCTTCGCCAGCGCCGACTGGGACAATCCGCGCTGCTCCCGCAATGCACGCAGCCGGCCTCCCGCATACATCTTCTGCACGGTCGCGAATCTAGCACGCATGGTATTCGCAACTTCCGCAAATTTGCAGGTCGTCCTACGCATAAATCGACAAATGCGAGGTATTGAATCACTGATTCGCCATGAGTAGCTTGCGAATCAAGCGAATTTCCGCCGAGCCCCGGAGGCCGTCTGTGAAGAATCATCTCGTCCGCACACACCGGTCCGCCGCGGAGTTCCCGCGCGAACAGCATCTGGCATGGCGTATTGCGGAGGTTGCCCGCGACCCGGTCGAGGTGGCGCCGGAGACCGAGGAGATGATCGTCAACCGGATCATCGACAATGCGGCGGTCGCCGCGGCGGCGCTGACCCGGCGCCCGGTCGCCAATGCCCGGGCCCAGGCACTCGCACACCCGTATCGGCCGGGTGCGACCGTTTACGGTGCCGGCGGCCGCTATTCCCCGGAGTGGGCGGCGTGGGCCAACGGGGTCGCGGTGCGGGAACTGGATTTCCACGACACTTTCCTGGCTGCCGACTACTCCCATCCCGGTGACAACATCGCACCGATTCTGGCGGTCGCCCAGCATGCCGGGCGGTCGGGACGTGACCTGATCCGCGGCCTGGCCACCGGATACGAGATCCAGATCGATCTGGTGCGCGCGATCTGCCTGCACGAGCACAAGATCGACCATATCGCCCATCTCGGGCCCTCGGCGGCCGCCGGTATCGGCACCTTGCTCGGGCTCGATACCGCGACGATCTATCAGGCCGTCGGCCAGGCCCTGCACACCACCACCACGACCCGGCAATCCCGCAAGGGCGAGATCTCCAGCTGGAAGGCCTACGCGCCGGCGTTCGCCGGGAAGATGGCGGTCGAGGCGGTGGACCGGGCGTTGCGCGGAGAAGGTGCACCGGGCCCGATCTGGGAGGGGGAAGACGGTGTGATCGCCTGGTTGCTCGGCGGTCCGGACGCGGAGTACTCGGTCCCGCTCCCCGGCCCGGGCGAGCCCAAGCGCGCGATCCTGGATTCCTACACCAAGGAGCATTCCGCCGAATACCAGAGCCAGGCGCCGATCGACCTGGCTCGCCGGATGCGGGAACGTATCGGCGACCTGGACCAGATCGCGTCGATCGTCCTGCACACCAGCCATCACACCCATGTGGTGATCGGGACCGGATCGGGTGATCCGCAGAAGTTCGATCCCACGGCGTCCCGGGAAACCCTGGATCACTCGGTGATGTACATCTTCGCGGTCGCGTTGCAGGACGGCATCTGGCATCACGAACATTCCTACGCACCCGAGCGGGCACAGCGTCCGGACACCGTGGCGCTGTGGCACAAGATCTCCACCGCCGAAGACCCGGAATGGACCCGCCGCTACCACTCGACCGACCCCGCCGAGAAAGCGTTCGGCGCCCGCGCCGAGATCACGCTGAAAAGCGGTGAGGTGATCGTCGGCGAACTCGCCGTCGCCGACGCGCATCCACTCGGCGCCCGGCCGTTCGCCCGCGACCAGTACATCGCCAAGTTCCGCACACTGGCCGAGGGGGTTGTCGACCCGCCCGAACAGGACCGCTTCCTCGAGGTGGTCCAGCGCGCGGGCGAGCTGTCCGCCGGCGAGTTGGCGGAACTCACCTTCACCGTGTCGCCGGATGTGCTCGCCCGTGCTGCCGGTAGCCCGGAAGGACTGTTCTGATGGCCGGCCTGTTCGCGGCGCCGAGGCCGGTAACGGAGAAGCGCGCCGCGTTCCGTGCCGGTCTGGAATCCGGCCGTATCCAGCGATTTCCCGGAGCCTTCAACTCGTTGGTGGCGACGCTGATCCAGGAGATCGGGTTCGAGGGCGTCTATGTCTCCGGCGCGGTGCTCTCCGCGGATCTGGGGTTACCGGATATCGGTCTCACCACGCTCACCGAGGTGTCCGGGCGCGGCCACCAGATCGCCCGGGTCACCGATCTGCCGGTACTGATCGATGCCGATACCGGTTTCGGTGAGCCGATGAGTGCCGCGCGCACGGTGACCGTGCTCGAAGACGCCGGCCTGGCCGGCTGTCATCTCGAGGATCAGGTCAACCCCAAGCGCTGCGGTCATCTGGACGGTAAGGCGGTGGTGCCCACCGAGGAAATGATCCGCCGGCTGCATGCGGCGGTCGCGGCCCGCCGCGACCCCGGATTCGTAATCTGTGCACGCACCGATGCCGCCGGGATCGAAGGCCTCGATGCCGCGATCGAGCGGGCGAAAGCCTACGCCGAGGCGGGGGCCGATCTGATCTTCACCGAGGCCCTGCGCACCCCGGCCGAGTTCGAGAAGTTCCGTGCGGCGCTATCGACGCCGCTGCTGGCGAATATGACCGAATTCGGTAAATCCGAACTGATTCCGGCCGCGACGCTGGAATCTATCGGCTACAACGCGGTGATCTATCCGGTCTCGACCCTGCGGCTGGCGATGTATGCCGCCGAAGCGGGACTGCGGGAGATCTTCGCCGAGGGAACGCAGTCCGGTGTGCTCGATCGGATGCAGCACCGCAGCCGCCTCTACGAACTGTTGCGGTACGAGAGCTACAACGAATTCGATTCCGGTATTTACGATTTCACCGCGGAAAGGGGCCGGTGATGGACAAGGCATCGCTCGGCGGTTCGACAACAGGCGGTGGCCCCACTTCCGAGGGGCCGGTGACCGCGATACCGGCCATTTCCAAGGGATTGGCGGGGGTCGTCGTGGACACCACCGCGATTTCGAAGGTGGTACCGGAAACCAACTCGCTCACCTACCGCGGATACGCCGTACAGGATCTGGCCGCCCACTGCAGCTTCGAACAGGTCGCCTACCTGCTCTGGAACGGTGAACTGCCCACCTACGCCGAGCTCGAACGGTTCCAGCAGCGTGAACGCGCCGCCCGGCGGGCCGACCGATCGCTGTTGTCGCTGGTGACGAAACTGCCCGATACCTGCCATCCCATGGATGTCGTACGGACCGCGATCAGCTATCTGGGCGCCGAAGACCCGGCCGAGGACGATAATTCGGCTCACGCCAACCGCGACAAGGCCTTACGGATGCTCGCCGTCCTGCCCACCATCGTCGCGGCCGACCACCGCCGCCGCCACGGCCTCGATCCCCTCGCACCCCACTCACAACTGAGTTACGCCGAGAACTTCCTGAACATGTGTTTCGGCAGCATTCCGGCGCCGGAGCTGGTGCGGGCGTTCGAGGTTTCGCTGATCCTCTACGCGGAGCACAGTTTCAACGCCTCCACCTTCGCCGCCCGCGTGGTCACCTCCACGCTGTCGGATATCTACAGCGCGGTCACCGCGGCGATCGGCGCACTCAAAGGGCCGCTGCACGGTGGCGCCAACGAAGCCGTGCTGCACCATATGCTCGATATCGGTGATCCGGCCCGGGCCGAGGAATGGCTGCGCGCCAAGCTGGCCGCGAAGGAGAAGGTGATGGGCTTCGGCCACCGGGTCTACAAACACGGCGATTCGCGGGTGCCCACCATGAAACAGGCATTCCTCGATATCGCGGCCGCTACCGGCGGGCAGAAGTGGGTGCGCATGTACGAAACGCTCGAGCGCACCATGGACGAAGCCACCGGCATAAAACCGAACCTCGACTTTCCGGCCGGGCCCGCCTACCACCTGCTCGGATTCGATACCGAGGCCTTCACGCCGATATTCGTGATGAGCCGGATCACCGGATGGACCGCGCACATCATCGAACAGGGCGAATCGAATGCGCTGATCCGCCCGCTCAGCGAGTACATCGGCGTCCCGCAGCGCGCGGTCGTCGCCTGATCCGTATATCCCGGCCACCGCCACCACCTCGCCACCCACACCGCCCCGTCGAGCACCGCCATCTGCGCGGCTGCGCGACGGGGCGGCTGTCGCGCTGCTCGTCTTCCGCCTATCCCTGCTGAGGTCTACGACACCAAGAGGGCCGCCGCGCCCGGGCACGGCGGACCGATCCCGACAGGCACGACTGCACCTACCCGATCCCCGCGCGAGATAGGTGCGCAGCATGTCTTGTATGTCCGGTTAGGCGCACCGGTCGACAGCACCTACGGATTCCCCGAACGGGACGAATGCCAGGAATGTCCAACTCTCGTGCAGTGCAGGGTATTTCATATTGCCCAGGCTTATCGCCGCCAACACGCCACCGCCGCGCTCCCGCACCGCCCCGCCGCCCGGCGCACTCGATCCGGGTACTACCCTGGCGCCTCCGGAGCACCCCTCGCGCCCGAGTTACGCGGCGGCCGTCCCGGCTTCTTCGTTGTGCACAACGCCACATCCTCACGAGCCCGTTCGCCGGGCCCAGTTAGTTGATTAGCGAAAGCAACTGCTCTAAAGTTGATTAGCGAAAGAAACTATTCCCCTATTGGAGTCCGAGTGCCCATCTCATCCGATACTGCTCAACACCTCCTCGGTGAGATGTTCCAAATCGGCCGAGCCCTCCGCAGTGCCCTGTTCTTCACCGACGCAGGTCAGCTACCGCCCGGCGGACTCGCCGTTCTCACCACCCTCGACGCATCCGGCCCCTGCCGGCAGGTCGACCTCGCCGCCGATATGCGCATCACCCAATCGGCGCTGAGCCGCCATATCACCGAGTTGGTCGCCGCCGGATATATCGTCCGCCGGGCCGACCCCAGCGACGGCCGCGCCGCGCTGGTTCAGCTCACCGACGAGGGCCTGGATCTCCTGAACCGGGCACGACAAGCCCATACCCGGCATCTTCAGGAAACCCTGGACGACTGGTCCGAGGACGACGCCGAACAGGCGTATCTGGCCGTACGACGACTCCGTAATTCCCTCAATGCCCGTTCCCGCTGCGCCTCGACGAGCGAGAATCCGCAGGTTCCGAAAGAGAGAACTGATGTCTGATACCGAGGCACCGCCATCTCGCGACCCGCTCGCCATGAGCCATCGCCAGATCCTCGAAGCGATGACCGGCCTGCTCGCGGCGCTGTTCACGGCGCTGCTCAGCACCACCATCGTCGCCAATGCGCTACCCACCATCATCGGCGACCTGCAAGGATCGCAGACTGCTTACGCCTGGGTCATCACCACGGCGCTGCTCACCAACGCCGCCTCCACGCCGATCTGGGGCAAACTCGCCGATCTGTTCAACAAGAAGACGCTGGTGCAATCCGCCATCGTCATCTTCGTCATCGGATCGGTGATCGCCGGCCTCAGCCACAACGTCGCCGTGCTGCTGGTCGCCCGCGCCCTGCAGGGTATCGGCATGGGCGGGCTCACCGCGCTCGTGCAGGCGATCATCGGCAGCATCATCCCGCCCCGCGAACGCGGCCGCTATTCCGGCTATATGGGTGCGGTGATGGCCGTATCGATGACCGGTGGACCGATCCTCGGTGGCGTCATCGTCGACAGCCCGCTGGGCTGGCGCTGGTGCTTCTACATCTGCGTACCGCTGGCATTGATCGCCCTGTTCCTGCTGCAGCGGACGCTGAAATTGCCCACCGCCCGCAAAGAGAACGTATCCATCGACTGGCTGGGTGCCACACTGCTCACAGCCGGCGTGTCGGTCCTGCTGATCTGGGTCTCGTTCGCCGGTAAAGCCGGCTACTACGACTGGTGGTCCACCGAATCGGCGCTGTATGTCGGCGGCGGTGTCCTGCTGCTGATCGCCACCGTACTGGTCGAAGCCAAGGTCAAGGACCCGGTCATCCCGCTGAAGATCGTCACCGAACGCACCACCGCGCTGGCCATCCTCGCCTCGATCGCCGTGGGTGTCGGGATGTTCGGCGCCACCACCTTCCTCGGCCAGTACCTGCAGACCGCGCGTGGCTACTCCCCCACCGCCGCAGGCCTGCTCTCCTCGCCGATGGTCGCCGGGATGCTCGTCGCCTCGGTGACGTCCGGTCTGCTGATCACCCGATTCGGCAAGTGGAAGCCGTTCGTCGTCGCCGGTGCCGCGCTGCTGGTCATCGGATTCTCCCTGCTGTCGACCGTCGACCACGCCACCAACATCTGGCTGATCGGCGCCTTCATCACCGTCACCGGTCTCGGTGTCGGCATGATGATGCAGAACCTCGTGCTGGCCGTGCAGAACACCGTGAGTGTGCAGAACATCGGCGCCGCCTCCAGCAGTGTCGCGTTCTTCCGCACCTTCGGTGGCGCGATCGGCGTCTCGGTGCTCGGCTCGGTGCTCGCCACCCGCGTCGGCGAGCTGTCCAGCGCCCGCTTCGCCGAACTCGG